>JARBTR010000003.1 GCA_029240105.1 Caryophanales bacterium | reverse complement strand
GCGTCTGCCATTCCGCCACGACCGCGAAACCAAACTAAGATGGTGAGCCATGCAGGATTCGAACCTGCGACCCTTTGATTAAAAGTCAAATGCTCTACCTACTGAGCTAATGGCTCGCATATAAATCGTGTAACAAGGTAGGAAAGGAATGACTTTTATTCAAAAAACTGAAGACAGTTTAATCGAGGAGAAGTCTTAATAAACACTTTCTAATTACTTAAAAATTACACTATGCAGGAAATAAATTGGCAGGCCTAGCTGGATTCGAACCAACGCATGACGGAATCAAAATCCGTTGCCTTACCGCTTGGCGATAGGCCTATGTTTGAAAACACAGTATTTTCATTATACGGATATCATTTCAAAAGTCAAGCATGTATTTTTATAAAAATCCGAGTGCTGACCCGTTTAATTCTCTAAAAATCTGTTGTTTAAAAAAGCAACTTTTTCATTATATGGGGGCTAGTTATGATTGTCAACCGTTTTTTAGAATTAAATTTTAGAGTTTTTTTATTCTCTATATATAGTAATAAACTTCTTACATTTTAACTAAATCTAGCTTTTCTCTACACTTTCCACATCTGTACTTCTTCAAATTTACCATTCTGTTTCTACGATATTCAATACCGCATTTAGAACACCGGTATATATAGTTAATCTTTTTTTCTTTTAGTTTAGTGCAATACCTCGGTGTCTTTGTCTTGCTGATTAGATTCTTGAAATCTTGATCGCGATGTTGATGCCCTAAACCATCTAGATGGAGGTGATAATGACAGAGTTCGTGTTTAATAATTCCTTCTAATTCTGAATAACCAAACTTTTGATAGTATTTCGGATTTATTTCAATATTATTCGTCTGAAGTAGATATCTCCCACCAGTGGTTCGTAATTTAGGATTAAATTTTACAGAATGCAAGAAAGGTTTTTCAAATACTTCTTCAGAAATTTCTTCAACTATTTTTTGAAGTTCATAATCTGTCATCTTACTCCTCCTTCCACATTAAAATTCGTGTTCGTAAAGTCAGCCACTTTACGAACACGAAACATTTATTCCCTAGGCGACAGCATAGTTAATGATATTCTTCCTTTTTGTACATCTACTTGTTCAATCCACACAGTTACAACCTGACCTACAGAAACAATTTCCATCGGATGTTTAACCCGTTTAGAACTTAATTTAGATATATGAACAAGACCATCTTGTTTAACCCCAATATCAACGAATGCACCAAAGTCTACGACATTACGCACAGTTCCTTGTAGTTCCATTCTAGGTTTTAAATCTTCTATTTTTAAAACATCTGATTTCAAGAGAGGTGTTGAGAATTTTTCACGAAGATCGCGTTCGGGTTTTGATAGAGCTTCTAAAATATCTATTAAAGTTATTTCTCCAATCCCCAAATCTTTTGCCGTCTCTGTAATATCAATTTGTTTTAAAGCATTCACAAGTTCAGCAGTACCTAATTGATCTGTTGTACACCCTAATTGCTTTAATAGTTTACGAACAACATCATAATGATCCGGATGAATGGGCGTTCGATCTAACGGTTCACTTCCATCTAAAATTCGCAAGAAGCCTATAGCTTGTTCATATGTTTTAGCCCCAAGACGCGGAATTTTTTTTAGTTCACTTCTATTATTGTAAGCACCTTCTTCATCTCGGCGCTTTACAATGTTTTGTGCAACAGACTTTGAAAGCCCAGCTACATGTTGTAAAAGAGAAACAGACGCCGTATTTACATTAACACCTACTTGGTTTACGGCTGTTTCAACTACAAAAGTTAACGAGTCGTTTAATTTCTTTTCAGCTACATCGTGCTGGTATTGTCCAACACCTACCGATTTCGGATCAATTTTTACTAATTCTGCTAATGGATCTTGGAGACGTCTTGCAATCGATACTGCAGATCGTTCCTCTACTTGGAGGTTTGGAAATTCTTGACGCGCAACTTCAGATGCAGAATATACCGATGCCCCAGCTTCATTTACAATAATGTAAAACACTTTACGATCAATTTCTTTTAAAGCATCCACAACAAATTGCTCGGTTTCACGCGAAGCCGTCCCATTTCCAATCGTAACGATTTCAATGTTGTGTTTATTTACAATTGAAATAAATTTTCTTTTCGCTTCACTCGGATCACTCACGGTATGTGGGTATATAACTGCAATTTCGATCATTTTTCCTGTTGAGTCAACCACTGCCATTTTGCAACCTGTTCGATAGGCTGGGTCCACACCAAGTACCATCTTCCCTTTCATAGGAGGCTGCAGAAGAAGATTCCTTAGATTTTCAGAAAATATATGAATCGCTCGATCCTCGGCAACTTCAGATAGTTCATTTCTTATTTCACGCTCAATTGAAGGTTCAATTAGACGTTTATAGCTATCTTCAATAGCATCTTTAATATGTGACGCTGCTATTGAATTTACGTTTGTAATCATCCTTCTTTCTAGGTAAGAGAGTATTTTCTGAACATCGGTATGAATTCTCACTCTCAAAATGTCTTCACTTTCACCACGATTTATTGCAAGCACACGGTGAGGTACAATACGAGATATCTGCTCTTCGTATTCATAATACATTTCATAAACCTTCTTTTCATCTGCCCCTTCATTTTTTACAGAAGTAGACAAAAATCCATTCTTTGAGGTTTCGCGGCGAATCCAATCACGATATTGCGCCTCATCAGAAATAATTTCAGCAATAATATCTTTAGCTCCTTGAACAGCCGCTTCTACAGATTCAACCTTATCATTTATGTATTGTTCTGCTTGATCATGAACAGATCCATTTAAAGGTAAACGTAACAACCACTCTGCAAGTGGTTCAAGACCATTCTCCTTTGCCACCGTTGCCCTCGTACGTCTTTTTTGTTTATAAGGGCGATACAAATCTTCAATGGTCTGCATTTTCTCAGCCTGTTCGATTTGAGCTTGAAGTTCGGGGGTGAGTTTTCCTTGTTCTTCAATGCTTCTGATAATATCTTCTTTGCGTTTCTCCAAATTTGTTAAATACGTCCAACGATCTGAAATGTCTTTGATTTGAACTTCATCCAACGATCCTGTCATTTCTTTTCGATAACGCGCAATAAACGGAATTGTATTTCCCTCTTCAAATAGTGCCAAAACTTGAAATACCTGTTTGGTTTTAAGCTCTAATTCATTTGCAACTTTTTCTTGTAACTGTTCTACTGATAACATTTAAAAACCCTACTTCCTTTAAAGTAATACCCAGATCTAATTCGTTCAAAAATCCCACATTTCCTGCAAGGACAACCTCTATGCTGAAAATCATCTATTTAGAAATAGTACTATCCATATATTCTACTTATTGATTGTTTAACTGTTTTGGAATAGTTTAACATAATTAGGACCCTTATTTCACTTTGCGTTTCGCGCCCCCAGATTTAAAAAAGGCATAAAAAAAGCTCTCTTTTATTGAGAGCAACCATATGTATATATTTCTGCAAAAATAAAAAGTAATGGTGTTATGTTTATAAATCAATCATTCCCATGGATATTTGAAGAGCAAAATTTATTCTAGCCATCATAGCTTGATCAAGTTCTGCCACTTTATCTGTTAATCTTTTTTTATCTAATGTTCGGATTTGCTCTAATAGAATAACTGAGTTTTTTTCTAGCCCATATTGGTCTGCTTTGATTTCTACATGCGTGGGGAGTTTTGCTTTTTGAATTTGCGCGGTGATGGCTGCGACTATAACTGTGGGACTGTGACGATTTCCAATATCATTTTGTACTACAAGAACCGGGCGAACACCGCCCTGTTCCGAACCAACAACTGGAGACAAATCGGCATAATAGATGTCGCCTCTTTTGATTTTTTTACTCATCTTCAATAGCACCTCTTGATATTTCAATAGGCCCAAATAATTCAAACTCCTCAGCGATTGAAAGGTTAATTGTTCCCATCCTTTTATAACCTTGACGGAGTTCGCTTTTCAGTTTCTTAATGTCACGTTCTTTCAAAAAATCCTTCGTTGTTTGAGAGAGGGAAATATCTAAATCCTCAAAACAAAAATCTTCTATACTGTTATCAGAATTTTGATAAATCGTTTTTGGCATTGTTGCATCTCCCTTAACGTAAAAAAATATTCAGATTTCATTTTAGCATTTTTTGTTTATTTATAAAAACATAATACACACCTTATTATAATTAAAAAAACCCTGCTATATGCAGAGTTTCTTCCATTTTGTAATCGAATTCCAACAATTCCCTGATTGTTTCAGGCGATTTTTTTAAATGTTAAGTCGTTTCCATTTAATAAGCCTTTTTAAAAAACAATTATTTACAATCTAAAATAACCCATTTTTTATTTCAATAATTTTTCCATTTCTTTTAAAAATTCTTGGTACACGTACTGAAATCCCACATACCACTTCATAGTTGATTGTATCTAATCTTTCTGCAACTTCTTCAACACTGATATTATTATTTCCATTTTTACCAATAAGTGTAACCTGAGTCCCGTTCTCTATTTCAAACGGCAACCGAATCATACACTGATCCATACAGATGGTTCCCACAATTGGTACTCTCTTTCCGTTTACCAATACTTCCTGTCCAGTTAATTTTCGTAACCACCCATCTGCATAGCCAACAGGAAGTGTCCCAATCCACTCATCTTCTTTGGATTGATACCGTGCTCCGTAACTGATTCGAGACCCAGCAGTTACTTTTTTAATTTGAGATAACCTCGTATGAAAGGAAAGAGCGGGTTTTAACTCATACGGTAATAGGTTTTTTATACCTACCGCTGGAGTTAAGCCATACATACCAATACCGAAACGGACGGCTGTAAAACGAATGTTTTCAAAACGTAACGCTGCAGCCGAGTTGCTACAGTGAATCATTGGTGGCTTACATGGCATACTATCAATAATTTTTTTAAAGATCTCTACTTGTTCATGTACATAAGTTTCATCCAATTCATCTGCAGTAGAAAAATGAGTATATACACCCTCTAATTCAAATATTTCTGAATCAATAAGGTTTAAAATTTCATGAAACTCCTCTGATGATCTTACCCCTAAGCGCCCCATTCCGGAATCAATTTTGATATGAATTTTTATTCTTAAATTTTTTTCTCGTAAAATCCGTGAAGCTTCTAAAATCCATTTTTTACTGTAGACAGTAACTGTTAAATTTTGCTCCGCAGCAATTTCAACGTAGTTTGGTGATAATGCTCCATAAATTATCGTTGGCGCATCTATCCCTTTCCTTCTGATTGAAATAGCTTCATCTAAAAAGGCTACTGCAAGGTAATCGGCACCAGATTCTAACGCGGCCTTCGCAACCTGAACATCACCATGTCCATAAGCGTTTGCTTTAATAACTGCAATTATTTTTTCGCTGTTCATTAATCGTTTCTTCATCTCAGAAACATTATGTGCAATAGCATCTAAATCAATTTCAAGCCACGTGTTTCTAAAATAAAGATCCTGAAGTTCCATGGTTTTTCCCCTTATTGCGATTCCCAGATTTTGATAAATTTGTTTGATACAATTATAAATTCAATACAATAAAAAACAAGCCCTAAAAAAGGCTTGTTCTATTCTGAATTATTTACGTTCTATTTTGATCTGATAATTTATATATTCATGTATTTATCATCTAAATTAATAGTAAATTTACTTTTCACCGTTTGAATACACAGATGCTGCAACAGTTATAAGCTCTTCTTTCGTTAAGTTGTTGGAAGCCAACAAGAAATCGACACCGTCGAATGTCCATGAAACTGTGTGATCTGTTATTGTACCTACTGTGAAACCTAAGTCTATAGGATCCCCATTTTCAAGAACAGAAGAAACAGCTTTAGAGACTTCTGCTTTACTCTCAATAATAGTAAAGTTTTTATCTTTTCCTGAAAAAGTTAATACTACCTGGTTACCATCAGCAGCCTTTACAGTTTTCTCACCTGTTTGGACAACATCTTTAATTTTAGCTGTAGGATATTTAACAGTGAACGATGTATCCTTATTTTCTCCTGGAATCTCAAGTTGTGCACCTGTCATATTCTTTTTCACACTAAAATCTTCGCTTCCAAATTTAGGATCGAACTCCATTTTTGAAAATGTTACCGTTACAAGTTTATTTCGATCGGAGTCCATCACAACTACCTTTTTAGGGGCTAATGATTCCTTTTCAAAAGTCACTTCTTGGATTGGAAGCGCCTTGTTGTTAGCATACCTTGTTTTTGTCTCAAAAATATATTCTGTTTTTGTCTCTTTAAACTTAGATTTTTTGTCACTCAAAACATCCTGAACTAAAGATTGGTATAAATATGCTTGACCACCATTCTCTGGCCAATCACTCTGGAAATGAAAACTTTTATTTAGTGCTGGCGTTAGAACAAAGACACCTTCTTTATTTCTGAGAATAATTTGGCTTTGTTCCTTATTTTCATTTTTTAAATTTACTCGATACTGTTTCGGTGATTGATACCAAACTTCTACATGATACGTTTGAGGTACAGATCCTACTTTGATGTTCATAACTCCTTCGACTTTGTAACCTTTCATGTCCTTCACTTTCTCTTTTAGTTCAGAACGGATGTCGGTATTTGTCTTTTTCCCACACGCTGAAATGACCACCGCCAAAGTCAAAATCATGAGGCAATAGAGTAGTTTTTTCATCATTTACTCTCCTTTTTTTTAGGTGCCGAAATCGGCGTCCAGACAGTTCACGCTAGCGAGTTAACTCTGGAAGATTTTGAAGAAATCTCTAGATGTTTATACTCTAGTTATGAATGTCTGCCGACTATGGCCCGATTGATTTTTTTAAAAGAGTGAAGGCGGCATGTTCAGTGCTAAAAAAGTGCTTTGGATAATAAAAAAGCCTTGTCCCTACTTCACTATTGAATATATGAGACAAGACCTATAAGTATGAAATTATTCTTCTAAAATTATTTGTGCAATAGCATGGGTATTTGAATGTGAAATTGAGATATGTACTAGTAAGCCAGTTTTATGATGAACAACAGGCTTACCGGTCACATCGTTTAGTATTGAAATAGATTGAAACGAAAACTCTTTGCCGATTCCAGTGCCAAGCGCCTTTGAAAATGCTTCTTTTGCTGCAAACCTTCCTGCAAACCATTCTACCTTTCTTCTTCGAGTGCCTAGAGATTGAAAAACAGAGACTTCTTCTGCTGTTAAAATCTTTTCACAAAATCGTGGTGTTTTATCTAAGATAGCGTCAATTCTATCTAATTCAATGATATCGATACCAATACCTTTAATCATGTTTTTTCTCCAATATAACTCTAAAGATTGTTTCTACTATATCAAAAAAAGACACCTAAACATAGTTGTCTAGATGTCTTTAGATTTCTACTCTTGTGGTTTTCTACGACGACGTTCTCCACTAGGACGATCATTCGATGACGTTCGCTCGCTACCCTCTGAACGAGGACGACGACTACCATCTCCTATACGACGTTCTGCACCAGCACTCGGACGACGTTCGCCTCCTCCACTGCTAGGGCGACGTTCTCTATCTCCAGACGGACGGCGACGTTCCCCATCACCACTTGGTTTACGATCCTTGTCTCCAAATGAACGACGTTCTCCATCGCCACTTGGTTTACGATCTTTATCTCCATAAGAGCGACGAGCACCACCATCACGCGATCCACGACCTCGTTCTCCTTCACGTCCTCTTCCGCCTTCACGAGGACCTCGACTTCCTCTTCCACTTTCACCCGGTGAACGACGGAATGGAAGCGGTCTCTCTTCTGAAATAGTAACTGCCTTTTCTTCTGGTTCTTTAATAAACTGTTTTAAACAAGCAGCAACCAATTGTTCTGGAGAAACTTCTTCTAATATTTCTTGCGCTAAATTCATGTACGAAGAAAGATCATCTGCCATTACAGAAGCAATTAGCTTTTCTTTTGCAGATCTGCGTTGACTTTCAACTGCATCAGTCGCTGTTGGCGGTTGGATTCTTTCCATTTTTTTATTTGTTGTTTTTTCCACAATTTCAAGGTAAGCCATTTCTCTTGGTGTTACAAAAGTTATAGCTATACCTGATTTACCAGCACGGCCAGTACGACCAATACGGTGAACATACGATTCTGGATCTTGCGGTATATCAAAGTTATAAACATGAGACACACCAGAAATATCTAATCCACGCGCTGCAACATCTGTAGCAACCAGGATATCGACTGCACCATCTTTGAATTTTTTCAGAACTTGCATTCGACGCGCCTGTGTTAAATCACCATGGATACCATCTGCATTATAACCTCGAACTGCCAACGCCTCGATTAACTCATCAACACGACGTTTCGTACGTCCGAATACAATCGCTAGTTCAGGTTGCTGAATATCTAATAAACGCGTAAACGCATCAAATTTTTCTCTTTCTGCAACACGTACGTAAAATTGACTGATTGACTCACCAGTCATTTCTTTCGCTTTTACTTTGACAGTTTGCGGGTCAACCATAAAACGAGCTGCAATCCGACGGATTGGATCAGGCATTGTTGCAGAGAACAGAAGTGTTTGGTGTTCAGCTGGAACTTGAGAAAGGATTGACTCGATATCTTCAATGAATCCCATATTTAACATTTCATCCGCTTCATCTAACACTACAGTTTGTACCGTATTCAAACGAACCGTTTTTCTATTGATATGATCTAAAAGTCGACCCGGTGTACCCACAATAATATGTGGTGCTTTTTTCAACGCTCTAATTTGGCGTGAAATATCTTGACCACCGTAAACACTCAATACGCGAATACGACGATCACTGCCAAGTTTATAAAGTTCCTCTGCTACTTGGATTGCCAATTCACGAGTTGGAGCAATAACCAAACCTTGGATTTCATCTTTTTTTGTTTCAATTTTATCAATCATTGGAATACCAAAAGCAGCTGTTTTACCAGTTCCTGTTTGCGCTTGTCCAATAACATCTCCCCCTTGAATTGCCAAAGGGATTGTTTCTGCTTGAATTGGGGTAGCTTCTTCAAACCCCATTTTCTCAATCGATTTCAATGTCGCTTTACTAATTCCTAATTCACTAAATAATACCATATAATTCTCCTCTTAATTTTGACTATATAATCATCATTAAACTTTAAGTGACTAAGACTTAGAATATATATTCAAAGTCATTAACCTTCAAATTTCTAAAACAAATCGTTTCGCAAATTAGTGAACATTTTCGCGAGAGTACATTTTTCTCTTTGAAGTAGTCACTAAAGTTGGGTGTGAGTTCCCAGAGCAGAAATTATTATAACTCTGCTTATTTACAAAAAAATAGCGCCGCTTGCGATTAGCGGCTGCAATGCTTTAACTTAAGTTCTGATGTTTATACAATACTCAATGTTAACATTTCCGCTTCTATAATGCAACTCACATATTTTATACTTTAAACGTTAGTAGGTTGCGTATTGTTTTTCGGGTTTATATTTAGATAAAAAATCACTTTCCGGTTGTATGAATTTTACAATTTTTTCAAAAAGTATTTTATTATCTTCACAAAGACATATAAGATGATTTGATTTATCAATCCACATAATATGCTTTTCTTCTGAACTGATTTTCTGAAAAATTTGCTTGGAACTTCTCGTAGGAACTATACTGTCGTTTATTCCATGCGCTATAAAAGTAGGGATGGAAATTTTATGTATATCCGATCTAAAAGAGTGTACTAGTTTTTGAAATTCTCTTGTAACTTTTATAGGTATTCTTTTCACCTTATTTTGAAATCGGTGATACATCATTAAATCATGATGCTTGTTCTTTAAATATGCAACAACAAGTTCTAGCAGTTCCTTCATGAATTTATACGGTGATACATAATGATATGCTGCACTTAATAATACTAACTTTTTTACTGGGTAAACAGTGGATAAATGAGATGCAATCATTCCCCCCATTGAAAAGCCAATGAGGTAAACTTCGTCACACACTTCAAACATTTGAACCAGCTCTTTTTCCGCTGCTTCGACCCAATGGTAGAATTCTACACCTTCATAATTACTATTATTCCCGTGTCCCGGCAATGTCGGAATAGAAATCTTCCAATTCGTCTCATTTTTCAAGAATTGAGCAAGTGGGGCTAACTCAAAAGTTCCACCAGTAAACCCGTGAATAAGTAGACAGCCTTTCATCTTTTCTACCACCCTTTCTCTCGAAGAATGACAACTATAGTAATGGATTAAATAAAAAAGTTAAGTTATCTATAACTTCATTATCACATAAGATTTACATTTATAAACCTGCGTCCATTAATCTTTTTAAAATTTAGTTTACAAAAAATACAATGTCCCTTTTCTTAAAACATAAAAGATTCAACTGTTCCATTTATTATACCATTTTAAAACCCTGCGATGTTTTCGCAGGGTTGGTATTCATGCAATTAGTCCTTTTCTAAATCATGGACAACTTTTTCGAGGCCCATACCTCTTGATGCTTTCACTAAAATAACATCGCCTGGTTTTCTTATCTTTTTTACAGCTTCAATCAATTGCGTTTTGTCTGTGAAATGAAAAACCCTTCCTGCTTCAAAATTTGCAGAGGCAGCTTTAGCAATGTTCTCCGCTAAAGGTCCATAAGCAAAAACATATACAATTTCTAAAGGTTTTAGTAATTCACCTATTTCACGGTGGAAATAAACTTCTTTGTCACCAAGCTCTAGCATATCGCCAAGTACGACTATTTTTCGATCATAGCCCTGTAAATCATGTATAAATTGAACCGCTGCTCTCATTGATGTTGGACTGGCATTATAAGAATCATTTACTAATTTTTCACCAGCAGCACCTTCAACTACTTCTAAACGCATTCCTGTTAGTTCAACATTATTAATGCCCTCTGCAATTTCTTGCCATGACATATTAAACTCACAGCCTATAGCAATTGCAGCTATTGCATTTACAACGTTATGCTCACCTGGTATTGGGAGTACAAACTCCTGATTAAATATAGTAAAAGTTGTTTTTTCAAGACTTGTAGTAACTTGAATCGGGTAAAAGTCATTAGAATCATCAAATCCAAAAGACTGTTTTCTTGCTAACGAGGATAAACGATCTTGTAGTAAGATTTCATCACCATTATAGAAAAGAACACCCTCATCATTTAGACCTTCAATAATTTCACATTTCGCGTCTGCAATTCCTTCTCGCGAACCAAGGTTGAGCATATGTGATTCACCGATGTTTGTGATAATCGCAATATGTGGTTTTGCAAGATTTGATAAGAATGATATTTCGCCCTTAGCACTCATACCCATTTCAAGTATAAGCACTTCAATATCATGTGGAGCAGACAAAATTGTTAAAGGAAGACCAATATGATTATTAAAATTCCCAACTGTTTTATGAACTGAAAATGTCTGACTTAAAACTGCAGCAGTCATATCTTTTGTTGATGTTTTTCCGTTACTACCAGTTATAGCAATAACCACAGCTGACATTGTCTCTAGATATTTTTCTGCTAAAATTTGCAAAGCCTCAAGAGCATCCTCAACAAAAATAAGCGGTCTGTTTTGGGGCGGGTTAGGATAGCCGTTTTCCCAAAAAGATGCTGCAACTCCATTTTGAAATGCGTCTTCTACAAATTCATGACCATTACGAACATCTTTCAAGGGGACAAATAAATTGTTAAGAGAAGCATTGCGCGAATCTGTTGTTACACCTTGCACTACAACATCCTCATATTTCTCATTTATCTCCCCAGAGACCATTGCTGCGATTTCACTCAGCTTTTTCTTAATCATTTAGATAACCCCTAAAATGTAAACTTTATCAACTGTTTTTCATTAAATTAATTCAGAATAGGAAAGACCTGATTCTTGCCACAACAATGGATACATACTAAACGGTGTGAATCCAGGCATTGTATTTACCTCATTTATTAAAACTTTCCCATCTTGAGTCAAAAAGAAGTCCGCGCGTACTAAGCCAGAACAATCTAGAGATTTAAAAGCCTTAATTGCCATTTCGACGAGGTCTTTAAATTGAGCCTCGGTTACATTTGCTGGGATAACTAATCCAGTGTTCCCATCAACGTATTTAGCCTGATAGTCATAAAAATCTTTTTGAAGAATTAATTCTCCTGGAACGGAGCACTTCGGATCATCATTTCCTAATACAGCAATTTCAATCTCTCGGCCAATTACCCCTTCCTCGATAATAATCTTTCGATCGAATTCAAATGCCTCTTTAAATGCCTCTTCAAGTTCCCCCATGGTGGCACATTTACTTATTCCAACACTCGAACCAAGATTTGCTGGTTTTACAAAACAGGGAAACCCTAATTTAGATTCAATTTCTTTGTAACACTTTGCCGGATCTACCTTCCATTCTGAACGAAGGTAATGAACATATTTTACTTGAGGAAGTCCTGCGTGCGCAAAAATATTCTTCATAACAACTTTATCCATACCGGCAGATGATGCAAGAATACCATTTCCCACATACGGTAAGTTAAGTAATTCCAAAAGCCCTTGAACTGTGCCGTCCTCACCATTTGGTCCGTGCAAAAGTGGAAAAACTACGTCAAAGCCTTTTTTGTTTTCTTCTGGAAGTGACAATGCATTTAATGCAGAGCCTTCTTCTTTAGTATCGAAAACTAATTGCCCAACATCCTCTACTTTTGTTTCTAATTGCGGTCCAGATATCCATTTACCATTTTTATTTATATAAATTGGATGGATATCAAATTTACATGTATCTAATGCTCCAATTACAGCCTTAGCTGTCAAAAGCGAAACCTCATGTTCAGCTGACTTGCCACCATATAGTAAAGCCACTTTTGTTTTCATATTTTAACCCCCGATATATACTCAGAAAATGTACATTGTATTTTATCATCTTTAACTTTATTTGTTATTAAATTTTATTCAAAACTTTTTAAATAAAAACTTCTAACTTTTAAGAAAAGTTAAGATTCCAAGTCTTCATTTTCTTTGATAAGGTCAAAACTGCGTCTGCCTTTTTCTTAACAATTTTTCTTGATGCTTCAAACAAGTCATCCTCATGATGAAAATCTCCAACCACCCAAATTGAAATTGCATACCCTGCTTTTGTATGATCAACTTCAGAGAGTGAAAAGACAACTCCTTCTTTAAATAATGGAATCAATTCACTTAAAACGGAAGCAGGAACTCTATCAAATGTTGAACTTTTTGAAAATCCTAAAAAGTTCTTTTCAAGTCTTAAATCATCTAGACTTTTAGAAATAAACTGTCCAATTGTATCAATGAAATATTGCCATTTACGATAGTAAACCTTTGAATATGAACTGCTTTCATCTGTCAGATACACAAATTTATTGTTTAACTTTGAAAAGAATGGCGCATTAATATGATCTAACATATGTGATAAATAGAGTATTTCTGCGATTTCTGTTTTGCTTAGTTCTCCAAGATCTTCTCGATCCTCAAAGTCCAACCAACTAAACAAACCATTTTCTTTCGAAGCCATTTGTATAAACTTATTTACACTTTCCTGATTTATAAAATTCATCTTTGTTCTAGGATCAAATTCTTCTACATCATCAAAGTGATGATTTAAAAGAAGCAAATTTGCTAACGAATAAGGAATTGATTTCATAAAACTTTGCATTTTCCAACCTATAGAAGCCACAAAATGATCTTCTTCATTTAAATGTATGTAAATGTAATCCCTTTTCCCAATTTTCACTTGAAATTCTCCTTGTATAACATAACATTATTGCTACATAACTTTTTTAGCACACTTTAATTTTGAAATGATATATATTTGTTCATTTATATCATTTCATTATACCAAAACGTGAACTCATTATTATTCAAAAAGATGAAATTTCTATTATTTTCTAAAATAAAAAAATCCCTGCTTTAGCAGAGATTTTCATTTGTTTTATTAAACAACCTCGTATCCAACTTCAACGATGGCCGCTTTGATTTCGTCCATATTTACATCATTGTCATGTTCTATAACTACTTGCTTTTCTACATGACTTGCTAATGCTGATTGCACTCCGGAAATTTCTTCTAGAGCATTTTTCACATGTTTTTCACAATGTCCGCATGACATACCTTCTATTTTTAGTACTGTTTGCATTTTTTTGTCCCCTCTTTAAATTTAAATTAGATGTCTTAAACTGGCATCAATGTAGGTGTGTTAAACTTTTGGCTCAACCGAAACTAACTTTCTTTATAACAGGTATTGTTAGTATATTGTAAATAAAAATACAAAACAAGTTGTCTTTAGCCTAGCACTACCTAAAATAAGATACCAAACCTTTTGTTAGTATATTTATTCTAAGGTCATTATTACAAAAAAATTTGAAGAAGTTATGTAGTTCTATACTTCATTACTCAAAATTGAAAAACACTTCTTTTTACAAAGATTAAACGTAGTTTTTTAGATAGTTAGTTGCACTATCAACACTTTCAGCCATATTAAATAACTTTGAATCAGCATTTCCGATTTTCCCATTTACAACTGGATGATTCTGCTCGAATATTTCTCCGATTTTTCCAAAAATTTCATCATCGAATTCAATGTCCTTATACCATACCCATTTGTTTTTTCCATTATGTATAATGGAAGTCCCTAATCTTACTTGTTTACGGCATTTTGATCGATATTCTGCTAAATGGAATGATGTATGAGTTTCATAGCTTGTTCCAATAAATAGCACCTTCGCTTCGGAACTGTATAATTTTGCTAAGGGTGATGATTCACCTAGACCGTTTTCAAGTTCATGATTAGCCATAAGTTTCTCCGCTTGTTTTCCCCACGCAGCAAATGAAACCTGTGGGTGAGAACTTCGAATAACATTTGGGCAAGTTCTAAAAATTTCAGGAACGATACCAACACCCCTTGTCGGTGTATATCTCGGATCATATCCTGGCATAGTTTCTCGAATCGTTTTCCACCAGGATTCTGGCACTGGTGGACGGCACCAATTGGACGGGTCTGATAAACCACCTGACTGAGTGGGCATTATAATTGTTCCTTCTCCTCCGACAACCCCCTGAAGTGCTTGAATAACCGCTATTGGACCTCCATTGACCCAGCCAATAGAGGATAATTTAGTATGGACTAGTATCATATCTCCTTTTTTTAGGCCTAGCTTTATTAAATCTTTCTTTATTCGATCTATTGTTATAGGCTCTGAAGAATGAATAATTACATTAGCTTCTTTTTTTTCATTGTTATTCATATCATTCGCTATTGTAATTGCTAATTGCTGTTTAAAGATATCTTCCACATGGCATCACTCATTTCAAATTCTTATTTATAACTATTAAAAACTACATAAAGTGTACTGTAAAGGATTTAGCAGTTTTGAAAAAGTATGATACACCTAAAATCAATTGCTTTTTATCCAATAGTTGAAAGGAATTGTCAATAAGGTATAATAGTACAATACTTAGGATTTTTTAATGGAGAATTTTTTATGAATATTGGTCAAAAAATCAAACGACTTAGACAAGAAAAAAATTTAACTCAAGATGAGTTGGCAATTAGAGCCGAATTATCTAAGGGTTTTATTTCTCAACTTGAACGAGATTTAACTTCCCCTTCTCTCTCTACACTTGATGATATCTTGGAATGCCTAGGTACTAGTTTAAAAGAATTTTTTAATGATGATTTCCAAGATGAGCGTGTTGTTTTCACGAAAAATGATTTCTACGAAACAGAAGACGAGGAACTTGGTTTTAGTTTGGAATGGGTAGTACCAAACGCACAAAAAAATTCAATGGAACCTATTATGCTAACACTACAACAAGGTGGGAGATACAAAGAAGAGACAGCTCATTTTGGTGAAGAGTTTGGGTATGTTCTCCAAGGTACTATTACAATCCATTTAGGTAACAAAAAATTCAAAGCCCGTAAAGGAGATACATTCTCTTTTAATTCTAATGTGAATCATTACATTTCAAATTTCGGAAAGCAGGAAGCGAAAGTTCTTTGGGTTTCTTCTCCCCCTTCTTTTTAGAAATTAATTATTATATGGATAAAATCCCGTTTTGAAATATCAAAACGGGATTTTTTATAGTTATTTATTAGTTAGAATTGCAAGCATCATTTCGCGAAGAACTTTACAAGCAACTGCTGTTGATACCCCGCTGTGATCATAATGAGGTGAAAGTTCTACGATATCAGCACCAATTACATTTATACCTTGCATCGCAATAAAAAGGTGTTCCAATTCTTTATAGGTAATTCCACCAGCCTCAGGTGTTCCTGTACCTGGGAAAATCGATGGGTCAAGTACATCAAGATCCACCGTTACATATACAGGTGTATTTTCAAATGAATTAAATATTTCAGAAAGACCACTTAGATTAAATTTTTGCAGATGAGTATGTCCGTCTTTAGCAAATTGAAATTCTTCTTTTGTTCCGGATCTAATTCCGAATTGAAATATTCTTCCATCCCCTAAAAAGTCATGACAACGTTTCATCACTGAAGCATGTGAAAAGGGATTTCCTAGATAATCTTCTCGTAGATCAGTGTGTGCATCTAAATGAACGACCACTAGATTAGGATATCTTTCAAAAGCTGCCTCAATTAGAGGTAGAGAAACGAGATGTTCCCCTCCGATTGCAAATGGAATCTTTTGATCGGAGTAAACTTTTGCTGCACAATTACGAATGCTTGTCAGCGAACTTTCAATTTGACCAAAAGGTAATTCTACGTCTCCAAGATCATGAATCATTTTTTCCTCTAAATCTTCATCTAAGAGAGGACTATAACTTTCTATTCCAATAAACTCATTACGTATTGCGGCTGAAGCAAAACGTGTTCCGGGTCGGAAAGAAGTAGTGCTATCGAAAGGCAACCCAAACACAATTAAATCTGCAACATCATATTCACATTCATTATAACCAATCTCTGGTTTACTCAGCATCACTTAGTAACTCCTTAACATAATTTAAAACATAAAATGCACCAAAGTGTAATTTAGGCTCGAACAGAATTTTATCTATTTTTCAAACTCCTGAATTACTTGAATTGTTTTTACAGTTTTATCTGACATATCTGTTAATTGTGATTTCTGAGTTTTAAGAAATTCAATATAACCTACTATCTCAGTAGTGATTAATTCCCCCGGCGACAAAATTGGTATGCCCGGCGGGTACACCATAACTGATTCCGCTGAAATTCTTCCAATAGCTTCCTCAAGTAAAACAGTCTCCTTATCTGCAAAAAACGCTTCACGAGGTGCTATTTTAATTACCGGATCAATGTTTGGAACATTAAACTTATTTAGTACTCTATTCTCTCCTATTTTCTGAGATAAATCACGTAGAGCATCAACTAAGTGAGCTAAATTTTCTTTTTTATCACCAAAGCTGATAATAGCAAGTATGTTATGTGTGTCAGCTAGTTCTAGCTGAATGTTATATTCAGTACGAAGAATTTCATACACTTCAAATCCCGTAATTCCTAAACCCGATACCTGAACACCCAACTTTGTTTCATCTAAGGAATAGATATCGTTCGTGCCTACTTTTTCCAAACCATAAGCATAAAGACCTGGAATCAGATTAATTGAAGCACGGGCATTGCTTACTAATTGAATGATCTCATCCAATTGTTTTTTTCCGTTTAGGGCTAAATTTCTTCTTGCTATATCTAAACTTGTCATTAACAAATAAGAAGCGCTTGTAGTTTGCAATAAATTAAGTGCTTTTTGCACAGAGTATTTGGAAATACGGTTATTTTTTAAAAGTAATGCTGACGACTGAGTTAGAGAACCACCCGTTTTATGAATACTTGTAGCAGAAATATCTGCTCCACATGTCATTGCACTTAAAGGCAATTTATCATGGAAATGAAGATGTGCTCCATGTGCCTCATCTACTAAAACAACCATATCTTTAGAATGAGCATAATCTGTTATTTCTTTCAAAGGTGAGCAGGCACCATAATACGTAGGATTGATCAAAAGGATAGCTTTTGCATCCGGATTTTCATCGATTGCCTGTTTTGCTGTTTCAAATGAAACCCCTGTTACAAACTGTAATTCATCATCAACACCAGCATGCATATATACAGGAGTTACACCTGCCATAATCATGGCATTAACTGCACTTTTATGAACATTTCTTGGTAAAAGTAGTTTTTCCCCTGGGCCACATGCTGAAAAAATCATAGCGTGTATAGCCTGAGTTGTGCCACCAACGATAAAAAAAGCATGATCAGCTCCAAATGCCTCGGCCATTAAGTCCTGCGCTTCTGCTATCACACCTTTAGGGTAATTTAAGTTGTCCAGATTGGGCATAGAGTTCACATCAAACTTTAGGAGCTCTCTTCCTGCGAATTCTTCTAAAAGTTCAATGTTTTCGCTTCTCTTATGTCCTGGAACATCAAAAGCTGTGACATTATTGGATATATGTTTTTTCATCGCATCATACAATGGCGTTGCATCTTGCCTATCTTTTATATTCTTAATTACTAAATCTTCAAAACGATTTTTAATCAAAACATTATTCGCCATCATAGACACCACCAATATCACTAATATAAGAATTAAGTTAAGTAACAGTAAACTTTAATTCAAAAAATAAAGCTGAATTTAAACAAAAAAATTCAACACTTTTTTATATGCTAATGTTTACAAATACATTACTTATTGTTACTTACTACAAAACTTTCTATACTATAACAAGTTGTTTTTACAATGTCAATGACTATTCTAAGGAATTGTTAGTAAAGATATAGAATTTTTTTGGTAATAATAAAATATGAAAAAAGCGACCAAAAAGGTCGCTAAAAATTTGATTTTATTTAGTTTTATAAAACTTCAATTTTTCTTCAGTAGGCTTTAAATAATTATATTTTTGTCTATCTACAGGAAGAAAACCAGCTGGCGTGTAAAAACGCAATAAATTCTTTTCTATAATTTCATCTGACATATTGAGCCTTTCTTTTACAGACTCAATCATCACTTCCCCACCTTCTGGGTTTTCTGGTAACTTTTCTCCAGTAAGATTATCGTAAAACTTTTCTCCTACAAAAGTATATTGTGGTGATACAAAATCACCGTTTCTAAAAGGAACAATTTGGTTGTGTTCAGGCGAAAGCATATCTGAACCCATTTCTAAATAATTCTTTGTGTCTATGCCAAGCAAATGAAGAATTGTCGGACGAATATCAACTTCACCAGCGTAATTATGATTTACACCAGCTTTAATACCTGGTGCGTGTATCATAAATACTGTACGTTGAAGTTGAATTTCATCAAAAGGTGTCATTTCCTCACCTTCTTCTTTTCCTATAACTTTCGCCATTGCCTCATCATGATTTGATGAGATACCGTAGTGATCTCCATACATAACAATTATTGAGTTATCGTAAAGTCCATTAGCCTTCAGATTATCAAAAAATTGTTTTAACGCATCATCTAAATAATGTACAGATTGGAAGTATTGGTTTACAACACTATCATCAGTAAGTTCCGGAACCGGAAAATCCGTATCACCCTCATCCATTCCAAATGGGAAATGATTTGATAAAGTAATCATTTTTGCAAAAAATGGTTGTGGCAATTTTTTCATTATTGTAACTGATTCATCAAAAAACGGAACATCTTTTAGACCATAGTTTTTTGTATTCTCTTCGGTCATATTGTAATATTCAGCATCGAAGAAATTATTGTATCCCATTGAACGGTACATTTCATTTCGATTCCAAAATGTTTTATAGTTCCCGTGGAAAACATTTGAATTGTAACCCACTTGATTTAAAATTGCAGGTAATGCTTGTTGTACATTTTGAGCTTTATTAACATATACAGCACCTTGAGACATAGGGAATAAAGAAGTATCATTCATGAACTCAGCATCTGATGTCTTTCCTTGTCCTGTCTGATGGAAAAAGTTATCGAAATAAAATGTATTCGAATCTTTGGACAATGAATTCAAAAATGGTGATACTTCCATATCATTCACCTTGTAATCGATTACAAAGTTTTGTAGAGATTCCAATGATATTAAAATAAGATTTCTTCCCTTAGCTTTTCCAAAGTAATTTGGATCTGGTTCCGCGTAATTTGCTTTCACATAGTTTTCAACAGCAACTACATCTTCAGAATTTGCTAATGCGTTTTGAGCCATAGATTTGGTGTTTTGAATAATATCATAAATTGTAAAATTATAAGTACCTAGATATTTAACCAAATAGTTACGATCAAATGAACGGGATAAAAGTTGTGGGCGATCCATTTCCGCTAAACCAAGATTAATTAGAAATACGCATATAGCTGTAAACAAGTATCTTTTAAGATATACAATATTATCTTTTTCAATTGTAGGCGCTTTCTTTTTTCGAACAAAATAAAACAATATTAAAAAGTCTGCGAAATAGGTTATGTCATACCATTTTAATAAAGCCATTACACTGCCTGAAAGTTGACCTGCGTTATCTTGTGCCGAAAGAAGAGATGGCAATGTCAAAAAATCATTGTAAAAACGATAATATACAATGTTGGCATATAACCAAAACGATAGGGCAAAATTTATAAATATCAACATTCTTGATTGTCCTTTTCCTTTAAAAAGGAATGAAAGGCCAAAAAATAATATCGCAGAACTAATGGGATTAATTAAAAGAATAAATTGTTGAAACCAACCCTCTACCCCAAGTTTAAATTCTGTTTGATATGCAAAGTAGGATTTAAACCAAAATAATATAACCGCTAATGAAAAAAGTGAGTAATGATTTTTAAAAACCTGTTTAGGATTTTTTAAAGTTTTAATAAATGTAAGCATTTTTTAGAGCTTCCTTTTTAATGTTCTTCATTTTAACTATTGTCTAGAACATTTTAAATTATAGTCTTCTTCTTTGTATGAGCAAAGCAAAGTGCATTTTTATTGATAAATTTTACCAATAAAAGAGACACACACCCTCTATTTTATTCCTAGTTTTTCATTTTATCATTTTTTTAAATTATTTTTCTTAATTTTTTATGAAAAGTTCATGACATACACTATATTTTCTTTTGTTTATTATTAGATTAGAAAAGAGTAGCATTTGTGACACACACCTAAGTTAGATTTTTTGTCTAACAAATTCGGTGCAGTTTACATTAACTACTCCTTTTATATTTATTTATTTTATGTACATCCCAAATCCAAGGGATAGTTGATTGTAATGAATTAAACTTCCTTATCTAATTTCATTTGATAATGGTGCACTCAGACAGAATCATCATTTTGAATTTGTTCGACTTTTCCTATCTTTTACTTTGTTTCGTTGAAATAGACTATTTAAAAAAATTTTTCAGAACAAAATCTGTTCTTTTTAAATTTTCTGTTTTATTAGTTAAAAATCGTTCCAAGTGCAATTGCAATCAATTTACTCTCACTGCTATCTGCTCTAGAGGTCATAATAATGGGTGCCTTTGCCCCCAAGACAATCCCCCCATTTTTGGCATCGGCTAAAAAAGCAAGTGATTTATACAATATATTTCCTGATTCAATATTTGGACAAAATAAGATATCTGCATCTCCACAAACTGGATTTTCTACTTTTTTTGTTTCTGCAGCATCTTTCGATACGGCAACATCAAGTGGTAACGGCCCTGCAATAATCGAATTTTCGATCTCTCCATTATTACTCATTTCAACTAGTTTCTCATATTCTAATGTTACTGGCATTTTTTCATCTACTTTTTCTTTAGCAGCTAATAAAGCTACTTTCGGTTGATGGATGCCCGTTTTACGAACGGCATCAACAGCATTTTGAATAATTTCTTTTTTTGTATTTAAATCCGGTGCAATGTTAATAGCAGAATCCGTTACGTACACTAATTTATGATACATAGGGACTTCAAAAACAGCTATATGACTCAGTTTTTTATCTGTTCGTAACCCTATTTGTTTATCAAGAGCGGCCTTCATAACAATTGATGTGTCAACAAGTCCTTTCATAAGTGCTGATGCTCTGTTATTTGAAACAAGCTCAACCGCTTTATATGTTGCTTCTATAGCCTCTGGGATATCAAAAATTTCAAATGGCGTTAAATCTATTTCTAAACTTTTTGCTATATGTTCCATTTCGCGTTTATCGCCAACTAATTTGAAATCTGCAATTCCAAGTTGATATGCTTCATTAACAGCTTCAAGCACATGACCGTCTTGTGCAACCGCAACAGCTATCACGGCACCTTTCTTTTCAATTGATTTTTCTAACAATTCATTTATTGATTTCATCATTCTTCTCCCATGTTGTAACTAGTTTCCTACATTATATTACAAGAAAACTTAAATTTCATAAAAGGATGATGTTTGATTATTTATTTTCATTCTCATTTGATTGTTCTTTTTCTAATAAAAACATGGTAAGTTGTCTTTGAACTTCATTTCTCATGTGAAAATTGAAATAACTATGCCTTTCTTCATAACCTCGTACTTGAAAGGAATAGATAGTAAATAAATCATCACGCTCTACTTCGGATACTTTCATTCTATGTCTCTTCATATATCTATGCACTTCATGAAGTTTCGCTTGAACGTCCTTCGAAATGGAATCAAAAAAGGCTACAAACGGTTCACTAATTTTAAAGTGGAATTCTGCTAGTTTTTTATTTCTCTCTAACAAACTTAAAATCATCGGTAAATAAATACCCTGTTCTAATTGATCCCTTTCTTCAGATGTTAAGTTAATCAAAGCACCCCATTCTCCTTTCTTTTAAAGTTTGAAATTTAAACAAACTATTAGATGAGCTCTATATGCATAATATCCTTTAACGAGACTATCTGCGTAACTCCATTATCCAGCACATTAATTTGTATTGTTTGATAAATTGGATCACAACAAATAATTTGACAATGTACTTTTTGATAAAATTTAAACTTCTCTACATAATGTTTCAACCATACTTGTTTGCCACAAGAAATCGCCTCGTTCAAACTATTACTTAACTCTTCCAATTGTTCATCTGACAGTAGAATGCGGTCTTCGTAATCATCTTCCCTTTTCCAGTTTTTTAACATCGTATTATGCTCCGGCATCATGAATGCTGCCCATTTCATTAAACCTCTATCTCCCATTCTCTTACCCCCTGACTATCTACACTCACTTAATTCTGCATAGTTTAAGCTCTATGCCCACCGATTAATGCATTTCTTCGTTTAGCCGTCGCATTTTCTGTTGCGGAAACTGCACGTAGTAAAGCATTTTTTCCATATCTTTCTCGAATACTATCCATTACAAATCCAATATCTCGGTGTTTGTATCTTTTTTCATTAAACAAATCGAGCTGATACACTCCCGTATCCGTCTCACAATTTCCAAGTCTTATTTGAATTTTGCGTACCGCCATGCCTTCCACATGGAATTCCTTAAATAACTCAAGACACACCTCATAGATATCAAGTGTTACACAAGTTAGACGTTCAATTGTTTTGGAACGATAAAATCCTTTATGAGTCGATTTTTTACTGTAATGAAGACCTAAACTAATTGTCCTGCCTGCTACTCCTCGTTTACGCGCTCTTCTCGCAACCTCTTCGCACATCTCCAAAATGGCAACCTTAATTTCATCTATTTTATAAAAATCACGCATAAGCATCTGACCATTTCCAATACTATGACTCCGCGGTTGTACCGTACCGCCAATCTCAGAAAAATCAATACCCCAGGCGTGATAATAGAGTTGCTTGCCCATAACACCAAATTTTTTCTCTAGCTTTTTTAAATCATAGTTGGCTAAATCCCCGACACTGTATATTCCTAATCCGTTTAGGTGATTTTGCATTTGACCACCTATTCCCCACATCTCACGAAGTGGAGAAATTGGCCAAAGTTTTTGGGGAACATCTTCGTAAGTCCACCGTGCTACTTTTGTTCCCGTCGTTTTTTTTGCATCAACATCTAAAGCAATTTTTGACAGAAGCATATTGGGCCCAATTCCGATACAACACGCCAACCCAAATTCACGTAAAATTTCATCTATTATTTTTTCAGCCACTTCTTCCGCAGATCCAAAAATTTTTTTAGTGCCGTCTAAACATATAAAAGCCTCATCTACGCTATAAATATAGATATTCTTTTTAGGCGCATATCGATTGAAAACCCTGCTAATTTCACTCGAAATACGGAGATAGGTGTACATAGCTGGCTCTACAAGGTGTATTCGATCATCTACTGGAATTTCATAAAAACGTGATGCCGTCTTAATCCCGAATTCCCTTTTTAAACTCGGAGTAGCTGCTAATATGACACTTCCTGGGTGTTTCAGACTACCTACAACAGCAAGATGGGTTTTAAGCGGATCCAAATTAAGCATGACACAGCTGCAACTTGCATAAAACGAACGCATATCGATGCATAGGATATCTTGTGTTGGTAAATGACTGTAATCAAACATCTTTTTCTCCTTTATTTCGAATTAAACTTCCATCTCGCATACGAACATATATTCTTATTTTATACGAATTTTAACACAAATATTCTTCTGAAATAAGCGAACATCTTTTTAATTTTTTATGTTAGGTAAAAATTTACTGATGTAAGAGGGCATATCCTCTTACATAAAATACAGTTGAAGCTGTTACTAATATCTTTTTCAATCTGAATTAACAAGGATAATTCCAAATCCTCCTAGTACAAAACGATCTCTCAACATCACTCTTTCTTTGACCTATCAAAAACATCCCTTACCGTTACCTTCATAAAAAAACGCCATTAGGATTACTCCCAACAGCGCAATAAATAAAAGGAATCAACAAAAAACGCAGTTGAATGAATCAAACTGCGTTTCTTATTTGTATTTTATAATTCTTATTTACCTTCAGCTCTATCGCAATAAACAATCATCGCTTCACGCATAAATGAAGCAAGACCTTCTTTTGCTTTATCAATATTCTTTGTGAAACGCTCATCAGCTACATACATTTCACCAAGGCCGCGGTAGATTTCTAAGGTACATTTGTAATAGCTGTCAGTAATGTGTTGGCGATGCAACTTGCACGCTTCCATAGCTAAATCAGAATCTGGACCAATCTCCATTGCAGTAATAAATTTCTTAGTAATTTCTGCAGCTTCCTCATGAATACGTTTCCAATCCGCTTCTGTATAGCTTTTTGTTTTTCGAACAGACTCAGTATACGCATCAGTTCCGCCCCATCTTTCTTCAACTTCCTTCTCATATTTCTTCTGATGTTCTTCTATTTCTTTCATACTAAAAGAATTAAACATTTTTTCTTTTGACATTTTAGTTCCTCCTTTTAATGAATGGAGTGTATCATCCACTGTTTTTATAATTTTTTCAAGGCGATTCTTTTTGACCTCTAATAAGTGTTTATGCTTACGAAGTGTATTATCTCTGTCAAAGTCTGGATGGTTTAAAATCTGTTTAATTTCGTCAAGTGGAAAATCCAGTTCTTTAAAAAACAATATTTGCTGTAATTTTAAAAAATCATCTTCACTATATAAACGGTATCCATTTGGCGCAATCTCAGGTTTTAATAAGCCAATATCATCATAGTGGTGAAGCGTCCGGACACTCACACCAGCTAGCTCAGCAACCTGTTTGATTTTATACACATCATCGCCCCCAATCAGATGTTTTCTAACATCTACTATCATCCTATACTATCACGCAACGTTAGAGTCAACATTTTTCGAGAGAAATTTTATAAAATTTTTTTAAGAAAGTCCTCGACTCGAAACAGTAAAATGTATTTAATCTTGAGTTACTCTTTTATTTTAAACCTTATCCCAAAAAACAGATATTTAACTACCTATTATTTCTTTTTTTATGTAAAATTCATATAAGGAAAAATATATATAACTCTAGCTGTAAACTATAAATGGAGGAAATTAAATGATCGATTTTGATAAGCAATACGTGTATAGCTTTACGAAAGAAATTTTGCAAACAGACAGCCCTACTGGCTTTACAAATACTGTGATGATAAAAATCCAAAAATTTGTAGAAGAACTTGGCTATACTTTTGAAAGAACGAATAAGGGAAATGGCATTATATCAATCAATGGAAAGTCAGATAAAATAATTGGACTATGTGCACATGTTGATACATTAGGCCTCATGGTACGGTCCATTAAGGCAAATGGTACATTAGCTATCACAAAAATTGGAGGTCCCACATTACCAACATTAGACTCTGAATATTGTAAAGTTTATACACGTGATGGAAAAGTTTATACGGGAACCATATTGTCGAACAGTCCTGCAATTCATGTTCATAAAGAGGCTTCCACAGCTGCACGAAATGAAGAAACTATGCATGTTCGTTTGGACTGTGTCGTTCAAAGCAAAGAAGAAGTTGAAAAACTGGGGATTTCTAATGGGGATTTCATTTGTATCGATACAAAGACTGAAATAACAGAAACTGACTTTATAAAATCCCGATTTCTAGATGATAAACTATCCATAGGGGCTATTTTTGGTGTTTTGAAGCATTTAAAAGACAACAAAATTATCCCGAAACATAATGTTAAAGTCCTTATCTCTACCTACGAAGAAGTCGGACATGGAATGGCACATCTACCTGAAGGGATTAGTGAATTATTGGCAGTGGACATGGGCTGTATCGGGGAGGATTTAAGTTGTACGGAACATGACGTTTCCATTTGCGCAAAGGATTCATCAGGACCATACGATTATGAACTTACAAACAAATTGATCCAATTAGCAAAAGAAAACAATTTAAAATATGCTGTTGATATTTACCCTTTTTATGGTTCTGATGTAAGTGCTTCTCTACGAGCAGGCCATGATGTTCAGGGTGGTTTAATTGGCCCTGGCGTTTCAGCAAGCCACGGTATGGAAAGAAGTCATTATGATTCCGTATACAACACAATGAAGTTGATTTCGCTCTATTTGAACAGTTAATTTGCTACAATTTCAGAAAAAATTAAAACTTTAAACTTAACAAAAGAGAAGCTCACAAAATGCAGCTTCTCTTTTTCACATAAATAAAGATTCGTTTAACCCTTAAACATATACTCCATGATTTCATCAACCAATTCAAACATATCAAATGCTGTATATTCCCGAGCAGCTGGATTATCGTTCACAAACTTTACAGCAGCCTCAAGAAAATGCATCCAATTGCACGGAAAACACATATCTTGTTGAATTTCTGCTGCTGTTTTTCCGTAGACTTTATACGTATGCATAAACTCAGATGAACGAGTATATTTTTTATAATCAGATTGTGAGGCAAAGTCCGTTCTTGTTTTTAACATGATCGTTCTCCTCATGAAAATTTCTTTATTTTTATAGTAACATTTATAATCATTTTTAAAAGTTTTGTACACAACAAATTCAAAACTTCCTTAAAGTTTAAAGGAAAATTAATCTATATCATGTTATAATGTTTACTCGACAAAAAAATGACATCTAGGTGAATATAAATGGGTTCAAGAACTGCAAAAGTAAAGGAAAAAGGTACAAGAAGAAAAAAAATCATAATCATTTCAACCGTTTCTGTTCTTCTCCTGAGCATACTGACTTACGCATTATTTTTCTATTTTAGCTTTTCAAATATGATGAACAAAGTTCATGTCGATAAAAAGAAATCTAGCAAACGTGAAAAGGCAGTAAATCTAGAAAAACTTGAACCGATTTCAATACTTTTAATGGGTGTTGAAGCTTCAGGGAAAGGTGACAAAGGCCGATCCGACACAATGATTGTCGTCACGATTAACCCAAAGTTAAACACAGTCAAAATGTTGAGCATACCACGGGACACACGGGTTGAAATACCTGGCCGTAAAGGCTATACCAAAATCAATTCTGCTTTTAGCATTGGTGGAGCGGACTTAACGATAAAAACAGTTGAGAACTTATTGGATATTCCAATTGATTACTTTGCACAAATCAATTTTGAAGGTTTTACAGATATGGTAGACGCCTTAGGTGGTATAACTGTTGATAATCCATACAAAATTTGGGTTGATAAAATTGTTTTCCCTAAAGGAAAACAACACTTAACAGGTGATTTTGCATTAGTTTATGTAAGAATACGTTACTCAGATCCAAGGGGAGATTACGGTCGACAGGAACGACAACGAACTGTTATAAAACAAATAGTTCAAGATACTGCTAATTTTTCTTCCTTCACGAAATTTCAATCTATCTTCAAGGCTGTAGGAAAAAACGTAAAAACAAATTTAACTTTAGAAGAAATGTGGAAATTAAGAAAAACCTATTCTGCTGCGATTAATAATATAGAGTCTATGCAAGTAAACGCTGCAAGCGAAACTATAAATGGTGGTTCTTACCAAGTAATCTTACATGAAGAACGGATACGTCTAATTACCCTTCTTCGAGAACATCTTGGTTTACCAATTAAGGATGAAGGTGCTTATAAGAATCTTGATGCAGATTTGTTAAAAGGCAAGTCGACACAAAACACTGGTACATCTGGTAGTACTGGTGGAACAGGTGGCAATGGAACTGGTACTGGTACTGGCACTGGTACTGGTACTGGTACTGGCACTGGTACTGGTACTGGAACGGGTACTGGTACTGGCACTGGCACTGGTGGTACTGGTACTGGTACTGGTACTGGTACTGGTACTGGTACTGGTACTGGTACTGGTACTGGTACTGGTACTGGTACTGGTACTGGTACTGGTACTGGTGGAACAGACGGAACCATACCTAATCCTTTAGACCCTGAAAACGGATCTTCTAATGGTTCAGATACACAAAACAATTGATAAAAGTAAAACCGTGAGTTTAAAACTCACGGTTTTTTATTAGAACATCTTAAATTTATTGTTCACTTTTTCTAGCATCTTTTTTTATAAAGATTTTTTTTAATAATTTAATGATCGGTTTATATTCTGAATGAACAATACCTGAAAACTCGGCAATAATTTCTAGGATTATTAATAACAAAACAAGAATAATGAGTGTGTTATACAGTGTTGCTTTTGATAAAAGTAACGCAGCGGAAGAGAACAATAGACCTAACGCATAAATAAGCAATACAGTTGTTCTTTGGGATAGACCCAGATCAATTAAACGGTGATGCAAATGACCTTTATCAGGTGATGAAATTGGTCTTTTATGTGCAATTCTTCTTAAAATCGCTGCTAGCATATCAAAAATTGGGACACCTAAAATAATAAGCGGAACAATAACACTAAATAACGTTACACTTTTGTAAGCACCCATTAACGATAGAACAGAGATAGAATAACCCAAGAAGAGAGCGCCTGTATCTCCCATAAAAATCTTTGCAGGGTGAAAATTATAAAACAGAAATGCAATAGTCGCACCCATGATGATAAGGCATAAACTGAGAATCAACATTTTATTTAACGAGTATGCCATAACTGCGATTGTACCAATTCCAATGGTAGATATACCTGCTGATAATCCATCTAAACCATCAATTAAATTAATTGCGTTTGTAATACCCACAATCCAAATGACTGTAATAACGCTTCCCCAAATACTGCCCTCAACCGAAACATCCCCCAAATAAGGAATACCCAATTGAGAAGTCTCAATATAGAGCCCGCTTCTTACCACTAGAATTGCTATCAAAATTTGGACTGTTAGTTTAACTCCTGCACTTAATCCAAATTTATCATCTAATAATCCCAAAATTATCATTAATAGTGCGCCTATTGTAATTGAGAACACTTTTTCATTGTACAGTCCACTCGCAAAAAAGCCTGCTGCTACTCCTAAAAATATTGCAAAGCCACCCATACGGGGCATAACTTTTGTATGTATTTTACGTTCATTGGGCGAGTCTGTTACTTTAAGGCAAATTGCAAGTTTTATAACAAAAGGTGTAGCAATAATTGTTACGACAAAAGCTACTATAAAACCAATTATTGCATGGTTATACATTTAAAAACTTCCATTCATTATAGATTCAGAAACATTTTCATTCTAACACAGACATTTTTAATTGAATATGTTTTATTTATTTTTAATGGGATTATAACATTTATGAAATTTTTGTTATGATAAATGTTTAAGAAATAAAGCATGAGGGTGTATTATGCAAGCAAATTTTCATATCTTTCTAACTTACCTAACAAAAAACCTAAACCCAATAACCCCTATAGAAAATACAATCGTAAAAAAAGCACTTGTGCTTTTTAGACAAGAACAGGTACATAATGTTGTATTTGAAAGCCCTAACCTGTATGGAAGTGTAGCTGAGGTAAAGATTTATCATGCTTCTCTAAATATATATGACCCTCATAAAAGTAGATGTTCCTGTGAAAGCAAGGGGCTGTGCGAACACAAACTAGCTTTGTTCTTTTACTATTTTAGTCAATTTTCTAGTGTGTCAACCTTGATAGATGATTGGAAAAATAGTCAAATATCCAAAAGTTCTTATTCCAATCAATTTACAGAACCATTAGAACAGAGTTATGAAAAATGGACATTCTTTTTTAAGGAAAAAATATTAGAACTTTTTCCTAACGAAAATGCAATAAACAAATATAATTTCCAACGTTTGCAAACTAGTTATGATGAAAATATTAAAGTTCATGAACCACTCGAATACGAGTGGGCAATGCTTTATAAGACTATCGCTTATTTCACTGCTTTAAAACATATTTGGAGTTTCATTGAAAATGGTATCAGTACGCAATTAGATCAACAAATTTTTACTCGGTTTAAAATGATGATTCATCAATACAGTCAAAGCCCTATATTTTTTCAAGCAGATAAATTTCATGCATCCCTACTTTTAGGAACAAGAAGCGAGGTTTTTAAAGAACCTTCATTTTCATCTACAAAATGGCAAGTTTTTCGATTGTTATGGTCATCTCGCCTTTCAACTGTTAAACAAAGAGTAGAAGAGATTCAGATTTTAAAAGAAAATCCAAAGAGCACATTCAATACTTGGGCATTGGTTCATTTATATTTTACAAATAAAGAAGATTTAGATGCCATAAACTCTTTAAAATCAACTAACAATACACATATTGAAAATATATCCGTCCTCTTCGATGAATTTATTTCAAAAAAAGAGTACATTCGAGCGCTTCCAATTGCGGATTGGATTATAAAAGAGCATTCAGATTTCTTAAAACCATTGTCTTCTAATGAACTATCAATCCGGATTATTAGCAAACAAATCCGAATTATTACTCAGGAATCAAATCGATTTGACTTGCTAGAAAAATTTTATAAAGATTATTTACCTTCAACATCTAAGGATTACCTAACTTTTCTTTTTAATCAGAAGAGTTATACCAAATGGTTAGAATTACTTTTTATTTCTCAACAAGGAAATTTAATGTTTTATTTTGACGATATAAAAACCATCGAAATTACTCATCCGGAGATAACAATACCTTTCTATCACAGAGAAATTTACTTACTTATTTCACAAAAGGATCGCGCCTCTTATAGACAGGCATCAAGATTGTTGCATCATCTAAGAGAAATCTATAACAATTGCAATCGCGAGAGTGAATGGAATTTATTTCTTAATCATTTAATAGAAAAAAATCGTCGATTACGCGCATTCCAAGATGAATTGAAAAGGTGGAATCTATATGTTTCATCAAGTAAATAGCATTTCCATTCACTGCATTATTTCCGATGATCATTTTTTTATATATGCGAGTGATGACACTGAAAGTATAATACCTCCATTTGAATGGATAAATCACTTTCTCTTATGGGATGCACAAAGTTTTTATGGAAACTCATATACAGAAGATACACTTGATGGTACACAAGGTATTCGATTTTCTCCGAGTGAATGGATTCGTATCACTGCAAACGAACCTTTTAACAGCTTAATAGAGTGGCACTGGGATGATTTATCTACTCTCTGTCTCTCGCTAGGACATGCATTAAATGACACTATTCAAAATACAAATATTGTTCCAGATGTTTTAAAATTTGAAAAAGAAACCCTATTTAATCTGCCTGATGAATTTTATCAAGAATTTCACGAATCATTTTGGGAGCAAAAAATTAACAACCAATCTGCTTGGAATTTCGCTACTGCATGGTATAATTCTGCGCTTAACGAGATGACATATATTCAAAAGATAAAAAGGGCAATTCAATTACTTTTAGAGAAGAATGTTTCAAAAATAAACATCCAAAAACTTATTGAAAAATCACCATTAATTAATAAAGAACTTGATCAAAATCATACAATACCATTTAATCTAGGTTTGCGACTTGTGGAACCAAATATAACTTCTGATTCTCTTTCTGATGAATGGAAGTTAGACATTTTGTTACAGGACATTCTAATGCCAGAATTACAGTATTTCTGGTCTGATAAAGAAAAGATACCTTCAGAATGGTTCCCCTACTTTCATATAATTGATGAACAAATAGACTGTTGGAAACTCTCCTTTCCTTGGTTTCATTTTGAAAAATTTAATTCCAAACTAGCTGGGAAATTTCTAACCGAGGCTGCAGAAGTGCTTTTATTGCTTGAAACACCTATATTGCTACCTATTTGGTGGGAGTCCGTTACGAAGGCACGAGTTAAGGCGCGAGCAAAAATAAAAAGCAATAAGAGTTTTCAAACACAAATGGGAATTAGCACTTTTGTTGATTTTGATTGGAAGCTAACCATTAACTCTCATGAGATTTCAGAGGATGAATTTAATAAAATTATTCATGACAAAACTTCTCTTTATTTAGTAAACGGCGAGTGGGTTTCACTTGATATTGCGGCAATTAAGCGACTACAAAATTTGTTACAGAAAGCAAAAGAAAATGGAATCCATGCTCATGATATTTTAAAAGAAAACCTTACTAGAGACATTGATACTGTAGACACATCTCTTGAATTAGACTCCATTGAAATTAGTTATGATCTTGATAAAAGTCTTGATATGTTTTTTTCAACTATACACGAAAATAGTAATAACGATACACCACAATTGCCTGTCCCGACGGGTTTTATTGGTGAATTACGCCCTTATCAAGTTAGTGGTATGAGTTGGATGCTTCATTTAAGAGAAAAGGGTTTTGGTTGTTGTTTAGCAGATGAAATGGGACTAGGTAAGACAGTTCAACTGATTGCCTATTTGCTTTCATTAAATGAAAAAACACCTAACTCTCAGAAGTGTCCATCTTTAATAGTTTGTCCAACATCTGTATTAGGAAATTGGAAAAAAGAACTTGAAAAATTTGCTCCTACATTAATTGTGAAAATTCATAATGGAGTAAATCGGCCGCGAAAGTCTGCCTTTATAGAGGAATACCAGAGTATCGATGTTGTACTTACAAATTTTAGTTTGTTGTCTCCTGATGAACTTGAATTCCTGTCAATAGATTGGAACACAGTCGCTTTGGATGAGGCTCAGAATATAAAAAATCCCAATACAAAACAATCTAGAACTGCTCGAAAACTAAAAGCACGGCATCATATAGCAATGACTGGTACCCCAATTGAAAATAGACTTTATGAACTTTGGTCAATCTTTGACTTTACAAACAAAGGATATTTAGGTTCGCTTTTTAATTTCGAAAAGCAATTTTGCTATAAGATCGAAAAAGATAAAGACCCCAATCAGTTAGCTTTACTTAAAAGAATTATTCAACCATTTTTACTGCGCCGCACAAAAAAAGATGAAAAAGTCGCTCTTAATTTACCTGACAAACTGGAACAACTTGAATATGTCCCTTTATCCATAGAGCAAACAAGAATGTACGAGGAAATTGTTAATCGTACACTTGAAAAAATAGAAAGCAGGAATGGAATTGAGCGAGCTGGCCTTGTTTTGCAAATGATAACCAGGTTAAAACAGATTTGTAACCATCCAGCGCTTATTTTTAAGGATGAGAAAACAAATACCTCAAAACATCATTCTAGCAAACTAGATAAGTTATGTGATTTAGTGGATTTAATCAGAGAACAAGAGGAAAGTGTTCTTATTTTTACCCAATTTGCAGAAATGGGAGAGATTATCAAAGCGACACTTGAGAGTAAATATGGGTATGAAATCCCATTTATACGAGGTAGTGTATCAAGGAAAAACAGAGAAATGGCTATAGAGGATTTTCAAAATAAAAAAACAGCTATTTTGATTCTCACTCTTAAAACGGGAGGAACCGGTCTGAACTTAACAGCAGCAAATCATGTGATTCATTTTGACCGTTGGTGGAATCCTGCAGTAGAAAATCAAGCTACCGACAGAGTTCATCGTATTGGGCAATCAAAATTTGTTCATGTGCACAAATTAATTACTGTTGGAACTTTAGAAGAAAAAATAAATGAAATCCTAGATAGGAAGCAGCTCTTAACAAATGATTTATTAATGAACGATAATTGGATTTCAAAACTCTCTAATGAAGATTTAAGAGAACTTCTAATGCTAGAAAAACGAGAAAATCTCCCCTACATGTAGTGGGGAGATTTTTACTGTAAAAGAATATCAGGGAGTGATGTTTTTTTACTGGGGATTTATACGTTAAAAAAGTTATGTAGATAAAACGGGGATTTGAGAGGTTGCATTTTTATCAACAATTTTTAATTCGAGAGAGTAACTTGATATTTTTCTTCGAAATCACGAATATCTTCAATCAAAATTTCCAACGTGTCTCGAATCAACTTCATTTGTTTTTCTTGGTCTGACACGCGACGGTTTACCTGACCAACAATTCGTATTAAGCTTGTTGTTATATCTTCCTTGGTTTGTGTTGCGCTATTTGCTGTCATGTGACACCTACATTTCACATTCTTCTGTTTGAACTATCTCTGCTGTTTCTTCTTCTTTTCTTTTTCTGTCTAAGAACTGGACGTTCTCTGCAATGATTTCTGTTGTATACACCATTTTCTGTTCTGCATTTTCATATTTTCGAGTTGAGATTCTTCCTGTAATTCCTACAATCGAACCTTTACTACAATATAGAGCTGTGTTCTCTGCTTGCCTGCCCCATAAAATGCAATATACAAAATCTGTTTTATACTCACCAGATTGATCACGGAAATTTCTCGAAACCGCCAAAGTAACATTTGCCACCGCTTTTCCTTCAGGCGTATACCTAACTTCAGGATCTTTTGTAAGGCGCCCTACCAAAGTGACTTGATTAATCATGTTCTCACCTCATTTCTTTTTTAGATATCTAAAGATTAGCAATGAGGTTTTAAAATTTAAAATTCTAATAAATTCATTTTGAGCGGAAATAATGCATATTTTTTACCCATTTTTAATACAAAAATGATCGATTTTATAAAGATAATGTACTTATTAATCATTTTTGAATAAAAAAGAAGCCCGAAGGCTTCAACTATAATTCTTATTTTGCTTTGTTAACCAAATCAAAAATATGGTGCCACGTGCTTGGAGAGAAAACCTCTGAAGCTTTTCCATCTCCTAATACCACATATCCAAAGTATGCACCAATTAAACCAGCTACTACAGAAACAACTGAAATAATTACAAGGCGCAACCAAACAGGAATTAATCGAAGTCGAACTGAAAATTGACCATCTGTATTCCTTTTTTTTCTTTCCTTGTTTTGATTTTTTAGTTCCTGTCTAGAATTCTGCTGATAATTTCTCCGAGTTCCTCTTGATTCTTTTCTATCTTCAGAACCATCTGAAACAATTCGACTCCATCTCGATTCTTCTTTTGGATTTAGTTCCTTATCTTGAATTGTTACCATTTTTTAATCTCCCTAAAGGAATAACCTTCTACTTTTTGAGATTTTCAAGAATAATTCCTGTTCCAATTGCAACACAATCCATTGGATTTTCAGCAATAAATACTGGAATTTTCAATTCATCTTGCAACACTTTATCGATACCGTGTAATAGGGCTCCTCCACCAGTCAGGAATGCACCACGATCTATAATATCCGCAGAAAGTTCAGGTGGAGTACGCTCAAGAACACTCTTTGATGCGTGAACAATAACTGCAACAGCTTCACGTAAAGCTTCTTCGATTTCAGCTGAGTTAATTGTAATCGAACGAGGTAACCCAGAAACTAAATCTCTACCACGAATCTCCATAGTTTCGTTTCTAGCGCCAGGATAAACGGTTGCCACTTGGATTTTAATGTCCTCGGCTGTACGTTCACCAATTAGCAATTTATATTTTCTTTTAATATAATTTAAAATTTCAGAATCAAATTTGTCTCCAGCCATTTTTATCGAAGCAGAAGTTACAATATCGCCCATAGAAAGAACGGCAATGTCTGTTGTTCCGCCACCAATATCAAGTACCATATTACCGCTTGGTTGGAAAATATCCATACCAGCACCAATGGCTGCAACTTTCGGCTCTTCCTCAAGATATACATCCTTACTTCCTGCTTTTTGAGCAGCTTCACGAATGGCTTTTTGTTCAACACTTGTGATATTTGTTGGACAACAAATTAAGATACGTGGTTTAGAGAAAAACCCTTTTACATTTAACTTATTGATAAAATGTTTGAGCATTTCTTCAGTCACATCAAAATCAGCAATAACGCCATCTTTCAATGGACGAATAGCCATGATATTTCCAGGTGTACGCCCAATCATATTTCTTGCTTCTTCACCAACAGCTAAAACTTTATTTGTTGTTTTATCTATAGCAACTACAGAAGGTTCATTTAAAATAATTCCTTGTCCTTTTACATAAATAAGTACGTTCGCAGTACCTAAATCAATACCTATGTCTTTCGAAAATGATAGCATTTCTATATCCTCCGACTATTATGTATACTAAATTTGACATCAAAAAAATTTTATCACATATTGTCGTGGATTGATACCTTAAACCACAAAATCTAAGCCTTTCTCAGTAATGTTTGACTTGTATTACTTACTTATATTGATAAAAAAATCAGCCAAAAATGGCTGATTTCATAAAATGTTTATGAATGTATTGTTTCCCCTACCCCTCGGTACTTTATTTTGGTTGCCTCTCCACCACGTAAATGTCGAACTGCTTTGTGATATTCCAAAATATCTTTCACTTCATTTGCAAGATCTGGGTGAATAGACGGAAGTCTTTCGACTAAATCTTTATGAACTGTTGATTTTGAAACGCCAAATTCTTTTGCAATTACACGAACTGTTTTTTGCGTTTTAACCAGATAAGTTCCAATTTTCACTGTTCGATCCTTAATATAATCGTGCACACATCTCGCCCCCTTAATCTCGGATGAGAAAAGTGTGAAATGAGCTTGATTAATTTTTAAAGGTTGGACAACTTATTTATAAAGAAATTCTACAGTAACTGCTTCAGATGCAGTATATTTTGCAATTCTCACCTCAAACACTCCGTTTTTTAAGTACATAATAATCAATTTTCATCCCTGTTATAATGTATTTCCTAAGAATGGTTTATATGCGAAAAACAAGACAGCTTATCAAAAAGCACTTTAATTAAAAAGAAAATTAAAAAGCCCCCAGATACTATGCACCTCAAGATGTTAGATTTTGCCTAACATTTTGAATGTATAGTAAAAGAGAGCTTTTTAAATTTTATTTTATTCTTCTGGCTCTAAATCTTCTTGACTAGATTTTTCTTTTCCTTGTTCTTCACTTGATTGAGTAGCGTTTGTCGTATCCGTGCCCTTTAAAGCGCTTAAAGGTTTTTTAATAAAACTTATCGGGTTTACAGCGACACCATCTTTTCTCATCTCAAAATGTAGATGTACGTTTGCATCAGCATTAATTTCACTTTTACCAGCCTTTGCAATGGTTGCGCCTTGTTTCACTTTATCTCCTACTTTAACAGAGATATCTGATAATGAAGAGTAAAGCGTAACAAGTCCTTTGTCATGTTCAATTTCAACTACATTCCCTAAAAGCGGATCGGTTTGAACCCTTGTAACTGTACCAGACATTGATGCAAGAACATTAAAGGTTGCATTATCCTTTAAACCATAATCAACACCCGTATTCGGTTGGTATGTATCACCATACTGGACCAAAGCAGCCTCTTGTTGGTCTTCAGTTCCGTTAATATCGTAGAATTGCTTTTTGATTACGACATTTTCAGAATCAGTTAATGGTAATGCAAAGTTTTCAAAAGACTGATTCACTTCTACAGATGGTTCATGATTGCTTACTTCAGCATTTTTTGCATTTTTCGTTTTATCTGGACCATCTTGTTCACTTTGGTACCAAAAAGCGCCAACCATTACCAAAGCAACACACGCTAAGTACATACTTGGTAAAAACCATTTTTTTCTCAAAATTGAGTTTCTCTTTACTAATTGAGAAGGATTTTCCTCTCTCATTCCTATCACCTCTGCAAACATTCTGAACAGTTTGCAAGAGTTCTATACATATAATACTGAAAAATTTGAATCTATTTATTTCATTAATACAGCTACCGCATCCATACTGTCTAGTTTTGATATTTGAACGCCTTGATAATAATGATTGATTATATCTAAATACTTTTTTCCTTGACTTGCTAATCCGTTTGCACCATATTGACTCATGCCAACACCATGACCATAACCCTTCGTATCTATAACAATCTCAGCTCCATTACGTGACATACTAAAATCAGTAGATTTGAGCCCTAACTTCTCTCGAATCTCTCTTCCTGTAAAAGTCTTTCCAGAAATTATAAACTCCGCAATTCGACCACCAGAAGTTTTCTTTTTAATAGTTCCAACATTTTTAGAGTTTGGTAATTTGATATTTAATTTCTTCTCAAAATCTGTGACACTAACTGAAATTCGATTTTGATATTTAGGTGAATTCAAATCCCAAGGGCTATCAACACTTCTCAAATAAGGCATTGCAGTAGACCAATATTCCTCAGAATTTTCTGTTCGCCCATTGCTGGTTGAAAAAAAAGAAGCTGTAATTGGCTTTTCATTATATGTAAGAATTTCGCCTTTTGTTGCCTCCACAGCATCACTGACCTTTTTGTATTTCCAAGAAAAATCTTTACCCCAAACCGTTTTTAATTCTTCCTTGTTTTTATAGACTTGATCTTTGGTAGTGTCCGAAACATCACTGTCTTTTGAATTAAGCCCGTTGATCTTTGAAAGAATAATATTTGTTCTTGCAGTTAACGCTTGTGCTTTCAATGCTTCTAATTCAAAATTAGCCGGCATTTCAGTTGCAACCACTCCTGTAACATACTCTTCTAGCGGAACTTCTTCTACTCTATTTTTTTGAGTTCTAAAAACAGAAACGACAATCTGATTTTCATAATCTATACTTATCTTTTTCTTCTCTTTTTCTGATTTGACAATGGCTTTCCCATCATCAAAAAAAGACACTAATGTTGCCGGGAGAACAATAATTATAGTAAAAATCGCTAAAGAAATGAGTACATACGGTACAATCTTCTTCAATCTACATTCACCTCATTTAATAGAGTTGTAAGGCTCTCATTTTAGAAATATATGTTCAAAAGTTACAATTTATGATTAAAAGATAATTCAAACCCTTATTGGTCACTGAAAGTAATTAATCATTTAAATTGAATATACTCTAATATTTTTTCAACTGTTAATCATTTAACTTGGATTCAAGAATAAAAAAAACTGCCGTAATTACCTACGGCAGTTCAACATATAATTAAATTCTAAAATCATAAGAAAAAGATTATGCAACAACTTCTATTGACTCTTCTGTTTGTTGAATTTCAGGAACCCGTTCAATATCTGCACCTAATGCAGCAAGTTTACCATGAAAATTTACATATCCTCGATCTAAATGAAGTAGTTTCGTTACAGTAGTCTCTCCTTCAGCCATTAATCCAGCTAAAACAAGTGCTGCAGCAGACCTTAAATCTGTTGAACAAACTTCTGTTCCTTGTAATTTTTTTAAACCTTGAATAATTACAGAGTGTCCTTCTATTCGAACATCTGCATTCATTCGTTGAAATTCTTCAACATGCATAAAGCGGTTTTCAAAAACAGTTTCTGTAATGACGCTAGTGCCATCTGCATGTAGAAGTAGCGCCATCATTTGAGATTGCATATCTGTAGGAAATCCAGGATGTGGAGATGTTCTAATATCTGTTGGTAGCAATTGCTTCGTTCCAATTACTCTTAGACCCTCTGTTTCCTCAATTACAGTAATACCCATTTCCTCCATTTTTGCTATAACAGGAAATAACTGTTCTCTGAAAGCGCCCTTTATAAGAACGTTCCCTTGTGTAATAGCTGCTGCAACCATAAATGTTCCAGCTTCAATACGGTCTGATATGACTGAATGTTCTGCGCCCACAAGTTTGTCAACGCCTTCAATACAGATTTTTGATGTTCCAGCGCCAGTAATCTTTCCACCCATTTTATTGATGAAATTTGCTAAATCAACAATTTCTGGTTCTTGCGCTGCATTTTCAATAACTGTAGTCCCAACTGCAAGTGTGGCTGCCATCATGATGTTTTCTGTTGCACCTACACTTGGGAAATCAAGGTAAATATTCGCACCTTTTAAGCAATCTTCGACTATTGCATCCACGAATCCGTTTTCAACCTTGATTGTTGCCCCTAAAGCTTCAAACCCTTTCAGATGCAACTCAACTGGTCTTGAACCAATCGCACAACCACCAGGGAGAGCAACCTTTGCTTGCCCATTTCGAGCTAAAAGTGAACCCATAACAAAAAAAGAGGCCCTCATTTTTCGAACATATTCGATAGGTGTTTCTACTTCTAACTTCTCAACTGCATTTACTCTTACAGTATTGTTATTAAACTCAACAGTAGCATTTAGTGCTTTAAGTAGTTCATTAATAGTAAAAACATCAGATAATTCTGGAACATTTGAAAGTACACTCGAACCTTCTGTTGCTAATAAAGTCGCCGCTAATATGGGCAAAACTGCATTCTTAGCTCCTTCGATTTGTACTGTTCCAACTAATTTATTTCCACCGCGGACCAATAATTTTTCCAAGAGCGTCCCCTCCGCGTTTTATAATAAGTCTTAATTTACATTGTCAAAAACACATATTAAACGTTTATGTTTTATTAGTATTCCTCAGTAATGATGGGTGTGCCAACTGTTACTATTGTTCGGTCTGATAAACTTCTTAATGCTAACTGCACATTCATTTGATTTGTCAATTCCCCAGAAAAACAGTAAGACTTGGCAGACACTGAAGTAAAACCATTTTCAGAAACTTTTTCAATAATTTCTGCATCAAATGTTTTTATAAAATCATCAACTATATATGTCAAATCATTTCCCATATTACCATCAATAGAACCCTTCAAACAAGAAAAAGATTTTGCTTTCCCTGTAAAAAAAGTGGTAACAATGGAAGATTGTAACATTTCATTTTTCAAAGATTTTTCATTTGCTCCAGTAAAATTTCCTATTACCAGTGTTCTTTTTTGATTTCCCTTTTTTATAGGGATAATAATAAATTCAATATAAAAATTATTTGATGATCGTTTCAAGGTACCCTTTATTGACTTTTCATTTTCTAACCATTGAATTCCTTTATATTTCTTAGTTATCTGGTCCTTCATTTCAATCTCTGATGATTGGAAATTTTCTCGAATTTGAATAGACCAATGTTCTATTTGGATATTAGGTGTGACTTGTTTAATAAGCTTTTGAAGCCTTGTTATATCATTTGAAGTTTGTGCATTCGTAGAGGAATATTGAAGAAATAATAAAAAAACAATCCCCATTGTTAATAAAAATTTACTTTTCATAAAAAATCCACTCCCAATTTTAGTGTTTCCTTGGAAATGGATTTCATACCTAATTCAAACCGTATTTTAGTACATTTTATAAAAAAGACTAGATAAATTAATTCCCATTTGTAAATAATTTAAAAAGAAATTACTTACTAACGAACCCAACGCAATTGACAATAATATGTACAAGGCCTTTACTTGAACAATTTTATTTTTTCGTAAAATTTTCTCAAAATGAATTGCCTGAATGGCCCACCACGAAATAGCAATAAACGAAAGATGTATGAAAATTTGAACTACAGCATTTATTTCACTGGTTTGCATAGCTTGTACACCTCGTATTTATTTAAGTTAAAAAAGTTGGGAGCAGGTCTGACTAAATCAAACTTTTGCTCCCACCGCTTTCTAAACATATAAAACAATTCCCTTAATATAAAATACTATGGAAAAAATCTGTTGCAACAGCTGGGTAGATTCCCAACAAAATAGTGCCAATCAGGCAAATTAATAACACAAATTTAATATTAATTGACATTCGTTCAACTTTATTTTCAATAACTTTTCTATTAAATATTTGAATCATTAACCCAAAATAGTAAACGTATGAAACAATTGTTGCCAGTAATAAGATCCCTGCTAGAACGAATAAACCCTCTTGTTCATTTAGCAATACCATAAAAATGTTTAATTTTCCAATAAATCCTGCAGTACCTGGTATACCTGCCAACGAAAACAGAAAGATTGTAGAAATAATTGCTAGGGCTGGAGATTTCTTATACAATCCTGAAAATACCGTGGTTTGAACGTCATCTGATGAATTTGAAAGGTGTTGTATAACAGCAAATATCCCAATTGACATAAACAAATAGGCTAGTAAATAAAACCAAAGTGCATCAAATGAAAACACAGCATTACTAGCTGAAAAAGCAGCCAGTATATAACCCGCATGAGCTATACTTGAATATGCCAACATCCTTTTAATATGTTTCTGTTTTATAGCAGCTAAGTTCCCTACCAACATTGTTATACTAGCCAACGAAGCAATAAATAATTGGTTCACCTCAAAATAACTATCATCTGTAACATTACCTGTTTTTCCGTATACAAAAACTGTATAAAAAACTCGAATTAATAAAATAAATCCCGCAGATTTCGAAACAACACTTAGAAAGGCTGTGACAGGCGTGCTGGCGCCTTCATATGCGTCTGGTGCCCACATTTGGAATGGAAAAGTAGCAATCTTAAATGATAAACCCACCAATATGAGTAAAAAAGCAATTCCAAGCATTAACTGTACCGAAGTAGACTGGGGAACTGCTAAAAAACTTGCCATTTCTTGTAGCTTCGTTGATCCCGTTAATCCGTATAAGTAACTAAAACCGAATAGTGTTATAGCAGAAGAAATCCCACCATTTACAACGTACTTTAAAGCTGCTTCAGTAGATTTATGACTATGATTCTGTATACCAACAAGTATGAATGAACTAATAGATAACAGTTCTATTGATACAAAAAGTGTAATTAAATCATTACTAGAGGATAAAAACATACCACCTAGAAGTGCGAACAAAAAGAGATAATAATATTCTGAACGTGCATGATCCAATCCTTTAGATAATTTTAAATCTACTCCAAGTAGCAAGGACAATAAGGTTCCAAGCAGTAGTAGTAATTTAAATGCCTTTGATAATCCATCCAAATAGAAACTATCGTTTAAAATAGAATAGTTATCGTCAGGTAAAAGTATCAGTAAAGATGTAATTGAGAGAAGAATGCCAAGTACAGCTATATACCCAAACTTATCACGATATTTTCTTTTTTCTATTATTAAATCTGCAACCACAAGAAACGCGATCGTAGCGACTATAATTATTTCAGGCAGCATAGCTCCCCAATAATAAGAGGTCAATTCCTGAAAATTCATATCCTCACCCCCAAATCCTGTTAATAAGAGTATGAATCACGACTTGCACTTCGCTACCGACTAAATTTGGTAAGAGACCCATAATTACGATTAAACCAGTCAAAACTGTTAATGGTATTTTTTCTAGCCAATTCAAATCCTCAATGACTACATTTGAATCCGGAACTCTAATAGGACCATACGTTATTTTTAAAGTAGCACTTAAAGCAAAAACTGCTGTAAGAATACCTGCAATTGTTCCAATCGCCGCTAAAAGCCTTTGTGATTCAAATAGAGCCAAGAAGCTAGTGAACTCACTTACAAAACCTGATAAACCGGGTAGTCCAAGTAATGCCATGGTTCCAAACAATAAGAACCCTGAGAACACTGGTGCCTTTTGGCTAAGACCACCTATTTCAACAAGTTCTGTTGTTTTTGTACGATCAAGTAATATACCAATTAAATAAAACATAAATGCTGAAATTAACCCATGCGAGATGACTGTGAAGATTACTGCTTCTAGACCTAACTCGTTTAGCGCTCCAAGTCCCATCAAAACAAATCCCATATGTGAAACAGAAGAATACGCAATCATAAATCTAAAATCCGTTTGAATAAACGCTACAAAAGCACCAAACAACAGATTCAAGACACCAATGAATGCTAGAATTGGTGCAAAATCTTTAAATTCATTTGGAAACATTCCAAGCCCAAATCGAATTAATCCATACGCACCTATTTTTAGCAATATGCCTGCATGTAACATAACAACAGGTGTAGGTGCCTGTGTATGCATTTTTAACACCCAGGAATGAAAAGGGAATGATGGTAATTTTATTCCAAAAGCCAGAATGATTGCTCCTAACAATACATATCTCAATTCACTAGAAATAGGCGATATTAATTCCAAGCCAATATTAGAAAGATTATTTGTTAATACACTTATATCAGTAGTCCCAAACCTTGCTTGTAAAGTCATGATTACAAAAAGAAGGAGTGCGGATCCCACACCGTTATAGATTAGAAATCGATAAGCTGCTTTCTCCCTTTGTTCATAACCCCATTTTCCCGTTAAAAAGAAAGTGGATATCAATGTCATTTCAAAGAATAAGAAAAACAGAATCATATTTCCAGCCGCAAAAACACCCAGCATCCCTGTTTCCAACACTAGAAAAAGAGAAACAAAACCTTTTAAGTTCTTATTAATTTTGAAAATAGAAAACGCAGCCATAGTTGAAATAATAGTAGTAAGTAACAACATGACAACAGCTAATGAATCCACATTCAATTGAAAATTTACCGCAAAGAATTTTTCTAGTTCCTCTATATCATTTCTACCAAAACGAAACCACCTATAGGAAATTGAAAATCTAGAGAGATCTTCTCCAAATTTAGTAGCAAAAAACAGATATATAGATAAAACTAAACTTGGAACTGTAGACAATACTCCTACCCATTTTATAGATATTTCATTTTTTGTCTTCCATAAAAACAAAAGAACTATTCCAAGAAGAGGAGAAAATATTAGGGTATTTAGTATTATAGTATCCATTTAAAATACCCCCCTGTTAAAACAAGTAGAAAGATGACAATTGCTAAACCAAGAAAAGCTATTGCCCCATAGGTTTGCGCTTGTCCATTTTGAATTTTTATAAAAATAGTAGAAAACAAACTAAAAATGTAAACGACCAATTTCATTATTCCTTTAACAAAGACAATTTCTATAAAAGAAAGGAATATGCTAAAAAATCTTGTCATCGGAACAACAGTTACTCCATAAATTTCATCCATGTAATACCTATTTGATAAGATTCGATATGTAGTTCCTTCAGGATTAACGAATCGTAGTAATTTTTGATTTTTTCTTACATAGATTTCCCAAGCGAGGTAAATTCCTAAACCTGATACTATGACTCCTAAAGACATAATCCACGTTGAAGCACTTTCATGAGTTCCCTTAATATATTCATTTCCGTCTAAAATCCAGTTACCTAGATAGGTTCCAAACCATGAAGTATTGATATATCCAGAAACGACAGCTAAAATTCCTAGAATAAACATGGGTATGATCATCCATAAGGAAGATTCATGAGCACGCTTTGAATTCTCAGAAGTGTCCCCAAAAAATACGATAAAAAACACTCTGAACATATAGAATGATGTCATGAATGCCGTAACGATCGCAATGATAAAAAGAAAGGGGTTTCCATGATTCCAAACAGATATCAAGATTTCATCTTTACTAAAAAAACCTGACAATAACGGTATTCCCGTCAACGCTAATGTCCCAATTAAGAACAATGGTGCGGTAAATTTCATTTTTCTCCAAAGGCCACCCATCTCATCTATATTTTGAGTATGAACAGCGTGAATAACACTACCAGCAGCCAAGAAAAGAAGCGCTTTAAAGAAAGCATGTGTTGTAAGATGAAATACTCCTGCTACATATCCTGCAGAACCAAGAGCCAACATCATATATCCCAATTGACTTATGGTAGAATAGGCAAGAATTTTTTTAAGATCTTTTTGTACTAGTCCTATTGAAGCTGCAAAAATTGCAGTTAACCCACCTATAATAGAAACTATTAGGAGTATAGTCTTACTTGCAACAAAAAGAGGAAACATTGTTGCCACCAAATAAACACCAGCAGCAACCATTGTTGCTGCGTGAATTAATGCCGAAACAGGTGTTGGTCCTTCCATAGCATCTGGTAACCATGTGTGTAATGGAAATTGGCCTGATTTTCCCATTGCTCCAATAAAAATCAACAACCCTACAACCGTTAATGCACGTGGAGATAGAACACCAGCCTGAACAGCATAAAAAATCTCGTTAAAATTAAAAGTACCAACTTTTGAGTAAAGAAGGAGAATCCCCACTAAAAAACCTGTATCACCAATTCTTGTCATAATAAAGGCTTTTTTTGCAGCTTCTTTTGCACTTTCCTTCGTGTTGTAAAATCCAATTAGAAGAAATGATCCTAACCCTACTAACTCCCAGAAAACGTACATTTGTAATAGGTTAGGAGATATCACTAAAGCCAACATCGCTGCAGTGAATAATCCTAGGTACCCATAAAAAATCGGAAACCTTTTGTCCCCTTTCATATATCCATTAGAGTAGATATGTACAAGAAAACTCACTAAAGAGACTATGAATAGCATTAGCGCATTTAACTGGTTCACTTCATACCCAGCACTTAAATGACTTTCTCCAATTTTTATCCAAATAAATTCTTTTTTATATGTTGGATTTGAAAATCGCTCTATTAAAGTAAAAATGGATAGAACAAATGATATTCCAACAAATCCTATACCCAAATATGCGCTAAAATGCTTTAATTTTTTCCCAAAAAAAAGTATTAAAACAAAAGATAAAAGCGGAAAGAGTGGGATAATCCAAGAAAATTCCATCATAAAATTCATTTCCCCTTCATGTACGTATTGCTATAAAACAATACCAACAAGATAAGACACTAAAAAATTGTTAATTTTTTAATTTATTAAACAGATTCATATTGACCGTATTTTTGTTGCGGTATGCTGCAATTAGTATGGCAATTCCTACAGCTGATTGAGCTGCAGCAATAACAATTGAAAAAAGGGCAAATATCTGACCATTTATAGAAGGTAATACCCCATATTTGCTGAAAGCAACAAGATTTATATTCGCTGCATTTAACATTAATTCAATAGATATCAAAACAATAACAGAATTTTTCTTTGTTAAAGCACCATACATACCTATGCAGAACAGAGCAAGAGCAAGAAGCAGGTAAGCCTGTAAAGGTACATTCTCCATTACTGATTGCCCCCTTCCACGTTATCATTCTTTGCAATGACAATTGCCCCTACTAAAGCAACAAGCAATACAAGGGAAGCAATTTCAAAAGGAATTACGTAATCAGAAAAAAGGGCAATCCCGATTTTTTCTGTATTATTTTCATGTAAAGCAACTTCGGCTAATGAAATTTTTAAATGAGATATGCCAACATACATAGATATTGAAAAAAGTATTATGGATATTCCAACTAATAACCTTCTAATTAATGGAGCTTTATTTCTTGAAGAATCATGGTGGTTTGTTAGCATTATCCCAAAAATCATAATGATAGCAACTGCACCAGAATAGACCATCACTTGAACTGCTGCTATAAATTCTGCTGAAAGTAAAATGTATATCCCTGAGATGCTAATAAATGTAAAAATAAGAGCAACCATCATATGCATGACTTTTTTGGATATAAGCATAAGTGTTCCACTCGATACTGCAACAAGGGAAAGGAACAGAAAAACGATGTATTCACCGCTCATAGTATACTCTCCTCCCGTATATTTTCATCATTTTCATCAAGCCATTGTAAATTTTTTAATAAACCATCACGACTATATTCTGCTAGTTCAAAATTATTAGTCATTGTAATCGCACCAGTTGGACAAACTTCTGTACATAAATCACATAAAATGCAGGTTTCAAAATTTAAATCATATGTGTCTATGATTTTCCCTCTCTTTGTAGGATCAGGATGTTTCTTACCAGTAAGGTTAATACAACCAGTTGGGCATATGCTCATACATTGATTACACACTATACATTTTTCTGGGTGAAATTTTTGAATTCCACGAAACCGATCCGGTAAAGGGATTGGTTTTCTAGGGTAATCGTATGTTACTTTTTCTTTTGTTAATTGATTGAGGGTGTATTGAAACCCTTTAGCAATTCCACTCATATAAAACACTCCTCAACTACTTTTAGAGCATAGAACTATGAAAAAATGGTTTGAAGCATTGCTGTGAAGAAAATATTTGCTAAAGCAATTGGAAGCAACACTTTCCAAGCAAATCCCATTAATTGATCAACCTTTACACGAGGGAGGGTTGATCGTGTCCATACAAAAATAAAAACTATTACTGCAAACTTTACCGCGAACCAAACAGCCCCTGGTATAAAACTCAATGCTGCAATTGGTGGCCACCAGCCACCTAAATATAAGATTGTAATTAAAGCTGACATTGCAAATAAATATACGTACTCAGAAAGCATAAAAAATGCCCATCTAAATCCAGAATATTCAACATGGTATCCCGCTACTAATTCAGACTCTGCTTCTGGTAAGTCAAATGGTGTACGATTTAATTCTGCAAAAGCTGATATAAAAAACACACAGAAGCCAATTGGTTGCATAACAATAAACCAACTAAGCATATTTCCTTCTTGTGCTAAAACAATATTGTTTAAACTCAAACTTCCCGTTAAAAGAATGATCCCGACCACAGACATTACCAATGGAATTTCATAGGAAATTACTTGAGCTACAGCTCGCATTCCACCTAGTAAGGCATACTTGTTATTAGATGCCCATGCTCCAGTTATAATACCAATTGTTGAAATCCCTGATACTGCTACATAATATAGCAACCCTACGCCAATGTCAGCAAATTGGAAGGCGTCTGTAAAAGGCAATACAGCACACACCATGAATGCTGGTGCAAACGAAATTATCGGTGCTAAAACGAACAGCTTTTTATCCGCTGCAGCTGGTATGATATCTTCTTTTAATAATAACTTTAGAACATCCGCAACCGTCTGTAAAAGGCCCCATCTTCCGCCTACTTGGTTTGGACCATGTCGGAGTTGCATAAAACCCATTACTTTACGTTCTGCTAGAATTGCATAGGTTACAAACCCTAAGACTACCAATAAAAATATTGTGGCTAATAGAAAAAAGATGGTAAAATTTGCCCACCCTGGGGATTCAGTTAATAAATCCTGTATCATTAACCATCTACCTCCCCAAGAATAATATCAATCGCGCCTAAAATAACAATTAGGTTTGATATATTTTGACCAATTAATAATTTTGGTAAAATTTGAAGATTATGAAATGATGGCCTTCTAAATTTCACACGATATGGCTCTTTTTTTCCATCACTTGCAATGTAGCAGCTAATTTCTCCGCGAGGGGATTCAATACTTACATATGTCTCTCCAGGAGGTGCTTTAATAATTTTAGGAACTTTACCTAAAATTTCACCTGTTTTCGGAAACTGCTCAATTGCCTGTTCAATTATATTTAAAGACTCTGATATTTCTTCAATTCTACATTCAAGACGTGACCAACAATCTCCTTCATTTCGAATTGCTTCTTTAAAGTTGAAATGTTCATAAATTGAGTAAGGTTTTATTTTTCTAACATCTGAATGAATGCCTGTACATCTTAAATTAGCTCCACTCAACGAGTAAGAGATTGCTTCTTTCGGTGTATATTTCCCGATTCCTTTTAAACGACTTTGTACAATTTCATTTCCAATTGCCAAATTATGATATCCTGATAATTGCTCACGCATATAAGGTATGAAATCTTTTACCTTTTCTAGCCAACCTTCAGGAACATCCCATTTCACACCACCCACTCGCATGTAGTTAAAAGTCAAACGGGCACCAGTTAATTCGTTCAGAAAGTTTAAAATCATTTCTCTTTCACGGAAAGCAAACAGAAATGGACTCACTGCTCCAAGATCCAACAAGAAGGTACCAAACCATACTAGATGACTAGCAATTCGACTTAGTTCCATTGATATTACACGAATGTATTCTGCTCTTTCTGGCACCTCAATACCTGCCAAAGTTTCAACAGCATGACAAAACACATAATTTGTTGTCATTGCAGAAACATAATCCATGCGGTCAGTGTAAGGAATGATTTGTGTGTATTGAAGGTTTTCTGCTAGCTTTTCCGTTCCTCGGTGTAGATAACCGATAACTGGTTTTGCTTCAGTTATAATTTCTCCATCAATTTTAATCACCAATCTGAAAACCCCATGGGTTGATGGGTGTTGTGGGCCGACATTTAATAACATTTCTTCAGTGCGAATCATTCTGATACAACCTCCTCTTCGTATGGTTGATAATCTTTCCGAAGAGGATGACCAACCCAGCTTTCACCCAGGAAAATGCGGTGTAAGTCAGGGTTCCCATTAAATTTAATACCTAACAAATCAAAAGCTTCAGATTCAGGCCAACTTGCACCTTCCCAAAGTGAAGTAAGCGAGTCCACTTCTGGATACTCGCGATTAAGTTTTGTTTTTAAAGCAAGATCATAACCATTTTTATATGATCGAATTTGTATGTATACCTCCATATGTGTTTGGAAGTCTGTTCCATGCAGATGATTAAAGTAGTCAAAATCTAAATTTTTATTTTCTTTTAGAACCTTTGCTAGTTTATAAAAGTTATTTTTATTTACAATTAGTGTAGGAATATCCTTTGACAGTTTATTAATATATAATTCTTCAATAATATTACTGCCTAAGTTATTCCCTACTTCCTTCTTTATAAGGTCAAGTAGCGGTTGATTGACAGATGACACTTCAATTTTTTTGTCAGAAATTTCATTAGTAATACCCGCAACTGAGGAGCTTGTGCCTTTTGCTTTTGCAGCAGCTGCTACTTTTTCTTTTGCTAAAGCAATAGCCTTTTCCTTTTCTTCGTCCTTATACTCTTTGGCAGAACCTTTGGTCTGTTGAACGGTTGGATTTGCCTTTACTGTCGTAGTTGCTTTTTCTTTTGCAAAGTCCTTCTTATTTTCAACATCGTCTATTTTTGTTTTAATTTCTTGAGATTTTCTCACATTTGCATTAATTTTTACAACTGGACCGCTAGTAGAAGATTTTTGTACCGTATTCTTATCCTTTTGTTCTTTTTCACGGTTTAATTTGGCTAATGCGGCAGCTTTTGCTTTCGCGGCAGCTTCTTTTTTTAATTCTCCAATATTCTTCTCATCAGCCAATTAATTCACCTTCTTACCTGTTTTAGCTTCATAACGAATTTTTTCTTTTAACTTATTGATTCCATATATTAATGCTGCAGGATGAGGCGGACACCCTGGTATATACACATCCACTGGAACTATTTTATCGACGCCGTTAACAACGTTATAAGATTTAATGTATGGGCCACCTGCCGTTGCGCAGGATCCCATTGCAATTACCCATTTGGGTTCTGGCATTTGATCATATAGTCTACGCAAAATTGGAGCCATTTTTTTTGTTACTGTTCCTGATACAATCATACAATCAGATTGTCTTGGAGAGGTACGAAAGAAGGAGCCAGACCGATCCAAATCATAATGAGAAGAACCTACCGCCATCATCTCGATTGCACAACAAGCCAAACCAAAAGTTAGGGGATAAATCGAATTACTTCTTGCCCAAGCTTTTACTTGATCTATTGTTGAAAAAATAACACTCTTCTCTAATTCTGCTACTTCTTTTGGTGAAATTCCATCTAAATTTATGTCCATCTTAACACCTTCTTTTTCCATGCATAAACAAGGCCAATTACAAGCATAACTACAAATACTAGCATCTCTACCAACGCAAAAACGCCAAGTTTTTTATATGCTACTGCCCAAGGGTATAGAAAAATCGTTTCAACTGAAAAAATGACAAACATAAGTGCGAACATATAATAGCGAACATTAAACTGAACTCGAGCATCACCAAATGGTTCATTTCCACTTTCATAAGTTGTATATTTTGCATGAATAGGCTTATGCGGTCGTAACAATTTCCCTAAAAATAATGCTACGATCGGCAACAATATTCCAAGGATTAAAAAGACCAGCACGATTACGTAATTGTTTTGATACCAATTCAACGAAGACATGCTGTTTCCTCCTAACATATCCAAAAGTATTTCCAAATTTGTTAAACATCATTATAACATTGTTAAAATTTTGTGTCGACAAACCCTATTGCGTATTCAATTACAACTTCATTACAAGTTCTTTAAATATAAAAAACTCCAAGGCAATTGTCCTTGGAGTTACTAATTTTATAAATGTTGATTTACAACGTTGATACGGTTTATTGCCCTTTGAAGCGCTAAATTAGCACGAGCTATATCTATATCCGATGTTTTTGCTTGTACACGAGCCTCAGCACGTTTTCTCGCCGCTTCTGCGCGAGCTAGATCAATTGAATCAGCTAGTTCTGCTGATTGAACTAGTACAGAAACATTTTTACCGCTCACTTCAATGAATCCAGAAGAAACGGCTAACCATTGCTTCTTCTCTTCATTTTTTATACTAACAGAACCTATCATTAGTGGGGCAACTAGTGGAATATGATTGGCTAAAATTCCAATCTTTCCACTTTCAGTTTGAGCTACTATAATCTCATATTCCCCATCAACTACTGGCCCGTCAGGCGTTACCACAGATAAATGAAATTTTTTCATTATATTTCAGCCTCCTCAGGTCCCTGATTAGACTTCTACGCCCATAGATTTTGCTTTTGCAATGACTTCTTCAATTCTACCTACAAGACGGAATGCATCTTCTGGTAAGTTATCATATTTACCCTCTAAAATTTCCTTAAAACCTTTAACAGTTTCAGCTACTGGAACATAAGATCCTGGTTGACCAGTAAATTGTTCCGCAACATGGAAGTTTTGAGATAAGAAGAACTGAACACGACGTGCGCGGTTAACAACGAGTTTATCTTCTTCTGATAACTCGTCCATACCCAAGATAGCAATAATGTCTTGTAATTCTCTATAGCGTTGTAAAGTTGATTGAACTTTACGAGCAACTTGGTAGTGTTCCTCACCAACAATTTCAGGTGCTAAAGCACGTGATGTTGAAGCAAGAGGGTCTACCGCAGGATAGATACCCATCTCTGTTAATTTACGCTCTAAGTTTGTTGTTGCATCTAAGTGCGTAAATGCCGTTGCTGGAGCTGGATCCGTATAGTCATCAGCAGGTACATAAATCGCTTGGATTGATGTAACCGAACCCACGTTAGTAGAAGTGATACGCTCTTGTAATTGACCCATTTCTGTTGCAAGTGTTGGCTGGTAACCAACCGCTGAAGGCATACGTCCTAATAACGCTGATACCTCAGAACCAGCTTGTGTGAAACGGAAGATGTTATCAATGAAGAACAACACGTCTTGTCCTTGTTCATCACGGAAGTATTCAGCCATTGTTAAACCTGTTAAGGCAACACGCATACGTGCTCCAGGCGGTTCATTCATTTGTCCAAAAACCATCGCTGTTTTCTTGATAACACCTGATTCACTCATTTCGTGATAAAGGTCATTTCCTTCACGAGTACGCTCACCTACACCTGCGAATACCGAAATACCACCATGTTCTTGTGCAATGTTATTGATTAATTCTTGTATTAATACGGTTTTACCTACGCCGGCACCACCAAATAATCCAATTTTACCACCTTTGATGTAAGGAGCTAAAAGGTCTACTACCTTAATTCCAGTTTCAAGAATTTCTACTTTTGTAGAAAGTTGCTCAAAAGTTGGAGCTGGTCTGTGGATTGGATATCTCATTGCATTGTCTGCAATCTTTTCATCTAGGTCAATATTGTCTCCTAGTAAGTTAAATACACGTCCTAGAGTAACGTCACCAACTGGAACCATAATTGGGTCTCCAGAATCTTGAACCTCAGTATTACGTACTAAACCGTCTGTCGAAGACATCGCAACAGTACGTACTGAATCATCACCAAGATGTAGTGCAACTTCAAGAGTCACAACTACGCCATCTGGCTTCGTAACTTTTAGAGCGTTATTAATTTCTGGTAAATTGCCGTTTTCGAACTTAACGTCTACTACCGGACCCATAACTTGGGTAACGCGTCCAATTCTCATGTCTTTTCCTCCTATTCAGTGTGCCGTTATTAAACAATTCATTTGTTTATTCTAACGCTGCTGCCCCACCAACAATTTCTGTAATTTCTTGTGTAATAGCAGCTTGACGAGCACGGTTAAATGTTAACGATAAAGATGCAATCAAATCATTCGCATTATCTGTTGCACTTCTCATCGCTGACATACGTGCAGCGTGTTCGCTTGCTTTACTATCCAAAAGTGCTCCATAAACAAGGCTTTCAGAATATTGTGGTAACAATACATCTATGATTGCCTGTGCACTTGGTTCAAAAACATACTCAGGTGATGCGCCAGAGTCTTTAACTTCCCCTAGTGGTAAAAGTTTCTTCTCTGTGACAACTTGAGAGATTGCACTTACAAAGTGACTGTAACACATATAGATTTCATCAACAGTTCCATCTACAAACATACCCACAGTACCTGAAGCGATTTCCTTAATGTCTGTAAAAGAAGGTTGGTCTCCCAAACCTACAATTTCATGAACAATATTCATTCCGCGGGAGCGGAAGAAATCTCTTCCCACGCGGCCAATCGCTACTACTGCATATTCTTCTTTTGTTTTATGACGAGAAAGAATTGTTTGATAAACTTGTCTCAAGACACTGCTGTTATATGCACCTGCTAATCCACGGTCTGAGGTTATTACAACATATAATGTCTTTTTAACCTCACGAACCTCAAGCATCGGGTGTGAAATCGAACCTTTTGCTCCATTAGCGATACTTGCTACAACCTCTTGCATTTTCTCCATATACGGTACAAATGCTTTTGCATTTAATTCGGCACGGTTTAATTTGGAGGCGGAAACCATTTCCATGGCTTTTGTGATCTGGCTTGTTTTCTTTGTTGAAACAATACGCGCTTTTATATCACGTAAACTTGCCATTCCTTCTCACCTTCTCCTGTTAAATTGCCTTACTTATTATTCACTGATAACGAATACCTTTTTGAATTCGTTGATAGCTCCAGCTATTTCTTCGTCACTTGGAAGATCTTTTGTGGTGCGGATGTGATCCAACACTTTTTGACCATTCAAGTCGAACCATGCGAACATTTCTGATTCAAAACGACGAACTTCTGTAAGTGGAATGTCATCTAAATGTCCACGAGTTAGCGCATAAAGAATAAGAACTTGTTTTTCAACTTTTAAAGGTTTATGAAGGTCTTGTTTCAACACTTCAACGGTACGAGCACCACGAGCAAGTTTTGCTTGAGTTGCTTTATCTAAATCTGAACCAAACTGAGCAAATGCTTCTAGTTCACGGTATGATGCCAAATCAAGACGCAATGTACCAGCAACCTTCTTCATCGCTTTAATTTGTGCAGACCCTCCTACGCGAGATACAGAAAGACCGGCGTTAATTGCTGGACGAACTCCAGAAAAGAATAAGTCAGATTGTAAGAAAATTTGTCCATCAGTAATGGAGATAACGTTTGTTGGAATATAAGCAGAGATATCACCTGCTTGTGTTTCAACAAACGGTAACGCTGTGATAGAACCTGCTCCAAGAGCATCAGATAACTTAGCAGCGCGTTCCAATAGACGAGAATGTAAGTAGAATACATCTCCTGGATATGCTTCACGACCCGGAGGACGTCTTAAAAGTAGTGAAAGCTCACGGTATGATGCTGCTTGTTTTGATAAATCATCATAAACAACCAATACATGTTTTCCTTGAAGCATGAAATATTCAGCCATTGTTACACCAGTATATGGCGCGATGTACAGCATAGGAGCTGGTGAAGATGCCGGAGCAGATACTACGATTGTATAATCTAAAGCGCCATGTTCACGTAATGTTTCAACTTGAGCTCGAACTGTTGATTCTTTTTGACCTATTGCAACATAGATACAAATCATATTTTGATCGGCTTGGTTTAAGATAGCATCTATTGCTACTGCAGTTTTACCTGTTTGGCGGTCACCGATAATTAACTCACGTTGTCCACGTCCAATTGGAACTAGTGCGTCTATCGCTTTCCAGCCGGTTTGAAGTGGTTCATGAACAGATTTACGTTCCATAACTCCACGCGCATTTTGTTCGATAGCACGTGTTTCTGATGTTTTGATTGGACCTAGACCATCTACTGGTTGTCCTAAAGAGTTAACAACGCGACCGATTAGGCCTTCTCCTACAGGAACCTCCATGATACGTCCAGTTCGGCGAACTTCATCGCCTTCACGAATTTCTTGGAATGGACCAAGGATAATAATACCAACATTATTTTCCTCAAGGTTTTGTGCCATGCCCATAACCCCGTTTTTAAATTCAACGAGTTCTCCGGACATAACTTTGTCCAATCCATGAACACGAGCGATACCGTCCCCAACTTGGATTACAGTACCGATTTCGTTCTGCTGTATTTCAGATTGATAGTTTTCAATTTGCTTTTTAATCAGTGAACTGATTTCTTCAGCTTTGATGCTCATGCATTTCACCTCTTTAACATAGGTACTAAATTCTAAATGATTTATCTGCACATGTAGCATTTGCTACATGACTTTTTCAAACAGATGTCAGATTTTTTAGTCCGAATTTTTATTATTTTAGAATATGACGGTGTAAGCGTGATAATTGTCCACTTAATGAACCATCAAAAATTAGGTTACCAATGCGAATTTTAAGCCCTCCCAACATTTCTGGTTGGACAATGTTTTCAATTCGCAACGCTTTCTTTCCGACTTTCTTTGAAAAAACTGCAGAAATTTCTTTTTCTTCAGATTCTGTTAATGGTTTAGCAGAGTAAACAAAGGCCTCTTCTTGATCATTTTCTGCAATTACCAATTTTAAGAAATACTCAATAACTTCTAGTAAACTACTTTCTCTTTTACGATCTACTAGAATCATTAAAAGATTCTTTAATTCAGCTGACAAATTAGGAAGACAATTAGTAATGAACTCCTTTTTCTTTACAGCAGTAAGATTGGGATTAGAAAAAACCAAAAATGCTTCTTGTTCATTTTTAAATACTTCACCTATAACACGAGCTTCTGATTCTAGGCTTTCAAGCAAGTTCTTTTCTTTTGCAAGTTGGAAAAGGGCGATTGCGTAACGTTTTGCCGCTACTCTATTACTCATTTACCTTCGCCTGCCTCGCGTAATAAATCGTCAATCATTTTTTGTTGATCTTGAACATTTAATTCACGACCAATTACCTTAGAAGCAATCGCTACAGAAAGTTGTGCTGTTTGTTCGCGAAGTGCTTGGATAGCTTGATTTGTTTGGTATTCAATTTCAGATTTTGCTTTTTCAGTGATTTTTTCAGCTTCTTGGCGGGCGAAAGTAACGATTTGTTCGCGTTCTTTTTCACCAATTTTTCGTGACTCTTCAATGTTAGCAAGTGCATCTTGACGGCTTTGCTTTAATAAAGCACGTTGCTCTTCTAAAAGACGAGCAGTTTCTTCACGACTCTTTTCAGCGGAGTCAATTTGATCTGCAACATGTGCTTCACGTTCTTTCATAACACCCATCAGCGGACCAAAAGCATATTTTTTCAGCAAATACAATAAAATCAAAAATGCTGTTACTGTCATTAAAATGTCGCCAACGTTTAATGGTAAGGCAGCGTGCTCAGCAGCAGCTTCAGAGCCTAGTACAAAAGAGTTAATTAGCACTCTGGTTTCACTCCTTTCAAGCGAAATAAAAGCAAAATTCAAAGAATCGCTTTTGTTAAATAAGGATTAAAACTTATCTTAATTATAAATTTGTTATAACTCATTTCTTTTTAAATAGGCGAAGATCAACAAAGATCTTCGCCGATTAACTGGATTCTTATTTACCCATTAAGATGAATGCAATAACAATAGCGATAATAGGAACTGCTTCGATTGCAGCCATACCGATAAACATTACTGTTTGTAAAGTTGGAGCTGCCTCTGGTTGGCGAGCCATACTTTCAATAGTCTTTGATACCATCAATGAGTTTCCTAATGCTGCACTAAGTGCTGCGAACGATGCTACGATAGCCGCTGCGAATACTCCTGTCATAATAAAATCCTCCTAAAATATTATTTTTTATTTATTTATTAATGGTGGTCAGCAACTTTGTGTGACATATATACCATTGATAACGTTGTAAAAATGAAAGCTTGAATTGCCCCTACAAAAATACTAAATGCCTGCCAAACTATAGTTGGGAAAATTGCGAATATGCTTAAGAAAAATCCCTTTCCTAAACCTACCGCGAGGAGAGAAAGTAATACTTCACCCGCATAAATATTCCCGTATATCCGGAGACCTAGAGTCATTGTATTCGCGAATTCTTCGATAATTTTTAAAGGTAGTAAGAATGCCTTTGGTTGAACAAAAGTTTTTAGATATCCTACTCTCCCTTTTACACGTACACCGTAATAGTGAGAGATTACTACCATCATCGATGCTAAAGTTAACGTTACAACCGGATCTGCTGTTGGTGATTTCCACCATAAATTATGCCCAGTAACAATAGCAAACGGTAATCCTACCATGTTTGCTACAAATATAAACATGAACAATGTTAAAGCAAGAATGTGGAAACGTGCACCATCATGCCAGTCCATTGTACTCTTAATGATTCCTCTTACGAAGTCAATTAGCCATTCCATGAAATTTTGCATTCCAGTTGGCTTTGTTTTTAAATTGCGTGTCGAAAAAAAGGCCAGTATGAAAACAATTAGACAAGTTGAAAAGAGTGCGATCGCCGTTGTTACACTAAAATGAATTCCGAATAGTTTTACACTTTTCTCTACGTGTTCTGCCAATATTTATTCACCTCTCTTTCGTTGCTTCCTAAAGATCATGAAGATTACAAAATCAATTACAATGAGGATATGCATCATCACTAAACCTGTAATTACAAAGTACAAAGATAGAAATTCCGGAAAAAGAAATGCTAATCCTACAGCAATCGCTGTGGAAATCACTCTTTCGAGAAAGCCTACCGAATATACTTGTTCTCCGTCATCAACCACCATTTTCTTAAACCCTATAATTTTATGTATAGAAATCCAGAGATTAAATAAGGATGCAATAGTTCCTATAAATAGTCCCCTGAACTCAAATTTAAATGGTGTTACAACTGAGAGAATTGCAAAAAGGCAAATGAGTAATACCAGTATTTTTTTTTGTCTTTGAAATACATTTTCTAAATTATACATATTTTTCCAACCATCTTTCTGGCTATGAAGAAAAACAAATGAAATAATTTAACTAAAATTTCCTTCACAAAAAAAACACTTTTGATAAAAAGGATACATGACGTTTTTGTCAAAGTCAATGCGGCATTGGACGAAAACAATCCCACATTTGAGCTACAAAAAAATGTTCACATTATTTACACATTTGATATTCACATTTGCTAAACACATTTGCGTAAAAAAAACCGAGCATTACCTCGGCTCTGTGAAAATTAATTATTTAGTACCGAACAATCTATCTCCAGCGTCACCAAGTCCGGGAATAATATAGCCAATTTCATTTAGTTTTTCATCAAGGACCGCAACAAAAATATCCACATCAGGGTGTGCTTCCTTCAATGTTTCTACTCCTTCAGGAGCAGCAATTAAACACATAAATTTAATATTTTTTGCACCACGATTTTTTAATGATTGAATGGCTACAATTGCAGATCCTCCAGTCGCTAACATGGGATCCACTACTATAAATTCTCTTTCTTCCACATCAGAAGGTAACTTTACAAAGTATTCTACTGGTTGAAGAGTATCGTGATCACGGTACAAACCTATGTGTCCAACTTTTGCAGTAGGAATCATTTTAAGCATTCCATCAACCATTCCTAAACCTGCACGAAGAATCGGAACCAAACCTAATTTCTTTCCTGAGATCTGTTTTTGAATCGTTTTGCAAATTGGAGTTTCAATTTCAACATCCTCTAAAGGTAAATCACGCGTTACTTCGTAAGCCATTAACATTGCAACTTCATCAACAAGTTGTCTAAACTCTCTAGTTCCAGTCGTTACTTTACGAATTATAGTTACCTTATGTTGGATTAGTGGGTGATCAAAAACATGTACTTTTGCCATAGAAATTTGTCCTCCATAATATATATTCTATTAAGTCTTAAAAAAGACTCGGTTTATTGTACTGAAAATATAAGGTTTGTTCAAGACTCTGCATTAAAATTTAATGCATGAAAAAAAGCTAAAACACACAAAAAAGGTAGGATTTACCTACCTTTTAAAACTAATAATTTGGATACATTTCAAACTTACTTGTTAATTTCTCAACACGATTTTTAGCTTTGGCTAACATTTCTTCACTTTCACTATTTAAAAGTGCTATAGCCATAATAGCAGCAATTTCATCCATCTCTTCTAAACCAAATCCACGTGTTGTTACAGCTGCTGTACCAATTCTAATTCCACTTGTTACAAATGGACTAGCTGTTTCAAATGGTATTGTATTTTTGTTACACGTAATTCCAATTTCATCTAAAATATGTTCAGCTGCTTTACCTGTTAAACCTGTAGAACGAACGTCAATTAATAGCAAATGATTATCTGTTCCGCCAGATACTAGATTAAATCCTTCTTTAGTTAAGGCTATTTCTAAACGCTTTGCATTTGCCAAAATATTCTTAGCATATTCTTTAAAACTGTCTTCAAGACATTCTTTAAAAGCTACTCCCTTTGCCGCAATAACATGCATTAGTGGGCCACCTTGAATTCCTGGAAAAATAGATTTATCAATTTGCTTTGCATATTCTTCTTTACACAGAATCATACCACCACGAGGCCCGCGTAATGTTTTGTGAGTTGTTGTAGTTACAAAGTCCGCGTAAGGTACTGGGTTCATATGCAAACCTGCTGCTACAAGACCTGCGATATGTGCCATATCAACCATTAAATATGCACTAACTTCGTCTGCAATCTCTCTAAATTTTACAAAATCTATAGCACGTGGATATGCAGATGCACCTGCGACAATAAGCTTTGGTCTACATTCAATCGCTTTTGTTCGTACAATTTCATAGTCAATCATGTGTGTCTTTTCATCCACACCGTATTCCACAAATTTATATTGTTTACCACTAAAATTTACTGGGCTACCATGAGTCAAGTGTCCACCGTGGGAAAGATTCATCCCTAATACAGTATCCCCTTGTTCTAGAACAGCATAGTACACAGCCATATTAGCTTGTGCACCTGAATGCGGTTGAACATTTACATGATCTGCACCAAAAATTTCTTTTGCGCGATCTCGTGCTATATCTTCTACCACGTCAACAAACTCACAACCGCCATAATAACGTTTAGATGGATATCCTTCAGCATATTTATTGGTAAGGATAGAGCCCATTGCTTCCATTACGGACTCACTAACAAAATTTTCAGAAGCAATTAATTCTATCTTTCCACGTTGTCTTCCAAGTTCTTGCTGAATAACTTCATACATTTCAGGATCGTGCTTCTTTAAATTTTCCATTTTCAGGCTCCTCTATATCAAAATCTGAATTTATAGTAACACGAAAGGGATTTATTTTTAAACCGAAAAACTTAAATTTACTAGTTAGTTTTAAACATGGTTAAATTGAAAAAGGGAAATCAGCTACAAAACCAATTCCCCCATATTTTTATACATATACAGCACGATTCCCACCAATAAGTTTTGGTCGTGTCATCGCCATTGAAATGTGAGCTTTACCAATTTCTTTAATTGAACTCCGAACCGGCACTGCTACTTGTTTTAAATGCATACCAATAAACGTATCACCAATGTCAATTCCAGCGTCTGCTTGAATATTTTCCACAATGACTGCATCAGGTAGATTTTTATACGCAATAGTAGCTAATGCACCCCCTGCATTTCGTGCGGGTACAACTCTAACTTGTGGCAACCGATTTTCCTTTGCTGTTTTATTAGAAATAACTAGCGCACGATTCAAATGTTCACAACATTGAAAGGCAAGTTGCACCTTTGTGTGCTCTTGAAACTCAATTAATGTATTATAAATTGTCTCAGCAACTTCTTCAGTACCTGCAGTACCAATACGCTCACCCGCAACCTCACTTGTGCTACAACCTATTACTAGAATCTGTTCTTCGTTCATTGGAAATTCTGCATTTAATTCATGTAAACACGTCTTTAACTGTTCCATTATAGTAGTCATTTTATTTTGCCTCATAAGCTTTAATCTTACTTACACGAGTTTCATGACGACCACCATCAAAAGGTGTGGTTAACCAAATCCTCGCTATCTCACGAGCAAGACCTGGTCCTATAACACGTTCACCTATTGCTAAAACATTACTATCATTGTGCGAACGAGTAGCTTGTGCACTGAAACAATCATGCACTAAGGCACAACGAACGCCTTCTACCTTATTCGCAGCAATACTCATACCGATACCCGTTCCACAAACTAGTATTCCTCTATCAAAGTCCCCTCTTGCTACTTTCTCAGCTACTGGGATTGCGTAATCTGGATAATCAACCGAACAACCAGCTTCACATCCAAAGTCTATATACTCAATATTTAATTCATCCATTAATGCCATGATTTCTTTACGGATATTCATTCCTCCGTGATCTGATGCAATTGCTACTTTCATTTTTTCATTTCCTCTTTTCATTTACTTTTATACTCATCTCTATTATGGCAAATCTAGCCTAATTTTTGAATGAGTTTCTCTATCAATTTTTCTAACTCTCGAAAGGTTGTAAGATAATCATTTTCAGTTCCACCGTATGGATCTGCAATATCATGGTTTGTTTCTCCTACAAAATTTTTAAGTGTAAAGGTCTTTTTTGCGAAGTCTGGATACTCCATTAAAATGGTTTTTTTATGCCCTTCAGTCATCGTAAGAACGAATGTAGCCCAATCGAGTAATTCACTAGATAATCGTCTGGATTTATGTTCAGAATACATATTCTTTGTCTTCAATATGGATTTAGCATGCTCGGATGCAAAGTCGCCTTCCGTAGCGTAGACGCCTGCGGAGCATACTTCTATATTGGCAATATTTTTGCTCTTTAGAATAGCTTCAGCCATAGGGCTTCTACACGTATTACCCGTGCAAACAAAAAGGATTTTTTTCATTCAATTCTCTCCGAATTTTCATAATACATATTTAAAGATATTCAAGTATAAATTTTAAACCAAATAAGATTAGTATGAATCCACCAATCACACAAGCATATTGACCAAAGATCATTTGTATCTTTTTACCTAAAATCAAACCAGAAAAACTCATAATGGTAGCTACACCCGCAAAAACAAGTAATGTAAATGCTACTCTTAGTCCAATCATCCCTAGACTCAATCCAACAGAAAAACTATCCAAACTTACAGATAAAACGAACAAAATTAAACCAAAATTTTCTGGTGGTTTTACTTTCTTCTGTGATGGGAAAATTAGCCAAGAAATCATTTCAAGTCCTATTATAATTAAAACTACACCACTTGATATTACAGCAATTTCCCCTACAACTCCATTTATGAATCCACCAATCACAATTCCAAGAAAAGGCATCAACGCATGAAAAAAACCGATTAATACGCTTATCATAACAATTTTTCTTAAACGTAGTCCATATAGACCAATGCCTAAACAAGCAGAAAACGCATCCATTCCCAACGCAATAGCTAGTAAAAAAATAGATCCTATTTCAAAAAAATATCTCAAAATGAACACCTCAACAAAACTTATGGGTTGTCCTTTATGAATATACGTAATTTGAATTATTTGCGAGCTTGTTTGATATAACTTTTATTCATCTTTGATTTTATTCAGTAATAATATGATTCCCTGCTGCCTTTAGTAGACGATTCATAATTGCACTACCAATACCATCCACACTAAATGTTTCACCGTAAATAACATTTACGTCAGTATGATCAAATTCCCTCAAGACACTATACATTCTTTCAGCGACTGTATTTAAATCTGAATCCGATCCTCCAGCAATTACTATATCTGCATGATAGTAACTTTTTCTTTCATCGACCGTATAAACACCGACTTTCTTACCTTCATATTTTGCTTTCTCTATTTGTTTTTGCAAAAATTCAGGCTTACCTTGAACTAAAATAAACTGTGCTTTAGGTGCATAGTGTTTGTACTTCATACCTGGAGATCTTGGTGTTTGTTTCTCTGAAATTAGACCTGAATCTAGTTCTACATACCCAACGCACTGCTCAAGTTGATCTTTGGTTATTCCACCAAGCCTTAATATAATAGGTACTTCCCCTGTTACGTCAATAACAGTTGATTCTAACCCTATCCCTGTTTTTCCGCCATCAACAATACCAGCAACCTTACCAAACAAGTCTTCGGTTACATGTTTTGCAGTTGTTGGGCTAGGACGACCTGATAGGTTTGCGCTAGGAGCAGCTATAGGTACCTTAGAATTTTCAATAAGTGCTAATGCAACTGGATGACTAGGCATTCTAATTGCTACAGTATCCAACCCAGCTGTTATTTCATCAGGGAAAACCCCTTCTTTTTTCTTAAAGACTAGTGTCATTGGTCCTGGCCAAAACTTATCTATTAGAATCTTTGATTTTTTGGGAATTTCTTCTACATATTTCTCTAGATCATCTTTATTTGAAATATGAACAATAAGCGGATTATCGGAAGGCCTACCTTTCGCAATATAGATTTTTTTTACTGCTTCAGAATCAAGTGCGTTAGCACCTAAGCCGTAAACCGTTTCAGTTGGAAAAGCAACCAATTCTCTATTAGATAAAAGTCTAGATGCTTCTATAATTTTCGGATCCTCACTTATGTTTTCCACAAGGTTATCCACAATCCAAATTTTTGTATTCACAGTATGTCCCCTATTATTCAGCATTTTTAACGTTTCTACTTTATTCGCTAAATTTCTTATTTTTTTACCCTTTTTAGTATAGAAAATGTTCAAAAACAAAACAACCTTTACTATTTTCAGTAGTAAAGGCCCAATTTTTATATATGTAAGAACAGTATAAATTGTTGATAAATACGTGTTATTAAGATTTATTAGCAAATTTTAAACAAATTTATCCACAATTATTAAAAGATTTTGTCAATCATTTTTTTACTTAAAAATTGTACTTTTACTTTCTTTTTAGTAGAAGCTTCTTTTTTATTTTTATATGAAATAGTAGCATTAGTTTCAGTTTGTTTTTTAGTTTTAGCTTCGGCTTTTACCGCTGTACCACTACTGAAATCTAAGAAACATAACGGGGGATACAATACGCACCACCAATTATCTCCTTCAGCTTCCCCTAACTTAATAACCAAAGCCTCATATTGTCCAGCTGGATAAAGATAATCTCCATAAAGCTTAGTTGGAAATTCTGTTTTTCCTAACTCCACACTAACCGTTTGTTTAGCACCAAGTTTTTCGATTTCGTTTTTAGCAATATCTTTTATTTCTTCAATATGAGCTGAAATTACTTCCTGTGCTGCTTCCTTTGATGTTAAGCCGACGACCCATCCATCAATCTCTTTTTTTACTCGATCACGAATTGCTCTCTTTAGATTTTGATCCATTTCTGTATTACTATTTGCTAAAATACGTAAACGAATCGCATCCTCTGGAATAACCTCATTTGATTTATTTAATTGAGCATCAACTTTTGTTGTTGGTGCTAAATAACTCACCATAGTTGCTAAACTTAGCATCAAAATATAAAGCATTGCCACATATTTCTTCATAATAAAACCCCCACCTTTTATGCAACAAGTATGGTCGGGGGATTCAAAGCTTATTCAATTTGCATTATTAAAATCGTCCTTCAAAGACCGACAATTTCCGTATTATTTTTTTCGTTGATTCTGACAAAAACCATACGCTCTTTTTCATTAATATCCTTCAAAACTGTTATAGTTTCATCTGGATACATCTGTTTTAGCAACTCTGATACAGCTTCACCTTGGCCATCACCAATCTCAAAACCCACAATGGCTTTTCTATTCAATACTTTTGGCAAATCTCTTACTATCTTTTCGTAAAATTCAAGTCCAGATTGTCCGCCGAAAAGAGCAAGATGTGGATCATGATTACGGACTACATCTTGTAAATTGTTCAAGTCAGTCAAAGGAATATAAGGCGGGTTGGAAAGCAACACATCTACCTTGATTTCTTTTTGAATTAATGGTTCTAGAAGACTACCCTGAATAAATTCAATCCGATTAGCCCCTAGATTGCATGCGTTTTTTACAGCTACTTTCAAAGCTGGATCAGAAATATCAATAGCATAAACATGCGTTTCTGGAAGTTCAAGTTGCATGGTTATCGCAATCACACCACTTCCTGTTCCAATATCAGCGATTGCAAGAGATTCATTTACCCCAAAATCCACTTGGATCATACTCAATACATTTTCAACAAGTTCTTCGGTCTCAGGACGCGGAATCAAGACATCCTTATTGACTTTAAAAGTTCTACCATAAAAAGGAGCGGATCCAATTATATGTTGAACGGGAACTCCATTTGTGACATGCTCTTCTATTTTATGTTTAAATTCGTTGATAACGTTTGTGGGCATAACATCCTGCAAGGATGATAATAATTGCGCACGCGAAATGCCTAGGTAGTGCATGAGCAGTAATTCACCAATATTTTGATCCCTGTTGTTTTCTCCTAAAAAAGAAGAAGCCCAATGCAGAGCTTCATACACTTTATTCATTATTGGTTCTCCTCGTTGTTTAATCGACGCGTTTGGTCATCTAATGTTAATGCGTCAATTATTTCATCTAGTTTACCTTCCATAATGGTATCCAGTTTTTGTAATGTCAAACCAATACGATGGTCGGTTACACGACTTTGAGGGTAGTTATACGTACGAATTCGCTCAGATCGATCTCCTGTACCAACAGCTGATTTACGAGTAGCGTCCAACTCGTCTTGAATTTTCTTTTGTTCAATTTCATAAATTCGAGCACGCAATACTTTCAACGCTTGGTCTTTATTCGAGTTTTGTGACTTTCCGTCCTGGCATGTAGCCATAATCCCAGTAGGGATATGTGTAACCCGAACAGCTGATTTTGTTGTATTTACTGACTGACCACCGGCTCCAGATGAACAAAAAGTGTCAATACGAATATCGTTATCATTAATAAGAATATCAACCTCTTCTGCTTCTGGCATACAAGCTACAGTGGCAGTTGAAGTGTGAATACGACCTGATGATTCTGTTTCGGGTACACGTTGAACGCGATGTGCACCATTTTCATATTTCAGTTTGGAGTAGGCACCTGTTCCACTAATCATGAACACAACCTCTTTGAAGCCACCAATACCCGTCGGGTTGGAATCTAACACTTCAACTTTCCATCCGTTAGATTCTGCGTACCTAGTGTACATTCTGAAGAGGTTACCAGCAAATAAAGCCGCTTCATCCCCTCCAGCTGCTCCTCGTACTTCCATGATAACGTTTTTATCATCGTTAGGATCTTTAGGAATCATTAAAATACGGATTTTTTCCTGTAAGGATTCCAGTTCCTTTGTTAGGCTGTCAAATTCATCTTTTACCATTTCGCGCATTTCAGCGTCTAAGTTTTCTTCCAGCATCTCTCTTGTATCTGCATGTTGCTGGCGCACGTTCTTGAAATTGCGGTAAACAGAGACAATCTCTTGGATGCCTGCCTGTTCTTTTGAGTATTCTCTTAATTTATTCGAATCACTAATAACTGTTGGATCACTCAACAATTCGTTTAATCTTTCATAACGGTCTTCTACCGATTGTAATTTATCTATCATGATATACCTCTTTTAATTAGATTTAATGACTAAATTTTCTAATCAAGAAATCAAGCTAACTCTTAACCTCTAGTTGAATATTAATATTAGAAGGTTTACCTGGAACCACATGGTGGTGTCTACAGCGTGCTTCGTAAGACTCTGAAGCACCCACTTGAATAATTAAACCTTCATACGGGGCTGGACTACCATTAACTAGACGTTGCGAGCACCATGCAGGCGATCCACAAACGTGGCAAACAGCTTGAAGCTTTGTTACTGATTCAGCCATAGCCATTAAGGCCGGAACCGATCCGAATGGTACTCCTCGAAAATCCAAATCCAATCCAGCAACAACCACACGATATCCTTTATTTGCCAACTGAACAACAACTTCTACAATATTTTCATCAAAGAATTGAATCTCATCTATGGCAATTAGGTCTGTTTCAAATGTAACATATTTAAAAATATCAATTGAGTCTGAAATTGGAATTGCCACGATTTGATTCCCATTATGTGAACATATACTTTCTTCACTATAACGATTATCAATTATGGGTTTAAACACCACAATATTCTGTCTAGCAAATTGAGCCCTACGAATACGCCGTATTAATTCCTCAGATTTTCCTGAGAACATACTTCCACAAATAACTTCAATCCAACCCGATTGTTTCATAACATACATATTCGGAAACCCCACAACAGTTTAAAAAATTTACTTAAATATTATATTTAAAATCTCTAAGAAAAAAAAGACGTAAAATAATTGAATGCCTATTTACTTATATTGAAAAATGATGCGTTAAAAAATATAAATACCCATGGTCTAGTTTATCAAAACAATTATAAACTCTAATCAGTAAATTAAAGTAAAATCAACCATATGGAAAGTTTAGCAAATAAAAACAGGTGGATAGCTACCCACCTGCATTTTAGTTGATTGTCTCTCGGACTACTTAATTCCGTATTTTTTGTTGAATCTTTCAACACGACCGTCAGCTGATGCGAACTTTTGACGACCAGTGTAAAAAGGGTGACATTCGTTACAAACCTCTAAACGTAGTTCCTTTTTAACGGAACCCGTTTCAAATGTGTTACCGCAAGCGCAAGTAACTGTTACAGTTTTGTAATTAGGATGAATTCCTTCTCTCACTTCATTCCACTCCTTCCGCCCTGAATCGATTTGATACAGAGTTTGTCCAAAAATCGGACTTTGATTTACATACAAAAATTAGTATACCTAGATTCAATTAAAAAATCAATTAAAAAATCAATTGTTTTTATGATAACTATTAGGGCATTTTGAGTTTTTTATTTGAAGAAAAAACAATATCATTTTATTACCTTAAAAAATTGGTTTCCGTGGCGCATTCGGTTGCATTGCCTTTTTAATGTCCTCGTCTAAAACTTTAAAAAATTCAGCATTTGTTTCACTGAAACGAATTTTACGAATTAATCGTTCTGCGAAATCTGGAACATCCGCCATAGTTTTACGAATCATCCAAAGCTTTTCTAAATGGTCTTGAGGTATAATTAAATCCTCTTTACGAGTTCCTGAGCGACGAATATCAATTGCAGGGAATATTCTTCTTTCTGCAAGCGAACGATCCAAGTGTAGTTCTAGATTTCCAGTTCCTTTGAACTCTTCATATATCACATCATCCATTCGAGATCCGGTATCTACAAGTGCGGTCGCAAGAATCGTTAAACTTCCGCCTTCTTCTATGTTACGAGCAGCTCCAAAGAATCTTTTTGGACGATGAAAAGCTGCGGGATCAATACCTCCTGAAAGCGTCCGTCCACTTGGTGGTATAACCAAATTATAAGCACGGGCTAAACGTGTGATACTATCCATTAAAATAATTACGTCTCTTTTGTGCTCAGCTAAACGTAATGCTCGTTCAAGGACTAGCTCAGAAACTTTTACATGATTTTCAGGTGTCTCGTCAAAGGTCGAACTTACAACATCTGCTTTAACAGATCTTTCAATATCCGTTACTTCCTCTGGGCGCTCATCTATTAATAACACAATCAATTCAGCTTCTGGATAGTTTTCTGTAATTGCATTTGCAATTTCTTTAAGCAATATTGTTTTACCTGCTTTTGGAGGTGCGACAATCAAACCTCGTTGCCCAAAACCAACAGGTGCAATCAGGTCCATAACGCGTGTTGAAGTCCTATTTTGAGTTGTCTCTAATACCATTTGTCTGTCTGGGAAAAGTGCTGTCAAACCAGGGAAATGTACACGTTCTTTTGCTTCTTCCGGATTGATATCATTAACGGCTTCAACATGCAAAAGTCCATAGTAACGCTCATTTTCCTTTGGTGGACGAACTTTACCTGTAACTTTATCACCATTACGTAGACTAAACCTTCGAATTTGTGAAGCCGAAATATAGATATCTTCTTTTGATGGTGAATAGTTAATTGGTCGTAAAAAACCAAATCCTTCGTGGGCAATTACTTCAAGAATGCCCTCCATGAATAAATAACCGTCTTTCTCAGCACGGGCACCCATGATAGCAAAGATTAATTCTTTTTTTGTATGTTTGCTGTAGTTTTGAATCTTATATTCCTTCGCAAGGTCATACAATTCCTTTAATTTTAATGCTTCTAACTCATTGATTTTTAAATCCATAAGTCACTCTCTTTCTATTTAAATGTTATTGAATAATTGGGATTTATTGTTTGAAATATTGGTATGTTGTTGAGGAGTTAATAGTGTTTAAAGGGTAATTTCAGTACTTACTAGATATTTCAGTACTTACTAGATTATAAACAATTTTAAACGGAACAATACTACTTTTTCAGATTATAGCACAACGAAAACTTAATTGTTTATCGAATTAGAAAAACTTAAAATTGAAAATCATGTTGTTTATTGACAAATATTTTGGTTTTTTATTGAAAAATGGGGAGGTTATATAGTTTATCATTAATGAAATTAAAACAGTCTAGTTTATACACAACTCATAGAAAAGTTTGATAATAACTTACTAATACAAAATAAAGATTATATACAAAAAAGCTACGCTTTTTAAAAAGCGTAGCTTTTGTTATAGTACAAAAAATTAAGCTTTGTTAGACGTTCCAAAGTCGCGGATTTTTCCTATAACAGTTGCTTTAATTGCGTTTCGCATCGGCGTTAAGTATTTGCGAGGATCATACGCTTTAGAATCATTCGCTAAAAATTCACGAACAGCCGCAGTTCCAGTAATCTGATTTTCAGTATTTACATTGATTTTTGCTGTTCCAAGGGAAATCGCTTTTTGAATTTGGTGAAGTGGAATGCCACTTCCACCATGAAGAACAAGAGGTAAACCTGTTGTTTTTCCGATCTCTTCCATTTCGGTAAAACCCAATTTAGGTTCTCCTTTGTATGGACCGTGAACAGAACCTAAAGCTGGAGCTAAACAATCTATACCTGTTTTTTGAACAAGATCTAGACACTCTGCTGGATCTGCATAAATGATGCTACCAGAAACATCATCTTCTTGTCCTCCAACGGTTCCTAATTCAGCTTCAACTGATACACCACGCTCATGCGCATAATCTACTACCGCTTTTGTAATTGAGATATTTTCTTCATAAGGATGATGAGATGCATCTATCATAACAGATGAAAAACCTGCATCAATAGCTTCCTTACATTTTTCAAAACTTGATCCGTGGTCAAGATGAATAGCTACTGGCACAGTAATTTTATACTCATCCATTAAAGCTTTTGTCATATCTACGCAAAGTTTGAAACCGCCCATATAGCGAGCAGCACCTTCAGATACCCCAAGTATTACTGGTGCTTTTTCTTCTTCGGCAGCCATCAAAACTGCTTGTGTCCATTCAAGGTTGTTAATGTTGTACTGCCCAACTGCATATTTACCGTCTCGTGCTTTAATCAACATTTCCTTCATTGAAACTAATTGTGCCATAAGAGTTCCTCCATTTATTCATTATTACTTAATTAGGATATCAATTATTTACCATTCTATCAATTTTTTTTAAAAACTTTAGAAATATGAATTTGAAGTAAACAATATGTCAAAAAACGTCATTTCCTGGGAAATAAAATGCATCAATCACGTTAACCTAATTATTCCTACATGAATGAAGAACAGTCATTTCTCAGCCCATGTATTATATATGTTTACAAAAAAGCTACTCAGAACTGAGTAGCTTCATCTATTTTAAATAATATTTACCTATTCACCCAATGACGCTTTCACAAAGTCTCTAAATAACGGTTGTGGGCGTTGTGGACGTGAAACAAATTCTGGGTGGAATTGACAAGCAACAAACCAAGGGTGATCCGCTAATTCAATAATTTCCACTAGGCGACCATCTAAACTTGTTCCTGAGAAAATAAATCCTGCCTCTTCCATTTGAGCGCGATATGCATTATTAAACTCATAACGATGTCTATGGCGCTCTTTTACAATTTCTTGACCATACGCAGCCCTTGCTTTCGTTCCCTCAACTAAGTGGCATGGGTATAAACCAAGGCGAAGCGTTCCACCTAAATCAGTTACGTTTACTTGATCTGGTAGCAAGGCAATAATCGGATGTTCCGTTTCTGGATTAAATTCTGATGAATGTGCACCTTCTAAACCAAGTACATTACGAGCAAACTCAATTGAGGCCATTTGCATTCCTAAACAAATTCCTAAGAATGGTTTTTTATTAAGTCGAGCATATTGAACTGCACAGATTTTACCCTCAATTCCTCGATCACCAAAACCACCAGGAACAAGTATACCGTCCACATCAGCCAGAAGTTCTTCTACGTTTTCTTTAGTTACATGTTCTGAATTAATCCATTTTATTTCAATTTCAGCATCAAATGAATATCCTGCATGTTTTAAAGCTTCTGAAACAGAAATATAGGCGTCTTTTAATTCGACATATTTTCCAACAAGTCCAATTTTCGTTTTCTTGGATAAACCTCTTACTTTATCCACTAATTTTTTCCATTCCGTCATATTTGCTTCTAGAGTTTGAATACCAAAATGCTTGCAAATTAGATTGTCTAACCCTTGTTCTTTGAAAGCTAACGGAACAGAATACAGTGTATCTGCGTCTAAAGCTTCGATAACTGCCTCTTTTTCAACATCACAGAAAAGTGCTAATTTGTCTTTCATATCTTGTGTTAAAGGTTTTTCTGCACGGATAACCAATATATCTGGTTGAATACCAATAGATCGAAGTTCCTTAACACTATGTTGGGAAGGTTTGGTTTTTAGTTCTGCCGCTGCACTAATGTATGGAACAAGTGTACAGTGTACATATAGCACATTTTCTTTTCCAATATCTCGTTTCACTTGTCTTATTGCTTCTAGAAAAGACAGAGATTCAAAATCTCCAACTGTACCGCCAATTTCTGTAATAACCACATCGACGTCTTGATGTTTTTCGATACTGAATAAACGGTCTTTTATTTCATTCGTAACATGTGGAATGATTTGAACGGTTCCTCCGTTATAATCCCCACGACGTTCTTTTTGAAGAACAGAGGTAAAAATTTTCCCTGAGGTTACACTTGCATGTACGGATAAATTTATATCTACGAAGCGTTCATAATGCCCTAAATCCAAATCTGTTTCCGCTCCATCGTCTGTAACGAAAACTTCTCCATGCTGATAAGGACTCATTGTTCCTGGATCCACATTCAAGTAAGGATCAAATTTTTGCATCGTTACCTTTAAGCCTCTATTTTTTAACAATCTTCCGATTGAAGCTGCCGTGATCCCTTTTCCCAGCGATGAAACTACACCACCTGTAACAAAAATATGCTTTGCCATGTTTATCTCCTTATTATTTGTTTTTCTTTTAAAAAAAAAGAAAATCCCCGTTTAAAAACGGGGATTATATTTTTAGTTTACACACTCATAAAAAGAGTGCCCAAAATGTATTTTACAGAGTGTAAAATTTGAAGTCAATATCAAACCAAAAGAAAAAAATGTTATTTTTTATTCAAAATCTTCTTCATCTAGTTCTTCAAGCTCTTCTTCAGCTTCTTCCTCGAGAGAAATCTCAATTGGTTCTTCTTCAATTTCAAATTCGTCTTCTGGGAATCCTACTTCTACATCTTCCACGATTTCCTCTACATCTTCAACGTCTTCCTCAAAATCAATTTCTTCTTCATCTTCTTCAATAAGATCAAGATCTTCCTCTGCGAAATCATCAAAATCTTCTTCCTCGTCAATTGGATCAAAGCCTTCTTCAATCTCTTCCTCAATGACCTTTTTACCTTTTTTCTTCTTAACCTTTGGAACAATAGACAATTCTTCAATACTATGTTCAACAGGGTACCAATTTTTTAGTCCCCAAAGATTTCCTGAAACACATGTAAAACGGCCGTCAACATTTAAGTCTGTGTAAAATTGAGCGATTTTTGCTTTAACTTGTTCTTCGTTTAAGTTGAGTAATTTAGCAATCTCTCCTACTAACCCTTTAAATTCAATTGCCTGCTTGCCTTCTAACAAAATTTCATACGCAATTTCAACAAGTGACATTTCAGCTAGTTGTTCTTTTGATAACGTATTTACACCCATATTAAAACTTCCTTTCTAAACTGAAATCGTATATCCATTGTCACCATCATGGTAACCATATAACCATTCTATTTTCTATAAGATTGGTGTTCTTGTCAATTCTATAATATTATTTCTGTTATTTTCACAAATCTACCATTTAAATGTCTTAATAATATCTTCATTTCAGGATGAAATTAAATCTGATTATACATCCTTTTTACATAAGATACTCATTCTTTCTCTTTTTAAAATAGTTAAACCCTTGTTCATTTTTATTTTTGTTTAAATTTCTTTCTTTAAAATATTTAAAAATTTTATACTACGTTATTTTTTTACTGTTTTTTATAACCTAAGTTTGTTTTCATCAGCAGCCCCTTCTGCGGAATACATACAAAAAAACTGAGCAAAATAACGAAATGAGTCACTTTTAGATTGTTATTGTATTTATGTGTTCAATTTTATGGTTATAAATGCGAGTGAGAATGCGCTCTTTATATTTTTTTAACCTATCCTTGATAACATACAAAAATTTTTTATGAAAGAGAGTTATTCATGATTATTTTTCTTCTAATTGCTTTATTAATTGCATGGTTCTTTTATGATTTGAAAATTGCAAAAAGACCCCTACACAATCGAAATTATCCCTTTCGCTTCGGAGACTATCAATTTTATGTCGAAGGAAAAAAACTTTTTGAAGAATTTTTTCGTGATATTCAAAATGCTCAATCCGAGATACTGATTCATTTTTATATAGTAAAGCGTGACTGGCTTAGCGAAGAATTTATGCGTCTTTTAATAGACAAGGCTGAGAACGGAATTAAAGTCAAATTGATGCTGGATTGGTTTGGAAGTTTCTTTATAAACCGAAAATGGATAAAAAGTTTAAAGAAAGCTGGCGGCGAAGTACGGTTCAGCTATGCACCAAAATTTCCTCATATTTTTCAATCTATACTCATTCGAAATCATCAAAAGATTGCTGTGATTGACGGATATAACTGCTATATTGGCGGATTGAACGTTGGGAAGGAATATGTAGACGAACACCCAAAATTAACCCCATGGCGGGATTATCATTTGAAAATTTCTGGCGATATTGGAAAAGATTTTGTGCGTGAATTTAATGATATATGGAATGGTAAAACCTCATCATTCGAAAACAATCAGAAACTAACTGGAGATATTCAATTAATACCCTATGACAACGGCTCCATGGAAAAACAATTTCTTGCTTACTTTGGCTCCGCGAATAAAAAAATTTCAATTGGTACGCCTTACTTTTTTCCGACTGAAAGTGTTTTTAATTCTCTATTATCTGCTTTAAATCGTGGAGTTCAAATAGAGGTTCTTGTCCCTTATTTACAAGATCATCTACTTTGTTGGGAAGCATCAATCCCTTATTTATCAAAGTTGATATCGAACGGGGCTTCCGTTTATCAATACAAAAATGGTTTCTATCATTCAAAGTTCTTAAGTGTTGATTCTTTATTTGTTGAAATAGGTACGTTTAATTTTAATAAAAGAAGTTTTCTTCTCAATGAAGAAATAAATTGCAAATTTATAAATCCATCCACGGTAGAATTTTTACAAAAAAAATTCCAAGAAGATATTATGGATTCAGATTTATTACATTCAGAAAAGTTTTCTCATTTAAGCGTATCTACAAAAACAAAAATTTTACTTGCGAAAGGATTATCCAATTATATGTAAGACCTTTTCCGCTATAACGCTGCAGTTAGAGTTATTTCATACATACCAATTTGTTCAAATTGAGCAGAAAGAAAATAAATAAATTTAAGTACATACTCTTTTTTATTTTCGTTATATAGATAACTTATTGAATTTGTCTTCATTTGCAAGTGAATGGTCCCCATTGGGCTTTCAAATAGACAAGTTGTTTCTAAACCCTTAATGAAATTCTGTCTCATTTTTACAGCCCCAGTTCTGATGACTGAAACGTTTTTACCATCGAATTTCACTATGTTTTTTATTTCACCTTCTGGTGTTTGTTCTAGGTACCGAAAATAAATTGAGTTTCCCTTTGGGACAACTTCACCAAAAACTATTAATTCAAATATTTCTGGTTCTTTGTTCAAGTGAATCTTTGTTTGTAAGCTGATTTTTGCCATATTCTCTATTATGTACTATCTTTCTTTTTTTAATTTTAAGAGTAATTGTAAATCATCCTAAACATTAAGTCTAATTCTGTTTAGGAAACATCATGCTTTTAAAGAAATTTGCCGTGTAACAATTATTAAAAGGACGACAATACTCTTTTATCAAAGACTATGTTTAAAAAATATTAAATAATTAAATACTAGAAGAAACATGCAAGTAGGTGATTGGGTTGCGAGTTAAAAAAAGAAGTATTCCATTAAAATTTTTTACACTTCTTTGTATTCTATCTATTATTTCAGTATTTAGTATTTCTTCTGTCGGTATTTTTGCAAAGTTAGCAGGCGCACCTAATTTAACAGTCAATCAAACTACTTTATATTATGACGACAGTGGTCAGGTGATTGGTGAAGTTTCCCATGGTCAAAAAAGATTTTGGGTACGATTAGATCAAATCTCTCCCTTATTTATAGATGCTATACTTTCTATAGAAGATAGAAGTTTTTTCGAACATAATGGTTTAGATTTTAAGCGAATTGGTGGAGCACTAATTGCAGATTTAAAAGCAGGAGAAAAAGTACAGGGTGCAAGTACTATTTCACAGCAATATGCTCGTAATCTATTTTTAGGAAAAGAGAAAACGCTAGAGCGAAAGTTAAAAGAAGCATTTTACGCACTGAGAATTGAAGCAAACTATTCAAAGGATGAGATTTTAGAAGGTTATTTGAATACTATTTACTTTGGCCACGGTATGTATGGAGTTGAAGCAGCTAGCCAGTTCTATTTTAATAAAAATGCTAAGGATTTAGACTTAGCAGAGGCTGCATTACTTGCAGGTGTTCCAAAAGGCCCAAGCGTCTATTCACCTCTTCTTTCTTTAGAAAACGCAAAGAGTAGGCAAACTGTCATTTTGTCCTCTTTATTAAATACAAAAAAAATTACAAAAACGGAACATGATCGTGCACTATCTGAAAAGCTAACCTTTTTTGGGAATAACAATTCTATCTATCACACAATTGCCCCTTACTTTTTAGATGAAGCCAAAAAAGAAGTTCAAAAGATTCTAAAAGACAAGGAGCTGTCAATAAAAAACGGAGGGTTACGAATATACACTTCTTTAAACATAGAAGCTCAAAAGAATGTTGAAGTTGCAATTAAAAATGTTCTTCCTGCTGAATCTTCCCTACAAACAGCTGTTATTTCAATGAATCCAAAAAATGGAGAGGTAAAGGCTCTAGTGGGAGGAAGGGACTATTCAAAGTCACCATTTAACAGGGCAACACAAAGTCTTCGACAGCCAGGATCGACATTTAAACCTATTCTTTATTATGCAGCACTTGAAAAAGGCTTTACCCCTTCTACGTCAATGAGGAGCGAAGCAACAACCTTTACTTACGATAATGGTCGTAGGGAGTATAGCCCCCATAATTATAATAATATTTATGCAGACAAAAGCATTACACTCGCTCAGGCATTAGCGCTATCTGATAACATTTTTGCTGTTAAGACCTGCCTTTTTTTAGGAACTGATGAGCTTCCTTCTATAGCTCAAAAGTTTGGAATTACTTCAAAAACTGAGTCTGTCCCCTCAGCAGCATTGGGTACATCTGCGGTCCGCCCAATAGAAATGACAAATGCCTTTAACTACTTTGCTAATTCAGGAAAAAAGGTCAGCCCTTCGTTTATTACAGTAATAACAGATTGTAAAGGGAATGTTTTATATGAAAGAAAAAAACAGAGTAGCCAAATTTTAAAGAAAGATGCAACATTTGTAATGGCACAGTTGTTGAAGGGAATATTTGATAAAAGATTAAATGGATATACTTCCGTAACTGGTGCCTCAATTGCAGATAGATTATCACATGATTATGCCGCGAAATCTGGCACTACATCCACTGATAGCTGGATGATTGGATTTACTCCTACACTAACAACGGGGGTTTGGGTTGGATATGATTCTAATCAAAAATTGGAGCTTTGGAATGAACAAAAGTATGCAAGAAACATTTGGGCTGCAGTAATGGAAAATAATTTGGCTTCCGTACCGGTTAGTAAAATGGACGTGCCCAAAAATGTAGTTGCAGTAGATATGGATCCCGAGACCGGTTTATTAGCATCAGAAACTTGCCCAAATAAAATTAAGACATATTACGTAAAAGGCACAGAACCTAAAGAAACATGTTACTTACATGGAGGCTCCTCTAAAAACTCTACTAAAGAACAAACGAAAAAAATAAAAAAACAGAAGAAATGGCTAAATCCCATTTTGAAAATTTTTCATTAATCTGTTTGTTTGTGTCATTTGAAGCATAGAACTGAAACAATTCATTTAAAAACGGATCTGGACTTTTTTCCAAAGCCGTTTTTTTGTAATATCATCTAATGAATATCTTTCTTTTTGAATCTTCCACCACGAACCTCTGCAACATTTGCAATTGCAAGAAACGCGTTTTCATCAATATCATCTACAATAGATTGCAATTTCGCCTCCTCAAGACGAGTTACTACACAATATATAACTTTTTTTTGCTCATGCGTGTACCCACCAGTTCCGTTGAGATATGTTACACCACGACCGAGTCGATCTCGAATTGCTGCACCTATCTCTTCTGGTAAATCACTAATGATCATTGCTGATTTTGATTCATCTAGTCCAACGATTACAATATCAATAACCTTAAATGCTATAAAATAAGTTATGAGTGAATACATTGCCTTATCCCAACCAAACACAAAACCTGCACTTCCAAGAATAAAAAAGTTTATGAACATAATAAATTCACCGACAGAAAAGGCGGATTTTTTTGAAAATAAAATGGCCATAATCTCAGCTCCATCAGTGGATCCCCCTTCTCTAATCACTATTCCTATTCCAATCCCAAGTAGAATTCCACCAAAAACAGAAGCAAGTAACGGATCCGCTGTAAACTCTTTATAATGATGAAATAGGGTAGCTGTTATTGAAAAGATTGCCACAGAGTAGAGTGAAGATAGAGCAAATGTTTTGCCTATTTGTTTATATCCGATATAGAAGAACGGAAGATTTATTGTAAAAAGGAGCGCCCCAAGAGGAATACCTAGTAAATGCGAAAGCATAATTGATATACCAACTACGCCTCCATCTGAAATCGAGTTCGGAATTAAAAAGAATTCAAGACCTACCCCCATTGTTATACCACCAAGCGTCATAAATAAAACTTTTAATAGTAGCCTTCGCCTCTTGAGTTTTTTGTGTTTTACCATCATTTGTGTTCTCCCCAATGTAATTTTATTTTTATCTCATATCTATTTTAACAATTCTTTTGACATAAGACTATTTTCTGTATTTCATACAGGAGTTCTTTCGACTAAATTCCTTTAAAATTAAGTGTCTGTTAATGTTTAATGTTGATCTTTAAATCAAACAGTAATGACATATTGTTAATTGACAAAATGGCGGAAATTCCTGTGGTCGGACTCTGGGAAACATATACGTTTCCTTGTTTTAGAGTCTCATTCACCCTAAATTAAAACAAAAAACTTGCTGAGAAAAGACTCAGCAAGTTTTACGATAATCTTAAATATCTTTCAATTTGTCCTCTTTAGTTTCTTCTAAAACAGGAGTAGGTACATCTTCAGTATGAGTTGAAATATTTACTTTAAAATCTTTTTTATCTTCTACTTTTTCTTCAGTGTCATTGTCATTCGAGTAAGTTCTTTCTGGAAGAATCCCTTTTTCATACAGACTCATAATTTGTTCTGCGTCAAGCGTTTCAACTTGTAACAATGTTGTAGCAATTAATTCTAATTTTTCGCGTTTTTCTGTTAGAATTTTCTTTGCATTTTCATAGCAACCTTTAATGATTGATTGAATTTCCTCATCAATTTGAAAAGCAATATGCTCTGAATAATTTCTTTCACTATGGAAATCACGACCCAAGAATACTTGCCCTTGGGGTTGACCAAATTGCAGCGGTCCAAGCTTTTCACTCATACCATATTCAGTTACCATCTTACGAGCAATACTTGTCGCACGCTGGAAGTCGTTATGTGCACCCGTACTAACCTCTCCAAAGATTACATCTTCAGCAACGCGACCTCCTAACAATCCAGTGATTTTGTTTAATAATTCTGGTTTTGTCATTAAGAAGCGATCTTCCTTTGGAAGCATAACAGCATACCCACCTGCATGACCGCGAGGAACTATTGTAACTTTATGAACAATATCTGCATCATGAAGCGATAAACCAATTAATGTATGGCCAGCCTCATGGTGGGCAACAATTTTTCGTTCTTTTTCAGAAATAACTTTACTTGTTTTGGCAGGACCAGCAATTACGCGATCCGTCGCTTCATCAATATCACGCATATCAATTGCTTTTTTATTACGTCGAGCAGCTACTAAAGCCGCTTCGTTTAATAGATTTTCTAAGTCAGCACCAGAGAAACCAGGTGTTCTTTGAGATATCGCTTTTAAATCAACATTTGAATCAAGTGGTTTATTTCTTGCATGAACCTTTAAAACGGCTTCACGCCCCTTAACATCTGGAACACCAACAACAATTTGTCTGTCAAAACGACCAGGTCGTAATAATGCAGGATCTAATACATCTGAACGGTTTGTTGCTGCGATGATGATGACACCTTCGTTTTCACCAAAACCATCCATTTCTACGAGTAGTTGATTCAACGTTTGTTCACGTTCATCATGACCACCACCAAGACCAGTTCCTCGTTGACGACCAACTGCATCTATTTCATCAATAAAAATCATAGATGGGGAATTTTTCTTTGCAGTATCAAATAGATCACGTACACGGCTTGCCCCAACCCCAACGAACATTTCTACGAAGTCAGATCCACTGATCGAGAAGAATGGGACACCTGCTTCCCCTGCAACCGCTCTTGCTAATAAGGTCTTACCCGTTCCAGGAGGCCCTTCAAGAAGAACACCTTTCGGAATGCGAGCACCTAATGCAACAAACTTTTTCGGATCTTTTAAGAAGTCTACAATTTCCACAAGTTCCTGTTTTTCCTCGTCTGCACCAGCTACATCCTTAAACGTAACTTTCTTTTTTTCCTGATTGAAGAGTTTTGCTCTACTTTTCCCGAAATTCATAACCTTACCGCCGCCACCTTGCGACTGGTTTAATAAGAAGAAGAACAGGACAAACATAAGAATAAGTGGCACAATCGTTGTCAGAATTGAAACCCATTGACTAGGCTTCTTTGCAGTCAACACATTGTACTTCACTTTATCCTTATTGATTAACTGCATTGCAGAATCATGTTGTTCAGCAGTCAGATTTGTTGCAAAATTATTTTTATTATTCTTCCATTTCCCAGAAACAGTGTAGACTCCACCTTCTGGTTGAAATTCCACGTACTTTACTTGCTCTTTCTTTAAATATGTAAAAAACTCTTCCGTTGTAATGGATTTAGTTTGTACATTGCTCTGGCCAAAGTAACTAACTAGGCCAACAGCTACTAAAATAAGAACGATGTAAAGAATACCGTTTTTAAAAATTCGATTCATACTAACCTCCTAAGCCAATAACCCTCTTGGTTCCATTAACTTTTCTTTATAAATTAATTATAAGAGTAATTAAAAGGGTTATTCCAATAAAACGGCTCCACCTTGTGGGGAAACCGTTTATTAATAATCCTTCATTAGTTTTTCATATATACTGCTGGTTTTAATACACCAACATATGGAATGTTTCGATACTCTTCACAGTAGTCTAAACCATATCCAACAACAAATTCATTTGGAACTATGAAACATGTATAATCCGGTTTCAAATCAACTTTACGACCTTCTGGTTTGTCTAATAAAGTTACAATTTTTACTGATGCTGCCTTTCGATAATGGAAAAGATCAACTAGATACTGTAGCGTTAATCCAGTGTCAATAATATCCTCAATAATAAGAACATCTCTTCCTTCAATAGGTGCATTTAAATCTTTTAAGATTTTAACCTCTCCTGATGATACTAATGCATGACCATAACTCGATACATCCATAAAATCCATTTCTAAGTACACATCAACACGTTTCACAAGATCCATCATAAATGGCATAGCACCTTTTAATACACCAACTACAAGTGGTTTCTTGTCTTTATAATCTTCGGTTAGTTGCTTTCCAACTTCGTGAATTTTTGCTTGAATTTCCTCTTCAGAAAATAACACTCTTTCTATGTCATTGTGAATTCCCATTATTGGCTCCCCCTAAATATGTCGATGTCAGAAAAGTTAGTTTTACAAAAGTTTTTTCCTGATATTCATTATTTAACATCTTTGCCCGGACCAGGTTCGGTACCCAAAGAATTTCTTCTTCTGATAATCCATTTGTAACGATAACCGGCCAATGATTTCTTAAATAAACAGGTATTTTTTGTTCTAATAAAACTTTTTTCAATTTTTTACGCCCAGATAGGTTTTGAATTACTATTTTGTCACCATTTTTTTTGTTCCGTACTTTTAATGGCAAATAAGCTACAGGGATAAGACATTCACTTAAATCCCCACTATCCTCAAAACTTTCTAAAAGTTCTGTTAGAATAACATCCCCATTAGGTAGTAGAGTTTTTCCTGGCACTATTAAAAACTCTTCGTAATTCGGATAAATTTTTGACTCAAAACAAAATAATAATTGTTCAAAGGATTTCATGACATAAAAATTTTCATCAACCTGAATGGTTCTAGAAGGATGAGAATCTTCAACAAGTGCTAAAATCAATCCTATATGTACGCTTGAAAATGAAAAATGTTTCAAGCTAGTTAGACTATTTAATATTAGTGGAAGTATCCGCCTTTGTAAAGGTTTCTTCAACATACGGAAGGCCTTTAAATCAAGTAAGTACGCATCCTGTTTTTTTTCTAATTTTAACTTTTCAAATTCTTGTTTAGCTAGTTCCTGTAAAAATGCATCATCCTCAGAAAGCAAGGTGTTAATAGCAGAAAAATGATTTAATGCTTTAGGATTTTCATTCTTTAAAAATGGTATAACATGTTTTCTAAATCTGTTTCTTGTATAAGTTAACTTTTCATTACTTGAATCTATCCTAGGGAAAAGACCTAACTTATTACATTGTGCTTCTATTTCTGCTTTTGAGACGCATAAAAAAGGTCTTACCAAAGTTCCAGATTCTATACGCCGTTGAACAGGAATCCCTAATTTCCCCGAGCTAGAAACCTCACGAGTTAAATTCATTATCATAGTTTCTGCTTGATCATCAAGATGATGTGCAAGTACTAATTTCTGTGCTTGGTATTTTGACATAACATCCTGAAAAAATGTATAACGACAATCTCGGGCAGCCTGCTGACCATTCTTGTTACTTTGACGAATGATCTCAGGCACATTTATTTGAATTCCTTCAAAAGTTACATCTAGCTTTTTACAATGTTCTGCAACAAACTCTAAATCCTTCTGTGACTCTTCTTTTCGAAACATATGATCAACATGAGCCACAATCAACTGCCATTTCATTTTTCCTGCATTTTGAGCTAGAAAATAGAGAAGTGTTAATGAATCAACACTTCCAGATACCCCAATGACAATTGTTTCATTTTCGTATAATAGTTTATTTTTTTTAATAAAATGCCAAACTTTATTTTCAAACATCATCTATACCAACACCAGATACTTTTAATGTAACCAATTTACCACTTTACTAGTGCCGATATCAATAAAACATATAGAAATAATACGTTCCAATTGCAATTGCTAAAACTGCAGCCACTTCTAGAAGTGAAGATCTTCTTTTACGTTTTTTTTCCTGAGCCTTTCTTGAACGTCTTAAACTTAGGTTTTTATCTACGTATGTTTCTAATTCTATTTTCATTTCATTGGCATCTTTGTATTGACCCTGTAGCGCTTTCATTAATACCTTGCTGATTTTTTTTGTTTCACCATTTTGACCTATTATAGTTTGTAGTTGCTTAATGCCACCTTCTTTTTTTATAACTTTTTTGCCATGGATTGTATTAATCATCATCATAGCTATTGCAAACAAGTCATACGAAGGTTCTGCCTTGCGACTACCAATACCCCAAAATCCCCGATCAAAATACTCTGTAAATTCTTTTATTGCGCGACCTTGTCTTGTGGTTCCACCAACGTCTACAAAGCGAACCAATAAGGTCCTAGCTTCTACAATTATGTTTTCTGGCTTTAAATCACCAAAAATCCAACCCTGTTTATGAAGTTGATGTAAATTATCAAGTAAAGCTACTGTTAGTTTTACAACCCATCCCGGACCATAATATTGTGCAAAACGAAAAAAATCAACGCCTTCAATGTATTCCATCACATAAAAAGGAATAATCTTCCCATCAATTTCGATATCATCTACATCAATCAAACGAGGCCCAAGGGTTTTACCTTGAGCCGGAGATAAAATTTTAAGTACATTTACTTCTGATGTAACCGTTATATTATTTTCACTTATTTTTATAGCCACCGGACCAGCATGACTTTTTGCTAAATAAACAGTCCCTATTGCACCTGCACCCAAAACATGATTTATAAAATAAGCATTTTTATGCCATTTCCCAGTTATTGTTGAACCCACACGTAAATTAAATGGTTTCTTCGTAGTAGTTTTCATATTCATAATCACTCGGTGAATTCAAATTTAGAGTTGGAGAAAAATGATCAATTGCCTCTCTTAGCGCTGGTCCTGTTGGAGTAATACCCCTCATCTCAATCTTTCTAAATATCCTATTAAGAGAATCTAATCCATCTGTCCACTCGAGCGCTACATCCACATCTGATCTTTTACCTGGGAATAATAAAACAGAAAATCGATTGTTTCCGGTGCGAGCATTTAAACTTATTGATAAATCAAATAAAGCCTCTTTTACAGTATTTAGCTTTTGATTCATGCTAGCACTTGTATCAATTAACACCAGTATATCCATTTTGGAAGTTTCACCTAAATCTTCAACAACCTCCATAATTTCCCCGCGTTTTTCTGGGGATAGGTTTTCAATTGTCATATTTTTGCCTAAAATATTTTGTAATTGTTTGTTTACAACACCTTGAATAGTCTGATTCATTGATTGTCTCGTGACCATTTGAACTGTTTTGGAGAGTTGTTGTGTGTACACTACTTGGTGAACGCCACCACCTGCACTTGCTATACTTTCAATTTCCGACATGCCTTTTTCATCAATTGTGTCATGATCAAGAACCCCAATTACATTTACTGTAATCCCTTTTTGATATGCATCAAAAGCTACACTTGATGGGTTCTCCCCCTTATTTGAGCATCCATCTGTAATTAATAAAATCTGCTTAATTGTAGGTGTTTTCATCGCTCTTCCTCAACTTCCTTTATGATGAAACCATTTTCGCCTTTTTCCAATGAAAATATACCCTTTGAGTAAGCTTTTATCTACTTTTTAGAAATGATTACAGACACATGTTCAGACCTATTCATCTCCCCTATTAGTTGTAGTAACCTCCGTTTAGTTTTCTTAACCTAACTTCATCGATTTCATATTTTGTGAAAATATGAAACGTGAATTGTTTATATTTGACTTTGTCATTTTTGCGACTAAAACAGTCATATCATCATGGATTACTCCATTATTGGAACGAATAACCTCTTCTAATAAAAGGTCTGCTACTTCCTGAGGGTCTCTTGTTTTCAAACCTAGAAGCTTTTTACTTATCCAAATATCATTGTATTGAATGAAATTCGGACCTTCAAAAATCCCATCACTCATCATAATGAGTAAATCTTGGGGCTCTAATTTTTCAACTATTACATCTACATCAAAATCTTGAATGATTCCAATTGGTAGGTTATTCCCCTGAACCTTTTTTACCATCTCTCCTCTTAGAATAAAACTTGGCGTCGACCCTATTTTTAGAAACTTAACTTTACCATCCTGTAGATCTATCATTGCTAGATCGAGTGTTGAAAAAATTTCATCCGTGGTACGAAGGGATAACACTGAATTAATTGACCGAATTGCAACTTTCTCATCAATACCTGAAGCTAATATTTTGTGTAAAAGTTTTAGTGTTTCGGCACTTTCTTCATGTGCACGAACTCCATTTCCCATTCCGTCACTAATAGCAAGAACTTGCTTGCCTTTCCCTAATTCAACAACAGTATAACTATCCCCGGAAATAAGTCCTCCACCTTTTGCTGCGTGTGCAGACCCAGTTTCAATAGCATATTTTTTTGCACTTCTGAATAAAAGTTCAACTCTTCCTTCTAGAATCTCTGTATTTTCATCTTCAAATAACACAAGGTTCTCATCTAAAAGTTCAGAGAGCACTGAAGCGATATCACTTATTTCAGAAATTGCTTCTTCAATCAAAAAAATAGTGACCTGAACTTCTACATTTCCTTTTTCAAGAGAGTGAATTCTGATATTTTCCACTTCAATCCCAAAGCTTTCAATCATTTCCATTATTTTTTCTTCTTGGAACAGTGTGTTTTGCCTTTCTTTTTGAAGCTCCCGAGCAAAATCTCCCATTACTTTAGATACCCCGTGTAACTGTTCTGCAACAAACTTCCTGCTTTCCCTGACCTTTTTCTTAAGCTTTAAATTTGCGTAGTAGAATTCAATCTCATTTTTCATGGAATCAACTACTCTTTCATGTTTTACGCAGAATCTTTTTAGTTCGTTTTCTTTATCTACTTGTGGGTTCGGTAGTTCAACTTGTTGTAAATATTCTTTTAAATCATGAATAAGTTTATTTGTTCTACTAAAATTTTTTGACCAACAATAATCTTTCTTAAAGCAGGTATCACATGTTTTTTCGGTTACATTTTGAATAATTTGATGTGTTGTCTCTTTTTTTACGGGCTCTTCAGTTGATTTTTTATCAGTCAGAGAGAAACTTTCAGATAAAGCTTGAAAAACATCAGAAAATTGGTTCACACGATACGCTGTTACATCTCTAACTTTTCGAACATCCTTCTGTTGTTCCAACATATTTTCTGGTGTACCCGGAATGCGTACTGCAAGATTTTCTATGTAATGACTTGGCGTTAGAAGAAAAAGTAGGGTTGCAATTCCCGTTTCTGACAATTCTAAAAGTATATTTTCTTTACCACTGGCATAGAGTGAAACCAAAAGTGTTGCAACAATAAGTCCAAAAGCTGCACCAAACTTTTTCCATTCCTTAAGGAGTCCTCCTAATAAACCCGAAAATGCTAATAAGCTAATTTGAAACATGCTAGATAAATTAGATAGGCTAAAGATTAACCCTGTCACTACTCCGACAGTAGTTCCGATGGATGCACCGCTTGCTAATGAAAAAAAGAGGATTAGGTACCTGCTTAAAATATCACCAACTGAATAGCCAAGCACATGCCAGCCGATTGCGCCTGTTAAAACCGAAGAAGAAACTATAACAATACAAATGATTTCTTCTGTTTTTAAACTAGTCGACTTAAATTTCCCTAAGATTAAAGGCATACTTTGAATAAAAATAAGAGTTAGAATATACGCCAGGCTTGATTCAAATAAGGCAGATAAAGCTTCAAAAACGTCAAAATGAGAATTAATTACATATTTCTCTATTGATCTCGAGAACACAGCTGAAATAAATACATATAATGGATAATATTTTACTTTTTTCTCATTTGGTTGAGCGTGAATCATTCGCAATAATAAAAATAACAAGGAACCAACAAGCATTGCAAAGGACTTTGACCAGTGTAATGTTATTGCACCGAGTATTAACGCAAAAAATACCTTCCTAGATTGATCCTTCCGCACAAGGAAAACAGATGCAAGAAACGGCAAAGAGAATGGGGAAAAAGAAGAGAGAACAACTGCTCTCCCTAGTAAAAAACCCATTATTGGTAATATATTTCCTTTATGAAGCAAAAACTCCGTAAACTGTTGACTCCAATTTCTAAAGGGACTTAACAATCTAAAGCTACTTGTCCTTGATTTTCCCATTAAAAAGTTGCCATCAATTGAATTTTCGGCCCTAGCCATTTAATCACCACCAAGATACTCATTTTTTCATGTTTTATGTAGTTAAAAACATCTTAATGGTGACGTGCAAGTAAATTTGTCGCTTTTTCTCTTTTATACCAAAAAGTTTTGGACAAATGCCGTCTTTAATTGACAAAATTTCAATGGATATACTTTTCATTAACAATTATTTTTTTATATAAATAAAAAAGTGTGGGTTTCTTTGTAGAAACTCACACTTATGTATTTATTTATAAAATTAACTTCTTCTACCACCGCGGCCACCGCGTTTATGTTCTGTATTTCTCTTTAAAGAAGCTAGACGCTCTTCACTATCCTTTAAAAAGCGGCTCATCTTTTGGTCAAATGTTTCAACTGTTTTAGCAGTATTAAAATTGTTTGGCCTACCACCTTTGGTTGATTGTTGTCGATTAGACGCAGGTCTTTCTCTTTCTTTCGCCTTTTTAATCGAAAGTGCAATTTTTCCACCTTGTTCGATTGTAAGTACTTTTACCTCTACCATATCTCCGACCGTTAAATGCTCGTTGATATCGCTTACATAATTGTCTGCTACTTCACTAATATGAACCAACCCGGTAAGCCCTTCTGGAAGATCGATAAATGCACCGAACTTAGTAATTCCAGACACTTTACCCGATAGCTTACTGCCAACTTCAACTGCCATAAAAGATTATTGCCTCCAAATAAATAAATTAATATTTAACTAGATTAATTATAAACAAAACAGGTATACAGTCAATGACAGGACGCCAAATTATAACCATTTATGACAATTAATTATCTTCCCTGTTATCCGGAGTAGAAAAAATGATTTCTCCGTTTGTAGACACATAATATTCTTTACGTGCCAGTTTTGCAACATATTCATCATCGTTTAAATTAACAATTTCTTGATTTAGGTTTCTTTCTTCCTTTTTCAGATTTGTTAATTGTGTTTGAAGCTTTTTATTTTCATTTAATTTTTCTGCTAATGCTTGTTCACGAATGATTCTTATATACACAGTTCCTGTAAGTAAAATCATGAATGCAATGACAACTACAAACAATTTTCTATTGTTAACAAATCGTCGTCTCTCATCTGTTTTTCTTTTTTTATCTTCTGTTTTTACATAGTCTGAATTCATTTTTTTGATATTACTCAATTGATTCGAATGATTCACGCTTTTCACCTGCTTTTATTTATCCACTTAGCAAAAAAATCACTAAGTCCCTTTTTAATTTCTAGTTGGTGTTTCTTTACTTTTGTAAAGATCACGTTTATTTTTTCTCGTAAGTTTTTCGGAACAAAACTGTAAAACAATTTTAGTATCCAAAGTACTGGAAAAAATAAAATCCCTAAGATAAATAATACTGCTCTTAAAAAGGTTTTTGCAAGGTTAAATGTGACTTTAACGACATTTGTAACCAAACTGAAACATAACAGGAGTAAACTTGAAGTCATCAGTAGTGCCCATTTGATGGGTATAAATATAAATAGATTGACTCCCTTTTTGATTAATCTCCATATTTTTTTTATCAATATTATGGTTTTTTCCAATATAATCAAGTATGTTTTTTTTAACAAAGCCTGGTACATTGAGAACCCACATAATAATGCAAGTATGAGATAAAATCTTATTTCGCCAAAATTCACTTGAAACAATACAAAATAAATAAGGATGGCTTGAAAGCACCAAAAGAGGATATCGTTTAAAAAAACAAACCACTTTTTTCGGTTTTTCCGATTGAGAAACCTGTTATAGGTATCAAATACCGCTGCGAATACGCTACCCATACCAATCATTGAAATAAGTGTTAGAAATTGTGCGGATAACGTCATTTAAACAACTTACTAAAGAACCCTTTAGCTTTATCTCCTGCAGCGTGTTCATCTAAATAAGACAAATCATAAATTTTTCCTTTGATTGATACAAGCCCCTTTTCAACGTCAAGATTTTTCATTTGAAGGTTCTGCCCACGAATAGACATATAACCCATACTTGTTACAAGCAAAAACTCCTCATTATCAAAACTTTCAACTTCCTTGACACCTGAAATTTCAAGTGATTTTCTACTCCGCATTATTAAATCATGATCTTGTTCATTTACTCTTTCAGAAAATTTATCCTGGAATAATTCGCTCAAAAAAATCCCTCGCCTCATACGTTGGTTTCGCGACACCTAATTGTATTCAGGTGGCTAAAATAGTTTGTACCAATGTATGAAAAGAGGGGAATATTTAGAATATAAAAGTGATTTAACTCGGTTCAAGTATGGAGAAACTTATAACAGACTATTTGCTTCTTTTACGTCACTAAGAATGGTAAACATTTCAGCCGCTTCATCCTTTTTTGAAGTTTCCTGTATTCGATCGATACGGGCTGTTACGGTTCGATTTCCACCAAAATGCAGAACAAGAACATCATTAGCTTTAACAGTAGAGCTCGCCTTAGCTTCTTTTCCATTTATATCAATACGCCCTTGGTCAGCAAATTCCTTTGCTACAGTGCGACGCTTAATAATCCTTGATACTTTTAAAAATTTATCTAACCTCATATGAATTCCTCCCAGCAATACTGAATGAATACTATGTACGATTTCAGTTTGCTTTCTTTTTTTAACTTTTTAAAAAAAAGCATTTATAATGCTTCTTGTGGTGGTTTAGATACAATTAATGGGGACGTAGGTAGGTTATGTAGCGATATTTTCGTTTAAATATATTTACTTTTTATTGTACAACAATAAATTCGTAAAGTTATTCCCCTTGTTATTCTTTTTTTAAAAAATGATGTCTTTAAAGTTGGACGTACCTTTATTGTTTATAGTGCTTATTTATTTAAGCATGAATATGTTCGAAAAACAAACAACCCTATCATCAATAAACTAACTATCTGAAATGCTTGTAACTTTTCACCACTTATAGAAAAAGTCGCACCACCTGGGATGCGACAAGATATTCGTTCTATTTTAATTTTAATCCTGATAAATATTCAGCAGCTTTAGAAGCATCTTTTCCTTTAATGATACTAGCAGGCATTTCACCTCTACCATTTTTGATAACTTCTAAAATTTGTTTCTTGTTGTATTTATCTCCAATCCAATTAATAGCTGGGTTATTATCTGAACCATTTAATCCTATACCATGGCAATTAGCGCAGTTTCTAACAACTATGATTTGGCCAGTATCTTCAGTTTCTATTGACCCTTCATTCTCGCCACATGCACCAAGCAAAAGTATAAATGATACAAAAGTTGCTAATAAGAAATATGTTTTTTTCATAATGTGTAAATCCCCCTTAAATAATTACACTCATAAACTCTTAATGAAAATATCGTATGAATTATGTTCAAGTACTTTTTCTGTAGGGTAAACTATCATGTTTCTCTTATTGAGTAAAGAGACCTATACAATGACTGGATGATATTGGAAACAATCCGTTTTAAAATGTTATTAACTGCCTTAAATTTAGGTAAAAAACACTAACAAAAAAGAAAAAACAATAAATCATTTGAAATGTATTCATTTTTTTGATAATGACATTATGTTTATAATCGAATTGTGTACGCTTCAACCATACAAAGTAGGCTTTTTTTAAGATTAATTAAGCATTTCCTCTTCCAATTTAATTTAGGAGGGGATTGATTTGAGTTGCTTTTATTTTGATCAGCTAATTTTAGACTTTATCAATTTCTCAGAACTTTCATAGTGGTAGCACTATAAGAAATCACTTATACTTTTATCCCCTCTTGGTATTTAAGTTATAAACTCAGGCTTTCTTACAATCACCACTTTCATCAAATTTTAATTCCGCTTACTACAATTATATTTTATAAAAAAATATTGATTTTTCAACCCTTTTTCTCTATTTCTTCCCATCTTTCTCAGCCCGCTTCGCTTGCTGAAACAAAATCAATGCCTCCTCAGGCGTATCTACCTTTTGCCCAGAGAAAACATGTGGATGTCTTCGAATCATTTTATTTGTAATCCCTTCAATTACATCATCAATGGAGAAATAGCCATCCTCTTCTCCAATTTTCGAATTCAACATAATTTGAAGAAGAACATCACCTAATTCCTCAATCATATTTTCTAAATCATTGTTCTGAACGGCTTGTACATATTCTGCCGCTTCTTCAAGCATATTTTTTGTTAAGGATTCATGTGTTTGCTTTTTATCCCACGGGCAACCATTTGGTCCCCGTAATATATCAAAAATCTCGCGTAGTTTCCAAAACTCTCGATTGACTTCATTTGTCGGAGGTACATAAATAGACATTAAATTATTGAGTTCAAGTCCATGATCCAATTCATATAAAGGTAAACGTTGTACAATCTGATTACTCATACCTGCATTTTTAACAATAACGACTATATGGTCTTCAGGATATTTCTCCATTAAAGTTAATTTCACGTCGGAAGCAACAAAAGCGTCGTATACCTGTGTGATAATAACATGTTGAGTGATTTGGATTTCGTATCGTTTCAGTGCTGTACCATCTAGGAGTTGAAACCCATTTACAGGATCAATTTGGACTGCTATGAACATAGCATCCAAGAAACTTTGCCCTCCAATTATTTCTACATTTACACTACTTTCTAGTAAAAGTTGTACCGTTTTTTCTGCAACCATTGGATGGCCGGGCACAGCATAGACTACATGCTCTGTTAAAGATTGATTAATCAGAGTAGCCACGATTTCAGCATAAACTTGCTCAAAATGCTCATGTTTTTCATAAACATCATCAAAACTTATAAATTGCATTCCCTCGGCACGCAAGTCAGTCACAACCGGATGTTGAATTGTTCGAACATATATTTTTTCAGCGGATTTTAATGCTTTGTATACTCCCAAAGGTAGCTGTTCTAAATTTCCAGCCCCTAATCCAATTATTTTTATCATAATTACACCATCTTTAATAAAAGTTAATTTGTTGTAAAGTTATTGAGAAATTCATCCATACTTCCCGTAAAAATATTCAAGTCTACATTAGAATTGCCCTTATTGACTCCTTGTAATCTACCTGTGTGCGAGTATTGCCATAAAGTTACTTTTTGATCTTCAGGCATTTCAGCAGGTTTATTAATATCACAAATCCAAATTGGATAATCCTGATACTTTCCTCGAACAAACATTTCGTATGAATCATAATTCACATACAAAACGGGCTTGGCACCATAAAACTCTTCAATAATCCCTATCAGTTCAGCAATAATTTGATCGGAAACTTCTTGTGTGGGAAGGACTGTTGCTGGATCAAATTCTATATCAATCATTGGTGGTAGCATTCCTGGTAGTTTTGGAACTTTGGCTATAAAATTTTCTGCTTGTGAAGGGCCCGACGAATCATAACTTAAGAAATGATAAGCTCCTACCTTTATATTCGTCTTTTGTGCATTTGTAAAATTTTTATCAAAATTTTTATCTGTATAGGTCGTACCTTCGGTTGCTTTGATATAAGCAAAATGGATATTTTCCTCAGCAATCTTATTCCAATCTATATTCCCTTGATGTCTAGATACATCAATACCACGAACTTCATAGGATTCAGCATTTTTTAGTGTAACCGTAACAGGCTTACGATTAATATTTTTAATTGATTCAATAGTTGGAGTAGCTGGCTTTTGTACGAATGTTCTTAAATAAGGAGCGAAATATATCCATATCCCTAATAAAACGAGAACTATAAAGAGTATTCGAGCTTTATTTTTTCTTTTCTTCACTATAAAATTCCCCGATAAACATTTTAATCTTACAAACTATTAATCTAAATCGTACCTTTTTTCATGGTCTGTGTGAAGTCACTAATACTAAATTTATAAAAATCGAAATTATATCACCCAATTTTACATAAAACCTTAATTTAAAAATATTTAGATTTGATTAAAAAAGCAAAGTATCTCAACAACAAACTTTAACAGAGCCATTAAATAAAAAAATGCCGTAAGCATTATCTGAAATGAACCTTAATTTGTTAGAATTTCTAACAAATTTGGTTCATTTCGTTTGCTCACGGCATTTAATTATTCTTAATTAAAATCTAGCTTTCCATCTGTTTACCTAAGAAGCTCGCAGCAGAATCAATAACCTTTGATTCAACAGCCGTTAATGGTGAAGCTTTTGAAAAAGTTATAACAGCACCTATTGAATCACCATTAGCAAGTATTGGAGAAACAGCATGCGAAACAATATCCTCTTGTACACCATCAATTAAGGCGCAATTTGTTTTGTTGGTATGTAAGACAGGGTGTCGATCAACCATTATTTTTTCAATTTCTTCACTAACAGGTTTGTTTAGATAATCCTTCTTTGAAGTTCCACCTACCGCAATATACATATCTCGATCGCAAATAAGCACAGGCTGCTTAATACTTTCAAAAAGTGCCTCAGCATATTCTTTAGCAAAATCTGTTAGCTCGCTTATTGGGGAATATTTTTTTAGAATAACCTCACCTTCACGATCAACAAAGATTTCTAACGGATCTCCTTCGCGGATTCGTAATGTCCGGCGAATTTCCTTTGGAATTACGACTCTTCCTAAATCATCAATTCGACGAACAATTCCAGTTGCTTTCATTTATAATACCTCCAATAAAACACATAATTAGACGTAAGGAATAAACATTCAATTCGCTTTCTTAGTATTTAATAAAAGATTTTTATTATGCAATTTTGGTAAAATTTTTTTATTTTTATGTTTAAAAATTTGTTTTTTTGGATTAAAGGTTTTTTAAACTTAAAAAATATACAAATAAAAATACACTCCTCTAATAGTTACATTAGTCTTGAAGTGTATTTAAATTAATAATGTATTCTTCAATTATAAAATTACAAAATGATCCTGCTAAATCTTTGTTTTTTGTTTATTGTTAATTACTTTTTGACAATCTGGGATCCTTTTAGCTATTTCAATTGCAATTTTCAGCCAACTCTCATCGTTTAAATTTCGAGTAAATAAGGTGATTTTAATACGACCGTTTGTTTGTCCAAGTCCTACGGTTCTACCATATGGCTGTACTAAACCAAACAATTTTGCACCATCTATGTCTTTCGTTGATTTGTCAGACATGTAAATTGCAATTTCATTTTTCTGTTGCTGTTTGATAATTTCAATTCCAGCTTGCCTTGCGTACATTTTTAACTCTGAAATGAGCAATAACAATTCAACCTCTTTTGGATAATCACCAAAACGATCTAGTAATTCATCTTTTAAATCATCTACATTTTCTTCTATTGAAACAGATTTAAACAATTTATACATTTCAATTTTTTGATTACTGTTCAGAATATACTTGTCAGGAATGTAGGCATCTATATCAACTTCAAATTCTACAGGTACTGGAGCCTCTTCCCTAACAACACCCTTACGTTCTTGTATTGCATCTTCAAGCATACGAGAATACATATCAAATCCAACCGATTCAATAAAGCCATGCTGTTCTGCACCAAGTAAGTTTCCAGCTCCACGTATGGATAAGTCACGCATCGCTATTTTGAACCCAGACCCTAACTCTGTAAATTCCTTTATTGCCTGAAGTCGTTTATCTGCAACCTCTGTAAGCACTTTATCTTTACGGTAAGTAAAATATGCATATGCTACTCTGTTTGAACGACCGACACGTCCCCTCAATTGATACAACTGAGAAAGTCCCATTTTGTCAGCATCTTCGATGATTAACGTATTTACATTTGGAATATCAATTCCAGTTTCTATGATAGTTGTACTTACTAATACATCAAATTCTCCCTCAAGGAAGCTGTACAAAACAGATTCCAATTCGTTTTCAGACATTTTTCCGTGTGCATATGCCACTTTAGCATCCGGAACCATAGCAGAGATCTCAGATGCCGTTTTAGAAATGTCCTCTACTCTGTTATGTAAAAAGAATACTTGTCCACCGCGCGACATTTCCCTTTCGATAGCCTCACGAACAATATTTGGATTGTATTCCATTACGTAGGTTTGAATTGGAAAACGATTTTCTGGAGGTGTTTCTATAACAGATAAATCTCGCACACCCATCATAGACATATGGAGGGTGCGTGGTATAGGTGTTGCAGTAAGAGTTAGAACATCTACATTCGTCTTCAATTGTTTTATTCTTTCTTTATGTTTAACTCCAAATCGTTGTTCCTCATCAACTATGAGTAATCCTAAATCACTGAAAAGAACGTCCTTTGACAAGATACGATGCGTACCTACTACAACATCTACAGTTCCAGTTTTCAATCCTTTAAGTGTTTCTTCATGCTGCTTTTTGGTTCTGAAACGGTTTAACAAAGCAATGTTTACAGGTTGGTCCTGAAATCTTTCCCTCATTGTTTCATAATGCTGTTGAGCAAGTATTGTTGTTGGCACCAGAATTGCAACTTGCTTATCATCCCGCACAGCTTTAAAAGCTGCACGTAATGCTACCTCAGTTTTCCCATACCCTACATCTCCACATAAAAGGCGATCCATCGGTCTTTCTCGTTCCATATCACGTTTAATTTCCTCGATTGACCTTAATTGATCTTCCGTTTCTTGATATGCAAAGGAAAGCTCAAAATCACGTTGCATATCATCGTCTTTTGAGAAAGCGAATCCTTTTGAAACTTCTCTTTCTGCATAAAGTTTAATCAATTCATCTGCAATATCATCAACAGATGCTTGTACTTTAGCCTTAGTTTTCTTCCAATCAGTTCCGCCAAGTTTGTATATCTTTGGCTCTTTTCCTTCAGCCCCTACATATTTTTGAACTGCATCAATTTGATCGACAGGAATATAAAGTTTATCTGTCCCCGCATAACGAATATGCAAAAAATCTTTATGGACACCATTTATTTCAAGTGTTTCAATGCCTATGTATTTACCAATTCCATGATTGATATGAACAACGTAATCTCCACGTTTTAACTCTGAATAACTTCTGATTTTTTCTGCATTAGAAATTTTCTGTTGTTTAAATCTTTTTCTATTTTTTTGATAAAAAATTTCATGGCCTGTAACTACAATTAATTTTTGTAGTGGCAATTCAAAGCCTGTTTGCATTTCGCCTTGCACAATCTGAACTTCACCTTTTATTAGATATGGCGGGTTTTTAATTGGCGATTTTATCAAATTAAAATCTTCTAAAACCCTTTCAATTTTATTAACCTGGGATTCGTCACTTCCTTGTAATAAAACTGTATATTTACCTTTTTGCCATCTCTCTATTTCTGTTTTAAGCAAACTCATTTGACCATGAAAGGATTGCATAGGTTTGCATGAAAAATTTACTATGTTTTGTGGGCTAGCATTTGGAATTCCTCTTAAAAATAGAGACAAATATATGATTGGATTTTTAGTGTGATGAACTAAATCCATATACTTATGCGTAAAAACAAGGCCATGTAGTGCCTCTCCACTTTCAAGAAGTGATAAGTAATAATTTGAATCATCTACATCAATTTGCTCATTTATCTCTTGAATTCTGCTGATTTCATCAAATATAACAACGCCGTTTTTTGGAAAATAATCCATTAAACTGGCTGATTCCTCATAAATGAAACTAAAATAACGGATTAAATGTTCAATTTTCTGTCCATTCGACAGACGTTCAACATCCGAATCAATGTTTTTAATGAGATTTTCTTTAATTTTTTGATCCTTTATTTTTGATAAGGAATTTTTTAATTGTACTTTAATTTTTTCTGAAAGGTCAGATAACTGCTGTTCATTTACGATAAATTCAGTAGCTGGTCCTACAGAAAGTTCTGATAAGTTTTTGATTGAACGTTGTGTCTCTAACGAGAAAGATCTTATTGTATCTATTTCCGTATCAAATAACTCAATCCGGATTGGATTTTCTTCAGTTAACGGATATAGATCCAGAATTCCACCGCGTACGCTAAATTCTCCAGGTGAAGATACCATATGAGACCGACTATAACCCATTGCTACAAGGTCTATCGATAGCCTTTGTAAATCAATTTCAGTTCCTAACTTTATAATCAATTGATTTTTCAACCACTCTGATTTTGGAGGAAGTTGTTTTTTTAGTCCCGCAATTGATGTTACGAGTATACCCTTTTCACTTGTAGAGAAGTGATTAAGTGCAGTTAATCTTTGCGCCCTAAGTTCTGGACTTGAAACACTCAATTCCGCTGCAATCATTTCATTTGTGGGAAAAAGATAAATTTTTTCATTAGGAAGAAGCGCTATTAAGTCATCTACGACTTTTTGTGCTTGTAACAGATTATTCGTCACAATCATGATTGGGCGTCTTCCGTTTTGAAAAAGAGCAGACATTAAAAGCGATCGAGAGGAACCGGAGTGACCTGTTACTAATTGCTCCTTAAATCCCGCTTCTACCCCCTCAACAATTGACTGTACATCTTTGTTCTTTAAAAATTCATCTATAATATTTTGCAAAACATTCCCTACTTTCAAGCAAGATTACACATATATTTCAATTACAAAATGCAAACAGCCTCGGGGTAAAAATTACCCCGAGTGTTCACTTTATACTATTTTATTTTCCGTTATACAAGTTCATTACATTTATAAATTCATTTTTCAACCAATATTCGCAGGCGTTCGCAGCTTTTTCTATTGCTTCATCTATGAAGGGATTTTCGTTTTCTGTAAATCGAGTCAAAACAAAATCCACTACCGGTATCCTACCATCGGGTCTACCAATTCCAACCTTTATACGGTTAAATTGATCAGATCCAAGATGCATAATAGATGATTTTATTCCATTATGTCCTCCTGCACTCCCTTTTTGCCTTAGTCGTATTTTACCCGTTGGAAGATCCAAATCATCATAAATTATAAGTAAATCTTGATTACTAATTTTATAGAAATTAACAAACTGGGCAATACATTCCCCAGAGGCATTCATATATGTTAATGGCTTAACTAGTACAATCTTCTCCCCATTAACAATCCCTGTTCCGTATTGACCTCTAAACTTTGTTTGATTCAAAGGGATATTCCATTTTTCCGAAAGTTCTTCAATTACAGAAAATCCAATATTGTGTCTTGTATCACGGTATTCTGGACCAAAATTTCCAAGACCTATAATAAGCTTCATATCTTATTCCTCATTTTTTTTACTACACAATATCTTATCCTATTATTCCAATTTAGAAAACAAAAGGAATTTCCCGAGAATAACCTTACTATTTAACCGTATTGACCTTTACTTAAAAACAGTACAAAATAATAGCTTTTAAAAATTTTCTTTGCAAATATTGCAATAAATTTAGCAACTTATTTTGTTTTCAAATACAAAGCCAAAATAATTGCAATAAATGAAAATTATATTTCTTTTTATACAAAAAATGGTATACTTCCTATATTTGTTATTATTGATAAATATTTACTGGTACAGGCTTGCTATAAAAACCATCAAGATAAGGCAGATCTTCTGCAAGTGGCTTTACCTCATTAAATTTAATAATTCCAAATGACATTATGGCAACAATTAGCGCACAAAAAAGTAATTTATATTTAATCATTTTTAAACTCCTTAATTTTAATTTTATTCAGAAAGGTTGGCTACTATGGACTATAGCCTCATTGGTAACGAGATTAAACAAAAACGTAAAAACAAAAAAATTACTCAAAAAATTCTTGCAAATAGGGCGGGTATTTCCCAAAGTTTTATTAGTAAAATAGAGAGCGGGATCCATTCAATTGATTTTCACCTAATCGAAAAAATCGCTATATTTCTAGAGATTGATACTCGAGGTTTCATATATAAAGAAACTGAGCAGCAACTAACCGAAAGAACAATAAACTTTGTCAATAAAACAGATAGACTTCTTAAAAACTACCAATATGATGAAGTCAAAAGATTAATGTTAAAGGAAAAAAGAGTTGACTATTCTAACAATATTAGTTTGCAGAAGGCGTTCTTACGTTTAGAAGGTAGAACCGCATTCATTGAAAATAGGGAACTTGATGAGGTCATACATTACTTTCAATCAGCTTTAGATATGCATTCAGTTACCCAATGCGATCTTACTCAAGATGTTGAAAACTATGCATCCCTAGCAAATTGTTATGCTGATTGTCGTAATTTTATTAAAGCTATTGAATACTACCAAAAAGCATTAACCTTATTGAATCAATATTCACTCTACAATAAAGTTAGATTAAAAATACGTGTTTTGTATAACCTTGCAAAAAGCTATCGGGAACAATTGGCTTTTTCAAAAGCTTATACGTACATTGAAGAAGCAATATCCCTTTCTATTGAAAACGAAAACATGGGCATACTTCATCACTTATACTACCAAAAAGCTATGATTTTAAATCAAATGAAATTACTACCTGAATGCATCAAAATGCTGGATAAATCTAGTCATTATGCACATGAAATGGGATACTCCGAAGCATATCCGTTTTTAGATTCCTTTCAACTCATTCTTGAGTTAAACAAACACGATATCTGGGAATATAAAGGCAAATGGTTGACTGTTTATAAAAAGGAAGAAATGTTTCTACTTTATACAAAACTACTACCTCATACATAAACTAGTTTTATCTTATATTTTTGAAACGATGCGCATCGCTATACAAATAATATTGGGCTATAACGTTTCTTTCAATACTCTTAATAGATATTTCACATATTTTATCCTTTTTATTCCATTTAGAATGAGAAAAGGCATTCTAAGAACTGTCTCACGACCTCTTAGAATGCCTTTTAGTTATTTTATTCAAATAATTTACTTACTGATTGGTGCTCATGAATCCGAACAATTGCTTCACCAATTAATTTACCAACTGAAAGCTCTACAATTTTAGTTGACTTTTTCTTTTCAGAAAGAGCGATACTATTCGTAACAACAAGCTCTTTAATCGCTGAATTATCAATACGCTCAATAGCTGGCCCTGAAAGAACTGCATGTGTGCAGCAAGCATAAACTTCTGCAGCACCGCTTTCTTTTAATGCATTTGCAGCTAAGGTGATTGTTCCTGCTGTATCAATCATATCGTCTATTAATATACACGTTTTTCCTTCAACAAAACCAACAATGTTCATTACTTCTGCAACGTTTGGACGTGGTCGTCTTTTATCAATAATCGCTATTGGAGCTTTTAAGCGATCTGCCATCTTACGAGCACGAGTAACTCCCCCATGATCAGGCGAAACAATAACTAAGTCTTCAAAATTCTTTTCCTTAAAATATCTTGAAAGTAGTGGTTCCCCTACTAAATTATCAATTGGAATATCAAAAAATCCTTGAATTTGGGTTGCATGTAAATCTAACGCAATAACTCGATCCGCTCCTGCTGTTTCAAGTAGATTAGCTACCAATTTAGCTGTAATTGGTTCTCTTGAACGCGCTTTACGATCTTGGCGAGCATAGCCATAGTAAGGCATTACAACTGTAATTGATTCAGCAGACGCTCTTCTAAGCGCGTCAATCATGATTAACAATTGCATCAAGTGTTCATTAACTGGTTGGCTAGTAGATTGAATTATATACACTGCACATCCACGAATACTTTCTTCAATATTAATCTGTACTTCTCCATCACTAAATTGTGCTACTGAACATTTTCCAAGAGGAACTCCTACTGCTTCAGCAATTTCTTGTGCTAATTCTGGGTTAGAATTAAGTGAGAAAATTTTTAATTTTTTTGCTTCTTTAGATAACATGATGTTCCTCCAAAAATTATTTTCTATGATTCATTTTTTTTGCATAGTTTTCCTTAATCACTTGTTGCGCACGAGCAACAGCAAGTGCTTCACTCGGAACATCTTTTGTAATTGTTGATCCTGCCGCTACATATGCGCCTTTTCCAACAGTGACAGGCGCCACAAGATTTGAATTACAACCTATAAAAGAATTATCTTCTATTGTAGTAACATGTTTGTTTTTCCCATCATAGTTCACTGTAATTGTACCACAGCCAACATTTACATCACTACCAATTTTTGCATCACCTATGTAACTTAAGTGATTCACTTTAGAATTACAATCAATACTAGATTTTTTTACTTCAACGAAATTCCCAATTTTCACTTTATTACTTAGTTTTGAATTTGGACGAATATGCGCAAACGGGCCAACGTTTACTTCATCACCTATTTCGCTTTCATAAATTGCAGAGTGCTTAATATCTGTCTTATTTCCAATCCGACACTCATGAATCTCAGAATTAGGGCCAATTGTGCACTCTTCACCAATAGCCGTATTCCCTGTAATTACGCATCCAGGGTATACTGCTGTATCTTTTCCAATAGTAACACCTACGTGTATATAGGTATTAGATGGGTCAATAATTGTAACCCCATTCTTCATATGCTTTTCGTTTATTCTTCTTTGCATTGATTTTTCTGCTTGCGCAAGGGCAATACGATCGTTTATGCCCAATGTTTCTTCAAAATAGGGAGAACAATACGCTGCAACAATCTCACCTTGTTTTCGTAAAAGTTCAATTACATCCGTTAAATAATATTCCCCTTGAGAATTTTCATTTGTAACATTTTTAAGAGCTTCGAATAACAATTCATTATCAAAGCAAAATGTCCCAGTATTTATTTCCTTAATAAGAATTTCAGCTTCATTACAGTCTTTATGTTCTACTATTTTATTTACAGTTCCTTCAGCATTTCTAATGATTCTTCCGTAACCAGTTGGATCAGGAGCTATTGCTGTAAGTATTGTTGCTTTTGCATTTAGTTCTTTGTGCTTTTTAATAAGGGTTTCCAATGTTTCGGGCGTTATTAGAGGTGTATCCCCACAAATTACAATAGTCGTACCTACGCATCCTCCTAAAATGGATTCTGCTTGCATTACCGCATGTCCTGTCCCAAGTTGTTTCTCTTGAAGAGCATAATGTGAACGTTCACCTAAAACATTTCTCACAGCATCTGCTCCATGCCCAACAATTGTTACAGTTTTTTCAATATCTAAAGTAGAAAGATGATCTACCACATGCTCAACCATTGATTTACCGCAAACCTGATGAAGTACTTTGTACAAACTCGACTTCATTCTTGTCCCTTGCCCTGCCGCCAGAACAACTGAATATTTTTTCATCTTTTACCCCCATGCACATAATAATCCATTATGAATATTACTCTATTTATTGTTAGTTTTCAATATCCCTAAGTTAGATTATGTGGGATTAAGCTGGATTGTCTTTTGTATTAATCATATGCTTTTATTGTCGTTTCAATAAAAAAACCTGCTTATAAAAGCAGGTTTTAATCAATATTGTTTTCTATTCTATTTCCAAGCATTCTTACTGCAAAAACCTGATCACAAAAACCTAATAATCCATTACATATTCTATGCATTCTAGTTTCATGTTCAACTAAACCAAAAACAGTTGGTCCACTCCCGCTCATAAGAACAGCGTCTGCCCCAAACTTCTCCATTTGAGTTTTAATATGCTGTACCTCTGGATATTTTTTTAAGGTTACACTCTCCAAAACATTTCCCATTGCGTTGCAAATACCCTTATAATTTTGATTCTTAATTGCTTGTACCATTGTTTTTATATCTGGATGAGAAAGTTTGTTAACTTCCAAATTTTTATAAACATCAGCTGTAGAAACACCAATAGTTGGCTTAGCAAGTACCACCCAACAATTAGGGGGGGCTTGAATGTGCTCTATCTTTTCACCTCTACCCGTTGCAAGAGCTGTGCCTCCATAAACACAGAAGGAAACGTCAGATCCAATTTCAGCGCCCATTTCAGCTAATTCATCTAGTGTGAAACCCAGATTCCAAAGTTTATTAAGACCCCTTAAGGTGGCTGCTGCGTCACTACTTCCACCTGCTAAACCAGCGGCTACAGGTATATTTTTTTCTATTTCTATCTCTATACCTAATGACACGTTACTTCTTCTCTTAAGTAACTCAGCGGCTTGATATGCTAAATTTCTATTATCATTCGGAATGTATCTGCTTTGTGAAATAATTTTAATTTCATCATTATCAATTGTTTTAAGATAGACACGATCAGCTAAATCAACTGTAGTCATAATCATTTCAACTTCGTGAAAACCATCTTCTCTTTTATATAGAACATCTAAAGATAAATTTATTTTCGCAGGAGCTTTTTCAACATGTGTCATGTCTTCACCAACTTTTTTCTTTTCACCTATTTTACCTTCTTGGATATTATTTAGCCATCATTTTTAAACTATATTACATATATGAGTTATTTCACTTATGTAAAAAGAGGTTTTGATTAAACTGTTATTATTCTATATGCTTCAAAATTATACGCTTTCCACAACCAATTTAGAGAAAAATAGTAGTTGCTCCAAGAGAACATAGGCGGAATCAAGCGCTCAAGTACATTTAATACTAGTTAAAGTAATTAAACACACAATAAATTTTGTATTATAAGAATGAATAACAGTTTTTATCTTAACCTCTTATCGCATTTATCCCTTGATTTAAGATTTGATTACTTGTTTAACATTTGTTCTTGAGCTTTCTGAATTGCAAGTTTTACCATGTTTCCAGCATCCTTGGCTTTAATACCGCCCCAACCTTCCTGTTTAACTGTATCCCAAATTCCTAATTCCTTTGCAAGCTCTTCTTTAAAGCCTTCTGACATAATTCCTCTTCTTGCCATATTGAATTGCCTCCTTTTTGATAATGCGACAACTTTATTATTTGGATAATTACTTTGATTATCCGATAACAATGAAATTCAATGAGCATAAAGATCTTTCTGGTTCGACATAAATTCTTTATGTTGGAAGTGTGATACTTAGGCATCACCATATTAATAAATATTAATGGGTTATCATTTTTCAAAATTAGGATAAAAGAAAAAGCAGTGGAATAAATATCCACTGCCTTATGCCAAATTTTCTGCTTTATCTTCGTCAAAAACCAACTTAACTGTTTCAGTCAAGACATCGGCATAACTATATGAAACACGTTCGTAAGTGTCTCCATCTTTCTCCAATTTTACAATAAAAACTGATGGATAGGTTTCAGCCAAAATCCCATTTCTCTCGAACATTTTCTTTCTACCACCATTTGCACGAAGCAGAATTCTTTTTCCGAGTTGAAGGTCTAATTCTTGTTTTATCTCACTTAATTTTTTAGCCATACCGTTCCACCTCACTTCTTTTGATTGTATCAAATTTTCAGACAATTGTCAAAATAAAAATTTTCATTATAACAATTATAAAATTCCTTTGTCAATATTTTCACTTAAAATTTATTTTGTTTTCTTATGTTTTTTTATTTTTCCTTACTTTATAAAATCTATCCAAAAAAACCACCGAAAGGTGGTTTTAATTTAAATTATTTTATTTTAATTAATTTTTGGCTTAACTCGATAAGGCATTCCAATTCTTAAAACACCTTTTGTTTCAATGCCTCCTAAGCCTTTTTCTCCAGTTAGGGTGCTTTTTAGTGCGTCCCAAACATGTACCCGTTCCATGAAAGGCGTAAAGCTTATTTTGCCCACAATATAAACCGGATCAAGAGCATGTATATTAACTCTAGATGGAGAACTTGCAAAATTTGCCCCGGCCTGAATAAGCGACTCAAAATGAGACTGACATGCCCCTGCAAAAATAACAAGTTGATCTAAATTTGGTTCTTTCTTTCTTGCCTCGTACACAGTTTGAACGAATTCTTTAGAGTGCCTGTAAGCAGCCATATCATGTATGTCTCCTTTTACTTTTGAGTATGCATCATGACCTGTGATAACCAGAATATCAGGACGATATTGATCAATCAATTTGCCTACTTGATTTGGCATTTCTTTTTCATGGCAGTGAATTCCAACTACGGGTACTCTCATTTTTTTATAAAGTAGAAGGCATTTTTCAAGGTATTTACGATCTCCATCTAAGTGAACAACTCGGCCAGGTATGTGAAAAAAATCATTTTCCTCCCGAAATCCCTCAGTCAATTCATATTCTTTTTTTTGTTTAATTTTTTCCTGCTCTTGAGCCAGTAGAAAGTTTGAGACATTTATTTCCTGAACGTTTTTTTCTGCCTGTTTTAATAGTTGATCTTGATCAATTACTTTAAGATCATTTACCGGAGCATCCGCAACAAGCCTAAAATCTTCACCATACAAAATAGCGACGTTGTCTTTTACGTCAATTACACGAAAAAACACGTCGCAATCATAAGATTTTCTGCCTACTATATCATGAATTTGTATCATCTTATTCACTCCGCATTTACCTTATATATCCACTAAATTAGTTTATTTATCCTTATAGGTTATGCGAAATAAAACAATTGGCGATTGTTAAGTAAAATTTGGGTACAATTCGTTCGATAATCTCCCAAATTCTTCAATAGAAAGCGTTTCTCCTCTTCTTGTAGGATTAATCGAACATTTATCAAGACACTTTAGGATTTCTTCTTTCTTTTCTTTACCATTCAAGAGCTGTGAAGTTAAATTATTTAAAATTGTTTTTCTTCTTTGTGCAAAACTAGCTCTTGTTACTTCAAAAAAGAAGTTCTCATTTATCACTTGAACCGCCGGTTTTTCCCTTCTTACCAAATGGATTACTGCAGAATCTACATTAGGCTGGGGCATAAATACTGTTTTTGGTACTGTCATAACAACCTCAGCTTCAGTATAGAACTGAACCGCAATAGATAGTGATCCATAATCCTTATTTCCCGGTTTTGCTGCCATTCGAACAGCTACTTCCTTTTGTAGCATCATTGTAAACGTTGTAATCGGAACTTTTTCTGATAAAAGTTTCATTATGATAGGTGTTGTAATGTAATAAGGTAAATTAGCAACAACATGAATGCCATTAACTTCATTAAACCTTTCTTCAATTACATTAGAAACATCTGCTTCTAAAATATCCTTATGTATTATTGAAATATTATCATAATCAAATAACGTTTCTTTTAAAATGGGTAGCAATCTTTGGTCTATTTCAAAAGCCACTACTTTTTTTGCTACTTTTGCAATTTGTTCTGTAAGGGCACCGATCCCAGGGCCAATCTCAATTGCACCAGAATCGTTGTTTATTCCAGAATGATGAACAATATTTTTTAATATATTTGTATCGATTAAAAAATTTTGTCCTAAACTTTTTTTGAATGAAAATCCATATTTGTCTAATATTTCTTTTGTTCGAATAGGTGTTGCTATATCTTTTTTCATAAACATCCACCAATACTATCTTATAGAAACACACGTATTGATTGACTTACTCACTTCCTCTTCAAGTTCATGCACTGCATTCATAAATTGATCAAGTGATATACCAAACATCATTAACCTCTGATGTAATTGTTTTCCGTTCGCATAACCAATTTTTAATTTTAATCCTATTTTTTCTCTTTTTTCTTTTGAATCAACACCCGATATAAATCCAAGTTCAAATAAAGTATTTCGTGTAATTTGTTCCTCTGGCTCTGTTTCCATTAGATGCGCATCTTTTAGAGCTTCTCGAATTGTTTCTGGTGTAGCATGTTCAACCCCAATCCCTTTTCCTTTTTGGGGTAATGCCAAATGTTTAGGTATAAAGGCATGCTTACATCCTGGAACCTGATTTATAATTGTTTTGCGAATTTTTTCTCCTGGATAATCTGGATCTGTAAATATAATAACGCCACGATTTTGGGCTGCTAACCTTATTTTTTCAATAGTCGTCTGATTTATTGCAGATCCATTAGTTTCAATTGTATCAGCGTCAACAGCCCTTTTTATAGCTGTTGTATCATCTTTTCCTTCTACAACAATTATTTCCTTTAATTTCATTCTTACCTCAATACTTTTAGCAGTTTTAAATAACTTTTCCCATTATACCTTATGATACATAAAAAAACAGAGGTTCTTGTGTTACACCCTAAAAGTTAGAACAAAATTCCAACTTTTAGGGAGCACTCCTTCTTCCCTCTGTTTTAAAGTTTCACTATTGTATACGAATTGTAACTGTTCTTGAACCCCAATTTCTTGCAGCAGTATTTGAAGCCATAAATAGGTCAATATAATTGCCTTTATGTCCAATTTGATCCGCTGCGACTGCATATCCGTAACCTTCAACATATACACGCGATCCAATAGGAATGACATTCGGGTCAACGGCAATTATTTTTGCATCGATATTTTCTCGAAGATTAATGCCTGTTGAAGTACGACCCGTTGAAGATTCAATCGTATAAGCTGTTGCCTTAACGGTTAACGTTCTTCCACCTTCAAACGGAGCAATACTATACTTTCCACTTGCACTATAAGCTTTTGTTCCAATAAGCTCAATTTGATCTATCGGTTCCTTTACAACAACTGATGAAAGTTCTACTTTTGAAACGACAGCCCCGTTCTCCTTAGTTACTTCGAATGTTTTTTGAATTGTACCCTTTTGACCTTTTGTTTTTATCTTTTTAGATCCAACATAAAGCGTACCATCGTTTTGTTTCACAGTTTTAAAAGAAACAGCCTGATCTTCAACGATTGATTCTTTCGTTACTCGAACAATATCAATTACAGTTTCACCGGTTATGATTTCTGTCTTAGCAGGTGTTACGCGGTTGGGTTCTTCTACAACAATTTCATTTTGTTCTAAGATTTCACCTACTGTTTTTTTAGTCGACATAATCTTTTTGGGTGTTCCCCCATCATTTATTGTAACTGGAAAGGCAATCCCGATTGAAACAACCATGTTGTTGCTGATTTTTTTTGTTGATTCAGGAGTAATAGTGTCTTCGGATTTTAACACAATACCTTCAGACTGCACGAATTCTCCTACCGTTTTCTTTGTGGTCCATTTCGTTTGTTTCACTCCGTCTAGCTCGATTGTTACTTTTTGAGCTGGAACCCAATGGATTGTTAAATCATCTTTAATTTTCTGATTCAAGGAAACATTTAAATAATCGTACTTCCCTACTTTAACATTTAAATCTTTCAACAATTCCTCAGCTGTATTCGCATGCGTATTAACAGTTTGTGATTTTCCGTCAATTGAAACTGCAACGGCAACCATTGTTGTGTAATACATGACAATTGATGTAACAAAAACAAATAATACGCTTCCCGTTATGATTTGTGTATAATTAGGCTTTCGCCTCGAGATTTTAGATAAATCCTTCAATTTTTTAAACATATATAAAACTCCTTTGTTTCAGCCGTTGACTACCATTAATCTTCTATCCGAAAAATTCTTTTTGCGTTTTCGGTTGTAACTTTCGCTACGGTGTCATATGGCTGATTCTTTATTAAAGCAATTTCTTCTGCTACTAATTTTACAAGCGCAGGTTCATTGCGCTTGCCACGATACGGATGTGGAGCAAGATATGGACAATCTGTTTCTATTAAAAGTTTTTCTAAAGGAATTCGCTCTACAACTTCTTTTGGCTGTCTAGCATTCTTAAAAGTTACTGGACCAGCTAGTGAAATGTAAAAATTCATTTTCACACATTCCTCAGCTGTTTCTGCACTGCCGCTAAAGCAGTGCATAACTCCACCAACTTCAGATGCTCTCTCTTCCCTTAAAATTCTAATCAAATCTTGCGTTGCATCTCGGTTATGAATTATTATTGGTAAATTTTCTTTCTTAGCAAGTTGTATCTGTCTTCTTAATAATTTTTGCTGAATTTCTTTAGGGGATTTATCCCAGTAGTAGTCAAGGCCAATTTCTCCAATACCCACCACTTTTGGATGTTTCGCTAAATCTTCAATCCAATTTAAATCCGCTTCAGTGCAGTCAACCGCATCTTCTGGATGCCAGCCTACTACTGCATATATAAACGGATATTTTTCAGCTAATTGTATCGCCCTTTGTATTGTTTTTCGGTCAAAACCCACTACTATTATTTTTTCTACATCAGATTGTATCGCTCTCTCTATAACAATCTCTAAATCTTCTTTAAATTGTTCTGCGTTTAAATGTGCATGTGTATCTATTAACACATCCTCACTCCTTCACGTCTATTATTTTATCAAGATATCTAACTATTTAACCTCACGATACGATAACAGTTATATTACAAACCCGTTACAAAAACAAAAAAAGGCTTGTTATCAAGGGTTTTCCTCGTTAACAAGCCTGACATTTAATTTATTTAAGATATTTTTGCTCCATTAGAAATTTCCCCTAAAACCGTTAAAACAGTCAGTTCATCATTCTTAGAGCTCGAAAGAATCATTCCTTCAGAAACTTCACCCATTATTTTTCTAGGTTTCAAGTTTGTTACACAAACTAGCTTCTTACCGATTAAGTCTTCTGGTTTATAAAACTTTGCAATTCCCGATAGGATTTGTCGTTTTTCGGTTCCAAAATCCAATTGGAATTTCAATAATTTATCGGATTTTAAAACTTTTTCACAAGTTAGAACTTCTGCAACACGCATTTCAACTTTACCGAAATCATCAAAAGCAATCTCCGGCATTTTTTCTTCAACTTCCTCATTTGCATCTATTGTTGAATTTTGATCACTTTTTAGTTGCATTGAGTTTTTTATATAATCAACTTCTTCAGTTAATTCAAGTCTTGGAAAGATTGGTGTCGCTTTATTAACACGTGTATTTTCTTGTATATATTCAAATGATTCGAGTGTTTTCCAGCTGTGTTCCACAATATCGCCTAAGTTCAATTGCTCAATAATTTTAATTGGAGTTTTGGTCATAAATGGTTGTAAAAGCACAGCAATTCTTCGCAAAGTTTCTGCTAAATGTGACATAACCGAGCCTAATTCATTTATTCGCGATGGCTCTTTAGCAAGTGCCCAAGGTTTTGTTTCATCAATAAATTTATTTGCGCGAGAAACAAGTGCCCAAACATTAGTTAATGCAACTGAAAATTGCATTTTTTCCATTGCTTCTTCGTATTTTTCAACAACTTGGATGTTTACTTTTAACAAATCCTTCTCAAATTCGTTTTCAGAGGCATTGTAAGCAGGAATTTTTCCATCAAAGTACTTTTCTATCATAGAAATAGTTCGATTTAATAAATTTCCTAAATCATTGGCTAAGTCAAAGTTTATTCGTTCAACAAACGACTCAGGTGTAAACACTCCATCTGAACCAAAAGGTACTTCTCTCAAAAGATAATACCGTAGTGAATCAAGTCCATAACGATCTATTAATGTAACAGGGTCAACAACATTTCCCTTCGATTTAGACATCTTCCCATCCTTCATTAATAACCAACCATGAGAAAACACTTTTTTAGGTAACGGAATATCTAGTGCCATTAATAAAATTGGCCAGTAAATTGTATGAAAACGTACAATTTCTTTGCTCATTAAATGAACGTCAGCGGGCCAGTATTGATTGAATTTTAACTCATCTTCAGAGCCATAACCCAAGGCAGTTATATAATTTGAAAGGGCATCAATCCAAACATAAATAATATGTTTGGGGTCATTCGGAACTTTTACACCCCAATCAAAAGTTGTTCTTGATACTGCTAAATCTTCTAATCCTGGTTTCAAGAAGTTGTTAATCATCTCATTTTTTCGAGATTCTGGTTGTATGAATTCTGGGTTTTCTTCATAATACTTAATCAATCGATCTGCATATTTACTCATCTTAAAGAAGTAAGATTCTTCTTTTACCTTGCCTACTTCTCTTCCACAATCCGGACAATTATTTTCTACTAATTGTGTTTCCGTAAAAAATGATTCACAGTCAACACAATACCATCCCTCGTATTCACCTAAATAAATGTCACCTTGATCTAATAAACGTTGAAATATTTTTTGAACTGCTATTTTATGCCTATCCTCTGTTGTACGAATATAGTCATCATAAGAAATATCTAATTTTTTCCAAAGCGACTTTATTTTACCGACAATTTCATCTAAATATTGAATGGGTGATTGGCCTTTTTCTTCCGCTTTACGTTGGATTTTTAAACCATGTTCATCCGTACCGGTTAAGAACATTACATCATAACCTCGCATACATATGCAAATTACCACTTGGATAATATATGGGTGTTGTGATGTAAAATGTTTTTTGATTTTCCTTCATGAAAATCCCTCCTCGTTAAGATCCAACATGATTTAATCGCATTTATTAAATCAGTTTAATTACTTCTATAAACATACATTATATCTGAAACGTTTTCTTTTTTATACATCCTATATCCCAAATTTTTAAATGGTCTTACAAAATTGTAACAAATTGTAAATATTAAATATTGAATATTTATTGACGTTCTGTTTAAAAATTGATAGGATATATTCTCAGAATATACTATTTATCTGTGTAAACAGAATAATTGGAGGATATAAAAAATGAAATCAACGGGTATCGTTCGTAAAGTAGATGAACTTGGACGTATTGTTGTTCCTATTGAACTTCGTCGTACTTTAGATATTCAAGAAAAAGATGCTCTTGAAATTTTTGTTGATGGAGATCGTATTGTTTTAAAAAAATATATACCTAACATGAGCTGTCAAATTAGTGGTGAAGTATCTGATAACAACCTAGTTCTTGCGGGTGGAAAACTAGTGGTTAGTCGTGATGCAGCACAACAACTTGTTGCTGAAATCAATAAAAACATGTAATATTTAAACCTTTCAAAATATTAAATTACACCCCATAAAATGGTTATGAAAAATTCCATTGAATGGGGTGTTTCTTAGTTTTTTGAATTGATACTTTTAGACTAATTGAACTTAAAACACTTAAAAAACTTGTTCATAATAATGATATTATCTAAATTAAACATGCATTTTATTCTATTATTAACTAAATGTATTTCTTATAATTCAGCATCAACCCTAATAGCAATCAACCAACCCCTTACAAATCCTATTAGGATTTGGTTGATTCTCTTTACTTTTCTATATGGAATTTTTGATAAACTTCTCTTTTTTGTACATCCCTATCCTTAGCAACCTGTTTAATTGCTTCATTCGGTTTAAGTTTCTCTCTATTAATGTACGTATTCACATGATCCTCGATAGATAGGCCTTGCCACCATTCATTTTTGGTTAGAATTTCTATTTCGTTACTACCTTCGACAATAATTACAAATTCTCCCCTAATCTCTTCTGTACTAACCCAATCTTTTAGTTCATTTAGCGAACCACGAATATACTCTTCAAATTTTTTTGTTAGTTCTCTTGCCAAGGTAATCTTTCTGTCTCCAAAAACTTCGGACATTTTTTGTATAGTTTCCTTTAATCGGTGGGGAGACTCGTAGAAAATCAATGTTTCTTTTTTACTTTTCAGCTCTTCTAACTCTCTTTTTTTCTTTCCTTTATTTCGATCTAAAAACCCAAAAAAATAAAATGGTTGTGGCAAAATTCCTGATGAAATAAGTGCTGTTAGAGCTGCATTAGCACCTGGAAGAGATATCACCTTATACCCAGCTTCCAACGCAGAATTGGCTATTTCATAGCCCGGGTCTGAAATGCCAGGCATTCCGGCATCACTTACGATTGCAACGCTTAATCCATTTGATAATTTATCAATTATTTGTGCCCCAGCTGATAGTTGATTATGTTCATGATAACTCATTAAAGGGGTATCTATTTCAAAGTGGTTGCACAGTTTAATTGTATTTCGTGTATCTTCGGCAGCAATGATTGCTACTTCCTTTAAAATACGTACTGCTCGGAATGTCATATCTTCTAGATTTCCTATTGGTGTTGGTACGAGATATAGAACAGCCTCTTTTCCCTCATTCTGATAACTCTTTTGACTTTTCACGGATAATCTCCAGCTTCTTTTTTCTATTTAACCTTTTAAAACGGTACTCTGCGCTTAATGCTTCTTCTTTTGATTGAAATATCTCTGTATATTTTAGTGTTACTGGTGTTCTGGATCTTGTGTACTTAGCGCCCTTACCAGAATTATGGGTTGCAACTCTTTTCTCAACATTATTCGAATATCCTGTATATAACGTTCCATCATTACACTCTAAAACATAGACACAATATGTTTTATCCATAAACAATTTTTCTCATTTCTTCTGTGTACTCATTGTCATCTTGATAAACAACAAATGGAGGTAACACTTTTAAATCAGCCTTCCCATCTTTAATGCCTTCTATTAAGATCATATTGGCTTCTTTTCCTTGTTTTGGGTAAATAAATTGTAACCGTTTTGGTTCTAACCTAAATTTACGCATCAACATAATCAAATCTATTAATCGTCCTGGACGGTGCACAAAGTTTGCTTTTCCACCTTGCTTTAATAATTGGCTTGATACTTGTACGACATCTTCAAGAGTGCAGCGTATTTCATGTCTTGCAATTGTAAAGTGCTCGTTTTCGTTTAATTCATTTTCTGTAAATGACTGAAAATAGGGCGGATTACAAGTGATAACATCGTATTTTTCAGAACCTATTCTTTTAACCGCTTCTTTCAAATCAAAATTCATCATTTGTATCTGCGATTCAAGTTTATTATATTGAACACTTCGAATCGCCATCTCGCAAAGTCTCTCTTGGATTTCTACACCAATTATTTGTGCTGATGTTTTAACGCTTAAAAACAACGGTATAACACCATTTCCTGAGCATAAATCAACAATTTTTCTTTTAGGACTTTTTGAGACAGATGTAAAATTAGAAAGCAATACAGCATCAAGAGAGAACGAAAACACCTTAGGACTTTGTATGATTTTTAAATTTTCACCCAGTAAATAATCCAAACGTTCATCTTCTTTCAAAAGATCCATTCTCACAAAAATCCTTTCTTTAAATCTAAGAAAAAGTCTTCCACCACTTAGGAAGACTTCGTAAATTTATTTAAAAATGGCGTACAGAATAGACAATCATCACTTCTTGGACGTCCAAATTGATCACTACAAATGTGAAATCCCTCATTATAGAGATTTGTAAGGTTATTATAGGCTAATTTTGGTTTTTCAATTTCTATTTTTTTCTCACTTTTTTCTTCGTTTCTATCTAAATCCATTAAATTTATATCATAATGTTTTTTTAGATTATCATTTTCTATCTTCAGTTTATTATTCTCCTCAAGTAGCTTCACAATCAAATATTTTAATTGCCCAATCTGATTATGAATTTCATTGCTTTGAGTTTCTACTTGTAATACAGTATCAAAAATTTCTTTACTCAAATGCTCACCTATTTTCTTGCTGTTGCTGTTGGTAATAAACCCTCTTCAATTAACTCGTCAAGTGTATACTCAACAATTTTTTCTTGTTCTTTAAGTGAAACCTTCATTATTCTTTCTAAAACATTTAAACCTATAACTTCCCCTTTTCCAAGAGGTGTTCTTATTACCTTGCCAACATCCGGCATTATTTCTTTTATTGCTTCATAGTCATCATTTTCGTATTTTAAACAGCACATTAACCTACCACAAATCCCTGAAATCTTAGTAGGGTTTAGTGATAGACTTTGATCTTTCGCCATTTTGATTGATACCGGCTCAAAATCACCTAAAAACGTCGAGCAACATAACATTCTTCCGCAGGGACCAATACCACCTAGCATCTTCGCTTCATCACGCACACCAATTTGACGAAGTTCTATTCTTGTTTTAAAAACTAGAGCTAAATCCTTTACAAGTTCTCTGAAATCAACTCGTCCATCTGCGGTAAAGAAAAAAACAACTTTGCTTTTATCAAAGGAATACTCAACATCAACAAGATTCATTTCTAAATTATGCTCTTTTACTTTTTCTAAACATAATACAAATGCTTGTTTCTCTATTTCATTATTTTCAGCGATAATTTGTCGGTCTTTTTGACTTGCAACACGAATTACTTTTTTTAATGGTAGCACTACATCGTCTTCTTCCACCAATTTCTTTGGTAAGACTGCGACTCCGTGTTCTATTCCTCGTGTTGTTTCCACAATGACCGTGTCATCTCTCTCTATATGAAGACCATCTGGATCAAAATAATATATTTTTCCTGCTTTCTTAAAGCGAATTCCAACAACATTAAACAAAAACAAACCCCTCCTGTAATTCGATTACAAGCTGTTCCATTAGTAGCTGCTGATTTGTATTAGCAGATAGCTTTTTTCTAGCTTTAAGTATAACATCCATTTTTTGAGCAATGTGGCTTTCTGAAACAAATGGAAGCACATTAACAAATAAATGAATTAATTCTTTGTTAACAACACTTTCTTCTTTTCCAATTTTCAAATACAAAATATCTCTAAACATATAAAGAAGCAACTCTAAACCTAAATCAATTTGGTCTCTTTCTTTAAAATGTGGGATCCAATCCTCTTGAATGGCTAGTATAGAGGTTGCTGAATTGTCTAACCTCATAAAAATTTTTTCTACTATTTTTTGTGCAGTTCCAAACCATTCATTTTGGTATAGTAACAATCCGTCTTCAAGATTTCTTTTTATACTTGCAATTAATATAGCCTTAGTGCTTGGTACGCCCTTCTCTATTAATAAATTTGCAATATTATCAATATTCAAAGGTTTAAACGAAATGATTTGGCATCTTGATAGAATCGTTGGTAACATTTTCGAGATTGCACTTGAGAGCAAAATAATAGTTGTTCCCTCGTGAGGCTCCTCTAAATATTTTAACAGACTATTTGCAGAAGAATTTGTCAATTTTTCCGCCTCCGTTAAAATATACACCTTTCTTTCCGATTCCACTGCCTTCTTCCTAAATTCCTCTTGCAAGGAAAGAATTTGTTCTTTTTTGATAGATAACCCTTCTGGCACAATGTAAAATAAATCCGGATGATTTAATTGATCAACACGCTTACAAACATAACAATCTACACATTCTTGTTCTGGTGCTTGGTGTTTCTCAATCTCTTTTATAGAAAGTTTTTGCGGGCACAATTGTGATTTTGCAAACAAAAGAGCTACTTCAGTTTTTGCTGTTCCGCGCTCTCCTTCAAATAAATAAGCGTGAGCCATGCGGTTTTTAATTATACATTTTTGTAAAAATTCCATTACAGATGGCTGCACACTTGATAATGTTTGCATTGTGTTATCCATTATTACCTCAGAAAGATTTATTTATCAATTGTATTAACTAATTTTTTCAGATACTTTCGGATTGCACTTACAGTATTCTCTAAAACTTCCTCAAAGCATTTTGAAGCATCGATAACTTCAATTCTGCTTGGATATTTTTTTGCTATATCACAATAAGCTTCATATACTTTTTTGTGAAAATCAATTTTCTCCATATCAAGCCGATCAACATCTCCTGGAGCTCTATTTCTATTTATTCTTTCTAATCCAATCTCTGGTTCTAACATCATAAATAAAGTTAAATCAGGCATTGTATCCTGTATCGCAAATTGGTTCATCTGGAATACTTGATCAACACCTATACCTCGGCCGTAACCTTGATAGGCTAATGAACTATCAACAAATCGATCACAAAGGACGTTTATTCCCTTATCTAGATAAGGAATTACTTTTTCAGCTAAATGTTGTCTTCTAGATGCTGCATAAAGTAATGCTTCTGTTCTAGCGTCCATTGCAGTATTTTTTGGATTTAGAATAATTTCTCTAATTTGCTCGGCTATGTCTATACCACCGGGCTCTCTTGTCAATTCAAAATGAAAACCTTCTTCTGATAAAATTCTAGCGGCTTCCTTTTGAATAGATGTTTTTCCTGCACCATCTGGACCTTCAATTGTAATAAATAACCCTTTTTTCATGTTTAACTTCCCGTTTTTTTGATTCTTTCATTATAACACATTCAATAAATTGATTCAGTCGCTGATTTATAGTGTAATTTATGACTTTTTTGATAATCTTTATTTAAAAACTACTATTTTCATATTTGATAAGTTGTGCCCACCTTGTAATTTTATTTTGTTTTGTAGGTACATTTTTATATTATCTATCATATCATTAGTTATTTTTTCCCCCCTTATTATTAAAGGAATACCTGGGGGGTACGGAGTAATGGTTTCTGCAGAAACCTTATCTATAGCATCTTCTAACATGACTAATTCTTCATTGCATGATTCCATTACTATAAAAGATTTTTGCAACGTCGAAATGGGTGCTGTTTCAAAAACTAGAATCCTTTGCTTATTGTCTTCTTTTACTTCTTGTATTTGTCTCATACCATTATCTATTGCTGTTATTGCTCTTCCGAACGGATATTTAGCTCCTTTTTTGAGCAATGGTAGAATGAATAAAACATTTTTATGATCCGACAATTCAGGATAGACACCGTTTTCTTCAAAAATTTGCTGGAGTTGTTTCCCTGTTAACCCTCTATCATTTTGAATAATTAACTTTAATAGATCATTTGTTTCAAGAACTTTGATTCCATCAATTTTGTTAAGTTTTTCTGTAAAATCTTTTATTTCTTGTATAGTATAATCAACATCAGTAAGTGAGAATTCTTCCAAATAGTTTCTCGCTCGGTCCAGCGACATCATTATGGGATATGAAGGGCTACTTGATTGCAGCATTTCAAGATATTCCTTGACCTTTTTGACAGAAACTCTATTACTATTTATATGCATCCATGAGCCCATCGTCATGGCCGGGAGTGTTTTATGCGCCGATTGCACAACGATATCAGCTCCAAGTGATACTGCGCTCATAGGAAACGGTGACCCTATTTGAAAATGGGCTCCATGTGCTTCATCTACTAAAACAATCATTCCTTTTGAATGTGCCAAATCTATCAAATTTTTAATATCGAAGACGTGTCCATAGTAATTTGGATAGGTTAAAATAAGAACCTTAGCCGTTGAATTTATTTCAATTGCACGTTCTAAAGTTTCTATACTTGGTCCGGTTACTACACTTAACTCCTTATTAATTTCTGGGGAAATAAAGATAGGGGATGCATTTACCAATTTCAGCCCATTAAAAACAGATTTATGGCAGTTTCTCTGTACTATTACTTGCTCTCCTCTTTTTACCGTTGCATGAATCATTGCTAAATTTCCAACGGTAGAGCCGCCTACCAAAAAGTAACTCTTGATTGTTCCATAAAAGTTCATAAGTTTTGATTCAGCCTCTGCGATTACGCCCTCTGGAGCGTGTAGGTCATCCAACCCAGTAAGTTCTGTTAAATCAATTTCCAGGAACTTCTTAAAATCCGGAGTACCTTCAAAAAGGAGTCCCCCTTTATGCCCTGGAACATGAAATGAAATCGCTTTTTTACTTCTATGGTTGTTTAAGGCTGTAACTAATGGTATTTTAGACATCGTTTACCCCATTTAAATAATACTCAATACTTCCTATTACTAAAAAACTCTTCATTAATGAAGAGTTTTTAAATTAATTCATGTTATTTTTCTTTATAATGAAAGTGAATCCACTCAATTCCGTTATTAAAGTTGGCGTTATATTTATTTTTATACGCATTTAAAAAGTAAACTTTCTTAATACCCGCCTGTATTAAGGACTTCGTACAGTACTCACAAGGCTCATGCGTTACATAAACAATTGCTCCATCTGTTGATATGCCATTCTTAGCACATTGAAGTAAGGCGTTTTGTTCTGCATGAACAGTGCGAATGCATCTTCCTTCATCATTATACAAATGGCCGACATCATCACAATGGTCTAAACCACTTACACTTCCATTAAAGCCTGTTGCAATGACTCTTTTATTTTTCACGATGACACAACCAACATACAAACGATCGCAAGTACCCATATAGGCAGCAACCTCAGCTAAATTCATAAAGTATTCATCCCAAGTTGGGCGTTCTCTTTTTGTCATAAATACACTACCTTAAAATTAATACGCGATTTAATAGTTTTCTGTAACAACTCTTATCGCAAATTTTTATATCAATCTCATTTAAAAGAAATAAGTGTAAAAAATTAAAATAAATTTAAATCTTTTATATTTTATTAAAAAATAATCAATGCGTAAAGATTCAAACATGAAACAATACACACATTGGTAAATTTTTTTTTGAACATACAGTTGATTCTAGGATACCTCACCTCAAGAAACTATTAGTATAATTAAAATTTTATAACATTTACCACCAATCAAAACAGAAAATGAATATATTAGTGTTTCAAGCTAGAACAAAATAGAGTCAAAGTATTTTAATTTCAAACAGAAATAAGGTACCTCCATTTGTTATTTTTCTCTTATATCTATAAAAAAAAGACCAACCAAAAGGTTGATCTTCATTTGTGCCTGGCAACGACCTACTCTCACAGGGGCGTGTGCCCCAACTACCATCGGCGCTGAAGA
>JARBTR010000002.1 GCA_029240105.1 Caryophanales bacterium | reverse complement strand
TCTTCCAATTTTGAGAGAATCTAATTCTCTTATTCGTCTGGTAATGATGGCGAAGAGGTCACACCCGTTCCCATACCGAACACGGAAGTTAAGCTCTTCTGCGCCGATGGTAGTTGGGGCACACGCCCCTGTGAGAGTAGGTCGTTGCCAGGCACAAATGAAGATCAACCTTTGGTTGGTCTTTTTTTGTTTGGAATCTACATAAAAAATAGAAACATTAAAAAGTACATGTTTTTATGTTTTAATATAATTGGTAAATATCAAAAATTAGAATGAAAGTATTGGTGTTAGGAGTATGCAAAATAGTATTGAACAAAAAATTTGTCCCGAATGTGGGGCACCTGAACAAGAAGGACTCGATTGCTGGGGACAACTTGGTGGACTTATTTCGTGGGAGTATGATGATCCCGATTTGTTAGCTGAACATTTCAAGACAGTTGCATGCTATAACATGCAGCACCCAGCCATGTTTCAGGACAATGCATTAGAGGGATTAAAACAAGTGTTTATCGAGCATCTAGACAATAACTTACCAATCTCAGAAATTCGTAAGAGGATGGGTAAAGCGAACGAGGGGACTAATCGTGTTTTGAAGAAGGAACATGAGCGAGAGATGGTACTTCGAAACTGGCCAATGACCATAGATAAAGTTTACATACCGGGACAACCAGAAGGAGCTGCACAACGGGTTAGGGATTGGGCGAAAAGTATACGAAGTGAACTATAGAATAAATATAAAAGTGATATGTCGAGTCACAACTAACTGGGACTCGACGTTTTTAGCTTAAGTATAAATTTATCATTATGAATTCTAGGATATTATGATATAAGTTTTTATTTCTCTTTTTTATAAAATCGCTCACCTGTATCGGGATTATAATACACCCTTGTTTTCTCGCCGGAGACAGGGTCAATGTTGATTTCTTCTGTCCGATGAAAGCCCTTTGGGACTTCCAACCCATGATTTCGACTTAAACGTTTGTCGTAGACAAAGACGCCTAACAAAATGCACCCAATAAAGAAAAGGAATAGAAAAACATAGAAAAGGATCGCATATTTCATTCGATTGGCTCCAGAATGACAGCTGTTCCGTAGGCAACAATTTCACTCATGTTTTTCGCGATTTCTCCAGAGTCATAGCGCATCATCACAATGGCGTTTGCCCCCATAACATTCGCATTCTTAATCATACGATCCATTGCTTCTTTTCTGGCATCTTCAAGCATGGATGTGTATTGTTTGATTTCCCCGCCAACAAGAGATTTTAAACTTGCTAGAATATCTCCACCAAGACCTCTACTTCTCACGATAAGGCCAAATACAGGTCCTTTGACTTCAACAACTCTATAACCAACCACATTTTCAGTCGTAACGACTAACACATGAATCATCTCCCTTTTTATGTTATTTAAAAATTGTATAGAAAAATTCCAATTAAAATTCCATTCACCAATTTAACAAGGTGTAGAATTTCAGTTAATTTTACCATATATTTCCGCTGTATTTGCAAATTTAACGCCCATTATGTTAGGTATTCATTTAAAATAGGGTAGATGATTTAATTCTTTTGAAAGTAAATATTTAAAGGTATTTTTATGAATATAAATAGTGCAATTGAAACTCTCGTAAGTAAAGGAATAGTAACTGAGCCTGTCTCAGTAAATAAACTATCAGGCGGGACAACCAGTGAAGTCTGGTTCGTTTCAGACGCTCATCAAAGGAAGTATGCTATTAAATTTAATGAGCGTGAAGTACTAGAATACGAAACACAATTTCTCAAAACATATGAAGAAACAAATTGGTTCCCAAAAGTGACCTATCTAGATGGTAACTTTGACTTCCTTGTCTACACGTTTATCGAAGGCGAAACAGATCATTTGTTATTTAGGGAATCGTTATTAGATAAAATCATTTCATTGGTTCGTACATATAAAATCGTCGATATACCAGGTTACGGTTGGATAGACTCTCCCCGTGATTGGGCTGGATTTTTACAAGGACGAGTGGACGAAAGTAAGGAACGAATAGAGGAAATGGCACTAGTTGTAGAGAATCAACTAGTTAAGGCTTGTTTAAAGGAAATTTCAACGCATTCATTTAATAAATATTTACTCCATGGTGATTTTGGTGTTCATAACTTTATAAGTAAAAACGGAGAACTTGTAGGTGTCATCGACCCTACGCCTGTTGTTGGGGACAGAATTTATGATGTGCTCTATGCAGTTTGTTCTTCGCCAGATTTTCTAAATGCTATAACTATGGATGACTTGTACAAGTCACTTTCGTCACTTGGTTACAAAAGGAAAATAATCTTTTGCTACCTAGTTGTTATACTTTATGTTAGGATTGGAACTTGTCTGAAATATCACAAAGAGGACTTTGAAGCTTATTTGAAGTTGTTTAATAAACTAATAGAATCTGAAATTGAAACGAATGATTCTTACTATAAAAGAAGAAATTAATGAGGAAAATAATTTTGCAAAATAAACACACCGTTTTAAAACAGTACTTTGGATATGATTCATTTAGAGAGGGTCAAGAGCGATTAATTGATAGTATCATTTCTGGAAGAGATGTAATTGGCATCATGCCAACTGGCGCGGGTAAATCCGTTTGTTATCAAGTTCCTGCGATTCTTTTGAATGGGGTAACCATCGTTATTTCACCACTGATCTCTCTGATGAAAGATCAGGTGAATGCTCTCACTCAAGTTGGTATACGGTCAGCTTATATTAATAGCTCCCTGACTGAAAGACAAATTAGCATGGCACTTAACAACGCTAGAGATGGCATGTACAAGTTGATTTATGTGGCACCCGAAAGATTAAATACGGCAGAATTCTTAGACTTTGCCAGAACAACCAGTATCTCAATGGTTACCATTGATGAAGCGCATTGTATTTCCCAGTGGGGGCAGGATTTCCGTCCTGGTTATCTTAAAATTCAAGAATTTATTGAAAAGCTTCCCAATCGGCCTGTGGTTTCTGCGTTTACGGCAACAGCGACTCCAAAAGTTCAAGAAGATATAAGAAGTTTATTGCAGTTAAATAATCCGGAAGTATTGGTGACTGGTTTTGATAGAAAGAATTTGTATTTTGAAGTTCGTAAACCCGAAGATAAATTTAAGGAATTGTTAAAATTTCTATCTGATAAAAAAGACCGGTTTGGCATTGTTTACTGTTCAACAAGAGATACCGTTGATGAACTAACCATTAAATTGAATGAAAAGGGTTATCGTTCTTTGAGTTATCATGCTGGTCTAGCGGGTTCTGAAAGACAAGCCAATCAAGATGCCTTTCTATTCGACCAAGTTCAAATTATGGTTGCTACAAATGCGTTCGGAATGGGTATTGATAAATCGAACGTTTCATTTGTTGTGCACTACAACATGCCTAAAAACATGGAAAGTTATTATCAAGAAGCAGGGCGAGCTGGGCGTGATGGCGGAGATGCTGAGTGTATCCTTTTCTATAACGGAAGGGACATTATAACAAATACGTTTTTAATAGAAAACGGTAGTGATTCAGAGCAATCGAATGCTACAATCATTCTTGAACAAAACAGAAAAAAGTTAAAAGAAATGGCTTTGTATTGTCAGACAAATGAATGCCTCAGGAACTACTTGTTAAACTATTTTGGAGAAACAGCTCATGAGAATTGTGGAAATTGCGGGAGCTGCAATTCAAGTTATGAAACGGTAGATGTGACAGAAGAGGCAAAGAAAATCTTAGAGTGCGTCTCAAGTGTAAAAGAAAAATTTGGCGCAAAAATGATCGTTGATATTTTGAGGGGAAGTAAAAATAAAAGGATCATTGAATTTGGTCTTAACGAGTTAGACATGTTTGGCAAAAGTAATTTGCCTGAGATTCAACTACGAGAAATCATGAATTACCTCCTTTTAAATGATTATCTCATTAGCACAAATGGTGAATATCCAATCATCCAGCTAGGTTCTTTGGCACCAGATGTTCTTTATAACGGCAAGAAAATAGAAATGAAAATGACAGATAAAATAGATATCTCCATCTCCAAGAACAAAAACACAAGTAAAAGGAATAGTATTTCCTCATTAAACGAAGATTTGTTTACTAGTTTGAAAGAATTGAGATTTCAAATTGCTCAAAGTCAAAAGGTTCCGGCTTTTGTTGTTTTTACTGATAGTTCATTGATTGATATGTGCATGAAATTGCCAAAAAATGAAGAGGAATTTATAGAAGTATCAGGTGTTGGACAAGTGAAAGTAGAAAAATACGGAAAGGTGTTTATTGAAGCCATTAATGATTTTATTTCGAAAACGGATTCAATTGAAACGAATGAAGAAAGTATCACTCAAGGAAGTTCTTTAGAAAAAGAAGAGAGTAGTAATCACGATTTAAACCAAATTGAAGTTTTTGAGGATAATGTGATGATTAGTAGGATTGCAGATAGAATAAATACAGCCTTAATGCAGAATGGAATAAAGCGAATTACAGCTGCAAAAATCAATGATTGGCTCATTTCCGAAGGAATGCTTGTCTTAAAGAATAGCCCTAGTAATAAAAATTTTAAAGTGGCAACAACCGCAGGTGAAAAATTAGGTATCACAACGGAAGAGCGAATCATTCGGGACGAATTGTGCTATGTCAACTTATTTGATCCAAATGCACAAAAGTATATTTTTGGTCAGTTAGATGCAATTATTAGATTTGATAATCAATATTTGACAAACAAAATAATTACTAAATAGCCTTTGAATAGTTAGTCTACCGTAAATAGTTAGTGTTGAAGATTATTACTAGAGTGTCATAAAAATTAAAGCAGAGCCACTATAGCCCTGCCAGTATTTGTTTATTAGTTGTTATAAAATGCCAGAATCTGAAAAACCAGAGCCACAAGTGCAATTGCAAGTGAGATGTGAGAAACTGTGATTTTTCTCTCAGTTTTATTTCTTAATGAAATATTATTTGGTGAGAATATTAACCCTTTTTCTAGTATGTATGAATTTAGTAAATATAGAATACTTACACCTAAATACTCTTTAAAAGTGTCTGAAGTGTAATCAATGAAATACATGGAAACTGTGCCTATAGCTGTTATGGCTGTGATTGTATGAAATGTCCACTTTAAAAAAGATTTACCCATTAAAAATAATGTTTTATACTTTTGCAGATGTTTACTAAAAATTGCAGAGTGGGCTGTTATCCAAACCTCATCAGAGCTGTAAAGACTCATTTTTACAGCTTTCTTATTAAAGGTGATGTTAATCCTCTTTAACTCAGAACCATCCTCACATTGTATAAAAAGCAGTTCTACATTCTCATTTGTCCTTGGCATTTCATACCCAGCAAATTCACCTACAGTGTTAAAAGTGATGTCCTTATTTTCAGACAAAACTGTTATTGTAAGTACCCAATTTTCTTCTTTACAGTAGTTTTTTATAAAATCTATTGTCTGAGCTATATCCTCTTTCCCCAGGCTCAAGCTCTTAAAACTTCTTATACTCTTAAAATTCTGTTTAATCAAACTATGTCCTCTTTCATAAATTTTCTGAAAACATTTTACCATTAAATGCTACTTTACTTAATAGTTTATTAAAACATTTAAACATCAGGCTATTATAAACAGCAAAAAAGAGCAAGCTAGCCTACTCTCTTAATTTCTAAATTTTACAATACCCATCAAGAGCAACAAGCATAAGCAGTTCCTCATGCTTCATGAAGTTACATCTGATTGAAGACTACCAAAGTAAAAATCTGGTTATCTAATCTAAATTGAGGTTTTAGATACTTTTATTTATTAAAAAGGTATAATTGTAAAAAGGAACCAAATGGGGGGAAATTAAAATGGAAGCAAGAGAGCAAGCATTTTATTTTATGCAAGCCAATATGATTGTCGAAATACCATTTTTTCAAAGAGGGTATGTGTGGAATGAAGAAAACTGGGAGGAATTGCTTGAAAATTTACTTGATGATAAACAAAGTCATTTTTTAGGATCTGTAATTTTAAAGCAACTACACTCTTCAATTGGACAAGTTCCTCGTTGCTCTGTAATTGATGGACAGCAACGTTTGACAACGTTAAGCATACTTTTAAGATCATGCTACGACTCATTGCCTTTAGAAACTTACTCGGATAAACTTCAGCAGCTAACCGAAGCAAAATTGAATCAAATCTTATATTTTAAGGAAAAAGCCCTATCCGAAAAGATGGAAATAAAAATTAAACATTCGAGATTAGACGCACCTGATTACAAAAAAGTAATAAACGGGGAAATGAAAGGAAGACTTGATAGTATCATATTGAAAAGTGAAATAAAGAACAAAGAGAAATGTTCTAGTAACATTTTACAATGTTATAAATATTTCACTAAAATTTTAAGTAATAACTTAACTGAATGTGAAAAATTATGGGAATCTCTTACTGACGAAAACAACAAAATAATTGTAAAAATAGATTTAGGAGTCGGAGAAAATGAACAAGCGATTTTTGATACCGTTAACTCTTCGGGGGTAAGGTTGACCTGCTATGACACTATAAAAAATGCTTTGTTTCAAAAAGCAATGGAAAACGCAAGATTTAATAAAGAAGAAAATAATGTAAATGATTTATACGATAATTGTTGGCAGACAGTTTTTGGTGATTCCAAAGATCAATTGGAGTTCTGGAATGCAGAACGGCCACTAGGTAGGATGATGCGTAATAATCAAGAGGTTTTATTACATTGTGTTGCCCTGATTATGGGCTTCTATGATCCTGATTCAAACAAAATATCGGATTTAGCACAAGTATATAAGCAATACATAAGTGGTTTCGATAATAATAAATTATTTGATTTTATAACTTCAATAGCTGAGTATGCGGAAATTTACCAAGATAATTTTATTGAATTCGATAAATCAACTACATATAAGTATTCCGATAATGTTCAAAGATTATTTCACATACTAGATGTATGTGAAGTTTCAACATTGCATCCATATATATTGAAATTATTTAAGGATTATAATATAAAAGCTGAAAATAATTATCCTATAGAATTTTTAGAGAGAATCAAGGAAATAGAAAAATATGTTATGAGACATTACATATGCCAAGCTACTACCAAAAATTTTAATAAAGAATGTGCGATGCTAATTAATGATAGAACAACCATTGCAAAATTATTGGAAGATAAGAAAGATGTGTTAAGTGATTTTGCATTAATAGAGAAACTAAAATCTATTCCAAACAATAGAGTAGCAAACCTGATTTTATTTTGGGTAGAATTAAAAAGACGTTATGATGATAAATATGATCTTAAAGAGCTGAAATTCACATACTCATTGGAACACATCATGCCACAAAAATGGGAAGAGTATTGGAATATTGATGCTTTACCGGTAAAGAATGATCAAGATGAAATAGTAGTAGATAGGGAAATTGCACATAATAATCGTGCGTCTGCAATTTATGAGATCGGCAATATGACATTATTAAACTCCAACTTGAATACTTCACTACGAAACTATGAGTTTGAACGTAAAGTTGTTGGTGATGGTAGAAAGAAGGGAATTAAGGAATACGCTATTTTAAGTATTGCACTAGAAATTACAAAAATATTTGAAGATAAGAAATGTTGGGACGAATTTATTATTAGAAAAAGAACAATAGCAATTACAAATGAGGTACTTGCTATTTGGTAATTCATTTTGATTATAATTAACTTAAAACGATACAATAAAATTGTACCAAAAGTGGTATATGAATAAACGGAAAATTATAAAACTTATAGTTTTTATTAAGTCTCTTGATGAATGGGGATGTGAAAATTTATTATAAAAAAATTAATACCAAGGATAAGTAATATTCCATCCCATCCCATTAAGCCCAAGATAAATGCTGAAGCGTATTTCTAGGTGCTTTTGCTAGAAAAATATAGCAGATAAATAATTTGTATAAACTGTGTAATGTCCTTTGAAAAAACGCATTACACAGTTTTTTATATATTTTTACATAGTTGATAGTGTGAGAAGTGCTACCTTATCGGATCACAGCACTTGTTTTGTAAGAATGTTAGGAGAGTAAAAAATTCCGAATTAAATCAATATTTATGTTTTTAACATAGAATTCGTAGTTTATTAAATAGAATCCAAATATTGACTGCATGGTATTTTCCTATATTCATTAGGATTAATATCATTTGATTTTTGACTAAAATTTGTATAAAAATTATAAGCAATAATTTTTAACAAACGTGAATATATTGATTTCTTTAGGTTTGCGCTATAATTGTAATAACATATCTATGAAAATATACAGAAGAATAAATTTTAAAAAGGAGTGAAAATATTGATGCGTAGTATAAAAATTAATGTAAGTCTTTCATTTGGTGAATTTGAATGTAAACTAAAAAAAATTGAAGAAAATAAATGGATTGGATACTTGGAAGATTTTACTGATCAAGACAGTAAAATTGAAATAATAGGTGAAAACTCACCAATTATCGTAGTAGGGAAAAAACTTTATGGAAAAGAAAATGAAATTGAACTTCAATTTTTAAATCAAATAATGAATTTAAAAATAGATAAGGATAAAGAAGAAGGAGCTGGATTTGAAAATACTGAAGAACAAAATGAAGATGAAAACCAAATTTTACGTCCATATGATCCAGAGTTAATTCGTGTAGAACAGAAGAATTTTTCTGTAGCTTATGTCTTTGAAATGCTCAAAGGGGGGGATATAGACCTAGCCCCGGAGTTTCAGAGAAATTTTGTTTGGGATGATATTACTAGAAAGTCTCGCTTAATTGAATCATTATTACTTAGAATTCCTATTCCAGTTTTTTATTTTTCACAAGATGAAGAAGGACACTTTAAGGTTGTTGATGGTGTACAAAGATTAACAACAATTAAAAGTTTTCTTAGTAATGAATTTAAATTGAAAAATTTGGAATATTTATCAGATTGTGACGGATGTTATTTTAATAAGTTATCAACAAAAGTAAAAAATTTGGACGATAAATACATACGTCGTATTAAGCAGACACAACTAGTATTTAATATAATTGATCCTCAGACACCTCCAAATGTTCAGTTTGATATTTTTAAAAGAATTAATACTGGTGGGAAGTCACTAAATCCGCAAGAAATGAGAAATTGCTTTGCAAAACAAAAAATAAGAGATTTCTTAAAAGAATTATCTACTTCATATGAATTCTTAGATGCCACAGGATCAAGTATAAAACCTCTTAGAATGGAGGACCAAGAATTATTGCTTAGATATTTAGGCTTTTATTATATGATGATTATGAATGACGAAACACTAATTTATAAAAGTAATATGAAATCATTCCTTGATGAAACTTTGATTAAATTAAACAAGGAACACGACTATAATCTTAACAAAATGAAACTTGATTTTACTAAGAGTATGCGATTATCTAAACATCTTTTTGGCGATTATTCATTTAGGAAATGCAAAACAGAGCATATAAATGTTAATTCAAAAAGGCAATTGATAAATAAATCTTTGTTTATGACTATTTCTATTTTACTCACTTCATATAATCATGAAGATATTAGCAAACGAGTAGAAGAAGGGGCTTTAATCATTCCTTTTGCTAAGGAAATAGATAATAATGTTGAATATATGGATGTACTGACGAATGGAACAAATGATAATAAAAGACTTAATTACTCATTTTATGTAGCAAGTAAGATTATTAATCAAACTCTAGGTGGACGCGCTAAATGGATTACATTAAGATAAAAAATTACAAGTGTTTTTTGGATAATAAAATTAATTTTAAAAAGATTACTATTCTAGCCGGAGCAAATAGTGTAGGTAAGTCCTCTGTTATTCAAACGATCCTTCTTTTAAGACAGGCTATTGAAAAGTTGAAGAAAAATAAGACCGAGAACGTGACTGAGCAATTTAAAATCATATTAAACGGTATCTATGGATTAAATCTTGGTAGTAGTGATCAAATATTTTCAGCAAATGGAAGCGGAAGTGAAATTACATTTGCTATTCCATTAGATAATAGTGAGATGTGTTTTAGATTTAATGTGAATAATGATAAAATATATTTAGATTTTATTGATAGTATGTCTGAATTAGGTAAAAAAGTGAGAAATACGGGAAGAGAAACAATTTTTCATGATTATTTCTATTACCTTAATGCTGAAAGATTTGGACCAAGATCAATTCAAGAAATTTTAGAAATGGATAAAATAGGTGTTGGAATTAATGGTGAAAATACTGGTTATGTGTATGACGTAAATTTCAACAAAAATATTTGTGAGAACAGAGCATTTATTGGAAACGAAAGTAAAATTTTGTTATTTCAAAAGCAAGTCGAATTCTGGTTGGACTACATAACACCAGGAGTAAAGTTTAAAGTAGATAAAATACCTGATGTTAATCTTGTGAAAATGCAATTAAATCGCCCGGCATTTGATACGAATTACTCAAGCCCCTATAACTCAGGTTTTGGTATTTCCTATGTACTCCCAATAATTATATCGGGACTCACTGCAGTAAAGGATAGTCTTTTAGTGGTTGAAAACCCCGAAGCTCATTTGCATCCAGGCGGTCAGTCTAGGATTGGAGAGTTTCTTGCAAGAATTGCAAATTCTGGAGTTCAAGTTATTTTAGAAACTCATAGTGAACATGTGGTAAATGGAATAAAAAAAGCAGCACTAAAAGGACTTATAGATACGGATAGCATTTTGATTAATTTTTTTGAACTTTCAAAAGATAGAGATAGAGTTGCATTGCATGAACTTACTCTTACACGGGATGCGGAATTAAATGAATGGCCAAAAGGTTTCTTTGATCAAGAGTCAGATGATATTAGAGAACTTTTCAGGCTAAGAAAAGAAAGAAGAACAATGCAATGAAAATATCACTTTGTATTGAACTTGAGTCCTTTGTTAATTCACCTGATCATTTAAAATTTGAAAGTCGGGTTGAAGAAATTGATAATTTAATAGAATATATTAGAAATATTGGAGATACAGTTCACAAATCTGAAAATATATATTATTTTGAAAACGCTGATGGTAAGAATTTGATTGAATTACTATACGAAGTCAATCCAAAACAGGAGCATGTGTTAATTCTTTTAAAAAATCTTGAAATGGCTACGAGTATAACAGAACTAGAATATGAGGAATTCAAGGATAATTCTTATAATACAAATCATCCCGAAGCTAAAGCACTAATTCCTATTTATAAAAATTCTGCCATTCAAAATCCTTGGTTAGTAACCTGTGAGAATGACTTAAGTGAAGTTCATATTTTCTATTTGAAATTCGCTCAGAATATTGAAGAATTTTTGTATAATATTGAAAGTTCTTTCAGAAATTTAAAATTCAGTGATGATATTTCTTCTAGAATGAAGACACTCTCTCACCCTTTCAGAGACTACATAGAAGAGGTTATATCACATTTAATAGCTCTTAATAACAATTTTCTTAAAGTTTTTATTGATAAAAAGGATTTTGGCTATCAAGAAATATGTAATGTGTTTCAGGCAACGGTGGGAATTACAACTTCACCTGAAAAAACCAGAGATATACTTAATGATAGAAAGTTTAGATTCACAATGGACAATAAAACTATAGAAGTTGTTTGCGAGTTACATACAAAATTTGATTCTTTATCAATAAATAATGATAGGCTTTATTTTAAGGAGTGGATTGATGGAGATAATAAATTAGTTCTAGTAGGACATATTGGCAGGCACTTATAACACTTAAACAGAATTTAAAATTTTATATAATTTATTTTTTTCAAAAATTTCATAGTTAATTTTAAATTTATGGTTACCAAGAAGTATTATTCCAATTAGGCATATTTAAACAATTCAAAAGAAAATCAAATAATGGTGATTTAAGAAAGAATAGTCTGCACTATAATTGGAAATAATGTGTGCGGGGTAACCGTACCGAGGGTTCGAATCCCTTGCTCTCCGCCATTATTAATTAATGAATATCAATAAGTGCTCAATCTTTATTAAATTAAGGATTTGAGTGCTTTTTTCGTTTCAATGAAGTTCATCTTGTTGTAATCATACAGAGTCAAATTCGAAGTCAAAACCAAAATCAAAAGTTATACTAGCACAAATATTGTTATATTACTTCCGTCCTAGTCATTCTGTGATTGGATATAAAAAGAGCTTATTTTAGATAATGAAATTGTAGAAAAATCGGTACAGGCTGATATCGAGGGCAAGTCTGTCATTGAATTTGCCCCAAAGGGAAAAGCCGCGGAAGCAACGCTAAGATGGTGAATACAGTGCGCAAAGCGCTGGACTTACCGAACTAATAAATGTATATTTAATTAAATGTATAATTACATAAAATGTCAGGAGGTAATTTGCATGTCGAAGAGAGAAGCGGAGCAGAAACAGATTGAGCAGACAGTTGTTCAGTCTGATGCTTCTGTAAATGAACCGAGAACGACACTGTCTCTTTCGCTGACAATGTCTGATAAGAAAGCCTTGAAAATGATGGCTGCTGAGAAAGGTACGACGATTGCTGCCATTATTCACGGGTGGATTAAAGAATATAATGAAAATGAGGGCATATAAATGGCGAATATCAATGAGACCATTTCTGAAGTTGCAAAGCTGAATCCTGAGCTTGCACGACAGATTCAGAAGTACGTTAAGAATCATTCTTATGGGCTTGTGTTTGAGCATAATCTCCCTGAGGCTCTCCGTCTTTATAAGAAGACGCCTGCCGTAGGGGATACTGTCAATATTCTTCCTGAGCGAGGTGCGAAGGAAACAGATGAGAATTCGATTCCGTGGGTAGTAAAGGATATTAAAGACGGATCAGCGAGACTGGAGCACGATGGTGAGACAAAATCTATTGCTGTCGAAGACGTGGTAGTTCTTGTGAGCTATCGTGACGTCATTTATCCAGGACTCAAGGAAATTGACCGAGTAGAACATGGAAATCCTGATGACCCATATCATATGGTCATCAATTCAGAGAATTATCATGCACTTGAGGCTTTGTCGTATGCTTATCCTGGTAAGGTCGATTGTATTTACATCGACCCTCCGTATAACACAGGCGCAAAAGACTGGAAATATAATAATAATTATGTTGACGGCTCCGACCAATATAGGCATTCAAAGTGGCTTGCATTTATGGAACGTCGTTTGAAACTTGCTAAACAGTTACTGAATCCTGAAGACAGCGTTCTCATTGTAACGATTGATGAGAAAGAATATGCACGTCTCGGCCTACTTTTGGAGCAAACATTTCCTGAAGCACAGATGCAAATGGTTAGCGTTACAATTAGTCCTTCTGGTGCTAAACGTGATAATTTATTTTCTCGTGCTGACGAATATATTTATGTTCTTTTGTTTGGTAAAGCGCATGTAACCCATCCTATGGGTGATGGTAATGTAAAAGAAATCAGATGGTTTTATTTAAGAAGAACGGATTATGCGTCAAGACGAGGCACTGTTAAGGGTGGAACTGCTCAATTTTATCCGATTTATGTTGATGATACATTTATGCGCATTGTAGCTATTGGCGATTATCTCACGCCTGAACAAAAAATTGAAGATGCTCCTGTAATTGAAGGTGCAACGGCAGTATTTCCTATAAGAGAAGATGGCGTGGAAATGAACTGGGGAGTCACAAAGGAAACTCTTCAGGATTTAGTTGATAAGGGATTTGTTCAGGTGTCGGAGGGCTATCCTTTACAACCATATATTTTTAAATATGTAAGTACAAAATATGCTAAAAAATTTAAGGAAGGTCGTTGGGAAATTCGGGGAGAGCGTGAAGATGGAAGTAAGATCATCGTAGAAACTGGCGGAAAAATTACTCGTGCTACTACAGTATGGCAAAACAAAGTTTATGACGCTGGTGCGTATGGGACGTCATTGTTGAAATCAATTATCGGAGACGGGAAATTTAGTTTTCCAAAATCTCTTTATGCCGTGGTTGATACATTAAAGTATTTTGTTGCACAAAAACCTGATGCGTTAATTCTTGATTTTTTCGCTGGTTCAGGTACAACGCTTCATGCAGTGAATATTTTGAATGCACTCGATGGCGGTCATAGGCGTTGTATTTCTGTGACTAATAATGAAGTATCCGCGGTAGAAGAAGAAGAGTTTATTGAACAAGGACTTCGCCAAGGCGATAAAAAATGGGAAGAGCATGGCATTGCGCATTACGTCACTTGGCCTCGTACGAAATGTTCGATTGAAGGGTGTGATGTGGAAGGAAATCTGCTGGATGGAGATTATGGAATGCCAGCAAAAGACATTGATTTGGGATACGAATTGCCTAAAGCAGATGGATTTAATGCAAATGCTATTTTCTGTGAGCTTACTTACGAGTCAGCATGGCCGATTCGTCTTGACCGAGCTTTTGACGCGATTGCGCCGATTCTTTGGATGCAGGCAGGCTGCAGAGGCCCCATTATCAAACGCATTGGAAAGAGTTTTCTGACGACTGATTTCTATGGCGTTTTGTTTGATTACAATCAGGCAAGTAAGTTCTGCGGTAAGGTCAAGAACAATCCGTATATCAAGACAGTATTCGTCGTGACTGACGACCAGAGAAGATATTCGAATATGTGCAAACGTCTTCCAGGCGTCGACGTCCATAGACTGTACGAGACTTATTTGAGGACGTTTGAAATTTGTGGCGAAGGAGGACTTGATTGATGAAATACGAATTATTTGATTTTCAAAAGTCTACAGTCGATGGCCTTCTCAAGAAAATGGATTCTATGCAGCGAAGCTATGCTTCAGATGGCTCTGTCTCAGCAGTATCGCTTACGGCACCGACAGGTGCTGGTAAGACGGTCATTGCTGCAGCGATAGCAGAAGGTTTGTTTTATAGCAATGATACTTATGCTGGAGATGACCATGCAGTGATTTTGTGGTTGTCTGATAGCCCGAGCTTGAACGAACAGACGATGAAGCGATTTGACGCGGCTTCTGATTTACTGACGGGAGCTACAGTGATGGAAGCAATCGGGCCAGATTTTGCTAAGAGCCATATCAAGCTGATGCCAGGCCATATTTATTTCCTGAACAGACAGCTTTTGTCTGCAAAAGGTAAACTGGCTAATGCTTCTGAAGGAGGAAGAACATTTTATGATGTTCTGACAGACACGATTAGCGATAAAGATATTCATTTGTATCTTTTCATCGATGAGGCTCATCGCGGACTTGGCAAGGATGCTACAAAGGAATCCACGAATAAAACTATTTATGCAAAATTGATTGATGGCCAGGACGGAGTAAATCCGTCAATGCCTTGCGTTGTCGGTATCTCGGCTACCCCTGAGCGATTTAATGCTGCTATGCAGGGACGTAAGAATCGTGATATGAAGGCGTCTGTTGATGTGCCTGTATCGGCCGTTCGTAACTCTGGGCTGATTAAGGATACGATTGAACTGCGCACACCTAAGAAAGCTGCAGATACGAAACATCAGGATTTAACGCAGGCATGCGTTAAGTTGGCAGCGTCTTCTAAGGCTTGGAAGGATTATTGCACGGATTACGGTATTCTCCCAGTCGTGATGCCGTTGATGGTCGTACAGGTCGAAGACAAGGTTACAGAAGATACCCTGACATCATTGTGTGCACATATACACAAGGTTTTGCCGTGGCTGGACATTTCTGATTGCTTTGCCAACGTATTTGGTGAACATGAAGATATTGTTACACCTGCAGGCAAAATTCCTTATGTAAGTCCTGAAGATGTAGCAGAGCGGACAGAGATTCGAGTCCTGTTTGCTAAGGATGCTGTATCAACAGGTTGGGACTGTCCGCGTGCTGAGGTTATTTATTCTCGTCGTAAGCGTTCAGACCCGATATATATTGCTCAGCTGATTGGACGTATGATTCGTACGCCGCTTGCAAGAAGAATTGATTTAGTTGAGGAATTGAATACTGTTGCCTGCTACCTTCCTGAGTACGACGCAGTGACAGTCGATAGCGTAGTTCAGAAGCTGAAAGAAGACAACGTGGCTGTCGCGACTACAAGTATTCTGAAGAATCCAGCTGATGTAAGTTTCTTCGGTAATGCGAAGAAAAAGATTGAACAGAAGCTGGAGAAGAAGTATCAGCAGTCATCAACTGGTACTGCGGCACCTACGCTGACAGTGCCTACAGATACTCCTTCAGTGACCATACTTGAAGCTCCTGCGACACACCAGTCTGCACAGGAAACTGTCGCTGGAACAGAATTCGCTGTAAATACAGAGGGCGAAGGATTCTATGTTTCAGATATTGAAGATGTCACTGAGACTGAGGAAGAGCTGACAGCTGCGCTGGAACGAATTCCGAAGGCTAACAGTGAAGGGATTAAGACAAGTTTTGAGAGAATTATTACACGTAGGGTACGACATGATAAGCCGAATCATTTCCTCGACCTGTGGGATTGCGTTGACGTGATTACATCTGATATTGATATTGATTATGATACAGCAAGCCAGATAGATGAGGATTTCTATAACAACGTCGAGGGCGAGATTAAGCGTCATCCTGGTGATTATAAGCGCGCATACATGGATATTAGCAATACGACAGTGATTGTGAAGCGTATTGACCCGTTGACAGGAGAAGAATTCGAAGACCGCGAAGAACTGGTTCAGAATCATGCTGACAGGCTTGTATCGTACTATCGTCGTGCAGTCAGTGTGTTTGCTGGCGCATCTGATTTGGTGAAGTATTTCATCAACAGACGTAAGAATGATGAATTCGACAGTGATGTTGAGGCGATCAGCCGTATTTCAGCAGTTGGTGCCTGTATTGAGATAATTCAGGCACTGGAAGTTTGGGCTGAGAACAAGACAAATGAGCTGCTGAGCATTTATGGTCCGCAGCGCTATGCAGTGTCTGAAGAGAATAAGGGGAAGTGGGACCGCATTGAAGGTAATACGAAGCCTTATATCGAACGTAATCTGAACATCCAGGCCAGCATTACTCGTCAGAACAAGGATTATGATGCTTATCCGAAGCACATTATCAGTGATGAGGATGGCTGGGCGTATCTGAATCTGAATGAATTGGAGAAGAAGGTCGTTCGAACAGAGCTGTCTCGCTCGCTGAATGTTGCATGGTACAGGAACCAGTCAAGAAACTTGAACGCTTCGCTAGCGATTCCGTATATGCTGAACGGCGAATGGGAGAACATGTATCCTGATTTCATCTTCTTCCAGAAGTTGAACGACGGTAGTATTGTTCCTGCGATTGTTGACCCGCACGGCGATTGGCTTGGCGACAGCGTTGCAAAGCTTCAGGGATACGTCACATATCTGAAGGACCATCCTGACATGTTTGGTTCCGTCCAGGTAGTTGCTGATGAGAAGGGCGGCGAACTTCGTTACCTTGACCTAATGCTTCCTACTGTACAGAATGCTATTGAGAAGTTTGCGGGGACATCTGCGAAGGAACTCTTCACTGGTCCTCTCAGCAAGGTGTACAAAGTAACAGCAGAATAAATTTTTACGAAAAAAAGGGAGAGCATGTTGTTGGATGTTCTCCCTAATTTTTAAGCTTTATTTTCTGTTTTACATCACGTCGATAATGTATGCGCGGTCAGTCAGCTGCTCTTCGGGCATTACTTCTATAGCAAGGACATAGGATTAAGGTTTTCGAATAAATTAGTAAAAAGGAAATCAGGAGGTTCTATGGGCTTTTTCTAAAATATTAGGTTATTCAATCTTTGTTCTTGGATCACTTTATTACTTTTTTTTGGAGTGATTTTGCTGAAGAACCAAGAGGAGATCAATTGAACTTGTTTATAATTACTAAATTTTGATTGTCCATTTTTCCCTCCTAAAATAATTCATTAAGTAATGCATGATAACTTAATTACAATACAAATAGTTTTCTAAAAGTTTATTCGATGATAAAAACTCAATTTATTATTGAGTAAACCATGGCTTGTGGATGAAGTACACAGTCTGGTTTAAAGGTTAGTGAAAGGGACAAAAATCATAGTAGTTAGATCAAAGATAGATAATTTAACTAGAGTTAATTAAATTATTGTTTATTATAAGAATTTTAGTAGAAGAGTGGAAGAACTATTAATAGTTCTTCCACTCTATTTTTTTTAACTTATCCTACCCCTAAATCCGTGTTATGCCATAGCACCTCAATTTTTGGATTTTCTTCAAGAAAAGAGAACTCTTGCTCAAACCAGCGGATTAGCTCGATGTCAGCTTTTACCGGTGTCGTATTTTCAACAAAGACGTTCACAGTCGCATGTTTAAACAATCTTTGGATGATTGCCATATCTTCACGGATTATTTCTATCGTTTGACCAGCAATCCCGACCATCACGCAAGCAGAGTCAAAAAGTTCAGCCACTTCCTCAGGCGTTTCAAAATCTGCTCCTTTGATCAAAACATTTTGACGGAAATTATTATCGAAGGTTTCAACGCCGATTTTAAACCAAACCTCAACGCCAAAGTAGTCACGAACTTCTTGCAGGCGATTGCGAAAGCCCCAATGCGATTCGAAAAACAACTTGCGAATCTGCTTTTCATCGACAACTTGCTTGATCTTCGCCCATGTTTCTTTTGGTAACTCAAATACACTACCTGAATTAATCACCTCAAGGACGCCAAACTCACCAGTCACTTGGCTTAAGATTTCTTCATTCTTGGAAATCATCAATTCATTGTCGCGTGTATTGTCTTCAATATAATCGCAAAATGTGCACTTCCCCCAGAAACAAGGTCTTCCTTTTAGAAGTACAATTTCACGCTGATTTTTTTGGGTAATTTTACTATATCGCTGCATGATCACACATTATTCCGTTTTTAAAGTTCAGATGCTATAATATCACAGTTCAACTTAAAAATAATTAGTCTGTTTTTAGCAGATTGAGAGGTTTATTCATACCATCCCTCTATAAAAACTAGAATAATTGCGAATTCCGCATATTAAACAATTCAACACATTTTAAATCTGTTTTATCATTACCCTGATGATAAAACAGATTTTTTTAATAGTAACAAATAGGCACCCGCATTTTATGACAAAAAACGAACTGAAATTTTAGTAGACTAGAATTATTAACCTGAATGTCATACATATTTGTCCATCTAACTCATATTTTTTAGTAGATGAAAGAGGAGGCTATCTATGAATGTAGAACTATTAGACTTAACCCAGAGGCTACAAGAAGAGTACAACGATTTCCATGAAAGTCTATTTAAGATGAGAATGAACAGTTTCTTTGAATTTGAAGAAGTTTATGGAGTTAATGTAGATTTAAAGGGCTCAACTTTAGAAAGTCTGGAAAGTCTAGCTATTGCAATTGCTATTAAAATCCAAGATATTTTTGAGGAATTAGAAAATGACAAGAGATTTAAACATTGGGTTGATCTTTTCATTACCCTATGTGCAAATATCATTGATTTAATTCAGCATAGGAGCATTTCTAAAATTCCAAAACTTGTACATGAAAGAGCATCAACAGCGTTGGATCATATAGATGGTTCTAATAGTGGGGATATGGATTCCAATGTTAAACAAAAAACGGAATTAGAATTGGTATTAAGTAAAGCAGAAGATGAAATATATGAACTAGATGAGAGATGCAAACAATTGCTATCCTTGTTGCTAGGCTTGAGCTTCCAAAAGTATTAAATTAGTTGAACCCTATGGGTTCGACTTTTTTTATGGAGTGAATTCCAAAACCATTGTAATGTACTAGTTTAAATAAACTTTTACGCTATAGTATTTGGTAGTTTATTAACCAGAAAGCTTTTTTCAGTAAATGAAATTGGAAAATGGACTTAAAATTGAAATTCTAAGTGGATAATTAAGGCTGTGCAACAATTTCTACCAAAATAAAATATAATAGAAAATATAGTATTCGTGATATCTAAACAGGAGGAAATTACTAGATGAAAAATGAAAAGTGTGACCTGGTTCATCCTAACGGGGTTAAAGAAAAGAAACTTGAAGTGATTGACGATTACACAATTAAATATCATGCGAATGGATCAACCATTTGGTCTAAAGGGAAGATGGTGAACGAACAGCCCGAAGGCTACTGGGAATGGTATCGCCCGGATGGTACACTTAAACGTTCGGGACATTTTGATAATGGGGAACCAGTAGGAGAGTGGATTACCTACGATAACAAAGGTGAAAAACATAAAATAACAGAACGTAAGAAGAAATAATTATCAAGAAAACTTCTACTGCAAAATATCTATCCAATAGTAAAAAAATAGATAGTAACATTAAAGTTACTATCTACTAAGTTTATAAAAAATAGTGACTAAAATGGATACACAAAGGTTTAGGGATTATTCTTCGCTAATAGCTTCGTTTACAGTTTCAAAGATAATTCTAAAAAAATCAGCTACATATTGAGCAGTTTCTCTATTTCTTAAATCTATATCAGCAGAATTTGAAAGTTGAACATATCCTTTTGCAATTGCTGCCTCTACAATATCTTTTGTTATTTCTGTACTACCCATTTTTTCACCTCACTTTCTCACATTAGTTACTTATGATAGTAACAGAAAACGAGAATAAAAGGAAAAGATATCCAAATTTATAGAATTGTAGTTGAACCTTTGGGTTCAGCTTTTTTTATGAAAAAATTGAACCATTCCTTATCCCAAACTGAGTGTTTTTTTTCTTGATTTTACATTTTAATGGAAATTTATTGACCTACAAGTTTTTTCCAGTAAAATGAAAATAATTAGATAAATATGGAAGAATAGTTACCCAAATTGTTTAATTAAAATCATATTTTACATAGAGAAAGCAATACCTTGTCATAAAGTACATATCTTTAAAATAGTTTAATTTTTTCATAAAAAGGGAGAATCATAAATGGCACTTATTGAGGTAGTGAAATACGAAGGAAGCCCAGATGTGTTTGCATGGAAATATCCAAATGATGAATTAGGGACATGGACGCAATTAATTGTAAATGAATCACAGGAAGCAATATTGTATAAAGGGGGTAAGGCACTAGATTTATTTACCTCTGGCCGACACACTCTAACGACAGCGAATATACCGATTCTTAATAATATTGTGAATCTACCATTTGGCGGGGAGTCACCTTTCAAGGCAGAGGTTTGGTATGTAAACAAGGTTTTCTCACTTGATATAAAATGGGGTACTGCAACACCCATTCAAATACAAGATCCAAAATATAAGGTTTTTATTCCAGTACGCTCCTATGGTCAATTTGGGATTCGTATAGAGGATTCTCGGAAATTTTTAACGAAGCTTGTTGGGACCTTGCCTGCATTTGAAAAAGAAAATGTATTGCAATATTTTAGAGGTCTTTATTTAACAAAGGTAAAAGATTCAATATCTTCTTATTTAATAAATAAAAATGTAAGTGTCCTAGAAATAAATGCGTATCTTGATGAACTTTCTACTCATTTAAAAGAAAAGATGGAACCTACTCTTGAAGAGTATGGTATTCAATTGGTTAATTTCTATGTAAATAGTATCAATGTTCCAGAGGATGATTCAGCAGTTAAGAAATTGAAAGAAGCTTTGGCAAAAAAGGCTGAAATGGATATCATTGGTTTCAACTATGCTCAAGAAAGATCTTTTGACACTCTTGAAGGAGCAGCAACGAATCCTAGTTCTGGTCAAGCTGGATTAATGGGGGCAGGCATTGGATTGGGTATGGGTGTTGGGATTGGCAACGGAATGGGCAATCAGTTTGGCAATCTAGCACAAAATATCAATACTGCTAATATGAAAGTTTGTCAGAAATGCAATGCCATGATGGAGGCAGAAAAGCGATTCTGCGGAAACTGTGGACATGATTCGCATCAGAAAACAGTAAAGAAACAAGATGAAAAGAAAAAAGAAGAAACGGAAATCTCTTGCAGTAACTGTGGGTGTAGTTTGGAAAAGGGAATGAAGTTCTGCCCAGAGTGTGGCGATACATATATTCCATGTATTCATTGTGGTGCTGACATAAAAGCAGGCCAATCGAAATGCGCTGAATGCGGAAAAGATGTTCCACAACCATGTCCGAAATGTAAGACATTAATCCCAAATAGTAATGTTAAGTTTTGTCCAGAGTGCGGAGAATCATTAATCAAAAAATGTTCTTCCTGTGGGACTTCTTACGAAGGAAATCCGAAATTCTGTCCTGAATGCGGTCAGAAGTTTTAGAAGTACACTAGAGGAGGATTTAATTTGAAAAGTACAAAGTATTCTGTTAAGTCGAGAATTACCGCAGCCAACTTTCTTGCAATAATAGGGTATGGAGCTGGAAATCTTGTACTGCTCTCCATTCTTTATGCCTTTGTTGATGGAGAGGATGCTACAGCGAGCGAATTTATATTGCCTGTTGTATGTATGTTCCTATTTTATTTAATGGGGATGATTGGTGGAGCACAAAAAAAATATATTAAGCGTTATCAAATGTATAATCAACTAATCGGAAATTATAGAATTGTTGCCATTGATTACCTGGCTAACAGTACATCACAAACAGTTGAATTTATTCAAAATGATTTACAAAATATGATTAAAGCACAACTATTTTTGAATGCCCATGTGAACTTGGAAACAAATGAGATTGTTTTCCAAGAGGGGGTTGGCACGATTGCTTCAACTGAAACAGTTGATGTAGCCTGTCCAAGCTGCGGTGCTAATAATAACAAATCCAAATATCGTTCAAGTGCTTGCGCTTATTGCGGAACTGAATTGTAAAATTTAACACTTAAACGAAAAACAAACCCGATTTGCTAGTTTTTTAACTAACAAATTGGGTTTTCTTTCATTACTTTTTTTCAACATTTTCTATTTTTTCTTTTGTTGAAGCTGGATCAGCTGGCTTGTCGTCTACTAGACTTCCGATTAAGCCTAATGCTAATACTATAGAAATGATGATTTTTACCACCTTATTCCAAGAAGTACGTGCCCACATGAAATAAAGTCCAACAGGGAAAAAGAAAAAGAGCCAAAGTATGACAAAAATTGAATTCATGGGTTTCTTATCGTTTAAAGAACTTAGGTTACCCTGTAAAGTTGTATTATTTGCTATTATTACTTCTGGTTCTATGTATGAAACTGGACTCCCACAACCACTGCAACTTGTCATACCACGTTCAATTTTTTTGCCACAATATTCACAAGTATTCAAGTTCATTTTTCCCCTCTCTTTTTACACAATTTTACAATGAAAATGGAAAATTGTCACAATTAATTTCATTTTAATAAAAATACGACGAACCATCCAAATCTTAAGATTGATCAGCCTATTTATACAATGATATGTACTTGATTTTTATGACAAGTTTGAACTTTATCCTTTCAAAAATAATGGTTTTTGAATAAAGAAAATGTCGTATTTCATCCACCGTTTGAATAGAGTATAAAAATTATTTTTATACGCAACTAAAGAAAGGTGGGAGGGTAATGGCAAAACAAATCAAAACTGTGAGTGCAGAAGAACGAGTGAATGTGGGTATTGTTAAAGGTTTTACGTTCTATTTGAACATTGCGTTAGTTGCACTTGGGATCACTCTCACAATTCTTATGGGGAAAGAACTACTTTATTTTTATCGATATGTTTTTGGTGGACATGATTCAGGGGGACAATACGAATTTCTGGAACGGATTCTTGAGTTTTTCTTGTATTTTGAGTTTATCGCCATGATTGTGAAATACTTTAAGGAAAGTTATCATTTCCCTTTGCGCTATTTCCTTTATCTCGGAATTACGGCACTTACACGGCTCATAATCGTGTCTCATGATAATGCAGTCCAAACCCTTTTGTTCAGTTTAGCTATTCTTGCACTTGTGATTAGCTTAAGCATTTTAAATTTGGTAAAAGCTTATGTTGAACCCATAACGATAACTGAAGATACGTAAATTGAATGTGGAGTAGAATATAATTCCAAATTTGATATTACATTGGTGAAAGCATATAATAATTTCATGATTTAGATCTCGACGCGCCTCTTAACAATGCGGACCATGTCGAGGTCGCTTTTTTTTATTTAGGAGATTTTTATATCTCGAAGCGCTTCTTCTACAGAAACACTTGACATAGTTAACCACATTAACTAAACTAAAAATAGTTAATGTAGTTAACTATTTTTTGAGGAGAAATACCCAATGGATGAATTTTTTAATGGTGCAGAAACTCTCTCGTTGTTTTGCCGCACCTTCCTGAATTTAAAACGCAATTTACCCATTCGGAATAGTGAGATGGGTCTACTCATTTATCTTGTAAGAAGTAGCGAAGCGAATGAAGATGTGACTTCCATACAAATCGGCCAATTCTTAAAGATTTCTAAACCCATGGTAACAGCGATGACAACATCACTCATAAAGGGTGACTATATCGTTCGAATTCAAGATGAAAATGATAAAAGAAGCTATAAACTTATTCCAACAGGGAAAGCGAAAACTCTGGTTCACTCTACTTATCAAGAGTATTTAAAGGCTTTCGTTATTCTAAAGGAAGAAATGGGAGAGGAAAACTACAAACGTTTCATTGAATTAGCAGATCAGGCAAATGCCATTTTTATAAAGGGGAACAGTAAAGATGAATAAAATTCTTGTCACAGGTGCAACTGGAAATGTAGGTCAATATGTTGTAAAGTACCTTCTTGAACTAGGGGAAAGTGTTGTTTGCACGAGTAGTCAAATAAATCCAGAAACCATTAAAAATGCAGAAAATCGGCATTTCGATTTTACAAAACCCGAAACGTTTCAGACGGCATTAGAGGGTGTTGATCGCGTATTCTTGATGCGTCCGCCACATCTTGGCAAACCGGAGGATCTTTATCCATTTATCGATTGTATGAAAGAAAATGAGATTCAGTTGGTATCCTTCTTATCCTTAATGGGCGTGGAAAACAATACGATTCCACCACATCATAAGATCGAAAAGTACATTGAGCGTTCGGGCATCCCTTATGCGCATGTTCGTCCGAGTTTCTTCATGCAAAATGTTTCAGGGATTCATGCAGTCGAAATATGTGAGGAAGATAAAATCTTCATCCCAGCTGGCAAAAGCTTATCCAGTTTTATAGATGCAGAGGATATTGGAGAAGCAACAGCAACACTTTTACATTACCCTGAAACATACGCAAACACAGCCCATACAATTACGGGGCCAGAATCTCTGAATTATGAACAAGTAGCTGATATATTAACAAAGGTATTAGGAAGAAAAATTACGTATGCCAAACCTTCATTACTAAGATATAGAAGCGTGTACATCAAAAAAAGAAAACTCCCTAAAGGGTTTGTGAATGTAACAGTCGGTCTCTATTTAATGACGAGGTTGGGAGCAGCAAAACAAGTAACGGATACGTTCTTCCAAATAACAGGAAAACATCCTCGAACTTTTAAAGAATTTGCCGAGAAAAACAAAGTGGCTTTTCAAAAATAATGTACAAAACCAAGTTTGAACTCATTAAAATGGCTTTTTAATAACGAACAAAACCAATTTTGAACTCATCAAAATGGCTTTTTAAATAACGAAAAAAACCTAAATTGGTATAAATCAATTTAGGTTTTTTGTTTACGCATTTCTCGGTTTCTTCCCGTATTCAAAAGCATATACCATAAAGAAGCAATTGTTATAATTTCAAGTTAAAATGCCTTTAAATTTTACAAGCATTCCAAGCAAAAATGCTCCAAAAAGAGTAATTAAAGCAAAAGGGGGAATCCTTGAAAAGGAAGCAAAAAGCATTGCTATAACTGGATTCGTCCGTGATTATTTTTCGCACAGAGTAGACGAAACATTTTGAATATTCCGCGTATTCAAATGTTAGTTACATTTGGTAATAACAATATAGAAATCAATTGTGAATTGTACTATAATCGTTGAGGCAAGACGTTATTTGTCCCGGTTTTATCGGGTGTTTTTCATGTAGAAGGTCAATAAGACAAAAAGGTGGAAGCAAAAAATGAACACAGGTATTCTTAGTTCAGCGGTGTCAAATGAAAAAGCTACACAGTATGTTCAAGAAGTCTATGAAACGGTTGTAAAACGCAACCTTCATGAAAGTGAGTTTCACCAAGCAGTAAAGGAAATTTTAGAATGTTTAACACCAGTATTTGCAAAACAACCCAAATATATGGAAGCTGGCATTCTCGAGCGAATCGTAGAACCAGAAAGAATGATTACCTTCAGAGTTCCTTGGGTAGATGATCAAGGCAAAACCCAAGTGAATCGTGGTTTCCGCGTACAATTTAACAGTGCTATTGGCCCCTATAAAGGTGGACTTCGTTTTCACCCATCAGTAAATGCAAGTATAATTAAATTTCTAGGTTTTGAACAAATTTTTAAAAACTCGTTAACTGGTCAACCAATTGGTGGCGGTAAAGGTGGATCTGATTTTAATCCGAAGGGAAAGTCAGACGGAGAAATTATGCGCTTTACCCAAAGTTTTATGACCGAATTATATAGACATATTGGTCCCGACACAGATGTTCCTGCAGGTGATATCGGTGTTGGCGCTAGAGAAATTGGTTATTTATATGGACAATACAAGAGAATACGCGGTGCTTATGAATCAGGCGTTTTAACAGGTAAGGGTATCGTCTATGGCGGTAGTTTAACTCGTACGGAAGCTACTGGTTTCGGATGCGTGTATTTTGTGAATGAAATGCTGAAGTCAGCAGGACTATCATTCGAAGGTAAAAAAGTAGTTGTATCTGGCTCAGGAAATGTTGCTATTTATGCCATTAAAAAAGCAACTCAATTAGGTGCTAAAGTCGTTGCATGTAGCGATTCCAACGGGTACATCTATGATGAGAACGGTATTGATTTGAAAACAGTTCAACGTTTGAAGGAAGTAGAAAGAAAACGTATCAGTGATTACATCATTGAGCACCCAACAGCTACATACGTAGAAGGTTTTAATAAAATTTGGTCAATTCCTTGTGATATCGCTTTACCATGTGCGACGCAAAATGAAATCGATGAAGCAGCTGCGAAAGTTTTAGTTGCAAATGGTGTAAAAGCTGTCGGTGAAGGTGCAAACATGCCGAGCACACTTGAAGCGATTGAAGTATTCATTCAAGCGAACGTTCTTTTTGGACCTGCAAAAGCAGCAAATGCTGGCGGTGTTGCCGTTTCAGCGCTTGAAATGGCACAAAACAGCTCGCGTTTTGCTTGGACTTTCGATGAAGTAGACGATAAACTTCAAACGATCATGAAAAACATCTATGAAAACTCCATGCATGCTGCAGCAGAATACGGCTGTCCAGGAAATCTTGTTGTTGGCTCCAACATTGCAGGATTCCTAAAAGTCGCAGATGCGATGCTCGCTCAAGGTATTATTTAATTGAGTTAAAATTATTTTGATAAAACTTAAAATAACTATAAAATCCACCAAGTTCGTTGCTTTCAACAAGCGGACATGGTGGATTTTTTATGGAGTGAAAAGGTGAGGGAAATTGACAAATTTCATAGTGAAATTCCTCGTTTTTTGTTGAAAAAGCATTAATTTTACAATCATTTTACGAAAGAGGTATTTCCTCAATTCCAAAATACGGTATAATTTTTATAAAAGGGGAGTGAAAAAATGATTGAAAAAGAAAAGCGTGTAAGTATAGAAAGTAAAATGAATAAGATGGTAATCACATTTTTCACGTATGTTTTAAATATCACATTAATTATTTTGGGGTTAATTCTAATCTACCTTTTATGTGGGGAGATTTATCACTTTGTTAGTAATATTTTGACTGGGGAAGATAAAGTAAATCATTACATTTTCCTTGAAAGAATTTTATTATTCTTTCTGTATTTTGAATTTATCGCAATGATTGTGAAATATTTTAAGGAAGACTATCATTTTCCTTTAAGATACTTCATTTACCTTGGAATCACTGCTTTAACACGTTTAATTATTCTGTCGCATGATAATCCTAAAAGTACGCTTTTATTTAGTTGTTCTATTTTCTTGCTCGCAATCAGTTTAAGTATTTTGAATTTAGTTAAAGCAAAAAGCAATACCCCACTTAAATGATCAGATAGGTTCACATAGAATTTTTGCATGAATAGTTTACAAATGATAAGATTAAAATGAAAAGAGCAGTGCGTCAACACTGCTCCGAGAGCGACCCGCTTCAAAGGCGGACTGCTAACCAAGATATTATTACAAAGAGTAGGTAATCCTGGTTGGGGGCCTACTTTTTCTTATATATGAACGTTGTTATACATCCATACAATTTGTTGGTAATTAGAGAAAATGAGAGGTATTCCCATGGTGAGAAGGGCTAAGTGAGACCTAAGGCTGACAGCCCGACCACAGGAATTTCCACCATTTTATCAATTAACAACATGAAATATCTGTTTGATTAAAAATCAATTATTCAAAAAAAACACATTAAAATTAGGAACGAAAACAAACCTTTCTTCATAAACTATTTATTGCGTTCTAATAACCATTTATGATATTATGTTCGTTGTGGTATGCGGCCTTGGCCGAATACCCTTTATTACGATGTTCCGCTGCAATGTGATTTATATGCAAGAGCATTTGTGTGGAAGGAGTTGAAACCGATGCATAAATTAATCGAAGAATTAACAAAAGAACAACTACGTTCAGACATTCCTGCTTTCCGTCCTGGAGACACAGTACGTGTACACGTTAAAGTTGTCGAGGGTACACGTGAGCGTATTCAGTTATTCGAAGGCGTATGTATCTCTCGTCGTGGTTCAGGAATTAGCGAATCTTTTACAGTTCGTAAAATTTCTTACGGAGTAGGCGTTGAACGTGTATTCCCGTTAAACACACCGCGTATTGATAAGATCGAAGTTGTACGTCACGGTAAAGTGCGTCGCGCTAAACTTTATTACCTACGTGAATTACGTGGTAAAAAAGCGCGTATCAAAGAAATCCGTCGCTAATATGACATGTAAAGAAGGGGACTTGCAAAAGTCCCTTTTACATATTTATGACACATTTTTGAAAGCTATTTTTTACCTATTAGTGGTAAAATTCAAATAGATTGAATTTAAAAATCAGAACTTTGACCAAGCTTCAGGGGGTACATAAAATGGATAGAAATAAGGTAGTAAAAGAAGTTCGTGATTGGATTATCGCACTTGGAGTCGCTATTATTGCTGCTCTGTTAATTCGCACGTTTTTGTTCGCTCCTGTATTGGTTGATGGTCAATCGATGATGCCAACACTACATGATCAAAACCGTATGATTGTAAATAAAATTGGCTATATTGTCGGTGAACCAAAACGTGGTGACATTGTTGTTTTCCATGCAACACAGGATCGCGACTATATCAAACGTGTCATTGGTCTGCCAGGTGATACAATTGAATACAAAGATGATGTTCTGTTTATCAATGGTAAAGAGGTTAAAGAGCCATACTTGGATAAGTACAAAAGCCAAATTGATGAAGGTACATTAACAGATAATTTCTCACTTGAAGCCCTTCATGGTATGAAAAAAATACCTAAAGGTGAATACTGGTTAATGGGAGATAATCGTCGTTTTAGCCAAGATAGTAGACACCTTGGACCAATTAAACGTGACAAAATTCTTGGTAAAACAAGTCTCGTTTTCTGGCCTTTAAATGAATTTAGAATCGCTGATTAATTTTAAAAATTACACCCGATGGATTCTCCGATTCCACCGGGTTGTTTTTTGGTTGCTATTTCTCGTAAAATAAATATTTGGTAAATTATAGTTTCAATTAAGGAAGTGTTTAAATGACCATTCAATGGTTTCCAGGGCATATGGCAAAAGCCCGTCGTGAGATTACAGAAAAGCTTAGTCTTGTAGATATTATTTTTGAATTAGTGGATGCGCGATTGCCTTTGTCTTCACGAAACCCGATGATCGACGAAATTGTGCAACACAAACCCCGTTTAGTCATCTTGAACAAGGCAGATATGGCCGATTCAAATAAAACTGCTTTATGGCTGGAATACTTCGCTGAAAAGGGAAAGAAAGCGGTTGCGGTAAACTCGCAAGAGGGTAAAGGATTAAACCAAATTACGGCCGCAGCTAAGGAAGTTTTATTTGAGAAATGGGAAAAGATGCGTTCGAAAGGCATTCGCCCTCGCGCAATTCGTGCTATGATCATTGGGATTCCTAACGTAGGAAAATCAACGTTGATTAACCGTATCGCTAAAAAGAATATTGCAAAAACAGGTAACACTCCAGGCGTTACAAAATCTCAGCAATGGATCAAGTTAAACAAAGAAATTGAGCTTCTGGATACACCTGGTATCCTATGGCCTAAATTCGAGGATAAAGGAATCGGATTAAAGCTAGCTATTTCTGGTGCGATTAAAGATTCCATTTTAAATCTACATGAGATTGCTGTATATGGATTGGAATTTTTATCTAAAGAATATCCAAATCGTTTGCTTGAAATCTACAAACTGGATGCAGTTTCTGAGAACACATTAGAAGCCTATGAGCATATTGGTAAGCTTCGCGCATGCTTAGGCGCTGGTGGAATTGTTGACTATGATAAAGTAATAGAATTAATTATCCGTGACATTCGTTCTGAGCGTTTTGGTCCATTAACATTTGAGGTTCCTGCTGATTTTGAAGTTTCGGAAGACAAAGAAAACGTCGTTGAGGTTCCAATCAATCAGGAACCATAGTTTGTGTTTTCAATCCTTATGTAAACGTTAGATAGAAAAACAATATAAAAGTAAATTTACTTGAGATTAAAAGAAGGTTACCCATTTTTAATGAGTTAAAAGTACAATAATTCAGAAAATTCTAAATGATAACACGAAAAGACTACTTTTGTTAGTCTTTTTTTTTTATAAAAATTCAGATATTATACCAAATAAGTTAATTTTGAATATTTTTTTAAGATTGACTCTAGTAAACTATATCTATAATTTGTCGAATTTTGTAATTTTTTATATGAAATTGAACTGTAAGGCATAAATTATATAAATAATGTGTCAAATAAGGAGATATACTTGAAAAAAATAAAGTCAAATCCTATTCTGCAATATTTAATTGTGTTTATCCTATTTATTATAATTATTTTTGCAACTAGCTATATATTTTATAGAAACATAGATAGTGCATTAAAAGAGTTCCGTATCCAAAATTTAGAGGAAGTTACTGTACAACAAGCTAATGCAATTCAATTAGGTATAGAAGATGTGAGACGCGAGTTGAAAACATTGTCTGTAACTGTTGCCGAGGATTTTGATGAACCATCAAAACTTAATCATATTCTAGAAAATGTTATTGGCTATTCGAATTTTAAAATGATATCCATTTCAGATTTGAACGGAAAAACCTTAATTGAGACTGGCAATGGCAAAGGTCTGTCTATTGCGAATGATCCATTATTTAAAGAAGTTCTAAAGGGCCAAACGGTTATCCTGGACCCTAATAGTTCCTCAATGGATTTAAATATGATTAAAATGGCTACTCCAGTCTATAAAAATAGTACATTAGTCGCTGTGCTAACAGTTGGTATAGATCCTAATAGTCTTAAAGATGTGTTTAGAAGTACATACAAAGGGACAAGTCAGACACACTTGTTTCTCGCTAATGGTGAAGTTTTTCTAAGTACCGGAAACAATAATACGACAGAAGAACTTGATAAAACCTGTAATTGGATTCAAGAGAAGTTTTTATTAAATTCTAATAAAGATCCATTAAATCAAGATTTTAGTCTCAATGAACCTGGATTTTTTAGGTTTAATCAAAATAATTCAGATGTAGGTGTTTACCTTACACCAGTAGGGGTAAATCAGTGGAAATTAGCTGTGGCAGTGCCGTATTCCACAATAAAAGATAGATGGAATTTTCTGAATTTTAATATTTTCTATTTTCACGCGATTTTTATTTTAATCACTGGTGCATTGCTCACTCTAATGTATAAGAAACACCAAAAATATACGAATCAAATAACTGAAATTACCTTTGTGGATTGGCTAACAAAGGGAAACAACGTGACAAGATTTAGAGTACTTGCAAAAGAATTTTTGAAAAAGAAAAAGAAAGAAGAAGTCACTAGTGCCATTTGCGTTTTAGATATCAAAGATTTTCGTTTAATCAATGAGCGATACGGTCATGCTGAGGGAGATCATGTACTTTCGCTGATGTATCAAGCTATAGAGAAGGTTTTTGGTGATAAGGCAGTCTATGGTAGAGGTCACATTGATCGGTTCTTTATACTTCTTCCTTTTGAGGGTGAAGAGAATCTTATTTTGCTTGGAAAAGAAATTAAACAGGCATTAAATAAACTTCTTTTGGCAGAAAATATTTCGTATCAAGTTGAATATGTCTGTGGTATTTATGTCATTGATCATAATTTGAACAATATTGATAACCTACTTGAAAAAGTGAATTTTGCTTTAAGATATTCCAAGGAAAACAAAGAAAGTTTAACAATTTTATATGATGATGAAATAACCTACCAAGAAGTTGCCAAAATGCAATTGGAAGAAGACCTTCAGAAGGCTTTTGAGAATAATGAATTTCAGGTTTATTTGCAACCAAAATTTAATCTTCAAAATAACTGCATGGTCGGGGCTGAAGCGCTTTGTAGATGGAAAAATGCAAATGGGAAACTGATTTATCCTAATAAATTTATTCCGATATTAGAGAAAAACAAGAAAATTGCAAAATTGGACTTATACATGTTCGAATCAGTATGTAAACTACAAAGAGAATGGATGAATCAAGGATATACTGTATACCCAATTTCCGTTAATCAGTCCAAAATATTGCTCTTTAGAGATGATTATGTTGAAACGATAAAAGGGATAGCAGAGAGCTATAATGTACCACCACATCTGATCTCAATCGAATTAACTGAAACAAATATTTTTGAAGATGCCGTTAAAATTAAAAATTTAGTAGAATCCCTAAGAAATTTTGGTTTCCCAGTGTCAATTGATGATTTTGGAACAGGGTATTCTTCATTAAATCTTTTAAAAGATATCCATGTAGACACGGTGAAAATTGATAAGTCATTTGTAGGCGATATCAATGATGTCAAACAAAATATATTGTTGACCGAGGTTGTTCGTCTCATCAAACGACTGGGCATGGAGGCACTAGTAGAGGGTGTTGAAAAACAAGACCAACTGACTTATTTAAAAGAGGTTGGCGCTGATGTTTGCCAGGGATATATATATGATGCACCAATACCAGCTAAGGATTTCTTCCAAAAATATGTCCAAGAAAAACAACTTGAATTAGTTGAGAATTAGAATTAGGCGTTACTTTTTCTTTCTCATACATCGATTTATAAAAATGGAACAGGTTTCAGATATTGGAACCTGTTTTTTTGTACCTGTTGGTACTAACAGTTTTGAATAAAACTGATTTCTTTTATGAAAGTAAGTTACTTTCAAATTTTATATTTAAAAAGTGTTTTTGTTACTCAAGTTAAGGGACTATTTAATTCAAATTTAGAAATCTATTTTTATTAGAATGATGGCTCCATGAGGTTACAAATCTAGAAATCTATTTTTTTGTTATGTAAGTGATGGTACTATCAGATGGTAGAAACTAATTGAGTGGGTGTATTCATGTTATCTGTTATTGAAATTAAGTCTCGTTTATCGAGTGTTATGAGTTTGGAAGATCCATTTTACGAAGAATGTCTGATCGATAGTCGTAAGGCAGTTCAGTCTGCGGTAAAAAGCTGCGAAAAGCAAATTTTGAAACAGCGTCAGCTTGAGGAAAAGTTTGAGGAGATGAATGCTTTCGAAAGTGTTCTGCGTGCCAAAGGGTTCCAGTTCATCGCCGGTGTGGATGAGGCAGGCCGTGGTCCTTTAGTAGGGCCAGTGGTTGCAGGTGCAGCTATTTTACCACCTGATTTCAAGCTGTTTGGATTGAATGATTCCAAGCAACTTTCTGAAACAAAACGGGATGAATTTTACGACTATATTGTTGAAAATGCCGTTGCATGGGGAGTAGGGATCTGTGATTCTGAGTTGATTGACCAAATCAATATATACGAGGCAACGAAAGTGGCAATGACGCGTGCGATTGAGAACCTGCAAATCAAGCCGGACTATTTGCTACTCGATGCGATGAAATTGTCCCTCGAAATCCCTCAGGAATCGTTCATCAAAGGGGATGCGCGTTCCAATTCAATTGCAGCAGCGTCCATTTTGGCTAAGGTTACTAGAGATCGATTGATGAAAGATTACGCAGAGAAATACCCTGGATACGGATTTGAGAAGCACATGGGCTATGGCACCAAGGAGCATTTAACTGCAATTGAGAAGTTAGGTCCAACACCTTGGCACAGAATGACTTTCGCGCCGTTGAAGGATAGAAAATAGAAGAAATAGCATTCGGTTTTTTAGAAAAATCGAATGCTATTTTAAATTTTGTCTTTTTAAAGTTGGATATCCATATATTTTGACTTTTTTCAACATCCATTTAATTGTTGGGAATTAGAAAAAATGCGCCAAAAACATATATGTTTTTTCCCGTGGAAAAAGGGCTGAATGAGACTTTAAAACGAGGAAACGTATACGTTTCCCTCAGTCCGACCACAGGAATTTCCGCCATTTTATCAATTAACAACATGGCATATCTATTTGAGTAAAAATCAACATTAAACAATAACAGTCTAAATTTTAGGACAACCAAGTATTACTCAAAAATTATAAACTCAGTTGTTTTTCGAGCAAATAATTTAATTTTAAAAAATACCTATACCTTGTTCGTTTTTTAGGTAATGGACAATAGTTGTCCTTTTTCGATAAAATAATAGAGTGATTGATTCATCACGCTCAAAAAGTCAATTAAAGGGGATTTCCTTCAATGAATATTCATGAGCATCAAGGGAAAGAGATTTTAAAGCAATACGGTGTAGTCGTACCGAATGGTCGAGTTGCCTATACGGTCGAAGAGGCGGTCGAAGTAGCTGAGCAACTTTCAACAACAATTAAAGTCGTGAAAGCACAAATTCATGCGGGCGGCCGTGGAAAAGCTGGCGGAGTTAAGGTTGCTAAAAACCTTGACGAAGTACGTACATATGCAACTGAAATCCTTGGAAAAACGTTGGTAACACACCAAACGGGACCTGAAGGTAAAGAGGTAAAGCGCCTTTTAATTGAAGAAGGCTGTGACATAAAAAAAGAATATTATGTTGGCTTGGTTTTAGACCGAGCAACTTCCCGTGTTACATTAATGGCATCTGAAGAAGGTGGCATGGACATTGAAGAAGTAGCAGCCAACACTCCTGAAAAGATTTTCAAAGAGACAATTGATCCTGTAATAGGTTTGACAGGCTTCCAAGCACGTCGAATTGCATTTAATATCAACATCCCAAAGGAACTAATCAATAAAACTGTTCAGTTCCTTACAGGGCTTTATGAGGCTTTTATCGATAAGGATTGTTCCATTGCGGAAATCAATCCACTTGTAGTGACTGGTGACGGACAAGTCATGGCTCTCGATGCAAAGTTGAATTTTGATGATAACGCTCTTTACAGACATAAAGATATTCAAGCACTTCGTGATTTGAGCGAAGAAGACCCAAAGGAAATCGAAGCATCGAATTTTGGCCTTAGTTACATCGCGCTCGATGGCAATATCGGTTGTATGGTAAACGGTGCTGGCCTTGCGATGGCAACGATGGACATTATTAAGCATTATGGCGGGGACCCGGCTAACTTCCTAGATGTTGGGGGCAGTGCTACTGCTGAAAAGGTTACAGAAGCATTTAAAATCATTCTGGCAGATGATGCTGTGAAGGGGATTTTTGTCAATATTTTCGGCGGCATCATGAAATGTGATGTAATCGCTGAAGGTGTTATTGAAGCAACAAAACAACTTGGTTTAACAGTTCCTGTTGTAGTTCGTCTTGAAGGTACGAATGTTGCTTTAGGTAAAAAATTACTTGAAGAATCCGGCCTTAATTTGGTGTCAGCTGATTCAATGGCAGACGGTGCGCAAAAAATCGTTCGTTTGGTGGAAGGAGCTGCAATCTAATGTCAATTTTTATTAACAAAGATACGAAGGTAATTGTTCAGGGAATTACGGGCTCGACAGCGCTTTTCCATACAAAACAAATGATTGAATACGGGACAAAAATCGTCGGCGGTGTGACACCTGGTAAAGGTGGTACAGTTGTTGAAGGCGTACCTGTTTTTGACACAGTAGCTGAGGCGAAAACAGCAACAGGTTGTACTGTTTCTGTTATCTATGTACCAGCAGCTTTTGCAGCAGATGCCATCTTAGAAGCAGTTGATAGCGAACTAGATTTAACTATCTGTATTACAGAGCATATTCCTGTTCTCGATATGGTAAAAGTAAAGCGTTATATGGAAGGCAAAAAGACTCGTCTTGTCGGACCAAACTGTCCTGGCGTTATTACACCTGATGAATGCAAGATCGGCATTATGCCTGGTTATATTCATACAAAAGGGCATGTTGGCGTAGTATCTCGTTCTGGAACATTAACGTATGAGGCCGTTCATCAATTGACTGAGGCTGGTATTGGTCAATCTACAGCCGTAGGAATTGGTGGAGACCCTGTTAATGGTACAGACTTTATCGATTGTCTGAAGGCTTTCAACGAAGACCCTGATACGTATGCGGTCATTATGATTGGCGAAATCGGTGGAACAGCTGAAGAAGAAGCTGCTGAGTGGGTTCGTGACAACATGACGAAACCAGTTGTTGGCTTCATCGGAGGTGCAACTGCACCAGAAGGAAAGCGTATGGGCCATGCAGGAGCGATTATTTCTGGCGGTAAAGGAACAGCTGCAGAGAAAATCAGCACATTGCAAGCATGTGGTATCAAAGTCGCAGAAACACCATCCGTAATGGGCGAAACACTCATTTCTGTTTTGAAAGAAAAAGGCTTGTATGAGTCTTGTTTGATGAAGAAATAGAGCTATTGTTTATATAACCAAGAAAATTTTAGTTTAATATGAAGAATCCACTTACAAAACTAACTGATGTTACAATATATCGGTTAGTTTTTTTATGATTATTGTTGATTTTTTATCTATTAAAATTTTATCTATTTATTTTCGAAAGGAGCCTCAAATGCAAACTTGGAAACAAAGGCTTGTCCATCTGGATCACTGTCGTGGGGCAGGATGGCAAGTCCTATATCAAATTCTAAAAGACGATCCGGAACTTAAACTTCTTTATTCTTGGCCTGAAACCTATTGGCAAAGAATATTCAATCATCCTTCTCAAAACCTCGCAAGTTTCTTAAACGATCTACTAAACCCTTTTCTTCATAATACATATGAATATGTCCTGCAATCCAACATCAAAGTTCTTACCATTCTTGACGAAGAATACCCAGAATCCCTCAAAGAAATCCATCAACCGCCTTGGATCCTTTACTGCAAAGGCGACACCCGGCTATTAAATGAAGAAACTATTTTAGCTGTTATCGGAACGCGAAAACCGACTACATACGGAATACAAGTAACCAACCATCTCATACCGGAAATTATTCAAGCAGGAATCCCGATTGTAAGTGGTTTGGCGAAGGGCATTGACTCTCATGCGCAATGGCAAGCCCTTCATGCCGGTGGTAAAGTAATCGGTGTAATCGGAAGCGGTTTTCATAAAATGTACCCCCAAGAAAATCAGCATCTAGCAGATGAAATATCTCAAAAAGGTCTACTGATTACCGAATATCCCCCAAATATGCCACCTCAAAAACATCACTTTCCAGCAAGAAATCGGATTATCAGCGGTCTCTCAAAATCAATTCTTGTTATTGAAGGGAAAAAGAGAAGTGGTACTTTTATAACAGTTGAGCAGGGGCTAAATCATGGGAAGGATATTTTCGCTGTGCCAGGCAGTCTCTTTTCTCCCGAGTCTGAAGGTCCAAATGAATTGATACGGCAGGGTGCTAGGGTCATACAACATGCGAAAGATATTCTTGAAGAATGGGGAATAAAATAGTAGAAAAAGTATAAATTTTTTATAACAAAGTATGAAATTGGCTATTCAACCTACGTTGAATGGCTCTTTTTTTACCTAAAATTATAAAAAAATGGAAATAAAATATATTTTAAAGTTGCAAAAATTTTAAATCTGTAATAAAGTTTGCGACAGAAGTATTTTAAAGAATGGAAGATGCATACATGGCAGATTATTTAGTTATTGTTGAATCGCCTGCAAAAACAAAGACGATTGCAAAATATCTAAGTTCTAAATACACGGTGATGGCTTCAATGGGGCATATTCGTGATTTACCGAAAAGTACCATTGGAATTGATATAGAAAATAATTTTGAGCCCAAGTATATCAATATTCGCGGTAAGGGTGACTTAATAAATAAATTAAAGAAGGCTGCAAAGTCAGCAAAAAAAATATATCTAGCAGCCGATCCGGATCGCGAAGGAGAAGCAATTGCTTGGCATTTAGCTCATATTTTAGGTGTTAATGTAAGCGAAGACTGCCGAGTAGTCTTTAATGAAATTACAAAGGATGCTATTAAAGAGTCATTTAAACATCCGAGACCAATCAATTTAGATTTGGTCCATGCACAACAGGGGCGACGTATTCTTGACCGATTAGTAGGTTATAAAATCAGTCCTTTGTTATGGAAAAAAGTTAAAAAGGGTCTTTCTGCTGGTCGTGTACAATCCGTAACAGTAGGGCTCATTATTGACCGCGAGAACGAAATCAGAAACTTTGTACCAGTAGAGTATTGGAATTTAAACGGCCAATTTAAAAAAGGGAAAGAAATTTTTAAAGCCAACTTCCATAGTATTGCTGGTGATAAAAGTGAATTACATACTGAGCAGGATGTACAAAAAGTACTTTCTACCATTAAAGGTAAAGATTTCACTGTCAAATCAGTAACAAAAAAGGAGAAGCTCCGTAATCCAGCTTTCTCATTTACGACTTCATCTCTGCAACAGGATGCTTCACGTAAGCTGAACTTCCGTACAAAGAAAACAATGCAAATTGCCCAGCAGTTATATGAAGGTATTACAATTGGTAAAACACATGACGGTTTAATTACGTATATGCGTACAGATTCAACTCGAATTTCTGATACGGCGAAAGCAGAAGCAAAATCATATATCGAATCAAATTATGGTGCTGAGTATCTTGGTAGTGTAAATCGTGCCGCGAAGAAAAACGCTGCTGCACAAGATGCTCACGAAGCGATTCGTCCTACAAGTTTAGATCGAACTCCAGAGAGTATAAAGGAATACTTGTCTCGTGACCAATATCGTCTGTATAAAATGATTTGGGATCGTTTCATTGCAAGCCAAATGGCCCCAGCTGTTATTGATACAATGTCAGTTGACTTACAAAACGAGAATGTGATTTTCCGAGCTAATGGTTCGAAAATTAAATTCCCTGGGTTTATGAAGGTATATGTGGAAAGCGAAGAAGAAGGCAAAGAAGAAAAGGACAATATGCTCCCTGATATGAGCGAGGGGGATGTTGTAGAAGCCTTGAAAATGGAAGATAGCCAACACTTCACTCAGCCACCTTCACGTTATTCCGAGGCAAAACTTGTAAAAACCCTTGAAGAGTTAGGTATAGGGCGACCATCAACCTATGCACCAACAATTGACACGATTCAAAAACGTGGTTATGTGGCATTAGAAAACAAACGTTTTGTTCCGAAAGAACTTGGAGAAGTCGTTCACAAGCTATTGGTTGAATTTTTCCCTGATATCATCAATGTGAAATTCACAGCGAATATGGAAAAAGAGCTTGACCATGTTGGCGTTGGTGAAAGCGAGTGGGAAGCTGTCATTGCTGAATTCTATAAAAATTTTGCTGTCTATTTAGATAAAGCAGAAAAAGAAATGGAAAAGGTTGAGGTTCGGGACCTACCAACTGGTGAGGATTGCGAGCTTTGTGGCCACCCAATGGTATACAAAATGGGACGTTACGGTAAATTCATGGCATGTAGCAATTTCCCAGAATGTCGAAATGCTAAGCCAATCGTTAAGGACACAGGCATTACATGTCCGAAATGTGAAAAAGGGCATGTCATTGAGCGTAAAAGTAAAAAGGGAAAGATTTTCTACGGTTGCGACACTTTCCCAACATGCGACTACGTATCATGGGATAAGCCAATTGACCGCAAATGCCCAAGCTGCGATCATATCCTCGTTGAGAAAAAGCTCAAAAAGGGTGTTCAAGTACAATGTACAAGCTGCGATTACAAAGAGGGTATACAGTCCTAACTGAACATTCATTAAATTTTACGAGTAACTTAGGTTGCTCGTTTTTTTATTAAGCTTTGATTTTTAGGAAGCGAGTTGTTTTTATACAGTCTGTTTCCCAAAGATTGTTGCTCTTAAGTTAATGTAGTACGATATTGGTAAATATTGTTGCATAAGAGCAATTTAATAATTAAAAGGGGGAATAACTATGGATTTTATAATAAGGCCAGTACAACCTGGGGACGGGGAGGGAATAAATGCGTTGCGTCGCATGCCTGGTGTTTTTGAAACTATACTAGGAATACCTTCTGAGCGAATAAAAAGAAATGAAGATTTTATTACGAATGCAGGTCCAAACGATCATGTTTTTGTTGCAGTAACCACAAAAGAAAACGGTGAACAATTAATAATAGGTCATATTGGTTTACATGTTGGGGCAAATCCTCGCAAAAGACACAGTGCTAGCTTTGGTTTGATGGTACATAAGGATTACCAAGGAATGGGTGTCGGCAAGGCACTATTGAAAACTATTATAGATATTGCAGACAATTGGCTGAAACTTGTACGTGTTGATTTGACAGTATACGTTGATAATGAAAAAGCAATAAAGTTATACAAAAAATTCGGTTTTGAAAAAGAGGGCATCATTAGAAAAGGTTCAATTAGAAACGGTGAATACGTTGATGAATTTTTGATGTCAAGGATAAAGCTATAATTTATAAGAGAAAGAAAACTATTATGTAATTTACTTTTATAACGACAAAAGGAACCTTTGGGTTCTTTTTAATTTTAGTTACTTTTTTCGATTAAAGTCTTTTTATAATTATCAAAAAAAAGTAACACATTTTTTTAAAAATCTAATTTGTATATTTACCTTTCGCGTTATAGAATAATCCTATTGAATTTTTATAAGAGAAAAAAGATGATTAATGAAATGAGGAATAGATTTGAGTAATCAAGTAGTAAATGTAATAGGAGCCGGCCTTGCTGGAAGTGAAGCGGCTTGGCAAATTGCAGAACAAGGCGTAAAGGTTAACCTTTATGAAATGAGAAAAGTTAAGCAAACACCACAGCACCAGACAACTGATTTCGCTGAACTTGTATGTAGTAACTCCTTGCGTTCAAACATGTTAACTAATGCAGTAGGTGTGCTAAAAGAAGAAATGCGCCGTTTAAACTCTGTCATTATGAAAGCGGCGGATGCAACTGCTGTACCTGCTGGGGGTGCTTTGGCAGTTGACCGTGAAGGTTTCGCACAACTGGTAACTAAACTTGTTTCTGAACATCCAAATGTGACTATTCACGAAGAAGAAGTGACTGAAATTCCTACTGAAGGAATCACCGTAATTGCAACTGGACCTCTTACAAGTGAATCAATGAGCAAACAAATACAAGATTTATTTGGCGAGGAATATTTTTATTTCTACGATGCTGCAGCGCCAATCATTGATAAAGAATCTATCAACTTTGATAAAGTTTATTTGAAATCTCGTTATGATAAAGGCGAAGCGGCTTATTTAAATTGCCCGATGTCACGAGAGGAATTTGATGCCTTTTATGAGGCAATTACAACAGCTGATGTCGTGCCACTTAAAACTTTTGAAAAAGAAATCTATTTCGAAGGGTGTATGCCAATCGAGGTTTTGGCAAAACGTGGTCCAAAAACCATGTTATTTGGCCCGATGAAACCAGTTGGACTTGAAGATCCTAAAACGGACAAGCGTCCTTTTGCAGTTGTGCAGTTAAGGCAAGATAACGCTGCTGGGTCCCTTTTTAACATTGTAGGGTTTCAGACGCATATGACTTGGCCAGCACAAAAGAAAGTGATTCAATTAATTCCTGGTCTTGAAAATGCTGAAATCGTTCGTTACGGTGTGATGCATCGCAACACGTTCATAAACTCACCGAAGTTAATGCAACCAACGTACCAATCACGAGCGAATGAAAACTTATTCTTTGCTGGTCAAATGACTGGGGTAGAGGGATACGTTGAATCAGCAGCATCTGGTTTAATCGCTGGTCTGAACGCGGGTCGTTTGGCACGAGGATTAGATGTTGTTCAGTTTCCAACCGAAACTTCCATTGGAAGTATGGCGCATTACATCACATCAACAAGTCAAAATGGGTTCCAACCTATGAATGCGAACTTTGGCCTTTTACCAGAACTTCCGGTAAAAATTAAGGCAAAAGCAGAACGTTATGAAACATTGGCTAATCGTGCACTCGAAGCTTTAGAAACATTTAAAAAAGCTTCATTTTAAAAAAACTTCAATCTTATAACTCAAATCTTTCTGTCACAACGGTTTTGAATAATAAAAAAAGCAATTCCACAAATAGAATTAATTCTATTAAAAAAACTTTATGAAATTATCAATTTCATAAAGTTTTTATTTTTTAATTATTCACCGTTTTAGCCTATTAGGATATCCTCTTCTGGATACTTCAATGGTTCATTCGTTTTACGTGAAAAAGATAAGATAAAAGTTAATGGACCAATTTTACCTAAGAACATGATTACAATAATTACAATCTTTCCAACAAACGAAAGGGATGAGGTAATCCCCATTGATAGTCCTACCGTACCAAAGGCGGAAACTACTTCGAACAATAGAGCAATAAACTTTTGATTTTCTGTTAAAGTCAAAATAAATGTAGCTATATTCACAAAAATAAACGCAATAATAGCAACGGAAAGTGAGCGTATCAAAACAGATTCATGTATACTTCGTTTAGCTAACACAACTCGACTTTTCCCGCGAATAAAACCAATAAACATGAGGACTGTAGTAAAGAAAATCGAAGAGTCATGCATGGCTCCAATGTTAATTGAGTTAAACCCTGCAGTTCTAGGGCTCGTAGCTTGGAAAAATGACGCCCATAATTTATCAGATAAAGTTGGTAGATTAGCAAGTGTTCCGGGATTTCTAAACTCTAAAATAAAAAGTACTACAATCGAAATGAGGTTCAATGCGATCGTACTGACAATCATGATTTTGGAATGAAGACTGAGTTTTTTAAAGCTCCTTTTTGTAATAATATCTAAAATTACTGTAAATCCTAACCCACCAATAATAAACAGTCCTGCTAAAGTAATATTGATAATTGGATCCCCAACATATCGGGTAATATTATCTGCCCATAACGCAAATCCAGCGTTATTAAAAGCTGAAATAGAATGAAATAAACTGTAATAAAGTCCCTTAGACCAACCAAACTCTGGCACCCATCTAAGAGATAAGAAAAACATTGCAACCAACTCTACAGAAAATGAAATAATAAAAAGATTTCGAAGTAGCTTAATAACTCCACCAATTCTGTTTTGGTTCAATGCCTGTTGCATTAACAAACGTTCTTTAAAGCCTATTTTTTTACCAAGCATAATAAAGAAAAGTATTGCAAAGGACATAATCCCTAATCCACCCAATTGAATAAGCAGCAGAATAACAACCTGTCCAAAAATGGTATATGTTGAAGCTGTATCCACAGTATTCAGGCCAGTCACCGTACAGGCTGATGTTGCGGTAAATAATGCATCAATCCAATTGATTGGAATCTTAGTAGATATCGGTAATTTTAATAATAGTGTTCCACCAAAAATTAAACTAGAAAATGCCATAAGGAGCATTTGATATGGAGATATTCTTTTCAAATGCATACTAGACGCCAACTTTTTCAAAACGTTCTAAGTCACTGTTTTTCCCAATTACCAATAGAATATCGTCTTTTTGTATCCGATAGTTTGCATCTGGAATAACGATGTTATCTTCTCCTAATTGAAAGGCAATAATGTTACAATTGTATTTTGAACGTACATCTAAATCGACAACAGTTTTTCCGTGGGTTTTCTCCGTTGCACGAATTTCGACAATACTATGATTTTCCGACAATTGAAAATAATCCACGATGTTATCATTTACAACGTGATGCACAACACGTTTTGCCATGTCCCGTTCTGGATGAATCACCCGATCAACACCAATTTTCTCTAACACTCTTTTATGATAGTCATTATGAGCTTTTGCCCAAACTTTCGGGATACCCATTTCTTTCAATAAAAGTGAGGTTAAAATACTGCCCTCAATATTTTCACCATAGGAAACAAATACATGATCAAAATTTGATATACCCAAGGCTTTAAGATTGGCTTCATCAAATCCATTTGCTTGCACAACGTGAGCTGCATATTTAGCATACTCGTTCACAACATCCATATCTGAATCTACAGCCAAAACATCTACATCCATTTTTGCAAACTCTTTAACAAGGCTTCCACCAAAACGTCCTAATCCAAAAACAGCAAATTGCTTCTTCAACTATTTATCACTCCTAAAATTGTTTACCTAACCTATTTTACACATCATAAAACTTTTTTAAATGAATATTAGTTAAAAAAACAGATAAATTGTATTTTCATGTCGAAAAATCGAAATTTTTTCAAAGGTAAAGAACAGAATGAAACATGGGTTATTAAAGAAATGGTCAGTTATTAAATGACTTATCAAATAAATCATTTGTTCGAATATCTGATTTTAGGTTGGATTTGTGTGTATTTTAAAAAGTGCGCACGTGTAAACTGGATAGAAAATAATCATAATTGATTGAAATTTCGCTTCAATCGTGATAATTTTTACAAAAGAGGTGCTTGAATTGGGGACAATAGAAACTGAGATTGCATTATTTGTTGAATACATGAAAATTGAGAAGAATTATTCTGCAAATACTCTAAAACATTATCAATTGGATTTAGCGGAATTTACTCAATTTATTCAACAAGAAGCGATTGTTGATCTTAAGTCTGTCGCTTATTCGGATGCGCGTCTTTTTTTAACGGAATTAACGAAAAGAAAGCTTTCGAAAAAGTCATTGAGTCGAAAAATATCTTGCTTGCGCAGTTTTTATAAGTTTTTAGTACGTGAAAAAATGGTAGAAGAAAATCCATTTGTTTTATTGTCATTACCCAAGAAAGAGCAAAGACTTCCTCGATTTTTATATGAAAACGAAATGGAACCTATTTTTGCTGCAATTGACCCAAATGAGCCACTTGGCAAACGTGATTTAGCATTATTGGAACTGTTATATTCAACAGGAATGCGTGTCAGTGAATGCACTGCAATTAAATTAGATGAGTTGAATTTTTCACTTGGAGTTGTTTTAGTTCACGGTAAAGGCAAAAAAGATCGTTATATTCCTTTCGGGGAGTATGCAAAAACGGCAATGGAACAATATATCAATGAAACACGATTAGAATTGACATCTAAGTTTAAACAAGACCATCAAATCTTATTTATTAATGGGCAAGGGAAACCGCTTACTGACAGAGGAATCAGATATATTTTAAATAAAATAATTCAAAAAGCATCGGCTACTTCATCCTTACATCCACATATGCTTCGCCATACTTTTGCTACACATATGTTAAACAATGGTGCAGATTTGCGTTCGGTACAAGAGTTGCTTGGTCATGCACAAATTTCCTCAACACAAATTTATACGCATGTGACAAAGGACAAACTAAAATCTGTTTATCAAAATGCCCATCCGCGCGCGTAGTTGAGTGTGAACATGGTACTTAGCTTTTTGACTAAAAAAGGCTTTATTCGTTCGGAAAAAAGAATTTTTCTTTTTATCGATGTGATTTTGTTTTTATTTTTATTTTTAGGCTCTGCTAAAGTTTGTTGTTGATATATATCTATTTTTTATCAACAATTATATAATTTGTTGGAAATTAGAGAAAATGAGCGGTATTCCCGTGGTGAAAAGGGCTGAAAGGCGAAAGCATGCCTTTCGCGACAGGCTCACAGACCGACCACAGGAATTTCCGCCATTTTATCAATGAACAACATGGCATTTCTGTTTGATTAAAAAATAAACATTAAACTTTATCAGAACCTATTTTTAAAAAATGAAACTAAAACAGGTTAAATAAAGTACATAAATTGAGAATACTAATTAATGAGAAAGTTAAGAAAATTTTAAAAATAGGGAATTATTTATATTCTAAGGAGATTGATATGTCAGAATTTCATTCAACCACGATTTTTGCAGTGCAGCACAATGGAAAAAGTGCAATGGCAGGAGACGGCCAAGTTACATTAGGAAATGCTGTTGTTATGAAAAATACAGCAAAAAAAGTGCGCCGTTTATTTAACGGTAAAGTAATTGCTGGTTTTGCTGGTTCTGTTGCTGATGCATTTACACTTTTTGAATTATTTGAGGGTAAACTGAACGAGTATAATGGGAATTTGCAACGTGCAGCAGTGGAACTCGCAAAAAAATGGCGTGGCGACCGCATGCTACAGAAGTTAGAAGCTATGATAATCGTTATGGACGAAAATAATTTGTTACTTGTTTCAGGAACAGGCGAAGTCATTGAACCTGATGATGGGATTCTTGCAATTGGTTCTGGTGGAAACTATGCTTTATCAGCTGGTCGTGCATTGAAGCAATATGCTGGTGACAATTTAACTGCCAAGGAAATTGCTCAGTCTGCTTTGAAAATCGCATCTGAAATTTGTGTCTATACAAATTCCAATATCATTGTTGAAGAGCTCTAAAAATTTTAGTGATTAATAAGTTTTATTTCAAAATTAGAAATGAAGAAGGAAGGTATATTCTTGGATCATTTATCACCGAGACAAATAGTTGAGAAATTGGATCAATATATTATCGGACAAAAGGATGCGAAGCGTGCTGTTGCAGTTGCTTTACGTAATCGTTATAGAAGAAATCTCTTAGATGAGAAATTACGAGATGAAATCATACCTAAAAATATTTTAATGATTGGGCCTACTGGAGTAGGGAAAACGGAAATTGCACGACGAATTGCTAAAATTGTAAAAGCTCCGTTTATTAAAGTTGAAGCAACTAAATTTACTGAGGTTGGATACGTAGGACGTGATGTAGAATCAATGGTCCGTGACCTTGTAGAAAACGCGATTCGCATCGTTAAAGAAGAAAAAATGGCTGCTGTGAAAGATAAAGCTGAAGAAAATGCTAATGAACAGTTAGTGAAATTACTCGTCCCTTCTTTAAAGAAGCAGGTAGGCTTTAAAAATCCACTTGAAATGTTTTTTGGTGGAGGTCAACCACAAAATACAAACCCTGGCCCTGAACAATTGCAAGAAGAAGAGGTTATTAAAGGGAAACGCGAACAAATTCGTCATCGACTGGCGAAGGGTGAACTAGAAAATGAGATCGTTACGATTGAAATAGAAGAATCACAACCTTTAATGTTAGAATTGCCAGGATCCGGCATGGACCAATTAGGTGGGATGCAAGATGCACTAAGCAATCTCATGCCAAAGAAAAAGAAAAAACGGAAACTAGCTGTATCCAAAGCACGTGAATTTTTAACAAGGGAAGAAGCACAAAAACTGATTGATATGGATGACGTTTCGCAAACTGCGATTCAGCTTTCTGAACAAAATGGCATTATCTTTATTGATGAAGTGGATAAAATTGCGAGTAGAAGTGGTAGTGGTTCTTCTGCTGATGTATCACGCGAAGGCGTTCAGCGAGATATTTTACCAATTGTTGAGGGGTCAACAGTGAACACGAAATATGGCCCTGTTAAAACAGATTTCATTTTATTCATCGCGGCTGGAGCATTTCATATTTCGAAACCTTCTGACCTCATTCCAGAATTACAAGGTCGTTTTCCAATCCGTGTTGAGCTGCAAAAGTTAACTGTGGATGATTTTTACAGAATTTTAGTAGAGCCGGATAACGCTCTGTTAAAGCAATACACAGCGTTGTTAGGTACAGAAAACATAGAACTTGCATTTTCTGATGATGCAATCAGGCGTCTAGCTCAAGTTGCGTTTGACGTAAATCAAGATACAGATAATATTGGTGCACGTCGTTTACACACCATATTAGAAAAATTACTTGAGGATTTATCCTTCGAGGCGCCTGATATTAACATGGCTTCAATAACAATTACGTCACAATATGTTGACGATAAATTAGGAAAAATATCAAAAAATAAAGACTTAAGTCAGTTTATCTTGTAGAATAGATAAGAAAAATCAAAATTATCATAAAATTCATGTTAATAAATTGAATTTGAAAAATAATATAGGTAATCATTAAAGTAACAAAATTTGGAGGACGAAATGAATTTATTAGAAAAAACTAGGAAAATCAATGCAATGCTTCAGCAAGCCGCTGGTAAGCATGTAAACTTTACAGAAATGGCTGAGAGTCTTTCTGAAGTAATTGATGCAAATGTTTACATTGTAAACCACTCAGGAAAATTGCTTGGTTTTTATGTGAGTCGTAAAATTGATAATGCACGTATGTTGCAAATGCTTGAGGACAACCAATTCCCAATGGAATATACAGAGAACTTAAGCTATGTGCGTCAAACATCATCCAATTTAACAGTTGAAAGCGAACTGACTGCGTTCCCAGTTGAAAACAAGGACTTTTTCAGGGATGGATTAACAACAATTGTTCCTATTCTTGGTAGTGGTGAACGCTTAGGAACTTTAGTGTTAGCCCGATTCAATGGTGAATTTTTAGATGATGATCTCATTCTAGGAGAATATGGTGCAACTGTAGTTGCGATGGAGATTCTTCGTGAACGTGCAGAATATGTTGAGCAAGAAGCTCGTAGAAAGCAAATTGTTCAAATGGCGATTAGCACATTGTCTTATAGCGAACTTGAAGCAATTGACCATATTTTTGAAGAGCTTGAAGGCAATGAAGGCTTGCTCGTTGCATCTAAAATTGCTGATCGCGTTGGAATTACAAGATCTGTTATTGTAAATGCACTTCGAAAGCTTGAGAGTGCTGGTGTAATCGAATCTCGTTCACTAGGTATGAAGGGCACATATATCCGTATACTGAACCCTCGATTCTTAGAAGAACTACAAAATTTAAAGATGAAGAAATAAGTTCTATAGAAATCCTGCGCTTTGAAAATCATTTCAAAGCGTTTTTTTATCTAAAAATCCTATATATTTGCTTGAAATGTACATCTTTATTGTGATACTATAAAAAACGGTGTTATTACACATCACGCACGCTCAATGATTTGTTAGGCAGTGCTGGGTCTCCCAGTTCCTATGCAAAAGCGATTTGAGCGGAGGGGGCATAGCCCAAATAAAAACTAGGAGGAAACAAACATGGCAGTAATTTCAATGAAGCAATTACTCGAAGCTGGTGTTCACTTTGGACATCAAACTCGCCGTTGGAATCCAAAGATGAAGAAATATATCTTCACTGAGAGAAACGGCATCTACATTATCGACCTACAAAAAACAGTTAAGAAAATTGACGAAGCGTACAACTACGTTCGTGAATTATCTGCAAATGGCGGTAACATGTTATTCGTAGGTACAAAAAAGCAAGCTCAAGAAGCTATGCAAGAAGAAGCAGATCGCGTAGGTATGTACTATGTTAACCAACGTTGGTTAGGTGGTACTTTAACAAACTTTGGAACTATCCAAAAGCGTGTTCAACAATTGAAAAACATCGAAAAAATGGAACAAGATGGAACTTTCGAAGTTCTTCCTAAGAAAGAAGTTGGCCAACTTTTAAAAGAGAAAGCTAAACTTGAAAAGTTCTTAGGTGGTATCCGTGATATGAAGGGTATGCCAGATGCAATGTTCATCGTTGACCCTCGTAAAGAGCGTATTGCTGTTCAAGAAGCTCGTAAATTGAACATTCCAATCGTTGCAATGTGTGACACGAACTGTGATCCAGATGAAATTGATTACGTTATTCCTTCAAACGATGACGCAATCAGAGCGGTTAAATTAATTGCTGCTCGTTTAGCTGATGCTATCATCGAAGGTCGTCAAGGCGAAAACTATGCTGACGCAGAAGTAGCTTTCGAAGCTCCAGTTGCAGAAGTTACTGCTAGCGAAGTTTCAATTGAAGAAGTAGTAGAAGCTGCTGAATAATCAGCTCTTTAATTTAAAACACTATTAAAGGTGATAGAGGTTTTTGCCTTTATTACCTTTTTTTCAAAAATAAACGGCAATCTACTTTGTCAACTGCACTTTCTCGTCGTCTTATGTATGTTTAATACACTTCGACATCTCGAAAGTTTGTTTCCTAGTATCTTGCCATTTCTTTTCGAAAAAACTATAAAATCGGAAATACTAACACGAAAAAAATAAACGCCCAAAATTTTAATTTAACTTTACATATTAGGAGGTTCTAAAATGGAAATTACTGCATCAATGGTAAAAGAACTGCGTGAAAAATCTGGCGCAGGTATGATGGATTGTAAAAAAGCATTACAAGAAACAAATGGAGAAATGGAAGCTGCATTCGACTATCTTCGTGAAAAAGGTATCGCAAAAGCTGCTAAGAAATCTGACCGTATCGCTGCTGAAGGATTGACAAACATCGCTGTAGAAGGCAATGTTGCTGCAATCTATGAAGTAAATTCAGAAACAGACTTCGTTGCAAAGAATGAAGGATTCCAAACTCTTGTTAAAGAAGTTGGTGCTTTCTTAATCACAGCTAAACCAGCTTCAGTAGAAGAAGCATTGGCTCAAACAATGCCAAACGGTGAAACTGTTGAAACGTACATCAACAGTGCTGTTGCAAAGATTGGTGAAAGATTATCGCTTCGTCGCTTTTCAATCGTAGAAAAAACAGATGCTGATGCATTTGGTGCTTATTTACATATGGGTGGTCGTATCTCAGTTCTTACAGTTCTTGAAGGAACTAACAACGATGCTGCTGCGAAAGATGTATCTATGCATATCGCTGCTATCAACCCTAAATATGTTTCTAGTGTTGAAATTCCACAATCTGAATTAGATCACGAAAGACATATTTTAAAAGAACAAGCTTTGAATGAAGGCAAACCAGAAGCAATCGTTGATAAAATGGTTGAAGGCCGTATGAGAAAGTACAAAGAAGAAGTTTGTTTATTAGATCAATCATTCGTTAAAAACCCTGATCAAACTGTAGAAGCATTTGTTAAATCAACTGGTGGTTCTGTTCGCGAGTTTATTCGTTTAGAAGTTGGGGAAGGCTTAGAAAAGCGCCAAGACAACTTTGCTGAAGAAGTTGCAGCACAAATGAAGAAATAATTTTTGAACATGTGGGAGCACTTTTGGTGTTCCCATTTTTTCGAGATGATAAGTAAAAAAAAAGAATCAAAAAGGCAAAGGGATTGTTCCTATTGTCTTAAGGAGTCTCATTATGACAAATGTTGCATATAAGCGAATTGTTTTAAAACTAAGTGGAGAAGCATTGGCTGGAGATCAAAAGGTTGGAATTAACCCAATTATCATTCATTCAATAGCTGCACAAGTTAAAGAAGTAGTTAAACTAGGTGTTCAAGTTGCAATTGTAGTTGGTGGAGGAAATCTTTGGCGTGGTAAAACAGGTAGTGAGCTAGGAATGGACCGAGCTACTTCTGACTACGTTGGGATGCTTGGAACTTGTATGAATGCATTAGCGTTACAAGATGGTTTGGAGTCAATTGATTGTCCGACACGAGTAATGTCAGCTATTGATATGAAGCAGGTTGCAGAGCCATATATCAGACGTCGTGCCATCCGACATATGGAAAAGGGAAGAGTCGTTATTTTTGCAGCAGGAACAGGAAACCCGTATTTCTCTACAGATACTTTAGCTGCACTTCGCGCCGCTGAGATAGAAGCAGATGCTATACTAATGGGAAAAAACAATGTAGACGGCGTTTATAATGCCGATCCTCGTAAAGATCCTAATGCAAAGAAATATGAGCATCTCACATATATGCAAATCATTTCTGAGGAATTACAAGTAATGGACCCTACAGCATCGACACTTGCTATGGAAAATAACATTCCTTTGCTCGTATTTTCTATTTTAGAAGACGGAAACATTAAGCGTATTGTTGAAGGTGAAAAAGTTGGTACTATGATTACTTCAAAATAATACTTAAAAAGTTAAGATTTGATGTGTAATAGTTAATAAAACTTGTTGTTTTCAAAATTACTTTTATAATATAAGTATCAAATGTAGATTAGAATGGAGATTTTTTATGGGAAAGCAAGTATTAGATAACACGAAAGAAAGAATGGACAAAGCTATCGGTTCCTACACTCGTGATTTGGCTGTAATACGTGCTGGCCGAGCAAGTGCGTCATTACTTGATAGAGTTATGATTGATTACTATGGCTCACCAACACCCGTTAACCAAATGGCAGGCGTATCAATTCCTGAGCCACGTATGATCGTAATTCAACCATATGACAGATCAACATTAAAGGATATTGAAAAGGCAATCCTTACTTCAGACTTAGGTCTTAATCCAACTAATGATGGTTCAGTCATTCGATTAATCATTCCAGCATTAACGGAAGAGAGACGAAAAGAACTTGCTAAAAAGGTGAAGTCAGCTGCAGAGGATGCAAAAATTGCAATCCGAAATATTCGTCGTGACGCAAATGATGATTTGAAAAAACTTGAAAAAGCTGGTGAGATATCTGAAGACGGTTTAAAAGGTTTTTCAAATGATGTTCAAAAAATGACTGATGATTATGTTGCAAAAATCGATCAGATTGCAAAAGATAAAGAAAAAGAAATTATGGAAGTATAATATTTGCATTAGTATTTATCGTTAATACTTTTACTCTTTGACCAATAATAACGATATTTCAAAGCCAGAGGGTCATTTGACTCTTTGGTTTTTTGTTTTTAATTTATTAGATAGTTTCAATACACTTTTTCATGTTTTTCTAATTCTTTCATCAAAAACAAAAAAAGAATACCCAGTTGTGCTGAAGGCATTCTTTATTGATTTTGTTATATTCATTTGAATTGACTCGATTTTACAATAATCCACAAAGTCTAAGTTTCTGAATGTTGGCTTTAAAACTCAATTGTTGTGTTCTTATATCAGTAACTTTACTTCTATGCATCTTGTGTTTAAAGTTAATAGCATTATCTGGTGTATGGTTAAGATTAAACCATTGAAGACCAAGCTTATTACAATTTTCCATAGCAAGATACTTTAGATGTTTGTTTATAATTGGAATTTCAAATGGGGAAAATGGTTTTTTTTCCATTAATTCTTTAACGGTATCTTCTAGCAAGAGAATTAACTTCTCTCCATCGATTCCTATAAAATCTATGTCATTAATATCAGTTTTTAATAATTTTACAGCGTTAGACAACATTTCAATTGCAACAATTATATTACCTGCTCGATAATAATACATTCCAAATGCAAGATGGATCAAACCAACGTATACTGATTTTTTATCGTTAGGTTGAATGGTCTGCCAATGTTCTTCTAGAATATCACGACATTGAAGGTAGTCTTGATTTCCATGAAAATAAGTTAAGAATTCGATCATTGGTTTTAGGTCATTCAATCTCTGAAGCTGATAAATGATTTTATCTAATTCTTGACTACAATTGATAGCTTCTTGGGAAGAGAGTCCAAATTGAGCAACAATTTTGAAGAGATCTTTTTGCTTTTTTTTAAATTGCAAGTGCAATAATTGTTTTCTAGTGTTCATTCATAACCTCTCCATTTTTAGGTGATAAAAAGACCATAAAAACATAAACTTTCTTTTTAAAATAGTAAGTTCGTTTTCACCAGTAATTGAGAGTATCTCAGAAACATTTGGTGTTTCTCATTCTTTCATATTCAAAATTTAATTGAATGATAGAGTCTCAGTTATTGAGTTTATAGTCAAATCGTATTTTATTCATCAAAATAATCTATCGAATTTTGTTAGCCTTATAATAATAAGTGGTAACTATCACGAAATATGTCGAAACATGAAATAATAGCAAAAATTCCCGGAATTTTTTTCGCTATTATTCGACAACTATTTTTTGGTTCGTTTTTTGTTTTAGTTAAAATTTTGGTAAAATAGGTACAATAAAAATGAAGTTTAGGAGATTTAAATGGATAATATAAATTATTTCACTGCATTTACAGCTGGTATTTTGAGTTTCATTTCGCCATGTGTATTACCTATTTATCCAGCCTTTTTATCCTATATCACAGGTATGACAGTAAATGAATTAAAAGAAGAACGGGGAATGTTTGATCGCAATGCGATCCTTCATACGATTATCTTTTTGTTGGGTTTTTCGATAATCTATATTGCTATTGGGTTTGCTACATCTTTTATTGGATCGTTTTTTTATGGGTACAAAGATGTGATACGAATCAGTGGGGGAATACTAATCATTCTATTTGGGATGATGATTACTGGACTTTTGAACATTCCTTATCTATTACAAAACCATAGATTTGAGTTTAAAAATCGTCCTGCAGGGTATATCGGAACATTCTTCATAGGGCTAGCATTTTCTGCTGGCTGGACACCTTGTATGGGCCCAACATTAGGTTACGTTATCTCGCTTGCGGCAACGAATCCCGGATCTGGTTTGGTTTATATGATTGCCTATATACTAGGATTTTCTATTCCTTTTATTTTCCTCTCATTCTTTATAGGGAAAATGACTTGGTTAAAAAGAAACTCTGAAAAAGTAGTAGGGGTTGGAGGCGTACTGATGATTTTTATGGGATTTATTTTGGTTTTAGATTGGATGCCTAAAATCACTTCTTACTTACTAGATATTTTCGGTAGTTTTGGAAACATATAAAAAAATGGGTACACTAAATTTCGACAGTGTACCCATTTTTATAGAAAAATTCCCGGGAATTTTTAAAGTATTGTATAAAGATTTGATGTAAATTAAAACGAATGTAACTAATTGTCATTATGAATCTATTTTGCAATGATTGTCCAGTAAGATAACTCGAAATTACAAAGTTTTTATCGACATCGTTCGACTTTGTTTTTTTGATTTTTTTTAGAATAAAAACAGTGTATATATGCAAAGTTAGAGTTTATAGATTCTATTTTTTTAAAAAATTAGACAATCTTTTCTATCATTACGTTATAATAGAAAAAAGATTTAATGGAGTGGTTGAAATGGATCAAAGAGTAGATTTACTATATTTTACCGAACAGTACCCAAAACTAGTCGAGATGGTAGCGCGCCAGTGTTATCAATCTTTTGATAAAGTGAGCGAAACATCACATAGTTTTATCCGAAGCATCATGAGTAAGGGACATTTGTCTGTTGCGTCCGTAGGAAATATCGTTTTTGGTGTTAAATCAGTTGATGAACAAGTTTACTTGGATCTAATGAAAATGAAAGAAGTTAATAATTTCATTCGCTGGACAATAACTTCTACTGACTCAATGCATCGTTATCCGATAATTATATCGATGAATATGCTTACTTTCTTAGATATTAAGAATTCAGTTGATGCAGGCAATAAGATTCCATTCTTTGGTGAATTGCTTGAATTGACAAATGAAACGCCAATATTAGCATGGTTTTATGATAGAAACGTTGAGATTGAGCCAAAATTAAATGAATACATTCAAAAGCCAACACCAGCAGTAGAAGAACCTGTTATGATGACAGAAGACTATACAGCATTAAAAAGCGTTGGATTATCAGAACATGAACTATTGATTCATGCGACTATAACGATTAATTACATGACAGATCGAGCAACAGGATTGCAATTTTGGCGCCACGGTGACATGACTGGTGGTACAGAACTAAGTCAAAGATATGTAAATCGTGGTTCAGCTCAGTTTAGAGAAATGATTGGTTTTGAAAGTGAGTCGGAATCTGATGACAATCTTAAAGATATCCGTTCAAAATTGAAATCATTGTATGATGAATGTAATCAGAATTATAATGATTTGTTGCTAGAAATGGCTGACCTAGGTGTTCATGCAGCTCGCGCTAAAGAGGTAGCTCGCTCTATTTTGCCAAATGCAATTGTAACTCAAATTATTCAATGCAGACCGTTGCATCAGTGGAACCATTTCTTCCATTTACGTGATTCTAATCATGCGCAAAAAGAAGCACAGGCAGATGCTCGATCTATGAAACAACTTTTTGAAAAGCATGGAATTGTTTTATCTAGTGATAAAGAAGAATAAAAAAATAAAAGAGGAAATATAGTTAATACTTCATTATGGTCGAGTATTAAGCTCATCCCCTATAAAGCCTCTTACTAATACAAACAAAAAACGCTGTTGATTCCATTCAACAGCGTTAATTTTTTATTGTAATTTCTATTATTCATCAATTACTGCATCATCTTTGTATTCTAAAATATCACCAGGTTGACATTCTAAAGTTTTACAAATTGCCTCTAAGGTTGATAATCGAATCGCTTTTGCCTTTCCGTTTTTTAATATGGAAAGATTAGCCATGGTGATTCCAACTCTCTCAGAAAGTTCAGTGACACTCATTTTCCTTTTAGCAAGCATCACATCAATATTAATTATTATAGCCATACTTTCACCTCAGATCAGATTATTAAATCATTTTCCGATTTTATATCTATGGCTTCTTTTAAAAGTCTTTGAAGAACAGCTGCAAAGACGGCGATAACCATTGAAGCAAAAATAGGAACCATGCTGATGATGATAAGACCTGGGGCATCATCTAATTCTGCTAATAAATAGACAAATGGTAAAACAGCCACTAGTGTCCCACTTATTATTATTGCACAGAATTTTATAGTCTTTAGAGCTTTGACAGATAATTCAGAGAAAGCTTGGTTCTTGTCAATATAACTTAAAAGTTTAAAAGACTGTAACAATGCATTGAAAAATGGGATTACTGACACATACAACGCGATTACAATTGGGTAAAGAATATGGTCATATTCAGGATTGACAGGGTTATTTAGTAGCCAAGACACTCCATACACACCCAAAGCAAGAACTGGAGTTCCAATTAGAAAAACCGCTATTCGTAAAAATAATGTTGATCCTCGTTTCATTAAAAGCACCTCACTTATTATTATGGTATCATTTTAACAAAATATTTATCGTTTTGCAATAAATTGTTATTGTTTTTTATTATATTGTTATTGTTTTATAAAAGGACATAAATTTCTTGTAAAAAGTAGTATTGGTCAAACTCATTGTGTTTACAAAAGTAAAATTTCATAGAAAGTAATTGGTCTAATTATTATTGGGTAAGTGAAAGGTAAAAATAATTTAAGGCAAACTAATTATAAAATGTTGATTATTATGATTTTAATTTTTTTAGATAAAACGAAATCAAATGTGTTGACCACATTGGTCAACGGGTGTATATTATTATTGACCGTAGTGGTCAATGAGGGTATTCACTTAGAAAAATATGCAAAACGTCGGTTATTTGCTCCGGAAACGTATACGTTTTCAAGCGGAGCTGAACGTAGACCTCAGCACCTAAAGAGAGGGAAAATATGAAAAAAGAAAAATTTGAAAATCTAAGTGATGAGAAGAGGGAAGCGATCATTAATGCAGCGATGAATGAGTTTGCAACAAAAGGTTATGAGAAAGCTTCAACTAATGAGATTACAAAGGCTGCTAATATTTCAAAGGGTCTTCTATTTCACTATTTTAAGAATAAGAAGTTGTTGTATCTATACTTATTTGATTTTGCTGTTGATTATTTAACAAAGGAATTTTTTAATACAGTTGAACTAGTTGATCGAGATTTGTTAAATCGATTTGAGCAAGCAATGAATTTTAAAATGGCCTTAATTAAACAGTATCCAAGTATGTTTAAATTTATTGAGGTTGCATATATAGATGAATCAAATGAAATCTATCAGGAGATTTTAACAAAGCATGAAAAATACGTGGAACTGGCCTTACCTGTTTTTCAAAACATAGATACAACCTTATTTCGTAGCCAAGAGGACATCGACAAACAAATTGAAATGATTTATTGGTCGTTAGAAGGTGTAAGTTTTAAAATAGCAAAAAAAATTAAAAGTAATACTAAGCCGTTTGAAGAGTTTTACAAGGATATGGCTGATGAGGCTAGAGAATATTTGAAATTGATTAGAAAAATCTATTACAAATAGGTGGGGGAAAAATGACAAGTGTAATTGAAATTAACAAGTTAACTAAAATGTATGGCAAGGCACGTGGGGTAGAGGATGTAAGTTTTACAGTTGAAAAAGGAGAAATTTTTGGATTCATTGGACCAAATGGTGCAGGTAAATCAACGACAATACGTACAATTTTATCTCTTATCTATCCTACAAGTGGTGAGATTAAAATCTTTGGTAAAGATGCAATTGCAGAATCTCATGAAATAGCAAAAGAGATTGGCTATTTACCTTCTGAAGTTTTCTATTATGACAATATGAAGGTTATTGATCTACTTAAATATTCTGCAAGTTTTTATAAAAAGGATTGCACGGATAGAATTAAGCAGCTAGCGAAGCGTTTGAATTTGGATTTAAACAGAAAAATTGATGATCTTTCATATGGGAATAAGAAGAAAGTTGGTATTATTCAAGGTTTATTACACTCTCCAAAATTAATCATTTTAGATGAGCCAACAGGTGGACTTGATCCATTAATGCAGCAAACCTTTTTTGAACTTTTAAAAGAAGAAAATGAGAAAGGTGCAACTATACTATTTTCATCTCATATTTTGAGCGAAGTGCAAAAAATGTGCGATCGTGTTGCCATAATCCGTGATGGTAAAATCGTTCAAGTTGAAAAAATTAGTGTCCTTAAAGAAAACAACTACAAACATATTAAATTAGAAACAAAAGGTGATGTCCCACTTGATTATTTCAAAGGTTCTGGGGTTCAGAAACTTGAAAAAAATCATACTCATATTAGTTTTATATATAAAGGAAACATCAACGACTTACTTTCTAGGGTTGCGAATATTAACTTGCAAAATATTTGGATAGAAGAACCAAGTTTAGAAGAAATTTTCATGCACTTCTATCAAAAGGAGGATTAAGTCATGAACATTTTTATTCATGAATTACGATTTAATCGTAAATCGGTTCTCATTTGGAGCTTTTCTCTTCTTGCTTTTCTTGTCTTTATGATGTCTATGTTACCTGGCATAGCTAAGGATGGTAAGTCTTTGCTGGATATGGTAAAAAATTATCCGCCAGAAATGATGAAGGCTTTAGGTGTAAATGTGACTTCATTAATAACTACACTAGGGTTTTTTACGTATTTGATGAATTACGCGCTATTAATTGGTGCAATTCAGGCAATGAATCTTGGTCTTTCACTTATTTCAAAAGAGAATCGAATGAAAACAGCAGATTTCCTACTGACAAAGCCCGTAAAAAGATCTGATGTCTATGTTGCTAAATTTTGTTCAGGAATCGTTAGTCTAATTTTTACAAACATCTTATTTGTCAGTATGTCGGCTTTAATTTGTACCATTTTTAAATCAGATGACTTTTCAATGAAAGCGCTAATTCTTATGGCTTTTTCTCTATTTTTTGTACAAATCTGTTTTTATTCAATGGGTTTTATGATTTCAACGATTTTAAAGAAAATTAAATCTGTTGTCAGTGTTTCAATGGGTATTGTATTTTCGTTCTTTATAGTTGGAATCTTAGGAGCAATTATAGGTGACGATAAAATTAGATATATTTCACCCTTTAAATACTTTGATTATACGTACATTGTAAAAAATGAAGGATATGAGTGGGGCTTTCTATTACTTGCTCTCATTTTGAGTGCTGCATTTACAGCTGTTGGTTTTGTCATCTATCAAAAGAAAGATATCCCATCGGTGTAGGGAGGGGGACTTAAAAATGAATATGTATCTACATGAAATGAAAACATACCGTAAATCAATACTTATTTGGTCGGTTTGTCTTGTTATATATTTTCTTTTAAGCGTAAATAAGTTAAATGCGCTTGATTCTGCAGGTCAAGACATGAATAAATTCATGGAGGGAATGCCCCGTGCTATAAAAGCTATAATGGGGGGCGACTTAGATATTTCTACTTCTGCTGGTTACTATGGTGTTTGCCTTGTCTATGTGTTTTTAATGGGAGCCATCCATGCTGTTCTGCTTGGAGCGAATATTATCGCAAAAGAAGAGCAAGAAAAGACAGTTGAGTTCTTAATGGTTAAGCCTGTAACTAGAACTAAAATATTGTTAAGTAAGCTCAGTGCAACATTAACTAACATTTTAATTTTTAATCTAGTTTCACTTGGTGTTGGCCTTTGGTTCTTTCAAAAATTCGAGTCTAAAACCTTTGATACAAATGATCTTATTATGGTTCACTTTGGCTTGTTTTTAACACAATTAATTTTTATGGCAATTGGGAATGTTGTTGCTGCGATTAACCAAAAATCACGGACAGCTGGTAGTATTTCAATGGGCATTTTACTTACGACTTATTTCTTGTCCATTCTTGTTGCCTTAAGTGAAAAAATTGATTTCTTAAAATATATTACTCCCTTTAAATATTTCGAAGTTGCGCCAATTGTACATGGGGAATCGTGGGGGTTTGAGTACTATGTTATTTCTCTTTTCATCATAATTGGGTGTCTTATAAGCACTTTTGTCTTTTACAAAAAACGTGATTTAAAAGTTTAGTTATTCATAAGAGTCATTTATTTTTCTTGTTTTTCCTATAAGTAACTGATTTTACTGGTGCGAATTCGTTCATTATGAATTGGCATCAGTTTTTTTGTTATACTGAATCTAATAAACTTACTAGTAAGAAAGGAATATTCCGATGGCTCAACATCATTATTACGAAAAAACAATCGCTACAGAAAAAATCTTTGATGGTCGCGTCATAAAGGTTCTTGTTGATCAAGTTGAGCTTCCAAATGGAGCAGTTCATACTCGTGAAATTGTAAAGCATCCTGGTGCAGTAGGAATAATTGCAATAACAGAAGAAGGAAAATTAATTCTAGTCGATCAATTCCGAAAACCTTGTGAATGTGGGTTGCTAGAAATTCCAGCGGGAAAATTAGAAAAAAACGAACCTCCAATACTAACCGCAGGACGTGAACTAGAAGAAGAAACGGGACTTCGTGCAGAGAATCTTGAGCTCATCTACACATTTTACACGGCTCCAGGTTTTTGTGATGAACTTTTTTACATGTACCTTGCAAAGGGAATATCAAAAGTTGAAAATCCTGCATCAGCTGATGAGGATGAGTTTGTTGATGTGATCGAAGTGACAATAGAAGAGGCAGAGCAACTCGTAGTAGAAGGTAAAATACGAGACGCCAAAACTATAATGGCTGTGCAATATATGCAGTTGACGAAACAAGTTAAATGAAATGTAGTTTAAAAAAACTAAATAGTTCTAAAAATTTAATAACTGGTCAATTAACATAAGCAGTCACGACATATATATCAATTCATATAACAACAAACAAAAAGCTTGGCAATAGCCAAGCTTTTAATTTTAATACATGATTAATATTAAATTATTTCACGATTACAATAGTTACTTGGATATCCATTCATAGAGAATATCGGGTAAATTTTCTTCGTTTTCATGGCCTCTATCAATAATTTTAAATCCATGTTTCTCATAAAATTGTTGTGCTTTTTTATTAATTTCAAATGTGTATAAAGTTAATCTTCCATTTGATTTTTGTTTTACTTTATTAAGTAATGTTTGACCTATACCAATTCCTTGATATTCAACATGAATATAAAGTTGGCTTATTTCCGTTTCATTATATGCAATCATTCCAACTACTTTTTCATCTATGAGCACCAACTCTATTTGAAACTGTTCAGGCAATATATGATTTAAAAAATATACGTGATTTTCAAAGCTATGAATTTCTTTCTGACCAATAGCCTGTTCCTTACTATCTCTCCACATCTTTACTGTCTGTTCAGCATACTTGGGATTATACTGAATAATGTTGATTTTGTGCTGGATCACTACTTTACCTCCTTAATATTCGTAGTTTGGCATAACATGTGAAAATTGTATCAACAACCTTATTCACTCAAAGACAACTACTTTTGCCACTGTATTTTTTTTTAGCACACCAATTTAAGCATGTGGGAACCTTGTATGCTCAAAGTCTTTTCAATGCGTGCGTGATATAATTTTAAGCTACTCACTTATCTTTGCATATACACATGTATCCCTTAAAATAGTACCCTCAGCTGAGTAACTGTCTTTTCTTAGAATACCTTCTAATTGAAAACCTAACTTTTCTGGAATCTTTCGACTTGCGTGATTTCTTGTATCCACACGAATTTCCACACGATTAGCTTTAAAAAAATCAAAAGCAAAATCTTCTAATAGTTTTGCAGTTTCGGTACCATATCCCTGACCTGTATAGGTAGAATCAATCCAATATCCTATTTCAAAACATTTTGTTTTCCAATTCAAACGAGGGTAGCCACCGCTGCCTAGGAAGGCATCATCACTTTTTAGAAAATAGTGAAATCTGAAACTCTCTCTTAAAATTAATTTAGCATATGCTTCTCGAACAAGTTTTTCTGCATTTTCAATAGAGTGTTCGAAATGTGCCCATGGCATCCATTCCTTTAATTCATCTAAAGAACGTATGACAGCCTCATAAACTACTTTTCCATCTCCCGGCAAACATGGTCTGATATAGACTCGTTCTCCTTCAATTCTTTCAGGTAAATCTAGTAAAATTGGTTCCACAAAATCACCTCAATCGAATAAATTTTTTCTAGTATATCATAACGATGCTTTTCATAGAGTGTATAAATACTATTTTCAAACGGAGCTGAGTACTAATCCCAGCACCATAGAAGGGGCACATCTATGAGAAAATTCCAACTGATTTCTACTTTTAAAACTGTTACACGTGACCACATTTCTATTTTTATCTTTGTCCTATCGCTATTTGTTGTAGGTGTTATGTTTGGAGCTGTCATTGTAAACAGTCTCGGACTTGAGCAAAAACAAGACCTTTTTGAGTATCTAACAAAATTTTTCAATGAGTTTGGTGGTAGTAGTTCCTCACCAACGGGTGGTTTACTGTTATCAACTTTCTTTGAAAATATAAAAATTGTTCTTCTGATTTGGATACTTGGAATTTCCGTTATCGGGGTGCCTCTAACACTGATTTTATTATTTTCCAAGGGGGTAGTGATTGGTTTTACTGTAGGATTTCTTGTGAATCAATCCGGTTTTAAAGGGTTTCTCTTGGCTTGTGCGTCCGTTCTACCACAAAATCTAATATTTATTCCTTTCATTATTTTATTAACAAGTTTATCAATAATATTTTCCATAAAATTAATCAAAAGACAGTTTTTAAAGGATCGTGAAGAGAAATTAAAAAGCCTTTTTCTAATTTACATTGGTGTACTGTTCATTGGATCTTTCGTTCTATTGGCTACATCAATCATTGAAATTTATATGTCCCCAATTCTAATGAAATGGATAATTCTGCATGTTTTATAGGTGGAATGCCTATAATACATTTCAACTATTGAGAAGGGTACATTAAAATAATTCTTATTATGTTTGCGTTTTCCTATTATTGTATTCTCAATTAGAAGTGATATAATGAGAATTAACTGATTTGGTACATCTTTTAACCTTAGGAGATTATATGGAAACTCGATTAGACCGTATTAAAAAACAACTTCATTCTGCAAACTTCAAGCTAACGCCTCAGCGTGAAGCCACTGTTCGAATTTTATTAGAAAAGGAAGATTCGCATTTAAGTGCAGAAGACGTGTTTATGCTTGTAAAAGAAATAGCACCGGATACGGGTTTGGCGACAGTTTACAGGACTCTAGAAATACTTTCTGAATTAAAGATTGTTGATAAAATAAACTTTGGTGATGGGGTTTCGCGCTACGATTTACGAATTGAAGGTGCAACACATTTTCATCATCATCTCGTTTGTTATGAATGTGGTTCTGTTGAAGAGATAAGAGAAGACCTGCTTGAAAAGGTAGAGGGTTATGTTGAGAACACATATGATTTTAAGATAAAAGATCATCGCCTTACTTTTCATGGGATTTGTAAAAATTGTCAAAATAAAGACTCGTAGAATCTCATTTTATTTTTTATAAAATTTATTAAAATTACTCTAAAAAAAGTATAAATTTCATTTAGTCTGCCATATGCTAGAACATCACATATTAAGGAGATTACAATGAAAACTATACTTGTTTTTCTATTACAAACGATTAAATTATTTGGCTTGTTTTTGTTATTTTCGTTGATCTTCTATTTTGCGATAAATTGGTTTAATGAAGAATATCAAGGAATGCGAAAATATGATGAACCGACCGGTGAAGCAGTAAAGGTATACTCTCCATCAGTAGGAAAAAACACCAAGTCTAATTTTGTGGATCGTTTGCTACTTTATTATTTAGATGGGGAATAGTTATGCAAGAAGAATTGCTTGATTTTCTGCATTACCTAATGATTGAAAAAGGATTAGCAGAAAACAGCATTATTTCGTATAAGCGAGATTTAAAAAGCTACATTACTTTTTTAATTGAAGAAAAAAAACTTACAAATTGGAACGAAGTAACCCGTTTACAAATCGTCCAATTTCTTGCTTTTTTAAAAGACCAAAAAAAGTCTACAAAAACTTTAGCAAGACATACTGCTTCTATACGATCATTTCATCAATTTTTACAAAAGGAAAAAATTACGAGAACAGATCCATCTTCACATATTGAAAGCCCAAAGCTTGAAAAATCACTACCAAAGGCTTTATCTATGGAAGAAGTGGATCGTTTTTTGGATAGTTGTAAAGAGAACACGCCCTACGACATTCGTGACAAGGCCATTATTGAATTGTTATATGCAACCGGTATGCGAGTCAGCGAATTAATAGATTTAAATAATGAGAGTTTATATCTGGAAATGCAGTTTGTCCGTTGTATTGGTAAAGGAAACAAGGAACGTATAGTACCGGTTGGGGGAGCTGCATTAGAGGCATTGGAACGCTATTTTCAATTGGGGCGTCCTAAGCTTTCAAACCCGAAGAAACGAAGTGATTCCTTATTTATCAATCATCGCGGTCAAAAACTTTCGCGACAGGGGCTTTGGAAAATCATTAAGGCTCGTGCAAAAGAAGCGGGTATTTCAAAGAACATCACTCCTCACACCATGCGCCACAGCTTTGCAACCCATTTACTTATGAATGGTGCAGATCTGCGTTCCGTGCAGGAAATGTTGGGACATGCAGACATATCAACAACTCAAATCTATACCCATGTCACAAACGTACGTATGAAAGATGTGCATCGACAGTTTCACCCACGACACTAAGCGCTTTCCGTTATTGTCTGAGCTTCAGCTCAGGAACAATAACGTATGCTACGCTTGTCTGAACTTTAGTTCAGCAACAAGCGGTCGTATAGCGCTTATAGTGGAGCGCGTGCTGACTTGGTCTAGTGTTTACGTTTTAATTCGAGGACAAACCAAAACGTTTGCGAGAAGTACTCCCGTGAAAAGGGAGTGGATGATAGATTTTTTCAGTTACAAATTTTAAGTTTTTAAATTTCATAATGCTAAATAATATTTTATAGGAAATTCGATTGTTCAACAGATTTCGTCTATTGAACGTCGAATTTTTGTATTTGTTTAAAATTTTGTGAAAACAGTGTAAAATGGAATTCCTTTCATTAGATGAAAGCATAATAAAAGGAATGTATTTTATTAAAATGAGGCGAATAGTATGAAATTCAAGCGTATATTTTTAACGGTCATTGACTCAGTGGGCATTGGAGAAATGCCTGACTCTGACAAGTTTGGTGACGTTGGTGCGAATACTTTATTACATATAAGTGAGAAGATGCCAGGAGGACTTCAATTGCCTAATATGGCCAAAATGGGTTTATCCAATATACTTCAATTAAATGGCGTTCCAAAAGCAGAAAATCCAACTGCTTACTATACAAAAATGTCCGAAGCATCAAATGGCAAAGATACTATGACTGGGCATTGGGAAATCATGGGCTTACATATTGATACACCATTTAAAACTTTTTTAAATGGTTTCGATGATGCTTTGATTAAGGAATTAGAAGAACGAAGTGGCCGCAAAATTATTTGTAACCTTCCGTATAGCGGGACAGATGTGCTGAATGACTATGGTCCAGAACATATAGAAACAGGTGCTTTAATTGTTTATACGTCTGCAGATTCAGTTTTGCAAATTGCAGCTCACGAAGAAGTGGTTCCACTAGAAGAACTATATAAAATTTGTGAAATAGCACGTGAAATTACACTTCGTCCAGAATATATGGTTGGTAGGATAATAGCTCGTCCATTCATTGGTGAACCAGGAAACTTCAAACGCACACCGAATCGTCACGATTATGCTTTAAAACCATTTGGCAGAACCGTAATGAACGAAATGGTTGATGCGAAATTTGAAGTCATTGCAATAGGTAAAATTCGTGATATTTATGACGGTGAAGGTGTAACTGACCATTTATCTACAAAATCCAATATGGACGGAATGGACAAATTTATTGCAACAACAAAACGTGATTTCACTGGCCTAAGCTTTGTAAATTTAGTAGATTTTGACGCAAATTTTGGGCACCGTCGTAATGTAATAGGATATGGGGAAGCGTTACAAGAGTTTGATTCTCGTCTTCCAGAAATGTTTGAACATTTAACTAAAGAAGATCTATTGATTATAACTGCTGACCATGGAAACGATCCTACAATGCCAGGGACAGATCATACGAGAGAATATGTACCAATGCTTGCATATTCAAAAGCATTTAATATCGGCAAAGAGTTACCAGTTCGTGAAACATTTGCAGATTTAGGTGCTACAATTGCAGAAAATTTCTCTATAAAGGCGCCTCAATATGGTACAAGTTTTTTAAAAGATTTGAATTAATATACATTTGATAAAAATCAAGCAGTCGAATGTGAAACAAGGAGATTTGAAACTTTATGAGAATGGTTGATCTTATCTTAAAAAAGCAAGCTGGGCATACCTTAACAAAGGAAGAGATTCGATTTGTTATCTCTGGTTTCACTGATGGTACAATTCCAGATTATCAAATGAGTGCATTAGCAATGGCCATTTATTTTAAAGATATGGACGACCGTGAACGAGCAGAATTAACAATGGCAATGGTTCACTCGGGTGACCAAATTGACTTGTCCAAGATCGAAGGTATAAAGGTAGATAAGCACTCAACTGGTGGTGTTGGTGATACAACTTCACTTATCCTTGCGCCTATGGTTGCAGCCCTTGGAATTCCAGTTGCGAAGATGTCTGGACGAGGATTGGGTCATACTGGTGGAACCTTAGATAAGTTGGAATCTTTCCCGGGCTTTCATGTTGAAGTATCGAGCGAAGAGTTTGTTGAGTTAGTCAACAAAAATAAAATTGCTTTGATCGGACAGTCTGGCAATATCACTCCAGCAGATAAAAAACTTTATAGTTTGCGTGATGTTACAGGCACTGTTCAAAGTATTCCACTCATTGCAAGTTCGATTATGAGTAAAAAAATTGCTGCTGGTGCAGACGCAATCGTTCTAGATGTTAAAACTGGCGCTGGTGCATTCATGAAAACCGTGGATGATGCTCGAGATCTGGCTACTGCAATGGTAGCGATTGGGAACAAGGTTGGTCGTAAAACAATGGCTGTTATATCCGATATGAGTCAGCCCCTTGGGTTTGCAATAGGGAATGCGTTAGAAGTGAAAGAAGCCATTGATACATTGAATGGACATGGGCCTGAGGACTTAACCGAGCTTGTATTTGAATTAGGTAGCAAAATGGTTATTTTAGCTGGAAAGGCTGAGACGGAAGAAAAAGCACGTCAAATGCTTCAAGAGGTAATTGATAACGGTAAAGCATTAGAAGTTTTTAAAACTTTTATTGAAAATCAAGGTGGGGACCCTAGCTATATTATGAATCCAGAAAAGTTACCTAAAGCAAAGTTCATTACAGAATTCAAAGCAGATAAGGATGGCTATGTATCTGAGTTGGTCGCTGACGAAATTGGCAAGGCAGCTATGCTTTTAGGCGCAGGACGTGAAACAAAGGATTCTGTAATTGATTTAGCAGTTGGACTTGTTTTAAACAAGAAAGTTGGCGACGCAGTAAAGACAGGCGATGTCCTTTTGTACATCCATCATAGTCATGATGATATTGATTCATGTATAAAACTTTTACGTGAAAGTGTAAAAATATCAAGTGATACAGTGGTTGCGCCTATTCTAGTCCATGAAGTTGTACAATAACATTTTTGTAATTGAATAATAAATAATAAGGAGGGATATTTCATTTACCCTCCTTATTACTTTACGTAATTTTTGTATTCTGTACTGTAACAGTATCAAAATCTATTGCTCTTCATATTTGAGAGCAATATTTCTGATTAAATCAACTATATCTTTATTAGTAGAATATCTTTCCCCATTTGTAGTTATTTCTCCAGACAATAAACCAATTGATATCGTTTTATCAACTGTTACCAAATCAATATGAAGGTGTCCGACCTTTTGAGATTCGAATGAAGGCACATTCTTTAATTTTAAGGACGAAAGGTTCTTGTAAATTTCCTTCATATCTTCTTCCTTATCAATAACTAGTTTGGTATCACCTAACCAATAGTTTATTTCTACAAGATTTTTGTACACGTCATCAGTAAAAAGTTCATTGCTCGATAATTTTTCACCACACCCCGATAATAAAAGAATTGAAAATAGGAATGAAAGCACAATATATTTACTTAAATAATAAAATTTACCACTCATAATACCCCTCCTTAATCTTGTTTTATTCTAGCTAAACAAAAAAGTTCAGTTCATTTATCTGATTATTTTAAAGTAACAAAAGCCATTGATACTTACGAATATTGTATTTTAATCAACTTAAAACTACTACCATAACTTCCTAAAATTTATTAATGAATATTGTTAAGTTGTTTTTAAATGTTATACAAAAAAGTGGATCTCTGTTGATAAATTTATAAATATTGTTTAATAACAGAACATTAAAATAACAGCAACAAAAAAACTTTGTTTTTGCTTCTTTTTTTTGCATAATTTTGTTAATTCCGAGAAAACTATTGTTCAAACAGAATCTATCGGATTCTAGTTTCTACCAATTGAGAGAAGGAGTTTTCAACTTGAAAAAATTATTAAGCATCACACTTACAATTGCTTTGCTTTTAAACGGTAGTCTTCTAGCGTTTGCTGAGGTGAAGACTGAGGCCACACCAACTGAAGAACTTGCTCCTAATGTACGCTCAGCTATTTTAATCGAACGTGATACTGGGTCTGTTCTTTATGAAAAGAAGATGGATGAGCCATTGCCGCCAGCATCTATGACAAAAATTATGACCATGGTTCTGATTATGGAAGCTCTTGATAAAGGTCAATTCAATTTAAATGAAAAGGTCCGTACAAGTGAATATGCTGCTTCAATGGGAGGTTCTCAGATTTTCTTAGAACCAGGCGAAGAAATGACAGTAAAACAGATGCTTTATGGTATTGCTGTTGGATCTGCTAATGACGCTTGTGTTGCCATGGCAGAAAAAATTGCTGGTTCTGAAAAATCCTTTGTTGCTAGAATGAATGAACGAGCAAAGCAGCTTGGTCTTAAAAACACTCATTTTGAAAATTGCACTGGGTTACCAGCAGAAAACCATTATAGCTCGGCTCGTGATATGGCATTAATGGGAAAAGAACTTTTGAATCACAAATTAATTACTCAGTTTACAGGCACTTATGAGTCTTATCTCAGAGAAGATTCGGATAAGAAATTTTGGCTTGTAAATACAAATAAATTGGTTAAATTTTATCCTGGAGTAGATGGGTTAAAAACTGGTTTCACTCAAGAATCTAAATATTGTTTAACAGCTACTGCAGAAAAGAATGGGATGCGGGTGATCGCTGTTGTTTTCGGAGCTGAAAATCCTAAAGAACGGAACTTGCAGGTTTCAAACATGCTAGATTTTGCATTTAATCAATACACTGCAAAGAAATTATTCAAAAAAGGTGAAAATATTGCGTTGGTACCAATTTCTAAAGGTAGTCAGGAGAAGACTAATCTAGTATCTGCAGAAGACATCTCCATTTTGGCAAAAAAGGGAGAAGATCTCAAATTGTTCAAACCTAGAATGGTTGTCGAAAAGAATGTCCAGGCTCCTCTTGAAAAAGGACAGGCACTTGGAAAGATCATGATAGAAAAGGATGGGAAAATCGTATCTACTACTGAACTTGTAACAAAGCAATCGGTTCCTCATGCAACGTGGTTTCAACTGTATAAACGTAGTTTTGCCATGTTTACTAAAGTAACTAAAAAATAGTTTCCTTAAATTTAGTAGAAAACAAGGGGAAAGTTGTCGTTTTATTTTAAATTTAGTCTAAAATTTTTAGCGAAAAAGCACGAATTAGATAACCTTTTCACTAGTTTTGTCACCATGCAGGATTTTTGATAGTAAATAGCGAATTACTCACATTATGACCTTTTAAAATGCAAATTTTTTATAATATGCATTTAATGAATGGAGGAAACAATGTGAGTTTATTTTTTGACTACGAAAAAAAGGGAAATGCATTATGTGTGCGCCTTAAAGGTGAATTAGATCATCACACATCGAACGATCTCCGTGATAAGCTAACGACATTAATTGAAACTGAGGATATTCATCATTTAATACTAAACCTTGGACAACTTGATTTTATGGACAGCTCGGGGTTAGGTGTAATACTAGGTCGATACAATCAAATTAAAACCAGAAATGGGGAAATGTTTATCTGTTCTGTATCTCCTACAGTAGGGAAAATGTTTGAGATGTCAGGTATGTATAAAATTATCCGATCTGTAAATTCAGAAGAAGAAGCATTACTTGGATTGGGGGTAGCCTAATTGAAGAACGAAATGAGCATGCAATTTTCTGCAAATAGTTTAAATGAAGGGCTAGCAAGAATCACAGTGGCTGCATTCATCATGCCTATGGACCCTACACTAGAGCAACTTACAGAGATAAAGACAGTTGTTTCTGAGGCTGTAACAAATGCCATTATTCACGGATATGAAAATAACCCAGAAGGTATAGTTTATCTATCAGCATCGCTAGACACGGAAACAGGAAAATTTGAAATTGAAATTAGAGATAATGGGTGTGGTATTGAAAATATTGATATCGCACGACAGCCGCTATACACATCTAAACCTGAATTGGAACGTTCAGGAATGGGATTTACGATAATGGAAAGTTTTTCAGATTCATTAACAATAGAATCAAATGTGAATTACGGTACAACTGTTAAACTGGAAAAGCATTTTTCAACAAATAATGCTTTCATTCATTGAGGGCGGCGCCTATGGAACAAGAGACGCATTCAATCCAAAAAACAACATTACTAAAAGATGAAGAAATACGTGAATTAATCTATCAAAGTCAAAATGGAAACTTTGAAGCAAGGGATGAAATTGTACAAAAGAATACTAGATTAGTTTGGTCTGTTGTACAACGTTTTATTAATAGGGGCTTTGAATTAGATGATCTTTACCAAATCGGCTGTATTGGACTGATTAAATCCATTCAAAAATTCGACCTTAGTTTTGAGGTAAAATTTTCAACTTATGCAGTACCCATGATAATTGGGGAAATCCAACGATTTATTCGTGATGATGGTTCTGTAAAAGTTAGTCGGTCATTAAAGGAACTTGCCAATAAAATTCGTCGTACGAACGATGAATTTGCTAAAACATTTGGTCGCAACCCAACTATAAGTGAGATTTCTAAACGATTAGGAGTTTCAGAGGAAGAGATTATTTTGGCACTAGATGCAAGCAGAACACCATCTTCCATACATGAGACGGTTTATGAAAATGAAGGCGATTCTATCATGCTACTAGATCAGATCACTGATACTTCTAATGCTAGATGGTTTGAAAAAATATCCCTAAAATCAGCTATTGAAACTTTGGATGATCGAGAAAGGATGATCGTTTATCTACGTTATTTTAAAGATCAAACGCAATCAGAGGTTGCAGAAAGACTTGGTGTTTCACAAGTTCAAATTTCTCGGCTTGAGAAAAAAATTCTAAAGATCATGAAAGAACGAATGGAGTGAAACGAAGCTGACAATCGCAAACATTGTTTGATGTGCACACAAAATTTCTTGGGTAGGGGAGATTGTAACGCAATGTCAGCTTACGTGCAATGAGAGACCAATAGGTTTCTCATTGTTTTTTTGCCTACTTTTTTAATTTTTTGTCAAATTCGTATGCAAAATTTGTAATTTTATTTTAATTTGAAGAATTTTACAAAAAATGAATAAGAAAAGTATTTGATTTCTTTTTACCAAAATGTATAATGAGGAAATATATTTTTTTGGAGGAAGGGAAAACGATGAAGATAAGTGAAACAGTAACTGTAAATGAACAAAACCATCTTACAATAGATGGAAAGGATGCAATGAACTTAATAAAAAAGTACGGAACGCCTCTTTATGTGTATAATGTTTCGCTTATCCGCGAACGGGCAAGGTTATTTGTCGACACATTTCGAAAGCTTGGAGTAAAAGCTCAAGTGGCTTATGCTAGTAAAGCTTTCTCATGTATTGCAATGTGTCAGTTAGCAGCAGAAGAGAAAATGTCACTTGATGTTGTTTCAGGTGGAGAACTGTTTACAGCCTTACGCGCGGGTTTTCCTGCAGATCGTATTCATTTTCATGGGAATAATAAGAGTGAGTCAGAATTAAGAATGGCTATCAATGCAAAAATAGGTTGCATAGTCGTAGATAATTTTTATGAAATTGAATGTTTAAAAAGATTATGTGGAGAGCTCGATACTCAGGTTTCCATTCTTTTACGTGTTGCACCTGGAGTTGAGGCGCACACACATGAATATGTTGTAACTGGACAAGAGGATTCAAAATTTGGATTTGACTTATTTAACGGACAAGCTGAAGAAGCTTTAATGAAAACGCTTGATGATACATTTTTCAATGTGCTAGGCGTGCATAGTCATATTGGCTCTCAAATGTTTGAAACAGAAGGGTTTGTTCTAGCTGCTGAAAAGATATTCAATCAACTGCTTAATTGGAAAAAGAAATTTGGTTACTTCCCAGAGGTCCTAAATCTTGGTGGTGGTTTTGGGATTCGTTATACAGATGAAGACCGTCCGCTTCCTGTATCGGATTATGTTGAAGTTATAGTTGAAAAAATAAAATCATTGGCTTATGAAGCGCGAGTAGATATACCTGAAATTTGGATTGAACCAGGCCGTTCTATTGTGGGGGATGCTGGGATGACGCTCTACAAACTGGGTTCGCAAAAAACAGTGCCTAACACTCGTCAGTATCTAACTGTAGATGGTGGTATGGGTGATAATATTCGAACAGCTTTATATGATGCAAAATATACTGGCGTTCTCGTAAATCGAGTGTATGACCAAAATGAAACAACCTATGCTATAGCAGGTAAATGCTGTGAAAGTGGAGACATGCTCATTTGGGATTTACCATTACCGACAGTGAAAGAGGATGATTACCTAGCTGTTTTTAGTACAGGTGCATACTGTTATTCAATGGCTAGTAATTACAATCGATTACCAAGACCAGCTGTCGTTTTCGTTGAAAATGGGGAAGATAAACTAGTTGTTAAGCGTGAAAGCTACGAGGATATAATTTTGAATGACTTACAGTTAAATGAAATATAATGGAATGAGTTACAGTGTATAGCTGTAACTCTTTTTCATTTTATTGAGTATTTTTTCATTTGAAATTTGTGTTAAAATGAAAGGTAATGTTTAATTTACTTATATTAAATAAACTCGGGAGAGAGAAAATGCTTTGGTTTAAAAAGAAAACAAATTCCTTGAGCCAACAGTCTCTAGAAGATCGGTTACATGAAATAAAGAAAAGTGCATTACCAAAACATGTAGCAATAATCATGGATGGGAATGGACGCTGGGCTAAGAATAAGTTGTTACCACGTATCGCTGGACATAGGGAGGGTATGGAAAACATCCGTATTATTTCTCGGTTTGCGAATAAGTTGGGACTTAAAGCTTTAACTCTTTATGCTTTTTCGACAGAAAATTGGAAAAGAAGTAAAGAAGAAGTAAGTTATTTAATGAAACTTCCTGAGGAGTTCCTAGAACAATTTCTGCCTGAACTAATGGAACTTAATATGCGCGTAATCAGTATTGGTGAGATTGGACTAGTCCCTGACTCTACACAACAAGCAATTCAAAATGCTGCTGAAGTTACAAAAAATAACACAGGGCTTATATTAAATTTCGCTTTTAACTATGGTAGTCGAGCAGAGATGTTGATAGCAATGAATCAGTTAGTAGAAGATGCTAAGAATGGGTTGCTTGATGGTCCAGTTACTGAAGAAATATTTTCAAGTAAACTTTTTACTGCTGAGCTAGAAGATCCTGATTTGCTTATTCGTACAAGTGGGGAATTGCGGTTAAGTAACTTTTTGCTATGGCAATTGGCTTACACTGAGTTTTACTTTACAGAAACATTATGGCCAGAGTTCCTTGAAGAAGATTTCTTAATGGCAATTGAAGATTTCCAAAGACGTGAGAGACGACTCGGCGGAAGAATTGGTGAAGGAGAAGACAAACATTGAAACAACGTGTGATTACAGCGGTTATTGCAGCCGCATTATTTATTCCAGTCGTATATATTGGGGGAAATCTTTTCTTGGCAGTTATCTACGCGATGGCTACAATTGGGGTTTCAGAATTATTCAAAATGAGAAAGTTGAGTGTTTTTTCATTTGCAGGCATAATAAGTCTAATTGGGTTATGGACTATTTTACTTCCTGAGACACTTATAAATGATGTAAGTTGGCTTCATAATCTTGATAAACCAAATGTAATTTATATCATTATTACTTTATTACTAGCAACAACAGTTATTTCTAAGAATAAATTTACTTTTGAAGATGCAAGTTTTTCTACTTTAACATTTCTATATGTAGGAGTTTCTTTTTACTATTTCTTTCAAATTCGTGAAGTTGGACTTGTCTATTTACTTCATGTCATGTTTTTAATTTGGGCTTCTGATATAGGAGCTTATCAATTCGGAAGTAAATTCGGAAAGCATAAGCTGTGGCCAACAATAAGCCCAAATAAAACAATCGAAGGTTTCATAGGTGGTATGATTTCTGCCGTAATCGTTTCTTTATGCTTTTATTTTCTCAGAAAAGTAGATGTAACTTTTATAAATTCAGTAAGAGATATGGATTATACTTTTACCAAATTTGTTCTATTTGGAGTAGTTATTGCAACAGTAGGTACATTTGGCGATCTTGTACAATCTGCATACAAACGTCATTATGGTGTGAAAGATTCTGGAAACTTACTACCTGGACATGGGGGTATTTTAGACCGATTTGATAGTCTAATGTACACGCTACCAATTTTGTTTATACTTGGTTTAATCGTCGCTTAATTTTTACATAAAATTCAAACTTTTTTTCAACGAATGTTTTTTAACTAAGGAGTTAGTTTAATGAAAAAAATAAACCTTTTAGGTGCCACGGGGTCAATCGGTATACAAACCATTGATATTCTTCGTTCTTATAAAGAGGAATTTCAATTGAAGGCTGTTTCCGCTGGCCGTAATATTGAAGGAATTCGTAAAGTTATTAATGAATTTAAGCCTGAACTTGTTTCCGTACAGGATAAGGAATCGGCTGAACTTTTAAGAAGTGAATTTATCAATACGAAATTTGTGTACGGCAACGAAGGTTTGACAGAAGTAGCATGTTATAGTGATAGTGAAATGGTCGTAAATGCAGTTATGGGTAGTGTTGGTCTTGGGCCAACATTAGCGGCTATTGAATCGGGAAAACATATTGCTATTGCTAATAAAGAGACACTAGTTACTGCTGGCCATTTAGTGATGGCTGCAGCAGAGAAATATGGTGTGCAAATGCTACCAGTTGATAGCGAACACTCTGCAATTTTTCAATGCTTACAGGGCGAGAATTCTAAAAACATTGAGAGACTAATCTTAACAGCATCGGGTGGTAGTTTCCGAAATCGAACCCGAGAGGAACTTGTGGATGTTTCAGTTGAAGATGCATTGGCACATCCAAACTGGGCAATGGGCGCAAAAATTACCATCGACTGTGCTACGATGATGAATAAAGGACTTGAAGTTATAGAAGCACATTGGCTTTTTAATCTACCGTATGAAAATATAGATGTGTTAATACACCCTCAGAGTATTATCCATTCAATGGTTGAGTTTCATGATTCAAGTGTGATGGCGCAACTTGGTACACCTGATATGCGGGTGCCGATACAATTGGCTTTGTCATATCCTGACCGTTTGCCCCTAATGGGAGCCAAAAGGTTAAACTTGGCAGAAGTGGCTACACTGAATTTCAAAGAAGTTGATTTTAAACGTTATCCTTGTTTGAGAATGGCATACGAGGCTGGTAAAACAGGTGGTACAATGCCAACAGTTATGAATGCTGCAAATGAAGTGGCTGTTTCTATGTTCTTGAATAGAAAAATTCCATTCTTAGAAATTGAATCAATTGTTGAAACTGCTATGGCTGAACACAATGTGTTAGCAAATCCAGATTTAGAAACGATCCAAGCAGTGGATGCGGAATCAAGAATAAGAGTACTAGAAAAATTTTAACCAAATGCTTTAAATTTGTATAAACGTGGGTCTCAGTACCTTGATAAACGGGCTTCGACCCACAGCCTTTATACAACTTACCAAAAAACCTCGAAGGTTTTGCTCCGCAAAGCCTACTTACCTTAGCGTCCGAGCTTGTCTCGGCAACGATAAGGTATGCCAGAGTTGTCTGAGCTTTAGCTCAGGAACAACTTACGGCTCGTCGGTTTTCTGGTCCAGTTGTTTCAAGGCTAACCGTGGGTCTCAGCACCTTGTAAAAGAATGGAGTAAAAAATGCAATTACAAACTATACTTTCATTTGTTCTGATGTTTGGAGCACTCGTAATTTTTCATGAATTTGGGCATCTTTATTTTGCAAAAAGAGCAGGCATACTTTGTCGTGAATTTGCAATTGGGATGGGGCCAAAGATTTTATCATGGAAACGAAATGAAACAATGTATACCATACGCTTATTCCCAATTGGGGGTTACGTGAGAATGTCAGGTGAGGATCCAGAAATGTTGGATATAAAACCTGGTCAAATCGTTGGTTATATTCTAAATGAGAAAGAATTAGTCACTAAAATTATCTTAAAGCATTTCGAGAAATATCCAAACATCCAAACCATTGAAGTTGAAGAAATTGATTTAGAACATAGATTAATCATTCGTGGTACTTCAGGTAGTGATGAAGTGGTCACTTTGAATGTTGATCAAAAAGCCTTTATTATTGATGGAAAAATAGAAACTCAAATTGCTCCTTTTAACCGTCAATTCCATTCCAAGTCGGTTGGACAACGTGCGTTAGCTATTTTTGCTGGTCCGATGATGAATTTTGTTTTAGCCATTATCCTTTTTGCGATTATTGCATCTGTTCAAGGTGTTTTATCAAATGAGTCAAAAGTTGGCGATGTATCCAAAGGTGGTATTGCTGAATCTGCAGGTCTTCAAAAAGGTGATAAAATTATTTCCATAGATGGAACTCCAGTGGAAACATGGGAAGAGCTAGTAATAAATATTCAGAAACATCCAGGTGAAGAAGTAGAAATGGTTATTTCTGAAGCTCCAAACTACAGTGAAGAGACAAGTCTTTCTATTACTCCAGAAGTAGCAAAGGCTGGAGACACGAGAGTAGGTCGTATTGGAATTTTTGCTCCAACAACTCACGCTCCATTGAAAGTGATTTCGTATGCTTTTACCGAAACGTATCGTTCAACTAAATTTATTTTAGAATCAGTTAAAATGCTTGTTACAGGAAGTGTTTCAGTAAAAGAATTATCAGGTCCAGTAGGCATTTATGCTGCAACAGAAGAGGTTGTTAAGAACGGTTTCACAATGTTGTTAAGATGGTCAGCACTCTTAAGTATTAACTTAGGTATCATGAATCTTTTACCATTACCAGCATTAGATGGTGGTCGTCTACTATTCTTTGCCTATGAGGCAGTTCGTGGAAAACCAATTGACCGCAACAAGGAAAGTTTAGTTCACTTAATTGGATTTTCATTATTGATGTTGTTGATGTTGATTGTAACTTGGAATGATATCCAACGCTTTTTCTTTTAATTTCACTTATAAACGTGAATCTTCCACGAACATCCAAATCGCCTGCGATTTGTATCATGGAGTGCATATCAAAACACACTAGCTATCGAAGATAGGTAGGAAGTGTTGACGATTCGTTGTCAACTACACTAATTCGTTGCTCGTGTATGTTTAGATACATCCACGATACTCTAAACCGCTATCAGTTTAGCAAGTAGAGTGCATGCCAAAATTGTCCAAGAGTGAAGCGATTGGGAACAATTAACGGCCGTCGCTTCCTTATTAGTTTGTTTCCTAGAATTTTCCCATTTCTAAGCGAAATTAATTATAAAATTAAGTCTTGATTAGGTCCGAAATTTTTTGGATAAATCAAGGCTTTTCTTTTTTAGGAATCATGTTTCTGCCACTTTAAAACGTTTTTTTAACAGAGACTTTCCGATAAAATTTTGCGGTCTTTTTGTAGGAAAGAAAACTCCTAGAAGCTTTTGTATGATAAAATATATCATTAGTGAAAAAATTCGGAGGTAGTCGGATGAGTCAAATGAATGCAAAAAATAGAGAGACATTTTCTATTTTACTAGAGCAAATCCAACTAAACCATGAGCCATATATCTCTGCATTTCAAAATGCTGAAATAACACGTGTTTCTGTAAATCGTACTGAAAAGAAGTGGCATTTCTTTTTTAAATTTGAAAAAATGGTCGATTGTGAATGCTTTGAAGTTTTCAAAGCGAAGTGTTTACAGGCTTTTACATCTATTTCAGATGTCATCATATCTATTGAATTAGTGGATCAAACATCTTTTGCAAAAATCGTTCCAGAGTATTGGAATTTTGTTCTTCATTCATTAGAAAACATAACTCCAGGTTTGCTTAGTCTATTAGACGAACAAACCCCAACTTTTGAAGATGGACGGGTTGTTTTAACTGTACATTCAGAAAATGAGGCAAATTTAATCAAGCAGAGATGTGCTATCGAAATCCAAAAAAAGTATGAGAGTCTTGGACTGAGGGATACTTCTATCTTTGTAAAAGTTGACGAAGAAATGCAAGAAGATAAAATTAAGCAATTTCAAGAGGAAATTTTACAAAAAGATGTTGATTATGCAAGCCAGATACTACAAAACATTGCAGAAACACCATCTTCAAAAGAAGAAGTAAAAGCTCCGGAGAATGGGCCAATTAAATTAGGAAGGTCCATTGATGTTGCTTCTATTAAAAAAATTGCAGATATTACAGATAATGACAAACAAGTGGCAATTGAAGGGTATGTATTCTTCGCAGAAGCAAGAGAGCTTCGTAGTGGTAAACAATTGCTTCAAATTAAAATTACTGATTACTCGGATTCAATCTTAGTAAAGATGTTTTCAAAGGATAAAGAAAACTTCTTTACTAGAAATCAGGATAATAAATTTTCACGCAAGAAGGATGCAAATGCTGAACCACAGGTTGATGATACTGAAATTTTTAAAAAAATTAAAGCGGGTCAGTGGCTTCGCATTCAAGGTGTTGTACAATTAGATACTTTTAACCAATTCAATCCTGAAGTCGTTATGATGGCGCGTGATATTGAGGAAGTGAAGCCTGAAATTCGTCAGGACCTTGCACAAACAGCTGAAAAACGCGTTGAATTGCATGTCCATTCACAAATGAGCCAAATGGATGCCATTACACCAATAGGCGATTATGTAAAACGTGCAAAATACTGGGGACATAGTGCAATTGCAATCACGGACCATGGTGGTCTTCAAGCATTCCCCGATGCATACGCAGCAGGTAAGAAAAACGATATTAAAATCATATATGGTTTGGAAGCGTATTTAATAGATGATGGTGTTCCAATTGTATTTAATCCTGAATCTAGAAATCTAAAAGATGCTGAATATGTTGTTTTTGACGTTGAGACAACAGGGCTTTCTGCGAATTATTGCACCATTATTGAATTAGCTGCTGTAAGGGTAAAAGAAGGTGAAATACTAGATCGTTTCTCTGAATTTGCGAATCCGCATCATCCTCTTTCACCAAAAATTATTGAATTGACAAGTATTACAGATGATATGGTCGAAAATGCACCAGAGGTAGAAGATGTTTTAAAAAGGTTCAAAGAGTGGGTTGGGGATGCGATTCTTGTTGCGCATAATGCAAGTTTTGATATTGGATTTTTGGATGCTGGCTTTGCAAAAATGGGCTTGCCTAAGGTTTCAAATCCAGTTATTGATACACTTGAACTTGCAAGATTCCTGTATCCAGAGTTCAAAAGTTATGGCCTAGGGGGATTATCCAAAAAACTTGGTGTTGAATTAACACAACACCATCGCGCAATATACGATGCGGAAGCGACTGGAAATGTCTTGATGGTCATGTTAAAAGATCTAAGAGAAAAGAAGAGCCTAACCAATTTAGATCAACTTAACCAAAATATTGGTTCGGGAGATTCCTATAAAAAGGCCCGTCCAAGTCATTGCACGATTCTAGTTCAAAACTCAGTGGGGTTAAAAAACCTATTTAAAATAGTATCTTATTCAAATATTAAATACCTTCACCGTGTTCCTCGTGTACCGAAATCTTTAATTACAAAATATCGAGAAGGTCTACTTATCGGGTCAAGCTGTGATGAAGGGGAAGTTTTTAGAGCTTTCATGTCTAAATCCATAAATGATGTATATCCAATTGCTGATTTTTATGACTATTTTGAAGTTCAGCCACTTGATGTTTATGCACCATTACTTGAAATGGAACATGTTAGAAGTAAGCATACCCTTGAAAATATTGTTAAAGGAATTTGTCAACTAGGTGAGGAGACAGGGAAGCCAGTTGTAGCAACAGGTAATACCCATTACATCGACCCTACTGATAAAATTTATCGTGAAATTTTGATTCGTTCTCAAGGTGGAGCGAATGAAATGAATCGTCATAAACTACCAGATGTTCATTTTAGAACAACAGATGAAATGCTTGAAAACTTTAAGTTTTTAGGTGAAGAAAAAGCGCTTGAAGTTGTCGTAACAAATACAAATAAAGTTGCTGATATGATCGACGTTGTTAAACCGATTAAAGATGAACTTTATACACCAAAAATCGAGGGCGCTGAGGATGAAATTCGTAAGTTATCCTATGATAAGGCACATGAAATTTACGGTGAAACACTACCTGAAGTAGTGGAAGCTCGAGTAGAGAAGGAATTAAAAAGTATTATTGGTAATGGATTTGCCGTAATCTACTTGATTTCTCAAAAATTAGTAAAGAAGTCATTAGATGATGGATATCTAGTTGGTTCTCGTGGTTCCGTTGGTTCTTCACTAGTAGCGACCTTAACGGAAATTACAGAAGTGAATCCTTTGCCGCCACATTATGTTTGCCCAACGTGTAAATATTCAGAGTTTTTTATGGATGGTTCAGTAGCATCTGGATTCGATTTGAAGGATAAGAATTGTCCTAAATGTGGGGCGAACTTTAAAAAGGATGGTCAAGATATACCTTTCGAAACCTTCCTAGGGTTTAAAGGGGACAAGGTTCCCGATATAGACTTAAACTTTTCTGGTGTATATCAACCAAGAGCTCATGCCTATACCAAGGTTCTTTTTGGTGAGGAATATGTATACCGTGCAGGAACCATTGCAACAGTAGCAGATAAGACTGCCTATGGATATGTAAAAGGGTATTTGCAGGAAAATAATATTCAAAAGCGCTCTGCAGAAGTAGAACGTCTTGCTACAGGAACAACTGGTGCAAAAAGAACAACAGGGCAACATCCCGGCGGTATTATTGTTATTCCAGATTATATGGATGTTTTTGACTTTACACCTATTCAATACCCAGCAGACAATGTCGGTTCGGAATGGAAAACAACCCATTTTGATTTCCATTCCATACATGACAACGTTTTAAAACTCGATATACTTGGACACGATGATCCAACTGTTATTCGTATGCTGCAGGACTTAAGTGGTATTGATCCTAAAACAATACCGGTAGATGATCCGGATGTTATGAAAATTTTCGGTTCTCCTGAAATTCTTGGTGTTAACGCTGAAGATATTCACTGTAAAACTGGAACATTTGGAGTTCCTGAATTTGGGACTCAATTCGTTCGTCAAATGTTGGAACAGACAAAGCCATCCAAGTTCTCTGAGTTGGTTCAAATTTCTGGACTATCACATGGTACGGATGTTTGGTTAGGCAACGCACAAGAATTAATTAATAATAAGACCTGTACGCTAGATAAAGTAATTGGTTGTCGTGACGACATCATGGTTTTCCTAATCTATCAGGGATTGGAACCATCTTTTGCGTTTAAAATCATGGAATCTGTTCGTAAGGGGAAAGGTCTTTCTCCTGATATGGAGGAGGAAATGCGTGCAAAGAAAGTGCCAAATTGGTACATTGATTCCTGTAAAAAAATCAAATACATGTTCCCTAAAGCACATGCTGCAGCTTACGTTATGATGGCTCTACGAATTGCCTATTTCAAAGTTCATAAACCTATTATGTTTTATGCAGCTTACTTTACATGTCGTGCAAGTGATTTTGAAATTGACACTATGATCAAAGGGAAACTGTCCATTAAAGCTCGTCTTGAAGAAATCATGTTAAAAGGGTTAGATTCCACGCCTAAAGAAAAATCATTGATGACAGTTTTGGAAATCGCAAATGAAATGGCACATCGTGGATTCAGTTTCAAAAAGATTGATTTATATCGATCACAAGCCACTGAGTTCATTATTGACGGTGACACCTTAATTCCACCATTTATTTCTATAGATGGCTTAGGAGAGAACGTTGCCTTACAAATTGTAAAGGCCCGAGAAGATGGGGAATTCCTTTCAAAAGAAGATTTGCAAAAGCGAGGTAAGGTTTCTAAGACAATCATTGAATTCATGACCAACCAAGGCTTTTTGGAAGATTTACCAGATGAGAATCAATTGTCGTTTTTTTAGTATTAAGTCAATTTAAAAGGTTGAATAGTAGGCTATTAAAGAGCTATTATTCAACTTTTTAATTTCACACAAAAAGAATGGTCAGATTACAAACTCTCACAAGAAGGTGAGGGGAGGATATCAAAAAAATGGGACTAAGCATATGCTTAATCCCATTTTTATTCATTTCCTTAGCAAGGCCTTCACGTTCGATACCAACTCTCATTTGAAGTAAACAACCAGGGTTTGCAGTAACAATCGTAGTTGCTTTTGTATCTAAAACATTTTTCATCTTAGCATCAAGGATTTGCATGGACACATCAGCATGTAGGATACTGTACGTTCCAGCTGATCCACAGCAAGTGTGTGCATTCTTTTGTTCAACGTAAGTAACGCCTTCGATTGATTTAAGAAGCTCACGTGGCTCATTAAATGTTTTCATAACGTTTCTTAAGTGACAAGAATCTTGATACGTCATAACTTGATTTGGTAATTTCAATTTAAATCTCTCATGGAATTTTAATTCAACAAGAATTTTTGAAATATCCTTAATTTTTGAAACGAATTTCTTCGCACGATCATGCCATTGTGGGTCATGTTGGAACAAAATATCATACTCCATTAAATAAGCGCCACAACCACCAGCGTTCGTGATGATGTAATCAACATCCATGTTTTCAAATGCAACAATATTCAATTTTGCCATATCTTTAGCATCATCTTTTTCACCGCTATGACCATGAATCGCTGCACAGCAAGCTTGTCCACCAGGAATTTCGATTTCACAACCAGCTTTTTGAAGAAGTTTTAACGTTTTGTTGTTTTCTGTAATGAACATTGTGTCCATTAAGCAACCTTTAAAGAAACCAACTTTTGCTAGTTTTTCTCCTTCTGCAGGTAAACGTACAGGACGATTTTTAATAGCTTTATATGAACCTACTTCAGGTAATACTTTTTCAGTTGCTACAAGACTGCTAGGGAATAGTTTCATAATTCCAGTATTTCTAGCAATGAAACGCAAACCTGATTTTTGGTAAATATTTAAAGCGCCAATAAATAAATCCATATTTTTTTGCTTCTTGAATAGGCCTTTAAAAATAACTTTACGAGCAAGTTTAACTGGAGCTGAGTATTGTCTTGTTTGACAGATGATATCTCGTGCATCTTCAAGTAATTCCATATACTTAACGCCAGAAGGGCAAACGCTCTCACAAGCCAAACAACCTAAACATTCATTGATAATCTTTTCAAATTCTGCATCCGGCTCTAATTCGCCATTAGCTACTGCACGCATCAATGCAATTCTTCCTCGTGGTGAAGAAGTTTCTTTACCACCAGAAATAATGAAAGTAGGGCAGTGAGGTAAACAATATCCACATCGCATACAGTTTTGCAACTGATCCGAATTCATTTTTTCTCGAAATCTTTCTCTTATAAGGGTAACTTCATTTTGGTTCATTAAACCGAAACCTCCGTTTTAGTCACATCAAAAATTTTCCCAGGATTCATAATGTTATTTGGATCTAGTGCTAATTTAATAGCTTTCATAGCTTCAATTCCTGCATGACCTACTTTTAAATGTAAGAATGATTGTTTCATAATTCCAACACCATGCTCACCAGTAATTGTGCCACCTAATTTAACTGCAACTTCGAATAACTCAGCAAATGCTGATTCAGCACGGTGATATTCTTCTTTGTTACGAATATCAGTTGGGCAAGTTGGGTGAAGATTTCCATCTCCTGCATGACCAAACGTACAAATTTGTACATTGTATTTAGCAGCAACTTCATTAATAGCACGAACCATGTTTGCGATTTCAGAACGAGGTACTGTTGCATCTTCTAATAGAGTAGTAGGCGCAAGTCTTGCTAAAGCAGATAGAGCAGAACGTCTAGCAGTTGCCAATTTATCTGCTTCTTGGTCATTTGCAGCGATCTTAATATCCATTGCATTTGCAGCTTTACAAATTTCTGCAATTTTATTGATGTCTCGTTCAACGATTGAAGCAGGACCATCTTGTTCGATTAAAAGTAGGGCTTCACAATCAGTTGGTAATCCAACTTTTGCATAATCTTCAACGACTTTTAATGTTGCTTTATCAAGGAATTCCAAAGTAACTGGAATGATTTTATTTGCGATAATATCAGAAACTGTTTGTGCAGCTGAATTTAAATCTGGGAATAAAGCGATCATTGTTTTCTTTGTTTCTGGCTTTGGAATTAACTTTAAAATTGCTTCAGTTACAACACCAAGTGTTCCTTCTGATCCAACCATTAATTGAGTTAAATTGTAACCAGCTACATCTTTAGCTAATTTACCACCCGTTTTAATAATTTCTCCGTTTGGTAAAACAACTTCTAATCCCATAACATAGTCGCCTGTTACGCCGTACTTTAAGCCTCTTAAACCACCAGCGTTTTCAACGATGTTTCCACCAATCATTGACATTTTCATAGAACTTGGATCTGGCGGATAGAATAAACCTTTTGCTTCTACAATTGTATGAATATCTGAAGTTATTACACCAGGTTGAACTGTGATAGTTAAATTCTCTTCATCTAATTCAACTACAGAATTCATATTTCTAAAAATCAAAACGATTGCATCTTCAGTTGGTCTTGTCCCACCAGCTAAGTTTGTTCCTGAACCTCTTGAAACAATTGGAATCAAATGCTTGTTACAAAGTTTTACAATCTCAGATACCTCAGCAGTATTGCGTGGTGCAACTACAGCTGCTGGTAAAACTGGTTGTAGTGGTGAAGAGTCGAACGAATAAGCAGCTCTCTCCATGTTTGAACACTCAAAGTTGTCTTTGCCAACGATGGCGATAAATTTCTCTTGGATGTCTTTTGATAACAATTTTTTTCTCTCCTTTTATGAAAATGGTACAAAACTATATTACTACAAAATTCGACAAATCTCCATAATGTATTAACAAATGTTACACGATTTTTTCACAATTTAGCCATAAAATGGTAAAATTTATGAAATTTTGTCAGAATAATATCGATTTATGTCGATTCTCCTTGATTTTTTTGAAACATTTACCAAGTGATAATTCCGAGAGATATGAAAGATTGCATGTTTTTTTTTCGAAAGGACAAAATAGGGTTGCAAAATTCTTTGATTTGCTATTTTTTAGCGTACTTTATCTAGTTTTATCAAAATTTATTAAAAGGGGCAGTAAGATGAAAGTAACTCTATTTACGACATGTCTTGTCGACTTTTTAGCTTCAAAAGTTGGCATTGCAACAGTTGAGGTTCTAGAAAGACTTGGGTGTGAAATTATTTATCCAGAAGGTCAAACTTGTTGTGGTCAACCAACTTTTAACAGTGGTTATGTGGAGGAGGCAAAGAAATCTATCAAGCATATGATAGAGGTTTTTGAGGACGCAGAAATTGTTGTTTCACCATCAGGTTCATGTATTACAATGTTTCGCGAATATCCCCATATTTTAGAAGAAGAGCCAGAATGGAAAAAAAGAGCAGAAAAACTTGCTGAAAAATCGTATGAACTTACACAATTTATTGTAGAAGTACTGAAAGTTGAAAACGTGGGAGCTAAATTGAAAGGAAAAGGTTGTTATCACACTTCTTGCCACATGACTAGATTATTAAATGTTATCGAACCCCCGTTCAAACTTTTAGAAAATGTTGAAGGGTTAGAACTCGAAAGAATACCTAATGCTGAATATTGTTGTGGATTTGGTGGCACCTTCTCAGTAAAAATGGGTGAAATTTCTTCTGAAATGGTTGATGAGAAAGTGAAACATATCGAATCGATAAACCCAGATTACTTAATTGGAGCAGACTATGCTTGTTTAATGAATATTGGCGGAAGGTTAAGCAAAATTGGTTCTAAGATTCAAGTATTACATATTGCAGAAGTTTTAAATATGAGATAGTTCAAATTCTATTTAATAGAAAGACCTACATACAAAGCAAGGAGTGAATATATTGGGAATAAAATTTGCTAAAAAGAAATTCATGGATCGACTTGAAGACAACTTATCAAATGACTTCATGCGAGCAGCTATGGTAAAGGCACAAAATCTAATTAATAAGAATCGAACAAATGTATATGAGGAATTAGGTAATTTCGAAGAGTGGCGTACTTTAGCTGGTGATATGCGTCAACATACACTTGAAAACCTGGATTATTATTTAAATCAATTTTCTGAAAATGTTGTAAAAAATGGTGGAAAGGTATTTTTCGCTGCAACTGCTGAAGAGGCTTCAAAATATATAACGGAAGTTGCTAAAGCAAATAACGTAAAAAAAGTAGTTAAAGCAAAATCAATGGTAACCGAAGAAATTAGTCTAAATCATGCTTTTGAAGATATCGGTGTTAATGTGATGGAAACTGATTTAGCTGAATACATTTTGCAGTTAGACGATTGGGATCCACCTTCACACATGGTTGTTCCATCATTACATAAAAATAGGGAACAGATTCGAGAAATTTTCCAAAAAAAAGGGTACAAAGGTTCAGATAAACCAGAAGAATTAGCTCAATTCTCGCGTGAAATCCTTCGGAATGAATATTTAACAGCTGATATGGGGGTTTCGGGATGTAATTTCGGGATCGCAGAATCTGGTTCGGTTACACTTGTAACGAATGAAGGAAATGCAGATTTATGTATGTCTATCCCTAAAATTCAAGTAGTTGTTATGGGTATGGAACGTATTGCACCTACATTTGAAGAAGTAGACATTCTAGTAAGCCTTTTAACAAGAAGTTCTGTTGGAGCAAAAATGACAAGTTATGTGACATTTTTAAATGGTGTAACTGAAAACGAAGCTGTAGACGGAGCGAAAGACTTTCATATTGTCATTGTTGATAATGGACGTTCGAAAATTTTAGCATCCCCATTTAAAACTTCACTTCGATGCATTCGTTGTGCCGCATGTTTAAATATTTGTCCAGTGTATCGCCATATAGGTGGTCATACGTATGGTTCTATCTATTCTGGTCCAATTGGTTCGGTTATTTCTCCAATACTAGGCGGCTATGATGATTTTAAAGAATTACCATATGCTACGTCTTTATGTGGAGCTTGTACAGAAGTTTGCCCTGTAAGAATTCCTTTGCATAACTTACTACTTATACATCGTCAGATTATTGTTGAAGAAGAGAGACTTTCACCAAAAGCAGAGAGATTGATTATGAAAGGTTTTACAGCTTGGACAACGAAACCTCGTCTTTATAAATCAAGTACAAAACTAGCTCCAATAGCGACGATTCCATTTATGACAGAAGGTGAGATAACTAGAGGTGTAAGCTTCTTGAAAAAGTGGACGAATACACGTAATTTAACTGGAATGGAAAAAGTTCGTTTCCGGGATTGGTATAAAAAACGTCAAAAAGAGGGGAAAAAATAATGGCAGAAAACAAAATTATTAACAGGGAACAATTCTTAGCTACAATTTCTAAGAGTTTAGGTCGTAAAATGCCAACTACTGTTAAACGTCCTACGTATTCAACATCACCTCAGTTAGATGTTTATAAAAATCATACACAAGATGAATTAGTGGAGGAACTTTGTAAACAGGCTGGTCGAAATTTTACAAAAGTAACCGTTACAAATTCAAAAGAATTACCAAAAATTGTTAGTGAAAAGTTAATGGAATATGGTGAAGGTACATCTGTGATATGGAAAGATGACCGATATGATAAATTTGGACTATCTGAAGTTCTAAAAGATGCACATGTCTGGGATTATAAAAAGGGTAAACAAAATATCAATGTTGCTGAAAAAGCAAAATATGCTGTTGCATTTAGCGATATCACAATGGCTGAAACAGCAACAATTGTTCAGTACTATAATATGAACCATGGTATCTCATTTAGCTTCTTACCAGAAAACTATATCTGTGTGATTCCAAAAAGTACGATTGTGCCAAGAATGACTCAAGCTACGACAAAGATTCATAAACAAGTTGTAGCTGGGGAAAATATTACTTCATGTATTAACTTTATCTGTGGCCCTAGTAATTCAGCTGATATTGAATTAAATAAAGTTGTTGGTGTTCATGGTCCGCTTCGGTCTAGTTACATCATAGTAGAAGATCGCTAAAGTAATTGTTTTAACGTTTAGGTTCATTACCTAGACGTTTTTTTTTATTTAAACCTAGTAAGTATTTCCATATAAAAATCTCCATAAAAAATGGCTCTGTGAAACACTAAGGTTTGAGAGAGCCATTTTTCATTTTCTCTAATTTCCAACAAATTTGATTAAAAATCAAAATAGATTATTTTAATAAAGAGTAATATTAAAAGCCTTCCAAAACCAACTTACCAATCATTTTGCCTGATTCTAACTGCTTATGAGCTTCTCTTAAATTCGTTGCATTAATAGGAGTTAACCGCTTTGTCATTGTAGATTTTAGGATAGATTGATCAATTAAAAGAGCAATTTTTTCCAAAATTTCATGTTGGACGATCATGTCTTCTGTTTCATACTTTGAGCGCGCAAACATAAATTCCCAAGAAAAAGTTACACTTTTATCTTTTAAGAGGTAAATGTTAATCGGGTTTGTCGTTTCTACAATTGAACAAATCTTTCCCAACGGGTTGATAACATTTACCATATTCATCCAATGTTGATCTGTTTTGTTTAAACAAAAAATATAATCGACACCTTTTAAATCTAGTTGTTCCAACTCAGTTAAAAAATTATCGCTGTTGTGGTCGATAATAAAATCTGCTCCCATATTTTTTGCCCACTCAATAGTTTCTGGGCGAGAAGCAGTTGCTATAACAGTAAGTCCAACGTATTTCGCTAATTGGATGGCTATTGATCCTACACCTCCAGCTCCACCAATAATCAAAATATTTCTTTTTGAATTTTTTTCTTTATCAAAAGGAACTGTTAATCGTTCAAATAATCCTTCCCAAGCTGTTATCGCTGTTAATGGAATGGCAGCTGCTTCAGCGAATCCAAGAACTGAAGGTTTCTTTGCCACAATTCTTTCATCGACTAAATGAAATTCACTATTTGAACCTGGTTTTGTTATGCTTCCTGCGTAAAAAACTTCATCACCGACATTAAAAAGAGATACATCTTCACCAATACCTACAACGACTCCTGCTGCATCCCATCCTAATACTTTTGGTTGACTTTCTATTATTGGCTTAGGTGATCGAACTTTAGTATCAACAGGATTAACAGAAACCGCTTTGATTGCAACAAGTAACTCTTTTCCAGTAGGTTTCGGAATTTCTAATTCAAAATCCATTAAACTAAATTCGTTTTCAATTGGCAAATATTCAATTAAACCAATCGCTTTCATCTTTTTGTTCATAAAAAATCTCCTAAAATTTTTATAGTTTCATTTAGCTCACTCATTTTTCCTGAAAACTATAGATTAATTAAACAATCAAAACAATAACCATTCCATGAATAAAAATCAAGTTTTTCCAAATAATAAGCAAGAAATTCTTACAATTGGAGTGAGTTGTTAGAGAGAAAATAACACAAACGTGGTAATTCCAAAAATTAGGAAATAAAACAGACATAATATCTCACATTTAACACGAGATATTACATTTACTGTAAAACAGTGTTACAAACTAATCTTTAAAGCTTAACCTTTTTGTTATTAATTTCAACTAAAATTGACTGTCTTAAAAGGAAAAATGTTTGTTTTTTTAAAAAAATAAGTAATTTGACAATTTGAAATAAAATAACATTACAAAAATTCAGCATGTATAACATATGAGTTTACCATTTGAATAAATCATAAGTGTTACATAAAAAAAGGTGACGGAAATATGTATGAAATGTGAAAAATGTGTTGAATTCTGTCGAATGATGTTATATATTCAAATTGCAATTGCAAATGCATTTATATTAAAAATTTTGGGAGGATTTAAATGACTTTCACAGGCGAATTAGTGAAAAGTGCAGAAGCTGTAAATGGTAGTTTATGGCTTTCAGCACTAGTAGCGCTTATCCCGATTTTGTTTTTCTTCTGGGCATTAGCTATCAAGAAAATGAAGGGTTATAAGGCTGGTATTTCAACATTATTAATTGCAATGGTTTTATCGATTTTCTTATTTAAAATGCCAGTAATGATGGCCGTAATGGTTGCATCTAAAGGCGCTTTGTACGGATTTCTTCCAATTGGTTGGATTATCCTAAACTCAGTGTTCTTGTACAAATTAACAGTTAAAACAGGTCAATTTGAAATCATTAAAAATTCTATACTTTCGATTACTGAAGATAGACGTTTACAAGTCGTTCTTGTTGCATTCTCATTTGGAGCATTCTTAGAAGGTGCTGCAGGTTTCGGTGCACCAGTTGCGATCACTGCTGCGTTATTGATTGGTCTTGGATTTAAACCACTTTACGCTGCAGGTCTTTGCTTAATCGCAAACACTGCTCCAGTTGCATTCGGTGCATTAGGAGCTCCAATTATTGCATTTGGTAACTTCGGATATGATGTTGGTCATATTTCACAAATCATTGGTCGTCAATTACCATTCTTATCTGTTTTCATTCCAATTTACATCGTTATTGTAATGGTTGGATTTAAGAAAACAAAAGAAGTTATGCCAGCATTGCTTGTAGCAGGTGGTTCATTCGCATTAGTGCAATACTTCTCTACAAACTTCATGGGTCCAGAATTACCAGACGTAGTATCGTCAATTGCTTCAATCGTATGTTTAGTTTTATTCTTAAAAGTTTGGAAACCAAAGAATATTTACCGTTTCGAAGATGAAGGAACTGTTAAAGCAGCAAGCGTTGCTTCAAGACCTTCTTACACAGGTGGACAAATTTTGAAAGCTTGGTCACCATTTATTATTTTAACAGGTATGGTTACAGTATGGGGACTTCCAAATGTTAAGTTAGCACTTGGTGGTAACTATGTTGCAACTATGACGGCGAAAAATTTACCAGTAGTGCCATTCTATGAAACACTTGATCATATTGGACATGCGTTCAAATTCTTAGCTGATGTACCATTTGTTTCAGGCGACTTATTTAAAATGGTAAATGGAGTAAAAACAGCTGAAGTTTTCCAATATAAAGTAGAATTCTTGGCTGCTGCTGGAACTGCTATCCTTTTCTCAGCAGTTATCTCTAAATTCATCCTTGGTATTAGCTGGGCTGACTTCTGCAAAACTTTCGGACAAACACTTAAGGAAGTTGCACTTCCATTAGTTACAATCATGTCTGTTGTTGCTTACTCAGATGTAGCAAACCAATCAGGTATGATGTTAGCACTTGGTTCTACACTAGCTGCTACGGGAGCTGCATTTAAGTTCCTTTCACCAGTTTTAGGTTGGTTAGGTGTATTCGTTACAGGTTCAGATACTTCAGCAAACTTATTGTTCGGTGGCGTTCAATACAACACAGCTGTACAAGTTGGAATGGATCCATTCTTAGCACTTGCAGCTAACGCTTCTGGTGGTGTAACAGGTAAGATGATTTCTCCTCAATCAATTGCAGTTGCTTGTGCAGCTGTAGGATTATCAGGAAAAGAGTCGGATTTATTAAGATTTACACTAAAGCACAGTTTCTACTTGCTTTTAGTAATCTGTGTAATTGTTTGGTTACAAACAAACGTATTATCATGGATGCTTCCTGTTCTTAAATAATAAGTAAAATATAATCGCAATTGCAGGCAATACCTTTTTAGGTATTGCCTATTTTTTAAATTTAATGTTTTTTATTTCAAATTTTTTCACTTAAAACTGAAATAAATGAAGAAAAATACTATAATGAAGAAAAATGTTAAAGGGTGAATTGTATGACAAAGCAAAAAATTGGTTTTATTGGTATTGGTGTTATGGGTAAAAGTATGGCAGGGAATTTACTTAAAGCTGGTTTTCCTGTTACTGTGTACAACCGTACAAAAGAAAAGGCAAATGATTTATTAGAAATGGGTGCAAAGTGGGCAGACTCTCCAGCTGCAATTGCAAAAGAAGTAGATGTTGTGATTTCAATCGTTGGTTATCCTAAAGATGTCGAAGAAACTTATTTAGGTGAAAATGGAGTTTTAGCAAACGGTCATCCAGGTCAAATTGTAATGGATATGACCACATCAAAACCTAGTTTAGCAATTGAAATTTATAATGCAGCAAAAGAAAAAGGAATTGATGCGCTTGATGCTCCTGTAACAGGTGGAGATATTGGTGCTCGTGACGCTAAGTTATCTATTATGGTTGGTGGAGAAGAAGAAGCCTTCAATAAAGTTAAACCGATTCTAGATGCCATGGGTACGAACATTGTTTATCAAGGAAAAGCAGGAAGTGGACAACATACTAAAATGGCGAATCAAATCGGGATTGCTTCATGTGTATTATCTGTGTGTGAAGCGATTATCTATGCTGAAAAAGCAGGACTTGATCCACAAAAAGTTTTACAAAACATTTCGACTGGTTCTGCAGGTAGTTGGCAAATGACAAACATGGCTCCACGTATGTTAAGTGGAAATTTTGAACCTGGGTTCTTTATTAAACATTTTGTAAAGGACATGAATATTGCATTAGAAGAATCAGAAAAGATGGGGGTTGTGTTCCCGGGACTATCGAAAGTAAAGTCTATGTACGATGAGCTTATCGCTAGAGGAGAAGAAAATTCTGGTACACAAGCGCTTTATAAATATTGGAAATAATGTTTAAAAGGACTAATAAATGTAAAAAATAATTATGAATGTAAAGATATTGCCGAAATCATTTATTTGATTTTTTATTACATTTATGGTATTGTTGCAAAGGAATTAAATAGCAACGCGAACAAGAGTGGGGAAACCCACTCTTTCGTTTTGTATACAATTATTACTCAAGGCTTTTTTGAGCTTTTACGAAAAGAGGTGGAACATGAGTAAAGCAGTTGAATCAGTAACAGAATTAGCAAAACCAATTGCTGAAGAATTAGGATTAGAGCTTGTTGACGTTGAATACGTTAAAGAGGGTAAGGACTGGTTTTTACGTGTTTATGCTGATAAAGAAAACGGTATTAACATTGATGAATGTGTAGAATTATCTGAAAAGTTAAGCTTGAAGTTAGACGAGGTCGATCCAATTTCAGATAATTATTTTTTAGAAGTAAGTTCGCCTGGCGCTGAACGCCCACTTAAAAAATTAGCTGATTTTGAAAAGGCAATAGGTAAAAATGTTCATGTGAAAACATATGAACCCATAAATGGTGAAAAAGAATTTGAAGGAATCATGCTTCATTTTGATGGTAAAGAAATTACACTTCAAATAAGAATTAAAACAGCTAAAAAAGAAATCATCATTCCGTATGAGAAAGTTGCTAAAGCAAGATTAGCAGTAACTTTTTAATAAATTAAATTTAAAATAAAAAATGGTGGTAGCTCGAGGAAGAAAAACGGGCATCGGGCTTGTTTAACGAAAACAGGCTTAGTGTTCGGAAACGATAATCGGGCTTCGCATGACTGGCCCTCGAACTTCTTTCTAAATTCCTTCAAAGCCGAACTACATGGCTTTTCCAGGAATTCAGATAAGTATCTTCGGGCCAAAGCGTCATGCCAGCACCTAATGATAAGGGGGATCTTAATGAGCAGTGAGTTATTTAGCGCGCTAAAGGCATTAGAATCAGAAAAAGGAATTTCTTTTACTGTTTTAGTGGAAGCCGTTGAAGCAGCACTTGTTGCAGCATACCAAAAAAACTTTAACAAGGCACAAAACGTTCGTGTTGATTTTAATGTAATCACGGGCGATGCGAAAGTATTTGCAAAGAAAGAAGTAAAAGAAGTAATCGAGGATGAAAGATTACATATTTCATTAGAAGAAGCAAAAGCCATCAATGCTGCATATGAAATTGATGATATTGTGGAATTTGAAGTAACTCCAAGAGATTTTGGACGTGTTGCTGCACAAGCAGCAAAGCAATTGATCGTTCAAAGAGTTCGTGAAGCAGAGCGTGGAATCATTTATGATGAATTTATTGATCGTCAAGATGACATTATCACTGGTGTTGTTCAACGTAAAGATGCGAAAAATTATCATGTTCAAATAGGAAGAACTGAGGCGATACTTCCAGTCACAGAAATTCTTCCTAACGAGAAATTTGAGATTAATCAAAGAATTAAACTGTACATTACAAAAGTTGATAAAACAACTAAAGGACCACAAATTCAAGTTTCCCGTACAAATCCAGGTCTTTTAAAGCGTCTTTTTGAAATGGAAGTTCCTGAAATTTATGAGGGAATTGTAGAAATTAAATCAGTGGCACGTGAAGCAGGAGATCGTTCAAAAATTTCAGTTTGGTCAAGTAATCCAGAAGTTGATCCAATTGGAGCTTGTGTTGGTGCTAAGGGTGATCGTGTTCAAACAATTGTAAATGAGTTAAAGGGCGAGAAAATAGATATCGTAGAATGGTCTGATAATGTTGTTGATTATGTTGCAAATGCACTTAGTCCTTCAGATGTACTCGAAGTTCATGTAAATGAAGCAGAAAAATCAACGGTTGTCATTGTTCCAGATAGTCAATTGTCTTTAGCAATTGGTCGAAAAGGACAAAATGTTCGTCTTGCAGCAAGATTAACTGGTTGGAAAATTGACATCAAAAATGAAACTGATGCAAGAGAACTTGGTATCCTAACAGAGACTTTTGATGAGTATTATGAAGATGAGTACGAAAATTTTGAAGAAGATTTTGAATACGAGACATAAATCAAGCTACGAATTGGTGATTATGAATGAATAAAGTTAAAAAAATTCCAATGAGAAAATGTTTAGCAACAGGAGAAATGAAACCTAAAAAGGAAATGATTCGAATCGTTCGAACAACTGAAGGAGAAGTATTTGTGGATCCTTCAGGTAAAAAGAATGGTCGTGGTGCTTACCTGAATCTATCTGAAGAGGCTATTCAAGTTGCAAAAAAGAAAAAAGTTTTAGAACGACAATTTGAAATGGAAATAAACGAGCAAATTTATTCTGAGTTACTTGAGTTAGCTGCAAAGGTGAAAAAATGAATCAAAAGTGCATTCAGCTTTTAGGATTAGCAAATAAAGCGAGAAAAATTGTTACCGGAGAAGATCTTGTTTTAACAGAAGTTAAATCGAAAAGAGCCAAAATGGTCTTTCTAGCCAGTGATGCATCGGCAAATACTGAAAAAAAAATGACCGATAAATGCACTTATTATGGAATTCAAGTTTTTAGAAATTTTGACCGTGTAACATTGGGTAATGCAATAGGTAAAGAAACAAGAGTTTCGCTTGCTGTTCTAGATGATGGGTTTGCAAAGAAAATGATTCAAATTTTACAAGAAAAAAATACGTAAGAATATAACAAAGGTAATTTAAATGGGCTCTTACTCATAATAATTCGTTAACTTTTTGAAAATACGATTAGCACTACATTTGTATGTAAAGTCTACTATTTTCAGTCAAGTCCAACAAATTAATTACGAGTCATAGCTCTTAAAATGGGGTGTAAGTATTGACAAAAATTCGTGTACATGAATATGCAAAAGAAAAAGATGTCCAGAGTAAACTAATCATTTCAAAGCTAACAGATATGGGCTTTGAAGTGAAAGGTCATATGAGCGTTCTGGAAGATAATATGGTTGATAAATTAAACAAATTGTTTAGTCCTGAACCTAAAACAAAGCCAGAATTAACAAAAAGAGCAACTGGACCAAGAATAAAGGTTGATAATCCTGAAAAAGCACATTTGGAAAAGAAAGATCAACCAAAGAGAGTGCCACAGATGGATAAAACCGAAGGGTCAGCTCCTGGTGCATCTACTCCTGAGAGAAAGCCCGGTGTAAATCCAAATAAACCAAGTAGTCGACCGACTATGAGACAACATGCTTATAGTTCAGATCGTGGATTTAGAGAAGCACAAACTCCAAATCCTGTTCGTGATGAGCAACGACCTACGGATGGAAATAGTCCAGTACGTCCTCAAAGTGAACGTCCTCAAGTTGACCGACCACAAAGTGAGCGTCCTCAAGGTGATCGTCCACAAGGACAAGGTGGTTACCAAGGTCGTCCTCAAGGTGATCGACCACAACGAGAAGGTGGTTATCAAGGTCGTCCTCAAGGCGACAGACCTCAAGGACAAGGTTACCAAGGAAATCGTCCACAAGGCGACAGACCTCAAGGACAAGGATACCAAGGCAACCGTCCACAAGGTGACAGACCTCAAGGACAAGGATACCAAGGCAACCGTCCACAAGGCGACAGACCTCAAGGACAAGGTTACCAAGGAAATCGTCCACAAGGCGACAGACCTCAAGGACAAGGATACCAAGGCAACCGTCCACAAGGCGACAGACCGCAAGGACAAGGATACCAAGGTAACCGTCCACAAGGCGACAGACCACAAGGTCAGGGATACCAAGGCAATCGTCCACAAGGCGACAGACCGCCAGGTCAAGGTTACCAAGGAAACCGCCCACAAGGCGACAGACCGCCAGGTCAAGGTTACCAAGGAAACCGTCCACAAGGCGACAGACCGCAAGGTCAGGGTTATCAAGGAAATCGTCCGCAAGGTCAAGGCTACCAAGGCAACCGTCCACAAGGTGACAGACCACAAGGTCAAGGCTACCAAGGAAATCGTCCGCAAGGTCAAGGCTACCAAGGAAACCGTCCGCAAGGCGACAGACCACAAGGTCAAGGCTATCAAGGTAATCGTCCGCAAGGTCAAGGCTACCAAGGAAACCGTCCTCAAGGTGACAGACCACAAGGACAAAATAATAATTTTGGCAACGGTCCAAAGCCATCACAATCTTCAAACCCAGAATTATTTAAAAGCAATGATGGTGGCTTAGGTCATAACCCTAAGAAAAGTTTTAAGCCTGCTCAAAAAACGTATGTTAGTAAAAAAGCTGCTGAAGAGAAGCGTCGTGAAGAATCTAAAATTTTTGGTTCGAAAAAAGGACAACAAGCAAAACAACCTGTTGTAAAAGTTCAAAAAGAACTTCCTGAAAAGATTACTTTTACAGATTCATTAACGGTTGCTGAATTAGCGAAAAAATTACACCGAGAAGCGTCTGAAATTATCAAGAAATTGTTTATGATGGGCGTTATGACTACTCTTAACTCATATCTTGAGAAAGATGCTATTGAATTAATCTGTGTAGACTATGGCGTAGAAGTTGAAGAGATTATCGTAATCGATAAAACAGACTTAGAAGCAGTTATTGCTGACGATGATGTAAGTTTGAATACATTTGAAAGACCTGCAGTTGTTACAATTATGGGTCACGTTGACCATGGTAAAACAACCCTTCTAGATTCTATCCGTAAAACAAAAGTAACTGAAGGTGAAGCAGGCGGTATCACTCAACATATTGGTGCATACCAAGTTAATGTACAAGATAAGAAGATTACTTTCTTAGATACACCTGGACACGCAGCATTTACAACAATGCGTGCTCGTGGAGCTCAAGTTACAGACGTAACCATTCTAGTTGTTGCAGCTGATGATGGTGTTAAACCACAAACAATTGAGGCTATAAACCATGCAAAAGCAGCTGGATGTCCAATTGTTGTTGCAGTAAACAAGATGGATAAACCAGATGCTAATTTAGATCGTGTTAAAACAGAATTAAGTAACTATGGTGTTGTCGCAGAGGAGTGGGGCGGAGAAAACATTTTCGTTCCAATCGCAGCGAAGATTGGCCAAGGTATTGATGATTTACTTGAAACAATCCTTCTTGTATCAGAAGTTGCTGAGTTAAAATGTAATAAAGACCGATTAGCAATCGGAACTGTTATCGAAGCACAGCTTGACAAAGGTAAAGGACCTGTTGCAACTCTACTTGTACAAAATGGTACATTAAGAATCGGAGATCCTATCGTTGTAGGGAATGCATTTGGTAAGGTTCGTGCAATGGTTAATGATTTAGGCCAACGCATTACAGAGGCGTTACCATCAACTCCAGTTGAAGTAACTGGTTTGAATGAGGTACCATCTGCAGGGGACCGTTTTGTTGTATTTGAAGATGAGAAAACAGCTCGTCAAGTAGGAGAGCAACGTGCGTCAAACCACTTAGATATTTCACGTAATGAGAAATCTAAAGTAACCCTTGAAAACCTATTTGAAACGATGAAAGAAGGAGAAATTCGCGAATTGAATGTTATCCTTAAGGCTGACGTTCAAGGTTCTCAAGAGGCTGTAGCAGCTTCACTTCACAAAATTGAAGTTGAAGGTGTCCGAGTAAAGATTATCCACTCTGGTGTGGGTGCTATCTCTGAATCTGATGTCATTTTAGCTGCTTCTTCTAGCGCAATTGTAATCGGATTCAACGTTCGACCTACTGTAAATGCTAAACGTATCGCTGATACCGAAAAAGTAGATATTCGTATTCACAACATTATTTATAATGTTATTCAAGAAATTGAAGATGCGATGACAGGTATGTTAGACCCTGAATTCGAAGAAAAAGTAATTGGTCAAGCAGAAGTTCGCCAACTAGTTAAAATTACTAAAGTTGGAACAATTGCTGGTTCTTATGTTCTAGAAGGAAAAATAGAACGTGGCTGTAAAGTCCGTGTAATACGCGATCATGTTGTTGTATTTGAAGGTGAAATGGATACATTGAAACGTTTCAAAGATGATGTGAAAGATGTTGCAGCTGGGTACGAATGTGGTATCTCTATCAAGAACTTCAATGATCTTCGTGAATTAGATATCATCGAAGCGTTTGTGATGGAAGAGATTAAACGTACGAAGAAATCTAAGTAATTTTGACCAAAAACGGCAATATTCATTGTCAGCTACTCTTGCTCGAATCATCATGTACCTTTTATGTACATTCCGGTTCTTACAAGCATGCTTCCTAGAACTTTACCGTCTCTAGATCAAAATTATAGTAATTATTAATGAGCTACAGGGGAAAACTATTTCTCTGTAGCTTTTAATAAAATTTATTCTGGAAAAGTTTTTGTTAAAAATTTTAGCAAAGATTAAAGATAATGAGGTTAAAGAAATGAAACAACGCACAAACCGTGTTGGCGAACAAATGAAAAAAGAAATTAGTGAAATTATTGGTCGCAAACTAAAAGATCCACGTGTTGGCTTCGTAACTGTAACTGATGTTGATGTAACAGGTGACTTACAACAAGCAAAAGTATACATCACCACGCTGGGAAATGACGAAGAACGCCATAACACTTTAAAAGGTCTTGAAAAAGCAACTGGTTTTATTCGAAGTGAACTCGGAAGACGGATTCAACTTCGTGTAACGCCTGAACTTGTTTTTGAATTTGACCGTTCGGTTGAATACGGCAATCATATTGAAGACTTGCTAGCTAAAGTGAGAGTTGAAGAAAAAGAATAGAATAGTAAATGATCTTGAATTGGGTTTTCGAGGGCAACTCCTGTAAATACTTCCGAACTATTATCAAGGAACTTAGGTTCTTTTTCAGATTTTTCGTTAAGTATCTTTGGAGTTTAAAACTCTCGAACACCTAAAATTTGACGAGTGGAGTTAAATCTACTCGTTTTTTCTGTTAAAATGGAAAAAGTGAATTTACAAAAAACCAAGTTTTGATTTACTTAAACTTTTATTATAGATTATTTGGAAGTGATTGAATGGAAGAACTAACAGGTATACTTGTTTTACATAAACCGGCAGGGTTCACCTCGCATGATTGTATTATGAAAGTTCGTAAAATTTTACGAATGAAAAGGGTTGGTCATACAGGCACTTTAGATCCTGATGTGACGGGTGTTTTACCCATATGTCTTGGCCGTGCAACGAAGATAGCCGAATACATTACGGATGCTGGAAAAGAGTATATTGGAGAAGTTACACTTGGCTTTGCTACTTCAACAGAAGATGCATCTGGAGAAATAGTTGAAGAAAAGAAAGTTAATAGAACCATTTCACGTGTAGAAATTCTACAAGTGCTCGAATCTTTAAAAGGTACGATTACACAAATACCACCTATGTTTTCAGCTGTAAAAGTTAATGGGAAAAGGCTTTACGAATATGCATTTAAAGGTCAGACAGTTGAAAGACCAAGTCGAGAAGTACAAATTCTTGATTTGGAATTGCTTGATGACCGTAATGAATTTGTAGGAGAAAACATTACCTTTTCTTTTCGTGTTGCATGTAGTAAAGGAACATATGTAAGAACGTTGGCTGTCACAATTGGTGAGAAACTTGGATTTCCAGCACATATGTCAAAGTTAATGAGAAATCGCTCGGCTGTTTTCACTTTAGAAAGTTCAGTAACATTTGACCAGATTTCGGAAATGAAAGAGAATAATACAATTAGTAAAGCTATTTTTCCAATTGAAACAGGCGTAATGAATCTACCAAAGTTAGTTGTTGATGGAGATATTTCTTCAAAAATAATAAACGGGGCAGTGCTGATGAAAAAACACTTTAGCATTGAGATGCATGAACCAACTGCCGTCTTTGATGAGTCTGGAAAACTATTAGCTATTTATCAAAATCATCCTGATAAGGATTGGCTATTAAAGCCTGTAAAAATTATTCAGATTGACTAAAATATAGTGGGGTTCAAAAGTTGAAAGTTATAGAGATTCATCATCCGCACTCATTTAAAATAGAAGATTTCCCTAGACACGTTATTGCTTTAGGATATTTTGATGGAGTTCACCTAGGTCACAGGGCAGTTTTAGCTACTGCAAAAAAGATAGCAGAAATAAATAAACGTGCTTTTTCCATTATGATTTTTGATCCTCATCCATCGATTGTATTGAATAAAGGAATCAAACAATATCGTCAGTTAGCGCCATTAACAGAGAAAATCAAACTTTTAGAAACATTTAATCCGGATTTTTTATTTATTACGAAGTTTTCAAATGATTTTGCTTCTCTTTCGCCACAAGAATTTGTTGATCAATATCTCGTTGGGCTAAATGTTGTACACGTAGTTGCTGGATTTGATTATAAATTCGGCAAATATGGAGAGGGTAATATGCGGAATATCATCGATTATTCCAAAGGTCGTTTTGGTCATACTGCTGTTGTAGAGCAGAAATTACTTGATGGTAAGATTAGCTCTACAAGAATTCGCCAATTTCTAAAAAATGGCGAGATGCTAGATGTTAAGAAACTTTTAGGTCGTTTTTATACCATTAAAGGTGTTGTTGTTCATGGTGAAAAACGAGGTAGAAAAATTGGTTTTCCAACTGCAAATATAGAACCAACAGAAGAGTTTGATCTCCCAACAGTAGGTGTTTATGCTGTTCGGATTTTAGTTAAAGGTAAATGGCATACTGGCGTTTGCAATGTTGGGTATAAACCTACCTTTCATGATAATCCTTTTGAACAACCTGTTATAGAGGTTCATATCATTGATTTTAATGAAGATATTTATGATGAAACCGTTGTTATAGAATGGCACAGGCACATCAGAAGCGAGAAGAGATTTAATGGTATCGAGGAATTAGTCGCTCAAATTCATTCAGATAAAGAAGAAACGATAGAATTTTTTAGATAATTGATTAAAGATGTCTATTTTAGTTCAAAATTAATAAAAGGCATTGATAGAATAAGAAAATCCGATAAAAACAAATAGAGTTTTGCTTGATTTTTATGGAAAAAAAGGGTATTCTATTAAACGGTTGTAAATTCACGATACTCTAAATCACTTGTGATTTAGCAAGTAGCAAAACGTATACGTTTTGTATGTCAAAACACTCTGAAATTTATTTCAGCAAGTGTTAACGGCAACCAAACCTTTTCTTGGCGTTGCGTCTCACCGTCGCATGACTAGGAAATAGGCGATTATAAATGGGCTTAGCCCAAGAAAAAAGGAGGTGAATAGGATGGCAATGTCGCAAGAGCGTAAAAACGAAATCATCGCGGAATACCGTACTCACGAAAGTGATACTGGATCTCCAGAGGTTCAAATCGCTGTCCTTACTGAAGCAATTAACACGTTAAACGACCACCTACGTACGCACAAGAAAGACCACCACTCACGTCGTGGACTTTTGAAAATGGTAGGTAGAAGACGTAATTTGTTAACGTACTTACGTAACAAAGATGTTAACCGTTATCGTGAATTGATCGGTAAATTAGGTTTACGTCGATAATTTCAAACATGAAAAGTGGGAGACTATTTTCCCACTTTTTTTCTAATGTTTAAAATTTAACGAGGTTTGAAATAAGGGATTAAACAATTAAAAAATTGTGATTTATTCTTTGAAAGAAAAAATACTAGTATAAAAGCCCACTTTTTTATTGCATGATAATAAAAGTAAAACAAAAACTAAAAAACACCCAGTTGGAGGTTCCCCATTTCAGTGACCGATGAAAAATTCATCGGTGACTGAAATAGAGAAATCCATTGGGTAACAAAATTGGAGGTGCTCATATGGAGCAAAACAAAAAGATTTATTCAATGGACTGGGCTGGTCGTCCTTTAGTAGTTGAAATTGGACAATTAGCAAAACAAGCAGGAGGATCAGCATTAATTCGCTATGGTGATTCTGTGGTATTAAGTACAGCTACAGGTTCAAAGGAACCAAAACAAGCTGATTTCTTCCCTCTAACAGTGATGTACGAAGAAAAAATGTACGCTGTTGGAAAAGTACCAGGTGGGTTTATTAGACGTGAAGGTCGTCCTTCAGAAAGAGCTACCTTAGCATCTCGATTAATTGACAGACCATTGCGTCCTTTATTTGCTGAAGGTTTCCGTAATGAAATCTCAGTTAACAACATGGTATTAAGTGTTGAACAAGATTGCTCAACAGAAATGGCTGCAATGTTTGGTTCGTCATTAGCACTTTGTATTTCAAATATTCCTTTTAACGGACCAATCGCTGGTGTTGTTGTAGGTCGTGTAAATGGAGAATTCATAGTTAACCCAACAGTTGAACAAATGGAGCAATCAGATATAAACCTAACTGTTGCTGGAACAAAAGATGCAATCAACATGGTTGAAGCTGGCGCGAAAGAAGTACCAGAAATGGTTATGCTTGATGCCATCATGTTCGGTCAAAAGGAAATTAAAAAATTAGTTGAATTCCAAGAAGAAATCGTTCGCGAAGTTGGACAAGAAAAGGTGGAAGTTGTCCTTTTTGAGTTAGATAAAGAACTAAGTAAAGAAATTTACGATATGTGTTATGCACAAATGAAAGCTGCAGTTAGTGTTGAAGAAAAACATGCTCGACAAGATGCAATTGCTGCTGTTGAACACTCAGTTATCGAAGTTTTTGAAGCTCGTGAAGTTGATGCAACAACAATGAAACAAGTTAAAGAAATTCTACATAAAATGATGTCTGACGAAGTACGTAGACTTATTACTGAAGATAAGGTTCGTCCTGATGGTCGTAAAGTTGATGAAATCCGTCCACTTGCTTCTGAAGTAGGTATTTTACCAAGAACACACGGTACAGGTCTTTTCACACGTGGACAAACGCAAGTTCTTTCTGTTTGTACTTTGGGTGCTATCGGAGATCAACAAAAAATTGATGGTCTTGGTTTAGAAGAAACAAAACGTTTCATGCATCACTACAATTTCCCATCATTCTCTGTAGGGGAAGTAAGACCAAGCCGTGGACCGGGACGTCGTGAAATCGGGCATGGTGCACTTGGTGAAAGAGCACTTGAGCCTATCATTCCAAATGAAAAGGATTTCCCTTATACGATTCGTTTAGTTTCTGAAGTCTTAGAATCAAATGGTTCTTCATCTCAAGCATCAATTTGTGCATCAACTTTAGCTTTAATGGATGCTGGGGTACCGATTAAAGCACCTGTATCAGGTATTGCAATGGGTCTTGTGAAAGATGGAGACAATTATACAATCCTTTCTGATATTCAAGGTTTAGAAGATCACTACGGAGATATGGACTTCAAGGTAGCTGGTACGCCTGCAGGTGTAACGGCACTTCAAATGGATATTAAAATTGAAGGTTTAACTGAAGAGATTTTGAGAGAAGCTCTACAGCAAGCAGAAAAAGGTCGAGTTCACATTCTTGATCACATGATGACAACAATGAACCAACCTCGTACTGAACTTTCTAAGTACGCTCCTAAGATTGAAGTAATGATGATCAATCCTGATAAAATTCGTGATGTTATTGGACCAGGTGGAAAGCAAATCAATAAGATTATTGATGAAACAGGCGTAAAAATTGACATCGAGCAAGATGGAACCGTATTCATTGCTTCTCAAGATGCTGAAATGATTGCGAAAGCGAAAGGTATTATTGAGTCAATCACACGTGAAGCAGAAGTTGGTGCTCTGTACATGGGTAAAGTTATTTCAATCAAAGAATTCGGATGCTTTGTTGAAATTTTCCCAGGTAAAGAAGGTATGTGTCACATTTCTGAGCTAGCACTTGAGCGAGTGAAGAAAGTAGAAGATGTTGTGAAAGAAGGCGACGAAATCCTAGTGAAGGTTATTAAAATTGACCCAACAAATGGAAAAGTAAGCTTATCTCGCAAAGAAGTTCTTAAGCAACAAGGCGAAACAGTAACTAACTAATAATTTATATAAACGTAAAAGCAGAAGAAAAATTTTCTTCTGCTTTTTTTGAAATATAAAAGTATAAATTTTTTTGGACATCAACTATTGGTACCAGAGGCTTTAGAAGGATGAACAATATCGTTTTGGCAATGAATTCGCAGGACTCCCGTGGGAAAGTGGGTGCCTGAGACCATAAGGTGATGGGAGTCGAACCCATAGGCCTTTTCTTGTTTCTTTATTTGCAATTCTGCGTTAGAAGTTCCTAGCGTATGTTCGATACGCCTCGTCACTTCTGCCTTGACTTGCTTCGAAAGAAACAGGAATAGGTCTTCGAGTTTAATCTAAGTGATTTCATTGCTATCTAGGCCGAGGAGGAAGTCATATCGATCATATTGCGCCCGACGAGAACAACGAGAGCAGTGAAATCACACGATTAAACCCTAAGGGTTCGACTCCCATCACCTTAAGCTCAGGTGCTCACCCACAGGAAAGCTCTGCGGGAATTCATCCAAAACATACGCGCAAATGTTTTAAAAGACCAGCTAGCTGATTTTTCTTTATATTCATATAGCTTAGTGCAAAATTTAATAATCAATATGCCATTGCATATGATTTCTACCATAAATGAATCTTCACCAGCCCATTATTTTTAAATTTTTATTTAAAAGAATTACTTATGATAATATCACAGCATTTAGTGTAAAATAGGAAAGATATGTTTTAAAAGGTAAAAGAATTAAAACTGGAGGATTTACATGGAAAAATATACTTGCCAGAATGGTGTTCGAATCGTTTTAGAAAATATCCCATATGTTCGCTCAGTGGCAATTGGAATATGGATTAAAACAGGTTCAAGAAATGAAGTTGCTGCAAATAATGGTGTTTCACATTTTATTGAACATATGTTTTTTAAAGGAACAACAACTCGAACAGCAAAAGAAATTGCTGAATGTTTTGATGGAATTGGTGGACAAATTAATGCATTTACATCAAAGGAATACACTTGTTATTACGCAAAAGTTCTCGATAACCATTCTCAGTTTGCACTAGAAGTGCTTGCAGATATGTTCTTTAATTCAACTTTCGTAGATGAAGAATTGGCAAAGGAAAAGAATGTTGTACTTGAAGAAATAAAAATGTATGAAGATACACCAGATGATATGGTTCATGACTTACTCGGACGTGCAACTTATGGATCAAATACATTGGGATATCCTATTTTAGGAACAGAAGAAGCCCTAAATTCTTTCACAAGTGAAACTCTGAAAAATTACATAAATGAATGTTATACACCTGAAAAGGTAGTCATTTCTATAGCTGGTAATATCGATGCAAATTTTATAAAAGAAGTGGAAAAAATATTTGGAAGTTTCAAACGTGAATGTAAAGCATGTGAAATCGAAAAACCACAATTCCATTTTGAAAATATTTATAAGAAAAAGGAAACTGAACAGGCACATTTGGTTTTAGGGTATCAAGGCCTCGATGCTGGTCATGATGATATGTATAGTCTAATCATTATGAACAATATCTTAGGTGGATCAATGAGTAGCCGGCTTTTCCAAGAAGTTCGTGAACAACGTGGGCTAGCATACAGTGTGTATTCGTATCATTCATCATTCCAAGATACTGGAATAGTTGCATTATATGCTGGTACGGGGGCAAATCAAGTTGAGAAGCTGTTTGAAACGCTTCAAGGTACTTTAACTAAATTTAAATCCGAAGGCGTAACGGAAAAAGAATTGAAAAATTCGAAGGAACAGCTTAAAGGGAGTCTCATGTTATCGCTAGAAAGCACAAATTCTCGAATGACTCGTAATGGTAAAAATGAATTGCTTCTAGGGAAACACCGTTCACTTGATGAGATTGTAAACATGATTGATGCAGTAACAGCTGACAGCATACATAATCGTATTAATGCTACATTTGGCGAACAATTTTCATCAGCTTTAATTGGACCCGGCAACATTTTTTAAGTATATAAAGTATTAAAAATACTATGATATTTTAAAAATTGAACTGTAAAGCAAATACTCACATTGAGTGTTTGCTTTTTTAATGTATGAAAGTGTCCGAGCTTCATAAAATGAATTGATTAGGAGTTTTGAAAATCGGGTTCTATAAGAGGAGCTAAATATGTCATGTTATTAAGCGAATTGAGTGGTAAAGAAATTGTTGATTTGAGAAAAGCGGAGAGATTAGGGTTACTCGGAGAAACGGATTTAGAAATTGATGATGAAACAGGGCAAATAACGGCACTATTAATCTCAACATCACAATGGTTTGGGCTTAAGAAAAAGGGAAGTGAGGTCCGCGTCCCATGGCAGAATATAAAGAAAATCGGATCAGATATGATTATGATTGAGATGCCGCAAAATACAACTATATATCCAAACATTGAGAAGCGCTAAAATAGCGCTTTTTTTGTTTGAACTGCTTTTTGTTTTTACTGACCAAATAAAGATTTTTAACATAGATTATTGTGAATATTTTAATCGGAATTTGGGCGACGGTCGGAAGTTTTTGAAAATCATTTTCTTCCATAAGGTTAAATTTAACTTTGTGAAGTAGCTCAAGTTTTAGGATTTAGGAGTGATGCAAATTGCTAACAGGGTTGCAAGTTGCAGTTATTGGTGGAGATGCACGGCAGTTAGAGGTTATTAAAAAACTGTCAGAATTAGATGCACGAATTATATTGATTGGATTTGATCAATTAGGAAGTTCTTTTCCAGGAACATTTAAAGAGGATTTTGATGACTTTGACCCCAAAAATTTGGATGCCATCATTTTACCTGTTTCTGGAGCTTCAGAAGATGGTAAAATCCAATCAATTTTTACCAGTAAAGACTTGTATTTAAATGAAAATTTTATATCAAAAACAATGCCTAATTCTGTTATCTACTCTGGAATTGGTACTAATTTCTTAGTTCAAATTGCAGATAAAACGAAGAGGAAACTCATTAATTTACTTGATCGTGATGATGTCGCAATTTATAACTCAATCCCAACTGTTGAAGGTGTATTACTTTTAACCATCCAAAATACAGATTTTACGATTCATGGATCTAATGTAATTATTCTTGGACTTGGTCGATGTGGGCTAAGCCTCGCACGTGTTTTTCATGCAATTGGAGCAAAAGTAAAGGTTGGGGTTCGTAAAACAGAATACATGGCTCGGATTACGGAGATGGGAATTGAACCTTTCCACTTAGATCAATTGAAACAAGAAGTAAGTAATGTGGATATTTGTATTAATACAATTCCTCATCAGATAATCACTTCTGAAGTTATTGCACAAATGCCACATCATACTACCATTATTGATATTGCTTCTAAGCCAGGTGGAACAGATTTTAAATTTGCTGAGCGGCGTGGAATTAATGCACTATTGGCTCCTGGACTTCCAGGAATAGTTGCACCTAAAACTGCTGGAAAAATTTTAGCAAATGTACTAACTCAACTATTATCAAAACAATTACAAACAAAGAATACCCAAGAGAAAAGGGACTGGAACAAATGAAACTTGCTGGAAAAAAAGTTGGTTTTGGCATCACGGGTTCACATTGTACGTATGAAGAGGTTGTTCCCGAAATTCAAAAATTGATTGACGAGGGTGCCGAAGTAATACCGGTTGTCACTTATTCTGTAAAAAATACAATCACACGGTTTGGAAATGGATTAGACTGGATTGCTAAAGTAGAAGAAATTACTGGGAAAAAGGCGATCGACTCCATTGTTGGTGCAGAGCCACTGGGACCGAAAACACCACTTGATTGTATGGTTATATCTCCGATGACGGGCGCGTCCATGAGCAAATTCGCCAATGCTCAATCCGATTCCCCAGTGTTGATGGCTGCAAAAGCTACACTTCGCAACCTAAAGCCAATCGTGATTGGTGTTTCAACGAATGATGGACTCGGATTGAACGGCATCAACATTATGCGACTTATGGCTACTAAAAATATCTATTTCATCCCTTTTGGGCAGGATGATCCAATGAAAAAACCAAACTCACTCGTCGCAAGAATGTCGAGCCTCGTCGATACCGTAGTTGCTGCCATTGAAGGTAGACAGCTTCAACCCGTTTTAATAGAAAAATTTTTAGATAAATGACTTGACTGTACATCCACTTATTAGTACATTTTACTGAATAGAAAAATGTTTAACGTTTATCTTTATTCATAAACTATATAGCAAAAAAAGATTGGTAAAATTTCTTATCGCAAATAGTTTGCTTTTATTGCTATATTGATTGTATTAAATGCTAAAGTAAAGGATTATAGTTGCTTAGCCGTTTTAATTTTGCAACAATTACCGTATTACTGATTACACAACATTATTTAATTGACGGGAATCAAATTGTTTTGACTCCCGTCATCTTAATAAATTGGATGTGTATAAAATTAAATTTTATAAGTACACACCATAATTTTATAGATTCTAGGAGGAACTCATGGAAAGAAAATATAATTTTGCAATTGTTGGAGCAACTGGCGCTGTAGGAGAAAGAATGATCAGTACCTTAGAAACGGCTGGTATTCCAATTGGAGAAATAAAACTGCTTTCATCAAAGAGATCAGAAGGCAAAAAAATACTTTTTCAGGGGAAGACAGTAACTGTTGAAGAAGCTACAGAGAATAGTTTTGAAGGAATTGATATAGCACTATTCAGTGCAGGTGGAGATGTATCGAAATGGCTCATTCCTCATGCTGTTAAAGCTGGCGCTATTTGTGTTGATAATACAAGTGCATATCGAATGGATTCGAATGTGCCATTAGTAGTACCAGAAGTAAATGAAGATGCTCTGTTTAAACATAATGGAATCATAGCGAATCCAAATTGTTCAACGATTCAAATGGTTGCTGCACTTGAACCAATTAGAAAAACTTATGGATTAAAGAAAGTGGTTGTTTCAACTTATCAAGCAGTTTCTGGAGCTGGTGTTGCAGCTATAGATGAACTAGATCGACAAACTAAGTCAATTTTAGCTGGAGAATCAGTCAAACCGGGAGTTTTACCAGTAAAAAAAGGTTTAAAACATCATCAAATTGCTTTTAACTGTATTCCGCAAATTGATGTTTTTCATGAAAACGGATATACCTTGGAAGAATTAAAAATGATTAATGAAACCAAAAAGATTATGGAAATGCCTGATTTACATGTTGCTGCAACTTGCGTTAGATTGCCTATAGCAACAGGACATTCAGAATCAGTTTATATTGAAGTTGAGAAATTAGGCGCTACTGTTAGCGAAATTCACCAACTTCTAAAAGATGCACCAGGAGTTGTGCTTGTTGACGAGCCAGAAAACCACGCTTATCCTATGCCTGTTGATGCAGTAGGTTGTAATGACGTATTTGTTGGTCGTGTACGTAAAGACTTGGACAATCCTAGAGGTTTCCACTTATGGGTTGTTTCAGATAATTTATTAAAAGGTGCAGCTTGGAACTCAGTACAAATTGCACAAAGTCTAGTTAAAAAAGGAATTGTTAAATAAAAAATAGATGAACAACTAAACCATTTTAATATATGAATTTAATTCATGAAATTAGAATGTAGTTTAAAGTTTTTCATGAATTATAGAGGTGTTCTGTGAAAATTATTATTCAAAAATTTGGTGGTACATCTGTACGTGATGAAGAAGGCAGAATGCTTGCTATCAAACATATAAGAAGAGAAATTAGCAATGGGTATAAAGTAGTAGTTGTTGTTTCTGCAATGGGCCGTAAAGGGGACCATTATTCAACTGATACACTCCTTTCTTTAATCGGAAGCGGAGATACAAAAGTATCAAACCGTGAGCAAGATATGCTCATGTCATGTGGTGAAACCATTTCTGCAGTTGTATTTACTAATGCTTTACTAGAAAACGGAGTTTCTGCTTCTGCCATGAATGGAGGACAAGCAGGATTTAGAACAACTTCAGATTTTAGAAACGCCAAAATTATTGATATGAAAATGGAAAGATTGCTTGAAGAATTAAATTCTGTTGATGTAGTTGTTGTAACGGGTTTCCAAGGAATAAATGGAATTGGGGATGTGACAACTATTGGAAGAGGAGGCAGTGATACGTCTGCTTCTGCTCTAGGGGTTGCACTTCAGGCTGACTTTATTGATATTTTTACAGATGTAGATGGAATTATGACAGCTGATCCAAGAATATCACCATTAGCTCGTCCTCTTTCTACAATATCTTATACGGAAGTATGTAATCTTGCACATCAGGGTGCTAAGGTTCTTCATCCAAGAGCAGTAGAGATAGCTATGCAAGCCAATATACCGATTAGAATTCGCTCAACTTACTTGGAAACAGAGGGTACCTTAGTGACTACAAAAGAGAAATTAAAAGGACTTGAATTAAAAGACAGACTAGTTACAAGTATTGCTCATTTATCAAATATTTCACAAATTAAAATTCATGGTGTGGATGGACAGTTTAATCTTCAATCTGAAGTATTCAATTCGATGGCCAAAGCAGAAATAAATGTGGATTTTATTAATATATTTCCTAATGGAGTGCATTACACCGTATCAAATCAAGTTGTAGATCGAGCAGAAGCTTTATTACGTGATTTGGGATATGAACCGCAAATAGAACGTAATTGTGCTAAGGTATCCGTAGTTGGGGCAGGAATATCTGGTGTACCGGGTGTTACTGCTAGAATTGTAACGCCACTATCTGAAAAAAATATTCAAATTCTTCAATCAGCGGATAGTCACACAACCATCTGGATTTTAGTGAAGGAAAAGGATATGGTTGATGCGGTAAATATTTTGCATGATGTTTTCAACCTACATTTAGAAGAGGAGTTGACTGAATGATGTCACGGTTTGGAAGAATTTCAACAGCAATGGTAACACCTTTCAATGAAGAAGGAAAAGTTGATTTTGACAAAGCAACAGCTCTAGTAGAACATCTACTTGCAAATGGAACAAATACATTAGTCGTGTCAGGAACAACAGGAGAATCGCCTACATTATCAAGAGAAGAACGATTTGATCTTTTCGCACATGTTGTAAAAGTCGTTAACAAACGCGTTCCAGTTGTTGCTGGTACTGGTAGCTATAATACTGCGGAAACCATAGAAATATCCAAGAAAGCAGAACAATTAGGAGTCGATGCACTTTTACTTGTTACCCCTTACTATAACAAACCGAGTCAAGAGGGACTTTATCAACACTTTAAGGCAATAGCTGAATCTGTTAGCATTCCAGTCATGCTTTACAATGTACCAGGCAGAACTGTTACTAATCTTGCACCAGCAACTGTGATTCGTCTTTCTAAAATACCAAACATCGTTGCTGTAAAGGAAGCAAGTGGCGATTTGTCGGCCATGACGGAAATTATCGCTGGTACTTCTGATGATTTTGAACTATATTGTGGCGATGATTGCTTGACATTACCATCATTAGCGATAGGTGCAAATGGAGTTGTCTCAGTTTCATCTCACATAATTGGGAAGGAAATGCAAGACATGATTGCATGTTATTTTGATAACAAAGTTGATCAAGCAGCTATCCTTCATCAAAAACTTCTTCCAATTATGAAAGGTATGTTTGCAGTTCCAAGTCCAGCACCTGTAAAAGCTGCTTTAAACTATAAGGGGATTAACGTAGGTAGTGTTCGGTTACCGCTTGTGACATTAAATGAAACCGAAATGGAAACTTTAATTAAACTTTTATAATTTATAATTAGAACAACAGCAGGAACTTAGGTGATAATCCTAAGTTCTTTTTATTATTATCGCTTCGGATAATCATTTTGTGTTTGCTGCCCATGTGAATTTTTATAATTAAGTCTCTGTTAAAATTTGTTGGCATTAGAGAAAATGATCCCAAAAACATATATGTTTTTTCCCGTGGTAAGAAACGTATACGTTTCTGGGCTGAATGAGACCTTAAAACGAGGAAACGTATACGTTTCCCTCAGCCCGACCACAGGAATTTCCGCCATTTTATCAATTAACAATTGACATTTTTGTTTGATTAAAAAATCAAAATTAAACAATAACAAATCCAATGAAAAAATAAAAAAGTAACAACTAACCTTTTATTTGTTTGTTCATAACGGTTTTCTAGTTGTACCTCATTTTCTTTTTTTAGTATAATGAAATTTAAGTTATTGAAAAAATGGAAAAAATATAAAAAAACGGATTGTTGTATTAGATTCGCATTATCTCTGGCAGATTCTTTTTTTATAAATTTTAATGAACTTTTACATAAAAAAATAAAAACACGGAGGAAAAATTGTTGAGTAAAAAAATGCATCATCAGATAAAAATTATTCCACTTGGTGGAGTAAGTGAGTTAGGAAAAAACATGTTCCTAGTTGAAGTTGATAAGAAAATCTTTGTATTGGATGCGGGGATAATGTATCCAGAAACGGAGATGCTTGGAATCGATTTTGTAATTCCAGATATTCAATATCTCGTTGAAAACAAAAATCGCATTCAAGGTATTTTCTTATCACATGGGCATGAAGATCATATTGGAGCACTTCCATATATGGTAGAAGACCTGGATGTACCAATTTATGCTACTAAATTAACACTAGAGCTTGCAAAAGCAAATATTAGTCAAACAATAAAAAATAGTTCGCCCAACTGCGTGGAAATTGATAAAGATTCAATTTTAGAATTCGGAAACATAACAGTATCCTTCTTCCAAACAAATCACAGCATTCCAGGTTCTGTAGGAATAGTTATAAACACCAAAGACGGTGCAATTGTTTATACAGGTGACTTTAAGTTTGATCAATCTGCTAAAGGAATCTATCAAGCGGAAATTGGAAAAATTGCAAGTATTGGTGAAAAAGGTGTCCTTTGTTTGATTTCTGAATGTAATGGAGCCGAGAAACCTGGTTTCACGATTTCCGAATCTATTGTTTCTGGGAGAATGAATGAGCAATTTTTTCATGCAAAGGGCCGAATTATAGTCGCTTGTTTTGCATCGAATATTGCTGGTCTACAACATGTGTTTAATGCAGCAAAAGCCAATAATCGTAAAATTGCCATTTTAGGAAGACGTTTGGAGACTGTCTATAATATTGCAATGGAACTCGGATTTTTGGAGGTAGATAATGACATTATTATTTCTGTAAACCAGGCTCAAAAACTACCTCATGAACAAGTTGTTATTTTGACTACGGGTGATCAAGGTGCACCATTTAAAGCTCTTCAGAGAATGGTTAAGGGTTCACATCGAATGATAAATATTTCATCCGAAGACACTGTACTTATTGCAGCTTCTCCTATGGTTGGTAGTGAATTACTTTTATCTAAAACAGTTAACCTTTTAACTCGCTTAGGTGCAAATGTAGTATTTGGACCTGGTAAAATCCATGTTTCAGGGAATGGTTCTCAAGAAGAACTTAAAATGATGATTAATTTAACAAGGCCAGAATATGTAGTCCCAGTTCATGGTGATTTTAAACAAATGATGGGATTAGGAAAAATGGCAGAGTCATTGGGTATTGATCCTGATAAAATTCCACTTCTAGAGAATGGTGAAATATTAGAAATAGGCGATGGTTTTGCAGAAGTTAGGGGAAAAGTAGCCTCTGGTAATGTCTTAATAGATGGAATTGGTGTTGGCGATGTTGGTGGGATTGTCCTTCGTGACAGAAAAACATTGTCACAGGATGGTGTTGTGATTGTGACTGCAACCATTAGTCGTCAAACAAAGACAATAATTGCTGGTCCTGAAGTCATTTCAAAAGGATTTGTTTTTGTTCGTGAATCAGAAGAACTAATTATTGAATCAAAATCCATTGTGAAAAAAGTTATTGAAAAACGCTTAGGTTCAGACCAACTTGAATGGTCCGCTATGAAAAATGAAGTTAGAGAAAATTTACATAGTTACTTATTCGATAAGACAAAACGTAGACCACTAATTTTACCTATTATCATGGAAGTAAAATAAATTATTTTAGAATTTAAATTAAATAAAATGAAACGGTATTCTAGGCTGTGACTAAACTTCAAAAATATTATCATATGTTTCGTGATGATTTTTTGGTTTGTCCCAGCCTTTTTTCAAAAACATATTTTCTACAATATTTTTTGATAATATAAGTGAAAATAAAACTTATAAACGGATGTGAGCAACATGGAACAGAAACATAATGTCTTAGTAGTTGATGACGAGCCTAAAATACTTGAGATTGTTAAGGCTTATTTAGAAAGTAATAACTTTCAAGTATTTACTGCAGAAACAGGGAAAGATGCTTTGAAAATTTTAAACCAAGAAAATATTTCTTTAATGCTCTTAGATCTTATGTTACCAGATATCACGGGCGAAGAGATCTGCAAACAAGTGCGCGAGAAATCCAATCTCCCTATTATTATGATGACTGCAAAGAGTGATGAAGACAGTATTATTCAAGGGTTAAATATTGGTGCTGATGACTATATCACTAAACCTTTTAGTCCTAGACAATTGGTGGCTCGTGTGGTGGCAATTTTAAGAAGAACCAAAATTGAATTGGATCAAAGCGCAGGTAATGCAAGTGAGCTTACTGTCGATACAGAAAATCGTATAGTTTCAAAAAACGGGAAAATTTTAACATTGACTCCAAATGAATATAAAATTCTTGTTCTTTTGATCGGAAGACCTCAAAAAATCTTTACACGTGATGAAATTATACAATCTGTTATGAATGGAGATTTTGATGGATTTGATAGAACCGTAGATACACATGTTAAAAATCTCCGTCATAAAATCGAGGATGATCCGAAATCACCTAAATATATATTAACAGTGTATGGACTAGGTTATCGATTTGGAGGTAGTGAATGACAAACTTACGTACAAGACTTGCCTTAACATATTCTCTTGTTATCATAAGTGCTGTTGTTGTACTTAGTTTTGTTTCAAATATTCTAGCAAACCAACTATTTGCAGGTTATGTGAAAGATAGTATTCAGAGGAAAAATACTGAAATTGTTTCTGCAATGGCAAACCAATATGATTCCTCTCGTAATCGGTTCAATACTGGAACCGTGCAAACATTGGGAATGTCATTTTTACATGATGGATTCATACTAGTCTTAAAAGACAACAATAATAGAACTGTTTGGGATGCACGTGCTTGTGATTTGGACTTATGTGCTGATGTTATAAAAGATATCCAATCCAGAACCAACCATAAAATGGATCATGTTGAATTAATGAAAGAGGAGTTTCCGCTAATTCAAAATGGGAAGAAGGTTGGTACAATTGTCGTTGAAAGTTTTGGTCCATTGTTTTATACGGAAAATGAGTCGAATTTTTTAGCAGCTTTTAATAAATTTGTTATTGTGATTGGAGCCATATTTGCTATTTTAAGTGCAATCGTTTCAATTATCATTTCGAGCCGCATATCAAAACCCATCCTAAATGCTGCTTCCACTGCAGAAAAAATTGAGCATGGAGACTTTTCGGCTAGAGTAGATGAACAGAGTAAAACGGTTGAACTGAATCAACTTGCAAAATCCATAAATGGGTTAGCATTAGCATTAGAAAACGGTGAACAGTGGCAGAAAAGAGTAACATCCGATATTTCTCATGAACTGAGAACACCTCTAACAACTCTTCAAGGTAATTTTGAAGCGATGATTGATGGTGTAGTAAAGCCAACTCCGGAACGTATACAAAGCTGTTATGAGGAAGTAGTCCGATTAAATAAGCTAGTGGAAGATTTAAAGCAGCTGTCCATTTTAGAACGAGAGAATATTCATATTCATAAAACGCAGGTAGACTTATTTAGTATTTTAAAATCTGTAGTAAATCAACATTTTGTTGATGCTGATTCTAAAGGAATTCAACTTCATTTAGAAGGGAAACCTTCACCTTATATTGGGGATGCAAACAGATTAACACAGGTTTTCGTGAATCTTTTATCAAATGCAATAAAATATACGGATCATGGGGAGATTATTGTTTCATTGAAATTGAATCGTAAAAATGAATATGAAATTTCTTTTAAAGATACCGGAATCGGTGTTTCGGAAGAAGAAATACCACATTTATTTGAACGATTCTATCGTGCTGATAAATCTCGTAATCGTAAAACAGGTGGGGCTGGAATTGGTTTAACCATTTCCAAATCAATTATTGATGCCCATGAGGGAGTTATTCAAGTAGAAAGCGAACTAGGAAAAGGTAGTTGCTTTACAATTATTCTTTCAACAAATATCTAGTAAAAAGTATTAACAATAGGGTTAGGAATAAGAGCTTGGACATAAGACTGAAATTCATTTTAATTATTTGATAGATTAAATAATTAAGTGAATACAGTTTTATCCCAGTTCTTTTTTTATATATTAAGTTTTTTAAATTGAAAATTCTCAATTTTAACCAAATAGCTATGCTATAATGGACAGGATATATTGAATATAGGTGGTGAACGGTCCTAAAGAACATATAGGACCTTTTCATGGTTAAACACAAAAGAAGAAGAAAAAAGATATCAAAGTCAACCTTACTATCAACTATTAGATTTGAAATCGTTGGATTACTATTATTAGGTTTTTCCATTGTTGCTTTAGCGAAACTAGGAGCGATTTCAACGGCATTTAGACTGATTGCCCAGTTATTTATGGGTGATTGGGAATTTGTGCTGCTTCTTGGTTTACTTGGTTTAAGTATCTATTTAATGATTAAACGTCAAATTCCTGCTTTTTTTAGCCGACAATTTTTTGGTGGGTATCTACTAATTGCTTCGATATTAATTTTAGCGCATATTTCTGCAATATCGAATGAGGCCATTCCTTATGATGACACTCATCGAAGTATTGTGATTCAAACTTGGAAACATTATTGGGCAAATGTAATTGAGTCAAAAGGATTAGATTTAGGCGGAGGAATGTTGGGAGCTATTTTGTATGCAACTTTCCACTTTCTATTTGATACAGCTGGAAGTAAAATCATTGCAATTATTACCGCAATTATCGGTGGAATACTTTTAACAGGGTTAAGTTTTAAAGAAACATCTGAGAATTTATTCTTACCTATAGTTAACTTTTTAAAAAAGCAGAGCAAGGAAATGAAATCCGATATTAAACGCCATTTCGAAAGTCCAGTAAGTTCAACTCCACAACCGATTCAAGATACAGATATTGAAACAGTGGAACCGAAGGTTGATCTAATAGTTGACTCAACACATGATCCTGGACCTAAAATTCAAAATTTTGCTGACAACATAGAAATTCCAGATGATCATTTTGAGGAAATTCCAGTCAAGAAAGAAGAAGTTGTATTTAGTAAAATATCATTGAGTGAGTTAGAAAATTTAGATTATATGCTGCCACCACTCACATTGTTGAATCACTCACGGAGAGTTGATCAAAGTGGAGCAATGCAGAAAATAAATGAAAATGCGAAGAAACTTGAACAAACACTTCAGGACTTTGGTGTTAAAGCAAAAGTAACACAGATTTATCTAGGTCCAGCTGTTACTCAATACGAGGTTTACCCTGAAGCGGGTGTAAAGGTTAGTAAAATCGTATCACTGACCGATGATATCGCTCTCGCTTTGGCAGCAAAAGACATTCGTATAGAGGCTCCTATACCAGGAAAATCTGCTGTTGGTATTGAGGTACCAAACTCAGAGACTTCTATGGTATCTTTACGTGAAGTATTAGAAGAACAATCAGTTGATAAACGTGGAGGTTTATTAAAAGTAACATTAGGACGAGATATTTCTGGATCGCCGATAAGTGCAGAACTTAATAAAATGCCACATCTTTTAGTTGCAGGTTCAACTGGTTCTGGAAAGAGTGTATGTATTAATGGAATCATAACAAGTATTCTCATGCGTGCAAAACCGCATGAAGTAAAAATGATGATGATCGATCCTAAAATGGTTGAATTAAACATGTACAACGGAATACCACATTTATTAACACCTGTTGTTACTGAACCGAAACGAGCAGCTCAAGCATTGAAAAAAGTTGTTGTCGAAATGGAAAGACGTTATGAACTTTTCTCGACAATGGGTATTCGAAATATAGAGGGCTTTAATGATCAAATTTTACGACATAATCTAGAGGAAGAATTGAAACAACCAATTTTACCTTTTATTGTGGTAATAGTAGATGAGTTAGCAGATTTAATGTTAGTGGCTTCCTCAGAAGTAGAAGATGCAATTATGCGACTTGCACAAATGGGGCGTGCTGCCGGAATTCATCTAATCATTGCAACCCAGCGACCATCGGTAGATGTTATTACTGGAGTTATCAAAGCAAACATTCCATCTCGAATTGCTTTTGCAGTTTCATCAAGTGTAGATTCTAGAACGATATTAGACATGGGTGGAGCAGAAAAGTTACTTGGTAAAGGAGATATGCTCTTTATTCCAGTTGGTGCTTCCAAACCAACTCGTATCCAAGGAGCATTCTTATCTGATTCTGAGGTAGAGAAGGTAGTAGAGTACGTTTCTACGCAACAAAAAGCTCAATACCAAGAAGATATGATCCCTGACATAATAGAAGAAAATGTTCAAGATTCTTCAGATGAACTTTATGAAGAAGCTGTTAGAATGGTGGTAGATATGCAAACGGCATCTGTATCCCTGCTGCAACGGCGTTTCCGAATAGGATATAGCAGAGCAGCTCGGTTAATTGATGAAATGGAAACTAATGGAGTGGTTGGCCCATATGAGGGAAGTAAGCCCAGAACCGTTCTAGTTCCAAAAAATCAGAATTAGGTGTGATTTTTAAGTAAGTTATAAGTAAGTTTTAAATAAGTTATAAATAAGCTATAAATAGGTGTACTTTTACATCAGTGAAAAATCATTGATATTACAAAGTTTACAGTTCAATTTATAGCTTTTTTTATGGACATAAAAATAAAAAAAATGTCGATTAGTCAAAAAAATAATATGCTTTTCTGTCTAATGCTATTTATTTTTTTATAAATCAATGGTAAATTATTGGTGATGAGTATACTCACCTCTAGATAGATGTTTGATTTTATTTGGAGATTTTCTCCGTATATTTTTGCTTTCATATGTAAGAATAAGAGAAAGACTTCCAAAAATTTCATTACCTTATGAGTGTGAATTTTTACAAGTCACAAAAAAAATGGGGGGTTAACACCTTGAAAAAATTAGGATTACTTTTAGTAATGATGCTTGTTGCTGCTTCTCTTCTTACTGCTTGCGGTAAAGATAAAGAAGAAGGTAAGAAGACAACTGGCGAGGACAAAGCAACTCCAAAAACTGAATACACTGTAGCGATGGTAACTGACCTTGGTGGTATCGATGACAAATCTTTCAACCAATCAGCTTGGGAAGGATTACAACTTTACGGTAAAGAAAATAGCCTTGAAAAAGGTGGTAAAGGTTATGACTATTTACAATCTGCTTCTGATGCAGACTATTCAACAAACCTAAACCAATTAGCTAAAAATGGTTTTAAGTTAGTGTATGGTATTGGTTTCTTATTAGCAGATGCTGTTAAAGAAGTTGCTGCTCAAAACCCTAACACAAACTTTGCAATTGTTGACTCAGTTGTTGAAGGTAAAAACGTTGCATCTCTTACATTTGCTGAGCACGAAGGATCATTCCTTGTAGGTGTTGTTGCAGCTATGAAAACTAAGACAAAGCGTGTTGGTTTCGTTGGTGGTATGGAATTAGATCTAATCAAAAAATTCCAAGCTGGTTTCGAAGCTGGGGTTAAACATATTGACCCAACAATCAAAATCGATGTAACTTACACTGGTGACTTTGTTGATGCTGCAAAAGGTACAGCTGCTGCTAACGCACTTTACAAAGCTAATTGCGATGTAATTTATCATGCTGCTGGTAACTCAGGTAACGGTGTATTCACTGAAGCTAAAAATCTTAAAGAAGCAGATCCAACTAGAGAAATCTGGGTAATTGGTGTTGATAAAGACCAAGCTGCTGAAGGATTATTAAAAGATGGTAAAACAAATGTAACACTAACTTCAATGATGAAGCGTGTTGACGTAGCAGTTAAAACTGTTGCTGATGCAGGTAAAGATGGAAAGTTTGAAGGCGGAAAAGTTTACGAATTTAACTTAAAGAATGATGGTGTTGGTATCGCTCCAACTCAAGACAACTTAACTCCTGATATCTTAGCAAAAGTTAAAGAAGTTACTGAACAAATCAAATCTGGAGCACTTAAAGTACCAGATAAATTACAATAATTAAATAACTACTAAACGAGAGGCATGTCCTCTCGTTTTTTGCTATTATACAAATTAATATGATTCTAAAAACTTAAAGAGTCTTAGAAACAAAATTGCTAGTGCTATTGCTTTATAATGTCTACTAAATACGGGACAATTTTTGACAAATTCCATTTGATAGGTTGCTGTAAATTAGTTTACAAGTTATGAATTTTATAAGAGAACTTTTGCCTGGGTAAGGAAGGATAAAATCTTTTGATTATCTAAGATAAATTCCTCTTTTTACATATAATCAAATAAAATAAATCTATACGAATAAAGCATAAATGTGTAAAATATTAATTCTAGATTATATTATTAAATGACAAATTTAATCATTTCATTCAATTTTGAAAGTGAGGTTTTTTTTTGGAATATGTAATAGAAATGCTAAATATTCGAAAAGAATTTGGAAATTTCGTCGCAAACGACAATATTACACTTCAACTGAAAAAGGGCGAAATCCATGCACTTCTTGGTGAAAATGGCGCAGGAAAATCAACCTTAATGAACGTACTTTTTGGACTGTATCAACCTGAAGCAGGAGAAATCAGAGTAAAAGGGAAAAAAGTTAATATTTCAAATCCCAATGTTGCAAATGATTTAGGAATAGGAATGGTACATCAGCATTTCATGTTAGTTCCTCCGTTTACAGTAGCAGAAAATATTATTCTTGGTAAAGAACCGATAAAAAACACAATGGTGGATATTAAATCTGCTATAAAGAAATTAAAAGAACTTTCTGTAAGTTATGGTCTTGATATTGATCCAAATGCCAAAGTATCAAACATTTCTGTAGGGATGCAACAAAGAGTAGAAATTATTAAGACTTTATACCGTGGTGCTGAGATCCTAATTTTTGATGAGCCTACAGCAGTTTTGACACCTCAAGAAATTGTTGAATTGATTCAAATTATGAAAAACCTTGTAAATGAAGGTAAATCCATCATTATCATTACTCATAAGCTTAAAGAAATTATGGAAGTATCTGATAGAGTTACAGTTATCCGTAAAGGAAAAGGGATAAAAACTCTTGTTACCGCAGAAACAAATGAAAACGAACTTGCAAGTTTAATGGTCGGTCGAGAAGTTTCATTCAAAACTGATAAAATCCAGTCTAATCCAACAGAAGAAACACTGACAATTAAAAACTTAAACGTAAAAGACAATCGTGGTCTTTTAGCCGTTAAAAACTTTAGTTTATCAGTAAGAGCTGGAGAAATTGTAGGTATTGCTGGTATTGATGGCAACGGCCAATCTGAACTTATAGAGGCATTAACAGGTTTGCGTAAGGTTGATTCTGGGGTCATTACAATTAATGGTCGAGATACATCGAAACTTAAACCACGTAAAATTACAGAGATAGGATTGGGTCATATTCCATCAGATCGTCATAAGCATGGTCTTGTTTTAGATTTCCCGATGCCAGAAAACTATGTACTACAAACGTACTATAAAAAACCGTTTAACCGCAGTGGGATTTTAAATTTTGCTGAAATAAATAAAAAAGCGAAGCAATTGGCAGAAGAATTTGATGTTCGGACACCCAGTGAAAAGGCATTAGCACGATCTTTATCAGGTGGTAACCAACAAAAAGCTATTATTGCTCGTGAAGTTGATAGAAATCCAAGTATTCTAATTGCTTCTCAACCAACTCGAGGACTGGATGTGGGTGCAATTGAATACATACACCATAGATTAATAGAGCAAAGAGACAAAGGAAAGGCAGTATTACTTGTGTCTTTTGAACTAGAAGAAATCATGAATGTAAGTGATCGAATTGCAGTTATGTATGAAGGAAATATAATTGATATCGTTGATCCGAAAATGACAACTGAGCAAGAACTCGGTTTATTAATGGCTGGTAAAAAATTGGAACCAAAGGGGGAATCTGCTCATGAATAGTACTTTAAAAAGTATTCTGGTGCCCATTGTTGCTATTCTTCTTGGATTCCTTGTTGGTGGCATTATAATGATCCTTTGTGGTTATGATGCTATTCTTGGTTATCAATCACTATTTAATGGAATTTTCAGCAATTCTTACTTTATGGGAGAATCGATTGTAAAAATCACACCACTCATTTTGTCCGGTCTTGCAGTAGCTTTTGCATTTAGAACAGGACTTTTTAATATTGGTGTTGAAGGACAATTTATTGTAGGTTGGACAGCAGCAGTATATGTAGGCACTCATTTTGAAGGTTTATCTAAAGTTGTACATTTGCCTTTAGCAATTTTAGCTGCAGCAGTTGGTGGAGCTCTATGGGCGCTACTCCCAGGTATTTTAAAAGCGTATTTACGTGTACATGAGGTTGTTGTTACCATCATGATGAACTATATCGCATTACACGTTACTAATTGGTTTATTCAAGAAAAAATGGCTGCAGGTGGTGGAACAAACACATCTGAAAGAGTATTCCAAACGGCTTCGCTTTCTTGGAAACAATTTTCAGATTGGACTGCTTTCTCTAGGTTGCATTGGGGTATTTTAGTTGCTTTGATTGCGGCGCTCATCTATTGGTTTATACTGGAAAAATCTAAAGTGGGATATGAATTACGCTCAGTTGGATTTAACCATCATGCATCACAATATGCAGGTATGAATGTTAGTAAAAATATTATTTTAGCAATGTTAATCTCTGGAGCTTTTGCAGGTGTGGCTGGGGCAATGGAAGGATTGGGTACATTCCAATATGCTGCCGTAAAAGGTGGCTTCACTGGCGTAGGTTTCACGGGTATTGCAACAGCATTCATTGGTGCTAATACAGCTTTAGGTGTAGTGTTAGCTTCATTCCTATTTGGTGGGTTACAATTTGGTTCGTTGAACATGCCATATAACTCTCAAGTACCAACTGAATTAGTTGCGGTTGTTATCGCACTAATCATCTATTTTATTGCTTCTAACTATTCGATTCGCACCTTGCTCGATAAAATTTTCACAAAGGGGGCGAAATAATTGAGTTTTTACGAATTATTATTAACAATCGTTCCGATTATGTTAGTTTATTCTGCACCACTTATTGTCACTGCACTAGGAGGCGTTTTTTCTGAAAAGTCAGGTGTTGTCAATATTGGACTTGAAGGAATCATGATCATTGGTGCGTTAGCAAGTATCGTATTCAATCTTGAATTTTCAGAAACTTTTGGTAACATGACTCATTGGTATGCACTTATTGTAGGAGTTGTCATTGGTGGAATATTTGCCTTGTTATTGGCAGTTGCCGCTGTATCTTTTAGAGCTGACCAGACCGTTACGGGTGTCGCATTAAATATGCTAGCTTTAGGCGGAGCAGTTTTCTTTGTTCGTGTTCTCTACAATAAGGGTCAAACAGATGTTATCAAACATTATTTTTCAACTAAAAATAGTATTCCTTTTTTAAGTGATATCCCATTTATAGGAAAGTTGTTTTTTCATGAAATTCCATGGACTTCTGTCATCGCAATTTTACTAGCATTTGTGTCTTGGTATATCATCTATAAAACAGCGTTTGGTTTACGTCTACGTGCTGTCGGAGAACATCCAATGGCAGCTGACACAATGGGTATCAACGTAACAAGAATGCGTTATATTGCTGTTTTTATTAGTGGTATGTTTGGCGGATTGGGTGGTGCAAAGCAGCATTGATCTTTGGGAAATGGCATCCGATTGGTGCAATGGGAGCAGCATTATTCTTTGGCTTTGCACAAATTCTAAGTATAGTTGGGAACAACCTCCCATTCTTTGAAACACTTCCAAAAGTAGTCTTGTACATTTTGCCATATGTTTTAACCATTTTTGCATTAGCAGGATTCATAGGCAAAGCAGAAGGACCTGCAGCTTCTGGAACTCCTTATGTAAAGGGTAAACGTTAATTTAAATAACATTTAAGCAAACACATCATTTTTAAGGCCTTAAATCCTATAAATGATGTGTTTTTTAAATGTTTGGCACATTAATGAAATTTGCATGCTATGTGAATGAACGAACAGTAAATATATTAGTTTTTCTTAATTTGTTTGCATTCCACTCAATTTCTTTTATAATTCTTTAAGTAGAATTTGAAAAATGAGGAAAAATAATGGAAAGAAAAAGATTTGCACTTGTAACAGGGGCTAGCGGGGATATTGGAAGGGCAATTGCACTTAAACTTGCTGAAGAAGGGTATAACTTATATCTACATTATAATCAGAATGAAATTGCAATGGATTTTCTTATTGAAGAGTTAAGACATTACAATTTAGCCGTCGTAAAAATTCAATCCGATTTTTCTCAACCTTTTAGTTATAAAAAAATCGTGGATTCTATTCATGATATTGATCTTCTTGTTTTTGCAGATGGAAAGAGTCATTATGGGTTAATAACGGATATTACAGACGAAGAAAGTAATCTGCTCATTCAACAACTGTTGACTACACCATTTTTGCTTGTTAAATCTCTTGTTCCTAAAATGGTATCACAAAAATCGGGATCTATTATTTTTGTAACATCTATTTGGGGTGAAGTCGGTGCTTCATGTGAGGTTCTTTATTCCATTCTAAAAGGGGGACAAAATTCCTTTGTGAAAGCCTTAAGCAAAGAATTAGCGCCTTCTAGCATCCGAGTAAATGCTGTTTCTCCAGGAGCAATACGTACTAAAATGTTAAATAGATTTTCGACTGTAGAACTACATGATATTTCAGATGAGATCCCAATGGGAAGACTTGGTGAACCAAACGAAATTGCAGATGTAATTTTATTCCTTTCATCCGATAAATCCAGTTACATTACTGGTCAAGTCATCGGTGTTAATGGTGGATGGTATACAAAATAAGAATTATTGTACAATTCATTGTAATTTCGGGGTTTTTTGTATTAATTTTTTAAAAAACTCTTTTATCTAAAAAACATTTATTTTATGATTATATAATGGTGAAAAAAGGTAACGGTGTAGTTACAATGCTTTTAATGAAGTTGGAATCGTTTTTAATGAAAATGGATTCATATTTTACTTATCATATTGAGGAGTATAACTAAAACCATATATGGAATATTACTTAGAATATGAGATTTTAAATGATAAACCAGGAATATTGGGAGACATTTCTACTTTATTAGGAAATTTATCAATAAATATTGATACAATTAATGGTGTTAGTAACAATCGACGAGGACTATTGATTCAATGTAATAAATCGGATATTTATGAAACTTTAGAATCCAATTTATTACTTATGGAAAATATAAAGTTGATTAAATTACGTGAAGCGAAGTTACTAGATCGATTAGCAGTTCGTCATGGACGGTACATAAAATATAATGAGGAAAACAAACGTATATTTAGTTTTTTAAGAAGTGAACTAGGTATTCTAGTAGATTTTCTAGCAGAACTTTTAAAAGAAAACAAACATCGGTTGATTGGTATAAGAGGGTCAGCTCGTGCTGGGAAAACAGAATCACTTATTGCAGCAAGTGTTTGTGCAAACAAACACTGGATTTTTATTTCATCCACAATGATCAAACAAACTTTAAGAGAGTCACTTATGCGTGATGAGTTTGATTCTAATAATGTTTTTATCATTGATGGTATCATATCTTGTCAAAGCCGAAATGATCGCCACAAACAATTAGTTAGAGAAATTTTGGCCCTTGATGCTGTCAAAGTGATTGAACATCCTGATTTTTTTTGTAAGAATTCATCCGTGAAAATAGAGGATTTTGATTATATTATTGAACTTCGAAACTATCCTGATGAAATGATAGATAGTGTTGAAATCATTCAACAAATGTTTTACGGAAATCCAGACTATTGAGCAGAATTTCATATTAGGAAGGTGTAGAATGGAAAACATTGGACAAGTCCTAAGTCTAGCAAGAGAAGAGAAAGGCATGTCTCTTGATGAACTTCAGGAACATACCAAGATTCAAAAAAGATATTTGATTGCAATTGAGAAAAATGATTTTGATTTACTCCCTGGAAAATTTTATGTTCGTGCATTTATCAAATTATACGCAGAAGCAGTTGGGTTAAATGTTGAGGCATTACTCAATGAATTTGGTATGCAACTTCAAAGTAGTCAAAAGAGCGAAGAGGTTACTTCATTTTCTCGTGTTCAAACCCAGAGATCAATACCGATCAACCATTCGAAATGGTTAGAGGTGTTACCTAAAATAGTTTTAATTTTATTTACCATTGCTGTTTCTGTTTTTATCTACTTCCTTATTTCTAAATATGATTTTAATGGCACAGACAAAAACACTAAGAATGATGATTCTGGGCCAGTGTTTATTGAAGAGAATACAAAAAATAAAGATAAGAAAAACGAAACAGAAAAAGTAGAGAATGAAGAAAACACTGGTAATAAAGAAGAAGAAAAAACAGTAGAAGTACCAAAACAAACCGTGACACAAGTTTCGACTGATGCACGCGGCTCTATTTTTGAAGTAAAGAATGCTAGTCAATTTATGTTGAAAATTGCGTCTACAGGTTCAGCTTGGATTAGCGTAAAAAAACAAAATAGTGAATCGCTATTCCAAGGAATTCTTAAAGCGCCTGAATTCAAGGAATTTGATTTGGCTGGAAATCAAGAAGCAACAATTGTTACTGGTAAATCTGTAGAGACACAAATTTTTATAAATGGAGAAGAGATTCCATTTAATGCAAATAACACGGGAAATGTAACACAAACAGTTACCATTAAGTTTGGTTCTTAGTCCTGAATCAAGGGGAAAAAAATGAATTTACCTAATAAAATTACTGTTTTACGCATCTTATTAATTCCAATTTTTATGTTTATTATGTTAGTACCAGATTGGGGTACATTTGATTTCTGGGGTATGTCTCTAGAAATTTCACATTTCATTGCGACGCTTATCTTTATACTAGCTTCAGTAACTGATTGGGTTGATGGTTATATTGCACGAAAAAATAACCTGGTTACGAATTTGGGGAAATTTTTAGACCCATTAGCTGATAAATTATTGGTTGGTACAGCTTTGATCGTACTGGTAGATTTACATTTAGCTTCAACATGGATCACCGCAGCAATTATCGCGAGAGAATTTGCAGTAACTGGTATGCGCCTTGTACTTGCAGGTGAAGGTGAAGTAGTGGCTGCTGCTATGTTGGGTAAGATTAAAACATGGGTTCAAATTGTTGCTGTTTGTATCTGTTTGCTAAATAATGTTCCGTTTGAAGCAATTCACTTACCTATGGACCAAATATCCATGTATGTCGCATTAATTTTTACACTATGGTCAGGTTGGGATGTTTTCTGGGTAAACCGTCAAGCATTTTTAAACTCAAAATAATTTAATAAGAGGTTTCTGTCTATGAACGCTGAAATTATTGCTGTTGGATCAGAACTTTTACTAGGGCAGATCGTGAATACGAATGCCCGTTTTTTATCTCAAAAACTAGCTGAAATGGGTATCAGTATATTTTTTCATACTGTAGTAGGAGATAATCCAGGAAGGCTTTTATCAGCTGTAAAAATAGCTGAGTCTAGAGCTGATATTATTATTTTTACTGGAGGTTTAGGACCTACGAAGGATGATCTGACAAAGGAAACAGTTGCAGAGTATTTAACATGCAAACTTGTTTATTCTAATGAGGCTCTCAAAAGTATTGAAGATTATTTTAAACGAGTAAATCGTTTGATGACTGAAAATAACAAAAAACAAGCAACCGTTTTTGAAGGATCAACTGTATTTACAAATAAGTATGGAATGGCACCTGGATTTGCATACAGAAATACTAGTAAAACATATATTTTTTTACCGGGGCCACCAAGTGAAATGGAACCAATGGTGATAGAAAGTGTAATTCCTTATTTAAATCATTTACTAGAGTCTAAGGGTAAAATAGTTTCAAGGGTTTTACGTTTTTTTGGTATTGGAGAAGCAGAGCTAGAAACTCGAATTCTTGATTTGTTGGAAGGACAAACCAATCCAACAATCGCTCCATTAGCAAATGATGGTGAAGTAACGTTGCGACTCACTGCAAATGGATCTGATGATGATTTTCTAAAGTCGTTATTAGATAAAACGGAACAACAAATTCAAAATAGATTAGGTAACTTTTTTTACGGATATAATCAAACCACCCTTTTGGAGAAAGTTTTTCTAACATTAAAGGAGAAGAACCTAACAATTTCTGCTGCGGAAAGCCTTACAGGCGGATTGTTCCAACAAGAAATCACAAGTATTCCTGGTGCCAGTAACATTTTTAAAGGTGGAGTTGTCACCTATTCAAATGAGGCCAAAATCACCATTCTTGATGTAAGGGAAGCGACAATAATGGCTCATGGGGTCGTAAGTAACGAATGTGCAATTGAAATGGCTGATTGTGTTAGAGAAAAATTCGGTACCGATATTGGAATAAGTTTTACAGGTGTTGCGGGTCCAGAAGAGTTAGAAGGAAAGCCTGTTGGTACTGTTTATGTTGGGATTTCTATTTTAGGAAAAGAATCAATCGCCATACACCTCACTTTAGGAAATAATAGGGATTTAAATAGAATACGAAGTGTTAAAAACGCATATCACCTTTTAATACAACAATTGAAATAATTGTTTCAGAAGATGAGAAAATTAAAATCTAGCAGAGAATTCTTATTTTTTATCGAAAAAAAGAACTCATATATAAAAAATCGACCATTCAACTGTTCCAAAAAAACGAATGAATGTTCGATTTTTTTCTTGTTTTTATAAAAAGTACACGTTATAATAATTTTGGGATTTGAAACGATTTATGAAATTCAACAAATTTCACTGAATTTATAAATACATGTTGAACTAATTTTGGAGGAATAGAAATGAACGACAACCGCAAAGCTGCTCTTGAAAGAGCGTTAAAGGACATTGAAAAACAATTTGGTAAAGGTTCGATCATGAAACTAGGAGAACACACAGAGCGCCGAGTAGCTACTGTTTCCAGTGGATCTCTTGCACTAGATGCTGCACTTGGTGTAGGTGGATATCCTAGAGGACGTATTATTGAAATCTACGGCCCAGAAAGCTCTGGTAAAACAACTGTTGCATTGCATGCAATTGCTGAAGTTCAGTCTAGAGGTGGAATCGCAGCTTTCATAGATGCTGAACATGCATTAGATCCTGTTTATGCACAAAAGCTAGGTGTAGATATTAATGAGCTTTTACTTTCACAACCAGACACTGGAGAGCAAGCACTGGAAATTGCTGAAGCTCTTGTACGAAGCGGTGCTGTTGAAATTATCGTTGTTGACTCTGTTGCTGCTCTAGTACCAAAAGCAGAAATTGAAGGAGATATGGGAGATAGTCACGTTGGTTTACAAGCACGTTTAATGTCACAAGCGATGAGAAAACTTTCTGGTACTATCAACAAACAACAAACTCTCGCTATCTTTATTAATCAAATTCGTGAAAAAGTTGGCGTTATGTTTGGAAACCCAGAAGTAACACCAGGTGGTCGTGCCCTCAAATTCTACGCATCTGTGCGTTTGGAAGTTAGAAGAGGTGAACAGTTAAAACTTGGTGATGAGATGGTAGGTAATAAAACAAAGATTAAGGTTGTTAAAAATAAAGTGGCTCCTCCATTTAAAGTAGCTGAAGTTGATATCATGTATGGTGAAGGTATTTCTAAAGAAGGAGAAGTACTTGACTTAGGCAGTGCAATGGATATTGTATTGAAAAGTGGTGCTTGGTATTCATACAATGGTGATAAGCTAGGTCAAGGTCGTGAAAATGCAAAAGTTTTCCTAAAAGAAAATCCAGCAATTTTCCAAGATATTTCTAACAAAATACGTGAAGCCTACGGAATTGATTCAGATGAAAGTGTAGAAAATAGTGTAGGATTAGAAGGTTAAGAACGATTTGCGCATCGATTTTGGATGCGCTTTTTTATTTAAAAATCCTATTTTTTTGATAATATTGAATTTTTAAAATATTTTAACCCATTATAATCTGACGCTTTCTTGACATTCTTTGGATGCATAACTTAAAATAGGTCTGTATAATCTTCTTTTATGTTGGGTAATTGGATAAAATATCCATTACAGATTTTTATATTATTAAAGTATTTGAATGGTTAAAAACCGAAAAAAAAGAGAAAAGATATTTTTGGAGGTGTCTGATGGGCATTGAAATCATCATCTCCGCTTTTGCAGCGCTAATTATTGGACTAGTAATTGGTGTATTAATGAGAAAATCCATTGCTGAATCGAAAATTGGTGGTGCACAAAATGCAGCCATACGTATTATCGAAGATGCACAAAAAGAAGCTGATTCTTTAAGAAAAGAAGCACTTTTAGAAGCAAAAGACGAAATTTATAAATTGCGTAATGATGCTGAGAAAGACGTTAAAGAACGTCGTGCTGAAGTTCAAAAACAAGAGCAACGTTTATTACAAAAAGAGGAACACCTTGATCGTAAGGGGGAAGGCCTTGATAAACGTGAAACAAATTTAGTGGATAAAGAAATGGAACTCATTTCTAAACAACTGGAAGTTCAAACACTAAAGAGCAAAGCGGAAGAGCTTGTGCATGCACAAGAAGAAAAAATGCATCAAATTTCCGGCTTGACTCGTGAAGAAGCAAAAACTTATATTTTAAACAAAATTGAAGAAGAGCTTTCACACGATATAGCTGTAATGGTTAAAGAAGCTGAGACTCGTGCAAAAGAAGAAGGCGATAAGAAGGCAAAAGAAATTTTGTCAACTGCAATTCAACGTTGTGCTGCAGATCATGTTGCTGAAACGACTGTGTCAGTTGTAAATTTACCAAATGATGAGATGAAAGGTAGGATTATAGGTCGTGAGGGCCGTAATATTCGTACCTTAGAAACACTAACTGGAATTGATTTAATCATCGATGATACACCAGAAGCAGTAATACTATCTGGTTTCGATCCAATTAGACGAGAGATTGCTCGACTAGCACTTGATAAATTAGTTCAAGATGGACGAATCCATCCTGCACGAATTGAAGAGATGGTTGACAAATCACGCCGTGAGGTGGATGAGTACATCCGTGAAGTGGGCGAACAAGCTACATTTGATGTTGGTGTACATGGTATTCATCCTGATTTGATTAAGATTTTAGGTCGATTAAAGTACCGTACAAGTTATGGACAAAATGTATTAAATCATTCAATAGAAGTGGCTCAATTAGCCGGATTAATGGCTGGTGAATTAGGACTTGATGTCAATATTGCGAAACGAGCTGGGTTATTGCATGACATAGGGAAAGCAATAAACCATGAAGTTCAAGGAAGCCATGTTGAAATTGGTGCTGAATTAGCAGCTAAGTACAAAGAAAACGAAATTATTCGTAATGCAATCGCTTCACATCACGGAGACGTTGAACCAACATCAATCATCTCAGTAGTTGTTGCTGCAGCAGATGCTTTATCAGCTGCACGACCTGGCGCAAGAAGTGAAACACTTGAGAATTATATTCGTCGTTTAGAAAAACTTGAAGATATTTCAGATTCATTTGAAGGCGTTGAAAAATCTTTTGCAATTCAGGCTGGACGTGAAGTACGTATTGTTGTTCGCCCTGATGCAATTGATGATTTAGAAGCTCATCGACTTGCGCGAGATATTCGTAAACGTATCGAAGATGAATTAGAGTATCCAGGTCATATTAAAGTAACGGTAATACGAGAAACTCGTGCAGTAGAATATGCAAAGTAAAAAATTTTAAAAAACAAGAGAAAACTCTCTTGTTTTTTTATCTTTAATGAAGGCTCTGTTCAAATTTGCTGTAGATAAATTTGATTTTTACCAATTAACAACATGGCATTTCTGTTCTGATTAAAAAATCAACATTAAACCTAAACAGAGCCTTTATGAAAAAAATAAATAGACAATGACGAATGAATTTCTTATAGAAGGCTTAAAACTAGTATCATATACTAATGTTTGGTAAAATCTTAATTAAATTTTAGTTTTTGGAAAATTTCTAAGTTTTTTATATGTTTTAAAGGCATGAAAAGAAAATGGAACTACACATGTTTGATAGTTTATTGCAGATTTTTGGGGTATAGAAATGAGAATTTTATTTATAGGTGATGTTGTTGGATCTCTAGGGCGTGAAACCCTGTATGAGAATCTGCCAAAACTTAAAGAAAAGTATGCACCGCAGATTATCATCGTGAATGGTGAAAATTCTGCATCTGGGAAAGGCATTACAGAGAAAATATATCGAGAATTTTTAAAAAATGGTGTTCATGCTATTACGATGGGAAATCATGTTTGGGACAATCGAGAGATTTTTGATTTTATTGATGACGCGAAATACCTTGTTCGACCTGAAAATTTGCCTCAAGGTACGCCAGGTAAGGGTGTTCAATTTTTAAAATACAACCAATTTGAAATTGCTGTAGTAAATTTAATTGGAAAAACATTTATGAATCCTTGTGAAGATCCGTTTCAGCATGCAGATCGAATTATTAAAGAAGTGAGTAAGAGAACATCTTATATTATTGTTGATTTTCATGCGGAAGCTACAAGTGAAAAACAAGCAATGGGGTGGTATTTAGACGGTAAAGTTTCTGCAGTTTTAGGAACCCACACACATATCCAAACTGCTGACAATCGAATTCTTCCAAAAGGAACAGCAATGATTACCGATGTTGGTATGACTGGACCGTATGATTCCGTTATTGGAATGGATAAGGATATTATTTTGAAAAGATTCACTACGTATTTACCACAAAAATTTGAGGTAACTACAATAGGACGAGCTGTTCTTAGTGGTGTTATCATTGATATCAACGAAAAAACGGGATTGGCAAATAAAATAGAACGAATCTTAATTAATGATGACCAACCGTTTGTTTTCTAAAAAATGAATGAAGTTATCTAAACAGTATTTAATTGGCTTGGTCTAACTCTTGATTTCACGAATAGAATTTTAAAGTAAACATTGATTATAATGAAACATTTGAAGCATGTTCTTAGAATGTTGAGGGGGAAAAATAATGGAGGTATTGAAGGTTTCTTCAAGATCGAATCCAAATTCCGTAGCTGGTGCGTTGGCTGGTGTATTACGGGAACGTGGTGGAGCAGAAATTCAAGCTATAGGGGCAGGGGCGCTTAATCAAGCTGTAAAAGCAGTTGCAATTGCACGTGGCTTTGTTGCACCTGGTGGTGTCGATCTGATTTGCATACCCGCTTTTACCGATATTTTTATTGACGGTGAAGAGCGTACAGCAATTAAACTGATTGTTGAACCAAGATAATTAAATTTTATTGACTAGAAATCTTGTATACTTGTTTTGTTATTCTAAATTTTAGATTTTAATAAGATCTGAATTTAAGGTGTAATAAAACTACGTATATGAGATTTTTTCTTTTTAGGATAAATTACATCAAATTAGGAGTGCATTTAATTTGAAGGTTTTTGATGCTCATTGTGATCTGCTTAGTAAACTCTTTGAAAATAAAACGAACAATTTTTTAAGCGATAATGATAATTTGCAAGTTACTTTAAAGTCGTTACAAGAAGGCTGTGTTAAAGTTCAGACATTTGCTATATATATTCCTACCAATATTCATCCTTCGATGAGATTTGAAGCAGCGTTATCCCAAGCCAACCTCTTTTTTGAAAAAGTCATTAAAGAAGCTGGATTAAAACAAGTTGTAACTCATGAAGATATTCAAAAGCTTGAAGATAATGAAATTGGAGCCATGTTAGCACTTGAAGGGTGTGATTGTATTGATCAAGATATACTCAAACTTCAAACACTGTTAAGAATGGGCGTCAGATCCGTTGGCCTAACTTGGAATTTTGCTAATTTAGTAGCAGATGGCGCAATGGAGCCACGAGGAGCAGGACTCAGTTTATTTGGAAGGGGAATTATTGAAGTTTTAAATGAAAATAAGATTTGGTGTGATGTTTCCCATCTATCAGATAGAGGATTTTGGGATGTTATTGAACTTGCAGATTTTCCAATTGCTTCACATTCTAATTCGCGGGCTCTAACACCCCACCCTCGAAATGTAACAGATGAGCAATTCAAAGCTCTTGTTGAACGAAAGGGTGTTGTTGGAATAAATTTTCATACGCCATTCTTGACAGAAAAATCAAATAGTCAAATTTCAGATGTTATTCGTCATATTGAGCATTTTTGTGAATTGGGTGGAGTAGAGCATATTGGAATTGGCTCAGATTTTGACGGAACAGAAATGCTACCGATGTATTTGAAAAATCCAAGTGACTTTCCTAATTTGGTTAATGAATTATTAAAGTACTATAGTGAATCGGAAGTTAGAGGATTTATGTACGATAATTTTGCAAAAAAATTGGCCCGTACTGGCTTATAAATATCTTAGAACTTTATTTTTATAATTGATATAATACTGGCAAAACAGTATCATTAAAACGAACACTACATTTTAGCTGTTCGTTTTGTGGTTTCTGGACATAAACTAGGAACATTTAACAATGGATTGCAAAAAGATAGAGATAAGGCCTGATGGCTTAACTGAGGTGTCAAAATGCTAAAACAATTGTCATGGAAAGTAGGCGGACAGCAAGGCGAAGGGATAGAGAGTACAGGAGAAATTTTCTGTATTGCGCTAAATCGTCTAGGTTATTTTCTATATGGGTATAGGCATTTTTCTTCACGTATTAAGGGTGGGCATACGAATAATAAAATTCGAGTAAGTACATCTGAAATCCGTTCAATATCAAAAAACTTAGATATTTTAGTTGCTTTTGATCAAGAAACAATAGATTTAAACAGCCATGAGCTACAATCAAATGGAATGATTTTAGCAGATGCAAAATTTAATCCCGTTCTTCCTGAAAACTGTGAAGCTACACTTTTGGTGGTTCCATTTACTCAAATCGCAACTGAACTTGGAACATCCTTAATGAAAAATATGGTAGCAATAGGAGCATCAGCTGCTCTCATGAATTTGGACAAGTCTATATTTTCAGAAGTTGTAAAAGAACTTTTTGAAAGAAAAGGGGAGTCTGTTGTTCAAAAAAATATTGAAGCCGTAGAATCTGGACTGAACTTCGTTAACGAACTTTTACATAAGAAAAATTTTGGGCTTCAATTAGAAAAAGCTGATGGTAAAAAAAGATTATTCATGATTGGAAATGATGCAATTGCAATGGGGTGTATGGCAGGTGGTGCTCGTTTTATGGCAGCATATCCAATAACTCCTGCAACAGAAATTATGGAATATTTAATCAAACGCCTACCTGAGGTTGGCGGAACCGTTATTCAAACGGAAGATGAAATCTCAGCATGTGCAATGGCTATAGGAGCTAATTATGGCGGCGTTCGTTCGTTAACTTCATCTTCTGGTCCAGGGCTTTCATTAATGATGGAGTCCATTGGATTAGCAGGAATGACAGAAACTCCTTTAGTAATTGTTAATGTACAACGGGGTGGTCCGTCTACAGGTCTACCTACGAAGCAAGAACAATCAGATTTAATGGCGATGATTTATGGTACACATGGTGAAATACCTAAAATTGTATTAGCTCCAAGTACAGCCGAAGAAGCTTTTTATGATGCTGCCGAAGCGTTTAATCTAGCTGAGGAATATCAATGTCCAGTTATCTTATTAACGGATTTGCAACTTTCATTAGGCAAACAAACTATAGAAATACTTGATTTGAATAAAGTCCTTATCCGACGAGGAAAATTGGTAGACCAACCAATTCCAGAACGCGAAGGGAAAGCGTTGTTCAAAAGATATGAAGAGAATGAAGATGGAATATCCCCTCGGGTTATTCCAGGAATGAAGAATGGAATACACCATGTTACCGGTGTTGAACATGATCAAACAGGTCGTCCAAGCGAATCAACAAAAAATCGTATCACTCAAATGAATAAGCGTATGCGGAAGTTAAATAGTTTAAAAATGCCAAACGCTGTACATATACATACACCACATGAAAAAGCAGATATTTTATTTGTTGGTTTTAATTCAACAAGAGGTGCTATTGAAGAAGCGATGGAAAAGCTAAATAGAGAAGGGGTAAAGGTAAATCATGCCCATATTCGTTTGGTACATCCGTTTCCATCAGAAAGTATCACCCCGTTAATTGAAAGCGCTAAGAAGGTCATTGTTGTTGAAAATAATGCAACAGCACAATTAGCAAATATTATTAAAATGAATGTTGGCCATACAAATAAAATAGTTAGTATGCTTAGATATGATGGAAATCCATTCCTACCTGAAGAAGTTTATTCGAAGAGTAAGGAGATGATGTAATGGCTACCTTAAATGATTTTCGAAATGATGTAAAACCAAATTGGTGCCCTGGTTGTGGTGACTTTTCTGTTTTATCTGCTATTCAACGTGCGGTTGCAAATAGTGGAATAGAACCAGAGCAATTAGCAATCATTTCTGGCATTGGATGCTCCGGAAGAATTTCAGGGTATGTAAATTCCTATGGATTTCATTCCATCCACGGAAGAGCATTGCCAGTAGCCCAGGGGTTAAAGATGGCAAATAAAGAGTTAACTGTTATAGCATCTGGAGGTGATGGCGATGGATTTGCAATTGGAACTGGCCATACTGTACATGCCATTCGCCGTAATATAGATGTCACATACATCGTAATGGATAATCATATATACGGATTAACAAAAGGACAAACGTCTCCACGATCTGATGCAGGTTTTGTAACCAAATCCACCCCAAAGGGATCAATAGAACAATCGATTTCTGCAATGGAAATGGCACTAACTGTAGGAGCTACATTTGTTGGACAGAGTTTTTCTAGTGATTTAAAAGGTCTTACAGCAATTATTGAAGCCGGCATTGCACATAAAGGATTTTCATTAATTAATGTTTTTAGCCCATGTGTTACATATAATAAAATCAACACCTATGATTGGTTTAAAGAAAATCTTGTTAAGGTTGAAGATATAGAAGGTTACGATTCAAGTAATGTCAATTTAGCAATGAAGACATTAATGAAAAATAGAGGACTTGTTACTGGACTTATTTATCAAAATAAGGAAAGACCCTCTTACCAGGAATTAATCAAAGGATATTCTGATAAACCTTTGACAGAAGCTAATCTACAATTAGAACAAGAACACTTTGAAAAACTAATGTCAGAATTTATTTAAAATTAAAAGCTGCATGTATAACTCCAGTAATGGAGCTTAACTTGCAGCTTTTTTGTATTTATTGAGTGGTTGGTGCTGGCGTACCTGTTGTTTCTTGATTTTGTTGATCTTCGCCGCTTGGAACTGTGTTATTTTCTGGAACGGTAAAAGATACTGTTGCGGTGCTTTGGCCATCTGATGTTGAAATAGTAAACTTATAAACAGATCCAGGTTTAGGTTTATCTATCTCAATAATTTTTTCAGTCGTTTTTGGTAATGATTGGGGTGAACCATTATCAATAGTGTATGTTATGTTAAATTCAGGTTTTTTTGAGCCAACATTGGTTACATCCCATGTTAATACTACTTGGTTTGTTGCCGTGTCCAACTCAGCCTTTGGATTTGTAAATTCCAGTTTTGGATTAAATTCTTCTGTAACTGCAGGTTCTGTACCTTTTACAAATAACTCATAACTTACTAAGTCTTTAGGAGTTAGATCAGTACCAACTTTAAGAGGGTTCGAGCCCTTTATAACAGGTAACCTTACAACTGTATTTGGCATTTTAAAATCAGGTGTTTCAATATTTTTAGAAATGGTTCCTAATAAAGCTTTGCTAATTTGAGCTGCAATTGATGTATTCGTAATTGGTGTGTTTCTATTACCATAACCTACCCAAACAGCAGATGTATACTTTGATGTATATCCAACATACCATGAGTCTGGAGATTTACCCTTTAAATTTTTATTCTTAGTAATTTCATCTTCACTATAATTTGTTGTTCCGGTTTTTGCTGCCATAGGTAAGCCTGGAACATTACCGCTAACCCCTGTACCTGGTGATTGTACAACAGTTTTTAACATATCTGTAATCATGTAGGCTGTAGAAGGCTTCATAGCAACAATAGATTTTGGTTTCAAATCAATTGTTTTGTTTGAATCCATTGTTACTATTTTCGTTACGGTATGTGGCGCATTGTAAATACCGTTATTTCCAAAAGCCGCATAAGCACCTGCCAATTTGAAAGGAGATGGGCCATTTACAACTCCACCTATAGCAGCTGCTTCGTAGATTTGTTCATCAAGAGTAATACCCAATGTTTTTGCAAATCCATGTGCTTTTTCAATTCCAACTTTTTGAAATGTTTTTACAGCAGGAACATTTTTTGATCTTTGTATTGCATAACGAATTGAAATATTGCCACTGTACTTATTATCTGAATTTTTAAGAGGCGTCCCATCTGAATACTTGTAAGGTTCATCAACAATTTGCTGGTAGGTAGACCATTTTAGATACTCTAATGCTGGACCATAATCCAAGATTGGTTTAATTGTTGACCCTGGTTGGCGAGTTTTTAAATCAGTTGCATAGTTAAATCCGCGAACTACATTTGATTTTCTCCAACCACCAATTGCTCTTACTTCGCCAGTTGCAGTATCTAATAAAACAACACCAGTTTGAAGTGGATTTTCCTGTTCTGTTGGGAACTTAACATATTCATCAGTTTCTAAAATCTTCTCAACCAAATCTTGAGCATCAGGGTCAATTGTTGTATAGATTGTTAGTCCATCACTGTAAATATCGTAATCTCCTAGTGCTGAAACTTCGTTAATTACTTGGTCAACAATGGCATTCACTTGTCTTGCATTTTTGGGGGAAGAATTTCTTGCCACTAATCTAGTTGTTATATCTACTTTTTGGGCTTCTTTCATTTCCTTTTCAGTAATATAACCGTGCAAATTCATCAAGTGTAATACCGTATTTTTTCTTTTATTTGCTAAATCCGGATTTACGTAAGGGTTATAGCGATTTGGACTTTGTGGCATCCCTACAAGAAAGGCCGCTTCTACTAAATCAAGTTCTTTTAGAGGTTTACTAAAATATGTTTGTGATGCTGTTCCAATCCCATAAGAGTACTCAGACATATTTACTTTATTAAAATACATTTCTAAGATTTGATGTTTTGTATATTTGTTTTCAAGATTATATGCCATATACATTTCTTGTACTTTACGTCTTGGTGTTTTTTCATACGTTAGGAAGGACATTTTTATTACTTGTTGCGTTAAAGTACTTCCGCCTTGCGAACCAAAACCATCTGTAATATTACTAATTACTGCGCCACCTAAACGAATAATATCAATTCCATGATGCTTGTAAAAACGCGAGTCTTCCGTAGCTAACAGGGCGTTTTCTACTAATTTAGGTATTTCATTATATTTTGTGTAGATTCTATCTTGAGCACCAACTTCGGTATACACTTCTCCATTTTTATCAAGGATTTTCGAGGCAATTGGATCTTTTAGACGAGCCACATTCAGGTTTGGTGCTTCTCCGATCCATTTTATAAAAATGCCAAGTACTACAGCTCCAACTACTACAAAAACTGTGAGTATAGAATATATGGCTATTTTCCATTTTTTATATTTACCTTTGATTTTTTTCTTTGTTTGTCGTCTTGCAATTCGAGACTTTATTTGATCAGTCATTTAAATCAGCCCTCAACCTTCAAAAAACATATGATTTATTTCTTTTAGGTAATCTATTCTGGGTAAAAAACCTAGTTTAATAAGACTACCATTTGCAGCGAATTCTGTTCTCGTAACAGACTTTCTGCCCCCTGAAATCATTCTTTCCCAAAACACTATCATTCTATCCGCAGGAATCAAATAAATTTCTTCGAAACTCGTAAAATAGATTAGTGCAAAAGCAATTCCTCCATGTTCTACTACTTGTTTCATATGTTTGATTTGATGTTCATGCATATTTTTGAGAGGGAAGGACTGCTGATTTGTCTCTTTCGCCTCAAAATCTATATATTTTCCTTTAAATACCCCATTGTAATCAGTCGTAGAAGCTAGTTTGTAATAAGCTTCTTTAATTACTGCTGCACTTCTTTGAGGGTAATCTACTTTTACGACTTGTATCGGAGTTGGCTTTTTATGGATCAAAGCGATTCTATGTTCCATGTAGTAAATGTTTGTTTCGTTTAAAAAGTCTTCCAACGACATCCCGCGATTTGAGTAATTTACCTTTTTAATTGGTTTTGAGTTATCATTTTTTCCTATTTTTGTTTTGATTAAGAATTGTTTGCCATTAGGGTAATTTATAGCCATGCAATTGCCTCACTTACAATATATTGGGTGACTGTTTGTCAATCGTTCATTACCATACATTTTAGCATTCTTTACAATATTACGCTCAGTTCTTGTATTGGGCTTCATTTTTTGATTAGTGATAAGCACCTATTTTGATATCTTTCCATATACTAAAACGAATTATATATTGGTCATTAAAGTGAGGTTGGAAGAATATGGGGATTATAGATAAATTTCTTAATAAGAAAAGAAATCGTAGTAACCATTGGATTAATGCCCCTTATCATACTCCACAGCCAAGTTTTCAATATTATCCATTAAATGAGAATCAAGCTGATTTTCGCCAGTTGAGTATGGATGAACAGTATTCAAATAATTATTTGAATGAGACGCAATTTAATTTCTCAGATAATTATTTGAATGAGACACCAATAAAATCAGATTGGCAGTATCAAAATAATTCATATGCTCAACCAAGAGATCCAGTTACTCAACCATTCTATGGAAACCCACTCGCAGTGGATTCTAATTATTACAATTCCTCGTTTAATGGACAATCTCAAAATGCTCTCTATCCAAATGGTGGACAATATGCAAATACGTTTCAACCCTATCAACAAGGATGGTCAGGACAAGGATATTATCCGAATGGTCAAGTACAGCAGGGAATTCAACCTAACCCATTTCAAGTGAATCCTTATTTCCAACAGCCTTTACAGCCAAATGCAATGATGAATAATCAAAACTCAGGATTCAGTAACGTTTTAAATCAATTTAAGTCTCAAAATGGATCTGTGGATATCAATAAAATGATGAATACTGCAGGGCAAATGGTTAATGCCGTAAGTCAAGTTTCAGGTATTATTAAAGGTTTAAGCGGAATTTTCAAGACTTAGATGTTTAAATAGTTATGATAAAAAATTCAATAAAATAAAAACTGCCATAAGGCAGCTTATTTTATTTGTATATTTTTCTTTTTAGATTTAGGTATTTTAATAGTAAGTAATCCATCCTTATGGGAGGCTTCAATTTTTTCCTCTTCAACAGGATAGTGAAAATTGAAACATTTTGAAACGTGTTTTTTCGAGTCTTCATTATCCAAAAAATAGGATATTTTAATTTGATTTCCAAGTAAATCAATTGCAATACTTTCCTTTGGAACTCCAGCTATTTTAGCCTTTAAAAGAAATTCAGAATCTGTTTCTACCCATTCAACTTGCATGTCGCTGGATAGAGAAATATTTTGCATAAAATTTTCAATGGATTGAAAGAGCCCGTTGCCAAACTTTTTTTTAACAATTTCATCCATATTCTTTGTAAAAGTGTGGAACTGATCCATTAAATCATTCTTTTTCTCAGTGGTCATCGTATCACCCCTTGAATTTATCAAAATAAAATATGCAATGGACATAAAAAGGGGTACTTTTCTTGAATAAATTGTTTTTGATTCCTTATACATATGGGCTTTGTTACTAGTACAATGAACTAGAAAATCACATATTCTATAAATGAATTCGAAATAAAGAAAGGAGAATTTCGATGCATCCTAGTTGTCCTCGTCCGATGATTCCAGTTCCAGGCTGTTGTGCTACAAATTGTTGCCCGCCAGTCTGTCATCCTCCAATTAATTATGTAAAGCATAATACATTCACACATATAGTTCCTCACATCCACCCAGTGAATGAAACTGTTTTAACAACACATGTTTACCAAAACCAGCATTATTTCCCGCATCAAGTTCAAGCTTACAATAATGCAGTTACTCAACAGTCTTATTTTGGGAATCCTTATCCAACTATTAGAGGCTGTTAGTTTTTTAATAAAAGCACCTTCGGGTGCTTTTTTATATTAAAAAATAAATTATTAAATTAAAATAAGCTAACATCAATGTCTGCAAAAAAACTAAATTGACATTTAAGACTTTTTTTGAAAAAATAAGATAATGCACTAAATTTAGGAGTGAACAGGATGTTAGGAATTCAATTAACCGAAAAAGATATAATTGAAAAAGATTTTAAAACAGGTCTTAATGGATATAAAAAAGAAGAAGTTGATGAATTCTTAGATTTAATAATTAAAGATTATGAAGTTTTTAGAATGGAAGTTGAGCGTTTAACTATAGAAAATACTAAGCTAAAGAAGCAAATTAGTGATGCAAAATCTGCTGATGTTTCTCAAGAGTTAAAATCTCGTGTTACAGTAAATACTTCATCAAGCCAAATAGGCTCTGCAACAAATTACGATATTTTAAAACGTATTTCGAATCTTGAAAAGGCAGTATTTGGAAATAAACTTTTTGAATAAAAAAGTTGATTTATGATTTATAATTGAATTAACGTCTGGATAATTGCTGCGCATCTAGAATGCGTTGAGGAAAGTCCATGCTCGCACTGTCCTGAGATGGCAGTAGTGTTCGTGCCTAGTGAAGTCATAAGCTAGGGCAGTTAGAAACCCAAAATTGGTAGGGGAATCTTCCTAAAAGAATTAAATGGCGGGAAGGTCAGAGCAATCTGAAGATAGATGATTATCACCAAAGCACGAGGCGTAGCCGAATGTAGTGCAATGGAACAGAACATGGCTTATAAGACGTTAACCTTCAAATCTTTAATTGCTTTCAATTGATTGAGGGCATTTTTTTTGTTTATACTCTGTAAATCGAAAGAGATTTTTAGATGAATATTAGAAAAGAAATACAAAAATATATAGAAAATACTATTCTTCCAACTTATTCACAATTCGATAAAGCACATCAGATAGATCATGCAAGGATAGTTATTGACCAAAGCCTTGAAATAGCTAAGGAATATCCTGTAGATATGGAAATGGTTTATGTGATTGCAGCCTACCATGATTTGGGACTCCAGTTTGGAAGAGAAAAACATGAGATAAATTCAGGTAAGTTACTTATAGAGGACCAGAAGTTAAAGCAGTGGTTTAATAACGAACAACTTGAACAGATGAAAGAAGCTGTTGAGGATCATCGTGCATCCAATAAAACAGCCCCTAGAAGTCTATATGGTATGATTGTTGCAGAAGCAGACCGTTTGATTGACTACAACACAATCCTTTTTAGAACCATTCAGTTTGGATTAAAACATTATCCAGAACTAAGTAAAGAAGACCATTTTGAAAGAACGTATCAGCATATTGAAGAAAAATATGGCGAAAATGGATATTTAAAGCTATGGCTTCAAACAAAGAAAAATTGTGAGGCATTAAAAGATATACATCTTCAATTAAAAGGTAAAGATAAAATGAAAACCGATTTTGAGAAGATTTTTGTTCAATCAATAAAATAGGTATAAAAAGAAAAGAGAATTGATTATGGAATTTACATTAATTGCTACAGCAGCTATGGGATTAGAATCAATCGTAGCAGATGAAGTAAGGGCGTTAGGATATGACTGTAAAGTTGACAACGCAAGAATTACCTTCAAAGGGGACGAGACTGCGATTGCAAAAGCAAATCTATGGCTACGTACTGCGGATCGCGTAAAAATTCTAGTCGGGGATTTCACAGCTAAGACATTTGATGAACTTTTTGAGAAAACTAAGGCGCTTCCTTGGGAAAATTTCATTGAAGAAAATGGAGAATTCCCAGTATCGGGAAAATCCATTAAATCAACGTTATTCAGTGTTCCTGATTGTCAAGCCATTGTTAAGAAAGCTATTGTTGAACGTTTAAAAATGGCTCATAACAAAGAAGGAATGTTGCCTGAAACAGGTGGCCTGTACAAAATAGAGGTAGCAATTTTAAAAGACGTTGTTTCACTAACGATTGATACAACCGGAGCAGGATTACATAAACGTGGATTTCGAGTTGAACAAGGGGAAGCACCTTTAAAAGAAACTTTGGCTGCAGCACTTGTTTTATTAACAAAATGGAGCCCAAGTCGTCCTTTTGTTGATCCATTTTGTGGATCAGGAACAATCGCTATTGAAGCTGCGATGATTGGTCAAAATATAGCACCAGGATTTAATCGTGATTTTGTTTCTGAAACATGGAATTGGTTTTCTCCGGATATTTGGGAAAAGGCTCGTGATGAAGCAGACAGTTTAGCAAATTATGATCAAGAATTAGATATTCTTGCTTGCGATATCGATCATCGTATGATAGAAATTGCTAAGATAAATGCAGCGGAAGCTGGTTTAGCAGAGGTAATACAATTTAAGCAAATGCAAGCTAAGGATTTTACAACAAACAAGGAAAATGGCGTTATTTTAGGAAATCCACCATATGGTGAACGTTTGGATGACCGTGAAAAGGTTGCTAATCTTTATAAAGACCTTGGGAAAACATATAAATGCTTGGATACATGGTCAATATACATGATTACATCTTTAGAAGATTTTGAAGAACACTATGGTAAAAAAGCCACAAAAAAACGCAAGCTATTTAATGGATTTATTCAAACGAATTTCTATCAATATTGGGGCGTCAAAAAACCAAGAACATAACTAGATCTATAATTGGGCTCTGTTTAATAACGGTACTGCTTTGACAGAGTATATTTTTAGAAACTAGCCCATTTATAATAAGACAAGTTTTCATATTGTAAACTTTTTTAAACTGTTGCATATAATCATTGAATTAAGATGAAAAGGAAAATGCAACATGAGGTTATTTTATTGTACAAAATGTTTAGTCATGCAAAAACATGATAAAAAATGCGAGAAATGCAATAACGATGAAATGCGTGAAATAATAATTTTAAATAGCAAAAACACCAGATTTTCAAAAAAAGATTCCAAAAATGAAAATGGATAAGATTCAAAGATGCAGAGCCTCTCTGGCGAGGGGATCTGCTTTGTTTTCTTTTGAAGGAATCCATTTCAAAAAAAACTGATCGAATTTTTTAATTAGGTTAAGCGACATTCCTAAATCCATTTTAAAAAGTTCACTTTTTACATAATTTTTTTCAACAGAGTCTACAATGATTTTGGAATCGCTATGAAATAAAGCTTCTGTGTAGTTATTTTCAACGCATATCTCTAAAGCTTTAATAAATGCTTTCCACTCAGCTTCGTGATTTGTCATTACACCAATCGAACTTTTAAATGTTTGAACACTACCGTGATTATTAATAAAAACTCCGATTGCACTCGCCCCGGGACTGCCTTTGCTGGCACCATCAAAATATACAATTACCAAGAAAGATCACACCACCTGTTAGTACTGAAAGTTCATATTAAAGTCATGATTAAATTGTATACTAATTTTGAGGTGAAAACATGAGTTTATATACAATAGATGTAAAAAAAACGAATGGACAAGAAGTAAAGCTGTCCGAATATAAAGATAATGTGCTATTAATTGTTAATACTGCTAGTAAATGTGGTCTTACACCACAATTTGATGGTCTTCAAAAACTTTATGATGAGTATAAAGACCAAAAATTTACTATACTAGGTTTTCCGTGTGATCAATTTGCTAAACAAGAATTCAATGATATTAAAGAAACAACAAGCTTTTGTAAAATTAACTACGGCGTTACTTTTCCAATTTTCTCGAAAATTGACGTCAATGGAGAACAGACTCATCCGCTTTTTGCTTATCTAAAAAGTAAAAAATCTGGTATTCTAGGTTCAAAAATCAAATGGAATTTTACAAAGTTTCTTGTTGACCGAAATGGCAAAGTTGTGAAACGCTTTGCTCCTACTACCAAACCTGAAGCAATTAAAAGTGAAATAGAGAAACTGTTGTAATTTTTTGGTGAAAAAATGTTTGTAACAACTATTGAAAGAACAAATGAAGTTTTTAACGAAAAGGCAAGGTTAGTGGCAAGGGAATTAAATCTTTCTTTTGTTGTTCGAAACCGTATTACAATAAAAAAATTAATGAATCGTTATCAATCTGATTGCCTAGTTGTTGGGAATGATCTTGTTTTGTATTCCTTTCATACAGGGCAGTCAGTTTTCTTTCACCCCAATCTTGCTCAAGTTAGATTAAAAAGAATACTAAAAGGTGAAGAAGACACATTCCTCAGTGCTGCTATGATAGCTCCTGGAGATCAAGTACTTGACTGTACCTTAGGTTTTGCTTCGGATGCCATTATTGCTGCGCATATGGTTGGTAATGGTGGTAGTGTGACAGGATTAGAAATGAATCCAATTTGGGCATACATTTTAAAACAACGTCTTGTAGAATATGAGTGTGATTTTGAAGAAATGAAGAATGCACTAAGTCGAATTAAATGTTTAAATGAGGATTATCAAAAATTCTTAAAAAATGCCCCTGATAAAAGTTTTGATATTGTTTATTTTGATCCCATGTTTGAACTAACGATTGATGAAAGCAGTGCGTTAAATAGCTTGAAAAATTTTGCGTTTGATGTGGAATTAACAAAGGATATCCTTGAACATGCAATTAGAGTTGCTCGAAAACGAGTGGTACTAAAAGCACATTATCAAAGCCCTTTATTTAAACGATTAGGTTTTAATGTTTCCGCTCGAAAAACTTCGAAAGTTCACTTTGGGTTTATTTCGATAATTTAATGGATCAAAAATTTTTTAAAATCATAGTACGGGGATTGTAAATTAAATTCCTTCTGCATATCCTTTAGTTGATGGGAGTTTCACTTATCGGCACCCATCACTTTATAGTAAAAGAAGTGGGGGAGTTAAATGGTTAGCCATAAAAAAGATCAGCCTCTCATCAACATCAAGCAACCAAGTTTTAGTGCAGAGCAACCTAAAATGCAAACGGTTTTCCATTACAGAAAACCAAATCGAGATAAATTAAATAAAAATGAAACTAAAAATGTACTAGAAGAACAAGCAATTGAAGAGTATAAAGAAAAAAAGGAAAATGAAAAAAAACCGGAGAAATTAAATTTTGAAATCATTGAGCCTGTATCAAACCAGTCAACAAATTTCACGTTATTTGATTTGACACAGGATCCAGATGTGTTAATTAAAAATTTAATGGATTCTGTCTCCAATCCAGACTCTACTTTAGATTTAAATTCTATCTTCACTAAATCAGTTCAATTGAATGACATCGATGAAAGTGTTGAAATTGAATTAAAGGAAGAGGAAGAACCAAATATCTATGAATCTATTTCAATTTTAGAGATGGCACAAGATGTCCTTAAAGACATACTAAAAAGTCAAATAAAAAAAGTAGATGTTATTGAAGTAGACACCGATAAAACAAATCCAGATAATTATTTGGATGAGGAAAGTACTTAGACAATAAATAAGAAAAAAGTACTTCTTTTTTGGTAAATAACTTATAAATATCTGAAATCTTTTAAAGCTGACATCAATGTCAGCTTTTTTCTTTTTTCAAAACCATGATAATTTGTTATTCTATTTAAAGATAAAATTTTTCAAGAGGAGCGTTTATGTTATCTATCATTGTTGCTCATGACCGTAATAGAGTTATTGGTGTGAACAATAAACTTCCCTGGAATCTTCCGCAGGATTTAAAGAGACTAAAAGACCTTACAATGGGTAAAACCATTGTTATGGGGAGAAAAACGTTTGAATCCATAGGACATGCACTACCTGGTAGAAGAAACATTGTTGTCTCAAAAAGTGGCTCATTGAAACAAGAACATAATGAGAATATTGAGGTTATTCAAGATATAGAGTTAATCATTCAAAGATTTTCTCACACTGAAGAAGAGTGTTTTATTTTTGGAGGACAGCAAATTTTTGAAAAACTATTACCGTTTGTTCAGAAAATTTATGTAACTTTTATAGATTTTTGTTTTGATGGGGATCGATATTTTCCTAGATTTGAACTATCAGATTGGGTTTTAGTTGAGAAAGAATTGGGTGTAAAAAATGAGCATACCCCATTTGATTATTTTTTCTTAACGTATGAGAGGAGAAAAAATGTTTAGATTAATTAAGATGGTTATTAGACTTATTATTTTTTTAATTTCAGTGTTACCAGAAATGAAGAGGTTGCATCAAATTTCTAAAAGAAATGATCCAAATGATGATAATGAGCTAAATGTAATTGTTAAAAAATGGGGAAAAAATTTTATTGCACAGACGGGTAGTAGTGTTGAGATTGTTGGGGAAGAATTAATTCCAGAAGGGCCTGTTGTTTTTGTAGGAAATCATGAAAGTGATTTTGATATCCCGTTATTGCTTGGGTTCATAAAAAAGCCTTTTGGATTTGTTGCTAAAATTGAAACTAAGAAGTTACCTTTGATTTCAACATGGATGGAAATTATTCGTTGCGTATTTATGAATCGTGCAAGTAGAAGAGAAGCCATTGCCTCATTAAAAGAAGCGATTGACCATATCAAGCGAGGACATTCATTAGTGATTTTTCCTGAAGGTACAAGAAATCGTGGTGAGGAAGTTCTAGAATTTAAACCAGGTTCTCTACGTCTTGCAAAAGATGGACTTGCACCTATTGTTCCAATTGTAATTTATGGAACAGCTGATATTTTTGAAAAAAACAATAGATCAGTAAAACCTGCAAAGGTAATCGTAAAAATACTACATCCGATAGCAAATGAAGAATTACAAAACAGAGATATGGTTGAACTTTCTGTACATTTACACGCAACAATTTGTAAAGAGAGAGAAAAACTCAAGAGCGAATTGAAATAAATGACAAATATCACAGTCGAATAAAGTTCGTGTAAAATATGACAAGTGTGTGAACAATTTGTGAATTCGCTACATAATTTGGACAAAGTCACTATAATGATGATAGGTAATAAAAGAGAAGAGGGGGCGAAAAAAATGCCTTTTGGTAATATTGGTATCCCAGGTTTAGTTCTTATTGTTTTCTTAGCATTAATCATTTTTGGACCTAAGAAATTACCCGAAATGGGTCGTGCATTCGGACAAACTTTAAAAGAATTTAAAAAATCTACAAAAGAATTGACGAATGATGTTGTAGAAGAATTAAAAGATGTAAAAGAAGAAGTTAAAAAAGATTAAAAATAATAACTTAAGTGAATGGTGGGAACTTCAACCCACCATTTGTTGTAGTATTATATTTTAATAACTCTATTTTCTTTTCGTTTAATTTTTATTTAATTAAGGAATGAATTGTATGGCTAATGAAAAGGTTGAGGGTATTTTAGATCACCTTGATGAATTACGTAATAGACTAATTGTTACAGGGATTACATTTGTAGTTTTCTTTTTTGTAGCCTTTGCTTATACCAAAAAAGTATATTTATTTTTAACACTTCCTCTAGCAAAATATGAATTAAAACTTCAGGTGTTAAGACCTAGCGAAACTATAGGAATATATTTTAAAATTGCATTAATAACAGCATTGGTATTTTCAATTCCAGTTATAGCGACACAGATTTGGTTGTTTGTAAAACCTGCATTAAAAAGGTTTGAACAAAGAGCTGCATTGGGTTATATCCCAGCATTTTTTATCTCTTTTGTTTTGGGAATTTCATTTGCTTATTTTATCATTTTTCCTATGCTTCTTGGGTTTGTTATTAACTTTGGTGAAGGTTTATTTTATATCCAATACACCGCAACTGAATATTTTAGTTTTTTAATAAACATGACGTTACCCTTTGGTGTGCTTTTTGAATTGCCTTTAGTTATGATGTTTTTAACTACAATTGGTATAGTTAATCCAAATGCACTTGGAAAAGCTCGAAAAATATCCTATTTTATTCTAATAGTAATAGCAGTAACAATAACTCCACCAGATCCAATTTCAGATTTTTTAGTATCAATTCCTCTAATACTTTTATTTGAGCTTTCAGTCATACTTTCGAAGGGTGTATATAGAAGAAAATTGAGAAAAGAGGCTGAATTGGAAAAACAATTTGAAAATGATGCAGTATAGTCCTTTTAAAGTGGTTGGGATAATACTCAAAATCATCTGTTTGACTCCTTTGGGAAAGAAGGATTAAGAGAATCCGAAAGACTGAGAATGCAATTCTCAGCCGTGAAGGCTCGCTCGTAACTTCGCACAGGAAGGAAACAGAAAATGATTTTAGAGTTTTATGTCCCAGCCTTTTTTTGTAATCTAAAGATATCAAAATTAATTGAAATTATATGATAAGTTAGTAATCTAATTGGAAAAGTGTAACATTTGTCATAGTTTCAAATTTTGAATACTACTAATATTTAAGATGAGGATTAGTGTACATAAATTAGTTTATTTTTTATATTATTGATATATCGAGGTGGATATGGGGTTACTGTGTTCATTTCTTATATATGCATCTTTGTAGAGTAAATATAGTGCTCTACGAAATCATTGCGGTGTTTTTGCAATTATATTTTTATATTACATCGCAAAAAAATTATGAATTGGGGGAGAATTGGGGATGGAAAAAAAATCTGTGTTTCAATCCGCAATCGAAAGAGGGGTTTCTAGAAGAGACTTTTTAAAAATGTGTACTGCTTTAGCAGCGACAATGGGTCTTGAGTTTTCACAAACTGATAAAGTTGTGAACGCAATGGAAACAAAAGAAAAGGTACCAGTAATCTGGTTACAGTTCCAAGATTGCACAGGATGTTCTGAATCGTTTATTCGTTCATCACATCCAACCACAGAAAGTGTAGTATTAGATCTTATCTCACTTGAATACTCTGAAGTGCTTTCTGCTGCTTCTGGACATCAAGTTGAAGAGGCAATGGAGGCAGTAATTGAACATTATAAAGGAAAATACATCCTTGCTACTGAAGGATCAATTCCTGAAGATGGAATTTACTGTATGGTAGGTGGAAAACCTGCAAATGAAATTTACGAGCGTGTAGCTAAAAATGCTTTGGCTGTAATTGCTTATGGTTCATGTTCTGCATGGGGAGGAATTGCTGGTGCTAAGCCAAATCCTACTAATGCTAAACCTGTAACTGCATTTGATTCAGGTGACACTCCTGTTATGATCGTACCAGGATGCCCACCAATTTCTGAAGTAATGACTGGTGTAATTGCACACTACTTAACTTTCGGAATACTTCCTGAACTTGATGGTTTTGGAAGACCTAAAGCTTTCTATAAACATCGTATTCATGACAAATGTAACCGTCGCGCATATTTTGATGCTGGATTATTCGTTGAGAGCTTTGATGACGAAGCTTCTAAACAAGGCTATTGTTTATACAAAGTAGGTTGTAAAGGCCCAACAACGTACAATTCATGTATGGAAATGAGATGGAATGGTGGAACTTCAATGCCAATCCTTTCTGGTAACCCATGTATTGGCTGTTCAGAAGATGGATTCTGGGATGCAGGTTCATTTACAGAGCGTTTAGCTGATATTCCATTACCGCAAAAAATTGCTACTGTTGACCCAGCTGTAATTGGTGGTGTTGTAACAGGAGTTGCTACAGCAGCAGTTGTTGCTCATGGGGCAGCTACAGCAGTTAAGAAAAATATCGATGATAAAAAGAATACGCACGAAGATCACTAATCCTAGGAGGGTTTAAAAAATGTCTGAAAGAATCGTAGTCGATCCAATTACTCGTATCGAAGGCCACCTCCGTGTGGAAGTTGATATCGACGAAAAAGGTATAATTAAAGAGGCATACAGTTCAGGTACAGCTGTGCGCGGATTAGAATTAATTGTTAAAGATCGTGACCCACGCGATGTTTGGGCTTTCATTCAACGTATCTGCGGCGTTTGTACTTCAACGCATGCCTTAGCATCAGTACGTTCAGTTGAAGCAGCTTTAGATATTAAAATTCCGCTTGCTGGCCATTTGGTACGTAACGTAATGCTTGAAGCTCAATATATGCATGACCATGTGGTGCATTTCTACCATTTACATGCATTGGACTGGGTAGACGTAATTAGTGCTGCTTCTGCTGATCCTGAAGCAACATCTAAACTTGCACAATCTATTTCACCTTGGAGTAAATCTTCACCTGGATACTTCAAAGATATCCAAGATAAAGTGAAAAAATTAGTTACAAGTGGACAACTTGGTATTTTTGCTAACGGATATTGGGGCCACCCAGCTTACAAGTTACCTGCAGAAGCAAACTTAATGGCTGTTGCTCACTACCTTGAAGCTTTAGATTGGCAAAAAGAAATCGTTAAAGTTCACACAATTCTTGGTGGTAAAAACCCACATCCTCACTTCCAAGTGGGTGGTATGGCTACACCAATCGATATCAACTCTGACAATGCTATCCATGCAGAGAAATTAATGCATGTTAGCAAATTAATTGATGATGGTATCAAGTTCATTAACGAAGTTTATATTCCTGACTTGTTAGCAATTGCAAGTTTCTATAAAGATGCTACATATGGTGGCGGTATCCAAAACTTCTTATCAATTGGAGATTTTGCTCCAAAAGATTTCAATGATGTTCCATCATACCGTATGCCTCGTGGTGCTATCTTAAACGGAAACTTAAATGATGTTCTACCTGTAGACCCTGAGGATCCATCAGAAATTCAAGAGTATATTGATAATGCTTGGTACACTTATGATGGAAAAGATGGTGGCAAAGGTAAGCACCCTTATGATGGTGAAACAACTTTCAATTACACAGGTCCTAAAAAGGAATACAAAAACCTTGATACAGATAAGAAATACACTTGGTGTAAAGCTCCTCGTTGGAAGGGACATCCAATGGAAGTTGGTCCTTTAGCACGTATGGTAGTTGGTTATGCTGCTGGTAAAAAGGACATTCAAGATATTGTTAATGGAACATTAGAGAAATTAGGACTTCCTATTTCTGCTTTGTTTACAGTTCTTGGACGTACAGCTGCTCGTGGTCTTGAAACGAAGTTGATTGCTGACTGGGGCCGTGAAGATATGGACGCTCTGTTAAAAGCAATCAAAAACGGTCAAACAACTACATTTGATAGCTCTAAATGGGATCCAAGCACATGGCCTAAGACAGCTAAAGGTGGCGGTTTAATTGAAGCACCACGCGGTTTCTTAGGACACTGGATTGTTATTGAAGATGGAAAAACTGCTAATTATCAAGCAATCGTTCCAACTACTTGGAATGCTTCACCTAAAGGTGTAGGCGAAAACCAAATTGCACCTTATGAGGCTTCACTAATGGGAACTCCTTTAGCAGATAAAGAACAACCATTAGAAATCATTCGTGTAATTCACTCATTCGACCCTTGTTTAGCTTGTGCTGTTCACTTAACGGATTTAGAAAACAAACAAACAACTGAAATCAAGTTAGGTTAATAGACACAAAAGTAGAAGAAAAATATAAATTTCTTAATAAAAATTGTATATGAGTTAGAAATCTAACTCATATGCAATTAGCGTAAAGAGATAGGCATAATTTTCTTCTAAATCTAAACTATAGGAGGGAAAACGAATGAAGAAAAAAGGACTAATGGATCATATCTTCGGTGCTCATAACTATGAGGACTTTTATAATCCAAAACGCCAAGCGAAAATTAAAGATTTAGGCGATGGAAAAGTTAAGGTTCTTGTATGGGAACTTCCAGTTCGAATTTGGCACTGGGTTAACTTCTTAGCGATAATCGTCTTAATGTTTACTGGTTTGTATATCGCTCTTGCATTCTCTAGTGCAAGATTTGAAACTCATGCAACTGATTTCCTAATGGGATGGTTAAGATGGGTCCATTTCGTTACTGGATTTGTCTTTATGGCGGCACTGTTATTCCGCATATACTGGACTTTTGTAGGAAATCGTTATACAACTTTTGATATTTATAAACCTGGATTTATCCGTGGATTATGGGAATCTCTTAAGTTTTATATTTTCTTACCAAACAAAAAACCTCATACAATTGGTCATAACGCTTTAGCTCAATTTGCATATTGGATTTTCTTTGGATTATGTTCAATCATTTTAAGTATTACAGGTCTTTACATGTTCTTCGAACCACAACAAGGTACACATTTTATGATGAATACTTACATTTTAGGTTGGGTACCGCATGTGTTTGGAAACAGTGTAAAATTGCACATTTGGCATCAAGGTGCTGCATGGGGAACAATGATATTCATGGTAGCTCATATCTACTTAGCTTTCCGTGAAGATTACCTAGTAAGAGAATGAATAATTCACCAAGTAAGATTACTATACTTGGGATTGGCAATACTCTTTATTCAGACGAGGGGATCGGTGTATACTGTATCCCCTTTCTTCAACAAATCTTTGGTGAGTGTGAAGATGTTTTAGTTGAAGACGGTTCGACCGATGGAATGAAATTGCTAACCTTTGTTGAAGAAACAGAAAATTTATTAATTATTGATGCTATTAACGCTGGTAAAGAGCCTGGGACATTCATACGAATTGAAGGCGAAGAAATACCTAAATACTTTGGTGTAAAAATGTCTATTCACCAAATGGGGTTTGCTGAAGTTTTAGCTGCTGCTCAATTCAGGGATAAATATCCAAAGAATATCATAATGATAGGTATGCAGCCGTATTCACTAGCGCTTTGCCCAGAAGTTACCGATCAAGGTAAAGAGACAGCAAAATTACTTATTGAAGAAGTTAAAAAAATTGTTGAGTCTTGGAGATCAAATGAATCGTAGTGATTTTTTGAAAGAAATGAAGAATAGCTTTGGCGAAACATTAAAAGGTATTTTTTCTCCTTTTTTAGAAGAAAAAGTTGAACAAGTAGATGATGCATCATCCATTTTAAGTGGTGAAAAATGGTCTGAGCTACCTCCAATTGATACAACTATTGAGTGGGGAGTTCGTGATTTTTATCTTGCTGATGAATCCTTTAATTTGATAATCCAAGGTGAAAACATTCAAGCATTCAAAAAACAATGTCCAACTTGTAAAAGTTTGATAATGATCACCGCTTTTGACAAAAAGGCAAAATGCTTTATTTGTGATCAATCACTTTCTCTAGTAAATTTCGAAGGAGACTTAGAGGTTACTAGAACTGAAATAAAAAAAAGAAATGAAAAATGGTATATTAGAAGAAAATAGATGGTTCAAGTATAATAATCTTGAACCCATCTGTTTTACTAATGTCATATAAAGTAGGATGAATAAAATGCATGAAATGGCTTTAATGGGTGACATTCTTCAGATAGTTTGGGAGGATGCTCAAAGACAAGGATTTTCAAAAGTAACAAAGGTTGAATTAACAGTAGGGAAATTAAGTCAAGCAATGCCAGAAGCACTTGAAATGGCATTCAGTATTTATAAAGAACAATATAATCACATTTTTGATCAAAGTGCAGAAATAAAATTTGACATTGAAGAAGCTGTAGCATGTTGCATTGAGTGCAACACTACTTATATACCAGATCGAAAGATCACAATTTGCCCAGGATGCGGCATGCCGACTGGGAATTTAATCAAAGGTGAGACTTTCCAAGTAAAGTCCTATGAAGGGAGTTAATTTTTTTGAAAGTAGAACTTCGTACTGATGTTTTGACAAATAACAATTTGTCTGCTGATTTCAACAGAGATTTGTTCACAAAAACAAACACTTTAGTAGTGAACTTAATGAGTTCACCAGGTGCTGGTAAGACAACAACTCTTTGTGAAACAATCCGAAGATTATCCTCAGAATTTAAGATTGCTGTAATTGAAGGTGACCTAGCGACGAGTCAAGATGCAGATCGTATCCGTGAAACTGGCGCACAAGCTGTGCAGATTAATACACATGGTGGTTGTCATTTAGATGCACGTATGATTGCATCCGTATTACCAGAGTTTGATTTTTCTGAGGTTGATATTCTTTTTATTGAGAATGTTGGTAACCTTGTTTGTCCTTCAGGATATGATTTAGGGCAAACACATAAGGTAGCTGTTTTAAGCGTGCCAGAAGGAAATGATAAAATTCCAAAGTATCCAACCATGTTTATGAGAACAGAATTGGTGTTATTGAACAAAATTGATATATTACCTTTTGTTGATTTTGATATTGAAATGGCTAAAAAAGATTTAGAAGCATTAAATGCGAATTCTTCTATTATTTCACTTTCAGCTCGAAGTGGAGAAGGATTTGACACATGGATTCAGTGGATAAAGGACGCCTATAACGCATGTCAAAAGCAATAAAAGTAACAGTAAAGGGGCGGGTTCAAGGTGTTGGATTCCGTCCTTTTATTTTTTCACTAGCCGATCAATATAGACTAAAAGGTACAGTTCAAAACAACATGGATGGTGTAAAAATTCATGTTGAGTCAGACAGTTTTCAAAATCTAGAGTCTTTTGTTTCAGATATTAGACTGAAATCCCCAAGACTATCAAAAATCACAGAAATAAAATCATTTGAAGCTTCATATGAAGCATTTGATGATTTTACAATTATTCCGAGTGAATCAAAGGGAAGTTCTTCGTTAGTTATCCCAATTGACGCTGCTGTTTGTGACGAATGTTTGGAAGAGATGAGGGACCCCTCAAATTTCCGATATAATTATCCTTTTATAAACTGTACTCAGTGTGGTCCAAGATATACGATAATTTCTAGTCTTCCTTACGATCGCCCTGTAACTTCAATGAAAAACTTTCCGATGTGTGACGATTGTGCAAAAGAGTACAATGATCCTCTAAATAGAAGGCATCATGCCCAACCGATTGCATGTCCAAAATGTGGTCCACAGCTCAAATTATATGAAATTACAGGAAATGAAATTCAAGTGAACGATATTGTTCATGAAACAAGAAAGTTGTTATTAGAAGGTAAAATAGTTGCTATAAAAGGGATTGGTGGTTACCACCTGTGTTGTGATGCAACTAATGAAGAAACTGTTAGACTTTTAAGATTAAGAAAAAATCGTCCTGACCGACCATTGGCTATTATGGCGATTTCAAAACAGTTTGCTCAAAAAATTGCAAATATATCTCAGTTTGAGGAAAGTATCTTAACATCTCCTGAAGCACCAATTGTATTATTAAAAAAGAATAGTATTGAAACGATAGCAAATTCAGTTGCACCTGGAACAAGTAAGATAGGGATTATGCTACCATATACACCTATGCATCACCTGTTGTTAGATGAAAAAACATTGCCATTTATTATTGCAACTAGTGCAAACCCTTCTGGATTGCCAATTCTATACAGAGATTCAGAGGCATTTGAATATGTAAAAGATATAGCTGACTGTGTTTTAATGCATAACAGAGAAATTCTTCATCCGATTGACGATTCTGTTGTTGAATGTAATGGAGAAGAGCTTACTATTATCAGGCGTTCAAGAGGATTTTCACCTGATCCCTTAAACGCTTCACAGGATGTGAACGGTATTGTTGCCTTTGGTGGGCAGATGAAAAATACTTTTGCAATAGGTCGTGGCGAACAGATTATTATAGGTCCACATATTGGTGAAATGGATCATATTGAAATGGAGGATCATTTCAAGAATGAGCTTTATCATTTAATGCAATGGACAACTGTTCCTAATCAAACTGCTGTTATCGATAAACATCCACTTTATGCCACTAGAAATATAGCAAAATCATACTCATTCAATGAGGTTATTGAAATTCAGCACCACCATGCACATATGGCTGGATGCATGGAAGAAAATAATATATCTGAAAATTGTTATGGAATCATATTAGATGGCACAGGGTTTGGGCTTGACGGCAATATTTGGGGATATGAAATTTTCTATGGTAACAAGAGAGAGTTTAATAGAATTGGCCATTTGAATTATACGCCACTACCAGGTGGGGACAAAGCTGTTCGTGAGCCATGGAGAAATGCAGTAGGGATGCTAATCCATTTATATGGACAAGTCGGATATAAAATGGCTAATCAACAATTTCCAGGTAAAGAAAATCTGATTTCAGTCATGAATGAGATGGTCCAAAAGGGTATCAATTCACCACTAGCCGGATCTTGTGGACGTTTATATGATGCTGTTAGTGCGATATTAGGAATTTGTGAAATAAGCACATATGATGGACAAGCTGCTATTTTACTATCAGAAGTTGCGGAAGAAACAAATGAAACTTATTCTATCCACTGGATTGATGATACCTTACATTTTGGAAAAATGATTACTGAAATCATTCGAGATAAAAATGAAGGGGTTCCTATAAGTAAAATTGCTGGGAAGTTCCAAAAAACGATAGTAGAAAGCTTTATTAAAAAATTATATGCTCTACAGCCTGGTAAAGTTGTCCTATCTGGTGGTAGTTTTCACAATATGTATCTTCTAAGTGAATTAACAAAAGAACTAACTAGATTCGGTTATGATGTTTACCATCATATAAATGTGCCAACAGGCGATGGTGGTCTATCTTATGGTCAACTTGTTGCAGCAGCTGCAATAAGAGTTTAATGCAATAGTAATTCAAATTTTAGTAAAAAAAGGGGATTTTACAAATGTGTGTTGGAGTACCTGCAAAAGTTATTGAAAAGGAAGAATACCAAGCTGTTGTAGATGTTATGGGATCAAAAATGACTGTAGGCATCATATTTGTTCAGGATGTTAAAGTGGGAGACTATGTCATCGTACATGCAGGACAAGCTATGTCCATTATTGATGAAGAAGCAGCTTTAGAAAGCTTAGAAACATGGAAAATGATAACAGAAGCACGTGAAGCTGGTGGGCAATCACCAATTGGGGAAAGTAATCCCGTTGTAAACCGTTAATCTCTATCTGAAGGAGTATCCGAATGAAAGAAATTTTAGAAAAGTTTAGCGATGCTGATTTTTCCATTGAGTTGCTAGATAAAGTAAAAGAAGTTGCTGATTTATTTTACGCAAAACACGGACGAAAGCCTGTTTTGATGGAAGTTTGCGGGTCTCACACGCAGGCATTTGCAAAATCCGGGGTAAAGTATGCAATCAAAGATCATGTTCACTTAATAGCTGGCCCTGGATGTCCAGTTTGTGTTACAGACCAAACCTCTATAGATTCGATGATAGAATTATCGAACAAAGAAAATGTTATCGTTTGCACTTTTGGAGATATGATGCGTGTACCTGGAAGTCGCTACACATTGATGCAAACAAAATCTCAAGGTAAAGATGTACGAATCGTTTATAGTCCATTGGATGCTGTAAAAATTGCACGTGAAAATCCAACTAAGGAAGTTGTTTTCCTTGGTATAGGGTTTGAGACTACGATTCCACTTCTTGGAGCATCTATTAAAGAAGCTGTGAGATTAGATGTAGAAAATTATTCAATTTGGATGAATACAAAGTTGGTTGAGCCAATTTTACGTTACCTAATTAGCTTAGGTGAAGTAAAAGTGGACGGATTTTTGTTGCCGGGCCATGTTTCAATTGTCACTGGTGAAGAGTTTTATCACTTTTTAAGAGACGAGTACAATGTACCAGGTATTATTAGTGGATTTGAGCCAGTTGAACTATTGAGTGGACTTTACCGACTCACACATTGTTTACTTAGCGGAAAAGCAGAAATCATTAATGACTATCCATTTGTAGTATCGAAAAAAGGGAACAAAGTAGCCCAAGATTTAATGGCTGAATTTTTTGAAATAGCTGATGAACCTTGGCGTGGAATGGGTGTTATTTCAAAAAGTGGAATGGACTTTAAACCGGAATTTAACCAATTTAATGCTAAGAGAAAGTTTGATATTGAGATACCAGAAGCAAGAAAAACAAAGTGTAAATGTGGGGAAATTATTCGTGGATTGATAGAGCCACCAGCATGTCCATTGTTTGGTAAGGCGTGTAAACCAGTGAATCCAATAGGACCTTGTATGGTATCATCTGAGGGATCTTGTGCTGCCTACTACAACTTTATGCGTGAGGAATAAAGGAGAGAAACTAGAACCATGGAAAAATTTATAACGATGGCACATGGAGATGGCGGAGAGCAGTCTCATGAATTGATTCAAGCTGTATTTGTTGAGCCATTTTCAAGTGAAAAAGAAGCAATTTTTGACGCTGCAACTATGCCATGGACAAGTGGTGAAGTAGTTATGTCAACAGATTCATTTGTTGTAAAACCTTTATTCTTTCCAGGAGGTAACATTGGAAAACTTGCGATTACCGGTACATTAAATGATATTTCTGTATCTGGTGCGAAACCAATGTATCTTACTTGCGGATTTATTATTGAAGAGGGATTTTCAGTAGATGACCTAAAAACAATAGTTAAATCGATGCGTGATGAAGCAGATAAATTTGGGGTTAAAATTGTTGCAGGAGATACAAAGGTAGTTGAAAAGGGTAGTGCTGATGGTATGTTTATCAATACTACTGCAGTTGGAATGTACGTTCATAAACGACCAAATCCATATGAAATTCAGGCTGGAGATTCTGTTTTAATTAATGGAACGATCGGTGATCATGGCGTCGCCCTTATGACAGCAAGGGGACAACTTGGTATTACTTCGGATATTGAAAGTGATTGTGCAGTCTTGACTGATATGATTGACAAACTCCAAGCTGAAGTTGCTTCAATAAGAATTATGCGTGATCCTACTAGAGGTGGACTTGCAACATCCTTAGTGGAAATTGCAGAAGATTTTCAATGTAAGATAATTATTAAAGAACGTAATATTCCTATTCGTAATGAAGTTCACGGAGCATGTGATATTGTAGGATTTGATCCACTCTATATGGCCAATGAAGGTAAAGTTATTATTATTTGCGCACAAGAGGACGAAGAAAAAGTACTTACTATCATGAAAGAATTTAAAACCGGTCAAAATGCCACTAAAATTGGATCCGTTTCTGAAATTGGGATTGGACAACTTATGCTTGAAACACCACTTGGAGCAAAGCGTAGATTATCGCGCTTGGCTGGAGTTATGCTTCCAAGAATTTGTTAGAATAACAAATAACAAAAAAAAAATTAATTTTTAAAAATCCGAGTGGCTTAAACGCCACTTTTTTTTATAAGCTTATGCTTAATGTTGGGTTCTTTAAAAAATATATGTCTAGTACTATCAAATAAAAATATGTATTTTTTTGAGAAAGGCTATATACATTTTATGAAAGAATGTATAATAAACTTCGACTAACAATTAATAGGTGGTATATGAATGATTAAAATTGTCACTGATTCAACGGTTGATTTAAGTAAAGAAACAATAGATGAACTTGGTATTACTGTAGTGCCCCTATCAACAACTATTGATGGGTTTTCATATATAGACGGTGTTGATTTTTCAGCTGAAGACTATATGCAAATCATGGCAAACGCTAAGGAGTTGCCAAAGACTTCGCAGCCTCCTGTCGGAAAATTTGTAGAAGTATTTGATGAACTAGGTAAAGATGGCAGTGAAATACTAGCGATTAATCTCACAACCAAAATGAGTGGTACACATAACTCTGCTGTTGCTGCATCGGAAATTTCTAATTCAAAAGTGACTTGTTATAATTCGCAATACATTTCACATGCTATGAGTTACCAGATTCGTGAAGCTGTAGAAATGGCTAGAAAAGGTTTTAGTATTGATGCTATTTTGGAACGATTAGATAAAGTTCGTGAGTGCACATCACTTTACATCGTTGTCGACCGTTTGGAGAACCTTGTAAAAGGTGGGCGAGTTAGCAAAAGTATGGGATTCCTTGGTTCAATGTTAAATATTAAACCAATCGCAAGCCTTGCAGGTGGTGAATATACTCCTGTAGCAAAGGTTCGTAGTTACTCGCAAGTAATAAAGTTTCTTGCAAAACAATTTGCTGAGGATATTAAAGGAAAAACAATTAAATATGTAGGCATTGCACATGCTGATGGCCTTGAACATGTAAATAATCTTTGTGATGCAATTAAAGATTATGTAAAAAAAGAACAAATTTATATTCATCATACTTGTCCGACTATAAGCACTCATACAGGACCGGGAGCTATTTCCTTTACGTATATGGTTGAATAGTAGATCAATTATAATAAATTAGACATCCATTTTCGTAAGATATGGATGTCTTTTTCTTTATTATTTGTTTTCGATTCAATGCTTGAATAGTTAACTAAAAGATTTGGTTATATAAATCTTGAATATAAGTGGTTTTAGCCTTTTCAATTTAAAAACATAAGGATATAATGTTCGTATCAAACAGAAAGGATAGGTGATGTTTTATGGAAAATTTTAATCGAGGTGTTAAAGTATAAAATCATCAAGGAGGTTTCTGTTTGGGAAATGAATTTGTTTTAAATGAATCAACGCTTGAATTTTACAAGAAGTATGATTCAAATTTGTTTGAAATAGCTCGAATTTCGAGTTGTTATCGAAATGTTTTTAAAGTATGGACTACTGACGGAGAAAAATTAGCCAAGGTCTCAGGTAAATTTTCATTTCAAGTAGTATCTGAGGAAGATATGCCAGTCGTAGGAGACTGGGTTATAACATCGAAGTCAAATTTACAGGATGAAGCAGTTATTCACGAAATTCTTCCACGTACAAGTAAACTTTCACGAGCGAAGGCTGGAACAGAATTTGGAGAGCAAATTATTGCAGCAAATGTTGATTATTGCTTAATAGTGATGGCTTTAAATCTGGATTTTAACATTCGCCGTTTAGAACGGTATTTAACTGCAGTTTGGGATAGTGGAGCAACACCGATTATTGTTTTAAATAAAGCTGATTTATGTAATGATTTAGATGAAAAAATGAAAGCTGTGGAAGCTATTTCATTCGGAACTCAAATTATTATAACAAGTGCTACTGATTTAGAGAAAATGAAGAATCTTCAATCGTTGCTTTTAAAGAATAAGACGTATGTTCTTGTTGGTTCATCGGGTGTGGGAAAATCAACAATAACAAACTTCCTTTTGGGGAGAGACGTACAGGAAACTACGGATATACGCTTTGGCGATGACAAAGGTAAACATTGCACAACGACAAGAGATTTGTATTATTCTGAATTTGGATATTGTGTCATTGATACTCCGGGAATGAGAGAATTTGCATTATTTGGCTCTGAAGAGGGTGTTTCTACTTCTTTCAAAGAAATAACAGAATTGGCTCTTCAGTGTCGATTTACTGATTGTACGCATAAGAATGAACCTGGTTGTGCTATTCAAAATGCATTAAGGAATGGAAGTCTTACGCAAGAGAGATACACAAGTTATTTAAAACTTCTTCGTGAGGAAGCGTATTCACTTCGAAAAAATGATGCAAAGCTTATGGCAGAAGAAAAGAAAAAATGGAAGCAAATTAGTAAGGCACAATATTCTCAAATTAGTAAAAAGCGTTAAACTAAACTTCAAATTGAAAATCAATGTGTACCTTCTTCTTTTCTTATTTTATTTGGGCATATGCCTAGACCATCTAGTCAAACGTCACATACTTTGTAGAGTACTTAGTAACTGACGAGAGGTGTTCTAAATGGGATACGGTGCTTATGGTTTTGATGGTTGTTGTACACAAATGGGTTATGGTTATGGACATGGATGTGGATGCGGAAGATCAGGCTTTGCGATCATTGTCGTTCTCTTTATCTTGTTAATCATAATTGGTGCTTCTTTCATTTGTTAATTGTGAAAGAAGAATTTTAGTGGCTAACGAACAACCAAATAGTTCGATTACAAACTATTTAAAGTCCAGACAAATTCGTCTGGACTTTTTTACTGTCATGAAATCCATTTTTGTTAAAAAACATCAAGAAACGAGATTGACCTTAAGTTGCTAGTTTGATATAGTGAACAAGTCTTTTTGAGACGATTAATTTGTTCAATGCCAATCAATAAAATTATTGGGAGAGAAATGATGGAAAAAAACTATGATGTAGTCGTTGTTGGTGCTGGGCCAGCTGGAATTTTTGCTTGTTATGAATTAAGTGTAAAAAAACCCGAGGCTCGAGTGCTTTTAATTGATAAAGGACATGATATTTATCTTCGAAAGTGTCCTATTCTTCAAAAGAAAATCCATAAATGCCCTCCACCAGCTGGAAGAAAAGAGCATGCAGGATGTCTTCCAGCTTGTTCAATTACAAACGGATTTGGCGGAGCCGGTGCCTATTCAGATGGAAAATATAATATTACAAGCGAATTTGGTGGGTGGATGACAGACTATCTTCCAAATTCTACTGTTATAGATTTAATCAAGTATGTTGACTCAATTAATTTATCACATGGTGCAACTGAATCAATAACAGATCCATTAACACCAGAAGTAAAAGAAATTGAACGACAAGCATATGCAGCAGGTTTAAAATTATTGCGAGCACAAGTTAGACATTTAGGAACCGAGCAGAATTTAGAAATTCTAAAAAGTATTTTTGAATTCCTAAAAACGAAAATAGACATGGTTTTCAAAACAGAGGTTGAAGACATCTTAACTGAAAAGGATAATGATCACTATTTTGTAAGAGGTATCAAACTTAAAAACGGTGAGGAAATTTCTGCTCAAAAAGTCATAATAACGCCTGGTCGTGATGGCTCTACTTGGCTATCAAGTATACTAAAAAAGCGTAAGTTAAATATGATGAATAACCAAGTAGATGTAGGTGTCCGAGTTGAGACTTCTAATTTAGTTATGGAAGATATTAATAAACACCTTTATGAAGGGAAATTTGTATTTAATACTTCTGTAGGTACAAAAGTAAGAACATTTTGCTCAAATCCATCTGGTCATGTTGTAGTAGAAAATCATTCAGGTGTTATGTTAGCAAACGGGCATGCATATAAGGATCCTAAACTTGGTTCAGAAAATACAAACTTTGCTTTGCTAGTATCTCATTCTTTTTCCGAACCGTTTGACAAACCCAATGAATTTGCAATAGAAGTTTCAAAACTAGCAAATTCACTAACGAATGGCGGAATTATTGTTCAAAAATATGGAGATATTTTAAAAGGAAGACGTTCAACAGCAAAACGTATTCAAGAGGGATTTCTTGAACCTACTATGAAGGAAGCTGTCCCAGGTGACTTGGGGTTAGTTTTACCATATTACACATTAAAAAGCTTAATTGAAATGACCGAAGCACTTAATAAAGTAACACCTGGAATAGCTTCTGAGCACACGCTTTTCTATGGTGTAGAAGCAAAATTCTATTCTGCTAGACCAAAGTTAAACGACAAATTTGAAACAGAAATTTCAGGTCTTTACGTTGGTGGAGATGGCGCAGGTGTAACACGTGGTTTGGCACAGGCAAGTGCTTGTGGCGTCTGGGCTGCTAGAGATATCATTGAAAAATTAGTATAACGAATTAGAGGCTGTTTTGTTGCAGCCTCTTCTTATTTCGGTTCATTTTTTTTTATAAATTTATGTTAAGAAACGTTGAAATCTAAAATATCTAATATATATGTTTTAAATTATTTCTGAAAATAATAATAAAATTAATAATTATAAACAAAATGTAGTGAAATTTTTTACATTTAAGTCGTAATATGTTATTTTAATACAAAATGAGGTTGAATTCGATAAATGCTTACTTTTTACCAATATCTGTTGACGTTTCGCCATTCAAATGAAAATAATGAAATTGTATTGTTTGCTGAACATGTGTTTTTAGACCATTCTTTTCCTAAACAATCTAGAGATTATCACGAATTAAGTTCTTATTTAGAAATGAATGTAGATTATATTCTAAACATGTCATTATTTGATGAAATATGGATGATGTATGAAGAATATAGATATAAAAAAAACTAGTATTTCTAATTTAAAAACGTTTAAGGGTGGAATTACATATGCGTTTTAAGTTACATCATCGTCTTTTGTTTTTTGATTTTCTTATTAGTATTTTTCCATTTATTCTAACTAGTTTTCTAGTTTATGATTTATTTAATACGTACCCATTTGAAAAAGGATGCTTGATAGCACTTTTTATTATGGGTATCAGTGCAATGGTTTTTACTGTATTCTCAGTTATCTATAAAAAAAAGGTTGTTCTAAAACCTATTTACCAAATAATTGATTCATTAGAAAAATATAAAACTAGAAATCAATATGAAACTATAAAAAATATTGAGTTTATTGAGGGTCAAATCTTGAATGACTCTATTAAAGAATTGGTTACAACTATTCAAGAGCAAGAGAAAGAGATTTTACGTGCAAAAAAGCTAAGTACGGTTGGTGAAATTATTTCAAAAATTGCTCATGAGGTTAAAAATCCTATCTCAACAATTAGGGGTTCTATACAACTTCTAAAAGCTAAACCTGGTGATGTGGATTTATTAAATAAATTTGCACCTATTATCATATCTGAATTAGATCGAATGAATAGAGTTGTCGATAGTCTTTTAGATTATTCAAGAGTTCCAGTTTTGAATTACGAGAATGTTGATATTAGAAAACTTATTGATGAGTTACTCTTATTAAAAATGAATTCTTTTAAACTAAAAAAATTACATATTGAGAATCATGTTGAAAATACAATAATTTCAACAGATAAAGAAAAACTATTTCAAGTACTTCTAAACCTTATTTGTAATGCTGAAGAAGCTTCTAAAGAAAGCGGAAAAATTTATTTACATACAACTCTAAATGAGGGCAATTTACGCATAAAAATAATTGATGAAGGCTGCGGAATGTCTGAAGACGTATTAAATAAAATAGGAACCTTATTTTATACAACAAAGGAATATGGTAACGGATTGGGTATAGCTACGAGTAAAAAAATAATAGAACTTCTTGGTGGACTGTTAGTTTATACTAGTGTTGAAGGACAAGGATCGGAATTTATAGTTGAACTACCGTTAAACAAAGAAAAGTTTGGTCGCCATAATAAAGTTTAAGTTTGCATTGAAAAATGCGAACTTTTTTTATTTTGGAGAAAAATGCGTATTATAACGTATGATAAGATGTTGAAACTAACTTTCAACTATCATTTTAGATTTCAATCATGTAAAATTATTACAAAGTTTTGTCATGTTTTTCTATCTTTTAGTCAATTTATGGAGGCATTACGATGCAAGGTAAAATGAAGGCTTTGGTTAAACAAATTAAAGGTGAAGGTGCAGAAATCCAAACGGTTGATATCCCCAAAATCGAAGATAATGAAGTTTTAGTAAAAGTAAAAGCTGTTTCGATTTGTGGTACGGATGTGCATATCTATACTTGGGATGCTTGGTCAGAGGGTCGTATCAAGAACGTTCCGTATGTTTTTGGACATGAATTTTCTGGAGAGGTAGTTGAACTAGGAAACAAAGTAAAGAATGTACAAATTGGTGATTACGTATCTGCAGAAACACATTATGTATGTGGGGTTTGTCCACAATGTTTAGAAGGTAAAGCTCATGTCTGTAAAAACACTGAAATTTTAGGTGTTGATCGCCAAGGCTGTTTTGCTGAATACGTTGCCATACCTGAAACGAATATTTGGAAAAATCCGAAAGATATGCCATATGAAGTAGCATCAATTCAAGAACCATTTGGAAATGCAGTTCACACTGTTTTATCAGGTGAAGTTGCAGGTAGAACAGTTGCAGTTATTGGCTGTGGACCTATAGGAGTTATGGCTGTGGGAGTAGCGAAAGCTGCGGGTGCATCTCAAATTATTGCATTTGATTTAAACGATTATCGATTGGATCTTGCAAAGAAATTGGGTGCTACAACTGTTGTAAATTCAAGTAATGAAAATCCACTTGAAGTGATCAGCCAGTTAACTAATGGAAACGGTGTTGATGTTGTTTGTGAAATGAGCGGTCATCCAGTTGCAATGGATCAGGCATTTAAAATGGTGACAAACGGTGGCCGTATATCAATCCTAAGTCTTCCAACAAAACCGGTACCATTAGATATAACCAATGATATCGTCTTTAAGGGAGTTACAGTTCATGGCATTACGGGTCGAGTGATGTATAAAACATGGAAACAAGTTTCAGAATTAGTTTCATCTGGACGAGTGAACTTATCGGATGTTATTACTCACACATTCCCAATGGATGAATTTGAAAAAGGATTTGACTTAATGATTAAGGGACAATGTGGAAAAGTTGTACTTTTACCATAAAATACTGAAAATAGTAGGCTCTATTTGAAAAAACGTATAGAATAGGAGTATTTCTAAATGCAAGGTTTTGAATACTTACAAGTTGAACTTGATGAAATGAAAGAAAAAGGATTGGTACGAAAATTAGTTCCGATTGAATCTTCTGCAGGAGCAACTGTAAAAATTAATGGGAAAGAAGTTATCCAACTATCCTCAAATAATTATCTTGGATTGACAACTCATCCAAAAATGATCAAAGCAGCTATACAAGCAACAGAGGAATTTGGTGTTGGAACTGGATCTGTAAGAACAATTGCTGGTACATTTTCCATGCACTTGGCTCTTGAAGATAAATTAGCAAAATTCAAACACACAGAAGCTTCTTTGGTCTTCCAATCAGGTTTTACCTGCAATCAAGGTGTGCTTTCCGCAATTTTAACACCTGAAGATGTTGTAATTTCAGATGAGTTAAACCATGCTTCTATCATTGATGGCATACGTCTTACTAAATCTGGGCGTCGTGTTTATAAGCATGTTGATATGGAAGATCTTGAGCGAGCACTTCAAGAAACACAAAGTTATAGAAAGCGTCTTATCGTAACAGATGGCGTGTTCTCAATGGATGGGAATATCGCTCCATTACCTGAAATTGTTGAATTAGCAGAAAAATACGATGCACTAGTAATGGTTGATGATGCCCATTCATCAGGTGTTTTAGGACAAAATGGAAGGGGCTCAGTAAACCACTTTGGATTAGATGGAAGAGTTCATATTCAAGTTGGAACGCTTTCAAAAGCTGTTGGTGTACTTGGTGGATATATTGCTTCTACACGCACATTAATTGATTATTTAATTCATAAAGGGCGTCCATTTCTATTCAGTACTTCTCATTCTCCAGGGGTAGTAGCAGCAAATTCGGCGGCAATTGATGTCTTGCTTGAAGAGCCTGAATTAATTGAAAAACTTTGGGATAATTCACGCTTTTTAAAGAAGGGGTTGGCAGACTTGGGCTTTGTTACCGGCCCTAGTGAGACGCCAATTACACCAGTCATTGTTGGAGATGAGTCACTTGCTCACCAATTATCTGATAAGCTATTAGAATACGGTGTTTTTGCTCAGGGTATTGCTTTCCCAACTGTTGCACGTGGAAAGGCTCGAATTCGTACAATTGTTTCTGCTGCACATTCTAAAGAGCAACTTCAAGTTGCATTGGATGCATTTGAAAAAGCTGGTAAAGAATTAGGGATTATTTAGTTAAAAATTCAGAAAAAAATTTAGGTGCCTTATTAGGCACCTTTTTCTTATATAAGGGCCCGTTTCACGCTTTTGTTTTAAATATTAAATTTAGAAAACCCCATTATGGTTTGAGAAAAGTAATGGGATAGAATTGAGACAGTTCATTTGTACTTTATTGAGAAAAATATTGAAAACAGGTATACTTTAACGATAGTTTAAAGCTCAAAACAATGAAACAAATACAATAAAACAACAATATGAACAGGGGAACATGTTGAAAAATGAACGAACAACAACGAAAACAATCAACTGTAATAAAAGATAAAGATTATAGTCATTATTTTGGAGCACCTTCTCTTAAAGAAGCAAAAAGTCGTGGAAAAGCATCCGTAGAATATCATCATGATTTTATTATTCCAGATGAATTTCGTGGTATGGGCGAAGGAAAGAAATTCTATCTTCGCACATATGGCTGCCAAATGAACACACATGATAGTGAGGTCATGACTGGAATATTCATGGCACTTGGGTATGTAGAAACTGATGATATGACAGATGCTGATGTAGCATTATTAAATACCTGTGCTATACGTGAAAATGCAGAAAACAAAGTATTTGGTGAAATTGGCCATTTGAAAGCACTTAAGAGAACACGTCCAGACATGTTGATCGGAATTTGTGGGTGTATGTCTCAAGAAGAGTCTGTCGTAAACAAAATCATGCAAAAGCACCCTCAGGTAGATATGATTTTTGGAACACATAATATCCATCGTCTAGCAAATATCCTAAATGATGCCTATATGTCAAAAGAAATGGTTGTTGAGGTATGGTCAAAAGAGGGGGATGTTATCGAAAATCTTCCAAAAGTCCGTAATGGAAAAATTAAGGCTTGGGTTAATATTATGTATGGTTGCGATAAATTCTGTACGTATTGTATTGTTCCATATACAAGGGGTAAAGAAAGAAGTCGCCGTCCAGAAGATATTATTCAAGAAGTTAGATTACTTGCGGCAGAAGGTTATAAGGAAGTTACACTTCTTGGACAGAATGTTAATGCATATGGAAAAGATTTTGAAGATATAAACTTTGGTCTAGGCGATCTAATGGATGAAATTCGTACTATTGATATCTCTCGAATTCGTTTCACGACAAGTCATCCAAGAGATTTTGATGATCAACTTGTAGAAGTCCTTGCCAAGGGTGGCAACTTGATGGATCATATTCACTTACCTGTTCAATCTGGAAGTAGTGAAATTCTAAAGAAAATGTCACGAAAATACAACCGTGAACAGTATTTAGAGTTAGTTGAGAAGATCAAAAAAGCTATTCCAAATGTTGCTCTAACTACAGATATAATTGTCGGGTTTCCTAATGAATCTGATGAACAGTTTGAGGAAACGTTAAGTCTTTATCGAGAAGTTAGTTATGATCTAGCTTATACGTTCATTTACTCACCACGTGAGGGAACACCAGCTGCGGCAATGGAAGATAATATACCAATGACTGTGAAGAAAGTACGTTTGCAACGTTTAAATAATCTTGTAAATGAAATCGCTTTAGAAAAAAATAAAGCGTTTGAAGGACAAGTTGTTGAAGTACTTGTAGAAGGAACAAGTCAGAAAAATCATGCTGTTCTAGCTGGTTATACTTCAAAGCAAAAATTAGTAAATTTTAATGGGCCAACTGAATCAATCGGAAAAATTGTAAAAGTAAAAATTACGAAGGCAAAAACGTGGTCACTTGATGGAGAAATAGTTGAGTAAGAATAGCATTCAAAAAAGTCAGCAACGTTATTCTGAGATCCCTTATGCTCTTTGTGAAATCAAGAACTTTGAGGTGTAAAATGTCACATTTTTCAAAAGATGACATATTCGAAAAAGCGAAAGACTTAGCAAAATTGATTGTTGAAACAGATGAGGTTGCACTTTATAAGAATGCAGAATTTCAACTGAACGAAAATCAAAAGGTTCGTAATTTGATTGATAAGATTAAAGACTTACAGAAACAAGCTGTAAATTTAGAACATGTTGAGAAGACTATTGCACTTCGAGAAACAGAATTCTTATTAGATAAATTACACAAGGAATTGGATGAAATGCCAATTATTCAAGAATTTAAACGTTCTCAATATGAAGTAAATGAATTACTTCAAATGGTAACGTCAGTTATCTCAAATACTGTATCGAATGAAATAAAGAACGTACTAAAATAAACAACAATAAAATTCTAAATGTCATATTTAGACATTATCAAGATTACTTTTAAGAAGCGTTGTCAAATTCTGTACTATTTTTAGTTAATTTGTAACTTTGTGCATACGGAACCATTTTTCCAACAGGTATGTATAGCAAGCCAAGTGTTGTATTGGCTTTCGTGAAATGGTTATTTTTCTTCCAGGGAAACGAGCAAAGGAACAAATTTCGAAATAAAAACAGTTTTGTCGCTGCTTCTTTTTATTCTTATTAGAATATTTAAAGTCGATTTTATATATTTTAGATTAATAAAATAAAAACGTACTCCTTTAGTCTTACTATTTACTTAATAAGTTAAGGAGTGAGTATTATGAATATTAAATCAAATTACGTCATTAATGTATGTACAGCAGCAATCTTGCCAGAATTTAAAAAGGAAGGCGCGAAAGCGCTTGTAATCGAAACCAATGATCAGTTCTATGTGAGTAAATCACCTTCACAAATAGTAGAGAATAGCTTATTACAATATGGTTCTAATTTAAGTGGAGCAAGACGAAGCTCTCAACATTTTCTGGGTCAAATTCGCCGTCCACCTATAATGATTTGTAGTAAGTTGGACATTTTCTTTTATACATCAACAGCTATGAAGAATCATGAAGCAGTTTGGATTTCAGCTGCACATACGAAGCAAATTAAAAATATGCACAACAAAAGATCAAGAATATGTTTTCTAAATGGTGATCATATCGAAATAGATGGTAAATTTAAATCCATTCAGTCATATTACCATCGCTGCCTTGAATTAAAAAAAATTCAAATAGAAGCCATAATTGGAAACCAAAAAGAAAGTTCAAAAGAGGGGCAATACCATTTAGATCAAAGGACATCTCTGTTTTTTGTAAAAGATCCAGCATCCCTTAGTTACAATATTTCAGAAGTTGTTTAAGCTGTATTTGAACATTTACGGAGCCAAAAATTAAATAAACATTCTTTGTAAGTGAATAGGAAATAAACGTAGATTCTTGCACACTAGACGTTTGACCCGCATATGTTGGTATGTGTTCATTTTAAAGCCTAGAAAGCTTACTTTAGTTTTAAAATTTATGAGTGTAATGCATTCACGAATTGAATTTTAGAACAAATAAGCATCAAGTAAAGTGTATGGGGGGATTTCCTACATGTCACAACAGTACAGAGAAATTATTACGAAGGCCGTTGTTGCAAAAGGAAGAAAGTTTACAAAAGCCATTCATAAAATCCAGCCAACTTGCAAACCATCAAGTATTTTAGGATGTTGGATTATCAATCATAACTATTCAGCAAAGAAAAAGGGTAAAAAGGTTGAAATATGTGGTAGTTATGATGCGAATATCTGGTTTTCACATCATGACAATACGAAAACTGAAGTTGTCACTGAACGAATTTCCTACGTAGAAGAAATTAATTTAAAATATCGTAAAGCTGAATACTTTGATGATAATGAGGTACTTGCAAAAGTAGTTCAACAACCAAATTGCATTGACTGTAAAATTTCTTCTAGTGGTCAAAAAATCATTGTAAACGTAGAGCGTGAGTTCTTAGTTGAAGTTGTTGGTGAAACAAAGCTAGTTGTAATGGTGAATGATTTAGGCGAAGAAGATTGTGATTGGGAAGCTGAAGTAGATGATGAAGAGTTATCAGAAATTGATCCTGATTTCATTAAAGATTTAAGTGATGAATAATTTCTGAATATAACGATTAGAAACACTTCAAAATATTTAGATATTACAAACCTAAACTAGAGAAAATTCTCTAGTTTTTTATTTTGTCGATTATTGGTGTGTTATAATTTATTGATTATAAACAAATTTAAAGAGGTTTATTATGCTTACTTATACACCAATGATTCAACAATATTTAGCAGTTAAAGCAGAATATCAAGACGCATTTCTTTTTTATCGTTTAGGCGATTTTTATGAAATGTTTTTTGATGATGCATTGAAAGCCTCTAAAGAATTGGAGATTACGTTAACCAGCAGACAAGGTGGGGCACTTGAGCCAATTCCAATGTGTGGAGTTCCACACCATGCAGCAGCTGGATACATTGAAACACTAGTTGGAAGGGGCTATAAGGTAGCCATTTGTGAACAGGTAGAAGACCCAAAAGCTGTAAAAGGAATTGTGCGACGTGAGGTTGTGCAATTGATTACACCTGGTACTGTCATGGAAGGTAAAACGTTATCTGAAAAAGAGAATAATTTTATCGCATGTATTCATTCATTACCAAATGGTGGGTTTGGATTCGCCTACATTGATTTGTCCACAGGTGAAAATAAGGTTACTTTTTTTGATGAGGGATTTTATGAAGTTTTGAACGAAGTATCAGTACTTGGAATAAAAGAAGTTGTTTTGGCTAGTGAGCCAGATGATTTAACCAAAAAGCAACTGTCTGATCGTGGGGTTATGGTATTTTCAATCGAAAATGAATCAGAAACGATTGAAACCTATATTTCTTCACTCCAAGACATTGAACTTCGTAAAACTTCTGGAATGCTTCTCAACTACATCATACGAACGCAAAAGCGCAGCTTGGATCATATCCAAAGAGCAGAATACATTGAGTCTAAAAGTTACTTAGCAATGGATTACTATTCTAAGAGAAACCTAGAATTAACGGAAACGATTCGTTCAAAAGGTAAAAAGGGTTCATTGTTGTGGCTTTTAGATGAAACAAATACTGCAATGGGTGGGCGAAAGTTAAAAGAATGGGTTGAAAAACCTTTACTAAACCAAACACAAATCGAAATGCGTCAATCCATTGTTAAAACGTTTATGGCTAGTTACTTCGAACGGGAAAATATTCGAGCTTATTTAAATGAAGTGTATGACCTAGAACGATTAGTAGGTCGTGTTGCTTTTGGAAACTGTAATGCAAAAGATCTTGTACAGTTAAAAAAGTCCTTACAACAGATTCCCATGATTAAACAACAACTTGTTGAGATGAAATCAGTTTCAACAAGTGATATTGCAGCTTCTATTGATCCATGCACTGAAATTGCCGAATTACTCCAGTATGCACTTGTTGATAATCCACCTTTTTCAATTAAAGAAGGTGAAATGATTCGTACTGGATTCAATGAAGAATTGGATAAGTATAAAGATGCCTCTATGAATGGGAAGAATTGGATAGCTCAACTCGAGTTGGAGGAAAAAGAAAAGACGGGAATTCGCTCGCTTAAAATAGGTTATAATCGAATTTTTGGCTATTATATCGAAATTTCAAAAGCGAACTTTCATTTATTGAATGATTCTCGTTATGAGCGTAAACAAACACTAGCAAACGCAGAAAGATATGTTACTCCTGAACTTAAAGAAATGGAGCGAGTTATACTTGAAGCTGAAGAAAAGAGTGTAGAACTTGAATATAGGCTATTTATACAACTAAGAGATTTTATTAAATCAAATATTAGCCGTTTACAAGGTTTAGCCAAAATCGTAAGTGAGATTGATTGCTATCAATGCTTTGCGAAAGTAAGTGAAGACCGAAAATTTGTGAAACCTTCAATCTCAAAAGATCGTCAGCTCGTAATTATTGAAGGAAGACATCCAGTTGTTGAAAAAGTACTTCAAACACAGGAATACGTTCCTAATGATGTTTATTTGAATGATGAAAATCGTATTTTACTTGTGACAGGACCAAATATGTCAGGTAAAAGCACTTATATGAGACAAGTTGCTCATATTGTCATTCTAAATCAGATAGGCTGTTTTGTACCTGCTAAGGATGCTGTTTTACCTATTTTCGATAAAATTTTTACTCGGATTGGTGCCGCTGATGACTTAATTTCTGGTCAAAGTACGTTTATGGTCGAAATGTTAGAGGCGAAAAATGCGATGGTTCATGCAACTCCAAATAGTTTGCTATTGTTTGATGAGATTGGGCGTGGTACTTCTACTTACGATGGAATGGCATTAGCTCAAGCAATAATTGAACATATCCATGAGCAAATTGGATCATTGACTATATTTTCGACACATTATCATGAGTTGACTACTTTAGACAAGAAACTATCGAAGATGAAAAATATTCATGTGCGTGCAGTTGAGCAAAATGGAAAAGTTGTATTCCTTCATAAAGTAGTAGATGGACCTGCGGACCGTAGTTATGGAATCCATGTTGCTGAGTTGGCTGATATGCCGAATTCATTAATTAAAAGGGCGAAAATTATACTTAAAGAACTAGAGAAGAACGGAAAGCAGTTGGTTCTCGAACAGTCTGCCGGACAATTAAGTTTTTCTGATATTCACAATGAAGAATTACATGAAAACGAAGAATCCGTGCTAAAGGAAATAAGAATGATGTCTCTTGATGATTTGTCACCTAGAGAAGCATTAGATATTTTATTCACCCTACAATCAAAGTTAAAGTGATTTAGTCTATTTAAATTAATTTTATTCATTTAAATCTTAAAACTATGAAGGAAACAAATAGAAAGGTAGGAGTTTCAATGGGGAAAATCGTACTTCTTGATGACAATCTCTCTAATAAAATTGCAGCAGGAGAAGTAGTGGAACGTCCAGCTTCGGTTGTAAAGGAATTGGTTGAGAACGCAATTGATGCTGGGTCCTCTGTCATTGAAATTTTTATCGAAGAGGCTGGTTTAAAGTCAATCCGTATCATAGATAATGGCGAAGGTATCGCTCCAGATGATATGTTGAATGCTTTTGAGAGACATGCAACAAGTAAGATTATGAATGAAAACGACTTGTTTCGAATTCGAACTCTTGGGTTTCGAGGAGAGGCATTGCCAAGTATTGCTTCTGTTTCTCGTGTTGAAGTTAAATCATCAACTGGTGAAGGAATTGGATCTCGTTTAGTCATTGAGGGTGGAAAAATTCTAAAGCATGAAGGATCTGACAGTAGAAAAGGTACAGATTTTAAAGTTGAGAATATTTTCTTTAATACTCCTGCACGTTTAAAATATTTGAAATCTGAAACGACTGAACTTGGAACTATTATCGATGTAGCTAACCGATTAGCAATTTCACACCCGGAAATATCTTTTAGACTGATTAGCAATGGTAGGGAACTTTTAAAAACAGCAGGAAATGGCAATATTCAACAGGTTTTTTCGACGATATACGGAATAGAAATTGCCAAAAAAGTTATCCCTTTTAAAGGTTCATCTCTGGATTTTGAAATAGAAGGTTTAATTGGACTTCCCGAAGTAACAAGAGCTTCTCGAAATTATATGACTATTCTTGTGAATGGGCGTTATGTTAAAAATTTCTTCATCTCAAAAGCTATTTTAGATGCATACCACACATTGTTACCAATAAACCGCTACCCATATGTACTTTTAAGTGTCAAACTGGATCCATATTTGGTAGATGTAAACGTGCATCCATCTAAAATGGAAGTTAGACTAAGTAAAGAATCTGAATTAATGGAACTTGTGACAAAAACAATTAAAGAAAAGCTTCAAAGTCAAACACTTATTCCAACTGGAGTTTCTACGTCAAAAGGTCAAAAAAAAGTAAATGAACAGCAAAGTTTTCGATTTAACTCAGGATCGAAACCGCCACAAGCAATAGTGGATTATTTTAATGAAATTTCTTCAAATAAAAGTGAATCTATAAATCTATCAATGCCATTACGCGAAGAAAATTTTTCTGAAACGAACAAAGAATTTAAACTACAAAATAGTAGTTTTGAGGAAATAAAATCGTTAGATTACATTACAAATGGTAATGATGTTTATAAAGATGAATCTGTAGATTCAATAAACGATGGGAAAGTTCAGGCATACACACTAGAACACAATCTGGACCAAACTGAATCAGCTATTCCACCAATGTACTTAATTGGTCAATTACATGGAACGTACCTATTAGCTCAAAATGAGAATGGCTTATTTATAATAGACCAACACGCTGCTCAGGAACGAATGAAATATGAATTTTATAAAATAAAAATCTCAGAAGTTGAACAAGAGTTTCAGGATTTACTACTACCTATTACATTGACTTATTCTACAGATGATTTCATTAGAATAAATGATCTTAGAAAAACACTTGAGGGAATTGGAGTTTTTTTGGAAGAATTTGGAGGTAATAGCTTTATAGTAAGAGCGACACCTACATGGTTCCCAAAGGGTGACGAACAAGTACTACTTGAAGAATTAATTGAGCAAGTTTTAACAAATAAAAAAGCAGACATCGGTAAAATTCGTGAGGAATCCGCTATTATGATGAGTTGTAAGGCATCAATCAAGGCAAATAGACATTTGAGACAGGATGAAATGCAGCAGTTATTAGATGATTTAAGACTGACTACAGACCCATTTACTTGTCCACATGGTCGTCCAATTATCGTACAATTTTCACAGTATGAAATTGAAAAAATGTTTAAAAGGGTAATGTAAATGAAGACAACGAAAGAGAAATTAATTGTAATTGTTGGTCCAACAGCTGTAGGAAAAACGGCTCTTTCGTTGGAACTGGCTAAACGATTTAATGGAGAAATTATAAACGGAGATGCTTTTCAAGTTTACAGAGGACTTGATATAGGAACGGCTAAGATCACTCAAAGTGAAATGGATGGAATTCCTCATCATTTAATTGACATTCGAAATCCAGAAGAGCAATATAACGTCGTTGATTATAAGAATGACGTTAGTAAATGTATTCAAGATATTACAACTCGTGAAAAACTCCCTATTTTAGTTGGCGGTACTGGGTTATATGTTCAATCAGTTCTGTATGATTATCAGTTTCCTGAAACGATAGAGGATGCTGAACTCCGAGAAAAATTATATACATTAGATAATTATGAGTTGCATCGTCAATTATCAGAGCTAGATCCAGTGACAGCTACAAACATCCATCCAAATAATAAAAAAAGAGTAGTTCGTGCGTTAGAAGTATGTATCCTGTCTGGGAAGAAATTTAGCGAACAAACTGCAGCATCAGAAAAGATTGCTCTGTATGATGCAATTGTGATTGGCCTTGAGATGGAAAGAAATCAATTGTATGAACGTATTAATGCGAGAGTTCTACAGATGATGAATAATGGACTTGAAAATGAAGTTCGAAAACTTGTTGAAAAAGGACTCTCTGAAAAACAATCTATGTTAGCGATTGGATACAAAGAATTCTTTCCATACTTTAACAACGAAAAAACAATAGATGAGGTTATTAACGAAATTCAACAGTCTTCTCGTAACTTTGCTAAGCGACAGTTTACATGGTTTCGTAACAAAATGGACGTACAATGGTTTGATATGAGTGATACTTCGGATTTTATCAATAATTTGGATAGAATTTGCAAGTTCGTAGATAAAGAGCTTCAATCATAAATTCTAAATGGTACTAGAATAGCATAAAAATAAAACAGGAATTTATTTCTCAGGAAAGCGCAGAAATTGACTTTTATCGAGAATATTTTCCTGTTTTTTCATTTTTATTAACTTTAAATAAATAGGTATTTGTCGAAAGAAAGTAGAAATTGTATCTAAAAAGGGTGATCCTGTGCCAGAAGAATCAATTCGTGTACGAGATAATGGACAAATAAATGTCATTCTCAGGCAGCAGAGAGAAGTTGAAGTAACTGGTTTTAATGAAACTGAAGGCGAAGTAGAATCTCAAAAATTGTTTCAAGATCATCAGATTTTAATGGAAATGGAAGAGGAACTTGAACAATTTATTGGATTAAAGGAAATGAAAAAAATTCTAAAAGAAATTTATGCTTGGGTAACAATTAACAAACAAAGGCAGGAAGTTGGGTTAAAAACTGACGGTCAAATGCTTCATATGCTGTTTAAAGGAAATCCAGGTACGGGTAAAACAACCATGGCTCGGCTTGTCGGAAAAATGCTATTTAAAATGAATGTACTAAGTAAAGGTCATTTTATTGAAGCTGAACGAGCAGACCTTGTTGGTGAGTACATTGGTCATACTGCACTGAAAACGAGAGAATTAATTAAAAAGTCACAGGGTGGAATATTATTCATCGATGAAGCCTACTCATTAGGTCGAGGTGGTGAAAAAGATTTTGGTCGTGAAGCCATTGATACGATTGTAAAACATGTAGAAGATAAGCAACACGATTTTATAGTAATTTTGGCGGGTTATTCTTCTGAAATGCAATACTTTGTCAGAATGAATCCAGGACTTGCTTCCCGTTTTCCAATTGTGGTTAACTTTCCGGATTACACTTCTGAAGAATTACTAGCTATTTCTGAAAAGATGTTAAAAGATAAACAATATAAATTAAGTGTTAATGCAAAAGATATAATGTATTACCACTTAAAAGTAATTTGTGAAAATGGAAATAAGTTTCAATTTTCTAACGCAAGATATGTCAGAAACATCATTGAAAAGGCTATCCGTTCCCAGTCTATCAGACTTTTAACATACCGAAATCCAGATCGAAATGATTTAATGACAATTAGAAGTATTGATTTAGGTATATAATAAACAAAGGACATTTTTGCTTATAGTAGAAATGTCTTTTGTTTATTTCACTGAAAGTGGAATTTTTGTTAGAATAGAACGAATGAAAAAAATAAGGAGTACAAATGAATCATCTAACATACGAAAAAGCTTTATTAGTGGGATGCCAAACAGTCGAAACGGATGAGAATTTTCTTTCTTCTATGAAAGAGTTGGAAGCTCTAACTGAAACAGCAGGGGGGAAATCAGCAGCTGTTTTACATCAAAAACGTGAAAGACCACATCCAGCTACCTACATTGGAAAAGGAAAGACAGAGGAATTAGTAGCATTAGCAAGAGAAATTCAGCCCGACGTCATTATCTTCAATGATGAACTTTCCCCAAGCCAGTTACGAAATTTATCAAAACTTCTCGAATCCAGACTTATAGACCGCACCCAACTGATACTTGATATTTTTGCTCAACGTGCTCGATCAAGAGAAGGACAATTGCAAGTAGAATTAGCACAATTGAAATATGCAATGCCCAGACTTGTTGGCCAAGGAACTGAATTATCTAGACAAGGTGGGGGTATAGGGACTAGAGGACCTGGGGAAACAAAACTTGAATCAGATCGTCGAAGTATTCGTCGAAAAATTGATGAAATAAAAAAACAATTGGAGACGATTGTGAGTCATCGCGAGAGATACCGAGATCGTCGTAAACGTAACAGCCGCTTCACTTTTTCATTAGCAGGGTATACAAACGCAGGGAAATCCACGTTGTTTAACCGATTAGCAAATGCGGATGTTTACGAGGAAAATCAACTATTTGCAACTCTTGATCCGACAACTAGAGAATGTTCATTGCCTTCAGGATTTAAGGTTCTAATTAGTGATACAGTTGGATTTATACAAGATCTGCCTACATCATTGATTGCCGCCTTTCGTTCAACGCTTGAAGAGGTTACACAATCAGATGCGATATTACATATTGTAGACTCCTCACATGTCAGTCATTATATCCATGAGCAAACTGTACAAGGGATATTGCAGGATTTAGAAGCATCCAAAATACCCCAATTAACTGTCTACAATAAAAAGGATTTAACAAGTGTCTCATTTCTTTCATCTTCAAAGGGTGATACCATTCACATCTCAGCTTTTAATGAAGATGATTTACAAAAATTACGTTATACAATGGAAAAAATGGTCAAGGAGCAAATGCAGCCTTACCGAATACAATTGGAGTCTCATGAGGGGAAAAACATCTCAAGATTAAAAGACGAAACTATCATTGAAAAAATTGATTACGATGAGGAAACAGATTCATACCAAATTACTGGATTTGCATTAGCAGATCATCCAGTTGCTGGATTAGTAAATCCTGTTTTAAAGTCAAACTCTGAAGATTGGTAATTTGCAATTAAAAAAAGGGATTAAATTTTATGATTAGTAAAAATATTATTAAAAAAGTTGAGTTTAAAATTGCTGAAAAAAAGCAAGAAGTTGACCAGATTGTAGATTTTAATACAGAAAAGGTCATTAATGCTTTTAGAAATAACCGAGTAAGTGATTCTCATTTCATTCCATCTACTGGATACGGCTACGATGATGGGGGTCGTGAAACATTAGAAAAAGTATATGCAGATGTGTTTGGGACTGAAGCTGCATTGGTTCGACCGCAGATCATCTCGGGTACACACGCCATTTCTACGTGTTTATTTGGTGTACTGAGGCCAGGAGATGAATTGATTTATATTACTGGAAAGCCGTATGACACTTTAGAAGAAATTGTTGGGATTCGTGGGGCCGGAATTGGTTCCTTGAAAGAGTACAATATTTCGTATCAAACTGTTGCATTAAAAGAAAATCAAATAGATTTTTCTGCTGTTCGTGAAGCAATCAAACCGAATACAAAAATGATTGGTATACAGCGTTCAAAAGGTTACGATATTCGGCCATCATTTACAGTCGAAGAAATTGGAGAAATGATTCGTTTTGTTAAGGAAATTAGATCAGATCTAGTTGTATTTGTTGATAATTGCTATGGAGAGTTTGTTGAAACAAAAGAACCAACCGAGGTCGGTGCAGATTTAATTGCGGGATCCCTTATGAAAAATCCAGGTGCTGGTCTTGTAAAGACAGGGGGATACATTGTAGGAAGAGCTGATTTGGTTGAACGTTGTGCATATCGATTGACTGTACCAGGTATTGGGGCAGAGGCAGGTGCCATGTTATATAGCTTGCTGGAAATGTATCAGGGTTTCTTTATGGCACCACATACAGTGGGGGAAGCCTTGAAGGGTGCCATTTTTACTGCAGCTATGCTTGAAGAATACGGTTTTAATTCAGAGCCAAAATGGGACGCGAAGCGAACGGATTTAATCCAATCTGTAAGCTTTCATGACCGCGATAAAATGGTTGCTTTCTGTCAGCAAATTCAATATGCATCACCAATTAATTCTCATGTAAAGCCGATGCCAGCTTATATGCCTGGCTATGAAGATGATGTTATCATGGCTGCTGGCACATTTATTCAAGGTTCAAGTATTGAACTGTCCGCTGATGGACCGCTTAGACCACCTTATACTGCATTTGTGCAGGGAGGGCTAACTTATTCACATGTGAAATTTGCTGTATGTCAAGCTTTAAACGAATTAATTGAGAAAAAATTAGTAAAAATTTAATATTCTTTAAGAGAGATAGCTGCCGAAAAACCATACTTCGGCAGCTAATTTTTTTTAACATTGACTTGTTAATTTCTTTTTCCCTACATTGCCCATTGCTTCAACTTTTTCTATGTAAACTTGTGCAAATGGTACTTTGCAAGCAGTATTCCCAACATTTACCGAAACTTTACCGATATTTTCTGCAGCAATTTTAGCGTCATTATGAAGTGGCTTAGTGAACGAACCGAGAGCAATAACAAAACCATTCATATTGTATCTAACTCTATTTTTTTCCGTGTGAATGGTTTTTTCAACACGTGTAAGCAATTCAACCATTAAAGTAAAATTAATCTGATCATCGGGTGTGATAGAAAGATAATTTGAATATGTATTCCATCCAGCACAGGCAATCATTTCATTATCTGATTCAATCCACTCTGCAGCCAATTCTAAAGCAAAAGGGCTTTCAGCAGCGCATGCTGCTACCGTAAACTCTGCTGGTTGATGCCAATAGGCTTGTTTAACCCAAATTTGGAGTTGCTCTTTTGTCATGAATTTTGGATTAATTCCAAGCCCTGCTAAATACATGGCATCATTATTTCCTGATGCATATAAGTCAAGGGCCAATTGTTGATTTTTTTTAACATGCGTAATGAGTTTTTTCATATCCCCAATTTTTACACCAAAGAGTGGTTCTTTAGCTCCGTGTCTGAGATGCGTTTTTTTAGTTTGCTCATTTCCTAATTTCTCTAATTCAGTCATTATCTCTTGAAAAGTCATGAAATCATCCTTAAAACATTATTTTTATCAATCATATCATAACTCTTTTTTTGTTCAACACAACTTCATGTTAGATTATCTCACATAGAGTTGACATAATGAGATTTCAATCATATAGTATTGAAGTACAAAAAAGAAATGAGGGGAATTCAATGTCCGGATCAAGTGAACCTCTTTTTCCAATGAGTACGGTTATGCAGCAAACAGATTTAACCGCACGGAAGATTCGGTATTATGAGGATAATAATTTGTTGGCACCAAAACGGTCCAACGGTAATCATCGGTTGTATTCATTTGCTGATATTGATCGTCTGTTAGAAATTAAGAAATTGTTACAAAAAGGATATACTATGTCTGTAATTAAAAAATATTTTGCAGATAAAGAAAAACAGTCACAGCACAAAATTTCCGATGCTGAGGCAAGAAAAATTTTTAGAGATGAATTTAAACAAAACTTTAATCAAAAGGGGATGCACTAAATGGGAGTTTTCACAAAGGAAGCTATTAAAGAAATTGCAAAAAAAGAAAATGTTCGTTTTATTCGACTACAGTTCACTGATATTTTTGGAACAATTAAAAATGTTGAAATTCCAGTTAGCCAGTTAGATAAAGCATTAGAAAATAAAATGATGTTTGATGGTTCTTCAGTTGAAGGATTTGTACGTATTGAAGAATCTGATATGTACTTATACCCAGATCTAAATACTTGGGCTATTTTCCCTTGGACAAAAGAAAAAGGCGCTGTTGGACGCTTAATTTGTGATATTTACATGCCAGATGGTACACCATTTGCGGGTGACCCTCGTGGGAATTTAAAAAGAGTTCTGAAAGAAATGGAAGAATTAGGTTATACAAGCTTTAACTTAGGACCTGAACCAGAGTTCTTCTTATTTAAATTGGACGAAAAAGGTGAGCCTACTTTAGAACTTAATGACAAAGGTGGTTATTTCGATTTCGCTCCAACTGACTTAGGTGAAAATTGCCGAAGAGATATCGTTCTTGAACTTGAAGAAATGGGATTTGAAGTAGAAGCTTCTCACCACGAAGTTGCTCCAGGTCAACACGAGATTGATTTCAAATATGCAAATGCTTTAGCTGCTTGTGATAATATTCAAACGTTTAAATTAGCAGTTAAAACAATTGCACGTAACCATGGATTACATGCAACATTTATGGCAAAACCTTTATATGGTATTAACGGTTCAGGTATGCACTGTAACGTGTCACTAGGAAAGGGTAATGTAAACGCATTTTTCGATGAAAATGGAGATATGCAATTAAGTGATGATGCTCGCCAGTTCATTGCTGGTATTTTAAAACATGTTCCAAACTTCACTGCTATCACAAACCCTACTGTAAACTCTTATAAGCGTTTAGTACCTGGTTACGAAGCTCCTTGTTATGTGGCTTGGTCTGCTAGAAACCGTAGCCCATTAATTCGTATTCCAGCAGCAAGAGGTTTAAGTACTCGTGTTGAAATTCGTAGCGTTGACCCAACTACAAATCCTTATTTAGCATTGGCAGTTATTCTTAAAGCGGGACTTGATGGAATTAAAAAAGGCCTTGAAGTTCCAGCTCCAGTTGACAGAAACATCTACGCGATGGATGCTGAAGAAAGAAAAGCAGAAGGTATCACTGATCTACCAGCATCTTTAAAAGAAGCTTTAGAAAACCTTAAAGCAGATTCTTTAATTAAAGATGCACTTGGAGAACACATTTTCGAACACTTCATTACTGCAAAAGAAATCGAGTGGGATGAATTCAGAATCCATGTTTCAAATTGGGAAAGAGAAAATTACATGTCTCTTTACTAAAATTTAAATTGATACCAAAAATACCATCCCAAAACGGGAAGCCATTAACTTTTAAATAAAAACCTGGGAATAATCACACCGAAAAGGGGTGAATATTTCCAGGTTTCTTTGTGTTTTTTTACTTTTTTTCATTAACTAATTTCTAAATCTTTTTCAAATTGACCTCGTAAATTGCGGTGGCACCTGTATTTCCATGTCGAATAAGCCCAAGGCAGTCCCTTTTCAAGTGGGATTGAAGAGAAAGGCGGCGACTCCAGCGGGAAAGCGAGGCCAAGTGAGACCCCACAGAAAGGTGGTTTTACCTTTCGAGGAGGCTCACGGACCGCCCGCGGAAAGCGTCCGCTTGTAACGCAAATTCCCTACGAATCAAAACTATTAGGTATTAAAAAAAGATACTGAACATTGAATGCTCAATATCTCATTTATGAATGAATAATGGAGTTTTCAGTGGCTTCCAAAACGGTTTTGGTATTTTTTTTATTTACTTGAATACTTTTAAAAAAAAGAAATTTCCACATTTTGCAAAGTTTTTATTGCAAATCTCTTGCAATATTTTTGTGAATTATTTATAGTAATCTCTTAAATAATTGTAAATTCAGAATATTTAGAAAACAATAATTTAAAAAGACTGTATTTTCTGAAATTTAAAACAATTATAAATTTTCTTTAAAATACAAATCTAGTATGTGAGGTTTTAAGATGAATTGCGATAACGTACTTGAGATTAAACGTTTGAATATCTCTTTCATGACGGATAAGAAGAAAATAAATGCCATAAATAATGTCGCATTTAAGATAAAAAAGGGTGAAATACTTGGACTGGTCGGTGAGTCTGGAAGTGGGAAGAGTATCACATCACTATCGATTTTAGGATTATTACCGTCTCCACCTGCCGTCATTGAAGAAAGTGAGATACTTTTTCACGATTTAGATTTAATACAAGCATCAGAACAACAAATGCAAAAAATCCGTGGAAATAGAATTTCAATGATCTTTCAGGAACCGATGACATCATTAAATCCACTATATACAGTTGGTAATCAGTTGTTAGAGTCCGTACAGAAACATCAGTCTTTATCAAAAAGTGAAGCTAATGATATCTGTATACACACATTGAAGAGTGTAGGCTTAGCAAGAGCTGAAGCAATCATGAACGAATATCCACACCAACTTTCAGGCGGCATGAGGCAGCGCGTTATGATAGCAATGGCAATGGTTTGCCAACCAGAGATCTTAATTGCCGATGAGCCAACAACTGCTCTTGATGTGACCATTCAGTCCCAGATTTTAAAATTGATGAAAGAGTTAAACGAAAAAACTGGAACTTCAGTATTGTTTATCACACATGACTTAGGTGTAGTTGCTGAAATTTGCCATAGGGTTATCGTTATGTATGGAGGGCGAATAGTTGAAGAGGGCTCAGTTTTAGATGTATTTAAAAACCCTCAGCATCCGTATACAAGGGGACTACTTAAATCTGTTCCAGATATTCGTAACAAACAGGATAAACTTTATGCAATTCCAGGAAGTGTTCCTAAACCTGGAAGTATTCAAAAAGGTTGTTATTTTGCACCAAGATGTGAATTTGCAAAAGATATATGTTTTGAGAATGAACCTGAATTTGTTCAACTTACTGAGGATGGTCATCGTTCACGTTGTTTTTTGAACGAGAACGTAGGAGGTGCTACAAAAAATGACAAATAAAAATCTTCTTCAGATTAGTAATCTTTCAAAAAGCTTCGAAAGTTCAAAAGGATTTTTTCGTAAAGTGAAAAATGAAGTAAAAGCTGTTGATGGTGTTAGCTTCGAAGTCAAACAGGGAGAAACACTAGGGATCGTTGGAGAAAGTGGATGTGGGAAGTCAACGACTGGTCGTTTAATCATGCGACTGATTGAAGGTGGTAAAGGCAAGATAAATTTCGAAGGACAAGATGTGCAATCACTTTCCACAAAGGATTTAAGAAAGCTTCGTCGAGATATTCAAATGATTTTTCAAGATCCATATGCTTCACTAAATCCGAGACATACAGTTGAGAAAATTATTGAAGAGCCCTTAATTGTTCATAAAATTGGGACAAAAGAGGAGAGACGTAAACGAGTAGCAGAGGTTATGGATGTTGTGGGTTTAAGTCCGTACCATTTAAAGCGTTACCCACATCAATTTAGTGGTGGACAAAGGCAGCGTATTGGCATTGCAAGAGCGTTGGTAACAAATCCAAAGCTCATCATAGCGGATGAACCTGTTTCAGCCTTGGATGTATCGATTCAAGCACAGGTATTAAACTTACTTAAAGACATTCAAGTAGAATTTGGTCTTACATATTTGTTTATAGCACATGATTTGGGAGTTGTCAGACATATAAGTGATAGAGTGGCAGTCATGTATCTTGGCAGAATCGTAGAAATTGCTGAGGTTGAGGAATTATTTGAAAATCCAAAACATCCTTATACCAAAGCTTTGTTGTCATCAGTGCCAGTCCCAGATCCAACTTTTGAGAAACAAGAGATTGTTCTAACTGGGGAAATACCTAGTCCATCGAACCCACCATCAGGCTGTACATTTCATACACGTTGTAATTCCTGTATGGATATCTGTAAGGCAGAAAAACCTGTTTTACAACAAATTCAATCTGGTCATCAAGTTGCATGCCACCTATTCTAGGACAATGGGAGTCAATTCCATAGGATTTAGTCGTCATGATTTCATTATTTCTTTTTGAACCAAAAAACAATGAAATCATCAGGATTAAACGAAACGCCATGGGCTCGGTTCCCATTGTCTTAAGCAGCAGACAACTTTGACATATAAAAACGGGCTCATCGAGCACCAAAAGAGGAGGTACCAACATGAAAAAAGGCCTATTTTTATTTCTTACTTTTTTACTAGCATTAAGTAGCTTATTAGCTGGATGTGGTGATGATAGTAATAAATCAAACAGCGGTGGTGATTCGAAGTCAGGCGGAACTTTAGTTTTCGCACGTGGTGGCGATTCAACTTCGCTAGACCCTATCACTTCTACTGAGGGTGAAACATTCCGTGTAACGGACAACATTTTTGAAAATCTATTAGAGTATGGTGAAACAGATACAACTATTCAACCAAGTTTAGCTGAATCTTGGGATGTTTCATCAGATGGACTTGTTTACACGTTCAAATTGCTTAAAGGTGTAAAATTCCATGATGGCACTGAATTCAATGCTGATGCTGTTGTATACAACTTCGATCGTTGGATGAATGGGGATGTAGATAAATTCCCTTACTACACAATGTTTGGTGATTTCAAAGGTAAAGAAGGTGCTGTAATCAAAGAAGTTAAAGCTGTTGATGCAAACACTGTTCAGTTCACATTAACACGTTCTCAAGCGCCAGCACATCCAGTTGGAACTGGTCCTTTCCAATTTGTTGAATGGAAAGAAAGCGATAAAATCGTTTTGAAGAAGTTTAAAGACTACCATGTAAAAGGTGAACCAAAGCTGGATGGAGTAATCTTCCGCGTAATCCCTGATAACTCTGCACGATTAAACGCTTTGAAGGGAGGAGAAGTAGACGTTATCGATGGTTTAAATCCATCTGATGAGTCTAAAGTTTCTGGTGACTCAAGCCTTCAAATTATCAAACGTCCTTCTATGAATGTAGGATATTTAGGTTTTAACGTTGAGACAAAACCTTTTGATAATAAACTTGTTCGACAAGCATTAAATATGGCAATTGACAAAAATGCACTTATTAAAGCATTTTATGCTGGTCAAGCAATCCCGGCTAAAAACGCAATGCCTCCAAGTATTGAAGGATACAACGATGCAGTCGTAGATTATAAATATGATCTAACTGCAGCTAAAGCTAAACTTGCTGAAGCTGGTTTTCCAAATGGATTTACAATTGATCTTTGGGCTATGCCAGTAGCACGTCCTTATATGCCAGAAGCACAAAAAGTTGCTGAGGTTATTCAAGCAAACTTTAAGGAAATCGGTGTTACTGTTACCGTAAAAACTGAAGAGTGGGCTACTTACTTGGATGATGCTGCAAAAGGGAACCTATCTATGTTTATGTTAGGTTGGACTGGCGATAACGGCGATGCTGATAACTTCCTATACACTTTGTTAGACAAAGACAGTATTGGTGGTAACAACTACTCTCGTTATTCTAACGATGCATTACATGACATTTTAATCAAAGCACAAACAGAAAGTGATCCTGCAAAACGTAATGACTTGTACAAACAAGCACAAGTTATTATCCATGATGATGCTCCTTGGGTGCCGCTTGTACACTCAACACCACTAATGGCAGCTGGAGAGAACGTAAAAGGCTATGTAGCTCATCCAACTGGTTCTGAATCATTTAAAGGTGTTTCGCTTAAATAATTTTTTTGAATGAAAAAGTTTTTAGAAACTAGAAGGGGAAAGGACAAAACCAAAAAACATATTTTTTCCTATAAATAATGGTCTCATTGTCAAAAGTCTTGTAGAAAGACGATTTTGAGATGATGAGACCTGATTTCCTAGCAGTTTGAGAAATAGTTCTCATGCAATATGTCGAAAATTCAAATGGAAAGTATATGGTTCTAACTATTTTTTGGTTTTGTCCCAACCTTTTTAAAACAATGAGTTTAACGAGGTGTTATTATGTTTTCCTATACAACCAAAAGATTATTTTCACTTATACCCGTTTTACTTGGGATGACCCTCGTTGTATTTTTTATCATTCGAGCAATTCCTGGGAATCCTGCACAAGTAATTCTTGGCCAAAGAGCGACGAAAGAAGCGATAGAGGCATTAACTGAACAACTAGGTTTGAACAAAGCATGGTATATTCAATATTTTAACTATCTAAAGGATTTAGCGCATTTAGATTTAGGCACTTCACTTAGAACGAAGGCTGAGATTTCACAAGAGATATTTCCTTATTTAGCTGCAACTTTTGAACTTACCTTTGTTGCAATGTTTATAGCAATTGTTGTTGGAGTGAACGCAGGGATTATTTCTGCATGGTTCTCAAAATCGTGGTTTGATTACGTAGCAATGTTATTAGCTTTAGTTGGTATCTCATTGCCGATTTTTTGGCTTGGTTTAATGGAGCAATGGACATTTTCCATCCAATTAGGCTGGCTACCAACCACAGGGCGTGAAAACGTCCGAAATCCTGTTGAAGCCATAACGAATCTTTACTTATTAGATACATTGCTTAGAGGACGTATGGATCAATTTATTGATGTGGTCAAACATATTATCTTACCGAGTTTTGCCCTTGCAACTATTCCAATGGCAATTTTAGCGCGAATGACTCGTTCAACTGTGTTAGAGGTTATGAATGCTGATTATATACGTACAGCACGTGCAAAAGGTCTTAAAATGTTTGTTGTAGTTTATAAGCATGCATTGAAAAATGCTTTTATCCCAATTCTTACAGTAATTGGCTTGCAGATAGGATTATTATTAGGTGGTGCTATATTAACTGAAACCATTTTTGGGTGGCCTGGTGTCGGACGGTATCTATATGATGCCATTGCTTATCGTGATTATCCTGTAATTCAATCTGGTGTCCTTATAATTGCATTTTTCTTTGTAATGATTAATTTGATAGTCGATTTACTTTATGGATTTATCGATCCGCGTATAAAATATACCGAATAGGAGCTGTCCGTTTTGAAGAATGAAGAAATAGTTGAAAAGGAGAAGACTCCATTTCGTGAATTTTGGGAGTCATTTCGAGCAAATCGGTTAGCTCTCGTAGGATTAGGAATTGTATTCTTTTTTATTGTGATTGCCATATTTGCTCCACTTTTAACTTCTTATGCACCTGATAGTCAGAATTTGGCTGACAGACTTTTACCTCCATCTGCTAGTCATTATTTCGGAACTGATGATTTTGGGAGAGATTTATTTACAAGAGTAGTTTACGGTGCAAGATTGTCACTTTGGGTTGGATTTTTATCTGTACTAGGGTCTGCATTAATTGGTACTTTTTTAGGAATTGTTGCTGGATATTATGGAAAGTGGTTAGACACAATTATTAGTCGTTTCTTTGATATTTTACTTGCATTCCCAAGTATCTTGCTTGCAATTGCAATTGTTGCTATTTTAGGACCTTCTTTGCAGAATGCATTAATTGCCATTGCCATTGTAAATGTTCCCACATTTGGGCGACTTGTTCGTTCCAAAGTATTATCCGTTAAGCAAGAGGAATACATCCTTGCTGCTAGAGCGATTGGAATGGGTGACACTCGAATTTTGACTCATCATATCCTTCCAAATAGTATTGCACCAGTAATTGTTCAAGGTACACTTGCTATTGCAACTGCTATTATTGAAGCAGCAGCACTTGGATTCCTTGGAATGGGAGCACAAGCACCTATGCCTGAGTGGGGTAAAATGCTTGCAGATTCAAGGCAGTATTTAACAGATGCGCCTGGAACATTATTTTTCCCAGGTTTTGCGATCATGTTTACTGTATTAGGCTTTAATTTAATTGGGGATGGATTAAGAGATGCTTTGGATCCAAAAATGAAATAACATAAATAGTTTTCAAAACACGAAAAAGACTTCGGTAAATTTTTACCGAAGTCTTTTTGTATTATAAGATAACAGAAGGATTTAAACTTTTTACAGGTGAAAATTTACCGATTAAAAGATGTTTCTAAATTTAAAAGGATTAATGAACAGTAGGGCGATGCAAACTGATGACTTTTCCAAGAATCGTAACATTCTCAAGAATAATTGGTTCAAGACTTGAATTTTCTGGTTGCAAACGGAAATAACTCTTTTCTTTAAAAAAGCGCTTGCAGGTTGCTTCATCTTCATCGGTCATAGCAATAACAATGTCACCATTATTTGCTGATTGTTGCTGGCGAACAAGAACATAATCGCCATCTAATATACCAGCTTCAATCATGCTATCACCGCTAATCTCTAACCAAAATAAAGTATCTGAACTGTTTACTAAGTTCTTTTGTATAGGCATATAGTCATCTATATTTTCTAGAGCAGTTATAGGGGCTCCCGCAGTGACCTTGCCTACAACAGGAACTTTTATGACTTCTGTATCTTCCATGCTATTAAGAGGGGATTCAACACCTAAAATTTCAATTGCTCTAGGTTTTGTTGGGTCGCGTCGTATAAGGCCTTTACTCTCTAGTCGATCTAAATGACCATGTACTGTAGAACTGGATGTTAATCCAACTTCAGCACCGATTTCACGAACTGAGGGTGGATAACCGACTCTACGAACTTCAGAAATAATGAAATCATAAATCTGTTGTTGACGTCTGGATAATTTTTTTTGCATACTCTTACTCCTTTATTCATTTGCTTTAACGCATTTCTTTCGTTCAGATGAAGGATGAATGAACTTAAGTTAAAGCAAACATTTGTTTCCGTATGTAGTATAACATAACTAACAAAAAAAGCAAACAATCGTTCGTAAAAAAGGTTGACAAAGAACAACTGTTCGCGTATACTCAAAAATAAGAACATACATTCGAAAGTAGGTATTCAAATGAAAAGATTTATTGCCAATAATATTTATGTAATTGCCGCTGTTATTTTACTAGCAGTTTTCACTTATAACCTTTTTAACTATCTTGGAGAAGAGCCAACTGATGGATTTCGTCAGGTAACTGTACAAACTGGAGATTCATTATGGGATATTGCAGAAAGATACTATGGAACTTATGAAAAACAGGCTGAGTTCGTTGCTTGGGTAGAAGAAAATAACGGTATTGATGGTAACAGTCTTCAAGTAGGTAAAAAAATCTATATTCCAGTGAAAGCACCGTCAGAAAGTGTCGTTCTTTTAGCTGAAGGAAAATAAATGAATAGTAAATTTTACAAATTGGCTGAGATAAACAGCCAATTTTTTTGTAGTTTCATTTATTTTAGATGGGTAGCTACTCAATCTTTTTGAAGAAATTCATACTATGCTATATGAATAATTGATGGAGTGAAGCTTAATGCAGCAACATAATGATTGGTTACCTGATTACAGGGTGACCAACTACAAAGTGAAACCGGGTGATACTCTTTATTTGATCGCTAAAAGATTTAAAACCCATATATCAGCAATAAAGAAAATAAATAAACTTAAAAGTAATATTCTATTTGTAGGCCAGTATTTAAAAATACCTCCAACATTACCAGATGGTATTTATGTGATTGGAAGCACTGGCCCCTCTGTAAAAAAACTGCAAGAAGTTTTATCATTTATTGGGTTCGATGTTAATAATGATGGCTATTATGGTCCCGTTACTTCAAAAATAATTAAAGGATTGCAACAAAAATTTCCCGAGATAGTAATAGATGATGGTGTTTATGGGCCAAAAACAAAAAAAATTATAGATAATTTGTTATCTGTTAATTATGAAATTGTAAGAAACCCGGAAAGCAGAACTGTATTGGTGAATAAATTAAATGCATTAAATCCAGATTATGTTCCAAAAAATTTAATTGTGCCAGAAATCCCATTTTCTTTTACAGAATTTCGACCACAGAAACTCATGCGGGCTGATGCTGCTAACGCTCTTGAGGCACTTTTTGCAAAAGCTAAACAAGAGGGCATCGAATTAAATGCAATCTCAGGATATCGTTCTTACGAATACCAACATAAACTCTTTTCAAGAAACATAAAAGCTAATCCAAAAGCTAACCTATTTAGTTCTAGACCAGGTGAAAGTGAGCATCAAACAGGCTTAGCAATAGATATTTCGAGTCCGTCTGTTGATAACAGGTTAGTACAATCTTTAGGTGAAACAAAAGAAGGTAAGTGGTTGGAAGCGAACGCACCAGAATTTGGTTTTATCATTCGTTTTCCTAAAGAAAAAGAAAATATTACAAGATACCGTTATGAACCTTGGCATATTCGATATGTAGGAAAAGATGTAGCAAAGCGTATAATGGATAACAATCTGACACTTGAAGAGTATTTAGGTAAAGTAAATAACTAAATTTTTTTATAAGAACTTACCAATATAAAAAATGATGAAAATTTTTGTTGGAAATCTTCAAAAATTTATTACAATAACAAGAGGGAATCGAGAACTACTGATTTATAGGTAGTTTTCATTTTTTTGTTTACAATCAGATAGCTTTAACACCATTTATTAAAAATAAATATTGTTATTGGAAAAAAAGAGTATTCTAGTTAATATCAAGAATCTAAACATGAAATCAAGTTAGTAAGGAAAGTGACTGATTTTACAAAAACAAACTTGCTTTCAATCCATTATTGTTAAAAAATTTTTTATATGTTTCTAGTTTTAGTAAAAGAATAAAAGTCTAAGGAGAAGATAATTATGCTATCAAAAGAAAAAATAAACAGAATTAATGAACTCGCAAGAAAGTCAAAAGCCGAAGGATTAAATGAAGCTGAATTACTTGAACAAACGAATTTAAGGCAGGAATATTTAAAATCCTTAAGAACATCAATGACTAATACGATAACCAATGTCAAAATTATTGATCCAAAAGGAGATGATGTTACACCTCAGAAAATTAAAGATCTTCGTTCAACGGGCAAAACTCACTAATATTCACTAAAATCTGCATTGTTTTTAAAGTGGGAAATATATAAAATAGTACTGTTATAAAAAATGAAGGAGATGCAAGCATGTTTGATCAAAATGATTTACAAGCAGTAAATTCAATTCGTGCCTTATCAATTGACGCAATTGACAAAGCAAATTCAGGACATCCAGGAATCACGATGGGTGCTGCACCTATGGCTTATGTTTTATGGAGTCAAGTGATGATCCACAATCCAAAAAATCCGAACTGGTTTAACCGAGATAGATTTGTTTTATCTGCGGGTCACGGTTCAATGCTTTTGTACAGCTTGCTTCATCTATCAGGATATGATCTTACAATTGAAGATCTTAAGAACTTCCGACAATGGGGAAGCAAAACCCCTGGACACCCAGAGTTTGGTCACACTGCAGGTGTTGACTGTACAACAGGTCCACTTGGACAAGGTATCTCAACTGCAGTTGGTATGGCAATGGCTGAAGCTCATTTAGCAGCTGTATACAACAAGGAAGAACACGATATTGTGAACCACTATACATATGCAATTTGTGGTGATGGTGACCTTATGGAAGGTGTTTCTGGTGAGGCAGCGTCACTAGCTGGTCATTTGAAACTTGGAAAACTAGTTGTACTTTACGATTCAAATGATATATCGCTTGATGGTGATTTACATATGTCATTTAGCGAAAATGTAGCTCAAAGATATGAATCATATGGTTGGCAAGTGATTCGTGTCGAAGATGGTAATGACTTAGAATCAATCTGGGATGCATTAGAAGAAGCACGTGAAGATGAAACTCGTCCGACTTTAATCGAAGTTAAGACAGTAATTGGTTATGGGTCACCTAACAAAGCTGGAAAATCAGCAGCCCATGGTTCTCCACTCGGAGCAGCAGAAAATAAATTAACTCGTGAGTTTTGGGGATGGGAGCATGAAGCTTTCCACGTACCTACTGAAGTGTATGAACGATTTAATGAAGATGTTGTTGAAGTTGGTCAAGACGAAGAAGAATATTGGAATGACTTGTTCGCATCTTATAAAAATTTATACCCTGAACTTGCAGAGCAGTTTGAACGTGCAGTAAGAGGCGAACTACCTGAAAATTGGGATGCTGAATTGCCAGTTTACGATGCAGGTAAAGCTGTTGCAACTCGTAATTCTAGTGGACAAATTTTAAATGCAATCGCGAAAACGGTTCCAAGTTTATTTGGTGGATCTGCTGACTTAGCAGGATCAAACAAAACTTACCTAAATGGTTTAGGTGACTTTTTACCAGGTAATTATGAAGGTCGTAATATCTGGTTTGGTGTTCGTGAATTTGCAATGGGAACATGTTTAAATGGTATGGCGCTACACGGTGGCTTACACGTTTACGGAGGTACATTCTTTGTATTCTCTGACTACATTCGACCAGCTGTACGATTAGCTGCATTAATGGGACTTCCAGTAACATATGTATTTACACATGATAGTATTGCAGTTGGGGAAGATGGACCAACGCATGAACCTATTGAGCATTTAGCATCTTTCCGTGCAATGCCTAATGTATCTGTAATACGCCCAGCAGATAGCAATGAAACAGCAGCTGCATGGCGTTTAGCTATGGAATCACAAACAACTCCAACAATGCTTGTTCTTTCACGTCAAGATTTAATGACATTACCAGTGGATAATGCCGTTGTACAAACTGGAGTTGAAAAGGGAGCCTATGTTGTTGCAGGGGAAGCTAAGGATGGCATCATCATCGCAACAGGTTCTGAAGTTGCACTAGCTGTTGAAGCTCAAAAATCACTTGCAAATGAAGGAATAACTGTCTCTGTAATAAGTATGCCTTCCTGGGATCGTTTTGAGGCACAAACAGCAGAATATAAAGAATCAATTTTTCCTCGTTCTGTAACAAAACGTTTAGCTGTAGAAGTAGGATCTTCATTAGGATGGCATAAATATGTGGGATCTTATGGTGACGTACTGTCAATTGACCATTTTGGCGCATCAGCACCTGGAGATTTATTGATGGAGAAATTTGGATTTACAGTTGAAAACGTTGTAAATCGCTTTAAAAATTTAAAGTAATTAACTAAAATAAATCCAGCTGAAGTTTATTTTAACGGGTTCTCTTGATGGGGACTTTTACCCAAAATAGAAATTAAAATCGCAGACCATTCCGCATAAGTGGAGTGGTCCTTTTTTATTGATATAAAGGGATTCTTAATCAATTTAAGTTCAAAATAGCACTTATTTTAGCGCGAATTTATTAGTGTACAATAATTTGTGTCAACTCTGATTATAGTGCTAATTTGTTGGCTATAATGTATACTAAAAAAATGGAATTCTTACAATAAAGGAGTCGTAGAAATGCAATTTATGATACCAAAGGATAGAAAATTGAAGAAAGTTAACTGGGAAGTGCCCGAAAGGTTAATCGATTTAGTAGAAGCGTACTCCGAGTATATAAATTACAGCGAATCTGAAGTGATTGAGTATTATTTGAACTTCATTCAGGAAGACGAAGATTTCCGCGCTTGGGCTTTAAAGAAAAGAAATAATAAGAAACTTCTCAAATTATTGGAGATCGATGATGCGGAGGAAACCATGGTTGAGTAGTAAATTAAAAAGACTCACAAACGTCTCAGATTCTATTGTTGAAATTGATATCCCTGTTTCCCCTTCTGAGCTAAATGACAGGTCAAAAGATTATTTGCTCCTTACAGATAAACAATTTGCAACTAAATATAGTAAAACGTTATTTTTGCCAGTGAAATTTCGTTTAGATGGCAAAGACCATTTTATTCAATATAACTTCTGTAACAACCCTTTCTGCAAATGGTTCGGAATGCCACAGACTCGTTATACATCTGTTAAAAGTAAACCCTATCGATATAAATTAGTTGGTGGCCGTATCCAATGCAACTGTGATCCTATCCAACCAAATCAGAGGATGACACATAATTGCAAATCAATATCTTATTCTAACTGGTCCGTTGCTCAGGAAATTGCTCGACTTAAACGAATCGAAACAATTCGTGATGTAGAACCTGAATACCAATTTCATAATAAATTTTGTGCTTTTCAAGATGCGACTCCATTTACTCAGCCTGAGCTATTTAAAAAGTGCGGAAAGAGTAAAACTGGCGCACAACGATGGAAATGTAAGAATTGCGAGAAACGGACAGATTTAATGCCAACTCTCAGAAAAACAACTTCGTATAATCAAAAGCGAAATGACATCTTACCGATGTTTACGAAATTACTCTTAAATAAAGTGCCTGTCTCAAGATCGATTGATATCTTAGGAATTGGCGTTAAAACTTATTATAGTAAACTGGAATGGGTTTATCGGCGGTGTTTAGAATTTTTAGAGCGTCACGAACAAGCTCCATTACGAAATAAATCTTTCGGAACTGTTTGGGTCAATACAGACAAGATGATTTATTTCTTGAACAATGTTCGAAAAAAAGGTATGGGTGGCGCACAGTATAATGATGTTGAGGAATCTCAATTTCCAACTAATATTATCGTTTCAGCCGATGTTTACTCTAGATATGTTTTTCGGTCAGATGTGGCTTATGATTGGGATGCAAATTTTGATGAAATTATAAAGGACACAAAGCTATTTAAAGATGACCATCTTCATGAGTTTGCACGAAAAAATGCAAGACTAAGATTTAGCTACTACCCGCAGGACCCAACTATATTTGATACACAGACAATAAGTGAGTTTCATGATGACCTAAAAAGATTTAACACAAGAGAGCGATATATTGACGGATTACATACAAATTCCACCTACACGTCAATGGCTCACTTCTGGCTCATTAAAGAACTTTTTAACGCTAAGGAATGGCGGTTTGTAACAGATAATGATGCATCATTGATGTCGGCTATTTATCGGGTGTTTTCTAATGAGTTTAGTAAGTATGATGCTCACCATTTCTTGTGTTTGACAGATAGAGAAAAAACAAGAAAAGATGCATATACGGAGTTTTTAGAGATGCGGCAGTATTTGCAGAGTTGGGGTATTATGACGGGTATAAACAGTCGATTACCATACACTATTGCTTATCATTACTTGGTAGACATTTTTAAAAATAAAGGTCATTCTTTTCATAAAGAGATAGTACTCCCGAGTCAGAACTATTTAGTGAAAGATAATAACCCATTGGAACATCCATTAGCATCCATTGATAAAGGGATATCAAAAGTGGATTGTACGACTGACCTTTCGTCGTTGCAACCTGAAGATATTGCAAAAATGGTCCTTAATGTAAATGATCATTCTACTAACTTCTTTTTCCAACAAATTAGAAGAAGATTATCAATTTTGGAAAGACCGTTGACTACAGCGAGAGGTGATGGCAAGAGTTACATATACTCCAACTTCAATCCCAAATATGCTCAAATGGCAATAACGATACTAAGAACATATTATAATTTCTGCTTCCCATACAAATCTGGTGACAAAAAAAGACTAACACCCGCGCAACGCTTAGGTTTAACGGATAAGGTGTTTGATATAAAAGATATAATCTATTTAAGATAACTTTTTGAAGGAAAGCCTTCGTTGATCCTATTTAAATAAAAATCATTAATAGACAGACTGATAAAATCTTTAGTAACACAATAAAATGTTTTTGAGGTGATGGAATGATTCGCGGAAAAGCTAAAATAGTACCAACAGAAAGAATCTTAAGTGGGAATAAAATGATGTACAAAAATACCCCTTGGTTTGCAATATCGTCAATTGGGTTAGGTACACATCTTGGAGAAATGAATGAAACCGATTCAGAACTATATCAAGAGTCTATGGAGTATGCTTTGTTACACGGGATAAACCATATTGATACGGCGGTAAATTATCGAGGAATGAGATCAGAACGAGATGTTGGCAAGGTGCTGACTAAATTGATTTCAGAAAATAAACTCTCTCGTGATGAAGTAGTTATAGCGTCTAAGGGAGGCCTTCTCCCTGGTGATATAGAATCAAATCTACACCCTACTAAATATTATGAAAAATTAATTGATGAAGGAATCATCAAGGAATCAGATTTTCAAACTCACGGAACAGCGAAACATTCTCTTTCTCCAAAGTATTTCGAATATATGCTTGAATTAAGCAGAAAAAATTTAAATGTTGAAACGATAGATATCTATTACGTTCATCGATTAGAAATTTCGCTACTCGAACTTGAAAAAGATGAGTTTTTAAATCAAGTTGAGATTTTGTTTGGATTTTTAGAAAAACAGGTGAATGAAGGAAAGATTCAGTTTTACGGTATTGCATCATGGGATGAATTTAGAGTTGAAAAGAATGACTCAAAATACCTTTCAATTGAAGAGTTAGTTAATATAGCAAGAAAGATCGCTGGTGCCGGGCATCATTTTAGGTTTGTACAAGCTCCATTCAATAATGATATATCTGAAATAGTAAATTTAAATAATCAAGTTGTTAACGGAAATACAGTAAATACATTAAAAGCAGCAAACGAACTTGGTATGTATGTGGTTACAAGTGCGCCGTTAATGTGCGGAAGACTTACAGGTGAACAATATGTTCCAGAGTATTTATTAAAACCTATTCTAGATACACCCAAGATACTTGCTACATTAATTGGAATGAAATCTGTTAAGAATACAAAAAAGAATATTAAGTTAATAGCAAAGTTTTAAAATGAAAAAGATCCTAGGCTAATTAAGCATAGGATCTTTTTGTTTTTTTGATGTTAAAGAGGATGCTAATATTGATGCGAAAGTTCATGTTTTTTTAACAAAACTCCCCCTGAAGAGAACCCGTTAAAGTTTATTTCAGCTGGATTTTTACTCGATTAACTTAAATTTTAAAAAATTGAAATATCACCACGCAGATAATAGGTCGTGATTGCAAAATATTCTCTGAGATAAGATTTTAAAATTGCAATTTTAGGTGTAGGAGAAGAGATACCTACACATTCAAGACCCAGTTTCTGCGCCATTTTAACAGATCTGAAAATATGAAAGTCATTCGTAACGATGGCTATTTTTTTGTTAGATAAATTAACTTTTTTCATAGAAAACGTAAAGTTCTCCATGGTGGAAGTTGATTTGTCTTCTACAACGATCCTCGATTCGTTTATCCCTTGTTTAATTAAATCCTCTTTAATAGCAAAGGCTTCTGCTATGTGCTCATCATCACCCTGTCCACCAGTTGCAACAACGACTGTCTGTGGGTTTTTCTTTAGATATTTAACGGCCGCATCAATTCTGTTTTGTAACGAAAGTGAAGGGCCTAAGGGTTTCACTTTTGCACCTAGTACGATAACATAATCCAAGTCTTTTGGAACTTTTTGATGAGAGTATTGATATATCCGAATATTTAGATAGATAAAATAAATTAAAATAAATAAAAGAAGAGAGAGCATAGTAAAAAAAGTTTTGGGTTTTACAATTTTTTTGAGTGGTAACCTATACTTCTTCATATTTTTTCTCCCCACAATTTTAAATCTTATCTATGATAATTGTTGCGCATTCCTTTGGTACTACTTCTCCAATAACGGTAGCAGTAGGGATTCGCTTGCAGTATTCAGTTGCTTCATTTGGTTTCATAGATAAAAGCAAACCACCTGAAGTAATAGCATCGCATAAAACAAATTTTTCGTTTTCGCTTATTTCATCGGAAAATTGTAATCCGTCCTTTAGCCAATTATAATTGGATTTTGATCCGCCAGGTATTGAACCTAATTCGGCCAAACGCATTGTGTCAGGGAGTAGTGGTACTTTATTAGAATGAATTCTCATACTCACTTTACTACCATAAGCCATTTCATAGGCATGTCCAAGTAAACCGAATCCAGTAATATCAGTAACAGCTGATGGAGATAAATCATGGGCTGCTTCTGCCGCTTCACGATTTAATGTTGCCATTGTAACCTCAACAAGCTTTTCTAGTTCCTCAGAAACTAATCCGCGTTTAATACCTGTTGATATAATACCAACCCCAATAGGTTTTGTTAAAACGAGTACATCACCCACTTCAGAACCAACATTTTTCCAAATCCTATCAGGATGCACGGTACCAGTTACAGAAAGTCCAAACTTAGGCTCTTGATCCTCAATTGAATGGCCACCTACTGTAATAGCTCCTGCTTCTTTTACTTTATCTGCCGCACCTTTTAAAATTTCAACAAGAATTTCGCTTCCTAACTTTTTAATGGGGAAGCCCACAATATTCATAGCAGTGATAGGTTTTCCACCCATAGCATAAACGTCACTTAAAGCATTTGCTGCAGCAATTTGCCCAAACATATAAGGGTCATCGACAATAGGGGTAAAAAAGTCCAACGTTTGGATAATTGCTAAATGATCTGTTAATTTGTAAACACCAGCATCATCAGAAGTTTCATTTCCGACTAGCAGATTTTCATTAGGTACATTTTCAGGTAACTGACGCAAAACTTGCGCTAGGTCCTCAGGACCAAGTTTGCAGCCTCAACCTGCTTTTGTTGAAAATGAAGTTAAGCGAACTTTTTCTTCAATTGACAAAGTGGACCACCTCCAAAATAAAATAATAAACCTAAGAAGTATTATAAACCATATACAGTGTTTTGTTGAAAAATCTTAATTTGTTAAATCATGATGTCCAAAAACCAGAGTAAAATTAAAAAAACAATTGAATTTGTATTAAAAATCAAATAGAGAAAAGAATACTTAAAAGTAGGCAAGTTTAGAATATTTATTTAAAAAATGAGCCCAATAATACAAACCAAATATAAATACCAAAAAAGGAGCTATTTCAATGGAATTTTTAGAGGCAGTAAAAAAAAGAAGATCGATTTATGGTATTAATAATCAAGTTACTATTTCAGAAGAAAAAATTAAACAGTTGGTTTCAGATGCTGTTAAATATTCACCTTCAGCTTTTAACTCTCAAAGTAGCAGAGCCGTTCTCTTATTTGGTGAGCATCATTTAAAACTTTGGGGAATTGTTAAAAATACATTGAAAGCCATGTTAACTACTGATGCGTACTCACAAACGGAAGGTAAGATAGACGCATTCGCCGCAGGATATGGAACTGTTTTATTTTTTGAGGATCTATCTGTAATAAAAGATCTACAAGAAAAGTTTGCATTATATAAAGAAAATTTTCCTATATGGGCACAACAATCCAATGGAATGATGCAATTTGTTACTTGGACAGCACTGGAAAATGAGGGGTTAGGTGCTTCCTTACAGCACTACAATCCTATTATTGACTTAGAAGTAAAAAGGGAATGGAATATTCCAGATGAATGGAAACTTATTGGACAAATGCCATTTGGAGCAATTACTGCACAACCTGATGAAAAGCATTTCGCTCCAATTGAGGATCGTTTTAAATTTTTTAGCTAAACAAAAAGATGAGAAATTAATTTTCTCATCTTTTTTTAGTTACATATCATGATGGCTGTGTTTCTTTTGACGTGAATGATTGGCTTGTTTTACTTTCTTAGAACCAGTCATAGGCGCTGGTTGTCCATTATTGTTATCATTTTTCATTGGTTTTCCTGTCATTTTAATCCCTCCTGTATAATGTATTATTTGCGCTTTACAGTTGAATAATACAAGTGAACCTAAAGATGGAGGAGTTAATTGAAATGTCTAATCATAAAAATAAAGAAGAAGCGTTTTGGGCTGCTGAATCTGGTGTGAAAGAGGCTGTAGATCAATATGAGGTAGTAAAATCTGTTATAAATGATGCGTCATTTGGAAAAGAATTTTCACATTTGAAAAATGAGGTAAGTGAGGCCATACAGCAGATTCAAAAGGCACTAGAAGTTTGCTCCGATACACAACATGACCGGTTAAAAGAATTCCAAACTCAATTATAAAAAAGCAAAAAATCAGTAGGATGAAACCTACTGATTTTTTTTCTTTGTTTTATTAAATTGTTTTACTGACTCACTAGATTTTTGTATTTGACTACTTTGCTGATTTGAATCACGATTTTCATATGTCTCATTACTTGAAAAAGTATCAATAACGTGATTTTTTCTTGCTTTACCCATGTTTACACCTCATGAATTTATTAAAGATAAACAAGATCTATCTTTTCAAAGTTAGTATGTTCATGAAGATAGAACTGATACTATTTGTGAAAATTTCGTTTATTTCAGTAAAATATAATCAATTATAAAATTCCACTATTTTAAATAATAAATATTCATATTTAAGTATTTAATATTAAAATTATTAATGAAAATACTTAAAGTGAAACCGAATCTTTTTCTTTTTTGATAAATCGGGTAGAATAGAAAAAAAGTTTGGAGAACAAATATGAATACACTAAAAAAAATACTTTCTGTTTCCATTTTTATTTTACTTGTAATTGCTGTTATTTTTTCTATTATAGATTCAAGAAAAGAACCTAAAGTTGAAATATCAAAAAAAGAAGAGACTTTTACTAGTAATCCAATCGGAAAGGAAGCACCAGATTTTTCTTTAAAAAACATACAAGGCGATACGGTTAAACTTTCAGACTATAGAGGAAAAAAAGTAATGGTAAACTTTTGGGCAACTTGGTGCCCACCATGCCAGGAAGAAATGCCTGAAATTGAACGATTTTACAAGGAAAATCCTGATGTAATAATTTTATCGGTCAATATTGATACTACTCAGGACATACAGGGTTTTATTAATGAATATAAAACAACTTTTCCAGTTCTCCTTGATGAAGATAAGAGTGTTTCTAAAGCGTATGGAACTTTTAAAATTCCAGAAACTTACTTTATTAATGCAGATGGTATTGTTAAATACAAACAGGTCGGTGCCATGAAATATGACGATATGAAGACGTTATTTGACATTATGTAGTTGTTTATAAAAATTCCAGCCTTAGCGCATCCTATAATTTAAACCATATTATTTTTGATATGGATATTTTATTCGGAGGAGCTAAAGATGAGTAATCCTAAAAAAGACTCTAAACATTTTGTACCTGAACATATTGGCATGAAGCCAAGAGAAGCTGGTGGAAACAAAGGCAAGCAGATGCAAGACAAATCAGGTCATAAACCTGTCGTTAAACCATAATTTCGTAAAAGAAACTCTTTCAATTGATAGAGTTTCTTTTTACATAAATGCTCCACTAGTGATATGATGTTTTTATGTTTTTTTAGTTAAGAATAATGAATAGATTGTTGGGGGAGTGGTGAAATGTTCAAAAGTGAAACAAAAATACAGGTTCGATATGCAGAAACAGATATGATGGGTGTCGTCTATCATGCAAACTATCTAGTATGGATGGAGATAGGGCGTACTGAATTAGTTAAAAATCTTGGTTTTTCTTACAAGGAGATGGAAGATGAGGGATACGTTTCACCAGTAACAGATATACAAGTATCTTATAAACGGGGAGCGAGATATGGGGATGAAGTCACGGTTGTTACAAAAATCGCTTACTACGACGGTTTAAGAACTCATTATGGTGTGGAAATGTTCAATCAAAACAATGAATTACTATGTACAGCTAAAGTTGAAGTGATTGTAGTGAAAAAGGAGAATTTTAGACCCATTTCCTTACGAAAAGTATTTCCTCACTGGCATGAAGTTTATGAAAAGAATAAGATCATTGTATAATTTTTTATAAAAGCCAAATAATAAAAGTACTTTTTGAAAGTGAGGGTTTTATTATGATGGCTAAGCCAGATGATAGAAGCGATAATGTAGAAAAGCTTCAAGGGATGATTGAGCATACTTTAGAGAACGTTTCTGAATCGAAGGAAGCATTAAGTGAATCTAATGCTGAAGAAAGACGTAGAATTCACGATAAGAATCTACGAAGAATGGACAGTATTAAAGGGTTCAGAGCTGAAATTGCAGATGAAATTGAATTTCAAAAGAAAAACAAAAGTTTAGATGATTAAATTTTAATTAATATTTTTACAAAAAAGTAAAGGTAAAAAAACCCCTGAAAAAATTTTTCAGGGGTCGTTTTATTATCTATAGACTGTTACATAATCAGAAGGTATATCTGAACCATCTGATATAGTAGGTATTACCTAAATATTCAATCTTTAAATAATGATTATTTGTTTTACCTAAAACTTTAAAGTTTGCTTTCTCTGCTAATGCTCCAACAGCAGTGGCACTATCAGAGTTTGTTGGATAAAGATTTATGCCATTGACATTTTTCACTTGCCCTAAAATATTCAGATTGCTCCAGTCATCGTAAAAGTCATTAAGTATGACTGGAGAGGTGGAACCAGTCATCATACTAGCACCTGAATATTCTTCTGCTTTATATGGATGTATGGCCTCAGCAATACCTGCAATTCCTATACCCCAGTCTCCATCACCCGCATAGTAAAAATTCATTCCAGTACTGTAATTTGGGTCACGTGTAACTTGTTCTTTATTTGTTGCAGGATCAATTAATTTATCTCCATTTGGGTATCTATTTTTGTATCCTAATGTGTAACCTTTAAATTTCCAACTTGCTGCATTTAAATAACCACTTTTTAAAAAATGTGCTTGGTAATTGATTGCTTGATCAATCGATGAGTAACGATATGCTGAATCCCAAGCATTTTGTCCTGTAAAAGCTGCGACAGAAAAAATATTAAATTTTGTATGGGATAAAGGACTGGTAGCATAACCACTTTCATGTATGGTCATAGCAGCAAAAATTAATTGGTTTATCCCAGCTTTAGTAGCAGTATCGATTAATTGTTGGCCTCTACCAATCAGAAGACTTGTTTGACCTGGTTTATACTTTGTTACTTGGGTTTGTATAAAGTTATCAATCTCTGCAGCAGTAACTTGAGAAGGGTATCTCACATCTAAATCTCGATAATATATAGCTCCAGGTGTCGTTTCTTCCTTAACCGGAGGAGTATAAGGTTTCTCAATAGGAGCAGTTTCCTCCTTAGGTGGCGAAACAACTTTAACAGGCTCTACAACTGGTGGGGTATACTTTACCTTAGGCAACTCAACTTTCGTCTTTTTTATCTCTTTCTTTGGAACTTCTACCACTACAGTTGGAGGGATGATGACTTTTTTCATTAAAACCGTTTTTCCCTTTTCAACTGGTATATCATCGTTTAAAACTAGTACATTCGTATTATCAATGTTCATATTTTTAAACAAAATTGTTTTTTTAGTAGAGGGATCGTTGTATTCATAAGTGATACCAGGTAAAAAAACAAGAGATGAAGAGACTACAATCAAAATTAATAGTAGCTTTGAAATCATATTCACCAGTTGCAGAAATGATAAAGAAGATTTCATTCCTATTGATTGTTTCTTTTGATTCTTGTGTTTCACACTTCTTGGATCCAATTTAATCACCAACCTTTTAACAAAAATATAAATATAGGATTCTACAAGTATATATTATAACAAAAATTAAAATGAGATAGTTAGATAAAATAAGCTTAATATTCAAAATTGGTATAAACTCTAATTCCGATACTTTTAAAAGAGTAAAAAAACACCACTAGTGTTTGATATCATCAAACATTAATGGTGTTTAAAAGAATTATTAATAGAGCATTTTGTTTAACTAGAATTCGCAGCATTGAGGAGTTCTGTGGAATGGAATTACGTCACGAATGTTTTCCATGCCTGTCAGGAACATAATTAAGCGTTCAAATCCTAAACCGAAACCAGAATGTTCTGCAGTACCAAACTTACGAAGGTTAAGGTACCAATACAAATCTTCAGATGGGATACCCATTTGTACCATTCGATCATGTAATTGCTCGTAACGGGCTTCACGTTGGCTTCCGCCCATAAGTTCACCTGATCCGACAACGATTAAATCAACAGCAGCCACCGTTTTCATATCATCGTTTACTTTCATGTAAAATGCTTTAATATCTTTTGGCCAGTTGTATATAAAAACAGCAGAACCGAAATGTTCACTTAAATACTTTTCATGTTCCTTCGCTAAATCTTCTCCGTACTCAGGAGTAAATTCAAATTTTACTGGTGCATTTTTTAAGATAGTAATTGCATCTTCATGTGTAACACGTGCAATTTGAGTGTCTACAAATTTTAAATGACGATCTAATAAATCAGTTTGATTGTATTGGCTCAAGAATTTCAATTCACTTGCACATTTTTCAGTGATCATTTTTACAACATATTTTAAGAAGTCTTCTTGGAGATCCATTAATTCAGGAAGTTCACAGAATGCAATTTCTGGCTCAATCATCCAAAATTCTGCCAAATGAGTCTTTGTATTAGAATTTTCAGCACGGAAGGTTGGGCCAAAAGTGTAAATGTTTTTGAAGGCCATTGCAAATGCTTCACCTTCAAGCTGTCCAGTTACTGCAAGGGAAGCTTGTTTTCCAAAAAAGTCTTTGGAAAAATCTGCTTTTTCTTTGCTCAAATCAAGTGCTGAAACCGTAAATGCTTCGCCAGCACCTTCGCCATCATTTGTTGTCAAAAGTGGTGTATGAACATACACATAGTTTTTATCTTGAAAGTACTGATGAACGGCCATTGCAGCTACACTTCGTACTCTGAAAACAGCTTGGAATAATCTTGAGCGAGGTCTTAAGTACGCAATTTCTCTTAAAAATTCCAATGAGTGTTTTTTCGGTTGAAGAGGGAAGTTTTCTGGTGAATCTCCAATTAATGTAACCTCAGTTGCAACTATTTCAAGACTGTTATTATATTCTGATTGAATCAATTTACCTTGAACTTCAATGGAAGAACCAACACGGTATCCACTTATTTCGGAAAAATTTGTCATTTTCTCATCATAAACCACTTGGATACTTTCAAAAACTGTACCGTCAAAGAAATCAATGAATCCCATTTGCTTTTGTTTACGATGATTTCGAATCCAGCCCTGAAGTGAAACTTCCTCGTTTAAACCAAATTCTTTCTTTAAAAAAATGTCTTGCAGTTCAATTTTTTTCATTTCTAAATCCTCCTAATATTGTGTTTGAAGAAAGATCGTTGCTAGCTAAGCCAGAACTTCGCAGTCATCCGTTTACTTGCTTCGCTTCGTACGGATGGTGCGTGCCTTTTGGTTGCTCTTCCCTTAAGAACTTAGACCAAAACTTCGCAGTGGTTTGTTCCTGAGCTAAAGCTCAGACAAACTGTGCGTACCTTCTAGCTTAGACTAGAACGCAAAAAAGCCCGTCTCTCTTCGAAAAGAGGGACGAGCTTAGAATTTGTCTGCCCGCGGTGCCACCCACATTGATGCAAAAAGTGCATCCACTTTACTATTTAGTTATAACAATTTCACAAAAAGTGTTGCTCTACCTACTACTAACTTACATGACGCTTTCAGCCGGTGGCGCCAATTTTCTACTAAGCTTTCCAAAAAGGAGAGGTCTATTTGTGTTGAATAAATTGTTTCATAAAAGATAACAAAATGGTTTAAAGTTGTCAAATCGAATTGAAGACAATGTTAAAAAAATTACTAATTAGTAGAACGGATTACATTAGCCATCATAAAGTCAAAAATTTCATCCTTTGTAGGAGAGGGAAGGCCATAAACTGGTGCGGACTCCATTGGTACTACACTATATTTTGTTGGTTTGTATCTGGAAACATAAGTCGGATAAAAGCTTACTTCCTCGTAAGAGATAGTTACATTATTTCCTGTTTGCGATTTTGAGATTTTTACTTCAGCCATACCACCAATATCTTTATAATCATTTCTTTGACCAGAAATAAAGTTTCCGAGTGAATAGACACATAGTGTGTTTAATCCAGTAACTGAAGTTACCCATTCAATTGGTTGCAACACATGAGGATGAGATCCAAAAATAATATTAACACCATTATCTGATAGGAATTGTGCAAGCTCTTTCTGTGAAATATGAGGCGCACGTTGATATTCGTTACCCCAATGTACCACAGCAATAATGATATCTGAAACAGGTTTCAAACGTTCAATTTCAGCTTTCATTTTTTCTCGATCAATGAGATTTACTAAATAATCTTTACCTTGTGGAATAGGTATGCCATTTGTCCCGTATGTATAAGCCATCACACCTAATCTAATTCCATTTACTTCAAATACACGTAAATTTGCTTGATCTTCAAGACTTTTATACATCCCAACGTAAGGGACTTTCTTTTGTTCATAATAGTTGATTGCACTTTCGATCCCTCGTGTACCTTTATCCAAGGTGTGGTTGTTTGCTTGAGAAAATAAGTCCACGCCACTGTCAATCAGAGCATCAACGATTTCATGTGGACTATTAAACATTGGATAGTTTGACAAACCTAGTTCAGTTCCACCTGGCATTGATTCTTGATTTGCAATTAAAAAATCAGGTCTACTAAGCGTATCTTTTACTAAAGAAAACATTGGTTTAAAGTCATAACCAGTAGAAGTGGCAGCAGCTTTATAGACAGAGTCATGGAGAAGAACATCGCCAATTGCAGCTACAGTTGCAGTGCTTGTAATCGTTTTTGGTTCAACTGGTTTTGTTGGAACAATTGTTGTTTTTGTTGAACTTTTTTGGTCGTTTTTCGAAAAATTCTTTTCTGATGTACAGCCAATTAGAAGCATTGAAACGATCAAAAGGGATGTTGCAAATTTAAAATTAACCTTCAATAATTCCACCATCTTTCATAAAAAATAATTAAAAAACGAACTAAAATAGCCGAGTGCTATACTCGGCTATTGTATAATTAAATCCATTTTACCTTAGGTTCAGTTTTTTCTTTAATTCGTACCACATTAGCTCTATGACGATAAATAATAAAGAAACCTAAAGTCATTACAAAAAGAAAGGATTGCCAAGTTCCATCTAAAAAGAAATATTCAATAACGGAATAAAGGATTGCTACTATTGCTGTCAAAATGGATGAAAGAGAAACATATTTTGTAACTTTTATTAAACTAAAAAAACAAACAACCAAAAAAAGAAACAAAAAAGGGTTGTGTGCTAATAAAACACCAGCTGAAGTAGCTACTGCTTTTCCACCTCTAAATCCCGCAAATACAGGAAACATATGACCTATCACGGCAATAACCCCTAATAAAAGGGGGTGAACAACATCTGTTCCAAATAAAACCGGGAGCAAAACTGCAATCAAGCCTTTTGCTACATCCATAATTGAAACGATAAATCCAGCTTTTTTCCCAAGTGTTCTAAAAGTATTTGTTGCGCCTAAGTTTCCACTACCATGTTCTCGAATATCTTTGTTATAAAACACCTTGCCAATAATTAATCCTGAAGGGATCGCTCCAAAGATATATGCAAGGAAAATTAGTAAAATTTCCATGTTTAAGTCCTTATTTTTTTCTTGATTTTATCACGTTTTTTTAAAAATATATACCTATCCCTCATATTTTAACAAAACCAAACTATATAGTTAATAGAAAATGAAATAAAATATATTTTTAGTTTTGGGGTTGACGAGCCAAAACTGCTTTGTTACAATTTCGTTGTAAATTGAATATTACTTCGTATAATCTTGGGGATTGGCCCATAAGTCTCTACCGAGTCGCCGTAAATGACTTGACTACGAAGAATAGAATTGGTTAACGTTTTTATTTTTCTTTATTTTCGTTTATTCGAAAATTTGAATAATTAAAGCTGTTATTTTATTTTCTATTCCTTCAACGTCATTTGCTTACGCAAATGGCGTTTTCTTTTTGAATTTCTGATTTTAAAAATCAGAATTCAATCAGAGACTTCTTTTGTGTGCCTTTCTAAATCCCCCGTTTCATAACCGTTTTCGAAGTAAAAAAAATCAATTTGTTTAGTTGTCAAAAAAACTGTAGGTGACTCATGGAATTGTTAAAAAAGAGGATTCAATCAGATGGAAAAATGATTGGAAATGAGATTGTAAAGGTCGATATGTTTTTAAATCATCAAATTGATGTTGAATTGATACAGGCCATAGGGCAAGAATTTCATAATAGATTCAAAGATAAGCAGATTACTAAAATTTTAACAATTGAAGCTTCTGGAATACCAATTGCTTGTATGGCAGCTCTTTATTTCAATGTTCCAGTTCTGTTTGGAAAAAAGTACATTTCTGTATCGAATGATGATTCTACTTATGTGAGCAACGTTTACTCTTTTACAAAAAAACAAAAATACAACATTCGTGTTTCGAAAGAATTCTTAAATGAAGAAGATAAAGTGCTCATAATTGATGATTTTTTGGCAAATGGCCAAGCCGTAATTGGGTTATTGGATATTGTCAATCAAGCAAATTCAACAGTTTGCGGGGTTGGTATTGTGATAGAGAAAGGCTTCCAACCTGGAAGGAAGAACATTGAAGAAAAAGGTTTACAAGTTGAGTCATTAGCGATTATTGATTCAATAAAAGACGGCATTATTTACTTCACATAAATTTTGCAAAAAAAAATGTGCTTCAAATGGACTTCCAAGTTTTCAACCTTTCAAAGATAGTAAAAGCGCTGTTATTGTCCTTTGGTAATGGATTGATTTTGGATTTATCATTAGAACACAAAATTATTCGGAGGTAGTTAGTATGTTGAAAAAGTCACTGTTGGTATTGTTATCATTTGTTTTGGTACTTAGCTTGGTTGGATGTGGTAGCAAAAAAACAGGATCGGATAAAGAAGGCGATGAATCTTCTGACGATCTTAAAGTCGGTGTTATTTATGTAGGTGCTCGTGCTGATGGAGGCTGGTCTACAACTCACTACGAAGGAATCAAAAACGCTTTATCTAATATGGGATTAAGCTATGAAAAGAATGCTATAGATGTTGAAAGTGTTCGTGATGATAATGATGACTGTATTGCAAAAATCAGATCATTCATTGAAAAAGATGGCGTTAATGTCATTATTGGAACAAGTTACGGTTATGGAAGTAAAATGAAGGCATTGTCTAAAGAATACCCTGAAGTTGCATTCTTGCACTGTTCTGGTGGAGACACTGCTGATAACATGTCTAATTATTTCGGACGTATCGAGCAAGCTCGCTTTTTAAGTGGTATTGCTGCTGGTTTAAAAACAAAAACGAACAAAATTGGTTATGTTGCAGCAATGCAAATCCCTGAAGTTGTTCGTGGAGCAAATGCATTTGCGTTAGGTGTTAAAGCTGTAAATCCAAATGCAAAAGTGGTTGTGAGCTGGACAAATACTTGGTATGACCCAGCTGTTGAAAAAGCTACGGCTGAAACGTTATTAACTGGTGGCTGTGATGTTATTGCACAACATCAAGATTCGCCTGCAGCACAAGAAGCTGCGCAAGCTGCACATGTTTGGAGCGTTGGTTATAACTCAGATATGACATCAGCTGCACCTGAAGCACACCTAACTGCACCAATTTGGAATTGGGATAAGTACTATCAACCTGAACTTGAAAAAATTCAAGCTGGTACTTGGAAAGGTGGCGAAAGCTACTGGAAAGGTATGGATGTTGGGTTGGTTGATATTTCACCTTTAACTAAGAATGCTGCAGAAGGAACTCAAGCTAAAATCGACGAATATTCAGCTAAGTTGAAAGACGGATCTTTCGATGTATTCAGTGGTGAATTAAAAGATAACGAAGGTAATGTAAAAGTTAAAGCTGGTTCAAAATTAACGGATGCAGATCAATTAGGTATGATGTGGTTCGTTGAAAATGTTGAAGGAAAAATCAAACAATAATTTAATTATTTGCGCTATCGAATGAACAGGATAGTCTGTTTATTCGATAGCGCTTTTATAAAATGAATTTAATTATTTGTTTTCTTAAGATTTAATAAGATTAAATTCTAAGAAAGCAAATAAATGCTTTGAATAATTAGTTTAAAAATTGAAGGCGGTGTTCAAGTGGTAGCTATCTTAACAGAATCGAACTGTATTGAACTGAAAAATATTACTAAGACTTTTGGTTCAGTTGTTGCGAATAACAATGTTAACCTGACTATTCAAAATGGAGAAATCCATGCACTTTTAGGTGAAAACGGATCCGGTAAAACAACCTTAATGAACATGCTTTCAGGTATTTATTCACCAAATAGCGGAGAAATCAAAATTTTAGGTGAAGTTGTTAATGGAAGTTCACCTAGAGAATTCATTAACATGGGTATAGGGATGATTCACCAACATTTCAAGCTTGTGGACGTCATGTCCGCAAAGGAAAACATCGTTCTTGGTCAACCAGGATCCATATATTTAAATGCAAGAAAAATGTCCAGAGAAATCTCAGAGCTATCGGAAAAGTTTGAATTAAATGTAAATCCTGATAAAAAGATTTACCAAATGTCGGTAAGTGAAAAACAAAATGTTGAAATATTAAAAGTTTTATTTCGTGGGGCTAAGGTTCTTATTCTTGATGAACCAACTGCTGTGCTTACACCGCAAGAAACTAAGAAGTTGTTTAAAATACTTAAAAACATGAAAGAAAATGGCTGTTCTGTCATTATCATTACACATAAATTGAACGAGGTTATGGAGATCAGTGATCGAGTAACAGTACTTCGAAAAGGTGAAAGCATTGCTACCTTAAATACTAATGAAACAACTGCAAAAGAACTAACAGAGCTAATGGTTGGTCGTCCCATTGATCTTTCTATAGAAAGAAAACAAGTGAACAAGGGGAAAAAACTTCTTAAAATAAATCAACTAACAGTACTTAATGAAGAGAAGATAAAAGCATTAAATAATGTTTCTTTTGAAGTATTTGAAGGAGAAATTTTAGGAGTTGCTGGTATTGCTGGTAGTGGTCAGAAAGAGCTATGTGAAGCCATAACAGGGATGCAAAAGGTGAAATCCGGTCATATGACTTTTAAAGAGGAGAACTTAATAGGTAAGTCACCTCGTGATATTTTTAAGATGGGCATTAGTATGAGTTTCATTCCAGAAGATCGTTTGGGTATGGGACTTGTGGCTTCAATGAACATGATTGATAACGTCATTTTAAAAAGTTACCAGAAGCAAAAGGGATTTTATTTAAATCGCAAACCTGCCCGTATGCTTTCCGAAAAGTTAATTGATGGTTTAGAAATTAAAACTCCAGGAGTCCATCATCCAGTAAGACTTTTATCTGGTGGAAATGTTCAAAAGGTTCTTCTTGGACGAGAGATTGAATCCAATCCAGAATTATTGATAACAGCATATCCAGTTCGAGGACTAGACATTAATGCTTCCTATAAAATTTATGATCTTTTAAATGAACAAAAAGAAAAAGGGGTAGGAATTCTGTTTGTCGGTGAGGATTTAGATGTGTTGCTTGAAATTAGTGATCGAATTATGGTTCTGTGTGAAGGTCGAGTGGTTGGTATTGTTGAAGCCAAAGAAGCAAATAAGGAAATGATTGGATATATGATGACAGGAGGGGATATGCATGAATCTATTTAGATTGGTAAAACGAGATACTATTACTTCCATGCATCACACTTTTATTCGTGTCATCGCAATCCTAATTGCATTTGGCCTATCCAGTTTATTACTTGTATTTACGAAATCTGACCCCATTCAAGCCTTTTATAATTTGCTCATTGAACCATTTCAATATCGATCAGGTCCTATTGAAATTATAAAACTTACAACATCTTTAACTGTAATTTCATTAGGTATCGGATTTGCTTTTAAAATGAAGTTTTGGAATATAGGTGCAGAAGGTCAGATACTTCTTGGTGCGATTGGTGCCATGGTTGTAGCACGTAGTTTACCAACAATGTCAGCTGTTGGACTTCTACCATTAATGTTGCTAGGATCTTTTGTGTTCGGTGCTTTATGGGGGCTTCTTCCTGCATTCTTTAAAGCAAAGTTTGGTACAAATGAAACTTTGTTTACACTGATGATGAACTACATTGCTTTAAATATTGTGAAAACCCTTGAGTCAGGACCTTGGAAAGATCCTAAAAGTTTTCAAAACACCATTACTCCATTACCTGATAATGCAAGAATTCCATCATTATTTTCTGAGATTCCTTGGAGTTTGTTAAATGCTGGGTTTGGTATTGCTATTGTTTTGACTGCTTTTGCCTACTACTATATCAACCACACGAAAAGTGGTTATGAGCTTAGTGTCGTAGGAGAAAGTGAAAGTACAGCTCGCTATGCAGGAATGAATGTATTTGCAATTGTTATGCGTACAATGATCATCAGTGCTGGAATTTGTGGAATAGCTGGATTTATACAAGTTGCTGGTAATAATTCAACACTTTCATCTGGTGTGGCAGGTGGTTTAGGTTTTACTGCAATCATTACAACTTGGCTCTCAAAATTGAATATGTTTATGATTCCAGTTGTTTCATTTATATTTGCAATCATTGCTATTGGTAAAGATGGTTTGATAACAATTGGTATACCATCAGCAGCTGCAGATGCGATTCAAGGAATTATTTTGTTTTGTGTTTTAGGTTGTGAATTTTTCATACGATATAAAATTGTTCTTATAAAAAAATCAGATGAATTTATTTCTAAAGTAAGGGGTGCTGCATAATGGAATTCCTTACACATGATTTTATCCCTTATTTCATATTAGCCGTAGGATATGGGATTCCCATTCTCTATGGAACACTTGGGGGAATATTAGCTGAAAAGGCAGGTAATATCAACCTTGGTATTGAGGGTATGATGTTAATGGGTGCAGCAGCTGGATTTCTAGTGTCATTATCAACTGAAAATGTGATATACGGACTTTTAGCAGCAGTATTAGCTGGTGGATTTGGTGCTCTTATTTATGCTTTTTTAACAGTCAGCCTTAAAGCGAATCAAATTGTAACCGGATTGGCTTTAACTATTTTTGGAGCTGGAATGACAAAATTCCTTTTGAATTTAAATAAAGAGGTTGTAAGAATTCCAAATTCTGTACAGAAGAGTTTAAAACCAATACTTTCTGATGTATTGGGTATTGAAGGATTAGAGCATTCTATATTTAAAATATTTGATTTAAGCATTTTGGTATATCTTGCATTCCTAATTGCCATTGTTCTTCATTTTTATCTAAATCACACTCGGTATGGATTAAACTTGAGAGCCGTAGGTGAAAACTTGGCCGCTGCAGACGCTGCTGGGATTAATGTGAATCTTTATAAATATGTACACGTTGTTCTTGGTGGTGCGTTATGCGGACTGGGTGGAGCATATCTGTCGATGTACTATATTCCAATTAAAACGGAAGACGTGGTACATGGAAATGGTTGGATTGCAGTTGCATTGGTAATCTTTGTGTCTTGGAAACCGTTACGAGCAATCATTGGCTCATTGTTATTTGGGGCACTGTCACTATTAGGGAAGTCATTACAAACAGGCGTTTCATTATCACCTTATCTATTAGACATGTTGCCATTTATTGTGACAATACTAGTGTTGATTATTACTTCAGTACAAATGTCAAAAGAAAATGCACAACCAAGAAGCTGTGGTCTTAATTTCGACAGGGAAGAAAGATAAAAATATTAATTTCACATTTCAAAATGAAAATTGAAATTGGTTTAAATAATAAATTTATAAAACAAAGAGGTAATTGAATGCATGAATTAGTAGTCGTTTTAGATTTTGGTGGACAATACAATCAGTTGATTGCTCGACGAGTTCGTGATTTACATGTGTATTGTGAAATAGTTTCATATGATACACCGTTAGAAGAAATTATTGCAATGAATCCAAAAGGAATCATATTCACGGGTGGGCCGAACGTTGTTACAGACGAAGGTGCTCCAATAGTGGACAAAAAGATTTTTGAGCTTGGAATTCCAATCTTAGGCATTTGTTATGGATGCCAATTAATGGGACATGTTCTTGGAGGAACAGTAGAAAAAGCTAGCAAAAAAGAATATGGAAAGACAGACATTCAATTAATAACGAATAATCCACTCTTTCATGAATTAGAAAATCAAACAATCTCATGGATGAGTCATACGTACCATGTTAACCAAATTCCTGCTGGCTTTGAAGTAATTGCTTCTACTGAAACTTGTCATGTTGGCGCCATGGCGAACATTGAAAAAAATCTTTATGGTGTACAGTTCCATCCTGAAGTTGTTCATACCATTCAAGGTAATGATATGATCCGAAATTTTTTATATAAAATATGTGGTTGTTCTGGCGACTGGATTATGGAAGATTTCGCGCAAGATACCATTATGGCACTAAGAGATAAAATTGGTGATAAAAAGGTGTTATGCGCACTTTCTGGTGGGGTTGATTCATCCGTTGCTGCTGTTTTGATTCATAAGGCTGTCGGTAAGCAATTAACATGTGTATTTGTAGATACAGGCCTTATGCGTTTAAATGAAGGCGATGAGGTAGAGCAAATATTTACAGAGCAATTTGATATGAATCTTGTTCGCGTAAACGCTGAGGATCGATTCCTAGATAAATTGGCTGGGATAACTGATCCAGAAGAGAAACGTAAAATTATCGGTGAAGAATTCATTCGGATTTTTGAGGAAGAAGCAAAGAAAATTGGTTCCGTTGATTATCTCGTACAAGGAACCATTTACGCGGATGTTGTGGAAAGTGGAACAAAAAATTCAGCAGTTATCAAAAGTCATCATAATGTTGGTGGTCTTCCAGATGTTGTAGATTTTAAAGAAATTATAGAACCTCTTCGAGAATTATTTAAAGATGAAGTTCGTGCCGTTGGTTCTGCATTGGGTATCCCTGACTACTTAGTTCACCGTCAGCCATTCCCTGGGCCCGGATTAGCGATTCGTGTAATCGGTGATATCACAAAAGAAAAGTTGGATACACTTCGCGAGACAGACTTTATTTTCCGAGACGAAATCGCTAAAGCTGGACTAGAAAAAGAAGTGTGGCAGTATTTTACTGTACTTACGAACATTCGAAGCGTAGGCGTAATGGGAGATGAGAGAACATACAGCAATACGATAGCTCTACGTGCTGTAACATCTTTAGATGCTATGACTGCTGATTGGGCAAGAATTCCATATGATGTTCTAGAAAAAGTATCTATCCGAATCGTAAATGAAGTTCAAAATGTAAATAGAATTGTTTATGATATTACTTCAAAGCCACCAGCAACTATTGAGTGGGAATAGGAAAACGATTGAGCGGAAATAAGAAATGGAGTTCAGTAGGTTTAGACGAACTCCATTTCTTATTTTAATTATTATAGGAAGAGTTGAGATGTTATGTTAAATACAGGAAATACAGCATTTATGATGATTTGCACCGCTTTGGTTTTCGTCATGACGCCAGGGTTGGGATTCTTTTATGGCGGTTTTGGAAGGCGCAAGAATGTGGTCAACAACATGATGAACTCCATTTTTATTATGGGTTTGGGGACCTTTCTTTGGGTGCTTATCGGTTATTCCCTTTCTTTTGGTGGTAAAGGATTGTTTATTGGTAATTTAAAACATATCGGATTACATGGAATCGGGCAAGATAGCGTAACTGGTACAATCCCAACGTTAGTGTTCGTGGCATTTCAAATGATGTTTGCCATCATCGCTCCAGCAATTATAACTGGATCTGTGGCTGGTCGAATGAAGTTTAATGCGTTGTTTATATTTGTTGCCCTTTGGTCATTGGTTGTTTACTATCCAATGGCACATATGGTCTGGGGTGATGGAGGTCTTTTAGGAAATGGCTGGCTGAAGTCAGTAGATTTTGCTGGGGGGAATGTGGTGCATATTGCATCTGGTGTATCAGGGTTGGTTCTTTGCCTGCTTTTAGGGAAGAGACATGGATACGAGCAGCATCACACATATAGCATTCATAACATCCCATTAGTGATGCTCGGGATGGGACTTCTATGGTTTGGTTGGTTCGGGTTTAACGCAGGAAGTGCTTTGGAGTCGAATGGTTTAGCAGCTCATGCTTTTATGACCACTGCCGTCTCAGGAGGCACCGCAATGTTGTCATGGATGTTCATCGATTTCATAAAGGGTAAAAAAGTAACCCTTATTGGTGCTTGTACTGGTGCTATTGCTGGATTAGTAGGTATCACACCTGGTGCAGGTTTTGTCCCTATCTGGTCGGCCATTATCATTGGTGCTTTCGTTAGCCCAGTTTGTTATTATGGTATTGTATTAATTAAAACCAAATTAAAGTTTGACGACGCTTTAGACGCCTTTGGAATTCATGGAATCGGTGGAATTTTTGGTGGTATTTTAACTGGGGTATTTGCAAGCACTACTATTAACAGTGCTACCGCTGATGGATTGTTTTTTGGTGAAATGAGTCAGTTTGTTTCTCAGGTAATCAGTATAGGTATCAGTATTGCTGTCTCTGTTATCGGTACGCTAATTTGTGTTGGAATCGTTCGTCTAATTACACCTATTAGAGTGGATCGTAAGGAAGAACGAATTGGCCTCGATATGTCTGAGCATGGGGAATCCGCTTATCCGTCCTTTACTGGACTTGATTAAAAGAAAGGAGCAAATCCATGATTATTAAAGTAGAAGCGATAGTTAGAGAAGAAAAATTAGAAGATGTAAAAGAAGCACTTAGTAAAATTGAGGTAAATGGAATTACTGTATCTCAAGTAATGGGGGCAGGAATGCAAAAAGGGTTGACAGAACTAGTCCGTGGTCAAGAGATTGATATTCCCTTACTGCCTAAAATTAAATTTGAAATTGTGGTTTCTTCTGAAGAATGGGAGCAAAAAACAATCCAGGCTATCCAGGAGGCTGCTTTCACCGGTGAAGTCGGTGACGGTAAAATTTTCAGTTACGATTTGCGAAGCGTTCAGCGTATTCGAACGCAGGAAACTGGATATGATGCGTTGAATTAATGAATGAATTAATTAATCAATCGATCAGTAATAAACATTTTAAAATTTTAAAAATTAACGTACTATAAAACTCGCATATTATTTTTGTTTTTCATAATATAGATTAATAGTAGGTAATGTAGCTTAATTAGTGAAAGATCATTTCATTGATTAAGCTTTTTTCTTTTTAGCCCTAGAGTTAGTAAGTAAAAAACAATTTAGCAGTTTATTTTGAATGATATGAAGTTTAACTAAAGTGAAAAATCTAGTAATATTTATATTATTTTTAAAAGATGCTATTTAAGATTTGACTTTTTAAAATGTGTTATATATAACTTAAAAGGGCATGTAAATTATGCAGGAATTATAAATAAGTACATTTGTAAGTTGAAATGCTAGGGAGGAAAACTTTTGGAAGAGCAAGTTATTGCTCCAGTATATGCACAAATTGCATTAGATATCGCGTCAAGAATTGCAAATGGTGAAATAAAGGAGAACACAAAAATCCACGGACGATCAGTAATGGCTTCTCAATATGGAGTTTCACCTGAGACAATTCGCCGTTCTTTAAAATTACTCGAAGATATGCAAGTAATTGAGATACAACATAATAGCGGTGCCGTGGTACTATCTGCAGAACAAGCAAAGCGTTACGTTTCAAAATTTAGTGACCAAAACAATCTACGTAACCATAAAAAATCTCTTCGTTCACTGTTAGCTGAACAGGAAAGAATTGTAAAGAAAATTACGGAAGAAGCGGATACAATCATTCGAATGAATGAAAAATTTTCTATCAGCAATCCATTTAACCCCTATGAATCGGAAGTCTTGGAATCATCCCCACTAATCGGAAAAACGCTTAGTGAATTAAAATTTTGGCAAGAAACTGGGGCAACAATCATCGCGATACGACGAGACGGAAATATCATTTTATCTCCTGGTCCTTACGCTATATTGTTGGCGGGAGATACGTTAGTTTTCGTTGGTGAACTTAAAACAGCAGAGGCAGTTAATGAATTCTTAAATCGAATATAAAGTGGATTAATTTAGGACCATTTTTAAAAAGCAGCTTACTTATAAGCTGCTTTTTTTTGTTGATAGAATTTTTATAAAACTTAATAAATCAGAATATATGACATTGACAAACTGACAACTTGATATATAATTAAAGTTGTCAGTTTACTAAGGAGGGAGAGCATATATGATACATTTTCAGAATGTAACGAAGCGATATGGTGAGAAAATTGTTTTAAAGAATCTAAATTTAGAAATTCGAAAAGGTGAATTTGTGGTATTGATTGGACCAAGTGGTTGCGGTAAAACAACAACGCTGAAAATGATTAACCGGTTAATAGAACCAGATTCTGGGAGAATTTTTATTAATGGTGAAGATGCATCCAAACAAAATGCGGTTGAATTACGTAGGAAGATAGGCTACGTCATACAGCAGATTGGACTTTTTCCAAACATGACTGTGGAGCAAAATATTGCAATTGTTCCAAAATTGCTGAAATATCCAAAAGAAGAATGGCAATCCATTGTTCGTTCTCTTTTAAAGTTAGTAGATATGCCATATGAAGATTACGCACATAAATACCCATCAGAACTTTCAGGTGGTCAGCAGCAAAGGATTGGTGTCCTACGTGCTTTAGCTGTATCACCTCCCATTGTCCTAATGGATGAACCATTTGGGGCACTGGATCCTATTACACGCGACTCCTTACAGGAAGAAGTTAGACGTATTCAAAAAAAACTTAAAAAGACAATTGTGTTTGTAACACACGATATGGGAGAAGCCTTACGAATGGCAGATACTATCGTATTTATGAATGAAGGGCGTATTGTTCAAAAAGCTGCACCTGAAGAAATGTTACGAAATCCGGCAGATTCTATTATAAGTACCTTTATGGGAAGACATATTACTTCTGGTAGACAATCAGTGCCGCTTTATGCAGAGGATTTCATGCGAACAAAGGTTTTAAAAGTCCCTAAGACATCTAAAACTTTAGAATGCATCGAATTGATGAGCAGGCGTGACGTTAACTCACTTATAGTAATTGAGGATGACGAAACTTATTTTGGTACTGTGACAATTGAGGAAATTAAACAGCATGGTAAAGCTGGTCGAAATATATCAGAACTTGTTTCTAATGAAACCATAACCATTGGTCGAAAAGAAGATGCACGAACCGCTCTAGATAGGCTTTTAGAATCAGCTGCAAATTATTTAATTGTCCTAAATGATGATCTTACAGTTGCTGGAATCGTTACACGAACAAGCACTGCTAAGGCTCTAGGAGAAGCATTGTGGGGTGAAATGCCAGCATGACCATAATGGATTATTTAAACAATAATATGGCTACTTTCTTGCAAAGCTTAATGAGGCACATTGAAATTGTAGCTATTTCCGTTCTGATCGGTGCATTCGTTTCAATACCTTTAGGAATTTATCTAACTAGACATAAACGACTTGCTTTATTCGTTCTGGCTTTTGCTGGTACTGTTCAAACCATTCCCGGTCTTGTCATGCTTGGTTTTGCCTTAATTTTATTTGGAATCGGTTTAATGCCAGCACTTATTGTTTTGAGTATATATTCGATTCTACCCATTTTGCGAAATACTTATATAGGAATTTCACAGGTGGACTCAAGTTATGTAGAAGCCGGTCGGGGTATAGGTATGACGGATTTCCAAGTTCTATTTAAAGTAGAGCTTCCTCTAGCTGCTTCTTCCATCATGAGTGGTATAAGAATATCTACTGTTTATACCGTGAGTTGGGCAACCCTTGCAGGCATGATTGGTGCAGGTGGTCTGGGAGATTTGATTTGGACTGGACTCTCCACATATAACAAAACTTATATTTTGGCAGGTGCATTACCTTCAGCCATTCTTGCTTTTGTTTTCAGTGGTTTATTGGGATTATTACAGCGAGTCCTAACTCCAAAGGGAATAAGGGGGGAAAGTGCATGAGTGAACTTTTTGTAGCCATTTTTCAGCATCTTTTAATTGTTACAGTGGCTATTGGAATCTCGTCTATAATCGGAATTATTTTAGGAATTCTCTCCTATTGGGTACGCCCCCTAGGCACATTCCTTATCTGGTTTGCAGAAATGTTACAAACTATACCATCTTTAGCGCTGTTAGCTTTGCTCATGATTATTTTTGGACTTGGGAACATCACAATGATTGCTGGTTTAGTTCTATACGCTCTATTACCGATTGTTCGTAACACTTATACAGGACTTTCATCCGTACCATCTCATTTGCGTGAGGCATCAAAAGGTATGGGAATGTCGCGACTTCAAAGGCTGTTTCAGGTAGAAATACCAATTTCAATTCCAATGATTTTTTCTGGAGTCAAGATTGCTCTTGTCAATTCTTTATCTATCGCTGTTATGGGGGTATTAATAGGTGCGGATGGCCTTGGCTATATCATCTATCGAGGTATTCAACAGCAAAATTTTGCCCGTATATTAACAGGCGCTGTGCCAGTTGTATTAATGGCGATTTTGTTTGATTACGTAATGACAAAGATTGAACGATTCCTGTCAATAAAATGTTAATTGTTTTTACAGGGACTTCAAAATAAAAAAGAGGAGAAAAAATATGAAAAAAATTTTACTTAAGAGGGTTGGTGTAATTCTTTTAGCGGGAGTATTAAGTCTTTCTCTTATAGGCTGCTCGGGAAAGAATACCATCACAATCGGAACAAAAGATTTTGGTGAAAATATAGTTCTTGGAGAAATGTTGTCACAATTAATTGAAAATCATACTGACCTTAAGGTACAACGCAAGCTAAACATGGGTGGGACATTTGTTTGCTTTGAAGCAATAAAAAATGGGGATATCGATCTTTATCCAGAATATACAGGAACTGGTCTAACGGCTCATCTTAAAATGGATGTAATTAATGACCCTAAAGAAGCTTACCGAATAGTTTCAGAAGAATTTGGGAAAAAGTTTTCTATCAAATGGCTTGAACCTTTTGGATTCAATAATACGTACGCAATTGCAGTAACAAAAGAAGTATATGATAAATACAATTTAGAAACAATTTCTGATCTTAAAAAGGTTTCTAAAGATCTAGTTTTTGGCGCAGAACATGAATTTTTTGACCGCCAGGATGGCTATGACGGATTAATAGATTTATACGGTTTAACATTTAATGGCGAACCTAAAAAAATGAACGTATCTCTGAAATATCAAGCCATCGGAAATGGAGATATGGACGTCACTGATGCTTTTTCGACAGATGGGCCTATAAAGCAATATGATTTAAAGATTTTAAAAGATGACAAAGGGTTTTTTCCGCCTTATTACGCCGCTCCAATAGTCCGTGAAAGTACATTGAAAGAACATCCAGAGCTTGAAAAGGTTCTAAATATGTTATCTGGTGTCATTAACGACGATATAATGACTGAACTTAACTATAAAATTGACGTTGAAGGTTTAAAAGTTGAGAAAGTAGCTAAAGACTTTTTAACTGAAAAAGGACTATTAGATTAGACATTGGCAATTTCTTTCTTTATGCTTTGAAAACGTTAGCAAATGATTTACATCTAAAATAAAGACATTCCTCAATTTATGTCATTGACAGAACCAAGTTTAAATATTAATTCTTCAACTTAAAAGAGCCTTTAATCGCTAATTAGATTTCGATTAAAGGCCTTTTTCATTATATTAAATTCGAATAAGAATACAGTACAATTCACAGTATTTTTGATATATTTATTGAAGAAGAATAGAAAATGTCCCATAACTAGTGTTACAATTAGTCGATATGCACTTATTTATAAATGATTTTAATAGAAATTATAATGTTTGGGGTTAGATAAATGGTGAACGTAGCGAACAAGTACGATGAAAGTTCGATTCAAATATTAGAAGGCTTGGAGGCGGTTAGAAAGCGTCCGGGGATGTATATAGGAAGTACAGATGCACGAGGGTTGCATCACTTAGTATATGAGATTGTTGATAATGCTGTCGACGAAGCTTTAATGGGTTTTGGAGACCATATTGTCATTAAAATACATAAGGACAATAGTTTGAGCGTCTCAGATAAGGGGCGTGGTGTGCCAACTGGAATGCATAAATCCGGAAAACCAACTCCCGAAGTTATTTATACTGTTTTACATGCAGGTGGAAAATTTGGTCAAGGTGGATATACAACTTCTGGGGGATTGCATGGAGTAGGTGCATCCGTAGTAAATGCCTTATCTGAATGGTTAACTGTAACGATTAAACGCGATGGCTTTATATATGAGCAACGATTTGAAAATGGCGGAAAACCTGCTTCAACTTTAGAGAAAATTGGGACAACCAATCAAACAGGAACGACTGTTCATTTCAAACCAGACCCATCAATTTTTTCAACGACGATATTTAATTACGATACACTTTCTGAGCGTTTAAGAGAATCGGCTTTCCTTTTAAAAGGTTTAAAAATTGAGCTTCAAGATCTTCGAAGTGATGTAAAAGAAATTTTCCACTACGAAAATGGAATTGAAGCATTTGTACTGTACATAAATGAAGAAAAAGACAGCATGCATAAGGTTGTTAGTTTCAATGGAAAGAATCTTGATATCGAAATCGATTTTTCATTCCAATTTACAGACGGTTACTCAGAAAATATCTTGTCATTCGTTAACAACGTTCGTACACGAGATGGTGGGACACATGAAATTGGTTCAAAAACTGCCATCACTAGGGCATTTAATGATTATGCTCGTAAGCAGGGTTTACTGAAAGAAAAAGACAAGAATTTAGATGGTTCTGATATTCGTGAGGGTATTACAGCAATCATTTCTGTTCGTGTTCCTGAAAACATACTTCAATTTGAAGGACAAACGAAAGATAAGCTTGGAACAAGTGATGCTAGACCTGCCACAGACGGGTTTATTTTTGAACAACTTGGATTTTATCTAAATGAGAATGCAGAAATTGCTACAATGCTTGTTCGCAAGGCTATTAAAGCTGCACAAGTGCGTGAAGCGGCTCGTAAGGCAAGGGAAGATGCTCGTTCGGATAAAAAGAAAAAGAAATCGGACACATTGCTTTCTGGTAAATTGACGCCTGCACAATCTCGTAACCCACAAAAGAACGAACTTTTCTTAGTTGAGGGTGATTCAGCTGGTGGTTCTGCAAAGCAAGGCCGTGATCGGAAATTCCAAGCTATTCTGCCTTTACGTGGAAAAGTTTTGAACACTGAAAAAGCAAAATTGGAAGATATTTTCAAAAATGAAGAAATTAAAATGATTATCCATGCTATTGGTGGTGGTGTCGGGAATGACTTTGATATTGAAGATATTAATTACGATAAAATCGTTATCATGACAGATGCTGATACTGACGGAGCCCATATACAGGTGCTTCTTTTGACCTTCTTTTTCCGTTATATGAAACCACTTATTGAGCAAGGGAAAGTTTATATTGCATTACCGCCATTGTACAAAGTAAGTAAAGGGTTAGGAAAAAAAGAAACTATTGAGTATGTTTGGACTGAAAATGAATTACCTGCTGCTATTCAAAAAATAGGTAAAGGATATATGCTTCAACGCTACAAGGGATTAGGTGAAATGAACGCCGACCAATTATGGGAGACAACAATGGATCCTGAAAAACGCACATTAATTCGGGTAAACATCGAAGATCTTGCTGTTGCAGAAAGACGTGTATCCACTTTAATGGGAGACAAACCTGAGCCAAGACGCCGTTGGATTGAATCAAATGTTGCCTTTGGTTTAGAAGACGAAGCCAAGTTCTTAAATGTAGGGAGTGAAGAATAATGGCGAATAGTACTAATGAAGATTTTAAAGATGTTTTATTTGAAGATGTAATAGGCGATCGTTTTGGTCGATATAGTAAGTACATCATTCAAGACCGTGCGCTTCCTGATGCAAGAGATGGATTGAAACCGGTACAACGTCGTATTTTATATGCAATGCATGTTGAAGGAAATACATCCGAAAAGGCCTTCCGTAAGTCAGCTAAAACGGTTGGTAACGTAATTGGTAACTACCATCCTCATGGCGATTCTTCGGTGTATGAAGCGATGGTCCGTATGAGCCAAGAGTGGAAGTTACGGAATGAACTCATTCAGATGCATGGAAACAATGGTAGCTTGGATGGCGACCCACCAGCTGCTATGCGATATACGGAAGCAAGATTATCAGCTATTGCTGGTGAACTTTTAAGAGATATTGATAAAAGGACAGTCGATTTTGCACCTAACTTTGATGACACATCAAAAGAACCAGTTGTTCTTCCTGCAAGTTTTCCTAACTTGCTTGTAAATGGTTCTACTGGTATTTCAGCAGGTTATGCAACCGAGATTCCTTCCCATAATCTTGCAGAAGTTATAGATGCAACGGTTATGAGAATTGAAAACAAAAACGTTTCAATAGATGAGCTGATGACTGTACTTCATGGCCCCGACTTTCCTACTGGAGGAATCATTCAGGGCGTTGATGGAATTAAGAAGGCTTACGAAACAGGTAAAGGTAAAATCATAATTCGTGCTCTTACTGAAATTGAAACCTTAAAAGGTGGAAAAGAGCAAATTGCGATTACTGAATTACCATACGATGTAAATAAAGCAAATCTTGTCAAAAGAATTGACGATATTCGTGCTGAGAAGAAAATTGAAGGTATTGCTGAAGTTCGTGACGAGACGGACCGCACTGGATTACGAATTGTTATTGAGTTAAAAAAGGAAGCAGATTCAAAACTTATTCTGAATTATCTTTTAAAAAATACGGATTTACAGGTGGCTTACAATTTTAATATGGTTGCGATCAACAATCGCCGCCCTGAACAAATGTCTCTACCTGCCTTATTGGATGCTTATATTCACCATCGAAGAGAAGTAGTGACAAAGCGTTCTAGACATGAACTTGATAAAGCAAAAGAGCGTTCTCATATAGTAGAAGGATTAATAAAAGCTTTGTCTATTCTTGATGAAGTTATTGCTGCAATTCGTGCTTCTTTGGATAAAAAAGATGCTCGTGAGAACCTAATGAAGAAGTTTGGATTTACTGAAATCCAAGCAGAAGCAATCGTAACGTTACAGTTGTATCGTTTAACAAACACGGATATTACTGCACTTCAAGCAGAAGCAGAGGAATTAAAGACAAAAATTGCAGAACTTGTTTCGATTTTAATGAATGATAACAAGTTAATGAGTGTCATTAAGAAAGAGCTACTTGATGTTAAAAAACAGTTTACTTCTCCTAGACGCTCAAAAATCGAAGATGAAATTGTAGAAATTAAAATCAGTCAAGAACAGCTAATTGTAAGCGAAGATGTTATTGTTTCTGTTACAAAAGAGGGATACATTAAACGTACTTCACAACGTTCATTCGCGGCTTCAAATGGGGATTCTGCTGGAATGAAGGATGGAGACAGACTTATGTGGTTCCGTGCGATGAATACGTTACATACAGTTCTTCTTTTTACTGATAAAGGTAACTACTTATACGTACCTGTTCACCAACTACCAGTAATCGCATGGAAAGAAATAGGGCAACATGTTAATAACATCGTGCAAATGGGATCTGATGAAAAAATAATTTCTGTAATTCCAGTTATCGATTTCGATCAGCCAGTTTACTTAACTTTTATCACGAAAAATGGTTTAGTAAAACGCTCAGAATTAAATCAATACAAAGCACAACGAATTTCAAAACCAATCACTGCAATCGGATTGAAAAAAAATGATAGTGTAATTGATGTGTTCGTAACAGACGGATTCCAATTTGTCTTCTTAGTAAGTAATCACGGATATGGATTGATTTTTAATGAAGATGAAGTGCCATGTGTAGGTTCAAAAGCTGCTGGTGTTATTGGAATGAAGTTAAAAGATGGAGATTATGTAGTGGGTGGACAAGCAGTACATGAACTTAAAGGACATGTCGTTTCTATCATTACGCAACGATCTTCTGTTAAGAAAATGAAACTTACTGAATTTGAGGTAGCTTCAAGGGCAAAACGTGGCCTTATCATGTTGCGCGATTTAAAAACAAATCCTCATCGTGTTGTTGGAATTCACTTTATAGCAGAGAATGATGCCATTTTTGTAAAGGCTGAAAAAGGTGAAATAGTCGAAATCCCATCAGAAAGCATTAGAATGAGTGATCGCTACACAAATGGTTCATTATATCTTGATGAAGACGAATCAGGTGTAATTGTTGATACTTGGATTGAAAAAGGAAACGAAAAATAATGCATTTTTCAGGTGAAGAAAATAAGATGAAGAGCAAAGACAAAATAGCTCAAAACCTTTCTGAGATTGAATCGCTTTCTAGGAATATTCAGAAAGACCGCACAAAAATACAAATTCTAACCGATGAACTACTTAAAGAAGGTGTTGAATTAATTAAAGTAAGTGATAAACTTACGGACGTTAATTCTATTCTTAAAGCTGAAAATAAGTTGAAACAATCTCATCTTCAAGATTCAGAGAAAATGAAAGCACCCGTTTCCATTCGTAAAGATCATTTTCCTTATGATCCAAAAGATTATATTACTGGATCGTATCGAGTATCTGATTTTTCTCAAACCAAGAGTTTCAATAATAAGAATAATGAACCACTAATCAGTGAGACACTCGGCTCCAGAAAAAAGAATAGTCGTAGTAAGGGAACTAAAATAAAATCGAATCAATCGAACCAACCTATTGTTTTAGGGAAAAGAAGTAGTACTGCATTTCCAATGCTTCCAATTTTGGTTTTTATCCTAGTTTTTTTTGTGGTTTTGTTTGGTTTAGATTTCTATTTCCCAAATGTAATACCTTTTTTTGAATTAAAATCTTTACTACACTAAAAGCTATAAATAAAAAATAAAATATCGATTTTAATTGTAGCCTATATAGTTTTTTTGATAATTATAGATGCAATTAATACAATTTTTGACATTGGTTTTTAACTTTAAAAAACCAATGTCTTTTTTAAGTAATAGGTTTAGATGAAATCTTTTTATTTTGTAATAAATAAGTATATTGATATCATAAAAATAACAGATATTACTAGATTATTTTTGCAAGAAAAGAGGCGTTTTATGAATAAAAAAGTGATTGTTGCGCTTGGCGGCAATGCAATTCAAAGGGGAAATGGAGCAACTGCAAAGGAACAACAAGACGCTTGTTTTGAAACGGGTAAGCAAATTGTCAGATTAATAGAAGCAGGATATCAAGTCATAATCAGTCATGGTAATGGACCTCAAGTAGGAAATATTCTACTTCAACAGTCTGCAGCAAATTCTGAAAAACTTCCTGCGATGCCTTTAGATACCTGTGTAGCAATGACACAAGGTATGATTGGCTATTGGTTACAAAATTCCCTAGATGAAATTTTGGCTTCTTCTAAAATTGACAAGAAAGCAGTTACAGTAATAACTCATACTCTGGTGGATCAAAATGATCTTGCGTTTCATGAACCTACTAAACCAGTAGGACCTTTTTATAATGCTGAAGAGGCAAGAGAGGTACATTTATCATTTGGATACGCAATGGTAGAAGATGCTGGCCGTGGTTATAGGAGGGTTGTACCATCACCTAAACCTGTTGATATTATGGAAAAGGAATCAATAAAAACTCTGGTGGATAAAGGTTTTGTTGTTATAGCAGGAGGCGGTGGAGGCATCCCTGTTATAAAAAAGGGGAACAAATATGTTGGAGTTGAAGCTGTAATTGACAAAGATTTAGCTTCAGAAAAAATGGCTGAGCTTTTAGATGCAGATTATTTTGTTGTATTAACTGCGGTTGAAAATGTAGCAATCAACTTTGGAAAACCAGAGCAAAAAAATCTATTTAAAGTAAGCGCTTCTGAAATGAAGCAATATGCAAAAGAAGGACATTTTGCACCTGGCAGTATGTTACCCAAAGTAGAAGCAGCAATAGCATTTGTTGAATCCAAACCAGGCAGAATTTCAATCATTACATCCTTGGAAGAAGCAACTGAGGCTTTAAGTGGTTTTGCTGGAACGAGAATCACTCAATAAGTAAACAGGACTACATTTTTTTGTGGTCATTCTAAATTAAATTCTATTATTTTGACAATATATCTGCTATTTGAGTGTATTTTAATTGAAAATGGTAATCTCTTACTACTTTTCAAATACTTTAAATAGTAAATAATTGTTTACAAAATAAACAAATATAGATAACTTTTAGTTAGATGAATTTTATAAATGAAAAGATTTTTATACATAATTATTCGTGTTTACCCGTCAAAAATCAAATCATTCCAGTTAATACATAATAATAATCTCAAAAACAAATGTAAAATTTCAATAGAATTTATGAATGAAATCGGAAAGGAGATGTCTAAATGACCAATCCGTTAAACGTTAATTCCGAAATAGGAAAACTTAAGACGGTATTACTTCATAGACCTGGTAAAGAAATAGAAAATATTACACCCGATACATTAGAACGCTTACTGTTTGATGATATACCATATTTACCTGTAGCGCAGAAAGAACATGATGGTTTTGCGAAAGCAATGCAGGACAGAGGAATCGAAACTATTTACTTAGAAAAGTTAACTGCAGAGGTTTTACATAATACTGAGTTACGGAAACAATTTATTATTACTATTTTGGACGAAAGTGGAATAACAGTAGATGTGATTCGTTCTGCGTTAAACGAATATCTTTTATCCTTCACTCCAGATAAAATGGTTGATGAAATTATGACAGGGATAAGGAAAAATCAGCTTAATATAAAAAAGCATAACCTGAAACTTTCAGAAATGTTAAAAAGCGAGAATCATTTCTACATCGATCCAATGCCTAATCTTTATTTCACTCGTGACCCTGCAGCCGTCATCGGGAAAGGTATCACAATCAATCGTATGTATAGACCTGCCAGAAGACGCGAGTCGTTATTTATGGAATATATTTTAAAATATCATCCTCGCTTTGCATCTTACCAAGTACCTATCTGGTTTAACCGAAATTGCAATGATCATCTAGAAGGTGGAGACCTATTAATACTTAGTAAAAACACAATTGCTATTGGAATCAGTGAACGTACATCTGCTGAAGCGATTGAAAAATTAGCTTTAACAATTTTTAATAAACAAACCGATTTTACAAAAATAATTGCAATAGAAATTCCCAAAAAACGTGCATTTATGCACTTAGATACTGTTTTTTCAATGGTAGATTACGATAAATTTACCATACATCCTGAAATTCAAGGTACTGATGGAAAAGTAAATATATACATCCTTGAAAAAGGAGACGAGCTTGGTTACTGTAAAATTCACCATTCCACAGATTTATTTTCAACTTTGAAAAGTGCTTTAAACATTAGTGACTTAGCATTTATTCCTTGTGGTGGTGGAGATCCTATTGCTGCTGCTCGTGAACAATGGAATGACGGATCAAACACATTGGCAATAGCTCCGGGAGTTGTTATAACCTATAATCGTAACTATGTGTCTAATGAGCTTCTTCGCTCTTATGGTATAGAGGTAATTGAAATAGAATCGGCTGAGTTATCTCGTGGTCGTGGTGGTCCACGTTGTATGAGTATGCCAATTGTCCGCGAGGATATTTAATGTTTTTAAATTAAAGTAGGTTCAAATTTTATAAAAAAAGGGGTTTAAAGAAATGGCTTTCAACTTAAAAAATCGTCACTTATTATCTTTAAACGATTACACTCCGAAAGAAATTGAGTTTGTTATTGATACAGCAATTGAATACAAACGACTCAAATACGCTGGTGTACCACACCGTGTGTTAGAAGGAAAAAATATCGCATTATTGTTTGAAAAGGCTTCTACACGTACTCGTTGTGCCTTCGTTGTAGCATGTGTTGATTTAGGTGCGCATCCTGAATATCTAGGCAAAAATGATATTCAATTTGGTAAAAAAGAATCCGTTGAAGATACTGCTAAAGTTCTAGGTCGTATGTTTGATGGAATTGAGTTCCGTGGTTCTGACGATAAAGTGGTTGAAACTTTGGCAGAGCACGCAGGAGTTCCAGTATGGAATGGCCTTACAAATAAATGGCACCCAACACAAATCTTTGCAGATTTTATGACGATAAAGGAATATAAAGGTTATTTAAAAGGAATTAAATTTGTTTACGTTGGTGATGCTCGAAATAATATGGGCAATTCATTATTAATTGGTGGGGCAAAAATGGGTATGGATGTACGTCTAGTTGCACCAAAAACTTTATTCCCAGAACAATCAATAGTGGATTTCGCACATGAAGTAGCAAAGGAAACTGGTGCAAAAATTACAATTACAGATGATATTGCAGCAGGGGTTAAAGATGCTGACGTAATATACACAGATGTATGGGTGTCAATGGGCGAAGAAGATCAATTTGCAGAAAGAATTAAACTGTTATTGCCATACCAAGTGAACAAACAAATGATGGATTTAACAGGTAAAGAAGACACTTTATTTATGCATTGTTTACCTGCTTTCCACGACTTAGAAACGGCCGTTGGTCGTGAAATTTATAGAGAATTTGGGCTTGAAGCCATGGAAGTAACAGATGAAGTTTTCCGTAGTAAACATTCTGTTGTGTTCGACGAGGCAGAAAACCGTATGCATACAATTAAGGCTGTTATGGCCCTTACGCTAGGGTAATAATTGATAGAGGTTTAATAAAAATCAAGGAGTATGATTTCCCTAATGAAAGGGGAGAGCATACTCCTTTTAATTTAGATGTGTTTACATTTCTTTGGGTGCCTGAATACCTAACAGTCGTAAGCCTTCAGTTAAAACAATAGATGTAGCTTTTAATAAGGATAGTCTAGATTGTAAACCAGCATCTTCTTCAAGAATGCGTACATGACCATAATAACTATTGAAACTTTGAGATAAATCAATTAAATATCTTGATATTACTGATGGTTCATATTTTTCTAATGCTCGTTCAACGATTCGAGGGAAATCTGCTATGCTTTTTACAACCTCAAAACTCCACTGATCATCTAACGTGATTACATCGTTTGTTTCAACAAAATTGGCCTTTCGCAAAATAGAGTTTGTACGCGCGTTTGTATATTGGATATACGGACCAGTTTCACCTTCAAACTTTAACATGTTTTCAAGGTTGAAATCGATTTCATTCATACGGTCACCCTTTAAATCGTGGAAGATTACAGCGCCAACACCAACTTGTTTTGCAACTTCATCTTTATTATCAAGGTTAGGATTTTTTTCAAAGATTGCTTTCTCAGCTAGCTTAATGGATTCATTAAGTACTTCCTCAAGTAAAACAATTTTACCTTTACGAGTTGACAATTTTTTACCATTCTGTTTCACCAAACCGAAAGGAGTGTGAATCATTTCCTCTGCCCAGTCGAAGCCAAGTTTTCTTAAAACACCTTTTAATTGATTGAAATGTAATGTCTGTTCATTACCTACAGCATAAATACTCTTTGCAAAATTAAAATTCTGTTTTCTATAAATGGCCGTAGCTAAATCACGAGTAATATAAAGTGAAGCACCATCAGATTTTCTGATTAGGGCAAGTGGGAGGTTGTATTCATCCAATCGAACAACCTGAGCACCATTATCAAATTCTAAAAGACCACTGTTATCCAAAATATCTGTGATTTCTGAAAGTTTATCATTATAAAAAGATTCGCCTTGATTATATTCAGCAGACATACCTAGAAGATCATAAATCTTATTAAATGATTTTAAAGATTCTTCACGGAACCAAGACCAAAGGCGAGTAGCCTCCACATCTCCATTTTCCAGTCTCTTAAACCAATCACGACCTTGTTGATTTAAATCATCATCTTGTTCAGCTTGTTCATGGAATTCAACATACAGTTTAAGTAATTCAGGAATTGGATTTTCTTTTATTGCTTCCTCAGAACCCCATTTTTTATAGGCAACAATTAACTTACCAAATTGAGTACCCCAGTCACCAAGATGATTAATTTTAATGGCTTTGTAGTCACATTTATTTGCAATTAGAGCGATTGAATTACCAATAACAGTCGAACGTAGATGTCCAAGGGAGAATGGTTTTGCAATATTTGGAGAAGACCAGTCTATTGTAATATTTCGACCATTTCCAATTTTTAGATCACCGAAATGGCTCTTTTCAGTTAAAACTTTATGTACAACTTCATTTGCCAAATATGTTTTCTTAAAAAAGAAATTTACATATGGACCAACAGCTTGAACATTATCAAAAATATCACCTGCTAAAGTGGGTGCTAATTCTGAAGCTATAACCACAGGTGCTTTTTTCATCGTTTTCGCAAAAGTAAAGCAAGGGAAAGCGATGTCCCCATGTTCAGTTATTTTTGGTATTTCAACAAGTCCAAGTACCTCTTCAAAAGTCAGTTGATCTGCTAACTTACTGTAAATATGTTCGGCTGCTAATTTTTTTAAATCCATAAATCTTTCCTCCAATTTGTATCGAACAAAATAAAAAAGCCTTATCAAACATAGAGACGAGAATATTCCCGCGGTGCCACTCTAATTGTTCAACAAGAACCACTTTATTGTTAACGAGGTTAGCCCCGGCCTATGGGCATTTCAGAAGTGCGTATCAATTTGTATTGATTATTGGGCTTACACCATCCCCAATTCGCTATGATCAAAAACAAGTTGACTTTCTTCGTCTTCAATTTTTGTATATCTTTATTAGATTACTATATAAGAACGTTTAATTCAAGTTTTATAAATAGAAAGCAGTTTTTTTATAAATTAAGTACTTTTGGTTGTAGAAATTTATCATAAAATGTAAGATTATAAAGTAATAATTTAACGAAAAGGTGATTTTATGGCAATGTCTCGTGTCGAGAGGATAAGGCAAGAACGAGAAGAATTAATCCGAGAAATGGAAGGAAATAATAAAAGTCCAAAGGATTTTAAGAAAATACTTGTTCCTTTAATTGCAGTAGTAATTACTAGTGTTGTTGTGTTATTTGGAATCAAAGTGTTAATGGATGATAAAGTTGAGTCTAGTTCAAAGAAGGAAAATAAGTCTGAGTTACCTGTGATTAATTTTGAAAATGCTTTTGAAGAAATTACAGCAGGTGATAGCTTTGATTTATTAAGTGGTATATCCCTTGAGGATAATAAGGATTCAGAAGCTAAACTAAAGAAACAATTAGAGATCTCATCTACTCCAGAATTTGATGCAAATAAAGAAGGAATCTATAAAATTGTTTATAAAGTAACCGATAGCGACAAACACTCGGTGAAAAAAATAAGGGAAATTGCTGTAAAGTCTTCAACTGAAAATGAAAAACCATCTATTTTAGTTGAGAGTTCCTATGTTGAGATTGAAGCTGGGACCACATATGACTTAAAAGAGGGGTTATCGATCGTTAGTGGAGATCAGTCACTACTCAATCAAATTAAAGTCACTTCTACTCCAGTTTTTGATAAAAACAAAGTAGGGGAATACACTATTAAATTTTCAGTGGAGGATGCTAACGGAAACAAATTGGAAGCCTCTAAAAAAATAGTGGTTAAGGCGAAAACTACAGCCAGCACAAATACGAATACTAATTCCGGTAACACTACTAGCGGAAATTCATCAACTGATAAAGAGAGCCCAATGTTACTTTTAGATTCTTTAGAGGGATCGATTACAGTTGGAACAAATATTGATCTAAAGTCTGCTGTTACAAAGACGACTGATAATGTTGATGCAAACCATGTAGTATTAGCTACTTTAAAAATCACATCAAGTCCGGTATTTAACTCCAATAAACCTGGAATATATCGAGTGTCTTATACAGTAAATGATAAAGCTGGTAACACTCGTACAAAAGTTAAAACCATTACAGTAAAATAAATCCATAATAAGATATTTATTTCTGATCCAATCTAAAAAATTGTATTATCTGTAAAACATCTAAACATTGTTTAGGTGTTTTTTTGATCAAACTTTAATTTAAACCTTCTGCTGTATCTTTTAGATTTTCTAAAAAAATGTGTTCTATCAATGTTTATTTCTTCATGGAAATAATTTCAAAATAAATTTCAGAAAATTTAATAAATTTTTTGTTGACATTTATTTTAGTTAATCATAATATACTATTTAATATTTAAAACTTGTTGATTAGAAGAGTAACTGGTTGTGTAATTTTAGCGAGCTGATGGTGGTGGGAGATCAGTATGAAACAATTAGTGAAGCGCATCTATGAAAGGTTGCTTTGAATGAAGTAGGAGCAACGGTTGGTGGCCTTAACACATTGAGGGGATATACTTAGACGTCAAGTATATCAACAAGAGTGGTACCGCTATTTTTAAAATAGTCTCTTCGGAAACGAAGGGGCTATTTTTTTTTATGGCCAAGTTCATCCAACGTTATGTTTTTGCCTTTTATGGAGAGACTATCACAAGTTCTAAATGTAAATTATAAAAAAAAAGGGGACTAAAAAAGATGAAAAAAATCTTATTATTAATAATGGCAGCAATTATGGTATTTACATTAAGTGGTTGCGGTAAAACCGAAGAGAAAAAGAATGCAGGTAAAGAAAAGGATTTATTACAAAAAATTAAAGACAAAGGTGAGCTTGTTATTGCAACAAGTCCTGATTATCCACCATTCGAATTTATAAAAGTTGAAAATGGTAAAGATGTTGTAACTGGTTTTGAGATTGAAGCAATTAAAGAAGTTGCAAAGCAACTTGGAGTTAAACTAGTGATTAAGCAAATGGAGTTTGACGGAGTTCTTGGAGCTGTAAAAACAGGTCAAGTAGATATGGCTGTTTCTGGTTTAACACCAACTGACGAAAGAAAGAAAAACTTTGATTTCTCTGAATTGCTTTACTCTGGAAATCAAACTTATATTGTAAACAAAGATGATGCAGACAAATATAAAACAAAAGAAGATTTAAAAGGCAAAAATATTGGTGCACAAATGGGTAGTATCCAAGCAGGAATTGCAAAGAATGTTGGCGCTAACAATATTAAAGAACTTAAAGATATCGGTGCTTTGGTATTAGATGTTGCGAATAAACACATTGATGCTCTTATCATTAGCGAATTGTCAGCTGAAGAATATGCAAAGAAACAACCAAATATCGTACTTTCTGGATATCACTTTACAGAAGGTGCTGAAGGAACAGCTTTTGCATACGCAAAAGGAAATGAATCTCTTGTTACAGAAATTGACAAAATTGTTAAAGAGTTAATTTCAAGCGGAAAGTTAAAAGAAATGTTTGAAGCATCAAAAGTTGATGCTGAATCAAGTAAATAATGCCGAAACTTAGTAGTAGAGTCGAACATTTTACTGAATCTGTTATAAGAAGTATGACAAAAATAGCAGACCATTATGGTGCTATAAATTTATCTCAGGGATTCCCAGATTTTGATCCACCTAAATTATTATTAGATGAATTGAAAACGGTTTGTGATAAAGAACTTCATCAATATGAAATTACGTATGGTGCAGAAAAATTTCGTGAAGCATTAGCTGCAAAACAACAAAAATTCATGGACCTCCCAATAAATCCAGAAGAAAATATTGTTGTTACTTGTGGCAGTACAGAAGCAATGATGGCTGTCATGATGGCAGTGTGTGACCCGGGAGAGAAAGTCATTATTTTCTCTCCCTTCTATGAAAATTACTCAGCAGATACGATTTTGTCTGGTTGTGAACCGATTTTCGTTCCGCTGATACCACCAACTTTTCACTTTGATAAAGGAGTACTTCGTCAAGCCTTTAAACAAAATCCAAAAGCTATTGTGATATGTAATCCATCGAACCCAACAGGGAAGGTGTTTACAAAAGAGGAGTTAGCCTATATCGCTACACTTTGCATCGAATTTGATGTGTTTGCAATTATGGATGAGGTTTATGAACACATTGTTTTTAAGGGACACAAACATACGTACATGGCTTCGTTACCTGACATGTTTGAAAGAACTATATCTTGTAGTTCTTTATCTAAAACGTACTCAATAACAGGCTGGCGTTTAGGTTATGTAATTGCACATCCAACTATAATAGAAGCTGTTAGAAAAACACATGATTTCCTAACTGTAGGAGCACCTTCTCCATTGCAACATGCAGCAATTGCTGGATTAAAACTAGGGCAACAATATTACGATGAATTAACAGACACCTATACGAGAAAGAAAGAGATATTCCTGAACGGTTTGACTGACTTAGGCTTCACTTTCTATGAACCGCAGGGAACTTACTTCACACTCGTTGATGTTAGTCAATTTAATGTGGTAAACGACTTTGATTTCTGTAAATGGTTGATAAAAGAAGTAGGTGTAGGTGCTGTTCCAGGTTCAAGTTTTTTTCGTGAACCAATCCATCAATATATTCGCCTTCATTTTGCAAAAAAAGAAGGTACCTTACTAGAGGCACTTGGAAGATTAAAATCTATAAAAACTAAAAAATATATGAAAAATAATTGAATACCACAATTTTTATAGTAGAATAATCTAAACTATTAAAAGGAGGATATTCATTAATGAAAGAAATTCAACAAGTTAAAATAACAACAGCTGATCCATCTGCACTAGGTCTTTTCGGATTAGCAATGGTTACGCTAGTAGCATCTACTCAAAAATTAGGTATAACCGACGGTGTTTCCTTAGTATTACCTTGGGCGATATTTTTAGGAGCTTTTGCACAACTTTTAGCATGTATTCAAGATTTCAAACATAATAACACTTTTGGTGCCACTGCTTTTGGTGGTTATGCGTTCTTTTGGTTTTCAGTTGGAGCAACTTGGTTAATTAATTTGGGATGCTTCGGTGAAAAATTGGCTGAATCAGCTGATGTTAGGCAATTAGGTTTTGCATTTATTGGTTACTTAATTTTCTCACTATTTATGACAATTGGAGCAATGGAGACTCATAAAGTTTTATTTATCATTTTTGTACTGATTGATTGCTTATTTATTGGATTATCCTTAAGTACTTTGGGTATTATGGAACATACAATGCATACTTTTGCAGCTTATGTTGAATTGGGAATAGCAGTCATGTCTTTCTACGCTTCAGCTGCTGCGGTTTTAAATGTACATTTTGGAAGAGTGTTTTTACCAGTTGGAAAACCATTTGGAATTTTTAAAAAATAATTAGTAGTAAAGATAACACCCTATCTCAAAAGTAGTTGAGATAAGGTGTTTTTTTTGTTTCTAGTTCTTTATTGAAAAATTATTCAACTCTCGGTTTTCCAGGATCACAAACGGGTTCTTTAAGATGTGTCACCATTGATAGCTTTGTTAAGTAATAGCACTCTTCTCGAAACATATGGTCCGTTACTAATGGAGAGAGAACGCTAAGTATTTTCTTTTGAATAATTCCTTCTTCCAATTCTTTTAAAAATCCTTTGAAGTTGTTCATTTTTTCATAAGCTTTATCATTAAGATTTCTTAAAGCCTGGAAATCATGAAGTCCTGTTCTTGTATAACCATTAAATTCTATTGATTTTACATATAAATTAGCAAATTCTTTTTCGTACAGTTTGCTTCTTGTAACCAATTCTTTTTCTGTATCATCCAGCCTGGATGCAATTGCACTAGCATGACCCGCTCCATCAGAAAGCCAAAGTAAATGAAGTTTAATATCTGAATCATCACGCATTTTATTCTTAATTAAAGAATCTAAAATGAAGAGATAGTCATCAAGTTCATTTACCATATGATTAAAGAAGGTAGGTGGAAGACTAACATCAATTGAATCAGCAATTGACTTAGTTAGTAGCATTAACTTAAATTCTCTAAGCCTCATTGCAGAATTATACGCCTCATAGTTTAAATTAGAGAGATCCTGAGTGGTAAGTGACTTATGAGATTTGTCTAGTAAAGTGTCAAATAATTCAATAAATTCTTTTGATTTTGTTATATGAACCGTTTCCTTAGGAGAAAGTGCATTCAGAATAAATCTAGAATGATCCCCCAAAATTTGAAGCCAAAAATGGTGTTCAAAAAGTGTCATTTCTTTTATAGTAGTCAGTTTCAAAATATTCCCCCCAAAAAAGTAGTACAACTATTCTTTATGTACTTAAAAGAAATTTATGATAAAGTTTCTTTTCTACTAAATTAAAAATTAAATTTGAAGGGAGGAAGGTAGGTGTGGGATTGAATCTATGTAGTGATAAAATTTGAATTTATAAAAATGTAAATCCTGATGAATATTTTAACTGAATTTACATTTTGGGACATTGATACAACCGCATAATGTTAACAAACAAAAAATGTCAAAATCCTTGATAGTTATATTTCTTATACATTATAAATTCAGAAAAACAAATACTATTCAAGTTAAGTTTTTATAATGGAGAAGTTAACTATGACAAAAAATATGAAAACAATGGATGGAAATCATGCTGCGGCATATGCATCCTATGCATTTACTGAGGTAGCTGCCGTATTTCCCATTACACCATCTACTCCAATGGCTGAATTAGTTGATGAGTGGGCAGCACAAGAAAAGAAGAACTTATTTGGACAGCCGGTAAGAGTTGTTGAAATGCAAAATGAAAAAGGAGCAGCTGGTGCTGTTCATGGTTCATTACAGGCGGGTGCTCTTACAACTACATACACAGCATCACAAGGTTTGTTATTAATGATCCCAAATATGTATAAAATGGCGGGTGAGTTTTTACCAGCAGTTTTCCATGTAAGTGCGCGAGCAATTGCTGCCCATGCACTCTCCATATTCGGAGACCATCAGGACGTCATGGCAGTAAGACAAACAGGGTATGCCATGCTTTCCTCTGCAAGCGTTCAGGAGTGCATGGATCTTGCCTTTGTTGCGCATCTTTGTGCGATTAAAGGTAGAGTTCCGTTCGTGCATTTCTTTGATGGATTCAGAACTTCCCATGAACTTCAAAAGATAGAATTGATTAACTACGAGGATATAGAAAAGATTGTGGATTACGATGCAATACAAGAGTTTAGAAATCGGTCCCTGAATCCTCACCACCCTGTTGAAAGAGGAAGTGCTCAAAACCCGGATATTTATTTCCAGGGTAGAGAAGCCGGTAATAGATTCTATCAACAAATTCCAGATCTTGTAGAACAATACATGAATGAAATAAAGAAGATAACCGGAAGGGAATATCACCCCTTTGATTACTATGGTGATCCACAGGCTGAAAAAATCATCATTGCAATGGGTTCCGTATGTGAAACGATTGAGGAAGTCGTTGATTACCTAAGAGCGAATGGTGAGAAGGTAGGAATTTTAAAGGTACACCTTTACAGACCATTTAGTGAGAAATATTTTATGAAGATATTTCCACAATCTGTTAAGAAAGTAACAGTTTTGGATAGAACAAAGGAACCTGGTTCTCTTGGAGAACCACTCTATCAGGATATTGTAAAAGTTTTTTATGACAAGGAAATTAAGCCAGTTATCGTTGGTGGGAGATACGGACTAGGTTCTAAGGATACGACTCCATCTCAAATCCTTTCAGTTTTTAAGAATATGAATGAACTTCAGCCAAAGAACGGGTTTACAATAGGAATTGTTGATGATGTAACAAATACTTCACTTCCGATTACAGAGGAAATAATTGTTGAACCTGAAGGAACCATAAACTGTAGATTTTGGGGTCTTGGTTCAGATGGAACGGTTGGGGCAAATAAGACAGCAATTAAAATGATTGGCGATCATACGGATATGCATGTTCAAGGGTATTTTTCCTATGACAGTAAAAAGTCTGGTGGCTACACAATTTCGGATTTAAGATTCGGAAAGAAGCCGATTAGATCAACTTATCTTATAAATAATGCAGATTATGTTGCCTGTCACAATCAAACATATGTAAATCTATTTGATTTAACAAATGGTTTAAAAAAAAATGGTACCTTTGTACTTAACTGCCGTTGGAATGAGCAGGAGTTAGAAGATAAACTACCATCCTACTTAAAGCGATATATAGCTAATAATCAAATACAATTTTATACAATTGATGCTGTCTCAATTGCTGGTGAAATTGGTCTTGGAAATAGAATTAACATGATTATGCAATCGGCCTTTTTTAAACTTAGTAATATCATACCTATTGAAGACGCGATAAAGTATCTAAAAGATTCCGTTTCAAAGAGCTATGGTAAAAAAGGCGAGAAAATAGTCAACATGAACTGGGAGGCTATAGATAGAGGCGTAAACTCACTTACTAAGATCAATGTTCCACAATCATGGTCTTCCGCTGAGGATAATTATTCTAATCAGTCTGTCAAAGAAGAACCGGATTTTATTGATCGGATACTTAGACCGATGTCAAGACTCAAGGGAGACGATTTACCAGTAAGTGCATTTAAGGGTATGGAGGATGGTACTTTTCCATGCGGGACAACTGCCTATGAAAAACGCGGGATAGCACCGATGGTGCCTGAATGGCAAGTTGACAAGTGTACACAATGTAACCATTGTGCATTCATCTGTCCTCATGCAGTTATTAGACCTTTCCTTATATCAGAAGAAGAAATAACTAATGCACCAAGTGATACTTTTGTGGCTAAAAAGACTATTGGTAAGGGAGAAATTGCAAAGTTTCAATTTAGAATTCAGGTAAGTCCACTTGACTGTACTGGTTGCGGGAATTGTGCCGACATTTGTCCAGCACCTGGTAAAGCGCTCATTATGAAGCCAGCTGAAGAACAAATTGAAGAGCAATCAGATAACTGGGAATATGCTTCGAAGTTGCCATATAGATCTGATTTAATGGATGTAAAAACATTAAAGGGAAGCCAATTTAAACAACCACTTTTTGAATTCCATGGTGCATGTCCTGGTTGTGGGGAAACTGCAAATATTAAACTGCTAACTCAACTTTTTGGTGAGAGAATGATGATTGCAAACGCAACCGGCTGTTCCTCTATTTATGGTGGTAGCGTGCCATCCTTCCCATATACTAAAAACCATGAGGGCAATGGCCCATCTTGGGGGAATTCATTATTTGAAGATAACGCTGAATACGGTTTTGGTATGTACTTAGGTGTAAAGCAGATCAGAGCAAGGCTTTCTAACCTTATGAATCAAGCAATGAAAACTGATATTGGCGATGAACTTAAAGAGGCATTCAAGAACTGGATTGAGACAATGGATAAGGGAGATGCGTCAAGTCTGGCTTCAAAGAATGTACTTGAAATTATGGAAAGTACGAACTATAAGGGCAATAAACTTCTTGAAGAAATAATGAAAAACAAAGATTACCTTGTTAAAAAATCACAATGGATTATCGGAGGAGACGGTTGGGCTTATGATATAGATTCCGATGGCTTAGATCATATTTTAGCAATGGGTGAGGATGTAAATATACTTGTTATGGATACAGAGGTTTATTCAAATACTGGAGGACAGTCTTCAAAAGCTACTCAAGCCTCTGCAGTAGCAAAATTTGCAGCAGCAGGAAAGAGAGTTAGAAAAAAAGATCTCGGAATGATGGCTATAAACTATGGGCATGTTTACGTTGCTCAGATAGCCATGGGCGCTAACATGACTCAAACCGTTAAAGCAATGGTGGAAGCAGAGGCATACCCTGGCCCATCAATCATAATTGCCTACACACCATGCATAAACCATGGTATAAAAACAGGCATGGGTACAAGTGTCGCTCAGGAGAAAAAAGCTGTTGATGCAGGATATTGGCACCTTTGGAGATACAATCCATTACTCAAGGAACAAGGAAAGAATCCTTTTATCCTTGATTCCAAAGAACCAACAAAATCCTTTAGGGAACATCTTGAAAGCGAAATCAGATATACGACTCTTAAAATGCTCTTCCCAGAAATTGCAGAAGAACTCTACGAAGCATCAGAAAAGCATGCAAAGGAGAGATTTGAAATGTACAAAAGGTTTAAGGATATGAAATTTTAAACTTTAGAAAAAAGAAACCAAATGTTTTTAAGCATTTGGTGTCTTTAGTGTAAAAGATCAAATTTTATCTGGTTTTACTAGGTAATCACAAAGTAACGGTGATTCATTTTTACATTAAATCACCGTTACCCATGAGAAAAGTAATTGAATCAATAACTAATATTAATTAAAATGGTGATACAATATTTTTTAATCTGAACATACTATTTTTGGTTATAGTCAACCCATTCCTTAGCTTCCAACATTTCAAATTCTTGTGGAACTGTTACATTTGATATTTCTTTTGTTTTATATATATTTGCCCAAGCTGCCGTGTCATGTTTCTCAACAGGCAGTGATACATTTTTCTTCTTAGGATTTTTCATATTTTCGCCTCCAATAATAGGATTTGACGAAAAGACTGAAAATATTATAATGTTTGATAAATTTATTGATCAATTACAGAATAATTTAATTCCTAAGACGTAAATATATTTTGTGTAATAAAATTCTAAAAAAAGATATTCGTACCCTAAAGAAAATTTATTTTAAAATTTCTGTAAATAATGTTTGACATATTAAAAAAGGTCATTTATAATCCAAATAACTAAATAAACTTATAAAGCTTTGACGAGAAAAAGTAAAAGTATATTTCATTCACAGAGAGTTCCCGGTGTATTTATTAAAATACTTGGTGAGAGGGGCAATTGAAAATACTTTGAACACATCTCTGAGCTAGGCACCGAACCCTCATTAGGTAGTAGGCTGTTCTCGGGATCCCTGCACCCGTTATCGTGCTAAAGTATAAGCAATTCATTGCCGTACTTGAAGAGGATGATACTGTGAGGTATCATTAAATAGAGGTGGAACCACGTGAGAATTACTCCCGTCCTCTAGCGCAAGCTAGAGGATGGGATTTTTTTTATTTTGATTAAATTTTATAGCGCTATAAATTTAATATATAAACAAAAATCAATTAATAATAATAAAAAGGGAGAGATTTAAATGATTAAAAAGTTTTATTACACGTTACTTGCTTCATTTGTACTTATTTCTACATTATTTTTAGTTGGCTGTTCAGGCTCAAAAACTACATTCTCTGTTAAAAGTTCTGATTTCTCAAAATTTGAGGACAGAGGGTATGTAACTGTTGGTTTTGACGATACATTCGTCCCTATGGGTTTTAAAGACGATAATGGTAAAATTGTTGGATTTGATATTGATTTAGCAAAAGAAGTTTTTAAAAGAATTGATGTTAAAGTAAAGTTTCAACCAATAGATTGGTCTATGAAAGAAACAGAATTGAATTCTGGAAAAATTGATCTAATTTGGAATGGTTATACTATTACTGATGAAAGAAAAGAAAAGGTCGCATTTACTAAACCATATATTGAAAATAGACAGATTATCGTGACACTTGCAGATTCAAGTATTAAAAAGAAATCGGACCTAGCTGGTAAGGTGGTAGCTGCTCAAAATGGTTCAAGTTCTTTAGATGCAATTAATAAAGAACCAGAATTGGCTGCTTCTTTTAAAGATGGCGAACCTGTTCTATTTGAAACTAATAATGAAGCTTTAATGGACTTAGAGGCTGGTCGAACAGATGCTGTAGTAGCAGATGAGATCATGGCAAAGTACTATATTGCCAAAAGAGGCGAAAAGAAATACAAAGTTATTGGTGAAGATTTCGGGAAAGAAGAATATGGAATTGGCATGAGAAAAGCAGATACTGAGCTTTTGGAAAAGGTTGAAAATGCTTTGAAGGATATGCGAAATGAAGGTGTATATTCTGAAATATATAAAAAATGGTTTGGTGAGATTACTGAATAATAGAGGATTACGATGATAGATTATTTAATAAAACTTATGCCCTCAATGACTGAGGGTTTAAGTGTTACCATAAATTTATTTGCCCTTACATTACTTTTATCACTTCCTTTGGGCATGATTATTGCCCTAGGAAGGCTTTCAAAGAATAAAATGATTAGCGGTAGCGTGCAGCTGTATACTTGGGTTATGCGTGGAACACCACTAATGCTGCAGTTGGTATTTGTATTCTTTGGACTTCCTTTGATAGGAATTGCTTTTGATCGATATGAGGCAGCCCTTTTAGCTTTTGTATTGAATTATGCTGCATATTTTGCTGAGATTTTTAGATCTGGCATACAGTCTATTGAAACCGGTCAACATGAAGCAGCAAAGGTACTTGGCTATAGTCCTTCCAAATCGTTTTTTAGAATCATTTTGCCTCAGGTTGTCAAACGAGTTTTACCTCCTGTAGCTAATGAATTCATAACATTAGTAAAGGACACTTCTTTAGTTTATGTTGTGGGACTTGGTGAATTACTAAGGGCTGGAAAGATTGCAGCAAACAGGGATGCTTCTTTGGTACCGTTAATCGTAGTCGCATTATTTTATTTATTACTTACTGCAATTCTTACACAGTTTTTTAAGTATTGTGAGGATAAAACTTCTTATTATGAATAGCAAAGAGGGAATATATGGTACTTGAAGTAAAAGGTTTAGATAAGTACTTTAAGAATAACAAGGTACTACAAAATATAAGTTTTAGTCTTGAAAGAGGAAAAATAACCGCTATCCTCGGTAGCTCTGGGGCAGGAAAAACTACTCTTTTAAGATGCATAAATGCTCTGGAAACATGTGACCGAGGAAGTATTTATGTAGATGGAGCTGCTTTATGCAAAGAAGATAATGAAAAGGTTGAATATGCGAAGGGTGAAAGTCTGAAGTCTATAAGAAAAAATTTAGGTATGGTATTTCAGAATTTTAACCTTTTTCCTCATAAGTCTATTCTTGAAAATATCATTGAATCTCCTGTTAACGTATATAAGATACCAAGAGCTGAAGCTGAAAAAAAAGCATTTGAACTTATGAAACTATTAGGGATACAAGATAAAGCGAATAACTATCCTTATCAGCTTTCAGGTGGGCAAAAGCAGCGAGTTGCAATTGCTAGAGCTTGTGCATTGAATCCTGGCGTTATGTGTTTTGATGAACCTACATCAGCTTTGGATCCTGAACTAACGGAAAATATTGCAAACATTATGAAAATGTTAGCTTCAGAAAATATGGCTATATTAGTTATTACACATGATATGAATTTTGCAAAAAGAGTCGCAGATAGAATTATATTTTTAGATGCAGGCGAAATCGTTCAAGAGGATGATACGGAAGTTTTCTTCACTAATCCTAAGAATGAAAGAGTAAAGAAATTTTTGATGAATTCATGAAATATAAATATATAACTGGTAGAAAAACCTCAATAAGCGAATTGTATTATAATTATTAGTGAAATTAATAATTATGGTACAGTTCGTTTTACTATATAGATAGGAGTAGAATATGCACGCATTAGTAATAGGAGCAACGGGAGCAACAGGAAAAGACCTACTAAATTTACTGTTACTTGATGATTTCATTCAGCGAGTAGATATTTTTGTTAGACGTGATGTTGGTATCCAACATGAAAAATTAAAGATCCATGTTGTTGACTTTAATAAACCTGAACAATGGAAATATTTAGTGAAGGGCGATGTTATATTTTCATGTTTAGGAACTACACTAAAAGTGGCAGGAAGCAAGGAAGCTCAATGGAAAGTTGACTACGAATTTCAATATCAGTTTGCAAAATCAGCTAGAGAAAACAATGTGAATCATTATATATTGGTATCTTCCGGTTTTTCATCTCCTAATTCAACCTTCTTTTATACAAGGATGAAAGGGCAGTTAGAAGAAGCTGTTAAGACATTGGGATTTCCAAAGTTGACTATTTTTAACCCCCCAATTTTAATACGAAAAAACAGCAATCGAACGAGTGAAATTGTAGGCTTGAAAATCATTCAATTCCTTAACAAACTTGGATTTTTTCGTTCCCAAAGGCCGCTGGATACAGAAATATTGGCTAAAGCCATGTTAAATAAAAGTAAAACAAATGAAAATGGATTGTTTTCGATAAAAGGGAAAGAAATTTGGAAAAGTGCAGGAGCGCTTTGATTGAAGTAAACAACTTGTTAACGTACATTAGAGAAAAAATTAATAATAATATCAAAAGAAATTGATGTTTAAAGCAATGGGGGTTTAATATGGAAGTTTGGGATGTTTATGACGAAAATAGAAAATTAACGGGGAGGACCCATATTCGTGGAGAAGAGATGCAACCAGGTGATTTCCACTTAGTAGTGGACATTTGGATTCGAAATTCTAAAGGACAGTATTTGATTTCTAAAAGACATCAAGAAAAACCTTTTGGCCAACTATGGGAGTGTACAGGTGGTTCAGCATTAGTTGGCGACTCTAGTCTTGATGCAGCAATCCGAGAAGTCAAGGAAGAATTAGGGATTTCCCTTGCCCCTGAAAATGGGAAGTTATTACGAACAGTAATTGTTTCGGATTTTTTTAGAGACTCATGGTTTTTTGAAACCGAAATTGATTTATCAGACTTGCAATTACAAACAGATGAAGTAATAGATGCAAAATGGGCTAGCTATGAGGAAATTAGATCCATGCTCGAAGAAAATAAATTCGTTCCGACGTTAAAATACTTTTTGAAACTTTTTAGAGATGAGAAATAACATAAAATAAATATAATTGGATTATTGTTTGTATCAATTCATACCATAGCAAGCTTAATAGGGTTTTTAATGATGGTTCAACAAAATATCTTAAAAATTATTTAATCTGGAACGTTTAACTGTATCAAATACACTCTCATGCTCGATATTTTTCACATCAAAGTGCAGTAATTTAAATGTAATTTGTAAGATAAATCCGATTCCTAATACAGATATTGCTGTGCCTATGCCAACCTTTGCACCTAGTAGCCAGCCAATAATAAGAACAATACCTTCCAATAAACCTCGCACAATCCCTATTGGTACCTTTGGCAACCGTTTTCCCAAAGCAACCATTAGTGCGTCACGGGGCCCACATCCGAGTGATGAACCAATATAAAAATAGCTTCCAATGCAGATAACAACTTGACCTAAAAGGAGCATTAGTATTCCAAGCCCAAGGGTGGACATTTTAGGAATAATATTTATGTATTGAATCATATCAATAAACTTTCCTATCAATATAGCGTTGAGAATTGTTCCAAATCCAATCTTTTCTTTTAATGCAAAATCAATAACAATGACAAGTAAGCCTGTTATAACAACGATATTACCAAAGGATAGACGAGTCAGATTAGATACACCCATACTGAATGCTTCCCATGGCGCCAAGCCTATGTTAGCCTGTATGTTTAAAAATAAGCCTAGTGAAAACAAAAACAATCCAACTATTAACTTGATTATTCTTTTCAGATAGTTTTTCATAACAGAATTCCCCTTTATTCATGGTTAGAAATGTTGAGTTCAAATATTTATTGTTGCAATTCGCAAGGAATTGTATTGCTTCGCCTGTAAGACTTTTTTCTCGTCGAATTCTATTAATATTTATATCTAATAGTTTCGTTTGCCGAAATCATAAGAACTTCATTGTTCATTATAGTGGATTTATTACTCTATTGTGCATAAGTTACCATGGTCCAGGTTATCTGTCGAGATTTTCTTGAAATAAGGCATAATAATAATAAAATACTTGCATTTTGCAAGTATTTGTTTTATATTTATTTTCAAGAAGTTGGGAATGAAGGGGGAATAAAATGTGGTTTTGATTCGGGAAGCAACCATAAAAGATTTAGAATCCATTCTGAACATTTATAACCAAGGAATTGAAGATAGGATAGCTACTTTAGAAACTGAGCCTAAAGATATTCATTACATAAATGAGTGGTTTGAACAACACAGTAATCGATATAAAGTGATTGTTGCTGAACAAGAAGGTCAGATCTTAGGGTGGGCTTCATTAAATCATTATAATAACCGTTGTGCGTACGCAGGAGTAGCAGATTTGTCAATATACATTGCCAGAGCCGAAAGAGGGAAGGGTATTGGAGGTTTGTTACTAAATGAAATTGAAGATATTGCTAAAAAAAATAATTTTCATAAAATAGTTCTTTTTACTTTCCCGTTCAATAAACTCGGTCAAAGCTTATATCGCAAGAAAGGCTATAATGAAGTTGGTGTATTTAAGAATCAGGGTATTCTAGATTGTAACTTTGTTGATGTTATGGCTATGGAGAAGATTATCGTTCAAAATAAATAAAGTGGAATTTTGACAGTAAATCAATTAGAAGCTTTAGTTGTATTATGAAAATTATTTATAAAATAAGAAAGTTGTGATAAATATTGGAAAATATTCGTGAATTATTCCAGGTAATGACAAGACGTTTTGGACTTTTAAATAAATATTGTTGCAGTGCTAGAGGGTGTGATATTTCACTTATTCAAAGTCATATCCTATATGAAATAGGTCACCAGTATAACCCCTCAATGCAGCAAATTTCCGATGCATTAGGGACGGATATTACTACATTTAGTCGACAAGTGCAATCATTAGTGAAAATGAATTTGGTAAAAAAAACACCAGATCCAGATGATAAACGATTCAATATTTTATCCCTAACAGCTGAAGGGGAATTTATTGCAAAGACGATTGACAACCAAATGAACTCTTTTTTGAATGAAGTTTTTTCTCATATGAACGAGAATGAAAAAGAATCAGTCATTCGTGCCATTATGTTACTAAATAACGCAATGGCGAAATCTAGCGTATGCTGTGGGACGTTAGGGTAAATACCACATATATAATACTTGCAAAATACAAGTATCAGGAGCTTTTTATGTTTTTAAAAATTTTTAAAATTTCTTATACTATTCCAAAACTCTAAACGGCTTTAGCTCAATATCCATGGGCTAAGGTCTTTTTGTCATTTTTGATGTCTTTCATAATTGTCTCTTTAAAACGACTTTATCAATATTATTGGTGTTAGCACAGACATAAAACTGAAAATTTTCATAAAATGTAAAAAACTTTCTTAACCAACATATACTATCAAAATTGTTAAATATGGATTTCAGGAGGTGAGATTATGGATAAGATTTCAAGTAATCGTAAAAAAATAACTTTAAAAGACTGGAAGTTCAATAGGATCGCGATACAAGATAAAGAATTATTTACCCAGTATATAAATAAAACAGAATTTCCTACGAATCTTTGGAGATTAAATTTTGATTATTTGTGGGGATCTTCAAGGGACGGAAGAATGGTACTTTGGAAGATCGTTGATGGTATGCTAGTTATTTTTTGGCTAATGAATAACCATCTTATCATGGGATTTCTTCCTTTAGGTAAAGGAAATCCTGATAAAGTTGTTAATGTGACCTATAAATGCCTTAGATTTTGTAAAAATTGGAATGGGAAAAAAAATAGGGAATCTAGGATAGAGGTAATCAGTCATTTTCAGTTGGAATTTATTAGTCAGAGTACATTTTTTCAAAATCATTTCAAGACATTGCAATTAGGAGTAGAGAGGTGTATAGGGGTTCAAGAGCTTTTAGCTTTAAAAGGTAAACAATATGCAAATGTACGCAGGAAGGTAAACAGATTTAAAAGAGACTATCCTAATTACATTGTAAGAAGGGCTACTAAAAATGACTATTCATCTCTTTTAGATCTTAAGAATAAATGGAATGAAAAGTCTGGAGTAAAATATGACTTTATTTGGGATGACTATTTTTATAAAAGAATCATTCAACACTTTGAAAAACTTAATCATATTATCATTGTTGTGGAAATAGACGGCAAATTAGAAGGTGCCTCTACTGGTGGACTCTCATCGGACGGACAGGCATGGGGTTGCGAAGAAAAGTTTAACAAGGATATAACAGGGATAGGTGAATTCTTAAATGTTGAGTTTGTAAAAGAAATTAACCGAATATATCCCAGTGTTAAATTAATCAATATAGGCTCCGATTCACGCGGCAAAGGAGGACTTCGCATATATAAAGATAAGTTTCGCCCCATCTTAGATATAAAAAGGTATAAGTTGTTATTGAAATAAAGGGGTTGAATTCAGGGTTATTCATTTCAGATTTCGCTCAAGTGTAAAGTAGGTGCAATAAATTCTTTAAAATTTCTATTTTACGTTGTTTAAGTAATTCTTGCGCCTATTTTTTTTTTATTAGAGAGAATTTAAGTTCATTAAGCATCTTTATCTCTATATTCCAATCGGCTAAGGTCGTTTAGTCGTTTTTGATGTCCTTCATAATTTAATGTTTGAAAAGATTTTATTTATATTATTGGTGTTAGCACAGACATAAAACAAAAATTTGTCATAAAATGTAAAACAAACTTTCTCAACCAACTTTTTCTAGCTAAAGTGTAAAATATGGATTTCAGGAGGTGAGATTATGGACAAGATATCTAATAATCGTAATAAAATAACCTTAAAAGACTGGGAGTTCAATAGGATCCGTATTCAAGATAAAGAATTATTTACCCAGTATATAGATAAAACAGAATATCCTACGAATCTTTGGAGACTAAATTTTGATTACTTGTGGGGAATTTCTAGAGACGGAAGAAAAGTACTTTGGAAAATCGTTGATGGTATGCTAGTTATTTTTTGGCTGATTAATAAACATCTTTTATTGGAATTTCTTCCTTTGGGTAAAGGAAATCCTGATAAAGTTGTTGATGTGACCCATAAATGTCTTGCATTTTGTCAAAATTGGAATGGAAAAAAACATAGAAAATCTAGGGTAGAGGTAATCAATCATTTACAGTTGGAATTTATTAGTCAGAGTACATTTTTTCAAAATTATTTCAAGACATTGCAATTTGGGGTAGAGAGGCATATTGGGGTTCAAGAACTTTTAGCTTTAAAAGGTAAACAATATGCAAATGTACGCAATATGATAAACAAATTTAAAAGAGAAAATCCGAACTGCATTGTAAGAAGGGCTACTAAAAATGACTATACTTCTCTTTTAGATCTTAAAAATAAATGGAATAAAAAGTCTGGAGCAAAATATGACAGTATTTGGGATGACTATTTTTATCAAAGAATCATTCAAAATTTTGAAAAACTTGAACATGTTATCATTATAGTGGAAATAGACGGCAATTTAGAAGGTGCCATTACTGGTGGACTCTCTACAGATGGGCAGGCTTGGGGTTGCGAATTAAAGTTTAATAAGGATATAACAGGGATATGTGAATTCTTACATGTTGAGTTTGTAAAAGAAATTAACCGAATATATCCAAGTGTTAACTTATTAAATATAGGGTCTGATTCACGTGGCAAAGGAGGACTTCGTAGATTTAAAGATAAATTTAGCCCCATTTTAGATATTAATAGGTATGAGTTGGTATTGAAATGAAGAGCTTTGAATTCAGGGTTTACTTGTTTTTAATCTGGAAACACAATTTCCACCTACTGGTGGAGTTGATCATTAGTAGTAATCAATCGTTTCTTTATTTTTTAAATCATTAAATTGTATAAAATGGGCAGAAGGGAGGGCATCCTTCCTTCTGCCCATTTTTTTCTTTATACAAAATGCACCCTACAAAATAGACTTTTTTAAAATGTCTTTTCGATAGGGTGCATTTTTTAAAGAATTAGTTCTTTTAGCTGCTTTTTATTTTACAATTAGAACCGGACATCAGCAGTCACATAATTGACTGCTGACAAGAAACTTACCCCAATGAAAATTGCTGAAATCCGCATAAACTCGTTGTTAGATATTGAAAGGGGTAATATTCTTGTCATAGGATTTATGACGGAAATATTACCCCTATGTGTCCAAATGACGAGAAATTTACCCCAATATGATTTTATTTTGATAACACTAGCGAATAGATTCGTTAAGTAAAATAATGATGAAGTTCATGATACTGTTCTTGAAATGTGTAAAGACGAAGTTCAAAACTTTGTTTAACATTTATATGACGACACTTTTCTTTTCATTTCCTGAAAAGGTGATATTTTTTTTTTGTAGGCAGTAAGCCTACTTCGAGTATATAAAAGCTAATTCTTACAATATTAAAAGATTGCAGGAAAAATTTTGAAGAAATACTGTAACATATTTATCAGTGAAACGTGTAAATAGTGAGTAGGTAAAGAGGGGGGCAAATGCGAAAACAATTAAAATTAGAAAATCTATATAAACAGTATGCAAAGACTCTCTATTTTTACCTATTAAGGTTAAGTGGTTCGAAGCACCTTGCAGAGGATTTAACACAAGAAACGTTCGTTCGTGCTACTGTTCATCTTAATGAATATGAAGGAGAAGAGGCTCGTGCTTGGCTTTTTAAAGTAGCTCGTAATGCCTATTTAGATGAATGGAGAAAGCAAAAACGAAGGAAAACAATACCCCTTTTATCAATATTTTCATCGAAGGAAGACATGATTAGTCCATATGGGATTCCTGAAGATTCCCTATTAATGCAAGAAAAACATGAACAACTTGAAGATTTATTGAGCTTTTTGCCAGAACAATATAGGTCGGTCATTTATTTGCGAGAATATGAGGAATTTAGTTATAAAGAAATAATGGAAGCATTGCAACTAACAGAAGAACAAGTGAAGGTGAAACTGCATCGAGCGAGAAGGCGGTTAGCGATCCTTGCTGAAAAGAAAGGGTGGTATTATGACAGAATGGAATAAGGAGTTAGAAAAGAGAATATTAAAAAAATCTAAGTTCACCTTATCATTTCGGATTTTACGAATTTTGTTAATGGTAGTATTTATTTATACTTTATATATGATAATTGCGAATATTGTTGTTGACAAACTTGCCATTGGAAAGGAAAATATGTACTTTTCAAGTCTTGCACTTGAGTGGACTGTTCCTAATGTACGGGGCGATTTTGAAATTAAGGAAGAGGATTTGACTGCTTTCGGAACAAAAAGTTTAACCTATAACTTACTTAATAAGGTAGGGAGTAAGGACGTTGTTATTGGAGAGGCACTAGTAACAAATCGACTATTCAGTAGTCTTTCAAATATTACTTACTCACATCCTGGTTTACAGCAATTAAGCGAATTCGCCTTCTCACTTCCTGAAGATCCACGAACAAATAGGAAGCTAGAAGCTAATACCTCACCTCATGAATGGGAATCATTAGAGATGTTACCTGAAGGAACAGTAGGAGAGTTAGCTTTTTCTACTACAAGTTTCATGGAATCAGAAAAACTAATTGAAAATTTACGGGAATACGATATTCATATATTATGGATGCCATTATACACTGGGGAATTTGTGGATTTTGACCCAGGTTGGAGTGGAAACAACAATTTGATCATTGTTTCAGATGTAATTGGACTAACAGGTGGAATGGACCATGACGAAAATTATCATCAATCTTTACGGATCAATTGGTTGGATGAAGGTTCGATAAAGGAAAGCCAACAATTAATGTTAAAAAATATGAAGGAACTCCTAAATAAATCCAATAGTTATTATGAGAACTTCTTAGGTTTGGGGCACTTGAAGGAAAAATATCAATACTTAGAAAATGAGGGTTTTACTGTATATGGAGCCGTTGTAACAGGTCCTGTAAAAGAATTGTTAAAGCTAAAAGATGCTCCATTTGTTCAAGGAGTACAATTAGGTGAAGTTGAGTTATGGAATTGGGAGAAAAAAGAATCGTCTCTAAAGTATTAAGGGCTTTGAAGGTAAATGAAAATCCAATATGTGATTTCTGTTTCGTATCCCAGTCTGCAACTAATGCAAATTATCATGTGTGTTAACTAAAAATATCGACACTTTGTTGCTATCCGTTAAACGAAGCAGAAGTAATCAACACTACTTTTTAGCGGCGTTTCTGCTTGAAAGTGTTATCTGTTTTTGCTTTTATACTTACATTGAGGCAGTTGTATTTGAATAAGAAATAGTAAAAAGACCGAAATTAATCGGTCTTTTTGTAATAAAAACTACATGTCACTATATGGACAAATAGGGGAATTGCCATAAATCTTAAATTGCTATCCGGTGTTTGCTCAACATCAAAACCATATAATTTGATTTCATCAAATTTATAATTTGGGTATTGGTTAACTAGAGTTTGTTTTCTCAAAACATCACTTGGTCTACCAGCCTTCTGTCTTAACACTTCTTCCGCGTTTGGTAGTCTTTGTTGCACGGTTTGTGGTTGATTGTTATTTGCTTGATAGACTTCATTGTAATCATCTTTCATACCAACGTACTTATCTAAAAGTCCGTTATTATAAAGAAGTACCAAAAATATGCCTGCTAATAATATAATAATTATTACACTCAAAATAGTTTGTTTTTGACTTTCTTCCATAGGCTCACCCCAATATGCATAATATAACAAAAAATGTCATATGGTCGATTGTTTTTTTCAATAGGTCCTCAATTTCAAATTTAAGTTATTGGAATTTTTAGTTTCATAAATGATTTAATCAATAAAAAAATAACAATTACTGTTTTAAGACTATATATTTTTAAAAACCATCTTTAAAAAACCTTTGATATCAATGGAACCATGAGATGCTCGCCTGGGATGGTTTTGATGGTTTATTGAAGCTTTAACTGTTTGTAAGAACATGAATAAATAAGAAACGCTTGTTAATTCTTCTAATGAATTGACAAGCATTTTTATATGTAAGCAACACATTTATATTTAATTCTTTCTAATTGAAGATTACTGAATTAATGTATTCTGAATATCTTCTTTTAAGTGCCGTGGGCAGTTTATATAATAGCAAGCATATAATAAATCAATATTGTCTGAAACTTTAGGTTTCACTTCATTAGTAAAAATATTATTGTAAACAGTTTTAATATTTTTCAATCTTTCTCCTTCAGATTCTAAATAATAGTTAAAATCCCTTTTACTTCCATTAAAGTCTTCCAATGTACTTCCTGCTATTTCATTTTCAATATCACATGTAACGTTATCCAATTTTTCAAGAGCAACTTTCCCTCTGTTTATCATTTTAAAACTAAAAAAATAAATGCCTAGCCAGTCAGCCGTATCGTATAGCCGTGTTTTATTGTATAGTTCTATACAAATTTCGTATTCACCAACTAAAAACATTAAGTCTGCGATCTCACAATGATCGATATTTAACGATGTATAATCAATATTCAATAAATCATATGCAATACTTCTAGTAGCAATTGAATTGCCAAGAGAAGCATACAATACTCCGCAAGTATAATAAGCTCTCGCATGATATTCATGTTTCCCATAATTTATAGAAAGTTTCTCTAAAATTTTGATTGACTCTGGAATTTGACCACACTTGTATAAACAAATGGCATGATTAAATTTATAAATATAAAGAGGGAAAATATTTTCAGCTTTTTCAAATAAAGGTAGGGCAAGTCTATATTTATTTTGCTTGAAATAATGTAAAGCTAAAGCGTAATAAGTTTGATGAAATTGCGATTCTCTGCTTATTGCTGATTGCAACAGTTCTTCAATGACTAATTCCTTATTAGTACATTCTTCAGCATAAAAATAAGCTAAATTTGTAGAGAGCAAAGAGAAATCGTAATCACTTAAATAATTTTTATTTTTGTAAAAAGCATTTTCTAAATACTTTAGCGAAATGTTTGTACTTTTACGAAGCTCACATTTTATCATTGCAAGTAATGAAATGGCTTTGTAATTATTAGGATCGTTTTTAATCGCTCTATGTAATATACGTTCATAATTTCTAAAAACAGGTGAAAACTCATCAAAATTACTCATTTTGCTATTTTTTAAATTAGAAATTATAAAATCAATATCCATTTACCTCATCCCTAACCACCAAAATCTAGTGCAAACTAACCAAATTAATCTTACCACACTTCAAAATAATTCGGGCTAAGTCAAGAGGGGGAAGAATAACCTTTTAATAGCCTGTTTAATTTAAATCATGGCTAATCTAGCATTTCCTATGTTGCTTTTTGGAAAGATCATTAAAAGGCACCTACCTAAATGGTAACGGGTTCCGATTCAAGGTACAAAAGGGAAATCTATATATATCTAGCGTGAATTCACATAAGGATTCACGCTTTTATTAATATTGATAGATCAACATTATTCGCAGTTTTTTTGATGTTTATTTAATTTATCATAAGGTTTTTTAATAAGATAATATTTCTTGTGCATCGGAAACATATCTGCGAAAATAAACGTGAATTTGTATGTGAAGTAGAGTGTGAAAGTTCATTAAACTAGAAGTTAATTTTTGCTGGGAGTCAGATATGAGTATTTTAGAAAACCTAAAAAAGGAATTTAGTGAATACAACACATGTATCATTAACAAGAATGGAATTGATTCATTTGAAATTATTAATCCATTTGGAGGTGAAAATATATCTGTTAATTTTGAAGATAATGAGTGGACATTTTTCTTTTCTTATCAGCACACGCATTTCGATGATGACTTAGATAGTTTAATTAAATGCATCCATGATTATCTTGATGAAAAGCTTGTATCAATAGAATTTTTCCTCGATGGGAAAGCTCGTTTTGGTGGTCAAAGGTATCTCGAAGACATAAATATGTCTTCCGGTGAATCTTTGTTAAAAGATTTTGGTTATTATGGAAGTTTATTAGAACATTTTAAAAGCAAGAATTATTGTTGTAAAATTCGTTGTTGGAATAACACATTAAACAGAGATATAGATTTTGTAATAAAATAAACAATTACATACCTATTTAGCATAGAATAAACAAACCTTTTGTTTTGACTATTCCCTTATGAATGAAACAATAAACGAAATAACGCTGCTGATTTTAAAAATCATCGTTTTATTATGTGAATATTGATGTGAATAACCTTGAGATGTTCGAGGGGAAACAAGACTTATTTTATATTGTTTGTACCTCTAAACGGAAACCGTTAGATTAAACCTCAGCCTTTTTTCGTACAATACTATCTTAACTTAAATTAAGTCAAGCTTAACTTTGCATATGGTACGGTGACCGTACCACAAGTAAATGAGGTTTATGGCCATAACAATTAACTCTACTTGAATATTACTGTTTTTATAAGTGAAATTATAGTTGGATGCAATAATAACAGATACGAGGATAAATATGGAAAGAAGTAAACTAGTTTATAGTAGTATTGAAGACAGATTAAATCAAATTATAGAAGATTCATGGGATATTTTTATTGCTCAAAGTTTATATGGACGTCTAAGTCTACATAAAGAAGCTTCATTCCAACATCATTTTTCTAATATTATTTCTCAGGTTGGAACATTATATTGTTTTTCTAAGAAAGAAGTATTCCATGTTGACTTAGAGTACTCGATTAAAAAACAAGATGGCTTTGAAAAAAATGCATCTATAGATATAATTTGTGAGTTATCCAATTTTGAAGAAAATAAGTCAGTTAAAGCAGCAATTGAGTTGAAGCATACTACAAAATCAGGTGATGCAACAGATATAGCTAGAATAAGTTCTTATCAAGATATCTTTCGTTTAGAAAAATTAAAAAAATTAAAGAATGAAAACTTTAGAATTTGCAAATTTTATATGTTGGCAAATAGAAATGCATATACTAATATTAGCTCACAAAATACATCTGGGGAGGATTTTCCTACTCATGAGGGGTATTGTATAGAACCTGGAAAAATATATAGAACTGAACATACTAAGGTTGGAAATGGTGTTGAACTCGTATTTGAAAAGGAATACAAGTTTTCTTGGAGAAAGTATGAAGAACCAAATCGGTTGTATTTTTTATCAATAAATATATAATTTATTAATTTTAATTTATGTTTTTTAACTAGTGAAATATTTGATAATTTCGTAACATCCTAATGTTAGTACATCTGTATGAGGTTTCTAGATTTATTATTAAAATTTGCTTAGACGTGTAAGGGTACTTTCACGTCTTTTTACGGTTTATTTCCTGGCTCGAGCATTTTAAAGTCAAAGCTGATAATAAGGAGAAAATGAATCTAAAAACTACAGGAATACCGGTATTTCTTTTTTTAATTCCAAAGAACCAGACAGATAGAGTTTTTTATTACTTTCAAAACGATAGGGTGGAGTATTTAAAGAGTTTGATTTCTGAGTCAACTTTATAAAAAATTTTATTAATTAGAAGAAGGTAAATCCTTCTGTTTTTTTATCTTATTGAAAGTATTATGTTATGAACTATGTTAAAAACTTCAAAAGGGGTGAAATAGAGATTATTTTTCATTGGGGTAAGTTTCTTGTCAGCAGACATGCCACTAATAATTACAAATATTACAGATTACTTTATTTATCCTTATAACTTCCTATAATATATATTATGTAAACTAAAATATCTTAATAATATATGGTATTGATTTCATTTTATTCTTCCAGAATTAAAAAAAGTCTTCAAAGAAAAAAATCCGTATTTTGGATCCATCATTAACTTGATTATTTATCTTTGTTGAATCTAATTAATCTTTTAGCTAAACAAATGTGCGTTTTGATTATAATCAATGACTGACCAACTGTCATTTTTGAAATGAATATTACTTATACATGCATTCTCAAGACGTGTTTTTCTAGTACCAATTCTTCCACCGGAAACCTTTGCTAAAATTGAGTTAATAACAGCGCCATGTGCAACAATTAAAACATTTTTGTTTGGAAAATCTTTTTGAATGATCTCTATACCCTTTGTTATTCTCTTCGTTACTGATTCGTGACTCTCTAATCCTGGTATGTTGGGCAGCATTTTATTATATTCCTTCAAAGGTAATCCTTCAGCTTTTCCGTAATTTCTTTCCTTAAACTCATCCATTTCTATAATTGGTAAGTTTAACTTTAAATTGATAATATTCGCAGTTTCTCTTGCTCTTTTAAGTGGACTAGAAATGATAATATCCCAATGTATATCTTTAAGTACGTCACTACTTTTTTGTGCCTGCATTTTCCCAGTATTGTTCAATGGTATATCGGAACTGCCTTGGAGAATATTTTGTAGGTTCCAATCAGTTTCTCCGTGTCTTACTAAGCAAATTTTCATTCATTTTCTCCGTAAAATTTTATTAAAATAAAGTTAACAGCATTATTTCTCATTTAGACAAATATCATACTTAATAATTCTTGTTGAAAAATTAAAGAAAAGAATCATTTGGATTACAAAACAATTTGAGAAAAAAAACACAGGAAAATGATTCATTCATCTTCCCTGTGTTAATTGTGTCCAAAATGTGTCGTTATTATTCTGTGTTTACAAACAATGAAAATTTAACAATTATTTGTTCCCAGCTGCTGGTTGATCTACGCCTTTTACATGGTGTTTGTGACCATCATTTTCTGTTGTGTAGAAATCGTAATAATGCACGTGCATTCCATTTCCAACAGGAATTGCATGTCCTGAATTTGCTTTGTAATGGTGAATATGTCCATCTTCAAATAACACATATCCTTCAGTGTAATGAATATGATTTCCGTCTTTTGAGAGTATTGGAGGTCCTGTAACGTCCAAACATTGATGAACATGACCATCTGCTACACCGGTATAATCGACTGATCCATGATTGTGATGTGGTACAAAACCAGAAACAAAAGAGTTTTTCATAATCCCTGCCATTCACTTCACTCCTATATTTTCACTTGTAACATTTATCTATATGTGAAATTCATTTTTTGAATACATTAGTACAAAGCATGGATGAACTTTTTTTTATTTTCTAGGCTTTGTTAAACAATAGTGTTGTTATTTTTAAAAAGATAAAGGACACATTGAAGTGTTCCTTATTTGTGCTAACTAGTGTAGTTACCCTAAAGATATTATTTATTAATAACAATTTTCATGTTTTTTTTTAAATTTGTCTTATCGACTTCTATAAACAAAATCCATTTTAGTTGACCATTAACTACTTCTCTTCTTATAGCACATTTTGAAATTCCTATTTTTTTTACGTTTACAGTTAAAGTATTATTTTTTACAAATAAACTTGTTACTTCATATTCGTATACCTTGTCGTTAATCGAAGGAAATTGCAAATATAAAACTGCTTTTTCTTTATTGTGAGTTTTTATTGGAATATCCCTTGAAGTAATAGGTGTAAAGTATTTGTCCTCAAATTTTTGGAACTCCTCAGTAGTTGTCATCAGAACGCCATCTTGGGGAACAGGCATTAATTTTTCATTATTTTCACTGAATCCAGCAATTCCATAATCAAATTCTTTGTACTGAACACTTTTATTAAATGAACACCCAAAAAGAAATTGAGTCGTTATAATAATGCTAATTAATATTAATAATTTTTTCATATCAATTTCCCTCCGTTGATAATTCTTTAATAGAATAATAAACCTTTAAAGCAATTTGATAAATAAAAAGGTATTTTTAAAACGTTAATCCAACAAATATTTTTGATTAATTTGATGAAAAAAAGATACTTATAAAAATTAAAAACTGTTCTACTCTTAAAGAATAGAACAGTCTAAATTACATTTTCTCAACTACACTCTTTACTAATGTTAAAAATTTATCTTTAACTAAAGCTGCAACTTCAATCACTTCTTGATGATTCAGTGATTGATCCAAAATCCCGCAAGCCATATTTGTTAGACAAGAAATTCCTAGTACTTTCATTCCGCCATGTACGGCTACAATTACCTCTGGAACCGTAGACATCCCCACTGCATCTGCACCTAGTATTCGAATCATACGAATTTCAGCAGGTGTTTCATACGCAGGACCTGTCCACCATGCATAAACACCGTTTTTAAGCTGTATCCCCTTCTCTGCTGCAACTTTTGCTGCTAATGCACGAAGTTCTTTACTGTAAGCGTCTGAAAGATCTGGAAACCTAGTACCCAGCTGATCGTTATTTGGTCCAATGAGTGGATTATTTGAAACTAAGTTAATATGATCGTTAATTAACATTAAATCGCCAGGTTTAAAACTTGTATTTACTGCTCCACAGGCATTCGTTACAATGATTTGCTCTACTCCCAGTGCTTTCATCACTCGGACTGGAAAAGTTACTTCCTCTAGAGAAAAGCCTTCATAATAATGAAATCTTCCCTTCATTGCAACTACAATTTTTCCATTTAACTCGCCAATGACCAGTTCATTAGCATGTCCAATGGCACCAGATTTTGCAAAATGTGGTATCTCATCGTAAGGAATATTTACAGAATTTGATAATTCATCTGCTAAAGATCCTAACCCAGAACCCAGTATTAGTCCAATGCTAGGTTTTAAATGAGATTTGGATAAAATATAATCCTTTGCTTCATTAATCATAGTAATCATATGCTTGTATTTTCTCCTAATTATTCATCAATTGAATTTGTGGATGTTCTTTATGTTTCTTTAAATACCAGCCCATCCACAAGAAAAGTCCACCACCAACAAAGCGGAGAAACATAGATATAAGCATTGCTACTTTAATATCAAATAAATCTTCTAGAAAAACGCCAAATTGAGGAGCAACAAATGCAACAAAAGCTAGTAAGAAGTTATAGTTTGCTACGAAAGACGTTCGTATTTCTTCTTTTGAAGCTTCCAGAAGACCATTAAATAACAGTAAAACGGTACCTGATACAAAGAAACCTGAAATAATATTCACAAAAATTAACCAGTATAGATTCTCAAATAAGGGTGTTAAGCCAGCCCCTAACCCCATTCCTATAGAAGTAACTACAAGGAGACTAGAATTGCTGTATTTGCTACCTAATTTTGCCCATATAGGATACGAAATAATCTGAGTTAATTGGTTAGATACATTAAATAAACTAATCCATAGTCCATTAGCATGACAATTTCTTATTTGAAAAATGCTAAACAATGGCCATGCCATTTGCCATGCAAAATTAAAGAATAAACCACATATCAAAAATGTTAAATATGGTTTGTGACCAAAAACCTTTTTTGAAAAAAAAGATGGTATCTCTTGATTTAAATTTGGATGAGAGAATTCTTTATGCTTATGCACATAAAACATTTCAAACATTCCTGCAATAAACGCAAGTACAAATAAAATTTGGTAAGGCAACACATCATCATTTAATTGTGTTTTCATAAAGATTCCAACAGTTAAAGTAACTATCAAACCGGTTATTGTCAGAATGCGATTTCGCTTTGCAAAGAAAAGATTTCTTCTTTCTTCTGGAATGATATCTGCAAGAAAAGCTTGGAAGCTAAGATTTAAAAATTGACCTGGAAAATTCATCAGTGCAATCAAGACTACGAAAACCCAAGCTGCGTATTTGGCAGGCACAAATACCACAAATGCCATTAAAATAAGCGTTAGACGTGTAAAAAATATTGAGTAAGATGTAATTCCCTTTTTCAATTTTGCTTTATTAACAAAATAAGCTGCCGGAAGTATAGCTACCATGCCTACAATTTGTGGTAATGAGGAAATAAGCCCTACTTGATAGTTTGTAGCACCTAAAACCAAAATCGCAAATAATGTGAAATAATTGTTTGCCAAAGAAAGCGAAGCGCTTGCAGCCACCCCGCTTAAAATACTATATTTCTCGTTTGATTCTAAAATTTTCTTTTCAAATTGCATGATCATATCTCTCTAAACTTTATTATTTTTCTATTTTACATTATAAAATAAGTTTATTCATTAATTATTTAGGAATACGAAATATTTTCCACTTAGCTTTTGTAACAACGACAATTTTATCTTTTTGTTAAGAAAGTACTTAATAATAATTAAAAATAAAAAAACACTCGTATTGCAATGCATTCTTACGTTAGACAAAAAAATCTAACATGCTGAGTACAATGCAATTCGAGTGCATTATATTTATTGTTCTTGGAGAAGTTTATGGTCTGGTTCTATGTGGACAATAACTTCACATAGTTCGAAATCATCATGTAGGGCGTGTTGGATGGCGTCAGCAATATCATGACCTTCGACAACAGTTAAGGTTGGATTTACATACACGCTCACATCTATAAGAAGTAAATTACCATTTTCTCTTGCCCGGATATCCGAAATCCAGTTAACACCTGAAACTGCTTTTATCTTACCTGCAATCTGGTCTAATTTTTCTGTATCAATCCCGTCCATCAACGTATGGGTAGCTTCTGCAAAAATATCCCATCCTGTTTTAATAATTAAAATTGCAACGATAACAGCTGCTAATGGATCAATCCAAGGCAAACCGAATTGTGATGCGATAATCCCAACTGCAGCTCCGATACCAACCCATGCATCTGATAAATTATCCTTTGCGGCAGCCATTAATCCTGTACTATTTATTCGCTCTGCCGTTTTTTTATTAAAACGATAGACAAAATAAATAGCAATTGAACAAAAGATGGCTGTGTAGGCTGACAACATATCTGGCGCAGTAGGTTTGAAATTAATAACAGATTGAATTGCGTTGATTAATACATTTAGACCCACTGCAACCATAATGAGCGCTGAAATCAAAGATGCAACTGTTTCTGCTCTCATATGTCCATAAGGATGATCCTCATCAATTGGTTTCATTGCAATTCTGAGCCCAATTAAAACAGCTACTGAAGCAAGAATATCTGTCGAGTTATTAATTCCATCGGCAGTCAATGCTTTAGATTCTGCTATGTAACCAACAATAAGCTTTATTATCGACAGCAATATATATGCTAAAATGCTTAATCGAGCGCCTCGTTCTGCTATTTTTAAATTATCAACCTGTTTCTGCATTTTGTCTCCCACCTGGTAAAAAATAACTGATTATCAGCAGTTCTATAGTAAATTATTTATACAAATTTTAAAATGTTGTTTTACGAAATTTAGTAAGTTTAAAGAACAACTAACCACATAAGGGTCAGTTGTTCCTTTTTTAATATGCTCTTGCCCAGGCTACCATTTTATCTGCGGATTTCCCACAACAGATACATTTTTCACTCACCTGTTCTTGTTCAAATGGAATGCAGCGCGATGTTGCGGTTGTTTCCTCTTTGATTTTATCTTCACATGCTTCATTCCCACACCACATTGCCTTAATAAAGCCACCTTCTTTTACTTGAGCAGTGAATTCATCCCAGGTTGTTACTGCCTTAAAGCTGCCATCAAGGTGTTGTTTCGCACGATTAAACATATTTTGTTGAATATCTTCTAGCATTTTTTCAATTGTTATTTCAAGTTCAGACATTGGTACAACTATTTTTTCAAGAGTATCACGACGTACTAATACGACTTGACCATTTTCAATATCCTTTGGTCCAACTTCTAAACGAATAGGAACACCTTTCATTTCGTACTCATTAAACTTCCAACCAGGCATTTTGTCCGATGCATCAATGTCGACTCTTGCAATTTTTGAAATTTGTGTCTTCAAATTATAAGCAAAATCCAAAACGCCTTCTTTATGTTGTGCAATTGGAACAATCATAACTTGTTTTGGAGCTACTTTTGGAGGTAATACCAATCCACGATTGTCACCATGAACCATGATAAGAGCCCCAATTATTCTTGTTGTAAAGCCCCATGAAGTTTGATGAACAAATTGTTCTTTTCCTTCTTTGTCTGTGTATTGAATTCCAAAAGCTTGCGCGAATCCATCTCCAAAATTGTGGGATGTTGCTGATTGTAATGCTTTTCCATCATGCATTAAACTCTCAATTGTGTAAGTAGCAACAGCACCAGCAAATTTTTCTTTTTCTGTCTTTTGTCCTTTTACCACAGGTATTGCTAAAACATTTTCAGCTATATCTGCATAGACATTCAACATTTTCAATGTTTCTTCCTGTGCTTCCTCACCATTAGCATGCGCAGTATGGCCTTCTTGCCACAGAAATTCTAGTGTTCGGAGGAATGGACGAGTTGTTTTTTCCCAACGTACTACATTTGCCCATTGATTATATAATTTAGGCAAATCTCGATGAGAATGAATAATTTTAGCGTAATGCTCACAGAACAAAACTTCTGAAGTAGGTCTTACACATAAACGCTCTTCCAGTTTATCGTTTCCTCCATGAGTTACCCAAGCAACTTCTGGTGCAAACCCTTCTACATGATCCTTTTCCTTTTGTAGTGAACTTTCTGGGATAAACATAGGCATGTAAACATTTTCATGACCTGTTTCTTTAATTTTACGATCTAACTCATCTCGAATATTTTCCCAAAGTGCGTATCCGTAAGGACGAATAATCATGCTTCCTCTAACACTTGCATAGTCAACTAACTCTGCCTTTAAAACAACATCTGTATACCATTGCGGGAAGTCGACCTCCATCGCAGTAATTTCTTTTACAAAATCTTTTTGTTTAGACATTTAAAGCACCTTCCTTGTAATTTTAATTTACCCAAAATAATTTTCTTTTAGAAATGGCAAGATTCAAGGAATCAAGTTTTTAAGAAGATGTTTATTTAAAAATAAATGAGACCTCTTAAAAACGAAGTTGACAATGAATCGTAAACACTGCGGTCTAACCTTCGGTCAGACCTGTCAAAAAACCTTCTACCTTTCTTCGAAAGCTAGTGTGTTTTGATAACATATATGTTTTCTACTCCATGTTCCAAATCACAAGTGATTTGGATGTTCGTGGAAGCTTGCCGTTTATAGAAGAAAACAAAAAAGCCTTGACCCCTTGAGATTTATACTCAAAGGGACCAAGACTTGGCGGTACCACCCTATTTTGCAAGACGAAAGACTTACACACTTACCATGATAACGGAACTGATCCGCTGCTTGTTAGCAGAACTCTGATGGTAGGTTCAATAGCAGTTCATTGGAGCCTCTCACCATTTACTCCATCGCTTTGATAAACATACTCTATTTACTAGTCCATCTTCAATGTTTTCATTATTGTCGATTAGTTTATGCAATTTTTGTCATATTGTCAACTTTTTATATTTAAAAATTAAAATTCCATTTTATCCCCTATTTATTTGCTTTTCGAATTGTGTAATGTAAACAGCTGATGCAACTTCTTTTTGTCCAATCTCTTGAAATCCAAACGTTTTATATAGTTCAATAGCGGGAGTATTTTTTGTGCCGGTACTAACTTTAAAGAGAATTGCATCCTGTAACGACTCAAATAAATAATTAAGTAATTGTTTTGCAACACCTTTTCTAAAATGGGATGGATGAATAGCAAGTTTCACAATATCAACCGTTCCATTACATTCGTTAAAAGCAATGAACCCTAACAATTGATTATCATTGTAGAAACCTACATATGTATCCTTACTATTCAATATGGATTCTACAGTCTCTTTCATAGCTGGAATGCCATAAAAACCAATCAAAGCACCTTCAACACGATAAGCCGGAGCTTGAGTTTTTAGAATACTCATTGCATTTATAAATGTTTTTGTATCAATAATTTTAATCATGATCTTTCTCCTATTTTAAAGTAAAATCCAATAATTAAAATCTTTGATTGACCCAAAGTGAAGAAATTGCAACAAATTTTTCTGCAGCAGATGATAAATTTTTTGTAGATTTTGCTGTAATACCAATCATTTGTGGGGTTTCCTCATAAATTTCTTTTCTCGAGAAACTTGATGGGAGATCTTTAACAATAAGTTCAGGCAATATAGCTGTACATAATTTGAATTTAATCATTTCAAGAATCGCATTTGTATTTTCGAGAACGATTTCTTTCATGACACTTATTTGATTATTTTCTATAAAAGATTGAATTGCTTCACACTCAAATGATTTAGGTAAGTACAGCTTTTTATTATAGAGTGAATCGCCATAAGTCCCAACTATATAAAGTTTATTTTCTAAAAGTCCAATAGATTCAAAGTCAGTTCTGTTCTCTAAAAAAGTAAATCCAAAATCAACCTCATCTGTTTGAAGTAGTTCATATATATCTTTTGTTTCTGAAACAATAACTTTAACTTTAATGGATGGATACTGATCAATAAATTTAACCAATATGCCAGGAAGCCATTTTTCTGCTATATCCTGTACACATGCTATTTTTACAACACCAAAGTCAATTCCATGAATATCAGCGACTTCTTGTTTCATTTTTTCGTTAATCCGCATAATCTGATCAACATATTGAAGCAATCGCTCACCATTTGGGCTTAAGTTAATACCTGCTCTACTTCTTGTGAATAAAGTAAAACCAAATTCTTTCTCTAGATTTGCAATGGCATGACTAATAGCAGATTGTGAAATACCAAGAACTTTTCCTGCCTTGGTCAAACTTCCCAGTTCAACAACTTTACTAAATATTTCGTATTTTGCTAAGGACATTTTTTCTCCTCACATTAAAAAATATAATCTTTAACAATGTATTATGAATGATTCTAATCCATTATCCGACACCAGGTTGTACTTGACAAGTAAAATGCATATAAACAAACAAATTGCAAAAAAAAATCAGCCAAAAGGCTGATTTTTTTAATTTAAAATTGATGACCAATGAATACAACAATCGCAGCAACAATTAATAAGATTCCAACAAGTGTTTGAATTGAATCTTTTTTATTCTTTTTATAAATGATATATTCCATGATACCTAACAATGAAAGACTTGCAATTGTTTTTATAATTGCAGTTACTGGGCTCTCAGTAAAAACGCGTGATAATAAGATGGTACCTGATACAATCACGGATGCATAAGAAGCACGGAATAACCAAATTAAAATTTGAGTTTTTAATGGAATGAAAATCATAATACAAAATAATAATACTGCTATTACCCAAGAATAAGCATGACAAATAGTTGGCATTTTAAACATCTCCTTTTGAATAGTATAGTAGATAAAAGGTTTAAATTGGTGAAAATCTACAATTTGTAAAAAAATTGTTGAATTTATGGAGATTTTAATGAATAAAGCACACAAATCTAAGCGAAATGTGTGCTAAAGTGCTATTATTTAAAAGTTTCAGGATAAATTGTTTCTGCCAATTGTTTCAACCCATCAACTAATCTTGGGCCAGGGCGAGATAAAGTATCATTGTCTAAATCAAAAACTTGATTATTTTTGACAGCTTGGATTGATTCCCAACCTTTTCTGCTTAGAACTTGTTGTTCAGGATCTGGTTGATATGATCCGTACGTTGTAATGACAACATCTGGATTTGCAGCAACTACTTGCTCGTCACTAAATTTCCCCCATCCAGCTACTTCTTTTGCAATATTAGTTGCATGAATGATTGTTAACATTTCATCAATGAATGTACCTTTACCTGCTGTATAAATTTCTGGACTTGGCGAGATTTCAACCCAGACTTTTTTATCTAACTTTTCACTTGAAGCGGCAGCTTTTTTCTTAATATCTTCTACCGTTGATTTCATAGAAGTAACGATTTCAGAGGCTTTTTTCTTGTTACCTAAAATTTCCCCAAAAAACTCAACTGTCTTGTATGTTCCATTAAAATCACTTGCATCTTCAATAGCGATGACTGTAATACCAGCATCATTAAACTGCTTGACTGCATCTGCATATGTTTTTTTGTGGTAAGCGGATAAAACAAGCAAATCAGCTTTTGATGCTAATACTTTTTCTATGTTCAGTTCCATTGAACCGTATTTATCTTTCTTTGTTACTTCAGGTGGATAATTATCAAAGTCAGATACACCAATAACACGACTACCTTCGTTTAAGGCATAAATAATTTCAGTACTGCTTGGCATTATTGAGATGATTTTAGACGGTTTTTTCTGGATAGTTACTTTATCTTTATTTCCATCAACAATTGTAATAGGAAATTCACCATTATTTTTTGCTTCCTCTTTTGTTACAGTCGTCTTTTCATTACTACATCCAACTAAAAACACAAGAATAGCAGTTATGCACATCCATAGTTTAATATTTATAAATTTTTTCATCTTTTCCTCGTTTCTGCTACGAGTTGAAAACGGATCCCTTATTTATTGGTTATTAAGTTTTGTGCTTCAATTTCAGCTAGTTTGTCATCAACAAGTTTTAAAAGATATTGTCTGTCTTTTTCATTATCAACGAAATTTAATTGATCAACATTTATTCTAAGTAGATCGCAATAGTTAAAGTTATCAAAAAAATCACGATAATTCTTATTGAGTGTTTCCCAGTATGCACGCTCTGTAATCAACTCATAGTCAATTCCTCTAGTTTCAATTCTCTTAATTGCGGTGTCTACAGTAGATTCCAAATAAATCATTAACTTGGGCGCTTTCCAATGCTCAGTGAGGTTTTCAAACAGATCTAGATACAATTCAAGCTCCTCATCAGTCATCTCACCGTTTGCATGAAGCATTTTAGCAAAAATAATATCGCAGTATATGGAGCGATCGAAAATCGTTTTATCAAATTTATTTGCTTCTTTCAGTTGACGAAAGCGCGAATTAAGGTAAAAAATTTGCAAGCTAAAACTATGTGCTTTTCGGTCATGATAAAAATTTTTCAGAATAGGATTGTTTGCATGGGTTCCAGGTTCTTTAAACTTTTGGTAACCACGCTCTTTCGCTAATATTTCTGTAACAGTACTTTTACCTACACCTACTACACCATCAACGTGAATCATTCAACTTCCTCCAAATATTCTTACCAATTCAATAAATTGATTTTGACTTTATTTTTGCTAGCCATTTTTTCAAATTAAAACCTTTGTATCAGATTGGTCTGCACAGATACAAAGGGTATATGTATGTCTCATGCCTCCCTACTTTTTCCCACCGAAAACCGAATAAGGCTTTGCCTTTTTCAGGTGATTATGTCATTAAGCAGGTTTCCTGACTCGACAATCTTTTTACTAAGCATCCTTCCCAGCAAAGCCAGTGGATTTTGCTTTTCATCCTGTCAACAGTAGCGGGGGCTGCGTGGATTGTTGCAATTTTCATTAGAAAGCAAAATTGCACTCCAACTTCCCTATTATCTCATTTGAGCACTTAATGGTTAGGTATTTAATCACGAAATTTATTTTAACTAAATTTTAGAGGCTTTTCAATGAAGATTATTACAATTTATACGTAAATAGTAATGTTTATATATATCAAAATCTAAAATTAAGAATAGACTGTTACATTCGGTGAAAACTTTTTACTTTGCTTAAATAGATAAAAAAGGTGATCAAATGATGAAAATCAAGGAGAAAATCAAAAAATTCTTTCCTTTTTTAGGCCCTTCCTTCATTGTGAGTGTCGGTTATATCGATCCAGGCAACTGGGCAACAAATATTCAAGGCGGTGCAGATTTTGGATACCTATTGCTATGGGTATTGACAATTAGCAATCTTATGGCCATATTTCTTCAAAACAATGCTGCTAAACTTGGAATTGCTACTGGCAAATCACTTGCAGAAAATTGTCGAGAACATTTTTCAAAACCGATATCCTTTTTTCTTTGGATAACTGCTGAGTTAGCTGCACTAGCGACAGACTTAGCTGAATTTCTTGGTGCTGCGCTGGGTATTTTTATTTTGTTTAAAATACCACTTTTTGCTGCGGCATTAATTGCCGGTCTTATTACTTTTTTTGTAATGTATTTGGAACGATATGGTTATAGAATAATTGAAATCATTATTATGGCATTTCTTGCAATAGTAGCAATTAGCTACATAACTGAACTTTTTATGGCTGAACCAAACTTTGGGAAGGTTGCTTATCACACTTTTGTTCCAAATTTAAGTATGAAGAGTGTATATGTTGCAATTGGAATGTTAGGAGCTACAGTAATGCCCCATAACATATTTTTACACTCTTCATTAGTTACAAATCGTCTCACTCCTCAAACAACTATTTCTGAGAAAAAGAAACTATTTAAGTATGGAGTATTTGATTCTTTAGTTGCCATGAACTTAGCCTGGTTCATCAACGCTTCAATGATTATCATGGCAGCAGCTGTTTTTTTTGATAACCATATAGCAATTACAACTATTGAAGCTGCGCACAAGACCTTAACTCCTTTATTAGGTTCATCCGCTAGTCTGATTTTTGCAGTTGCATTGTTATCTGCTGGACTTTCATCCTCTATCACTGGAACGATGGCTGGCCAGATTATTCTTGAAGGATTCTTGAATATAAAAATTCCGATATGGGCCCGTAGAATTATTACTATGATCCCTGCTTTAATTATTATTGGATTAGGCGTTGATTCTTTAAAGGCACTTATTATTAGCCAAGTAATTCTGAGTATCCAGCTACCATTTACAATTATTCCTTTACTTTTATTAACTCGAAATAAGAAGATTATGGGGGTTTTTGTGAATCGTGGTATAACAAACTATACAGCTTATATTGTTGCTGCTGTTATCATTACATTAAATTCTCTTTTAATTTATCTCGCTTTATAAATAATAAAGGAAGAAAATCCGGCTTAAAAACCATTTTTTCTTCCTTTTTTTTAATAAATAGATCATTTTATTTTGATTTCTTTAGATAAATAACAATAGTTCCTTTATAACAACCAATTTAAAATGGTAAATACTGTTTAAATTGTCTTACTCAATTTCAGATTGCAAAGGATTTTCAATTGGTGGTAACAATTTACTCCCCTCGTTCATTTCACTCTTACAAATTGGACAAGTTGGGCTATCCCCATTTTTAAAGTTATCTCTTACCCACGTATTACAAGAGTCATCCATACAACTCCAAATCTTTGTTTCAACTGGAATGATCTCCTCAGCTACTTTTCTGTGAAACATGTAACCCCTCCTCATAAAACACTTATTTAAAATTTTATCAATTTTAGTTGACGGCTACAAAATTAATGCACAAAAAGTTTTCCCTAAAAAACGACAAGATAAACAGATGTCTGTTAATTTTGTCACATCCTTTTCATCCTATTGTGATAAAATAAGTCTATTCTTTTTTGGAGTGTAGACATGAAAAAAATTATTATAATTGCCTTGATTGCTATAATTGGTGTAATTGCCTTTTTCTTTTTAACTAGTGGACCTGACGAAGCAACCATGAAAAAAAATGAAAATGTTGTACGTCAATATCTAGCTGAAAACGAAAAAGTTTCTAATTCGGATATTTCTAGACTTGAGGCAACTTACAACTCAAGAGAATCAAACGAAAAGTTTCGATATATGGTAGAAGTTGAACTAAAATCAGAACCGGATGTAATACGAATGTTTACTGTTGATAAAGGTATAGTTCTACCCTTTGGTAAAGTTCAAAAGTAAAAATGAAAAGACGTTTCGAATTTGAAACGTCTTTTTTTATGATAAATTTTATTAAGATTAAATTAAATTAGATACTAAATTTCTTAACTACTGCAAGTAATAATTGAACCAATATTTGGATATTTGCTGCAGCTTGTTGATCTGTGGATTCAATGTAAACATTTTTAGAATGGGACACATAAAATTTTTGTTTTGTAATTTGTTTTATTTTTGCTAATTGGAATAATTCTTGTGATACTTCATCAGCCTTTTCTTGCTGATTTAGGTGTACTTGAAGAATAACTACAATAGCTGCTTGCAAGGCAGCTTGTAGTGATAACGCAAATTGTTTATCTGTAATAACAACTGTTACATCACATGAATCTTTTACAACTACAAGTTCCTCAATTTTTTGAGTTTCTTTGCTAATTTGTTTTGCTTCTTGTTCTACTCCCGTTTCTTGATTTAAATATTCTTCTGAACATTCCCAGTTCATTTTGAACCCTCCTTTCCTAATCTTTCAGATTGTTTGGTGTAAATTTTTGTGCTCCTTTTGCAGTCCCGCTACTTTTTTTAACAACCGGTCGTTTTAAAAATGTTTCAGCTTGGTTCTGTAAGATCCGAACAGTTTCCATCAGCTTTCTTCTCTCATCTGTTGTTAATGCTATGCTTGTTGTGTCAATGTTGTGTTTTGAAAATGTTCGTTCTACTATCATCGACAATAAGCTCTCTGTACTGTTAAGTTCTTTTTCTTCCATCGCTTTTCCTCCATTCTTGTAAATAAAATTTCCAAGACTTCGCTTTACAATATGATTGCAACTTGATTGATGGGATTGATATTGATTCAAATAGTAAAAAATAGTTGCTTGTACTTCTTATTAACTTTAAAACTAAGTTTTTTAATGCTATAATTTTTTAGATATACACTTTTTGGAGGTACGTAAATGATTACAGTTAGTAATGTCTCTCTTCGATTTGGAGAAAGAAAACTTTTTGATGATGTTAATTTAAAATTCACACCAGGAAACTGTTATGGATTAATTGGTGCAAATGGTGCTGGTAAATCCACTTTTTTAAAAATCTTGTCAGGTGAAATGGAGACGCAGACTGGCTCAGTTTCCATGTCTCCTGGTGAACGACTATCTATCCTAAAACAGAACCAATTTGAGTTTGATAACGTTGAGGTACTACAAACAGTAATCCGTGGTAACCAACGACTTTTTGAAGTTATGCAAGAGAAAGACGCCATTTATATGAAAGAAAATTTCACAGACGAAGATGGAATTCGTGCAGCAGAACTTGAAGGAGAATTTGCTGATATGAATGGATGGGAAGCAGAAACTGATGCTTCTATTCTACTCAGAGGTCTTGGAATTGGTGAAGATTTACATTACAAACTTATGGGTGAACTCGAAGCTGGTGAAAAGGTTAAAATTTTGCTAGCACAAGCTTTGTTTGGTAAACCAGATGTACTTTTACTAGACGAGCCTACAAACAACTTGGATATAAAAGCTATTGCCTGGCTTGAGGAATTCCTAATTAATTTTGAAAATACAGTAATAGTTGTATCGCACGACCGTCACTTCTTAAATAAAGTATGTACGCATATTGCGGATGTTGATTTTGGTAAGATTCAACTATATGTCGGTAACTATGATTTCTGGTATGAGTCAAGCCAATTAGCCCTTAGAATGGCTTCAGATCAAAATAAGAAAAAAGAAGAAAAAATTAAAGAATTGCAGGCCTTTATAGCACGATTCAGTGCGAATGCATCAAAATCAAAGCAAGCAACTTCTCGTAAGAAATTACTTGATAAAATCTCATTAGATGATATTCGACCTTCTACTCGTCGTTACCCTTATGTAGGATTCACTCAAGAACGTGAAGTTGGAAATGACATCTTAATGGTTGAAGATTTATCTAAAACTATTGATGGTGAAAAACTATTTAGTGATGTTCGTTTTACGATGAACAAAGGTGATAAGATTGTTATTCTAGGAGATAATGACATTGCTAAAACAGCTTTCTTAAAAATTCTTATGGGAGAAATGGAACCAGATTCAGGTAGCTTAAAATGGGGTATTACCACATCACGTTCTTATTTCCCAAAGGAAAACGGTGAATTCTTTGATAATGTTGATATAAACCTTGTTGAATGGTTAAGACAGTTCTCGCCTCAAGATGAGACAGAATCATTTTTACGTGGCTTCTTAGGAAGAATGCTCTTTTCTGGAGAAGAAGTTCTTAAAAAAGCAAAAGTTCTTTCTGGTGGTGAAAAAGTCCGTTGTATGTTGTCAAAAATGATGCTTAGTAACGCAAACGTGTTAATTTTAGATGAACCAACGAACCACTTAGACTTAGAATCAATCACTGCTGTAAACAACGGCTTAACTAATTTTAAGGGTCAAATTATTTTCACATCTCATGACCATCAGTTTATTCAAACGGTAGCAAACCGAATTATTGAAATTACACCAGATGGAATCATTGATAAGCAAATGACTTACGATGAGTATTTAGAATTTAAAAACTAAAAAAATAAAAAAACTCGAGAAAATTTTATTTCTCGAGTTTTTAGTTTATTCTTTGGCAGTAATTTCTTCTTGTTTAACTGCTTTTGTCCATCCATTGTCTTGTTCAATTTTCCCTAGCTTCATTAAACGACCTATCGCTCTCTTAAATGCTGCTTTACTCATTCCAAAACGTTTTTCAATTTCTTCTGGTGTCGATTTGTCCGTAATTGGCATTTCCCCACCCCTACCGATTAAATAATCGTAGATGGCTTGTGAATCTTCATCCATTCTTTCAAAACCCCTGGGAAGTAGCGAACCGTTTATATCTCCTATTTCCGTAATACCAATGATTCTACCTTCAACCAATTCCCCTACACGTGGCTCTTTTACTTGTTCGGTTTCATGTACAAAGCATCTGATCATATCATCGGTTAAAATGAATGAACCTACTTTCAAAACACGATATGCGCGACCTTTAAAGGGTTTATTCACGCAGTCTTTAGGAGCTTCGTAGGCTAAATCCTGAATAATATTTTCTGTTGCCAAACGAGCAAATAAACGATTCAAACGGTCAACTTTTAGTGTGATATATAATTTATCGCCAACAGCAGGCCAAACGGACTTTAATTTTGGGAGATCATCGCTAGATACCAAAACATCCTTTGACAGCCCTACATTCACAAAAGCACCCATCTTATCTATGACTGAAACGACCTCTGCCCAATCATATTGATCATCTATCATCTTCGGAATTTTCATTGAAGCTGATTTACGACCCACCTTATCGTTATAAATAAACACTTCTACCTTATCGCCAATTGACACTTCTCGTGTCAAATCATTTCTATGTAAAAGGACATCTGTTGTACCATCCGATAAAAAGAAACCAAACTCAGTTTCTCGAACAATTTCCAACTCAACTACATTTCCAACTTCTACTTGCATACTAAAACTCCTTCTGAATAATGCCCATTCTCCTTAAACTATCCACTTAATACAGAACAACAGACAACACAGACTGATTTGTAGTTAGATATAAAAGGCTTTAGGATTTAATTTTATGATAGTACATCTCTATTTTTAAAAAAGTAAAGTCCGATAAACGTAAAGCTTATGATGTGAAACAGTATTATCCCTATTGAAAAAGGTACAGACATCCCCTTAAATAATGGACTATTGTGGCCTATATACTGCGTAAAATCAACATTAGAGAATAGTAAAAACCTTGCCCAGTTTTCCTGCAATATTTTTAATACCTGAGTTAACATTGAACCAGCGAAAAGGATTACAATAGAAACGCCAAGTGCAAAGGAACTGTTTCTAAAAAAAATTGAAAGCATCATTGCAAAGCATGACATTGCAATAAATGTAGCTGCTTCTGAAAGATAGCTAATTAAAACCTCAAAAGCCATTTTTTGTGATGTTCCAATTTCTTCAAAACCATAAAACAAGCAGCCTACTAGAAATGATAAAACCAAAATACCTATCATCAATGAAAAACCAACTATTAATACAGCAGCTACCTTTGACACAAAGATTTTTAACCGATTAACGGGTCTAATTAACAAGTATTTGATGGTTCCTGAACTAAACTCATTTGAAAAAATAGTTGCTCCAATACTTACAGTAAAAATGGTAATTGAAATCTTAAAAAAGGATACATTGTACATAAATTCCACAAAATTATGACTTTGATTGTCATCCATAGTATAGCTTGAGAATGTCAGAGCTAACCCTACCGTACCTAATATTAGTCCATAAAAAAGCCATTTAGCTCTTGTTTGGAATATTTTTTTCCACTCATTTTGTACTAATCGAATCATTCCATTCTATCTCCTTCGTTTGTTATTTGAATGAAAGTTTCCTCCAAGGAATTATCGATTACTGCGAGTTTAAAGACAGGTATGTCATTTTGTACTAATCGTTTATTGATTAGCGGTACTTCATTGAATTTTACACGAAGAGTAAGTTCATTTTTTTCAACTGATATGCTCGAATGAGTATCAGATAATAATTTACAAGCTAGTTCAGCTTGAGTAGTTTGAATGGAAAGTGTAACTATTCCGACATTCTCTACTGTCTGAACAGATCTCTCTGCTAAAATTTTTCCCTGCTGAATGATAACAACACGATTACACAAATTTTCAACTTCTTGTAGTAGATGGGTAGAGATTAAAATACTAATACCCTCAACCTTTGATAAATAAGTTAGATGTTCACGGAGTTCACGAATTCCGGCAGGGTCAAGACCATTTGTAGGCTCATCCAATACAAGAATCTTTGGTTTGTGTAGAATGGCTTGTGCGATTCCTAGTCTTTGCTTCATACCTAGTGAATAATTACCTACATCATCATGTATTCGCTTAGATAATCTTGTAAGATTAACAACCTCTTGAATTCGTTCATCTAAAATTGATTCATACATGTCTGCATAAACCTTTAAATTATCCCAACCACTCATGTATTCATAAAAATTAGGATTCTCAATTATTGCACCAATATGGTTTATAGAAGTTTCGAATTGTTCCGTAATAGAAATCCCAGATAGTTTAATTGAGCCTAAATCAATCTTAGCCAAACCTGTTATAAGTCGAATCAACGTGGTTTTACCTGACCCGTTTGGTCCAATTAAACCAACAATTTCTCCCTTTTCAACTGTAAAACTTATATCTTCTAAAATTTGTTTCTTTTTAATCTTTTTACTAACATTTTGAATTTCTAAAACGGGAGTTTCTCGCACCGTCTCACCACCTTATATGGTTTTTTATCTATAAAATATAAACACCTAAAAGTAAGGATACAAATAAAAGATTTATTCCAATTGTGTAACTTAAACCAATGACGCTATTTGTATCTTTTTCTTTTGTAAAAAAATAAACGAGATAAGAAATTACTCCAAGTATAATTGGCCAAACAATTAGTCCATTAGGAATCCTCAAATAAGCTGGAGCCATGATCATCGTTCCTTTGCTAAATTGAGTATTGAAGAAGTATATCTGAGTTCCTAGGTAGGATATAAATGAAAATGGTACTATCCACCATGAATAATTGGTTTCAAATCGATGTCCCTGTATAAAGAACAATACAGCATAAATTATTGCCGGTGGAAATAACCATATTAATGCAAAAAATAAAAGTAATACGGCACTAAATATATATGTAATTGATTCAAAAGCTGCTGTTTTGTAATCGTTTTCATTTGAACTATTTGCTTTTTTTACAATATTAGAATCTGTCGTCGCTGCAAATAACCTATATTTTTCACCATCGAATCCCAACCATGCAATTGATGATCCCTTTTCGTTTAATCGAAACGGTTTACTCGCAGTCGTATTTGAAACTGAACGTTTCTCAACAATATAGTCTCCAAATGAAGCTGTGTCCAATTTTTCAGAAGATGGTAGCTTCGCTTCATATACATTTACCTTCGATATCTTCCCTTTTGTTGTTCCCTCGGCTGTAAATAATACACTAGTCCCATTTCGTAGAGAAATGTTGAAGTTTCTTGGTGACCCTGTAAAATCACCTTCAATATTCCATCGAGTAACTTTAGCTTTTTGGACATTATCCAAATTAAAAGGTAAATAATACGGAATAGTGGTTCGTACACCTTGTACAATAGACGTAGTCCCATAAATAATTAAGCCATTATTGTTTGTCACATCAAAATCAATATCATCTAATCCCTCTGAGCTATTGAGATTTATTCTACCTATTTCGACTTGTTTTTCTTTATGAATAAGGGTTAATTTCTTTTGATAATCATCTACATTCTGAACTACTAAAACATCCTTATTGCTTTTTGAAAGGAGAATTTTAGAAATAGGAAAATCGAAATTTGTTATTAAATGATAATTTTTGGACATAGAATCAAAATGATACAAATTCTTTTCAATTGCAAATAGTACTCCTTCATTATTTCCTACAAATGCAATCACCCCATCTGCAATTTTAACTTCTTTTCCATCGTAAAAATAACATTCGGTGCCTTTTAAATAAATGATCTGTCCATCTTTAAACCAAAATGGAGAACTGATTTCCCCACTGACAGGAATTATTTTTTTTCTGTCAATTTGTAATTTTTTATTTACTGATATATGTACTGTATCTTTTCCAGTAGGAAAAAGGATGTTTGTCTCTCCGTTTTGTTCAAAATTATACATTTTAACTGGATAGTTTGAGTCTGTCTTTAAATCTATTGGACGACTCCATCCCTTAGCCGGAATCGTCATTTCTATTTTTAAATTATTTAAAAACAGCAACCCTAAAATAATAATGGAAATAAATACTGGTATAATCTTTGCCGATTTTTTCATAATAAATCCCCAAATCTTTCGTTAATTTAAAACAATCTACAAATGGAAAAATATTCAATTCGCATTTATTTTCTCGTAAACAATTACTTAAGACAAGTAATTAGATTAGTAAGATTCTATTCTACAAATAACTTAAAGTTGATTTCGATTAGGTTGCATAAAAAGTTATTCACCAGTGATTTCAACTTGTTCGAATGATAGTAGATTAGATCTTTCCTTGACATAATTTTTTGGTGAAACACCAAACTCTTTTTTAAAGGCTCTAAAAAAACTTGTATAGTCTGTAAACCCACTTTGAATGGCAACATCAGTCATTGAAACGTCACTTAGAATGAGATTTTTCGATAGCAAAAGCCTTTTTTTAAGTACGTAATGATGTATGGAGTACCCTGTAAAATACTTAAATTTCCTCATTAAATGATATTTACTCATATAAAATTCTTTGGCTAATTTGTCTATACTTATGTCTTCTCTTAAACGTAGATTGATGTAATCCATTATGGCAACGACTGTTTTATCATACTTTATATCATTATTGACATTAATCAAATCTCGTTCATTTAAAAATCGATTCAAGTGAATTAGTAACTGAACGATTAATACATTTGTATAGATATCCTTTCCAAATGACTTACTCTTTTTTTCATTATTAATTTTTACTAATAATTCCTTAATAACATCAAGTTGTTTAAACGGAAGTCGTAACAGGCAGTTTTGTTTTTTTTCTGAATCGACAAAACACTCTAACAAATTGGAACTTTCGGTGTTAAATTTTATAAGTTCATTCGGATCAATCCAAATGATAATACGTTCATATTCTTCATTTGAATCAATAATAGGTCGATGAATTTGAGAATGGTTAATGAAAAGGATATCCCATGGTCGAAGACGATAAGATTTTCCCTCAACAACATAATCAACTTTTCCCTTAATCAAAATGGCTATTTTACAAAAGTCATGGTGATGGTAATCAAATTCCAATTTTATTTGATCTTTTAAGTGAAAAAATTTATGAAAGGTATGTAAATATCCTCTTTTAGAACTATCTTTTAGTGGATTATTTTCTTTTTGCATGAAGAATTTCCTCCAATCTCCCATTAATGATAGCACTTTTTGCAATATTTATAACCAAATAATTAAAGTTTCTGAATATTTTCAATGTTACAATCAAATGAATAAATTGAAAAGGGGTCGTTTCAATGAACAAATTCTTTAAAGGCTATGGATTTACATTAATTCTTCTTGGTTCTATTATAATTGGGGGAATTGTTGGACTAGTATTTGGTGAAGACGCAGTAAAAGTTCAACCATTAGGAGACTTATTAAAGAACTTATTGTTAATGATGATTGTTCCTTTAGTATTCTTTAGTGTTTCATCAGCAATTGCAAATATGACTGAAATGAAACGTTTTGGAAAAATAATGACTAGTTACATAGGCGTTGTTGTATTCTTAGGAATTGTAACTGCAATAATTGGTTTCATTGCAACTTTAATTTATAGCCCTGTTGAATCAGGAAGTATTGAGGGGATCAAAGCCCTAATGGGTGCAGCTGAAAAGGCAGATGAATTAACTACACTACAGCGTATTGTTAATATGTTTACGGTTGGAGACTTTTCCGAATTGTTAACAAGACAACATGTTTTGCAATTGATAGTGTTTTCTGTATTATTTGGTGTTGCTACAGCATTGAGCGGAGAAAAAGGAAAACCACTTGCTACTGTTCTTAAATCAGGTTCAGATGTATTCATGAAATTTGTAGATGTTATAATGTACTACGCTCCAATCGGTTTAGGTGCTTATTTTGCTTCAACCGTTGGCCAACTTGGTAGCCAAATTGTAGAGGGCTATGCCCGCTCATTTGGACTATACTTAGTTGTTTCAATTATCATGTATTTTGGTGTATATACTTTATACGCATATCTTGCTGGTGGAACTTTTGGTGTAAAAACATTCTGGAAAAACGTTGTTAGTCCGTCTCTTACAGCTATTTCTACTTGTTCTAGTGCAGCTTGTATACCAATAAATGTAGAATCAGTTAAAAAAATGGGTGTTCCTTCAGATATTGCAGAAATGGTAATCCCATTAGGTACAAATACAAATAAAGTTGGTTCGATGCTTGGAGGAATTTTTAAAATCGTTTTCCTATTTGCAATTTACGGTAAGGATATGACAAGTATTTCAGCTATTTTATCCATTATTGGCGTTGCATTTTTGGTTGGGGTAGTAATTGGTGCAGTACCTGGTGGAGACACAATTGGAGTACTTCTAATCCTCTCGTTCTTTGGATTCCCAGAAACTACTTTCCCACTTGTTCTAATTATTAGTACCATTATTGATATTCCGGCAACTTTGTTAAACGCAACTGGTAATACTATTACTTCTTTACTGGTTACAAGACTTGTTGAAGGAAAAGATTGGATTAAAACGAATGTTGCTAAAGCGGCTTAGATAAAATAAAAAGGGCTCAATCTAATAAGATTGGGCTCTATTTTTAAAATTTGGACCTGTTAAATATTTACGGACTAATAAATTTAAAATTATATAAAGAATCGATACTAAAAGTTTCTTTAAACCTTGGCTAATGGTTTTAGATTAACTTGAATGATTCGATTAATTTCAGCCAAAATTTCCTCATTATCATCGCTTTCAATAATATAAAACTCACCATCATAAGTCATTTCTTTATGTTCATATCTTGGATCATAGTAATGTTCCATTAACATTTGAATTATAGAATGATAATCTTTTGATTTAAATGAACTTTTCACATTCTCTATAATCTGTTTATTCGATATTCGTTTATACAGCTGATTTAAAATAGCATCTAATTTTTCTGAGTACCCCTCATTGGTTGACAAGTCTTTTACATACTCGTTATATATTCTTTCAACTCGGTTATTTATAGAGCGTTTTATAAGAATATGTACACCATTCTTAATGCTATTCTGAACATAAACCGGAGTGGATACTCTCCCAATACGACTACTTTCCGCCTCTAAAATACAGAAATCAGATGGATAAATCGAAGTTAATTGTTGATACAAAATACTATCAAACATTTTTTGACTATTACCCTCGCCCATTCCAAAAGAACCAAATATCGAACCTTTGTGATTCGCTGCTTTTTCTAAATCGACGATTGGAATTTCTTGTGATTTTAAATGTTGCAATATTTCAGTTTTTCCTACGCCCGTTTTCCCATGTAAAATAAAGGAATTTCTAGGAAATAAAATGCTACTTTTCTCTAAAATATATTTGCGATACCCTCGGTATCCATCAACAAGTCTATAAATATTTAAACCCGCTAGATTAGCAAAAAAGGAGATTGATTTACTGCGCATACCTCCCCTCCAGCAATAGACAACGGGAATTAATCCTGATTCAGAAATTTTTTTGATTGAAGATAGAATGTTTGGGATTTTTGGAGATACCAACTCCATCGCTTTCCACCTAGCTACATTTTCGCCCTGTTGTTTATATAGAGTTCCAACCTCTATTCGTTCCTCGTTTGAGAAAATAGGCACATTTATTGCACCAGGTATGCAACTTTCACTAAACTCACATGGAGAGCGTAGATCTATAAACTGTAAATTTGGCAAAAATTCCACTTGTTCGAACGAGCACTCATTATCAGAAGTGTCAATTGGTAATCTAAAAAATGATTCCATAATTTCCTCTATTTCCTAAAAATTCATATGGTACATTATACACAAAAAAACCTGCTTATTAAGCAGGAATAAATGAATAAAATAAAATTTATAATGAATAAATGAATTTAAAATCTAACTACTCATCTAATCAAATTTTTTAAGTTCATTTCTACAATTTTCTTCAAATAAAGCGAATTGGTTGACTTCACTTGAATATTTTTCATGTTTATCAACTTCAAATGATTTATTTTCATTATAAATGCATAGTTCTGCTGAAAACTCAAAAGTTGCATTTCCAATTAAATCAATAGAATTTTCTTTAACTATGCATCGAACCATAGCTCCAGGATTGTAAACTGAAACTTCAGTTCCATCAGAAATTTGCTGTCTTAAATGATACACATAAGTTGATGCTGCCATTGCTGTACCACACGCATTTGTAAAACCAACTCCTCTTTCGAAGGTCTTAACAAACAACTTATCTGGGGCTATAATTTTTACAAAGCTAACATTAACTCCGTCTAAGAAAATGGTTTTCTTATCATTTAAGAATGTTGCAATTCGTTCCTGTTTATTAAAATCCGTTTCACTGTTAATAAATGTAATTAGATGTGGATTGGGTACTGATATTGCAGTGAATTTCAATGTTTCATCAATATCGGGCAATAGTTGTTCAAATAATTCATTTTCAGCTGTCTGCATTTTCAACAATGATGTTTCAAGTGAAATTGGCAATATTTCTACACTATAAGTAGGCATATCATTAAAGATACTTGTAACTTTGGAAGTACTGTGTAAAGTGTACATCGTTTCGACTACTAATTGATTCTTATTTAGTTTCTCTGACAAGAATCTCGCCACACAACGAAGCCCATTCCCACACATAGCAGCCTCTGAACCGTCCGCATTAAAAATTCTCATTTTCGCATTAGCTACATTACTTTTTTGAACGAAAAGTATACCATCAGCACCTATTCCACTATTTCGATCACATAGTTTTAATGCAAATTCAGTTCTTTCACTGTCATCATTGAAAAACATTTGGTCCATTTCGTTCACTAGAATAAAATCATTGGATGATCCATGGCATTTTAGAATGTTCATTTTTATCATGAGTTAAAGTTCACTTTTCCTGTAATTTTAAAAGAAAAATTTAAATGTAAACGGAATTACATATTTGTCACCATCGTAGGCTTTAATCGCTCCAATAATGGTGAAAACAAAAACATAAATTCCAAGTAAAAATAGTAGAGGTATTCCTATTGCTACAAAAACTAGTATACCAAAAATAAACCCAGCTATGGTTGATGTTATAAAGAAATTAAAATAATTTCTTCCATGAAAATCTACGAATTCTGACTCATCCTTTTTAAGGAACCATATGACTAGAGGTCCCAATAGTGGAGCCAATAAGCTTGATAAATAAATGAGCATTGCAAATATTCTTTCATCTTTTGTGTTCATGATATTCAACCTCCAATTAGTACTAAGTAGTATACGATTTCAAATTTGATTAGTTTCGTCATATAGACAATTAAATAATTGCACAAATAAGGCTATAAAATATATGTTATAATGCCTAATGATTCAAAACGTATTCATAATCTACAATACATACAGGTGGTTCAAACATGCATCAAACTTATTCCCTCCCGGATAAAATCCGTATGTCGATAAAAATATTCTTACCCATATTACTTTCACAAATTTTGATGAATGCAACAAGTTTTCTAGATACATTGATGGCTGGTCGCGCAAGTGCAGGTGATCTTGCTGGAGTTGCTATGGCTACATCAATTTGGATTCCATTTCAAACCGGCTTAACTGGCACTTTAATTGCAGTAACTTCAATTATTTCAAATAAACTCGGCGGTTCCGCAAGCAAAGAAAATGTAAGATATTTTATAATTCAAGCTCTTTATGTTGCCTTTTTAATGTCATTATTCAGCATTTTTATTACTTTTGTTTTTTTAAATCCACTATTAGATTTACTTGACTTAACAGAACGAGTTCAGAAAATTGCACATCATTTCCTTTTGTTTTTATCCACTGGCTTTATTCCATTTTTCCTGTATACAGTAATTCGTTGTTTCTTTGATGCTCATGGAAAAACGAAGTTGTCTATGTATATAAGTTTTTCGATTTTACCAATAAACACAGTAATCAATTACATACTCATTTTTGGTAAGTTTGGTTTTCCAAAGATGGGTGGTGTAGGTACGGGTATTGCGACTTCTATTTCTTACTGGATTGCCCTTATTATTTCGATTATTTTTATCTATAAAAGTAAGACATTTAAACATTACCAACTTTTTAGTCATCTCATAAAACCTAATTATAAAGAGTGGAAGGAATTATTACAAACAGGGATACCTATTGGCATGTCCATCTTCTTTGAGGTAAGTATTTTTAGTGTAGTAACCCTTTTGATGAGCCGTTTTAATATAGAAACAATTGCAGCTCATCAAGCCGCATTGAATTTTTCATCTTTATTATTTATGGTTCCACTTAGCATTGCAATGTCTTTAACAATATTGACTGGATATGAATATGGAGCTAAACGTTTTTCTGATGCAAAGCAGTATGCGAAGATCGGTATATCTTTTGCAGTACTTTTTGCTTTTCTTGCAGCGATCATATTGTATTTGTTTCGATTTAATATTGCGGGATTATATTCAAGCAACAAAGAATTAATCTATTTAACATCAAATTTTCTTGTTTTTGCGATTTTCTTTCAAGTTTCTGATGCAATTCAAGCTCCAATACAAGGAATATTAAGAGGGTATAAAGATGTTAAATTTGCCTTGTTTATGACTTTGTTTGGATACTGGGCAGTCGGTTTGCCGATAGGCTATATTTTTGGAACATACACAAAGCTTGGTGCATATGGGTATTGGATTGGTTTTATAAGCGGGCTCTTTACTTGTGCATTGGGTTTGGGTTTTAGGCTAAAATATATTCAAAAAAAAATGGCCTTGTTACCTAAATAATGCTTTCATATCATACAACCACTTACACGCATAAGATGAAATACCGATAGGAATCGTAAATAAAGTAGAATTAATTTATCTTGGATAATTATGTTTCATTCTACATAAGAAGCCGAGAATTTCTTACTCTACATGTTAAGTCTTTTCGGAAAATTAAGGTGCACGGAGGATTTTTTATGTTTCCTTGGAGTTTATTTCCGAATCAAAACAGTCAATTTAACGATTGGATGAAAAAACTAAATGAAAGTGGTATGGAGAAGCATATCGACCAATTGCTCTCCAAATTCAAAGATAACCAAACTTTCTCTAATTTTAATAAGAACGATAAAAAGGATTGTAATGAGTATGTTTCTGTTGTTGAAACATTTGATTATCTGTTTGTTACAATACTCTTGGACGAAAAAATAAAAAAAGATGCTCTTTCTGTATCTTATACACACAACCAAATATATATTTTAGGTTTAAATGATTCTTCAGATCCAATTGTTTACACGCTCCCTTCACTCGTCAAGAAATCAAATGCTGAGGTAAAGCGTGCAGAGAACAAAATCGAGATAAAGTTACCTAAATTTCATGACAATAATCGTGTTGAATTAAGTATTAGCTAATTCTTCTACCTTGCAAATAAACTTGTACCTCTCCACACGGAGTTCCTTCAATATGAAGTTTTACAAATCGTGCTATAAACTCAACTCGACAAAACTCTATTGTGTTTTCCTTTACAATTCTTTTTCCATTAACATTTTTATAAAAGATGCCATCAGGACTTACTCTAGTTTGTAAAAACACATCTTCCTTGCTAAGGTTACTAATAGCTATTGAAAACTTATCAAGGTTCATAACATCAAAAACAATTTTCGCTTTTCCGTTTGAGTTAATGTAAATAGACTTTTTGATATCAATACACCGATCTTTACTTTCTGATGAACGGTAATAATACTGATTTTTGCTTCTTTTACCAAATCTTTTTTCTTCAAATTCCAACATATTGACCTCATCTAATAATAATTGTTTTGATACAACCTATGATATGAACTAAAAAAAATTCATAATACAAAAAAACTGCAATGTATTTGTTTGTAAAATTCAAACAAATACATTGCAGTTTACTTTTTCGCGTGTTTTTTATATGTTGTACATCTATTTCTTAAAAACATTAAGCGCTTCAATTATTTGTTGATCGCCGCTTGAAATCATCTGATCTCTTAATTTTTCCATTAGCTTTATTGTAGTTTCACCAGTCATAACACCAGTTTGAGGAAGATTATTGCCTTTTTGAAATGCCTTTACCGCATCAACTGTTGTACTATTGAAGTTTCCATCGAGTGGACCAGGATTAAATCCAAGAGAATTTAATATCTTTTTGATATTTTCAACTTCAACTGAAACATCACCAGATTTGTACGTAATTTCGCTGCTTACATATAAAAAATCAGCGTAATCAGACATTTTTGACTCTATATCTGGAGTAATTCCCTTTTCGTGAATCCAATTCCCATTAGGAGTTAGCCATTTTCCAATCGTAAGTTTTAAATTTGATCCATCTGGCATGTCAGCAGGTCTCTGTATTGTTCCTTTACCATATGATTTAGACCCCACTATGGTCGCATTTGCTGATTCTTTCAAAGCTGCTGCCACTATTTCTGAAGCACTAGCACTTCCACCATCAATCATAACAACGACAGGTACTGTTACTTTCTTGCCATCATTTTTAGAAGCTAAAAACGGAAGTTTATCTTCACCTTTTTTCTCTTCTAACATTATAATTTTTCCTGCTGGGACAAAGTAATCCGCAACTTTATGTGAAACATCCATTAACCCGCCAGGATTTCCGCGAAGATCTAAAATAAGACCCTTCATTCCTTGCTTTTCAAGGTCTTCTAAATGTTCTTTAAACTCATCCGCTGTATTTCCCGAAAAAGAAGAAATTTCGATGTATCCTATATTGTCCTTCTCCATATGAGATTTTACAGAATGAATTGGGATTGTTCCTCGTACAATACTTACTTTTCTTGGCTTATTCTCACCAGGGCTTAGAATTTCAAGAACGACAGTTGTCCCTTTTTTTCCTCTAATAAGTTTTACAGCGTCTGTAGAAGATTTGCCTGCTAGACTTTGTCCGTCAACAGAGACAATTTCATCATCCCGTTTTAAACCACTTTTTTCTGCTGGAGAACCTTTTATTGGTGTAACAATTATAATTTTTCCATCATGAGAACTAATTTCAGCTCCGATACCTTCAAATGAACCAGCTATCATTTCATTTAGTTGTTTCGCATCATCAACTGACATATACTCCGAGAATTTATCTCCAAGTGAATCAACCATGCCTTTTATAGCGCCATTCACTAATTTCTCAGTGTCTACATCCTCAACATAGTTGTTCATGATGTAAGTATACATGTCAGCAATTTTTTCTATATCTTTTTCTGGATGTATAGTAGGTTCAGCCACATCTTTAGAACCAAAATGCAATAACATTTTATAACCAATAAGAGCATTAATAAAAAGGATCAAAACTGCAAAAATAAACACAGTTTTCTTTTTGATAAAGCCTTTTGGGGGTGTTTGATACGAATTAACGATATTTTTATGATCAGAAACTTCAGATGATTCATCGATTGAATTTTCAGCAGAATCTACAACTGTTTCTACAGATGATTCGTCATTTATGCTATTAATAGTACTTTCAGCTGGAATATTAGCTACTTTTTCAACCGATTCATCACTTTTCAAAACATCGGCAACCTCATTTACAGACTCACTATGTGATACTTGCTCCAGTAGCGTTTCTTGTTCAGAAGTGTTAATCATTTCAGAATCAATTGTATTAGTAGACTTAATTGATTCTGATTCATTCAAAATAGTTGAATCATTTTTTTCATTTATATTTTTTTCTTCAAAATTTTCCATTTGTCTCCCCCACCTACATAGGTCTTGCATTCATTATAAATTCTTCAAAACTAATACCAAGTTTAAACATTTCAGAAGCTACATCCACTCCTACATATCTGAAGTGCCATGGTTCATATTCATAATTGGTAATGCTTTCTTTACCTTTAGGATATCTAAGAATAAATCCATATTTATGAGCATTTTCAGAAAGCCATTGAAACTCTTTTGTTTGATCAAAACCTTGATCAAGTTTGCTACCGTAACTGATACTAGAAATATCCATTGCTAAACCAGATTGATGTTCACTTGTCCCTGGTCTCGCTACCCATTTTACAGCTTCAGTTTCACCCTTACTTTTAACCTCTGCATTAAATAAAACACTTTGACGTTGATAGGAGCGGTAACCTGAAACAGCCACTAAATTCATTCCGGATGATTTTGAATCAGCAAACATTTTTTCTAATGCTTCTGCTGCAGTCTGTCTTAAATGTGCCTTTTCAACAGATGTGTCACTGAATGCAAACGTTACTTTAGGTATTTCTAAGTTTTCGGGAACGAATGATGAAGATAAATAATATTTTGTGTTTACTAACAGCCGATCATTATCTGGATTTTGAATGATTTGTTTTCCAGAAACAGTTTGCAGCACGTTAAAATATTCCTTTGGAAGAAGAATTTCATCTGTATCGATTTTATCTTCATTCTTATCTTTTTCGTTATCATTATTTTTATTAGATTCCACTTTATTTGATTTTTCCTTAATTGATTTACCATTTGTACACGCACTTAAGAAAGTCGAAAGTAATAAGATTGCTATTATCAATTTTTCCATTAAAAATCTCCAAATATTTGAAATACTATGAGTTTATTCTATTAATATGTGATTTCCGTGTATAAATGGGAAAAAACTGTCGATAAATTCGACAGTTTTGCAAACATTATAGAACTTAGGTTGATTTAATTGCGGTATCTAATGCTACTTCTATCATATCGTTAAATGTCAATTGTCTTTCCTCTGCAGAAGTAATTTCTCCTGTTATGATATGATCACTAACTGTTAGGATAGAAAGTGCCTTGCGACCGTATTTTGCAGCCAAGGTATACAAAGCTGTTGTTTCCATTTCAAGCGCTAGTACTCCATATTGAGCCCATAATGCATGGTTTTCTTTATCATTATAAAACATATCTGAAGTAAATATATTTCCTACTTTTAAATCTAAACCTTTTTCTACACCAAGTTCGTATGCATCTTTTAATAATCCAAAGTTTGCACATGGAGCGAAATCGATTCCGTCAAATAAAATTTTATTCATTTGAGAATCAGTACAAGAAGTCATTGCTAAGATTACATCACGAACCTTAACATCTTTTTGAATTGCGCCACACGTTCCAATACGGATTAATGTTTTAACATCATACGATTGCATAAGTTCATTTATATAAATGCTGATTGAAGGAACTCCCATCCCAGTTCCTTGAACTGAAACACGTTTTCCTTTATATGTACCTGTATATCCAAACATATTACGAACTTCGTTATAACACGTAACGTCTTCTAAAAAGTTCTCAGCTATGTATTTTGCTCTTAGTGGATCTCCTGGTAAAAGGACAACCTCAGCGATTTCTCCTGGTTGTGCGTTGATATGAATACTCATTTTAACACTCCTTTTAATTTTTAAATCAACTTTATTATTGTACCATATTTCCATTTGAAAACATAAAATCAGTCATAATGAAAAAAAGCACACAAATCTAAATATGCAGTTATTTGCACTTTTTAGACTAATGCACTATTTTTTCTCAGTTTGTTATTCGACCAAAGATTTCAATTTATTTATAATCATTTGTAGTACTTTTTGAAATTCATCATCACCAAAGTTTTCCTTAAGGCTTTTATAATCATTGTATAAATCCAGTAAATGATCTATTCTTTCTTTTTTTTGCGACTCATTTAAAGGCTTAACAATAATCTCCTTGGTTTGTTGTTTCTTTTTGTTTTTAACTTGTTTTTGTGTTGAATTTTTTCCAGAAATCATTAAATCTTGTTTTTTTAAATATTTATCGGCTTCCTTGGCTTCAGCGACTAGAGTAATTTCTTCTTCAGCGCATTCAAGCCAATCGCCATCCTTCACTCTTGATAACTCATAAATAACATCTTCCCAAGACTCATCCTGGTATCTCCATATTTCTGTTCGAAATCCAACAATCTTATAAAGTTCTTTGCCAATATTTAATACTTGAACTAAGTCACCAAAAAAGAATTTGTAGTCAATGTTTATTTGTTCATAATCAAAAACATTCTCGTTAAATTCATCAAGCGGAACAAGTGAGGACTCTAGGTAAAAGCCCTTTTGCCCATCTATTTCATATACATAGGACTGTTCCATTTCCTTCACTTGTGTAATTTCACCAACGGTTCCGTATAGAACCATAACTACAATATCTCCAATTTGAAATTTTGGCTTTTTCCGCTTACTCATGTCACTCACCCTCAAAGCAGAAAAGTTTTATACATAATATGCTTAAGGGTTTTCCATGGGAATTAGACAAATGAATCATTAACGATTTTAACCAAAAAATCTCTTTACATTTGGGCCTTTCTTATATAAGTAAGAATAAAAGTTTTATAAAAAAAGCCTCAGTTTAACTGAGACTTCTCGATTGCAAGCTGCTTATAAAACATTTTTTCTAGTTCTTCAAATAATCCAACCAATTGCATATAGCTTTGATACTGAGTTGGCCTTGAAACTACAAAACTAATTCTTTCTATGAAATTAATAGGAGCAAACTTATACAGTGAGAAATCGATTTCTTTCCAGTTAGGATTATAATCAACATTGTTGAATTTCGAAATAATTCGTAGAAATAAACCAATACAATCGATTATGTCATTTTGATTTTGCATAAAAAGTTGAGCTTGCAATCCATGACCAAAAGAAAATCCATTCCCTATTCGATCCTTATTTACTTTCCATAAGTTAAAAGCCTGTTCATAAATCATCTCATCATTCATTAAGCTTTCACCGCTTTCAATCGTTGGTTTCCTTCTTTACAAAAATCAGCAAATGGACACTCTGTACAATTTGGATTCTGAGCCTTGCAATGATACCTGCCAAAAAAGATAAGTAAATGATGTGTTTTAGACCAATCTTGTTTAGGTACTTTTTTCATTAACGTTTTTTCTACTTCAAGTACTGATGCATTCTTTGGACAGATTTGCAGTCGTTTACTGACTCGTTCAACATGAGTATCTACTGCAATTGCGGGCACCCCAAAACAAACAGAAAGTACGACATTTGCAGTTTTACGTCCAACACCAGGAAGTTTTATCAGATCTTCCATTGTAGACGGAACATTACCACCAAAATCATGTGCTATCATTTCTGTTAATTGCTTTATGAATTTAGCCTTATTTCGAAAAAGACCAATTTTTCTAATGGCTTCCTCAATATTTTCCAAAGGAGCCTCTAAATAATCTTCCAGCTTTGGGTATTTAGAAAAAAGCCCTGGTGTTACTTTATTTACAAGTACATCCGTACACTGAGCTGATAAAACCACGGCAATAACAAGTTCAAGTGGAGTACTGTGGTTTAATTCACAGTGTGCATTGGGAAACATTTTATCTATTTGTGTGAGTACATCTCTTAGTTTAGTTTTCGTTAACATATCAATACCCTCTAAACTATTTTACAATCCATTTTTATGTAAAACTTTTTGCATAACCACGAACTTTCTCGCCTTGCTTTCTTGCATCTTCAGGACTTTTAATTCCCTTCTTCTTCCAATCATATAAAATGCGTTCTATATAACGAAAGTTTAAAGCTGAAGAAAGGATTGCCTCTTTCAATGCCATACGAATTAAAGATGGATTATGACGATCAACATCTAACCACTGAGAAAGAATTTCTCCTTCCATATGAGTAAGTGGTCTTCCAAATTCCTGTTCAAAAAGTGGATAAAGGTTTGTTTCTGTGTCATCATTTAAATCCAAGTCTTTTTCACGTTCTTCTTTTATATATAATTCTGCTAAACGTTCGTATATTAAAGATAAATTGTATCTTTCAAAATGCATACCATTTTGATCTTTAAAATCTTCAATTTTAACAAATCCTCTTACAACAAGGCTGTAAAGTGACTCACTACATTCTTCAGCACTTAAACTTGAAAAATGACAAATTTGTTCAGGTGTTGGAAATGCATTCCCTTTACTCGAAAAGTTTATTAAGTGGAGTACAACCATAAATTCTCTGTCTGTAAGACCTAATTTTTTATATGATTCTATCAAATAACTTTGCAACACTATTGTTGGTTGTGAAATCCAGTTTGTGTAATTTTTCATCGTAAAACACCTCTTATCAAGTATAACATGATAACTTTATCTGAAATAAAATAAATCTAGAAAAATAGATTGGAAATTTTTCTTTCTAAAACCATTTGAATTAAGTTTTATAGAAATTTTTCTTTGTAGGGGATATTTGCCAAACAAAAAAACTTGGAGAAAACTCCAAGTTCTAATAGTTTAAACATTCTCTATAAACGACTTTTTCTCTTCTCGCAGTGCCTGAGGGATATAAACGCAGAATGGTTCAGACTCCATATAATCGCCGGTAACAGCATACGATCTTGATCTGGAGCCACCGCAAACATATTTGAATTCACATTTACCACATTTACCCTTGTACTTATCTGGACTTCTTAAGTCTTTTAAGATTTGGTTATTACGATAAATATCACGAAGTCTTTCATCACGTACATTACCTACTACTAAAGGTAAGAATCCACTTGGCATTACTTCACCAGTATGTGAAACGAAGATAAAGCCAACACCATCATTAACACTCTTTGGAGCTCTTTTTAGACCATCAATGAATTGTGCCATATCCTTTGTTTTTGTGTCCTCAAAGGAAATTTCGTCACCAGAAATCAATTTCTCACGTACTTTTTGTTGATGAACAACACGACGGTAGTGTTGGCCAGCAGTTGTTTTAATATCATAAGGAGCTGTTTTACTCAATTCATATAACCAGCGAAATACTTTTTCATGCTCTACTGGTGTTAAACATTCATTCATTTGTCCACGACCAGTTGGAACAAGTAAAAGAATATACCAAACTGAAGTTTTTAGTTCCTTCATTAATTCAGCCATCTCTTCAAGCTGATGAATGTTATTTTTACTTATGCAAGTATTAATTTGATGTGAAATACCAATTTTGTTTAAGTATCTTAGTTTTTCAATAGTCATATCAAAAGTACCTTCAATACCGCGGAACGCGTCGTGTACTTCTGCATTTGCCCCATCAATACTAAAGCTCCAACGGGAAATTCCAACTTCCTTCGCTTTATCCATACGAGCCTCAGTTACTTCTTTTGTTGCACTTGGGCTCATTGAAATGCGCATACCTTTTTTAATTCCGTATTCTGCTAACTCAAAAAGGTCTTTACGGAGCATGCAGTCCCCGCCAGTGAAAACTACCATTGGATTACCCATTTCGTAGATTTCATCTAACAGTGCGATTCCTTCTTCATGAGTTAATTCATTTGGGTCTGGCAAAAATTGTGCATCTGCACGACAATGTTGACATTTTAACCCGCAAGCTCGAGTAGTTTCCCAAATAACAATAAAAGGATTTACATTAAAATCCATCGCTCCAGGATGTCCTCCCATCCCGTGTGGATGACCACCACCAGGATGTCCTCCCATTCCGTGAGGGTGTCCACCACCAGGATGTCCTCCCATTCCGTGAGGGTGTCCGCCACCAGGATGTCCTCCCATTCCGTGAGGGTGTCCGCCATGTGCATTATTCATCATATTCTTCACTCAATTCATTTTAGATTTTTTATGGGATTCACAAATTAATGTGGTATTTTTACAATTATCATTATAGGGTTACAACCGTGTTTTCTATGTGAGCAAAGTTACAAAAATACAGTTTAAACATGGCAGAAAGATGTAAAAAGTGTGGCAAAATTATGAATGCATTTTTGTTTCAATAAAAACTCGAATCCTGTCTAATGCTTTATCCAAATTTTGCTGTGAAGTCGCATAGGATAGTCTTATATGCGTTGGTATACCAAAACTTGATCCAGGTATTACTGCCACATGTGCTTCTTCTAAAAGAGCTTCTGCAAACTGATCCACATTTTCATAACCACATAGTTTTGTTGCTTCGGTAGCGTTTGGTAAAAAATAAAATGCACCTTGTGGTTTAACACATGTGAAGCCAGGGATTTCAAGTAATTTAGGATACGATTTTTCAAGTCTCTCTTCAAAGGAAACTCGCATTTTTTCAACCGGCTCCTGTGTGTCATTGTAAGCAGTAATTGTAGCATACTGGGCAGTTGTTGTTGGGTTTGATGTACTGTGACTAGCTAAGTTTACCATGGCTTCTATTACTTCTTTATTTCCTGCACCATAGCCAATACGCCATCCAGTCATAGAATGTGATTTTGAAACACCGTTTACTATTATTGTATTTTCCTTTAATTTAGGTGAAAGCTGAGCAATTGAAACATGTTCATAGTTGCCGTAAACCAGTTTTTCATATATTTCGTCAGACACAATTAAAATATTATGTTTTAAACAAATATCACCAATTGCTTTTAATTCATCAGCAGAATAAATCATACCAGTCGGATTACTTGGAGAATTTATGATGATTGCTTTTGTTTTTGAAGTGATAGCCTTTTCAACTTGTTCAGGTGTTACCTTGAAATCATTGTTTTCATACCCTTCAATATAAATAGGATTTCCACCTGCAAGTTTAACTTGCTCTGGATAACTTACCCAATAAGGAATTGGAATGATTACTTCATCCCCCTCATCAAGAATTGCCTGGAAAATTAAGTATAAGACATGCTTTGCACCACAACCAATCATGACCTCTGAACGGTTATAAGTGAGCCCCTGATCTCGTTTTAATTTATTGATAATAGCATCTTTCAATTGTGGTAATCCTGCTGCTGGTGTGTATTTAGTCAGACCATTATTCATAGATTTATAAGCCGAATCTATAATATGTTGGGGCGTATTAAAATCAGGTTCTCCAGCCCCTAAACCAATCATGTCAACACCATTTTCGGCTAATTCTTTAGCTTTTGCCGTTATTGCCAACGTTGTGGACGGGGTCAAAACTTCGACGCGTTTCGATAATTTCATTTTATTACCTCCATATTATCTTTCTTAGATGTATTTTAATCATTGAATTGCAAATATAAATGTAAATATAGTTAAAGGTTGTCGTAGCTCTTTAACCATTTACCAGAGTTAAAATCTACATAAAAGTAACAAAGTTTATCTTTTACATTTTTATAAGTAATTTCCCATAAAGGAATTCCTTGTTCGCACCCTAATTTTGTATGGATTATTTGAAATGGTTCGCGCTGTTGTTTTAAAACTTCTAATGCTTGATCTTTAGTAATACCAGATTTTAAAGGTAAAGCAAATATTTTGCTATTCTTATCTAGTGGTATCCAAATCGCTACCATAGTGCCATTTCTATTTTTCCCAGTAATGACATCCCATTTCTCTTTTCCACGATACATGTAAAAATCACTTGGCTTTTGCAATCCAGTTTCATTATATGCAATCAACTGAGCATCTTCGTAAGCTTTATTGAGGGAGGAGTTTCCTGCGGATAGAGTATACAAGTAATATCCATATGCTATAACAAGTAGCATTACAATGCCATAAATCCATTTTTTCAAGAAAATCTCCCCCATACAATTCATAAAAAATATTATATAACAAGTTAATTTTAATTTCAGTAGACTATTTAGAGTGTTTAACTATTTTTGTGTGAATATTTAAAAAATTTATTTTTATTTTGATATAAAAAGATAATTATAATATAAAAGTTGGAATGAACAATTTTTTACAACTATATATTCGTATTCGATAAAAAAAGAGCGAGATTTCGCTCTAAGATTAACTTCAATTTATCAATCCTACAAAATTGTTTGTTCTGGTTCATTAAAAATAATTTCTTTAATTGAATTATCTTCATTTAAAATTGCTACTTTAGGTTGATAATTCGTTAACTCTTTCTCAGAAAGTAAACCATATGCAATAATAATGACTCTATCACCTGTGTGTACATGGCGAGCGGCTGCGCCATTTAAGCAAATCACTTTACTCCCTCTTTCTCCAGGAATCACATAAGTCTCTATTCTTGCGCCATTATTGTTATTAACAATTTGTACTTTTTCATTATGTAAAATTCCCACTGCATCCATTAAATCTTCATCTATAGTTACACTGCCAATATAATGCAAGTTTGCTTCTGTTACAGTAGCGCGGTGCAATTTGGCAGTCATCATTGTTCTATACATTTTTAATCTCCATTTTTTCACTTTCTTTTTTAAAAATTATATTATCTATTAGCCTTACTGTAGAATATCTAAAGGCGATTGCTACAATAAATGTAGTAGTTTTTTTATCTGGCTTCTTAAGCTCTGGGTAAGAAAGGATTTCTAAATAATCTAAACTTCCTAATTGATTTTCCATTAATTTTGCTTTAGTGGAGCGTATTGCATTATCGAGATCATTTGACTCTTCAAACATTTTTCTTGTTTCTTTTAAGCATTCATAGAGCATTGGTGCATTTTCACGTTCTTCAATAGACAATCGAACATTTCGGGAACTTAAAGCTAGTCCGTCCAGTTCTCTTTTAATATCAACACCAATAATCTCAATATCGAAATTTAAATCTCTAACTAATCCCTGTATGATTGCTAATTGTTGTGCATCCTTTTTACCAAAATAGGCTTTTGAGGGATTTACAATATTAAAAAGTTTACTTACAACAGTTACAACACCATCAAAATGACCTGGTCTAGATTTACCACAAAGAACGTCGTTACGATCCTTGACGACAACAGATACAGTTGCGTTATCACCATACATTTCGAGTACTGATGGATAAAAAATGTAATCAACACCCTCTTTAGAGGCAATTTTTTCATCACGTTCAAAGTCACGAGGGTAAGAGTCAAAGTCTTCATTTGGACCAAATTGAGTAGGATTTACAAAAATACTTAAAATAACTACATCATTTTCAGTTCTTGCATGACTTAATAAAGAAGCATGCCCTTCGTGTAAATAACCCATGGTTGGAACAAAGCCAATTTTTTTACCTAGGTTTTTCTCTAATTGAATTAGACCTCTTAATTCTGAAATTTTACGAACTACCTTCATTATTTTCCTCCATAGAGAAAACCAAGCTCATCTTTGTTTCCTTTAAAAGAATGTTCATTTGATGGAAATTCACCTGATTTAACATCGTTTACAAAATGAGTAAGAGCTTCCTCTGTTATAGCATTTACATTTGCGTACGTTTTAACAAATTTTGCAGTGCGATCAATCCCATATTGAATGATGTCATGGTATACAAGAACCTGACCATCTGTATCCACACCAGCACCGATTCCGATAACTGGTATGTGTAATTTTTTTGAAATGTGAGCAGAAAGCTCTTTAGGCACGCATTCTAACACTAACATGATTGCTCCTGCTTCCTGAACAGCAATGGAATCGTTCATTATTTTTTCTGCATCAGAAGCCGTTTTGCCTTGTACTTTGTATCCGCCAAGAATTCCTACAGATTGTGGAGTCAAGCCGAGATGAGCCACAACAGGTATCCCTGCAGCTGTTAAAAGTTTAATTTTATCTGGAAATGGCCCTTCTAACTTAATTGCATTTACATTAGATTCTTGTAAAAACCGTGCACTATTACGAACTGTATCACTATCCGAAATATGGTAAGAACCAAATGGCATGTCACTAACAATAAATGTATTTGGTGCACCTCGACGAGCAGCCTTCGAGTGATGAATCATATCATCCATAGTTACTGGAACTGTTGAATCATATCCTAAGACAACCATACCCAAGGAGTCTCCTACTAATAGAATATCAGCACCAGACTTTTCAACCAGTTTTGCAGAGGGAAAATCATAAGCTGTTATCATTGAAATTTTTTCAGCATTTTCTTTCATTTTGTAAAAGTCAGTTACAGTTTTCATCATAAACTCCTTTGAACAAATAAAAAAACTTCTAACGAGCATAGTCGTAGAAGGATTGTTTTATATCTTTATCCCTCTGTCACGGTCCTAAGCTACGTGCAGATTTCTTTGTATTTGTTGATTTTAATTTTAAGGTGCAATTCGTTTAGATATCGCCCTAAAATCATTATAATAAATTTTTCACGAAATTACAAAAAGTGTACATCTCCAAATAGGATAGGAACAGTATGTTTTTCATCTATTTTTAGGAGTAAATACCCTTCAGATGATAACCCACTAATTGTTCCAAACTCCTTTTTTTGGCCCATATCAACAAAAACGGATTTTCCAATAGATGTGGTATTTGAGAGCCATTTTTCACGAATTGGTGAAAATCCGCTATCCATAAATTGGTTTATTAACTCTTCTAAATTTACTATTAATTTTTCAAAAACCTGAAACTTTGAATAAGAGTATTCTGATATCAGTTTCATTGAAGTAGCCGTATTTTGAATTTCCTCTGGAAAACCATCTTTGCATTGAAAAAGGTTTATGCCTATTCCAATGACAACGAAGTCAATTACATTTTCAGTAATAGATGCTTCAGTGAGAACACCTGCAATTTTTTTCCCATTTACCACACAGTCATTTGGCCATTTGATCTCAGCTTTAATTTGAAATTCTTTTAAAGTCTGTGCAATTGCCACAGAAGTTAATAAAGTAAGTTGAGAAACTACTTGTGGTTCGAGATTTGGTTTCATAATAACGCTCATCCAAAGCCCATTATTGGATGATGAAAACCACTTTCTATTTAATCTTCCTTTACCTGATGTTTGTTCATTACTAAGAACAATCGTACCATTAGGACTCTCATTTGCAATATCTTTGGCGACAGACTGTGTAGAATCAATTCGATTGAAACACTTAAGATGTTTCCCTAACCAACCGGTCGAAATTGCCAATTTATCAAAATTGATTACATTGTTTAAATCATGTTTGATAATACCCATTCTTTGATTTTCTCCTTATCATTAACCAGGTACCCGTTTAAGACTTCATCTGTAATCTTTTCAATCATTTCACCTAACCAAGGGCCACCTTTTTGATTCGTCCATCCTATTAAATCTTGCCCTCTTATGGCTAAATCTTGTTTCGATTTTAGATTGAGTTTTTGGAATAGACCTTCAATATATGCCCTATTAGAATCTCTTCCTAGTTTTAATTTTTCGACACTCAGAGATGTTTCAAGACCATAATTAAACAAGATTCGGTTTGTCCATCCTGAATTTAGTACATCATAATGACAATTTACTAACGATTTTACTTTACAGATTTTCTCACTTGAACATTTCCATTTTACTAGGAATAATTTCGGATCAATTTTCAATTCGATAAATAGCTTAGCCCATTTTTCCTCAATTGTTTCTAAAGTGTCAAAATTAACGCGTGTTAAGCTATTGTGGAAATTACTCAATTCCTGTAGGCAACTAGCTAAACCTGACTCTACAAGCGACTGAAGAGCTAAGTTAGAGTGTTTTCCCATTAATATTTTCTCAAATTCAATTGTAATTCTTTCTTGAGAAATATAGTTTAAATTCTCAGCATTCTGTTTTATCGCTAATAATGTTCCCTCTTCAATTTGAAAACCCAACTGAGATTGAAATCGAATAGCTCGAAGCATTCGGAGTGCATCTTCATTGAAACGTAATGAAGGAATTCCTACAGCCCGAATTACTTTATTTTCTATATCTATTTTTCCCTCGAAGTAATCGTAAACTTTACCATTCTCATCCATTGCAAGTGCGTTCATAGTAAAATCACGTCGTTTTAAATCTTCTAATAAACTCCTTACAAATTGAACTGAATCGGGTCTTCTAAAATCACTATAAGTTGATTCAGTTCTAAAAGTAGTGATCTCGTACTTATCTTCACCTGATAAAACAAGGACTGTGCCGTGTTGAATACCAATGTCAATCGTACGTTCAAAAACTGCTTTCACCTCATCAGGAAAAGCAGAAGTAGCAATGTCAATATCATTAATATCTCTACCCATGACAAAATCACGGACAGAGCCGCCAACAAAATACGCCTCATATCCGTTTTGTTTTAATGTTTTTATGATTGGTTTTGCTTGTTCAAAAAGATTTGTCAAACTTTCTCCTCCACTTGATCTAATACTCGGTAGTACAGATCTTCATATTGGCAGATTATATTTTCTGGTAAAAAATGTTCTTGAACAGTTAACAGTGCTTGTTTAGAGAATCTTTCTTGAAGTTGGTCATTTGTGAGTAATTCTACTAATCTAGCGCTAGTATATTCGATATCCTGATTTGGTACAATGAAACCATTTTCATTATCTCGTATAACCTCAGGAATACCACCTATATTTGTTCCGATACATGGAACTCCACATGCCATTGCTTCCAATAGGACAACCCCAAAGCTTTCTTTACTTGATAAAAGTAAAAATGCATCGGAAATGGAGTAAATTTCTTGTAGGTTTTCTTGTTTTCCTAACATGAGAATTTGATCCTGAATACCTAGATCAACTGCTAACTTATGTACTGCAGACCACTCTGGACCGTCTCCAACTAGTAATAGTTTTGCTTGAACAGATTGTAATGTTAAAGCGAATGCATGAACGATATCATCAATCTGTTTTACTTTTCTAAAATTAGATACATGTAAGATAACCTTTTCATGTGGTTCTATTCCCAATTCATTTTTCAAATCAGTATTAATCCTAGAAAAATGGGTTGGGTTTACAAAATTATAAATTGTTTCAATTTGTTGATCTGGATGTATAACTTCCATCGTCTCATGCTTTAAAGAATTTGAAACTGCAGTAACTGCATCTGACTTTTCAATCGCAAATTTTATAACCTCTGCCCATGAGGAATCTTGACCTAGAATGGTTATATCCGTTCCGTGGAGCGTTGTAACAACTTTTAATTGGTTATGGGTCATTTGTTTAGCTAAAATTCCACATACAGCATGAGGGACAGCATAATGTGTATGTATGATATCTAAATTCTCTAATTTTGCAATCTCAGCAATTTTACTTGCCAACGGTAATGTATAAGGCGGATATTGAAATACAGAGTACTGATCTGCTTCAGATTGATGAAAATACACATTTGGTACCCTTTTATTTAATCGAAAAGGTACACTAGAAGAAATAAAATGAATTTCATGTCCTTTTTCTGCTAAGCTTTTACCTAGTTCAGTAGCAACGATTCCAGAGCCGCCTACAGTTGGATAACATACTATTCCTATTTTTAATTTTCTCAATTGATTTCCCCATTTTTACTAAATTATTAGTTGCGAATTTTATGAAATATTTAAAAAAGAATATTTTCTAGTCCATACACTAGACTGTCTAACTGTTGAACAGTATTAATGGAAATTGCTACACCCTTCATGAAGGAGTTCCGATCCAAAGAATCATGGCGAATTTTTAAAGTTTCTCCTTGTCCTCCAAATAATACTTCTTGATGAGCGATTAGACCTGGCAGTCGAACACTATGAATAGTAGGAATTTCTGATTTCCATTCCTGAGATATCATTTCAGCAGTCTTAATTGCTGTTCCAGATGGAGCATCTTTCTTTTGATTATGATGAAGTTCTATAATTTCAGCTTCATTATAAAACTTGGCAGCCATTTGTGAAAATTTCATCATAAGAACCGCACCTAATGCAAAGTTTGGAGCAATTATGCAACCAGTCTGATTCTTAGAGGCAATTTCTTGTAAACGTTCAACATCTGAACTATTAAAGCCTGAAGTACCAATAACAGATTTAACTCCAAGTCTTAATGCAATTTCAGTGTGAATTTTACCAGTAGTAGGATTTGTAAAGTCTACAAAAACATCAGGCTTTAGAGTAGTTAATGCTTCTTCACAGTTCTCATATACTGTCACATCTTTTATGTTAGTTTCAATAACCTCATGTAAGTACATTCCATTATTCTTAGAATCAATAACACCAATTAGCTTAAAATTTTCGTGATTGTGAATCATATTTACAACCTGTTGGCCCATTTTTCCACGTGGGCCTGCAAGAACTATTTTAATCATTTCCACTTTACACCTCATTAAAAAATTTTATTTTTTTTATTTGAATCAATCATAAAGGAAGTGCTAGAAAATCGCGAGTATTTAAGTTAGAATTTCTGTTAAGTACATAAGCAAATAAGATAAGAGGTTTCTCCATGATTCCAATTTTTCAACTAAAGAAAGTTTTTATTATATTTATCGGCACTGCTATTGTTGCATTCGGTTTAATTCATTTTAATATTGAAAATCAACTTGCGGAAGGTGGTTTTACAGGTATTTCACTTATTTTACACTTTACTCTAGGTATTAAAACATCTATATCCTATTTTCTTTTAAATGTTCCCGTATTTTTTATTGGTTGGAAAATGCTCGGTAAGAAAACAATGTTGTATACGATTATCGGAACAGCTTGCTTATCCATCTGGCTAGCAATTTTTGAACATTTCCAATTTCACATGCCTTTAGCTGATGATCTTATGCTTGCAGCACTTTACGCCGGTGTTTTTGCTGGCCTTGGTTTAGGAATGATTTTTCGTTTTGGCGGAACGACAGGTGGAGTAGATATCATCGTTAAAATTATACATAAGAAATTTGGTATAAGTTCAGGTAGAGCAATGTTTGTCATCGATATTTTCATTTTGGTCGCATCTCTTGTTTTTTACTTAAACTACAAGCAAGCAATGTACACTTTAGTTGCAGTTTACATTACGACAAGAATTATCGATTTTATGAATGATGGTCTATACGAGAGTCGTGCAATTACTGTTATAAGTGAACGTTCTAACGCTGTTGCACAAGAAATTTCTAAAGAAAAAAAGCGAGATACAACAAGTAAAAGAAATTGTCCTTTCTGTTGACCCACATGCATTTATAACCATATCTATTGTACACGAAGTACTTGGAGAAGGATTTACATTCGATGAAAATAGGCTACCTCTAGAAAAGTTTTAAAAAATTCGTAATTTTTATACGATAGAACTAAATATAAATTTAATAAAATATAAGTATAAAAGCTTTGATAAAATCCTAATTTTAAATCAGGTATTTTATCAAAGTTACATAAAATTAATCATCGCTACGGTTCATACCAGTAAAGATTAAAATCAAACGTAAAAGTTCTAATATAGCTACTGCTGCGGCTGCTACATAAGTCATGGCTGCGGCACTTAGAACTTTTTTAGTATTTCTTTCTTCTGCATTTTGAATAATTCCCAAAGAAACAACTTGGTCCATTGCTCTTGAAGAAGCATTGAATTCTACAGGTAATGTAACGATTTGAAACAGAACTGCACCGAACATAAAAATAATTCCTAGTAGAACTAAATTTGAAATTGTTGCTAAGATACCTATCATAATCAAAACCCAAGATACATTTGAACCAAACGAAGCGATTGGAACTAAAGCGCTTCTTAGACGTAGGAATCCATAATTTTCAGCATCCTGTAAAGCATGTCCGCATTCATGAGCAGCAATAGCTGTACTTGCTAATGAACGACTATTATAATTTTCTGCAGAAAGTCTAACAACTTTTTTTCTAGGATCATAATGATCATTTAAATAACCATTTACAGCTTCAACACGTACGTCATACAAACCATTAGAATCTAAAACCTTACGTGCAACCTCTGCGCCTGATAAGCCATACGTTGAAGCTACTTTAGAATAAGTTGCAAACGCTCTTTTCACTCGTAATTGTGCAACAAGTGGGATGATTGATACAATGGCAAGATAGATTAAGTAATTACCCATATTTCCTCCGTAAAACTTTTTTATTCATTTTAAAATTGACTGTTTAACTTGTCAAACTACTCTAGACTACATTTTTTTGTTTGTCATAGATTAGTCTCACATTAAACAGTCAATTAATACGAAAATTATTTAATAAAGTTTCAGGAAATTTTTTTTGTTCTTTTATCTGCTTCTTTTTTTTCAGCCGCATATTTTCTCCAGCCTACATAAGAAAGCGTTATTAAAATAATACCTCCAGTAGTCGAAATGACCCAAATTAAAGATGGTTCAGTCGATTCAATTAAAACAGTCTGGAATACACCATTCAACTCAGTTTTTAACTCAATAATTTGTGAATGGCTTGAATCATCAAGAAAAATTTGTCTTCTAGAAGCCTCAATACCTTGAATTTTTTGATCAATTGATTGGAAAGTAGACTTTTCTACGTCTAACTTCATCGCTGGGACAATTTTTTGGTACTGAGTTAACAACAAGTTAAAGTAAAAATTGTATTGGTCATAATCTTTGTTATCTATTGCCTTTTCAATGTTTTTAATTGTTATATTGATTGGCTCTTTCATTTCTAACCACAACGGTTTTCCGTTATCTTCAAGTGCATCAACTGCAAGTCTTAGGGAAGTCACTTTGTTGTGAAGTTCCTTACTTTCTGCCGAGTTCTTGAAAACTTCAATTGATTCTTGTTGTGCTTTTGAAATAATTAAAAATTCATTCTCAGAAAGTTGTTTATTCGCATTAGAATAAGATTTAAATTCCTTATCGAACTGCAACATGAGTTTTTCTGCTTCAGCATTTTTCCCGACTGCAACGAGTCGTAATGTTTGATCTATGATGTCATCTAGCTTACTTATTGGAGATGTGCTAGATGCGAACATGATAGTTGGAATATTAAACATAACTACAATTATGATAATTAATTTTACAATAAATTGCTTCAAGTCCTTCCCCCCAATAAACCTATTCCTCTAGTTTAAATTATGATGGACAGGACAAGATTAGAATCTAAACTTATTTTGAATTAAAAAGAACCTTGAAAGTGAATCACTATTACGTGTTTCATTCTCAAGGTTTCTAAAAAAATAAAATCTAGATTCTATCTATTGCTTCAAGATAAGATTCGTTTGTTGGATCTATTTTTAATAGGTTTATTATAACTTCCTTCGCATCATCCCTTTTTCCTTCTTCTATTAGAAATTCAGCGTATTCTTCCAGAAATTCTACATTGTCGGAAAAGAGAGTTTTAGCTTCTCTGTAGTATTTTTCTGCCTTTTTAAAATTTTCAAGTCCATTGTATGAAGATGCAAGAATCCATGCAAACTGTGGGTCTTCTTCATTCTCTTTTTGAATCTCTTCTATCAAGTCTACAGCCAGAGCATAGTCCTCTAACTGAATATATAGCTTAGCCAATGTCAATACAGCTTCAAGGTAAGTAGGATCAATAGCGATTGTTTCTTGCAAAATTTTTACAGATTGATCTAAATCATTTTTTAGAATATATAATTGAGCCAAGTAATATCTTAGTTCCTTCTGATACTCATCAAGTTCTAGACCTTTTTTTGCAGTTAGAATGGCTAGATTAAAATCTTCTGTTTTTTCATAACACTTTGAAAGATACAGATAAGCTGACTGATATTCTTGATCCATTTCTAACAATTTTTTAAATTGACGGATAGCCAATTCATAGTTTTCTGAACTATATGCTGCAAGTCCGTATTCAAAGTAAAAATTAATCTCTTTGACATTCTTTTCAGCTTTTTCAAAGTACATCAGTGATTCTTCAAAACGTCCTAGAATTACTAAACAATTACCAATACGATTAGCTATCGAAATCCCATTTATATTTTCTAATGTAATAGACATATACAAATCAAGAGACTTATTTATATTGCCATGAGCAAAATAGATTTCAGCTAATGCAAAAGAGGTCACAGGATCATTAGGTAGTATAGATTTTGCCTTTAATAGCTTCTCTTCACTAACTTCTGTTAAGCCAATACTTTCGTAACAATCTGCCATCAGAATTAATGCACTTGGATAAAGTTCGTCACCCTCAACAACATTCTCCAACAAATTCAGTGCTACTTCCTCTTGTGATAATTCAAGTAAAATTTCTGCTAAATTCACATATAGAATTTTTTCCTCAGGATGTCTCTCGAGTATTTCTTCATAAAGAACCTGTGCTTCCTCAAGAAATCCATAAGTTGATAATTCTTCTGCTGCTACAAAAATTTCATTTGAATCCTCATTTGCTATCAACATACTAACCGCAGACTGGAGTTCATTAAGATCACCACTGTTGACTGATCTTCGTATCATTTCAATATTCATAAAGTACCATTCTTTCCATGACTCGACGTTTATTACTAACACAAATTTTTATTTAAATCATTTATAAAAGTTGGGTATGATACTGCTATTGCATCAGCGTTATTTAAAATTACAGGGCCATCTGTAACTAGTGCTGATACTGCAAGCATCATCCCAATTCGGTGATCACCACACGAATCCACTTCTGCTCCAAATAACTTACTTCCACCTTTTATTATCAGTCCATCTTTAGTAGGAATAATATTTGCACCCAGTAGGCTCAGTTGTTCAGAGGTTGCAGCGATTCGGTCAGTTTCCTTAACTCGAAGTTCTTCAGCGTTACGGATCGTTGTTTGCCCCAGTGCTTGGGTTGCAAGTAGAGCAATAATTGGTATTTCATCAATTAATCTTGTGATCAGTTCACCATCTATGACTGTTCCTCGAAGATTAGAGTACCTTACAATGATATTTCCATATGGTTCTCCAGTACTTTCTAATTCCTCAATTTCTATATCTGATCCCATTTCTTTCATGACATCAATAATGCCAGTTCGTGTTGGATTTAGACCAACTTTTAATAGTTTCACTTCACTTCCGGGCGTAATAGCTGCTGCCACCATCCAAAATGCAGCAGAAGATATGTCACCTGGTATATGTAAGAGTTGACCATGTAATTGTTGGTTCCCTTTTATAACGATTTCATTATTTTCAGTAAAAATAGCACCACCAAAGGCTCTCAAAAAACGCTCTGTATGATCCCGAGAAGGATTTGGTTCAATAACTCTCGTTTCTCCTTCAGCATGAATTCCAGCGAGTAAAATAGCTGACTTTACTTGTGCACTCGCAATTGGCATTTTATATGTAATTCCTTTAAGTTGCGTTCCGGTAACTTTTATAGGTGCATAATTACCATCTATGCTCCCCTTAATGTTTGCACCCATTTCGGATAATGGTTTTATTACTCTTGCCATTGGTCTTTTTGCTATCGAAGCATCTCCAAAAAGCGTTGCTGAAATAGCAGACCCTGCCAGTAACCCTGACATTAAACGAATGGTTGTACCTGAATTACCAACGTCTAAATGCTCCAATGGTTTCTTTAGCCCCTGAATACCCTTACCATGAACAATGATTTCATTTTCTAATTCTTTGATTTCAACTCCAAGTTGTCTAAAGCAGGACAAGGTACTTTTGCAGTCTTCACTATATAGAAACCCCTTAATATGCGTGTCACCATGAGCAATCGCACCAAACATAATAGCACGATGTGAGATTGATTTATCTCCCGGAACTTCGATATCACAGTTTAAACTACGATTCGTAAAATCCAATTTCATCAAGAAATTCTCCAATCTTATCTTCCAAGTAATCAAAATCTAGTTCTTTTATCATTGGTTTCCCTATTTTTTGTAATAAAACAAAATCTACTTTTCCATTCTGTACTTTTTTATCTCTTTTTAAAAATTCAATTAATTCATGCTTAGTAAATTCATCTTTTTGTAATTTCAAATACCCTAAACTTTTAAGCCAATTTTCAAATTCAGTAATATCAAAATGCAACCTTGTTAATTCCATACTTAGTCTTAGTGCAAAAAGAACGCCGATTGCGACACATTCACCATGAGATCTGGAATTTATCTTCTGTGCGCCCTCAATAGCATGTCCTAGAGTATGGCCAAAGTTCAAAAATGCTCGTACCCCATTTTCTTTCTCATCTTCAGCCACAATTTTTGATTTGACCTTCATAGCAGAACAAATCCAGTCTTCAAGACTTGATGTATGAATATCTTTAATTTTACCTACTTCTAGCATTATATTTTTTAATAGTTTTGCATCTCCAATTAATGCTTCCTTTATGATTTCAGCAAAGCCAGAAAGGAGTTCTCTTTCCGGTAAAGTATCTAAAAATGGCAAATGAAAAATGACGGTTTCTGGTTGATGAAATGCACCTATCAAATTCTTCCCAAGTGGATGATTGATTGCAACCTTTCCACCTATTGCACTATCATGTGCTAGTAAAGTTGTGGGCATTTGTAAATAACGGACTCCTCTTAAGTAGGTAGCTGCGACAAATCCAGCTAAATCTCCAACAACTCCACCGCCAAATGCAATAATCAAGCTTTGTCTATTTAATTCCTTTTTGATGCAAAAAGTTATACATTCTTGATAGACTTCAAACTGCTTTGCGCCTTCCCCTGATGGAACTTTAAAAACGGACACATTAAAACCTTCGGAACGAAGACATGAAACCACATCATCAACGTAGTTGTTTGGAATATTTCTGTCAGTAATAAGCAAGATTGGATTGGATTGGTTCATTTTTAATTTACAGAAATACGATAACGCTGAAATACCATTATCTCCAACATAAACGGGATAACTTTTTGAACTTGTTTGGATAACTAATTCTTTCATTAAAATTCCCTCGCAACTTTTCTTTGCAGCTCAACAGAATTTTTTAGTGAATCCATTGTATCCGAATAAAACTGTTCTACAATCGCCACTGCTAGTTCCCATGCAACGACATTTTCAGCAATCATTGCTGCTGCAGGAACCGCACATGTATCTGAACGTTCTATATTTGCAGTGTAAACTTCTTTAGTGTCTATATCTACCGATTGAAGCGGCTTATATAGCGTTGAAATGGGTTTCATTACGGCACGCACTATTAAAGGCATCCCTGTAGTCATACCACCTTCTACTCCACCTAAACGATTCGTCCGTCTAGTATAGCCATTATTAACATTCCATAAAATTTCATCATGAACTTGACTACCAGGAAGATGAGCCATTTCAAAACCAATTCCAAACTCTACACCCTTAAATGCTTGGATGCTCATAATTGCTGCTGCAATCTTTGTATCAATTTTACGATCATAGTGTACATAACTTCCAACTCCAGATGGAAGTCCTGTAACTATGACCTCAACAATGCCTCCAACGGTGTCACCATTCGCTTTTGCATCGTCTATGGTCAACATCATTCTTTTTTCTGATTCCACATCAATACAGCGTACTGGTGAGTTTTCAGCTATTTCACCAAGACTTTCATAGTCTCCTTCAAACGGTAACTTTGATTTAACACCACCAATTTCAACAACATGGGAGTAGACTGTAATTCCAAGTTCTTGTAGTAAGTTCTTAGCAATTGCACCAATTGCTACACGCATTGTCGTTTCTCTTGCTGATGAACGCTCTAAAACGTTACGCATATCACGATGTCCGTACTTTATACCACCTACTAAATCTGCATGTCCTGGTCTTGGACGGGTTATTTTTCTTTGCATTTCATCTGATAATTCAAAATCTTCAAGCCCAATATTCATTATTTTAGTCCAATGAGTCCAATCTTTATTTTCTACCGTTAGAGTCACTGGAGAACCAATTGTACGTCCATGTCGTATGCCTGATGTAATTTCTACTTTATCAGTTTCAATTGCCATACGATGTCCACGTCCATAACCTTTTTGGCGTCTTTCAAGTTGTAAGTCAATATCTTCTTTAAGTACTTTCAGTCCCGCCGGAAGTCCCTCTATAATAGCTGTTAACTTTGGTCCGTGTGACTCACCTGCAGTTAAAAATCTCATATAATGCCAACTCTCTTCTTAAATGGGATGAAATGATTATAGCAAAAAAAATGGTTTCCTTAAAAGGAAACCATGATTTAATATGTATCTCTAAAAATGTTTAGCAAATGTATATGTTTAATATACCCAAACATCAATGCGCTTATTGTAATCTAAAAGTTCGCCTTCTTTGAAGAAAATAGCTAATTCTCTTTCTGCACTTGACACAGAGTCTGAACCATGAATAATATTTTTACCCATTGTTGCAGCGAAGTCACCACGAATTGTTCCAGAAGCAGCGTCTGCTGGCTTTGTTCCACCCATCATCTTACGAGCGATTTCAACTACATTTTCACCTTCCCAAGCCATAGCAAAAACTGGGCCTGCTGTAATGAAACCAACTAATTCACCAAAGAATGGCTTTTCTGCATGTTCTGCATAGTGAGTTTTTGCCATTTCCTCTGTAACCATCATCAATTTTGCCCCTAATAATTTGAAACCTTTTTTCTCAAAACGAGAAATAATTTCACCAACTAAGTTTCTTTGAACTCCGTCTGGTTTTACCATTAAGTATGTTCTTTCCATATTTTTCACCCCAATAAAAATTATGACACTTGAAAATCCTACCAGAATTTTTTGCATATGACAATAGAATATGGACTATTAAAGTCCACAAACCTAAATTTAAAAGTGATTATCTCTTTTTTTGTTGATTTGTGCATTAAAATCTTTAAAATCATTTTACACACAAAAAAAGCGCTTATTACAAGCGCAGGTTTTTAAAATAATGAATAATTTCTAGTATTTACGTTTACCTAGATATTTCGCAATTTCTACGAGATTTTTTTTATGTTTGTTTTCTGGAAGAGACTCTAGAATATCCAATGCTTTTTTTAGGTATTCTTGAGACATTTTATAAGATCTATCAATGGCATCTGTTTGTCGAATTCGATCTAAAATGGGTAACAATTCTTTTTGCGGCATTTCTTTATGTACTGATGAAATCATTCGTTTAAGATCAGGATCTTCCATAGCATAAAGCACAGGTAATGTCACATTGCCTTGGTGAAGATCGCTTCCTGCTGGTTTACCTAAATCTTTTTCTGAAGATGTTAAATCAAGTATATCGTCAATAATTTGGAACGACATCCCTACGTTATATCCAAAGTCATATAATTTCTGATGGATTGCTTCATCAACACCAGCAGCTACGGCTCCAAGTTGACCTGCAATTGCAATAAGCAGCGCAGTTTTGCGTTCTATCCTCTTTAAGTAATTCTCTAGACTTTGATCAAAATCATATTTGTCCCGTATTTGATCAAGTTCTCCCAGGCAAACCTCTACAATAGCATTAGATAAAATTTTATGTGCTATTGGATTCTCTATCTTGGACATCAATAAAAGAGCATGAGCGAATATATAATCACCGGTATAGGTCGCAACTTGGTTATTCCATTTGGAACCAATGGTTGATGCTCCACGGCGTAAGTCAGCAACATCAATGACATCATCATGAGCTAAGGATGCCGAGTGAATTAATTCTATAACAGAAGCAGGATATTTTATTTTATGAATATCATACTCACCAAATCTTGCGCAAAGCATCCCAAAAATAGGTCGTATTCTTTTACCACCTGACTTAAACAGATGTTGAGTTGATTCTCGAACAATTGCTGAATTTGAATTTTTCAAGTGTTCAAGTTCTTTTTCTACGATGGTAATATCTTTTTTATATTTTGTAATAAATAAAGGGATTATCATTTAATCACCGTTACTTCTTTCTAATCTAATTCGTTATCCTTATTTCTTAAAACCGTAATGAGTTGCTGCTGCTCCGCCGCTATGTGATTTATATGTCACATTTGTAAGGCCGGCTTTTTCAAATAATTTTACCAATTCTTTTTTTGATACGAAACCTTTTGTCGATTCCTGCAGCCATGAATATTCGTTAAAACTTTTCGCAAATACTTTACCAAATACAGGCATTATGTAACCAAAATAGAAATTAAATAATTGTTTGTAAATCGGTAAGGAAGGTTGTGATGTTTCTAAACATATAGCCATCCCACCGGGTTTTAGCACTCGATTCATTTCTTTTAAAACTGTTAAATAGTCAGGGACATTTCTTAATCCAAAACCAATCGTAACATAATCAAAAGTGTTATTTTCGAAAGGTAATTCCATAGCATTTCCGTGTATCAATGTTACAGTATCGGAGAGTCCTTCTTTCTTAACCTTTTCCTTACCTACTGAAAGCATGCCTTCGCTAAAATCTAGACCAAAAACTTTACTACCCTTACCAGTTTTCTTTGCAATGGCAATCGTCCAGTCTGCGGTTCCACAACAGAGGTCTAAAGCAGATTGTCCTGGTTGAACATTCATTTGCTTCATTGTATTGTTACGCCAAAATACATGCTGTTTAAAGCTTATAATTGAATTCATCTTGTCATAGTTTTCGTAAATATTCTCAAAAACTTCGTGGACCTTTTCAGCTTTTGTTCGTTCTTTCATTGCTTTTCTCCTTTATTATTCCTCATCTACTACTAAAGTTCAGCTCTATTTCTTGAATTAATTCTACTTCACCTAAAGCCTCACAAGTTTTCATAAGTAACAAAGTATCAATTTTTAGTTTAGCCAACTTCAAGGTTTCAATAGATGTAATCTCATATTGAGCAATAATTTTCCATTCATTAATTTCTTTAATTGCCTCAGATAATTTGTCTAAGAGAGGTTTGTTTTCAAAGTTAGCAAGCATTTGATAATAGAGACCACTGTAATAGTCACCAGCTAAAATAATTAACTGTCTATTAAACAACGTGGATTCATCATTTCCAGCATTAGTTACCATATCATGAGTATCTAAAGCAATTTGCATGATCATGATTGCGGTTGTTAATTCCTCAATTTTCTCATTTGAAATCCCGGCTTTAGTAAAAATTTTTATAAAAAATTGAAGTTTTTCAATATCTAGAATAGGCTTAGCCATTTTTTCATTTAATAAAGGGTGAAATAGCTTTTCTTCTATCATTTTTACAACATTGTTGGTTATTATTTGCATTTCCAATCTGTACACATCATTTCTTGTTTCACTTTTTTTTATATTTTTGACAAAATAGTCCTGACGCATATCATTTACATCTTCACAAGATTTAATTATAACAAAAAACCCTTTGTAGGGTTAATTTTTTATTAGACTAAGTACTTCAGAGCGTGTACGAGCATCTTTAGCAAAAATTCCTCTAACCGCAGAAGTTACAGTTGAAGTCCCTGGTTTTTTCACCCCTCGAATAGTCATGCACATGTGCTCTGCTTCTAAAATAACCATTGCTCCCCTTGGTTCTAACTCTTCCATCAAAACATTTGCAATGGTTGAAGTTATCCGTTCTTGCAATTGAGGTCTTTTTGAAATTGTTTCTACAGTTCTGGCAAGCTTACTTAAGCCTGTAACTTTTCCGTTTTTAGGTATATAAGCAACATGCGCTTTTCCAAAGAAAGGAACTAAATGGTGCTCACATATAGAAAAGAAAGGTATATCTTTAACTAACACAAGTTCCTCATGGTCTTCACTAAACACGGTTTTTACGTGCTCACGTGGATCTTGATTTAGTCCTTGAAATACTTCTTCATACATTCTTGCTACTCTAGCAGGAGTCTCTAATAAACCTTCTCTATCCGGATCTTCGCCAATTGCTTCCAAAATCATTCGTACAGCCAATTGAATTTTCTTATGATCAAAATCTTTCATGTTTTCACCTACAATAAATTATCTGCAAAAATCTCACACTTTAGTTTTCAATAACATAAAAGATATCATAAAATAAGAACAATGTAATTGTTTTGTTAGAATTTAGACTATAAAAAAAGAAAACACAATTCTTCTGAATTGTGTTTTCTATTTACATATGTATTATGTAAAAATTATTTAACTTGGTCTTTAAGAGCTTTACCAGGTTTAAATGCAGGAACTTTACTTGCAGGAATATCGATTTGTTCCTTCGTTTTAGGGTTCAAACCTTTACGAGCTGCACGAGTTCTTACTTCGAAGTTACCAAAGCCAATAATTTGAACTTTTTCGCCTTGTTTCAAAGCTTCAGTTACAACGTCAATTACAGCCTCAACAGCTTTAGCAGCATCCTTCTTTGAGAATTGAGCAGCCTCAGCTACAGCAGATACTAATTCAGTTTTGTTCATGTGTTTCACCTCCTCAAAACATTATGCTACAATCTTTCGATTGAAATTTCTCTCTTCTCATTACTTAACAAGTAAATAGAAAATTATACTTACACAACGCTCGTTTGATAAAAAAGATTATTCAAACAATAACCTTGCGTAATTCTGTAAAAAAGATTATCACAAAAAAATATCCAAAACAAGGTAAAAATCTATAAAACCCTTGATAAATCAGCGAAATAAGGAGATTTTTTGAATTTTTTTACCAAAAAACAAAAAATCTCACTGATTTAAGTGAGATTTTTATGTAATGCTTAAAGAATAATAGCAATTAAACCGCCGTTACCCTCATTTATGATACGTTCCAGAGTTTCCTTAAGCTTATATCTTGCATTTTCAGGCATCAAACTTAACTTAGCTTGGATACCTTCGCGAACGATTGAAGATAAGCTTCTACCAAATATATCTGAACTCCAAATACTTAGAGGGTTATCCTCAAAGTCTTGCATTAAATATTTAACTAACTCTTCACTTTGTTTTTCAGTGCCGATAATTGGAGCAAATTCTGACTCAACATCTACTTTTATCATATGGATAGATGGGGCAACAGCTTTTAATCGAACACCAAATCTTGCTCCTTGTCTTATAATTTCAGGTTCATCGAGGCTCATATCTTGTAATGCAGGAGCTGCTACACCATAGCCTGTTTGTTTAACCATTTTTAGAGCGTCTGCAACAAGGTCGTATTCTGCTTTAGCAGAAGAGTATTCCTGCATAATCTCTAATAGATGATCTTTACCTCTAATCTCCACACCAACGATTTCTTTTAACACTTCATCGTATAATTCTTCAGGAGCATATAAGTCAATTTCTGCAATTCCACTACCCATTTCAACTTCAGATAATCGAGCTGAGTTAATGAAATCGTATTCTTGAAAGTTTTGAACAAGTCGATCTACATCTCTTAAGCGTTTAATATCTTTCACAGTTTCGCGAACACAAGCATGGAAATTTTCGCGAAGCCAGTGGTTTTCTTTAAGTACCATAATCCAGCTAGGTAGATTTACGTTTACTTCAAGTACTGGGAATTCATATAAAGCTTCTCTTAGAACTTGAGTCACATCATCTTCACGCATGTTCTCTACATCTAAAGCAAGTACTGGAATATCGTACTTTTCATTCAAATGCTCTCTAAGTTTTTCTGTTTCTGGATGCAATGGGTTTACTGTGTTGACCACGATAATGAATGGTTTTCCAACTTCCTTCAACTCATTTACAACACGCTCTTCCGCATCCACATAATCTCTACGTGGAATTTCTCCAATGGAACCGTCTGTAGTTACGACAACTCCAATTGTTGAATGATCCAAAATAACTTTGCGCGTTCCAATTTCTGCAGCTTCGTTAAATGGAATGGCTTCTTCATACCATGGTGTTTGAATCATACGAGGACCATTTTCATCCTCATAACCTCTTGCACCTGGAACAGAGTATCCAACACAATCAACTAATCTAACACTCACATCCAAACCTTCACCGACATTAACTAGCACAGCCTGGTTAGGTACAAACTTAGGTTCTGTTGTCATGATGGTACGCCCAGCTGCGCTTTGTGGAAGTTCATCAATTGCACGAACTCTTTCCGATTCATCTTTAATGTTCGGAAGGACTAGCTGTTCCATGAATTTTTTTATGAACGTTGATTTTCCTGTTCTTACAGCCCCAACAACACCTAAATAGATGTCCCCACCTGTTCTTTCAGCAATGTCTCTAAACACATTAATTTTCTCCAAGAGATACCCCTCCGCACTCAGGTGCTCGAAGCGTCTGATCAAACTTTACTTCCTAATCCTAATAAATCATGACATTTTATATGATTTAAAAGTGAAACGGTAATGAAGTTTGGCGCTGAGAGCCCATTTTTCTTTATAAACTTGGACAATGTATACTATGATTACTAGATGGAAACTATTCTTATAAAAATAAAAAAAATGAATGGATTGAAAGCTTCTCAACCCATTCATTATATTTTGGATAATTCTAACTTATTACAACACCTAAATACACACCAATACCTGCAAAAAATAGTAGAATATAGCCGATAACCAAACCAATTATTCTAGGTGCGCCTTTTAATTTTTTAAAACTAAATAATAAAATAAAAAATGAAACTACAATTAAAATTAAACCTAGCAAGAAAAATACTGCCATTTATTTGCTCCTAACTTAAGTGTAACTAGTTATTTATTAAAACATTCATATCATCTAATTCATGTTTTTTTGTACGGCCCATTAATGTCTCAACTGAACTTTTAACATCAGCGCCATTAAAAAGAACGTTATATAAAGTTTCAGTGATTGGCATTTCTACATTGTACTTTTGAGATAGTTGGTAAGCTGCCTTTGTCGTACGAACACCTTCAACAACCATACCCATATTTTCTAAAACTTCATCAAGGTTTTTTCCCTGTCCTAATTGATAACCACAACGCCAGTTTCGTGAATGAACACTGGTACATGTTACAATTAGATCGCCTAAACCTGTAAGCCCTAAGAATGTATAGGGACTAGCACCCATTAAAATACCAAGTCGAGTGATTTCCGACAAACCACGTGTCATTAATGCTGCTTTTGCATTGTCTCCGAATCCCATACCTGATAAAATACCCGCACAAACAGCTATTACGTTTTTCAAAGCACCTGCCAACTCAACACCAACAACATCATTGTTTGTATATACACGGAAATTATTATTACTAAATATTTCTTGAACATGTTCTGCTGCATCTGAATTAATTGATGTTGCACATATTGTAGTGATCATACGTTGGCTAACTTCTTCAGCATGAGTAGGGCCAGATAGTACGACAAGATCTTTCATAACTTTATCTGAAAGATTCATCTCAATAATTTCAGAAATTCGCAATAACGAATCGGGTTCAATTCCTTTACTTACATGAACAATGGATACTGGTCTTGTAACCGTCTCACTAAGTTGTTTTGATACGGATGGAATGGCTTTTGTAGGAACTGCAAACAGGATTAGTTCTACATCCTCTACTGCTTTTGAAAGATCTGTGTAAGCAGTAATTCCATTAGGAAGAACGACTCCTTCTGGCAAATAGTGTGTGTTTGTCTTATTATTGTTAATTTCTGCAACAACATGTTCTTCAATACCCCACAAACGAGTATCGTGCCCGTTATCTGCCAAAACCATGGCTAGAGCAGTACCCCATGAACCAGAACCTAGAACAGCAACTTTCTTCATCAACATTCCCCCTAGTTTTATTAATTTAATCGTACAAGACTAAAGATTTTATAATAAAAATTAAAATTTAATTTCGTTGTCTAGCAAAAAACTTAATCGGTGTGCCTTCAAACCCAAATGATTCACGAATACGATTTTCTAAAAATCGTTCATATGAAAAGTGTAGTAATTCAGGTTCATTTACGAAAACAACAAAAGTCGGCGGCTTAATTGCCACTTGTGTTACATAAAAAATTCTTAAGCGTTGACCATTATGCGTTGGCGTTGGATTCATTGCAACAGCATCAAAGATAATATCGTTCAATACATTCGTTTGAACACGCATTGAGTGATTGTTGCATGCCAAATTTATCATCGGCATTAAAGTATGAATACGTTTTTTTGTTAGAGCTGAAAGAAACACAATCGGAGCATAATCTAAAAATAAAAATTCTGCTCGGATTTTATCCTCAAATTCTTTCATGGTCTTTTCATCTTTATTTACTGCATCCCACTTATTAACTATGATTATAACTGCCCGTCCAGCCTCATGCGCATAACCAGCAACCTTTTTATCATGATCAATGATTCCAGTTTCTCCATCAATAACGATACAGCAAACATCAGAACGTTCAATAGCGCTCAATGCACGCAACACGCTATACTTTTCTGTATTTTCATAGACTTTACCTTTTTTACGCATTCCAGCTGTGTCTATGATTACATATTTTTGCCCATTATTCTTAAATGGTGAGTCTATTGCATCGCGAGTTGTACCAGCAATATTACTTACAATAACTCTTTCCTCGCCCAAAATAGCATTTACAAGAGAAGATTTCCCAACATTAGGACGACCAATTAAACAGAATTTAATCACGTCATCATCATAATCACTACCACTATAATCTGGGAAATGTTTAGCAACAGCGTCAAGTAAGTCTCCAATACCCATCCCATGAGATCCAGAAATAGGAAATGGATCGCCAAAACCTAATGAATAAAATTCATAGATTTCATCTCTCATCTCAAAATTATCTATTTTATTTATTGCAAGAACTACTGGCTTTTTTGAACGATAAAGTATTTTTGCTACTTCTTCGTCAGCTTGAGTGATTCCCTCACGCCCTGATGATATGAATATAATGACATCAGCCTCATCAATAGCAATTTCAGCTTGATAGCGAATTTGCGTTAGAAAAGGTTCATCACCTATATCAATACCACCTGTGTCAATGATGTTAAATTCATGATTCAACCATGACCCTGATCCGTAAATTCGGTCTCGTGTAACACCAGGCTCGTCTTCTACTATTGAGACTCTTTCCCCAACTATTCTATTAAAAATCGTTGATTTCCCAACATTTGGTCTTCCAACGATCGCTACTACCGGTTTTGGCATATTTTTTCCCTCTAAAATTCTAATAAATTATTTTCGCAGGGGTTTGTTTCTGAGCAAAGCTCAGACAAACTGTGCGTACCTTTTGGTCTCTAAACGTCTGAAGCTTTGATCCAGCAACGGTTAGACAGGCTGATTTTGTCTAAGCGAAGCTTAGCAACAAAATATCGTCTTGCTAAATTACTTCGAAATTTAGACCAAAACGTAAAAAACAAGCCTTCCTCAAGGAAGGCTAAAAACATTTTACCAAAGGAAGACAGTTGATACAATGAAAAATAGTCTTTATAACCTAATTGTAATGAAACAAACGAATATTAATGTCTAACGATAATATATACTTCTTCATTTAATTTATGTGCTATCCCGTCCAGTATAGCTTCTAAATTTGCTGCAAAATCATCCATCTCCGAGCTAGATTTAAATTTAAATAAATGAGTTGATTCAATTTCTACTGTTGAAGAAGTTGTTAGAACAGCAAGGATTGTTTTTTCAAATGTCATTGGTTGTTCTCCTTTGTGTCTCGCTCTGATGGTATTTTAATAGCATTTTCAAGAACAGGAACACCACCAATTACCTCAATAGCCTTTTGTATATCACGAAGTTGAGGCAATAAAAAAATACCAATTTTCCCATCCTTTAAATCACGCTTTATTAATGGAGTTAAGCTTGGAGTTCCTGAATCACGATGAATACCTAAAGAAGTAGCAGTATCGTGTAATATTGCTTGCCTCTGCCCTAAATTAGCCAAACTATTTCTATAATTAAAATTTTTTGGTGTTAAAATGAACCCCATACCAACATCAAGTATTTCCTTCTGTCGAGCTGGATGTCCAATATTCATAATGTATATAGTACCCACATGAAGTCCATTGCCAACAAATATCGGTTGAACAAATTCAATATCAGCCAAATCTTTTAACTTTTTTCCACTCATTAGATATTTACAAATAGCAAACATTAACAAAACAGCAGTCACAGTAAAGGGCCAATTACCATACAAAAATACACCTGTAGAAACAAGTGAAGTAAGTATTACTAGGTAATTTCTACTCTCAAAAGCGACTGCAATTCCTTCAATATACGTTTTACCTCTAGGAACTAACTCAAAAGAGTCTAATTCTGTCATTGTGTTTCTTTCCATATTTCTTACTTCCCGAAACTGAGACGCTGCTAAAGTTAAGAAAGTAATTGCCGTATAATTTTTTTGAAGTAATGCTGGTATAAAAATTGAACCAAGACCCGCCGCAATAAATCCTAATGCTACATGTACAATTTTTCCATGTAAATACGTTGGGTACTGCCTGTAATCGGTTCTCATCATATAGAGACGGGCAGTTGTTCCAATAATCAATCCAAAAATCACTGCATTTGTATAATTAATTGACATGTCAATCTCCTTATTACATCAAAGAAATATCCTTCTACTTGACCTTTTTCCTTTTGATTTCATGATAAATTGCACGAAAGCAAATAAAGTTATTCCAGCAATTAAACTAAAACCGGAATCAATTTGTTCTATAGAAATTCCATATGTATTATCAATAAAAATTCGAATTAAAACCTCACTTACAGCAATACCTGTCGAAGCAGTGGCAAATATGGCAAAAGGCTTCTTCAAATACATAGTAAGAACAATAAGTATTGTTAGAATTTCAAATATATTTTGAAACCCAAAAAACATTTTTGGATTAACAATTGATGTCAGATATAAAACGAAGTGAATCATATTCACAATCAAAAAGGATGCAATAAGAGATAATTGCATAAAAAAGGAGCTTTTAAGAAAACAATATAAAAAAGTTAAACAAAAAATAAGCAAGTAAATAGTACATTTAACCCCAAGAAAATTTGCTTTAAATGGGAGAATAGTAATTAGCGTTAATGCAATATAAACAATTTGTTTCTTGTATGGGAAATCGTCACTTGTGAAAAAATAAATGTACCAACAAATTAGCCAAAGTACACCACTAAAGTAAAAAAGATTCAAATTATTTCCCTCTTTTCTACAAGGCAGTATGGCTCAAATGCTTGGAATTTAATCATGGAAATGAAAGTAGGTTTATAATGGGAAAAGATAGACAAGAGAAGAAATTAAAGAATAGTAAAAAAGTTGAATCCGATCGAGACCAGTCGATTACCTTACCAGGAGCAACAAAATTAGAAGGCAGAAATCCGGAACAAAAATAAAAAATGATCTATTAGAGAAAGAGGCAGGGACAATACTCCCCGCCTCTTTCTCTAATAAAATTTATTTAATAAAACCTTTTAATTTATCTGCAAAAAGTTCACCAAGTTGGAACCCTCCAAATTGTTCTTCTGGCATTTCGTAATCAGTAATGTCTGCTTCTGGGTTTTCAAGTAGTTCTTTTATACTTAATGATAATTTTTTTGTATTACTGTTTACTTCAAGAATTTTAACTTGTACTGTATCACCTACGTTAATAGCTTCATGAGGGGATTTAATACGCGTATGCGAAATTTGAGATATATGTACTAATCCTTCAATACCAGGAAAAACCTCTACAAAAGCGCCAAAGTTAGTTAACCGCTTCACACTACCTTCTAAAACTGCACCTTCAATTAACTTATCAGAATTTAATTCCCATGGGCCTTCTTCAGTTTCTTTAATTGAAAGCGAAATGCGTTTTGTTTCAGGATCAACACTCAGTACTTTAACTGATACATCCTGACCTTCTGTTAAAACATCAGATGGAGAAACATTTCTTTTGTGACTGATTTGAGAAACATGGACAAGCCCCTCTATCTCTCCAATTTTTACAAAAGCACCAAAATTCGTAATTCTCGATACTTTACCAACTACGATTTCTCCAACCTTCACATTGTGAAATGCTTTTAGTGACTCGGCAGCTTTTTGCTCACGAACGACTTCACGATGAGATAGAATAACTTTTCTTTTTTCTATGTCCATTTCAACGACTTTAAATGTCAAAACTTGGTCTTGATATTCAGATAGGTCTTCTACAAACTTATTATCTACCATTGATGCTGGAACAAAGCAGCGGATTCCCTTATTTACGATTAATCCACCTTTGACAACCTCACTTACTTGAGCTTCGAATACTTCCTTATTATTAAATAACTTTTCTAGTTCCTTCCACGCAGAGGCAAATTCTACTTCTCTTTTTGAAAGTATTATTGTTTCATTTTCAATTTTCTTGACAACAACCTCGATTTCTTCACCTTCACGAACAACTTCAGATGTTTTATCGATATGAATGTTTGATAATTCACCAATTGGAATGATACATTTGTACTGGCAATTTTCAACTTCAACAAGTACCTGCTTGTCTTCCAACTTTGTAACTACAGCTGTAATCTTCTGTCCAACTGAAATAGGTGGCAAATCATACTCTGATAGGTTAATATTACTCATTTCTTCACTCATTTTAATACCTCCATAATCTTACTCACTTTTATAAAATTAAATAAAATAAGGCAAATGTCAAGTTTTGATATCATCTAAGATGTTTATTTTTTTCATATAATTTCTTTATCTCTGTCATAATGGCATTCACGACAACTTCAGGTGAAGCTTTTGTCTCTCTAAAAGAGGTCATAACCATTGGTTCACCATAAACAACAATGGATTTTTTGAAAATTTTATGAGGGCCAATTATTGTGCACGGTAGAACCAAACAATTTGATCGTAAAACAAAAAATCCTGCACCAGCTAAGCCAGGATGAATGTCACCTGTTTCATAACAAGTACCTTCAGGATATAACAAAAGGGCTTGTCCATCTTTTAAAATTTTCAGTCCTCTTCTCATGCTGTCCATAGAAACAGAACCACGGTTTACTGGAATTACCCCCGCCATATCAAGAATTTTTTTAAGTATAGGTATTTTCCATAGCTCGATTTTTGCCATGAAATGTACATCACGATTAATTGATGTAGCATTCACAATGGGATCTAGCTCACCAATATGATTGGGACATATAAGAACACTACCTTCAAGAGGAATATTCTCTTTTCCAATTACTTTTACGGGGAACAATAATGATACGGTCCAGCGGCAAACCTCTCTCCCAAAACGATAAAACCACATATTAGGACCTCTCATCTATTATTTTTACTATTGCTTCAACAACTGAATCTAAAGACATGCTAGTCGTATCAAGCTCGATAGCATCTTCAGCCTTTGTTAATGGAGCTACATCTCTTGTCGAATCGTACAAATCACGAGCAGAGATTTCTCTTTCTAACTCCTCTAGATTTGATGCAAAACCTTTTTGAATATTTTCTTCATGTCGACGTTTAGCTCGCTCAGATACTGATGCGATAAGATAAATCTTTACCTCAGCATTTGGCATTACATGGGTGCCGATGTCTCGGCCATCCATAACTACGCCTCCATTTTTACCGTATTCTTGCTGAAGTCTTACCATTTCTTCTCGTACTTTCGCGTGTGCTGCGATAGTTGAGACACCAAGATTAATTTCACGAGAGCGAATTTTATCCGTAACATTTTCACTGTCTAAAAAAACCTCTTGGCAATTTTCTCCCATCTTAAATGAAATACTACTTTGCATTAATGCTGCAAATAGTGCATCTTCATCTTCAACATTAATTTGATCTCGAATTGCTTTGTATGTTAACGCCCGATACATTGCTCCAGTATCTAAGTAAATATAACCTTTTTTTGCTGCAACAATTTTGGCTACAGTGCTCTTACCAGCACCTGCTGGTCCATCTATTGCGATTGAAATTCTTTTCCCCATAAATAACTCCTTCTTAAAAACTTAAAAAAATTCTAACATAAAAATAGGAAAAAAAGACAGTTTAACTGCCTTTTTATTCTTTTCTTTTCTAGTAAATAACCTACAATATTTTTACTCTTTGAACTTTTACAACAAGTTCTTCTTCGTTTGTTTTTGCATTTATAAAAATGCGAAATGTATCATGATCTAATGTACCATAAAATTCATAGCAAAGTACTTCCTCATTCAAGTCGTTCATTATAACAGAAAGTCTGCTATCTTGAACATTAACATTTTTACTAATTTTATCTGCTGCTGCTGTTTTACTAATCGTTGGAATTAATGGTTCTCGTTCTTTATGATTTTCGTGATATTCATCAGCAATTAAACCAATTACTTGATTGTTATCAAGCGCTACTTTTACTTTGACCATTTCTGGATAAATAGTGACCCCATTTACAACTCTTGCGTATGTAAGGATGGCCATTGTATCGTACTGTGTACTTTCTACAAGTTCAAGCCCTTGAACATCTAAATTTTTTAAATATTTAGGAATTGCCTCTGTTGCATCACTTAAACTAAATTTTTGACTTTTTATTTCACGATCATTTAATAAGTAAATAAGATGTCCACCTTTTTTTGTCAGATCCACTGTAAAATGATTTTTTGTTTTATTGTCTATAAAACTTACATTGTAAAAGCCAAATCTTGAACCTTTTAGGTTGGATGATACTTTTACCTTTGATATGCTTGTAACTCTTGCTATTTGTTTAGCTCGGTTTATTGCCTCATCCTTTGTTATACTATTACCTGTTACATTTTTAAAATTCTTTAATTTAAGATCTGCAGTTGAAAAATTTGGTCCAAAATCACTCTGCAAATCATACCCATCAATACTTTTTTCAATACTTTTGAATCCATCTACAATTTGATTATCCTTCATGGATTCATTTTTTGCAGATGTAACAATTGCTTCAGCATCTGTAAATTTAAGATTTTTATTTGAAACATCCTTTTGTAAATTCTGAACATCTTGTAGAATTTCGCCAGACCGTTTATATAAATTTGTTAATGTTCTAGTTTCATCTTCAGTAAGTGGCTTTTTATCCAAATCACGAATTGATGTTTGATAAGCGAAATGGCCAATGTCCGTTAGGAAATCTTGAGTTTTACTAAAGTTTAATCCACCAAATGGTAACTGTGCTAAGGCAGTTTGAGCTTCATCAGAAACCTTCCACACTTCAGCAAAAGTTGGTGAAAGTGATTTTCGAGAATTCATTGCGAGAGTAGTACCAATTTTATCATTCATTTTGTTTAGATCTTCAGATAAATCAAAGAATGCACGTTGATAATTGTTCTCTATATGAAGTTGCATATCGCGATTCTCTTTTTGTTCTGAGTAGCCCCACCATAATGCTCCAGTTAGTCCTACAACAAGAAATCCTAGCATAAAGTTTCGAATCATGTTTCATCACCTCTGATTCAGATTAACGACAGAAAATATGTTTTCCGATTTTTTTAATTTGTGGACGTCCCCATATCCACTTATTAGATGCTGTGGCTGGGTTAAAATAATAGATTGCATTTCCAGATGGATCAACTCCATTAATTGCATCCATTACAGCTTTTTTTGCCGATTTATTTGGATTAAGATAAATCTGCCCATCTGCTACTGCAGTAAATGCGCCAGGTTGAAATATAACACCAGACACTGTGTTAGGAAATGATGTACTTTCAATTCGGTTTAAAATAACAGCAGCAACTGCTACTTGACCTTCGTATGATTCTCCACGTGCCTCACCATATACAGCGTTTGAAAGAAGCTTAATATCATAGGCAGAAAAACCCGGAGGAATTATTGTTTCCTTTTGTTTAACTGGTGTAGCTGCTGTTTTTTTAGCAGGTGTTGCTTTAGTGGGCGTTGCACTTTTTGATGTACCCGTGTTATTAGGTTTTGTGTTCTTAGTTGCTGTTTTTTTAGTTTTTAAAATTACCTGTTTGGATATAGGCACACCTTGATAATAAGTAAATGTATTTCCTGCTCTAACTTGTGCAAGTACCCATTTTTGATTATAGTGTGATGCCTTAGAAAGCATAGTCTTAGTATGAGAATCTGCAACTCCTGATATATTCATTCCAAAGTTTTTTTGAAAGTTTCTAAGAGCCCAGTACGTCTCATAATCAAAGATCCCATCAATTTTCCCCTTATAATACCCAATGTTTTGAAGTCTTGCCTGTAATTCTATTACATCATTTCCAGTTGAACCTTTTATAATATTTTTATTAGAAAAAGCAGAAACCGATTTTTCATTATAAAAAAACAGCGAGAACCCAACTAAAATTAAGATGAAGTAGACTGCTTTTTTCAAAAAGATCACCCCATTCGTAAAATTTATATGATGATAGTTTTTGCTCTCGGATTTTTTTTATACATAAAAAAAATCCTCCGTTAAGAGGATTTGCGTTTTCAATTAGGAAGCTTGTTGAGATTCTAAAATGGTTTTCAAATGCATTTCAGTTGTTTTGTGATGCATTCTTTTCACTATATACATTGAAATAATCCACATAATTAACATGAAAGGTGTGAGATAGTAGATCCATTTCACTTTTGTAAGTATTAAGAAATCAAAGTTAGTATGCAAAAGAATTGGAACTATTAAACTTAATAAGAAGAAATGTTTCTTATATTTGCTTGTGAACTTTGCTTTTCCATAAAAATATCCCATTATAATTCCAAAAATACAATGACTTAATACAGGAAATAGAGCACGCAGTAATGCAAATTTAACGCCATACGTAAATAAATAAAGGATATTTTCAATCGTTGCAAAACCGAGTGAAATGGTAACTGCATATACAATTCCATCAATAGGTTCATCAAATTCCTTATTTGAATAGATAAGGACATAGAAAAGGAGCCATTTTAAAGTTTCTTCAGGTATGCTTGTGAAAAATAAAGCTTGATTTAAAAAGGAAGCTTGTATGAGTTCAAGTTTTATAACGAATTGAAAAAAAGATATTGGAATAACACAAATCATTCCTAGAAAAAAAGATTTTACAATCATGGATATTGGCTCTGGATTGTATTGATCTTTTAAGTAAAAATATATAAGCAGGGCTAAAGTAGGTGCGCTTGACGCAATAATTATTGTAGTCATTTGTCTCCAAATTTCTCATATTATGATAAAATTATATCGTATTTTAAATGAAATATATAGGAATTAGGGTGAAATTTTGTGAATAAAAAAATTCTAATCTTGCATACCGGCGGAACTATTTCCATGGTTGAAGATAAAAGTACAGGCGCTGTTATTGAATCTATGCAGAATCCATTAACAAACTTTATCAGTAAAAATGATCATTTAGATTTTATTGTTGAAGAGCCTTTTATGTTACCTTCACCCCATATCACTCCTGCTGAAATGTTAATTTTAAAACAATTAATTGAAAAAAATGTTTATGAAAACGTTGTTTCAGGTGTCGTTATTACGCATGGTACAGATACACTTGAAGAAACTGCATACTTCCTGGACTTATGTTTGAATGTAGATATTCCAGTAGTTGTCACAGGTGCTATGCGTTCTAGTAATGAACTAGGAGCCGATGGTTTATCAAACTTTATTAGCTCCATTCGTGTCGCTTCTTCTGATTCTGCGATTAGTAAAGGTGTTTTGGTTGTTCTTAACGATGAAATTCATACTGCCATGAATGTAACAAAGACACATACAAGTAATCTGTCTACATTTCAAAGCCCGCAGTATGGACCAATTGGATCGGTTACTAAACGTGCCGTTCTGTTTCACCATATACCTCTGTTAGAAAAGAAATTTGTTGTGAATCAGGTAGACAAAAATGTTGCTCTAATTAAGGCACATGCAGGTTTAGACTCAACTATTTTATTTGCTCTGGCTAATTTGGATATTGACGGTATCGTAATAGAGGCGTTGGGACAAGGTAACCTTCCACCACAAACAATACCTGGAATAGAAAAACTACTTACTATGAACGTACCAATTGTTCTGGTTTCCCGTTGTTTTAATGGAATTGTTGAAGATGTTTATGATTATTTAGGTGGAGGTCGTTATTTAAAGAAAAAAGGAGTTATATTCTCAAATGGCCTAAATGGACAAAAAGCACGGATTAAACTCTTACTTGCTCTTTGTAATAAAGAAAAAATTGAAGATTTACAAGCAACGTTTAACTAAAAAAATCTAGTTCAGATTTAAATCTGAACTAGATTTTTTAATTTATATTTTCCAGTATTCAATACATAAACTTTTTAATTTAGATTATTAAAATATATAACATCTTATAAAAATAAAACAAAATAAACATTTATTAAAAACATAATTTAATTGTCGTAATTCCCCTAGATCCAACCACGTAACCGTGAAGCTTCCGCCATTCTACGTACACCAACCATATAAGCTGCCAAACGCATATCAACTCTTCTTGAATTCGCAGTTTCATAAACTTCATTAAAAGATTTAACCATCATTGCATCAAGTTTTCTTTCAACTTCTTCTTCAGACCAGTAATATCCTTGGTTATTTTGAACCCATTCAAAATATGAAACGGTTACACCACCAGCATTTGCTAAAACGTCTGGTACCACAGTGATACCTCGTTCATCCAAAATACGAGAACCTTCAGGAGTAGTTGGTCCATTAGCACCTTCAACAACAATTTTAGCCTTTATAAAAGGAGCGTTTTCTTCTGTAATCTGGTTTTCTAAAGCTGCGGGAACTAAAATGTCACATTCAATTTCAAGTAGTTCTTTATTCGTAATTGTATTTGTAAATAATTTTGTTACAGTCCCGAAACTATCACGTCTCTCCAATAGGTACGGAATATCTAACCCATTCGGATCGTGCAGCGCACCATATGCATCTGAAATACCAATAACTTTAGCACCCATATCATGCATAAATTTTGCTAAATAACTTCCAACATTTCCAAAACCTTGAACAACTACCTTTGAACCTTTTAATTCAATCTCTTGTTTTTTAGCAGCCTCGCGAATAACAATTGCCACTCCTTTCGAAGTTGCAGTCACTCGACCAAGTGATCCACCAAGCATAATTGGCTTTCCAGTTATAAAACCTGGAGCATTATGCTCCTTCATTTTACTGTACTCATCCATCATCCATGCCATTGTTTGCCCATCAGTAAATACATCAGGAGCTGGAACATCTTTTGCTGGTCCTACAATTTGACTTATTGCACGAATATATCCGCGACTAAGTGCCTCAATTTCACGAAAGGACATATTTCGAGGATCAGCTATAACCCCGCCTTTTCCTCCACCATATGGAAGATCAAAGATACCGCATTTTAAACTCATCCAAATTGATAATGCCTTGACCTCATTCTCTGTTACTTCAGGATGAAAACGAATTCCTCCTTTTGTAGGTCCAACGGCATCATTGTGTTGAGCACGATATCCAGTAAATACCTTTACTGAACCATCATCCATTTTAACAGGGATTCTCACTGTTAACGTACGAAGTGGCTCTTTTAGTAGCTCATACACTTCCTCCGGATAGCCCAATTTTTCTAATGCTGTTCTAATTACGGCTTGAGTTGACTTTAATACGTCATTTGTTTCTGCTAAGCCTTTCTGGCTTGTAGTCATGATGACCCTCCTATGTGTACGGTACTACGAGCAATATTTATGCTCCTCAAATTAACTTCATTATAAAATAATCAAGCAATACCTATTATACGAGCATCAACAAAATACTGTAAAGCATTAATAAATTTTACAACAGAAAAAAGATGGGCATCGATTAGACCCATCTTTGCATTATTTATTAAAAAATTAATCTTCACTAACATGAAGTACTCGGAACCCAACAGACTCTACTTTTTCTAAGAATTTGGCTAGATTATCATTTTTCGCTACTTTCAGCACGATACGACGAACCAATTTGTCTGTTTCATCAAAAGTTACGACAGAAATAATCTGCTCATTAAATGATTTTGATACTTCTGCAAGTTTAGCCAAACGACCTTTCGTTTCTACTGATGTTAATGTGATGCGGACACCTGGCACATTCATACCAAATGCACTTTCAAATTGCTCGAGCACATCATGTCGAGTGATTATGCCTAAAAAAACGTTTTGAGCATTTACAACTGCTAGTTGTGGGAAATCTTTAAACTCAAATATAGATTTTTCAAATACTTCATCTTCTCTTATAACTTTTTTAGTGAGTGTAGAGATTTCTCCAACTTTTAAGTTGGTTAGAAATTCATCCTTTTCAACTTGGGAATTAAAAAAACGTTCGTAAATTCGATAGCGGGTCATTGTGCCAATATATTGATCGCCATCTAAAACTGGAAGTGCATCTAAATTATGATCATTCATTAATTTAAGTGCATCGCCAACTGCTGTATTTCTTGTTACTGTAAAACAATTTAATTTTGGAATAATAATATTTTTTACAAACATTTTTTTACCTCCACTTTTACTGTGATAACTAATTTTAATCCATATTATGGGCTTTTTCAATTATTTTTAAAAATTTTCTGAAAATTATAATTTAGAAATAACTTTTATTTACTCTCATAATAAAGATTAATATCAAACTTTTCCTTAATTACCGAGAACACATGGTGTCTTCCACTCCATGCCTCATCACTTTTCCAAAGATCTTTAGCTTTATCTACTATTTCCATTCTTAATTGATGAAACTCCGTTTCCAATTTTGTACATTTACCCTTAGCTACTTTTAACCACGCAAAATCAAGAATAAGTAAAATTACTAAAAATAAATTCAAATTATTTTGAGTAATAAGCATTTGTAAAGTTCCAAAATGAATTACATCAAATTGTCCTATGGCTTGATAGATACTATATAGCAAAATAATTGATAGACCAAAACTGAATAAGACGTGATATCTATAATACTTTTCTGCCTTATCTAACTTGTCCTTTTTTTCAACAAGTTCATTAAGAATTACTTTTGTTGTCTCATCTGTTTTTGGTAATTCTTGAATAATTTTTTCCATTTTCATCACCATTTTAACATATGACAAAAGTGTTATTAGAATGAGTAATTCCTAGTTTATTGTTTAATTGTAATAATTATAAATAAACAATAAAAAATGTGATAAAAATCATAGCAATTAGGAATAATTATTATGTATATTTTTTCTGTTGATAGTTCGACATAATTTTTTTTACTGTTGATAAGTTCGACGTAGCATAATAAAATGAAAAGGCTACTTTCTTTGTAGCAGAAAATTTAGGGGGTAATAAAATGGCAAAATATACAATTGTTCACCAAGAAACTTGTATCGCTTGTGGTGCTTGCGGAGCAGCTGCACCAGACATCTATGACTATAATGATGAAGGTATTGCATTCGTTATATTGGATGAAAACAAAGGAATGGTTGAAATTCCTGAAGTATTAATCGATGACATGATGGATGCTTTTGAGGGTTGTCCTACTGAGTCAATTCGTGTAGCAGATGAACAATTCGATGGAGACGCAGATAAGTTTAACTAAGATACGCACATTAAAAGCTCAGTTTCTTAAATGAAACTGAGCTTTTTTCTGTTATTTAAACCATTTACTTAATTTCGGGAAAAGCATATAAAAAACAATCGAATCAATCGTTCCTTTAACAAGATTAAAAGGCACGATTGTTTTCATAATGTACTTAATCATTTGTCCAAAACTATCGGGATTCAAACCAAGATATTTAGCATACAGGGGTAAGAAATAATAATAATTTAACAAACTCATAAATGCTGTCGTCATCACAATTCCTGTAATAAAAGCTATTATTAAACCAGTTTTACTTGAAAATTTTCTATAAACAAAGTAAACGGGTAATACATAAAGCAAACCAGCTGTTAAATTTGCAAGATGTCCGATTGGAATTCCAGTTGGCGATCCCTTAAATAGGTAGTCTAAAGTATTCTTTACTATTTCTACGACTACCCCAACAATAGGTCCATACGCAAAAGCACCAACCAATGCAGGAATGTCGCCGATGTCCAATCTCAAGAAATCAGCAAATACTGGTGGGTTAATCAACATTAGCATGTAAGCTATTGCTCCTAACATTCCTGTTGCAACGATCTTTTTCGTTCTGTTCTTGCTTGTTCTGTTTTTGTTTTCCATTTCTCCTCTTTTCCGATCTGACAAAAAGAATCGGGCTGCCAATGTCAATAAAAAGAAATCCCCCTACCAAAAGATAGAGGGAGAATTTTTAACAAAGGCAAACAGATCTCAGACTATGCTGAAACCTTTTAACCTCCATCTTCTCCCATCCAGACTATACTGTCGGCTTTGGATTTACACCAAATCATGCTCTGAAACTTTTGTTTCTCGGCTCGCGGGCTTAGAAATGACACCATTTCAATACCGCCGGTGGGGAATTTCACCCCGCCCTGAAGACAGATCACATATTATGATACTTTTCTATTTTAACTGATTTTATTACTTTTGTGTAGATGTTTTAACGATAAAAATACATTGTTTAGCTAAAAAGATGGTGGAAAAATTAACCACCATCTTTCTTTTATCAATTATACATCTTCCGGAATAAAGAATGAGAATCTAGTCCATAAACCTAGTTTACTGCTAACAGTTATGATTCCATTATGTCCTACAACAATATTCTTCGCGATTGATAGTCCAAGACCAGTTCCAGTTTTACCACGTGTTCGAGCTTTATCAACTTTGTAAAAACGTTCAAAAACATATGGTAAATCTTCTTCTGAAATTCCAGCACCTGAATCTTTTACGTGGAAATTGTTTCCCTTTTGAGTGGATTCATGAATAATTTCAACTGTTCCACCTTCATTCGTATGTCTAATCGCATTGTCAACAAGATTTGTAAAAACTTGTTCTATTCGATCCGGATCAAAATGAGCAACAATATGATCTGATTCAACCACAACTGAAAGAGTGATCTTTTTTTCATTTGCTAAACCATGGAATTTATATGCTATTTTTTCTAGGTAAGGTTTAATTTCAACTGCCTGCTTATCAAATTGGTTAAAACCAGCTTCCATTCGTGCCAAATCTAAAAAATCATTCACTAAACGGCCAATTCGAAGTGATTCGTCATGGATAATACGCGCCATTTCTCTTTTCTCTTCTTGAGATTCAGCAATGTCGTCTATAATAGCCTCACTATAACCTTGAAGCATTACCATTGGAGTACGAAGTTCGTGAGATACGTTGGCAATAAAATCTTTACGCAGTTTATCCAACTGCTTCTCTTCAGTGGTTTCGCGTATAATGGCAACAGCGCCACGAATCGTATCCAGGTGGTATAAAGGTGACATAGTAATTAACCAGTCATGACCTTGAAATGAAACATCTATAAATTGAGCATTCTCAGTCTCTTTTACCTTTTTAAACAAGTTTAATAACAATTCTGGAACTTGCGTATGATTTGCAAGTTGTAAAGATTTGGTTTTTTCGAAATTACAATATCGAATGAATGTGTCTGCAGGTGAATTCGTCAACAAAATTTCACCATTTGCACCTAGTGTTACAACACCGCCATTCATACTTTTAAGGATACTTGCTAAGTGTTCCTTTTCTTGATTCAATCCCGTTATGGACATCTTTAATTGTCTAGCCATTTCATTAAAAGTAACAGTTAGGTCGCCAATTTCGTCATTTGATTGAATAGGTATTTCTTGATCAAAATTCCCCTTCGAAATCTCAAGCGACATGTCCCGCATTTCGCGAAGTGGTCTTGTCACTTTTGTTGATAAAAAGAAAGCAAGTATGGTAGTTAAGAGTATACCAATTCCGATTGCAACAAACACATAAGAAGTAATTGTTTTAACGGACTGATCTATAAGTGCCAGAGATTGATATGAATATATCGCTCCGTTTAATCCATTTAACTTAACTGGTGTCCCAAAAATAATCCCCTGCGTTTTATCGTCCCAACCAAATACTTTAGGTAAATGTATGGTTTCAAAAACAGATTTATTTTGTTCAATAGGATTTACCAAGCGGCTTGCATTTTTAATGTATTCTTTGGCCATTTCTTCATCAATATTTTTAGAAGACCCTAATAAATTACCATTCTCAAGCAATACAATAAAATCGATATCCTCAACATTGCTTTCATAGGCAAAATTAATTGTAACCTTTGAAAGTCCATGTTCTTTAAAAACCTTAACTAAATTTTCATTCGTTTCCTTTAAATTTGTTTTAACTTCATCTAAATAATAATTATGATAAAACTGGAGCAGTAACACCATCAGAAGTACAAGAACAATTGTGAATAAAAAAACAATGGTAAGCCAAAGCTTACCAATAACACTTTTAAACAGCATTAGTGCGTTGTAACGGCTACTTCAAACTTGTAGCCTACTCCCCATACTGTAACGATCATTTTTGCTGCGTCTTCTGATACACGATTTAATTTTTCTCTTAAACGTTTTACATGGGTATCAACTGTTCTTAAATCTCCAAAAAATTCATAATGCCATACTGCTTTTAATAATTGCTCGCGATCAAAAACCTTATCATGAGACTTTGCTAAAAATAAAAGTAATTCATATTCTTTTGGCGTTAACGAGACTTCTTTACCCTCAGCAATTACACGATGAGCATCATTGTCAATTGTTAAGAAAGGAAAAACAATAACATCTTTAGTAACAACGTCAGTTGGTATATATACTTGCTTTGAAGCTCTTCTTAATAAAGCTTTTACGCGAAGAACAACTTCTCTTGGACTAAATGGTTTAACGATATAATCATCAGTACCAGCTTCAAAACCTTGAACTCTATTCATTTCTTCGCCTTTAGCTGTAAGCATAATGATTGGTGTTGCCTTTTGTTCTCGAATTTCCTTACAAGCTTCGATACCATCTTTTTCAGGCATCATCACATCAAGTACAATTAAATCGTAATCATTTTTTAAAGCCATATCAACGGCCTCGACACCGTTGGAGGCTTCATCTATTTCATAGCCTTCTCTTTCTAGATACATTTTTAACAATCTTCTAATGCGATCCTCGTCATCAACGAGTAATAGTCTTACTTGTTCTTCCATTCGATACACCCCATATTTTTAAATCGATGTTCACAATTTATGTCAACAACTATTTTATAGCATGGCCTTATTTTAACACGGTTTGGATGAAATTGTGCAAAAAAGTTCAATTTTTAAGAAAAAACACATAAAACTCTCAAAATCCTCACAAATACCTATCTTTTCTTCGAATACTTCATTAGTTTTTTTTGGTTGCAAAATTATATACTTTCTAAATTTACATGAAAAAAAGCCAGGATTTTGATTTTCTCCTAGCTTCTAATGAATTATTTGTTAATCGCCATATTTCTGAGTTGTTTCACTTCTTTAGGGGTTAGTTCTCTAAATTCCCCGGCATTTAACCCAGTTAATGTTAAAAAAGCATATTGTTCTCGTTTTAATTTAATAACAGGAGCACCTATTGCTTCAAACATTCTACGAACTTGTCGATTGCGTCCTTCATGAATGGTCAACTCAACGATGGAAGTTCCTTTTGTTCTATCAAATGAGAGCATATTTACCTTAGCAGGCGCAGTTTTCCCCTCTTCTAATTGAACTCCATATTCTAATTCTTTTAGCTTTTCTCTTGGTATAGCACCCTGAACTTTAGCCACATATTTTTTTTCAATTTTGAATTTCGGGTGCATTAAATAGTTGGCAAACTCTCCATCATTCGTCATGATAATCAAACCTGAAGTATCATAGTCCAATCTCCCTACAGGGTATAAACGAAATTTTAAATGATCGAAAAAATTTGCTACTGTTTTTCTGCCTTTATCGTCATTAACAGTTGATACAACACCTCGTGGCTTGTACAAAATAAAATAAACCGGTTCTTCCTTTTCTAATCGGACACCGTTAACTTCAACATCATCACTTGGTCTTACTTTTGTACCTAATTCGCGAACAACTTCTCCATTGACAGTTACTCGTCCTTCTAAAATAAGTTGTTCTGCTTTTCTTCTTGATGCAACGCCCGAATGAGCAATAACTTTTTGTAGTCTTTCCATTCTTTCACCATTCTTCGTAAAATGTATACATTTCATTGTACACTATTTTTACAAAGATTATAGGCTAAAACTTGATTTATAAGAAAAGGTTAAAAATTTTTATTTATTCCAAAAGAAAATGACGAGTAAAATTGCTGCTATAATTCCTACTAAGTCACCAAATAAAGCAATTTTTATTGTGTTGCCCATTTTTTTCATGCCGATAGCACCAAAATAAACGGTAAGTACATAAAACGTCGTATCTGAACTTGCATGGACTGTTGAAGCCATCATTCCAATTAAAGAATCAGGACCGTATATTTTCAGCAAATCATTTGTCATTCCAAGCGCCGCATTACCGGAAATGGGACGAATTAGAGCAATCGGGACAACCTCTTTTGGTATCCCCAGCTGTTGAAAAAGTGGAGCAACTAAATTTATAAAGGCATCCATAAGCCCAGAGGCTCGGAAAATACCGATCGCAACCATCATTCCAACCAAATAAGGAATAATGGATACAGCAATTTGTATTCCCTCTTTCCCACCAATGACAAAACTTTCATAAGCCAGTGTTTTTTTCATGATTGCATAAATTAAGGTAATCAAAATGATACCCGGAATCATCCAGGTCGATATTAAGGAAAGGAATTCCATATAATCACCTGCGCATTTTTTTTGCATTTATATTGTGTAAGTACCGGTCTAATATGAGTGTTAGAATTGTTGAAATTACGGTTGCTATAAAGACAAACCCAATAATTTCTGTAGGGTTTTGAGCGTGATTATTCATTCTGATGACTATGACTGTTGTGGGTAAAATGGTAAGCCCTGCAGTGTTCAGAGCTATGAATGTTGTCATTGATCTACTTGGACTATCACTGCCTTTATTTAGATCATTAAGCTCTTCCATTGCTTTAATTCCTAATGGTGTTGCAGCATTACCTAAGCCAAACATATTAGCAATCATGTTTGATAAAATATACCCCAAAGCTGGGTGCTTTTTTGGTACCTCTGGAAAGATGACATGAATTAAAGGAAAAAATATTTTTGATATTTTCTCTAAAAGTCCTGAATCTTCTGCAACCTTCATAATCCCCAACCAAAATACAAGTACACTGATTAACCCAATACAAATTGAGACTGACTCCTTCGCACTTTCAAAAATCGCAATATTAACTTGATCTACTGTTCCATTAAAAAATGCATATATAATACCACTTACACACATGAATATCCAAAAATAATTAACCATTTGGATTACTCCCAATGAAAGTGTGGAATACACCGTTCAGTTCTTCTAAAAATGTTTTTTTGTATTCATTTTTCTTATAATAAATGGGTTTAGATGAAATAATTTTATTATTTAACCAAAGTTCTACAACTCCAACTACATGCGGTATTTTATTTTTACTAACTTTAGTTGGGTCGATATCTAGTAACGTATATTTTACCTCTATTGACTCGTTCTCTTTTGGTGAAGTGGGATATATAAGTGCAGAATCAAGACCAATATGATTCCTTAATGGTTCTTTTCCAACTCCTAATAGGTAACCTTTATCAATAAACGTATTTAGTTTATATTTTTCATATGCCAACTCAAACATATAACGATGATCATTCCAGTCATCCGATGCATCAATTGTTACTGCTATTAGTTTCATTCCATTTTTTTCTGCAGTAGATACAAGTGTCCTACCAGCTGCTTTTGTGAAGCCAGTTTTTCCTCCAGTACAGAATTTGTAGTATTTTGTAAGCATTTTGTTTTTATTTTTCCAAACACTACTCCATTCTCTATTTTCAATTGTAGGTTTATATACTTTTGTTGACGAAACCTGTCTAAAAATCTTATTTCCCATAGCATACTTTGTTAATAGCGCCATGTCATATGCAGTGGATACATGCTTATCCCCATCATCCAAACCATGCGGATTTGTAAAATTCGTATCAGTCATTCCAATCCATGCAGCTTTATCATTCATCATCATCACAAATCCTGGCAAGCTTCCACCTACTGTTATCGCAATGGCTTGAGCAGCATCATTTCCTGAACGAAGCATAAGTCCATAGACTAATTCTTCTAGACTGATTTTTTCACCCACTTGGAGATAGATAGATGAACCTTCAGTTTTTATCATTTCAGGTGTAATAGTGACTTCATCTTTTAACTTACCTGACTCAATAGCTATGATTGCAGTCATTATTTTTGTAATGCTAGCGATTTTTCGTTTTGTATGAGCATCACGTTCAAAAATAATTCTACCGGTTTTTTGTTCCATCAAAATTGCGCTTTTGGCACTTAGTCCAATGGTTTGTACGGCTTTTACTTCCTTTACTGGAGTTAAAACATTTAATAAAAGAATGAATGTAATGAAGAGCAATCTTAGTTTTGGAAAATTAAAATAATCTATATTTCTCAATTTAGACTCCTTGTAAAGCAATTTTAAAAATTACTTATCTGTAAAATTTTTGATAATCTAAATTATGCTTGTACAATTAAATTATGAAATCTTTAATGTATTAAAATGACGATATTGCGCTTTTTACAATAAAAAAAAGACGATCCAGCGATCGCCTGAAATAAATTTTATACTAAGAAGTCTAGTGGAGCTTTTACAAAGTATTTTCCTCTGCCAATAAGACCGATAAAAACATCCTTTAGTTTTTCGTAATTGAAATCTTTAAAATGACTTGCAAATTCATCATAATCGTTAATATACATTCTTTTTCTATCTTTAAGTTCCAAGCTTTTTATCAATATAACTAACGCAATAATATCCTCTAATTGAAATTCGTGATTTTCATAACGAAAGATTGGGTTTTCTTCAAAAGGAACTTCTGCCCATAGTTTCTCAAAGAAAGTCCGTACATACAAAACAGAAAATGTATGTTCAAAGCCGTCAACGATCACAGTAACTTCTGAACGATTAAATAAGTCTTCGGAAGTCGTAGGGGCTGATTTCTCAAGTTCATAGCCCTTGATTTTTAGAATTTCCATCTAGATTGGCTCACTTTCTTGATATTTTAAACTAAAAAGATCAGCTTCCTCATTGAATAATTCACCTTCGTTTAGCAAGGGTAGCTCAGGTAATTCATCTAAGGATTTAAGACCGAAGTAGTCAAGAAACTCGTTTGTGGTTCCATAAAGAATTGGACGACCTATTGCATCCAATCGACCTACTTCTCTTACTAGTAACCGAGAGACAAGTTTTTGAAGTGGACCGTCTATTTTAACGCCACGAATCGCTTCAATTTCACTTCTTGTAATCGGCTGTTTATAAGAAATTATCGCTAGGGTTTCTAGTGCAGCTTGTGATAATGTGTGATTAGCTGGTGATTCAACCAATTTTTTTAAATAAGTTGCATGTACCTTCTTTGTTACTAGTTGATAAACACCAGCCATTTCAACGATGTTTATTCCGCGCATTTCATCTTTATATGTATCTTGTAATTTTTGAATAATTTCACGTGCCTCGAGTTTACTTACTTCTAATACAGATGAAATTTGATCAAGTGATAAACCTTCATCACCTGCTGCAAATAGTAATGCTTCCAATATAGGATTCCAACTTATCGCTTCCAATTACTTGTCCTCATCTTTCAAATAAATCTCAATGTCCTCTAGGTTGTTCTTTTGAATACAATAAATTTGGTTCAATTTCATGAGTTCAAGAATTGATAAAAACGTTACAACAAGATGTCCTTTGTCAGATCGTTTAAACAATTCTGTGAACAACATTCTCTTTCCTTTATGATTCCGAAGTTGGCTAACTACCTCGATCATTCGATCGTCAACTGACATTTCTTGACGGGCTACTGTTGTTTGTAATGGTTTTTGAAGTTTTTGTCTTCTAAGAAGTTTTTGAAATGCCGCCAGCATATCGTAGACAGTTAAGTCAAAATTTTCAGGTAAAACTGGTATGTCCTTTACATATTCAGATAAATCCATTGGAGCTTTTGTGAAAAGAAGGGCTCTTTCTTCTTCCAAATCTTTAAAATCTGTAGCAGCCTCTTTGTATTTCTTATACTCAATTAACTGTTGTTTTAGTATTTCTAGGGGATCCTCAATCGGATCACCAAATTCATCTAACTCTTCCGTTTCATTAGGCAACTGGAATTTCTGTTATTTCGATTTCCATCTTGTTAATCAAATGCAAGAGCAAATCTAATGGGCCTTCAAATGAGTCGATTTTTACACTGTATTGCATAATTATCCTTCTTAATTCTAGATTATCTTCTCATTATATCTAATCAAATAGGCTTTTCCAATAGAGATGCAACAATTTTCAAGCAATACAATAATTTAATATTGGGCACCTGCCTAAACACATTCTTCCAAATAGGCATATGATGAGATGAAATTAGTTGATTTTGAAAGGAGCTTTCTTATGACTGACGGAATTAGAAACGGTTGCGGCCACAATAATGGATTTGCGTTAATCATTGTATTATTTATCTTATTAGTTATTATAGGTTCAAGCTGGCTTTGCTGCTAATTAAACTAAAAAGGTAAATAAAAAGAAACGTTGAGATTCAACGTTTCTTTTTTTATGCAGATTGTTCAACTAGCCCATTTTGTAAAAGATACATTTTATAGTACAAGCCCTTTTGGGTAAGTAATTCTTGATGAGTCCCTCGCTCAACAATTTCACCATGATGCAATACTAAAATCAGGTTCGCATCTTGTATGGTTGACAATCGATGTGCAATAGCAATGGTAGTGCGTCCTTCACGTAGCTTTTTCAAACCAGTTTGAATAGCTTCCTCAGTTTCGGTATCTATATTTGCAGTTGCTTCATCTAGAATAAGAATTTTTGGATTCGCAGCCACGGTTCGAGCAAAAGCGATTAACTGTCTTTGACCGCTAGAATAAGTTGAACCACGCTCCACTACTTCATGATCGTATTTTTTTTCTAATTTTTCAATAAATTGATCCGCCTGAACAAATTTTGCAGCTTCAATAATCTTTTCATCTGTCAATTTTTTATTGTGTAAACGAATATTATCTTTAATTGTTCCAAAGAACAGGAATGGGTCCTGCAAGACTAATCCTGTTTTGCTTCGAAGTTCTGAATTACGATAATTTTTGATTGAAACCCCATCTATCAGGATTTCACCTCTGTCAAAATCATAAAATCGCATCAATACATTTATAATAGAACTCTTACCTGAACCCGTTTGACCAACTAAAGCTACAGTTTCTCCTTTTTTTACCTTGAAGGAAATATTTTTTAAAACGTCCTTTTTACCGTCATATGAAAAAGAAAGATTTTTAAACTCAACATCTCCCTCATCAATAATGGAATCTGTTTCTTTTGTGGGTGCTGGAGCTAATTCAGGATGGTCAACAATCGTAAATACACGTGATCCCGCAACAAGTGCCTGTTGAAACATGGCCATACGAACCATAACATCATTTATTGGTTCAAAAAATCGTCCAATATAATTAACAAATGTATAGAGTAATCCGATTTCGATGTATCCATTTATGGATTTAACCCCAAAAAAAGAAACCAATATGAGTAATGAAAATGCAGCTACTAAGTCAATAGCTGGTCTCGTAAGGAAAGATTCTAGCTTAATGTTCTTTAAAACTGCTTGGTAATGCTTATCATTAATATCCTCAAATTCTGAACGCAATCTCTCTTCCTGTCTAAAAATTTGAACTACAGACATACCCTGTAGCGATTCTGCAAGCTTTGCATTGATTTGACTTAGCCGTTCTCTCATGTCTCTAAAAATTGTTCCACTATAATATCGGTATGTTCGAATAATTCCATAAATAATTGGCACAATCGATAAACAGAAAAATGCTAACTTTGCATTTAGTACAAACATCGAAATAAAAATTCCAGTAATCATAAAAGCACTTTGTACAAACGAAGCAATCACTGAAACAAACATATCTTTAACTGCCTCAGTATCATTTGTAATGCGTGATACAATGGAACCTGCAGGTGTTTGATCAAAGTAACGCAGACCTAGTCTTTGTACTTTTGAAAAAACATCAATTCTTAATTGTTGAATAATTTTTAAAGCTATTTTCTGAAATGTTATAAATTGAAAATACATCATGAACATTTTAACAAGATGAATACTAAAAAAAGCTACAGCCAAAAACAACATTGGTTCTAATACAAATTCTTTTTTTGTTAAGTGATCATCAATAAATTTTTTAACAACCAAGGGTGCAAATATTTCTCCCAAGGTAGTTACCAAAAGAAATGCAAAAGCACTTAAAACGAGTAATTTATGCGATTTGGCATAGGAAAGCAAACGCTTTAAGACTTTCCATTCGTCTATTTTTTGTGTATCATTTTGATTTGTCATTTACTACCCCCCCATTTCAACTAATTCTTCTAATTGTTGCATCAAATACATTTCTCTGTACCAGCCATCTTTTTCCACAAGTTCTTCGTGAGTACCTGATTGGATTACTTTACCGTTTTCTAAAACTAATATTTTGTGAGCATGTTTGATTGCACTTAGTCGATGTGCAGTAATAATCGTTGTTTTCTGTTCACGATTATCCTTCAGATTTCTAAGAATTGTTTCCTCTGTTTTTGCATCTACTGCAGATAATGAATCATCTAGCATGAGTACTTCAGGATTCATAATTAGAGCTCTAGCAATTGCGATACGTTGCTTTTGGCCCCCAGATAAAGCGACACCTCGTTCTCCTACAACAGTGTCATATCCATCTGAAAATCCTTTAATATCTTCATCGATATTAGCAAGTTTTGCTGCAATCTCAACTTCTTCCAGTGGAGCATTTACATTAGCAAAAGCGATATTTTCTCGAATAGACGTTGAGAAAAGAAAATTATCTTGAGGTACATAACCAAGTGCACTTCGCAGATTGGATATTTTATAATCTTTTAGTTCATGATTTCCAAAATAAACAGCTCCATCTTCTAAATCGAATTCCCTCATTAATAATTTCAATAATGTTGATTTTCCTGAACCAGTTTTACCAACAATGCCAAGTGTTTCGCCTTTTGCTAACTCGAAATGTATGCTTTCTAAGGTTGGATCTGTACAATTTGGATATGTAAAACTAGATATTGCATATTTTAAGTTTCCTGACGGCACTTCATCAATTGCTGTTGGTAAATCAGCTATTTCCATTTTTTCAGCCAGTAACTGCTTAATACGTGTATAAGAAGCACTTCCCCGTTCTAGTACATTAAATAAAAATCCAAAGGCTAACATTGGCCAAATTAACAGACCCAAATATGTAGTAAATGATATTAATTTACCTATTGTTAAATCACCATTCACAACCATATAGCCACCAAAACCAAGTGCTAGAATAAAACAAAGACCTGAAATAAAACTGATTGTTGGGTCATATAGACCGTCTACCTTTGCAACGACCATATTTTTTTTAAGTAAATCCTCAGACTGTTCAATAAAGGAATCTATTTCTTCGTTCTCTTGACCAAAACTTTTCGTTACCTTGATTCCGTTGATTGATTCTTGTGTTTTGTCGTTCATGTCAGAAAATGCTTCTTGTGCTTTGAAAAATGATTTATACAACTTATTACTATAGAAATTTGTTAATATCGCCATAATAGGCATTGGAATTAAAGCGATGAGAGTTAATTTCCAATCAATAAAAAGCATCGCTATAAATACAGCCCCACCTTGAGCTAAAGAATCAAATAAAGATAGGATTCCAAATCCTGCGGTTTGTTGAACAGCTTGTATATCGTTAGTTGCGTGTGCCATCAAATCCCCGGTTCTCTTTCTTTGATAAAAAGAAATAGGCATATTTGTAAAATGTTCAAATAAATTTCTTCTCATTAAACGAGCAAGTCTAACTGCTGAACCAAATATTGAAATTCGCCATAAGTATCTAAGTACATATAAAGCAATTGCGTTACTAATTAGTATTAGAATCATATAAATTAAGTTTGTAACCGTTAATGTGTCACCTGTTATTTCATCAACCACCATGCCCACAATCCGAGGTGGGATAAGCTGAAGGATCGCAACTATGACAAGTGCAAGAATCCCAGTACTATATGCCTTCTTTTCTTTTTTAAAAAACCACATAAGTTCAAAATAAACTTTCATCTTTAATCCCCATTTATAAAAATAATTTTAAATTCAAATGTATGTTTTTATCATAGCAAATTATTCGAATATTTCGAGACACTAAATAAAAAAACTTACAAAAAAAGCATCCGAACGGATGCTTTAAATTATTGATGATGAAATTTTTGAAAAATAGAGGTGTACATAAAACACTTGTGAAACTCTGGATATTATTATACACAAGAGTTGTACAAGTATTACAGATATGTATACCGCATTTCGTTTTCAAAATTTATTTCATTTGTTTATTCATTTGAGCCATCATTTGATTTACCTTCTTCTGAGAAGGCTTTTGACCCATCTGCATCATCATTGTCTTTAGCATTTGTTCGTTCATTGGTGGATTTTTCTTTAAATAATCCATCATATATTTACGCGCAAGGAAGAACCCTGCAACTGCACCTGCAACTAAACTCAATACACCAGTTAGAATATAACCCCAAACATCCATCTTATATTTCCTCCAATATTTTTAAACAAGGAATCCAAGATACCTTGTTGATTTACATAATTGATAGTTTACACATTGTAGACTAAATTTTCAATAATTTGATTTAAATTTCCTAGTCTTTCTTTTTACTCTAGTAAAACTAAAACCATTCCATAACAAACTAAATAGCAGAAATAAGCTAAATTTTTATCAACAAAAAATCATTTGCAATCTGCGTGTTTTCAAAGATATTCCTTGCTTGTTGTAAAAATTCAACAACATCTTCCTCAGAAAAGCGTGAACTAATATGTGTCATAACCATGTTTTTTACATTTGCATCTCTTGCAGTTTCTGCAGACTCAACATTTGTTGAATGAAAATAATCTCTTGCCATTTCCTCTTGACCTTTCTGAAAGGTTGCTTCAATAACAAGCCAATCAGCATTCTTCGCAAGTTTTAAACTTCCTTCACACTTTTTAGTATCCCCTGCTATTGCAATAATTTTTCCTTTTACAGGTTCTGATGTAAATAGTTTACCATCTAAGACACGACCATCATCAAGAGTAACAGTCTCTCCATTTTTTAATTGACGGTACACTGGTCCTTTTGGGACATTTAACTCCTGTAGCTTTTCTACTTTTAAAGTTCCCGGTCGATCTTTCTCGACAACGCGGAAACCAAAAGAATCAATTACATGATCCAACTTTATTGCTTCTACTGAAAATTGACCATCTTCAAAGATGATTCCTTCGGTTATTTCAATAACATTTAATTTATACTTTAAGTGAGTAGAACTAATACGTAAGGTCGTATGTAGAAAATCTTTCAGTCCTTTCGGACCATAAATGGTTAAATCAAACTTTGCTCCTTGAAATGAACGACTACCTATCAAACCAGGTAAACCGAAAATATGATCTCCATGCAAATGTGAAATAAAAATCTTTTCGATTTTTCCAGGCTTCAGCTTCGTTTTCATGATTTGATGTTGAGTACCCTCACCACAATCAAAAAGCCAAACCGATTTACGTATTTCTAATAATTGTAGAGCAACCGACGAAACATTCCGCATGTTAGCAGGAATACCCGCACCAGTTCCTAAAAACAAAAGTTCCATATTCCGCTCCTACTCTATGACCGTTTGCTCTTTCTGCCATAGTTTAAATTTCTCTAAATCATTACTAATTTGTTTAAAAGTTAAGCCGATTACAGTTGCATCATCAAGGAATCCTAACCCAAAAACAAAGTCTGGTAGCAAATCAAATGGATTCACAAAATAGATGAATGTTGCCACTATCATCAAAATAGACCTTTTAGGAATGATAGTATATGAACCTTCTCGATAAGCTTTCATAACTTCTACAAGTAATTGAAGTTTATCCTTTATTTCGGATATTTTTTCCTTGTTTCCAGTAATTTTCTTAATTGTTTTTTGTAAAAGTTCATTCGTCTTTTTTTCATCTTGAAGAATGGACTCTGCATCTTTCTCAAGTTGAATAAGTTCATTTTCTTCCTTTAACATTTAGAACCTCTAATTATTTTTTATTTCATTATACCTTTTTGCGCTTTTAAAGTGCTAGCAATGTATGAAAGACCAAGAATTAAGTTTAATCATCACACGATCTTTTTAAAAATGGATTTATTAATTTACACTTCACATTCAGTACACAATCATGATATACCATTTAAATATACATTTTAAGAAAGGAAGTGAAAGTTATGATGTTTAGAGAAGCTTACCATCCTGCAATGAATGGACATCATGTAATGTTTGCTCATTTTATCGGTTTCTTGTTTTTTGTATTCGTATGTTCTTTGATTTTCCATGCTGCAATTCGTTACCATAGAAGAAAATATGGGAATCATGGATTCCATCAATTCCACGGTCATAGATGTAACAGTAATCATTACCCACATCACGCTAGCCAAGCTTTAGAACTTTTAAACACGCGCTATGTAAATGGTGAAATAACTGATGAAGAGTACCTTAAAATTAAAACAAATATTACACAGTAGTGCACGATAAACAACTAAAAAAGAGTTGAATTTCAGGATTCTACTCTTTTTTTTGTCTTAAAAAATCTTTTGAAAAACTATTTTCAGTTAAATTTGCTTCCTTCTTAATTCCTTTTTGAAGTATTCCTTCCCCGTATTTTTCCTTTAGACTAGAGATTGCCTCCTCCAAATGAACTGTCTTTTCATCATTTGAAAATGTAAACAAATCTAATTGTTTTGATGCAGAAGATCGTTCTATCACTTCACCAGCCGTAACCCCAAGTAATCGTACAGCACTTCCGTCCCAATTCTTTTGAAACAGAACACGTGCAACTTCTGATATATCTTTAGATTTATCTAATGGATTTTCCAGGGTACACCCACGGTTATATGTTTTCCGGTCCTTATAGCGAATGGTAATATGCAATTTTGTAGCCATCAATTCCTTATATTCGAGCCTACTAGCTACTTTCTCACTTAGCCTGTCCAGTATAGTGTAAAGTTCTTGTTGATTAGTAATATCTCTTGGTAATGTAGTTGAATTTCCAATACTTTTGAAATCATAAATAGATTCCGGATCCACAACTCTATGGTCAATTCCATTTGCATGGTCCTTTAGCCGTGTGCCATTTACTCCTAGTAATTGAGTAAGAATTTTTACATCAAAATTAGCTAAATCTCCAATGGTATAAACACCTACAGATGAGAGTTTTTCAGCTGTTTTATCGCCTATTCCATGCATCTTGGAGGCGGGTAAATGCCATAGAACCTCTGGAACATCCCTTTTTCTCAATATAAAAATTCCCATTGGTTTTTTCATATCAGAAGCAGTCTTAGCTAGAAATTTGTTAGGAGCAATACCAATACTTGAAGGTAGATGCAATCGGTTTAAAATATCCTTTTGAATGGATTTGGCATATTCCACTGCTCCGATTTCACCATAATGATCTGTAATATCAAGGTATCCTTCATCAATAGAAACTGGTTCTACCAAATCTGAATACTGTCTTAAAATTTCAAACATGTTCATAGAGGCTTCACGATAAAGATCAAAATTTGGTTCCATAAGAATTAAATTAGGACATTTTTTCAACGCTTCCCATACAGGCATTGTTGCATGTACACCATAGGCTCTCGCTTCATAACTGCACGTTACGATAACCCCACGTCTTTCTTTCGCATTTCCTGCAATGGCTACGGGTTTACCCTTTAAGGTTGGATTGTGGGCGACTTCTACAGAAGCATAAAAACTGTTCATATCAATATGCAAAATAACTCTTGCCTTGTTCCTTTGTTTTGCTTCCATTCCATATTCCTCTATTTAAATCGGATGTAAATATAATACCCCTCATTTTAGCATGAAGCTAAAGCAAGGGGTACACTGTTTGTTTTTATATATGGAAGTTAGGTAACTCTTACAGATTACTAACTTCTTCAATAATAGCTAAAGTCATTTCTGCCATTTTATTTAATTCTTCGATAGGCATTCTTTCATTCTTTGTATGTATTTCTTCATAACCTACTGATAAAACAACTGTTGGAACGCCATGACCGTTAAAAATATTCGCGTCACTTCCGCCTCCTGAATGATAACAATCACAAGGACGACCAATCTTTTCAGCTGCTTTCTTTGCTATCGATACAACTTGATCCTCTTCTGTAAATTTGAAACCAGCATACATAATGGTAACTTCAACTTCAGCTCTTCCGCCCATCTCAACTGCAGCTGTTTCAAAAGCGCGCTTCATTGTTTCAGCTTGTGTTTCCATTTTTTCAGCGATTAAAGAGCGAGTCTCAGCTGTAACAAGTACATGCTCACATACAATATTTGTTGCTCCTCCACCTTCAATGCGGCCAATATTAGCAGTTGTTTCAAAGTCAAGTCTACCCAAAGGCATACTTGATATTGCCTTTGCAGCTATGTTAATTGCCGAAACACCCTTTTCAGGAGCAACACCTGCATGCGCAGTTTTACCGTAAATATTTGCAACAAGTCGAGCTTGAGTTGGTGCACCGACCATGACATTCCCGACACGGTCACCACCATCTAGTGCATATCCAAATTTAGCATTTAAGTATTTTGGATCCATGTGACGGGAACCTACTAGACCAATTTCTTCACCAACTGTGATAATAAATTGGATGTCTCCGTAAGGTAAATTATTTTCTTTTAGAACTTTGATTGACTCAAGCATAGCGGCAATACCTGCTTTATCATCCGCTCCAAGTATTGTTGTACCATCAGAGTACACGACACCGTCTTTAATGATCGGTTTGACACCAAATCCAGGTGCAACTGTATCCATGTGACAAGTAAGTAAAATAGGCTCTACTCCTTCCTTACTGCCTTTCAAATTGCAAATTAAGTTTCCGGCACCATGTCCAGTCAAAGCAGCAGATTCATCTTCGATGACATTTAATCCAAGTTGAGAAAATTTAATTTTTAATGCATCTGCAATTGCCCTTTCATGCATTGTTTCAGAGTCAATTTGGACCAATTCTAAAAATTCATTTAATAAGCGTTCACTGTTAATCATTCTTTACGCCTCCTCGAGTATCTTTTTTGAATTTTACCACAAAAAATTCAAAACTGTATATCAAGAACTGTTGAGGTAAGTAAATGAAAATAGTAAAATAGATATGTAAAATAAATTAGCTGTCAAAGCAAATATATTTTGTCATTTCCTCTATTTAAATTTTGACAGTTCTCTACTAAACGTATTACGTAGATATTCTAGAAGGAGTTGTAAAAATGAATAAAGTATACAAAAAGAAGAAAAAAATGGGCTTTCAAAAAGTGATGGTTTATGCAATGTTACTAATAATGATTCTTTTCTCTGTAATGACAGGATTAGCAGCCTTTATTAAATAACCAGATTTAAATAAAAAAACACCCTGTGTTTTGCTCTCCTAAAGTTAGATTTTTGGTCTAACATTCGGGGAGATATACACAGTGGTGTTTTTATTTTGTTTCCTTTGTTGCAATGATTGAAAGTTTTATCGTTAAATAAAACTTTATGTCTTTTACAATTTGTAAAACTACTGCTCTATTTAATAATTCCTCCTTTGTGGCTGGAAGTGGAAGATTTTCAACCTCAACCAACATTTGAGAAATGGTTTCCGTATTCTCTTTAGTTTTCTCAAAATGATGCAATGATAAAGATAACTCTCTTAAAAAATTAGCTATTTTACTTGTTTCATTTCCAAAATTCGTAATCGATTTACCTAAAAATAGTATTCTCTTAAAAACATCTAGTTGTTTTTGTCGCATATTGAAATACACATAATGTTGATCCTCTGCCTTCTTAAAATGGTTTTCAGATTCAATTAGTGCCAGATTTTTTGATTTTTGAATTCTTTTCTCTAGATATTTAATTTTAATTTTAGGATCCTCATTGCTTTTATTTTCTAAAATATCTGCTATTCCATTTAAGATATCCTTGAAATTGTTTTCAATTTCCAGACGATGTTTGGTCATGACATAACTCATTTTTGGCATAAATAAATTAGCCAATACGCCAACCGATGCACCCACGATAACTAGTAATAAAGCATTTTGAATAACTGCCCAAGTAATTGCCTCTGCAACAAAAAGTTGTTCAACAACAACTGAAGCTATGACAATTCCACCATTGAATCCATAAAGAACTGGTACTGGAATAAACAAAGCAAAGGCTAGGAATAAAGAGAACCAGTTAAAACCAAAGATTGTAAAAACTATAGATCCAACAACGATGCCCATACTAACAGCAACTAGTAAGTCTTTTGCCATTTTAACTGTTTTCTTTTTAGTTTGTTGAATGGTAAGCATTGCAATAATTCCCGCAAGCGTATAGCTATTCAATTCCAAATAATAGCCGATATAAACAGCCAAAGGTAAAGCGACAGCAGTTTTGAATACACGTAAACCTAATTTGAATTTTAGTAGTTTAGTCATTTTTTCCTCTTCCTTGTTTGACAGGGTTCCGCAAGGTTTGACGGGATTTGTCGAAATACACAATGAACATTTTAAACCATTTGAAAATAAAAATCACCTCTTTCGAAGTGATATTTATTTTATGAGATGTTTAACAATATTGTTCAAATATACTATGTAGTTTTTCAACTAGTTCCTGAACAGAACAAGTTTCAATTTCAGATCTTTCTATCATTCTACAAATCTCTCCATTTTTCAGTAAAGCGAAAGATGGTGAAGAAGGGGCATAACCTTTAAAATATTCACGGGCACGATCAGTAGCCTCAAGGTCTTGACCTGCAAAAACAGTCACAAAATAATCAGGTCTTATTTTATGGAAAATTGCTCTAATTGCTGCAGGTCTTGCTTTACCTCCTGCACAACCACAGACTGAATTAATCATAATTAAAGTTGTGCCTTTTCTATTAAGAGCTTCGTCAACAGCTTCAACTGTAAACAAGGGCTCAAAACCATTAGAAACAATTTCATGGCGTGCATTTTTTACAATATCATTTACCAGAAAATCGAAGTTCATATTTCCTGCTCCCTTACTAAATAATCAAAATAAGTATATAAATTTTTACATAATTCTACAAATTATATGCTTTATTCTGACAAAATTTCATAAATAGATAAGTAGTTTAAGTTTTTGATATTAATATTAATTATGAATCGCCAATCCATCTACAGCTAAAGCAGCCTCACCTATTGCTTCGGTTAACGATGGGTGTGGATGTATCATTTGACCTATTTGATAGGATGTTGCTTTTAGTAATAATGCAAGTTCAGCCTCAGTTATCATATCTGTAACATGTGGTCCAATCATGTGAACTCCTAGTAAGGCACCAGTATCAGCATCTGAAACAAATTTAACAAATCCATCTGTTTCACCATAAACCATTGCCTTCCCTATTGCACGGAAAAAGAACTTACCTGTTTTTACTTTATAGCCTTTATCTATTGCTGCCTCTTCAGTCAACCCAACATTTGAACATTCTGGTCGACTATAGATACATTTTGGAACAAGTTCATTTTGCAAAACATGTGGACTGTTCCCTGCAATATGTTCAACTGCGATGATTCCTTCATGTGAAGCGACGTGAGCTAATTGTAACCCACCTACAACATCCCCAATTGCATAAAAGCTTTCATCAGATGTTTGCATCATTCCATTGACTGATATAGTTCCACGATCTATAACAATATCAGTATTTTCTATGCCGAAACCTTCAATATTTGCAAGTCGGCCAACTGATACTAAAATTTGTTCTGCTGTATAGGTTTGAATTGCTTCTTTTACCTCAGCTTGTATAGAAACTTTATCATTTTCAATTAAAACTGTTTCTGATAAAACTTTTGCACCTGTTATTACTTTTACCCCACGCTTTTTCATACAGCGAAGCATTTCTTTTGATATTTCAACATCCTCAGTTGGAATTATTCTTGGTGCATACTCAAGAACAGTAACCTCTACACCAAAATCATTTAGTATAGAAGCCCATTCAATTCCAATAACGCCACCTCCAACAATAATCATTGAATTTGGTAGCTTTTCTAGTTGTAGAGCTTCTTCTGAAGTAATAACAAAATTCCCATCAATTTCAAGTCCTGGCAGTGAACGTGGACGTGAACCAGTTGCAATAATACATTTTTTAGCTGTTATTTTTGTCGTTTCATTTTGATTTGTTGCAACTTTTATACAAACAGGATGCTCTTCAGATTCATCCTTTTTCTCGATCGTTCCAAAACCCTCAAATACTTGTATTTTCCCTATTTTCATTAGGTGTTGTACACCTTTATGAAGTTGATCTACAATCTTATTTTTACGTGACATTATTGCTGAAAAATCATAATCAATATTGCTTATATTAATACCAAATTCGTTTGCCTTCTTTGCAGTATGAAAAACTTCCGCACTTCTTAATAAAGCTTTTGAAGGTATACATCCTGCGTGCAGACATGTACCACCAAGTTTATTTTTTTCAACAATGGCAACTGATAATCCCATTTGTGATGCGCGAATAGCGGCAACATAACCACCAGTTCCGCCACCTAATATAACCAAATCAAATGTATTCATTTTCAAGAATCTCCTTTTTTACATTTTTATCATCAAAGGAGTAGTCTTTTGCTCTTTCCTCTCCACGTAAAACTCGAAGGGCACCTTCTGCTAATGCTAACATCTCATTTTCACCTGGTCTCACATAACAAGGAGCAATCCAACTGATACGATCAAGTATTGAATCTACAAACTCTTTCCCATATGCAAGCCCACCAGTAATGATGATTCCATCGATTTTTCCAGAAAGCACAGCACTTGCAGAACCAATTTCTTTTGCTATTTGATATGCCATTGCAGAATATACTAGTTTAGCGAATTCATCACCATCTTTGATCATTCGCTCAACTTTCACACAATCATTGGTACCAAGGTATCCAACCATTCCACCTTCACCAATTAGCATTTTATAGATATCTTCTTTTGTAAAAGAACCTGAAAAACATAAATCTATAAGAGCTCCGAAAGGTACAGTGCCTGAACGCTCAGGGCTAAAAGGCCCTTCTCCTTGCAATGCATCATTAACATCAACGATACGCCCTTTAAGATGAGAACCTACTGATATTCCGCCACCCAGATGAGCAACAATGAGATTTAATTCTTCATAATTTCGATGTAATTCTTTGGCTACTTGGCGAGCAACAGATTTCTGATTCAAAGCATGAAAAATACTTTCACGTTCGAATAGTGGTGAACCAGAAATTCGGGCAATAGGCTCCATTTCATCAACTACGACAGGGTCAACAATAAATGCTGGGATAAAATTTGTTTTACCAATTTCATCAGCAAGAAGACCTCCTAGATTAGATGCATGTTCGCCGCTTGGACTATGTTGTAAATCTTCAATCATCAATTCATTTATTTCATATGTGCCACTTGGAATTGGACGGACTAGTCCTCCTCTAGCTGAAACCGCACTTAATGAAGTTACAGAAATACTGCCTTCTTGCAGTGCATCCATAATCGTTTTCATTCTAAATTTATTTTGATGTGTAATTTGCTTAAACCGTTTTAATTCTTCCACCTTGTGTCTAATAGTCTTTTGAAACACAATATTTTCATTATCAAATACGGCAACCTTTGTTGAAGTTGATCCAGGATTAATCGTAAGAATTCTATAAATATTTTCCGACAAAATATTTCACTCCAATATTTTTCATCAATTAAAACAACTATAAATATACACGAAATTGTCAAAAAAAGAAACAATAGGTACCTATTTACAGTCCGATTGTTTCTATATTTTATGTATAGCCATTCATTAAGTTAATTTCGTGCTCTTCTACTTAAAATATTCATTTCATTAAGAAGGAATTGGCTACGGGATTTTCGAATCCTTGAAATACGCTCTTCTGCCATTCGGTCTGCAGCGACATATGTTGGTATGTTGTCCCTCTTTGCAATATTTATTACTTTTTCTATATTATCGTAAATGGTTTCTACTTTTTTCATCGCTCTCTCACGGTTATAACCCTGCAATTCATCAGCAACGTTTATTACCCCGCCAGCATTGATCACATAATCTGGAGCATAAAGAATTCCCATTTCATGAATGATATCCCCATGTTCAGCATTTTTTAATTGATTATTTGCTGCTCCAGCAATCACCTTTGCCTTTAATTTTGGTATGGTTTCATCATTTATTGTTGCTCCAAGTGCACATGGTGAATAAATGTCACATTCCACACTATAAATTTCCTCTGGCTCTACAGCCTTTGCACCAAATTCAATAACAACCCGGTTAACAGCATCCTTATTTATGTCTGTTACAATTAACTGAGCACCCTCTTCATATAAATGTTTGCATAGAGAGTATGCAACGTTTCCAACACCTTGAATAGCAATAACTTTTCCTTCTAATGAATCCGTACCAAAAACTTCTTTCGCTGCTGCTTTCATACCCCGATAAACACCGTAAGCAGTTACTGGAGATGGATTACCAGAAGCACCACCAAATGCAGGGGAAATTCCAGTTACAAAGTTTGTTTCCTCATGGATAATATCCATGTCAGCAACTGTTGTACCTACATCCTCGGCAGTTATGTATCTACCATTTAATCCTTGGACATAACGTCCAAATGCCCTAAACATCTCTGGATTCTTATCTTTTCTAGGGTCACCGATAATAACAGTTTTACCACCACCAAGATTTAGTCCTGCTGCAGCATTTTTGTACGTCATACCTTTTGCAAGTCGAAGGGCATCCACTATTGCTGATTCTTCATTTTCATAAGTCCACATTCTAGTACCACCTAAAGCGGGTCCACAAGTCGTATCATGAATTGCAATAATTGCTTTTAATCCCGAGCTCTGATCATGACAAAAAACTACTTGCTCATAGTCATATTGTTCCATGTACTTAAAGATTTCCATTTTACATCCTCTTCCCAGTGAAAAATATTTAGACTTGCAAATTTGATAAGTGCAACTAAATTGTCTGAATTGTCATTATTTTCAGTAATTTTTACACAATTATCCTGGAAATAGTATACAATGCGTTCATATTCTTTACAAACATTTTTGATTTGTTTAAAAGTTTGGTTTTATTTTTGTTGCTAAAAAAAATAAAAGACATAAAATGTCTTTTATTTTAGGCAATAAAAAAACTATCATAAAAGGTTGACTTTATAATAGTTTTTTTTTCACTTATTTAGATGTACTACGAATTTTAAACGCAAGTTCAGGATCATCAGTAATAATTCCTGCACAGTTCTCTTCAAAAAATTTTCTCATGGTTTGTGGTTTATTAACAGTCCAAGGTCGTACAGCAACATCATTTTTTTGAGAATTATGAATCAATTCATCTGATGTAAATTTGCGGTTCGGATGGATTGCTGAAGCAAGTAAACTTTTTGCATAGTTCCATGGTTGAAACATGTTTTCATTATATAGTACTGCTGTATCAATTGTTGGTGCTGTTTTTTTACAAGTTTCTAGACTACAGTGGTTAAAGGATGAGAGTATTACTCGTTCTTCCATTTTGTATTTTTTTACCATATCTATAATTATTTGTTCTATGCCTTCATAGTTTATGTTGTCATTTTTGATTTCTATGTTTAGGAACAGGTTTGAATTCACTATCCAATTTAACACTTCATCCAATGTAGGAATAGGCTCTAAATCTTTTTTAAAAAATGATTTTGATTTATGAACTTTTTTTAATTCTTCAGAAGTATAGTCTTTTACATAACCATTTTTATGTGTTGTTCTATCAATTGTTTCATCATGTATGACGATTGGTACCTTATCCTTTGAAAGATGGACATCTAATTCAATACCGTCTGCCCCTACTTCAGCTGCTTTTTTAAACGCGAGCATACTGTTTTCTGGATATTTCATGCTGAAACCTCTATGAGCAAATATTAAAGTCATAGTATCACCATCCTTTTCTCACTATTTTAATTTTATCTTTTATACAAAATTACTACAAAATGCAAATTACTTTTCACATACGAATTTGTTTTCTTTTATATTTAAATGTTATTATTTGCTGAATAACACTCGCTAGTGTGAGATCGAAATTTTGATAAGAAAAACCAGAGTAAATCATTGAATATGATTTATCTCTGGTTTTTCTATTATTTCGTCCTTTTTGTTCCACTTATTTATTCGATTTTATTTTCATGTCTTTTTATTTAAAACAAATTGATCGATTCTTTTTATTACATCATCAATATCAAATGGTTTACCAATGTGTCCGTTCATTCCTGATGCTATTGTTTTTTCTACATCATCTTTGAAAACATTTGCAGTCATTGCAATAATTATAACTGACTTAGCATCTGGCCGGTCAAGTTCTCTAATATTTATAGTTGTAGTGCAACCATCCATTATTGGCATCATCATATCCATGAAAATCAAATCATAATAGCCCACTTCAGATATTTGAAACTTCTGTAAGGCTTCTTGCCCGTTAGAAGCCTCTTCTGTTTGGATTTTTGTTTCAGCCAATAATTCTGAAACAACCATGCGATTAACAGAATTATCATCTACAATGAGAACTCGAAGGTTTGAAAAATCGTAATTTGTTACACTTTGTTTTTCAGCTGTATTCCCTATCAGGTCTTGATTTAAATTTGTTGATAAAATAGTACCTTTTTCTATATCAATTTGTTTATCTGTATTTATTTCTAATGAAGTCATTTTGAAATTTTTTATTATATTTGTTTTAATAGTAAAACTGAAGGTACTTCCTTTATCAACTTCACTTACTACTTCTATTTTTCCACGCATCATTTCTATGATATTTTTACAAATAGAAAGCCCAAGACCAGTTCCGCCAAATTTTTTAGTAATAGTTCCATCTGCTTGTTCAAAAGAATGGAAAATTCTATTCATCTGACTATCAGTCATTCCAATACCTTGGTCCTGCACAAAAAAGTGATAGAAAGACGCCTCATTATCAATTGGTACTTCGTTCACTCCAACAACTATTTTTCCACCATATGGTGAAAATTTAACAGCATTTGATACTAAATTAACCAATACTTGGTTTAACCGCAAGGAATCTGTATTTACAACATCGTTTTGAATATCTAAAAGTATTTCAATTTTGACTCCTTGTTCATTTGCTTTGGAATACATTAAGGACTTTACAAATTGAATGCTACTACTAATGGATGTTGGTTCAAGAATGAGTTCCATCTTTCCAGCTTCTATTCTAGAAATATCTAAAATATCATTGATTATTCCAAGAAGGTGTTGTGATGAGATTTCAATTTCTTCTAAACAAAAACGTATCTTTTCCATACTTTCTGTACGATTTGCTACTTGTGTCAAACCAATGATAGCGTTCAAAGGCGTACGTATTTCATGGCTCATTTGTGATAAGAATTGACTCTTTGCTCGATTTGCTTCTTCAGCTTCTCTTTTTGCATTGGCAATGCTAGTAACGTCAGAGACAATCATCATAATGGATGAACCACTAATATCATTTTTATCATCTCTAATCCTATGAAGAGATAAATGATATGTTCTGAACGATTTATCGCTTTCTGTTTTTATGGTCAAATTACGTTCATAAATGTCACTTCTAGCATTAAAAAATTGCTGCACAAAATCACAAGACAAATCAAAATCAGGATCTAAAGACATAATCCTATTTAATAAGTTACCTTCTATGTTACTTAGATTATTTTCAACAAGAAGTTTTTTCATTGAGAAGTTTCTATAATACAGGTGTCCGTATGAATTAAAGAATGCAATACTATCTGCCATGATATCTAGATGTTGACAAATAGTATCCATTGTATGGTTAATACCATTTATAATTTTCAGATAATCTCCCTTATAATCGTTGAGATTAGCTCTTTTCGAAAAATTACCTTTAATTGCTGATCGAAGTATACTATTCGTGTCATTTATTAAATTTGAAATACTATTTGATACATTCTCAAATGACTGTTCTAGATTTCCTATTTCACCGTCTGAACCAGTTGATATTTGAATCATTGTATTACCAACAGCCATATCATTTGCTGAGCGCATTAATCTTTCTATAGACTTTGCTATAGATCGAGCAAAATAGAATGAAAACACAAATATAAACAAAAAGCCAGCAGCAATTGTAAATATCATGACATGGATAGAATCCGTTTTAGCATTTTGGGCAACATGTTCACTTTCAATTGCATGCTTTTCACTGATATCTACCATTTCGGTTATTAATTTATTTATTTCGTCTCCTTTAGGAAAAACCAATTTATGGAGTTGGTTAAGAGCTTCACTTTTCTGATTGTTTGAAATATAATCTGCTGTTACTTTAACATCAGTAACCCAACTTTGAATTTTCGAACTAAGTTCGATAACTTTTTTGTGCTCTAAACTTTCCTTTCCACCACTATTAACTATTAAATTTCGATACAATTTTACTTCCATATCAATATGTTTTAAGTTATTAAGCAAAGTAGTATAGGAATCTTCCTTTATATTCTGGCCGTCAGGAGTAGAGACAATATCACGAATGTTATTCCTAGCCATTCCCATTTCATTTCTTAAATGTGCAACTCGAACTAAAGGTGTTGTAATAATATTATTGTTGTAATCTATCAAATTGTTCAATCTAATAATGTAAATAATAGCTACAGTACCAATAATTAAAGCAACAATTAAAGAGCTCACTACAGTAAGAATAAGTCTAGATTTAATTTTTAGTTTCACTAAGCACCTTATTTCTTCAAGATATTATTCTACTTGAAATAGATTCAATTACTTTCAGAACATTCACTTACTAAAATTTAAATATTAATGGCTTACTAAGTTAAAATGATAGGAATTAAAAAAATTACGAATTCTCCCTTAAATATCTTGCTACTTCATTTTGAGTTTCTTGATAAATTCTAACAACACTTTTATATAATTTCTGGTCAGGAAATCCTGATTTTATTGAAGTGTCTAATGCTGAACACCCTTCATATAAAGCTAATGCAGAAAGATTACCCGAAACACCTTTTAAAGTATGTATTTCTTTTTGTAATTCTTTCATATCAACTTCAGAAAATTCTTTTTCATAAATAGGTAAATCTCTCTTTAAATTTTCATAAAACCTACTTAATAAATGAATATAAAGTGATTTGTTACCACCTAGCCGTGCAATTCCATTTTCTACATCAAGAATGATCTTGACTGAATTTATCATTTCATAATCCCCTATAATATTTATTTACCCTCAGTATCCTTTTCGTACATATGAATAAGAGATTTTCCGGAGTTCTTGGCATGATAAAGTGCTATATCAGCTTTTTTATACAAGTCATCAAAATCCAAATCTTCACCTTCATGTAGTGCAATACCCACACTAGCTGAAATATTTTGCAACTTACCTTCATTTTGGTATTGACGTGAAAAGGCTTTAATAATTGTTTTGGATCTGTCTACAACAAAAGCTGATGTTGGAACATTTTTCAAGAAAACCATAAACTCATCACCGCCAAAACGTCCAACAATGTCACTATCTCGGAATATAGATTTTAAACTTGCTGCCAATTCAGTAATAACGATATCACCAAATAGATGCCCAAAATCATCATTAACACCCTTGAAATTATCAACATCAATAGCAATCATTGCGTTTAAATATTGTTTTGAGTCTGGCAATTTCAAATAATTATTAATTAAATTTCTCGTTGCCTCTTTATTGTAGATTTTTGTTAGGGAGTCAATTTCAGTTTTTTGCTTAAGATACTCCATCTCACTTCTATGTTCTGTAATATCATCCATATATCCCATGATGCAAGACAGTACATTTTTACTTTCAAAAATCGGAATAAGTGTTACTCTATACAACAAATAAATTCCATCTTCATGTCTTAATCTGACTTCATAGTTTGAAGATGTTTTATTTTTTATTACATATTTAATTGCTTCTCTTGGACTATCAATGTCATCAGGATGTATTACCAATGAGCTAAGAACATCATTTTCAAGTTCGCTCATTGATTCTATTCGACCCAAATTATTTTGATAGTTTTTATTGTAAGAGAACTTACCTGTATTAACATCAATCTCAAAAAGGATAACCCCTTTAACATCAACTAACGAGGAATATTTATTATTTAAAATTCTAAGCTCAATATTTTGTTTCTCACTTCTTCTTGCCGCAGCACTAATAAAATACCAACCAGAAACAAAGATTGCTAAAATTCCCATCCACATTATCACTGTATATTTAATTACTAAATTTGTTTTTTTAGAAATAACATCTTGTGGAACTACAGTGAAAAGAATCCAATCATTGATTCCTAGAGGTGTAAAAGCTGCATATCTTTCATTATCATCCGCAGAATATTGCGAGAACCCTGCTTCTCCTTTTGAAATTTGATCAATTGCATTCTTATTTTTATAACTTAATTCAAAAATATTTTTGATATTGTGTATACGATTTTTATTCGGTGAATCAATAATGATTTCTCCTATTGAATTTACAACAATGTTATAGCCTTCTCCATCAAAGAACGTTGTATTTAATAGTTTTGTATATGTATTTGTATCTATGGATGCCGTAAGGATATAAGTAATTTTTCGATTCACTAATATTGGAGTTGCAAAATTTGTAGCTTTTTTTCCTTCAAAACTTTCAATTTTGCCTGTTTCAATAGATGTTTCTCCCCTTAATGCTCTTTGAAAGTAGCTCTTATTAAACAAATCACCTTTAGCACTTTTATTAGTTAAGGAGTTGCCTTTTAAGTCAAAAATCGTCATACTTTTAAATTTATTAGAGTGGTTCATATTATTAAGGGATTTTGTGAGTACATTCTCATCAATCGCTGACTTATCAGCTAACTGATTCTCAATAAAAGTCGCACAAGAAATAAGCGTTTCCATATCTGATTGCACTAATTTTTTCAGATAATTGGTATTTGATACAGATAATTCTTTTACAGTCTGCTCTGCCTCATTTTTATATGAGATTGTAAGCATAGTAGTATAAAAGTAACCTAGAAGGACTGTCATTAAAATTATGAGAACTGAAAAAATAGATATTTGGCTTTTAATCCTAATATTTTTTTTCAAAAGGATTCCTCCCTAATGTAAATTAGTAATCAGAAACAATCAGTTTTAAGAAACTAAAGTTCGTAAAGCCTTACACTGCTCTGCCTAATTTCATTAAATCTATTTGCTACTTTTCTGAAAGATTCTAAAACAATGGGGTTGAAATGTTGAGGCTCAACTCGACCATCACCATTATAAATAATATCTAAAGCTTCCTCATGAGAAAGTGCTCTTTTATATGGTCGTTCACTTGTCAATGCATCATAAATATCAGCAATTGAACTGATACAAGCAGATAGAGGGATCTCGTCACCTTTTAATCCCTTTGGATAACCAGAACCATCGTATTTTTCATGATGACCCTCTGCTATATCAATTGCGTGCTTTAAGAAGTTGCTGTATTCATGTAAAAGATTTTCAGTTTTCTTTAAAACTTCAGCACCAAAAGTAGTATGTGCTTTCATCATTTCAAACTCATCACTTGTTAGCTTGTCTTCTTTTAATAGAATGGAATCGGGTATATTTACTTTTCCAATATCATGAAGAGGTGCAAGTAATACGATACTTTTCGCATCTTCTTTTGTTAAAGCTTCTGGATAATCATGAACAATTTGATTAGCTATAATGCGAGTATACTGTTGCATTCTTTTGATATGGCCACCGGTTTCTTGATCTCGCCCCTCAGCCAAATAAGACATACCCATAATAATTGCTTCACGGGATGCCTCTATCTCTTGTGTTCTAATTTCTACTAATTGTTCCAAACTTTCGCGATACATTTTATTTTCAAGTTGATTTTTTACTTTAATATTTATAATAGTGGGATTATAGGGTTTTTTAATATAATCTGCTGCACCTAAACTGAGCCCCATTGATTCCTTAGCATCTTCCAAAGCACTTGTTATAAATATGACAGGAATATTTTCTAGTTTCTCGTCCATTTTCATTAGTCTTAGTGTTTCGAAACCATCCATTATAGGCATGACTAAGTCCAATAGAACAAGATCAATTCTAACGACATTCATCACTCTTAAAGCTGCCTTACCATTCAAAGCAGCATATATCTCATATTGATCATTTAATAAGCTCTTTAATGCTGTAATGTTTTCTTTTTGATCATCAACTATCAAAATGGATTTTTTTTCAAACATCCTATCACACCCCTTTGTTTTGAGGTCATTTTTAATTTGATTTATAACATTGGTATTTAAATCCATAATCTCCAACAGATTCTTCATTTCAGCACTCGAAAGGAACTTTAAAGTATTGTTCCCTTTCCCTTAATAAATTTATTGCCAACTCAAACTCATAATCCTCTATTACCTTGTATAAGTATTCTAAGAATTCATTTTGCTCATCGCCCCAAGACGCACTTCTTAGAACATCTAGTATCTCATCACAAGCAGTAACAGAATATTTTACAAGTGCCTGATGTAAATCTTCTAAATACATGTTCAATTCTATAATAGAACCTATTCTACTATCCTTGTTCTCTTTTACTTTTGAACTAAATGTAAGTATTGCACGTTTTACTTCAGTACAACTTTCTATCCATTCCTCAAAAGTAGTTTTTTCTAAAGTTCCATTTAAAAAGTTTCTTTCTAAAACAACTGTATTTCTAAAAATTTCTTCAATAGAAAGATTCCCAGAAACACCTTTAATAGTATGTATAATCTTTGCATTTTCTGTAAAATTTTCTCTAGAGATAAATTCTTCAAAACTCAAATTTTCTAAGTTAAGATCGGTTACAAAACTTAGAATTGAACGATAATAGGTTTCGATTTTTCCACCAAATCGAACGATCCCTTCCGAAACATTTACCCCTGGAATATGTATTTTATCATTTAAAATTGTATTAATATTACTCATTCTCCCAATTAAATTTTCTTGTGTAAACGCCGTTAAATGCTTATATAAAATAGTTGCAATCATTTCAATATTAAAGGGTTTACCTAAAAAGTCGTTCATACCAGCTGCGTAACATTGCTCAACTTCTTCTTCCTCATTTTTGGAAGTCATCGCTACAATCGGTATGTCTTTATAGTCTTTTTGACAACTTCGAATTTCATTAGTTGTTTCTAAACCATTTATTCCAGGCAATAGAATATCCATAAAAACTAAATCAAATTTGCTTTTATTTAAGAGTTCTAAACATTCCAAACCTGTATATGCAAATGTTGGAGAAATACCAAACATAGTTAAGATACCATTTATTATTTCTTGATTTATTTCACTGTCCTCTACAACTAATATCCGAACACCTTTGTACGTTTTATTAGGATGTACCATTTCATCTAACAAATTGTTTTGTTGTGATAGTAGTGAATGGTTAAAAGTATTGGAATTCAAATAGGTTCTACTCCAATCGATGTTAAAGCAACTTTGATTGAATAACATTCATATTTGATCAAAATTGTATTAAATAAAGTATATTTTTAAATATATTTAGTCAGATTAAACAATAACATATTGTTCGACAATAATTTTCGAACAATATGTGAAAATTAGCGAATTATTGTTTATTTTATCAAAAAAAAGAAAACGCACCCAATAATATGCTCATAAACTAAACTTACAAGCTATATGGGTACATTTCTAATGGTATAAAAAGTTATAACTTTCTCTAAAAGTGTATTAGTTCTTATCTTCTATAACGGCATTACCATGCTTAATAAATTTTGGCCACTCACCGAAATGTTTTAACTTCTTAAGTTTAAGGTATGGGAAATTAATAGGTGATGATTTGCTTAAATTAACTTCCCATATAGTATCTTGAAAACCATTATTCTTAAATAGTTGAAAAGCATTACTATTTGTCATCTCATCGAAGGTAAGTATTGGTCCGTCAAAATTTTCATTAAAATTCTTTTCGGATAAGATGAATGATTTAATTGGTAAATTACCTTCAGGATTTCCAATGATTAGATTTGGATCATCATTTTTATGATCTTTATACTTATGTAAAACATAAATATTAGAGTAACAATATCGCACTATTCCTTTATTTTGTCCGGTAATTGCTCCAAATAACATCGTTTTTTTATTTGAAGCATCAATCAGTGATTTAATATTATTAGGAATATCATCAGGTTCTATACCACTTACATAACAATTTTCTATCAAAGCCTCATTAGTTAAAGTTCCAGAATTATTGTCACCAACTAAACCGCCAACCAAGTCTTCCCCAAATGCTCTAACATTTGATGTATAACATTCAGAGATTTTATTTTTATTTATTGCAACAAGTCCACCCAAACCTAGAGTTCCATAAACTGCACTTTTCACTCCGCTACAATATCGGATTTCTCCTTTATTAATTCCAACAAGAGTTGCAACATTTACATTTCCAATAAATTGACTGTTTATTAAACTGATATTTTCTAGTCGTCCAGAAGCTCCTAGTACAGAGAATAGTCCAACACCATCTGTTTGGTTGTTGTAATTACTATCCGAAACCTTAATTTCTATTGATCTTTGATTTCCATTGTAGTTTCCATTGAAATCTGATACTCCAGGTTTTGTTTGATCAATTAACCCTAAATTTGTTCTCGTTGGGAAATTTTTCAATGGTTTCAATGTATAACCAGGACTTCCTAGAATACTAATGCTTAAATCGTTTGTTTGAATATAACTGGAATCCGAACTTCCATAACGAATGTTATTTAAATGTCGAATATTATCGATGTAATAGTATTTTTTCTCACCAATGACCTTTTCTGATCTAAATACAGTATGACTCACCTTGGAAGATGCACGTCTAGTAGATGGGACACCACCGATATTAGAGGAGCTAACCTTTGCCTCAACCACTGCTATAAAACTCGAAATAGGCATAGTTTTGATGAAATCACTTGCTTGATCACTTGGATTGGTGGTTTTCAATTCATCCAAAATCAATATATTTTCTTCACCAGATGTGTATCCATGAGTTTGAGGTGTAATATTATACGTCGCAAGTATTTTATTTCTAGCTTTATTATAGAGTACTACTTTATATGAAATAGCAGGTTTTGTACCATTCGTACCAGTCAAATACTTAAGAGAAGGATTCGTCCAATGAACAGCTAATTTAATACCGTTTTCAACGGTAACTTTAAATGAAGTTAAATCATGCGTGCTTTTATATGTTCTCGCATTTCCATAAAAACCTATTCGTCGATTTTTTAATGAGTTAGGTTCACGGTTATAAACACTTACTACCCCATTTGAGTTGCTACTATTATTCAGACCATAATCAAAACTATCCGCCATTTCACTATAAAAGACAGAGCTAACCAAACCGGATTCTGCATTAAACTCAATTAAAATTGTATTGTTTAGTAAATCCTGATCATCAACATAACGAGAAAGCAGCTCATAAAGTTCTTTCGTTTTTTTGTTTGGATCATTCTTATTAATTGTTAGGTAGTATAAATTTTTACGAACAGCTTCATTTGTCCAGTCACTCGGCCCATGAGTCCAATTATTGCCTACGGCATTTAGAATCAGTTGATTATTTAAACTGTAATCTTCCATTGAATTATTTTTTACATATTGAAACGCATCCTGTGAAGCAGAGAAAATAGTTTTCGCCTTCTCATTTAGTGATTTGGTTTGACTATCTTCCGTATATTTCTGTAGGGAGGCAACTCCTGCTGTTCCTACAATCATGAGAATAGCTAATGTAATTAGAATCTCGATTAGTGTAAATCCAGCATTTGAGACTAACAATTTCTTCATATTCAAAAAAATTATCCTCCTTTACTTTTTATATCAAGCTATTTTATAGTTGATGTTGATATTTACTGAATTCCAATCATTTTCCTAGGCAGAAATGTTTGTCATTTCGAGAACCTAGAATGAAGTTTACTTTGCTGAGTATAATGTGAATTTACCGACCTTTTGAACATCACAAATAACACTATGGTTATTCTCAAATCCAGATACAGTTAAATTATCTGTGATTGTAAGACTAAAAGGCATTTTTTCTACAGTAGATAATACTATTGTGTCATTCGCAATTGCCCGATTTACTTCAGAGGCAGAACGATTCAAATTGCCTGCCAAAGTAATCATCATTGTTAGCACTGTAAAAGCAATCGCAATTATTAAGGTTGTGTATATTTGGTTCTCTATTTAATACATAATCTGCTATCATCACATATTTCTCTGATTGATTTTTACCTGTTATCTCTGCTGCAAAATCATATTCAAAACCCGTTTCATCACTAAATGTACATTTTATATCTGAATTCACTTCTTTTACAGTAAGAGTGAATGAAACTCCCTTTTCAGGATGTTTTGAACGATACATAATCATTTTTGCCACTAGCTCATCTAAAGAAGAGATAGATAATGCGGGAGTTTGCGTTAATCCAAAAGGAACTGTAGAAGAAATGACTCTCTCATCTATGTCTGCTTGTAATGATTCAGGTGTATATTCAACAGCAGTAATGGCTTTCGATAGTTCTTTAGTTAGAATCTTTGCAGTAGATTTTGCATTTAAATACGCTTGTTTCTCAGACACATTCTTATTTTGAATAGAAAGAGAAACATGTGCCCTTGTTATGACCGCAGAACCAATAATAAGAATTACTATCATAAAAATAAGAGAGTACACAAGCGTGTAACCAGAACAATCTCTTAGTATTTTCATTGCATATCATCCTCTTCATTTAATAGTTCTACCACAAAGGATGAAGTGACATTATCCAATGTCACGGTTACTTCAACTAAGTGCTGAATTTCATTATATGTAAAGCGCAATTCGAGCTTTTTGTTATCAATATGTTCCTTATACATAAGAGGATTATATCCATTACCAAATTGCAATACTGGCAGACCTACATCCTCTTTTTTAGGCGTTGGAATACTATTTTCTTCTGCCACATAAATCTGACTGTCACCAGTGTTGGAATTCAGATATGAAATAACCTTTCCATTGTTCAAAATTTGGATATTACTTGCATACTGTAGCTCTTCTTTTAAAACAGATTCTATGGTGGACTTTAACATACTGGCATTTGATAAATTTAAGCTTGATTGATAGACTTTAAAAACTAAAGGTAAAAACAGACTTATAGAAACCATTAAAATTGCAGCAACCAGCGTCGCAACAACAAGTTCCACCATTGTTAGACCCTTAGTATTACGTAAGATTCCCTTTGATCTATTCAAAGAAACATTTAGTCTATGCATAAGCTCCCTCCTTATCAATTCAGTAATGTGTAATCTTTTATGTATGTCTACTTAGTTTTTGATATAAATTAAAAACTATTTAATTAAGTAAATAAACATTTTTCGACATGTATCCTTAATACTCTCATAATCATATCGAAAACTCAATAATTATTGTGTCAAAAAGTCAATAGAATCAAGGTAATTAAGCCACTTTGCGGTGTTCCCTTTCATAGATTTTTATACAGTAAAAGAGAAAAAATCTTGCCCTATGACAAGATTTTTTTATTATTTCATAGGTTTTGAACAAAACAATTCCTAACTAAAGAATCGTTTAAATTAGGTGCACTTTTCTAAAAAGCTTGTTAATCTTCTAATTCAAATGAATCTCTTACAAAAACGATAAAAGTAAAATTAAGTATTGTTTTTTCATTTTCAATTACTTCAAACTTGGTAATTTTACGATCTGTACTATTTGAAACCGTTTCAAATACTCTTTTAGCATTTTCTAAATTACCAATTGCTTGTACTTTAACTTTGAACTTATAAACAGCAGGTAACGAAACTTCTTTTTTATCAATGTTAGCATCCTGGTTATCATTGCTATTTTCAGTACTATTTACAATTTTATCGTTTTCGACCTTTATTCCATCTTCTATCTGAACAGAAATAGGAGAAATATTGTTAGTTTGGAGTAAAGAAGTAATTTCCTCGTCAACTTTTAAAGAATCTGCTTTGTCTTCAAAAATCGTTGATTTACTAAAAAGATCATCTTTCACTTTAGCGATGATTTTTTTGTTGCTTTCAATAGTCTCCGGATAAATGAGTGCTTCTTGGTTTTTCCACTGCAATTTATCGTTTTCTTTCACAGCAATTCTATATTTATCCATCATAGGAGAAATCAAATAGTTAAAAGAAGTATAACTAATAAGTAAAATTCCGGCTATGAAAAGCAAAACCACTTCTCTTTTTGTTAATTGTGTTTGTTTTTGCATATATTCACCACTTACTTTGTATTTGATTTTTCAACAGATTTTAGAATTGCTTTAATTTTAAATGTAAAAACCATACTAGATTCGCTTCCTTGATAACCAAGATATTGAACATCACTAAATAAATTTGTTTCCTTTAATCGCGATCCATAAGTAGATATATCAAGTTGCGAATTAGCTGAAGCACTAATATCAAACGAATTACTATCAGAATCAAATGAAAACGATTTTATCGTCACTTGGTTACCTGCTAATCCGTAAATCGAATTAACTGTTTCACTATTAATTGTAGTAATTTCTTTAAATTCCTCTATTCCCAAATCAATATTCTTGTTTACTTCACTCAATTGGTTTATTGTTTCTTGATACACCTTTATTTGGCGCTTTTGCTCACGCACATCTTCACTTTTTAGAAAACTTTTTATTTTCTCGTTTTCACTTTCAATTTTGTTTGTTTGAGTATTCAAAAATTGGAATGTTCCTGCAATTCCAATAGGGATCAAAAATCCTAATAAATAAATAGGTTTGAATTTAGAAGGTTTTTTATTTGCTTTTTCCAATCTTTTAAAAGAATCTAAAAAATTAATATGTTTATCATCAGCATACGTTCCGAACAAGACAAAATGTAATGATGGATCCATTTTTGGATCGCCTTTCGTCTCTACATTAAAATTAAATTGTGAAATTTCAACTTCTGAAATGGGGTTCCTATTTTTAATTTCAGATAGTAATTCGTCATTGGCACCTAAATAAAAACTATGTGTAATGTTCTTATTAAATTGAAATAGCTGTGACAGATTCTGTATAACAGATTGAGCTATCTGAATCGCTGATTCACCCATAATTCGAGATCTTGTTGAAAAGACAAACTCTCCCTTATCAAAAATCAAAGAAAGCATACTGACTTTATCAATAATATTTAATGCGAATGTACTCTCATGATTGAATTTAAAATGTTCTAAGTATCTTAAAATTGATTCTAACCCTACATGAATATGGTCTAACTTTATATTTGCTTCTTTAAATACAGTCAAATAAGCATCGATAGCTGTTTTATCAACTCCAGCACCTAGAATAACTGTACCCTTTTTTCGTTTATTCCAAAATGAAAAATCAAATAGCACGTCACGATAAGCGGATAGTCGGCCACGAAGTTCATCTTCTACAATAAGGTAATACTTGTCCCTTTTTAATTGAGGAACAGGGATTTTCTTTGTCAAAATGGAATTTGTGTCTACTGTTAAAGTAAGCTTAGTGAAAAAAGATGGGGCTTCTTCTTTTAATCGTTTCAATTGTCCAACTAGGAGCTGATAGTCCGTTATAACACCATTTATGATACAGCCTTCTGGCAATATGGAAGAAACATAGCCATCGATTTTTACTTTATCCCCTGATCTGCTATATTTTACAATTTGAATTTCAGAATTTGATATATAAATGGAATTACTCATACGAAAATCACATCTCTTTTTTAAAATTTTTATATTTGAGTTATTTAATTTGACTATACATACCAAACATCGGCATAACAACAGCAAGCATAACGCTACCTACTATGATAGCCATGATCACGATCATCGCTGGTTCGAGCATAGAAACTAATCTTGTTGTAGCCAGTTCTGCCTCATATTCATAACTATCTGATGTACTTTCCAACATATCAACTAAACGGCCAGCTTCTTCACCAATATGAATAGTAGCAACTATTTTTTTATCAAAACCGTTTACTTTTGCAATGGAATTCGATAAAGGTTCTCCATCACGAACATTCTTTATAACAGATGGTATTTGTTCCTCTATAAATCTATTTCCAATAATAGTGGAGGTAATCTGCAATGCAGAAACTAGTGGAACACCACTTGCATATAAAGAACTAAGCGTTCGTGAAAATCGAGCTGTATAAATTATTTTTAATAAATTTTTAAAAACAGGGAGTTTAAGTTTTAACTTATCTAAAGCGATTGCAAATCGATCTATTTTCTTCATGAACTGAAATAACCAAACAGCACTCAATGAAAGGATTAAGATTATATACCATTTACTAACCAAGAAATCACTTATTCCCATGACAATTCTTGTTGGCAAAGGTAGTGGCATGTTCTTATACATGGATGTAAAAGTAGGCAAAACAAATGTAAAGATGATTAAAACAACAAGTATGGTAATAACCATCAAGATTTTTGGATAATTCATTGCTGACTTTACTTTACCATTCAATCTGTGCTCTTTATCGTAGTGAACAGACATTTTTCGAGCCGTTTTTTCTAACTGTCCACTCAATTCACCAGAAGTGTACATGTTAATAAAAAGTTGCGGGAATGTGTTACCGCAAAGTTTCATTGCCTCTGAAATCATTAATCCATTTGAAATATTCTTATAGAGAATTTCATAAACCTTTCTTACTTTAGGTTTTAAATCTTCTCTATCTTTCATAATGGAAATTGCACGAATAATCGGAATACCAGCATCAATCATATCTGCGAATTGCCGAGAAAATTCAGAAATTTCATTAGCCTTTAACTTTGGTGTTTTTATTTTTTCTTGAATCATTTTTGATTTAAGAAGTGTAAGGTTTTCCAAACGCAAAAGTCGATATAAATCCTGTTCATCTCTTGCATCAAGTGTGCCTGTAAATTTTTTGTTTTGATTATTTACAGCCTTGTATTCAAACTTTGGCAAGCCTACCCCTCCAACTAAGAAACATTAAGATGTTACTTAAATATTTTATCTGTTAATGTTTACTATTGATTTTTAATCAAACAGAAATACCAAGTTGTTAATTGATAAAATGGCGGAAATTCCTGTGGTCGGTCTGTGAGCCTAGGGTCTCATTCAGCCCTTTCCACCACGGGAATACCGCTCATTTTCTCTAATCACCAACAAATTATTTGGATGTAGATTAAAATTCAATATCAACTGCAAATTTTACAGAGCCAATAAATTAAATAATGATAAATAAGAATCAATCAACTGATTTCCAAAAAGTATTGCTATATATATACCAGCACATAAATAGGGTCCAAAAGCAATGAGCTGTTTATTATCAATTTTATGAGTAACTTTTAAGTAGACTCCAACTATAGCTCCTAGAACAAGGGCGATAAAGGTAGCGACAAGAACATTCTGCCAACCAAGTAAAAAACCACAAACAGCGATGAGCTTAACATCTCCCCCGCCAAAACCACCAGTTAACCACGCAATTAAAAACATGGGTAATGAAACTGCAAAGAATCCAATTACTCTTGCAGTAATCGATAGTTCAGGAAAAATAAAAATCGCAGCGATTGCTGGAATCATTAACGTTATAGTAAAACCATCCGGTATTTCCATTGTGTCAAAATCAACCATTGTCACACATACCAAGATTGAAACTACTGAACAAACAAGAATTGCACTTAATGTGAATCCCAAAATATAAAAACTAAAAACGAATAAAAGTCCAACTATAAATTCGATTAATGGGTATCTGAACGAAATCTTAGAATGACAGTTCCTACACTTTCCACCTAACATCAGAAAACTCAGTATAGGAATCAAATCATAACTTTTTATTTGCTCATTGCATTTTGGGCAAAAGGATCTTCCCTTAACAAATGATAGTTTATTGGGCACACGCCAAATTACCACATTTAAAAAACTACCAATGCAAATACCAAATACAAAAATATTGAAATACAGAAAAAATTCAGCAAAAAACACCATAAAAATGTTCGTTCCTTCTATGTATATATAATCCAAAAAATTGCTTTTGCCCTTTAGCAAACCTTGCTAAAATTGCAAAAGCAATAATTTTCATATCTATGAAATTGAGTATAATGCTGGGATTTGGCGTAACCCCAGCACAGCATCAATGATTTCAAAAATAAAATAATATATTATTCAACGTCAGCTACAGTAAACTGATCATTAGCAAAAGTTAAAACTCTTCCATCAATTGTGTAACTAAAACCCGTTACTCTTTGACCAGTAACAACAAAATTAGCTACATCGCCATCAACACCAGCACGATTTTCAATTTGTTCAGCTCCAGTATTTACAGCTGTTTGAAGGTCTGCTGCATTTGCTGCGAAGGCTTCAGTAGCTTCCACTTGTGCAGAAACTAAAACAGCACGTCCTTCAGCAATCAATGCTCTTTCTCTTGCATCGTCAATAAATCCTAACATTGTTGGGATTGCAGCTCCAGCTAAGATAGCAAGGATAACTAATACTACGATGATTTCTACTAATGTGAAACCTTTTTTGTTTTTAAGAACCTTTTTCATTTTTCTTCCCCCAAATTAAATATAAAATTATAATTCCATCATCACAATCCATCCGCCAAAACGAATTATGATTTTTTTTTTTGCAATTTGTGTCTTTAATGATAAAGACATTATAAGAAAAATAACAAACCAATAAATTTGTTATTTCATCCTTATTCATTTTATCTTTTTGACTAAAATTGTCAATGGAAGTTGGTCACAATTTGTGACAAATTTCCTTTATTTTTCGCCTTTTCTAGGGCGGTTTCTAGGGTAATGGTTCCACTTCTAACAAGTTCTGCTAGAGAATTGTCTAATGTAGTCATTCCTGCTTTTTTACTTATCTGTATTGTACCTTCAAGTTGGTGACATTTATCTTCTCTAATAAGGTTTAAAACGGCATCAGTGCCTGTCATAATTTCAAAAGCTGCTACTCGCCCAGTTCCAAAAGCCTTCTTTAAAAGTTGCTGAGTGACAACACCTTTTAACACTGCAGAGAGTTGTGTTCGAATTTGTTGTTGCTGGTGTGGTGGAAAGACGTCAATGATCCGATTCACCGTATCAGCTGCACCTATAGTGTGCAAAGTAGCAAAAACAAGATGACCTGTTTCTGCAGCTGTGACGGCAGCAGAGATTGTTTCATAATCTCTCATTTCCCCTACTAAAATAACATCTGGATCTTCTCGTAATGCTGAACGAAGGGCAGTTGAGAAACTTTCAACATCGGTTCCAACTTCTCTTTGATGAACTAATGACTGTTTATGAGAATAAACATATTCAATAGGATCTTCAATCGTTAATATATGGTGTGCTTTATTTGTATTGATATAATCGATCATCGCCGCTAAAGTAGTGGACTTCCCACTACCAGTTGGTCCTGTTACTAATACCAAACCTCTTGGCTCATCTGCTAAGCTACGAAGTGCGTCTGGAAGACCAAGTTCATCAAAATTAGGAATGTAGTTATTTATTAACCGTAATGTTGCAGCTAGGTGCTTTTGTTGATGATAAATATTAACACGGTGGCGATCCCCATTAGGCAATGTATAAGAAAAATCCAAATCGCTTCCTGACAGAACAACTGCCTTTTGAACATCATTAACTAATTGAAGTATAAGTTGATGCCTTTCTTCTGGTGTTAAAATGAACTCAGATTCTTGCAATACGCCATCAATTCTAAAAACCGGATTTCTTTCAAAAGTTAAATGAACGTCTGAACAGCGTCGTTCTCGAGCAATTCGTAGTAATTCGTTAATATTCATTTACAAACCCCTTTTTCATCCAAAACTCTAATTACCTATTCTGTAAAATGAAGTAATCTTGAGAATTCTTCTACCGTAGTTTCACCTGAAGTGATCAACTCAATTAAACTTTCTTTTAAAGTTACTAATTTACCGTTCTCAACCAAGTATTTTTCAATCTCTTCAATTGGTGTCTTTTTAGCTACTAAATTACGAACAGTTGAATCCATTTGTAAGATTTCGTGAATTGCTATCCGCCCTTTGTAACCTGTATTGTTGCAATTGACACACCCTTCGCCCTTATAAAGCCATTCTACACTTCTTCCTATTAATCTTTTTTCTGATTCGGTTGCTGGGTAAGATTTTTTACAACCTGGACAAAGTTTCTTCGCTAATCGCTGAGAGATTACACCTACCAGTGAATTGGCTATTTTATATTCTTCTATATCCATGTCAACTAGTCGAAGAATAGTAGATAATGCATCATTCGTATGGATGGTTGACAATACCAAGTGACCCGTTAAAGCTGCACTAACTGCAATGGATGCGGTCTCGTTATCACGTGTTTCCCCCACCATAATGATATCTGGATCTTGACGTAATAAAGAACGCAACCCTGTTGCAAAAGTTAGGCCCGCTTGAGTGTTTGTTTGCGTTTGGTTAATTCGATCCAAATGTCTTTCAACTGGATCCTCTATAGTTGAAATATTCACTGGTCTATTTGATAAACTTTCAATAATCATGTATAGGGTAGTCGTTTTACCGCTACCTGTCGGTCCTGTTACATAAATGATTCCGTGAGGGCTTTTTAATATCTTTTGTACTTTCTCATAATTTTTAGGTGTCATACCAAAGGTATCTGCATAATCAAGCTTTGCATTTTGACTAAAGAAACGCAAAACTACTTTTTCACCAAAAACTGTAGGTAATACTGATACACGAACGTTAATCTCAATATTTTTTAGTTTTGCTCTAAAAGAACCGTCTTGTGGTAATCGTTTTTCTGCAATATCTAGTGATGAAATAATTTTAATACGAGCAACAATGGAACTATGAAGAGAGGATGACAACTGTAAGTAGTCAACAATTTGTCCGTCAACACGAATCCGCACAGAAGTTTTTCCCTCGAATGGCTCTATATGAATATCACTTGCTCCAGCTAGATGAGCTTTATATAAAATCGAGTTCACTAGAGTAACAACAGGCGTATCATCAGCAGTTGCATTTAGGTCCTCAAAAGCAATCGTTTCATTTCCAGCCGCTGTTTCATTAGCTGTTTTCGCCGCATGCTTCGCATCAATTTCTGAATACCAATACGATATGCATTTTTGAATATCTTCTTTTTTTGAAAGTTTGATTGAAATTGGTATATTAACAACCAACTTAACATCTTCAATAGCATAAAAATCAAGTGGGTCACTCGTTACTACAGTTAAAGAATCCCCATCAATTGAAACCGCAATGACATTATGTTTTTGAGCAATAGATTTTGGAATCTTTTCTACTGCATTAATATCTATATAAATGTTATTTAAATTCACATAGCTGACGCCTAGTCGTTTTGAAAGAGCTGTAAGCATTTGTTCTTCGGTAATCATATTGCTATCGATGATAATTTGACCGAGTCTTCGTTTGTTTACATCATTTTTTTGAATTTCGATTGCCTTATTTAATTCTTCTAATGTAATGTATCCTTCAGATACCAATACTTCACCGAGTCTTAGTTGCTTCATGATCTCACTCCTTCCGATAAATGAATTATTATTCTATATTTTGCTAATTATCAGCAAAATTCAACAAATAATGGTTTTATATCCCCTAATATTACCATTTGAAGTGTTCTGAGTCGATATCTAAAATAATGAAAAAGCAAGAAAATCAATAAACGATAAAATTTATATTCCACCAATAGGTAGATAGTGTTTTTTAAATTTGTGTTATAATCCTTAAGTGTTTATTACCTAATGAAAGGCATATCGCCCTAATGTTTAATAAAAAAGGATTTACATTAGTTGAAATAATTGTTGTGCTGGTTATACTTTTCATCCTTGCTGGTATTGGTATTCCTGCCTATTTAAAATACATTGATGATTCAAAAGAAAAAGTTTGTAAAATTAATAGAACTTCACTTAATAATTACTATAAGAAATATTCTGTGCTTTTTGAAGATAGCCCCTCTTTAAAGGATGTAATAGATTCTAAAGGAAATATTCTTTCAAGCCAATTTTCTCAAGATGTACAAACCTATATTTGCCCCTCAGGTGGCGTATTTTACATTGAGAATAGTGTGATCAAATGTACGAAGCATGATGATGGTATTGGTAATGAGAATGGCGGCGGAATAGAAGAACCCCAAAAAACTCTTAGAGAACTACTAGCAAATGTTAATTCTGAGAGTTGGTTAGCTATATGCAATAGGGTTACAACTACTGAAAAAGAAGTAATTGAAGAAGGTAGTTTTGTTGAGTATGAGGACAAAATATATGTTGCTAGTCAGAAAGTAACGCTAAATCCAAATGAAGCTAAAACATATGTAAACAATATTTCAGATTTTAAATTCATGACATACCTTGATCCGAATAGACCTATTTTTGGCCCTTCAAACGTAGACAAAAGTACCAACACTTGGAATGTTCAACTTAACGAAGGTTCTATTTATCAAGAAGGCGAAAAAACATACTTATATCGCGGACAAGACAATCAGACCCAAAAACCTTTTCCTCCAAATGGAAATTGGGTAGAATTGAATTTTACAAAATAATAGCAAAACTCTTTATTAACAAAAAGTTGGCTTGGACTTTATCCTTTTTTCATAGGATAAAAATCCAAGCCATTTATATTTATATCAACTTTAAAAAGAAAAAACTCTAAAAGAATTTTTTTAGAGTTTTAAAATATAATTATTTATTTTGCTGTTGGTATAAAACATGCTGAAGTGTTGCTTTAACCTTTTCAAATTGATACGGTTTTGCAATATGCCCGTTCATTCCAATCTCCTTTGCTGTTCGAATATCCTCATCAAATGCGTTTGCGGTCATTGCAACAATCGGTATTTTTTTAGAATCTAGTCTATCTTCTAATGATCGAATGATTTTGGAAGCTTCATAACCACTCATCTTTGGCATTTGAATATCCATCAAAATCAGGTCAAAGTAATACTCTTCGGACTTCTTAAACTTTTCAACTGCTTCGATACCATCATGGGCATGTGTAATTTCAAATCCAATTGATGAAAGAAGTTCATGTGCAATTTCCATATTTATAAGGTTGTCTTCTACTAGTAATAATTTTAACCCAGTAAAACTATATTCCTTTTTAAAACGACTAATTGATTCTCTCTTTAATGGGTTACCTCTTAGAGTGCTTGACAGTGTCTTTGATAAAGTTGATCTAAACAAAGGTTTGCTAACGAATCCTGACACTCCTGCTGCTGTTGCTTCAGCTTCTATTTCATTCCAATCATATGCTGAGCTTATGATGATTGGTGAAGTGATTCTAAAGTCTTTTCGTATTTTTTCAGCTAACTTCAAGCCATTCATCATTGGCATTTTCCAATCAATGACGAAAACATCATAACTCTCGCCCTTTAATTTAGCCCTTTTAATTTTTTCAATTGCATCCAAGCCATTTGTTGCCCAATCTGGCGACATACCTAAAATGTAAAGTTCATATAAGGCATTTTCACAAACGTTAATATCATCATCGACAAAGAGTATACTTTTTCCTAATAGTTCATTTACAAAAGTATCGTTTGAAACTGTTTCTTGAATTTTTATATCTAAGTCAATTGTAAAAGTGGTACCTACTCCCTTTTTACTTTCAACTCGTATCTCACCTTGCATCATGTCAACAACATTTTTTGTAATGGCCATACCTAGGCCGGTACCTTCGGTTTTATCGACAAAATTATCATTTTCTCTAGAGAAACTCTCATATAGTCGAGATAAAAACTCTTCACTCATACCAATTCCATTGTCAGAAACTTTTATCTGCAAATGTGCGAATCCTTGTTTTCTTTTCGGTAATTCTTCAAGGCTAATCCCAATAAGACCGCCGTAATCAGTGAACTTTACAGAATTCGAGACCAGGTTGATCAGTAATTGATTAAGTCTCAAAACATCACCAATTAAATATTCATGAGTAACATTTTTTACAGCCACGTTTAAATGGTGGTTCTTTGCTTTAACTAATTGATGAATAATACTAATGAAATTATCCATCATTTCTGGTAAGAAAAAGTCACTATTGTTTAATGCCAATTGACCACTTTCGATTTTGGATAAATCTAAAATATCATTTACCAAACTTAATAAATGTTTAGAGGAACTATCAATAATTCGTAGGCAATCTAATATTTTTTGTTCATTGTTAAGATTTGAACGAGCAATCGTAGACATTCCAATAATCCCGTTTAATGGAGTCCGTATATCATGAGACATATTTGATAAAAACTTACTTTTAGCTTTGTTTGCCTCAGAAGCTTCACGATTTGCTTTTTCTAATAGTTTATTTTTTTCTTGGAGGATGTCTAATTGCTTCCTCTCGCCTCGTTTTAATATGTAAATAAAGAAAGAGACAATGAACAAAGTAATGACAGTTACTGCAATTCCAAAAGTTAGAAGATTTTTCGTTCTAACTAGTTTCATTTCTGTGTAGTTCTTCGCATCGTCAATCATTTTATCAGCAATAAGAAAGTGTTTTTCGCTTGTTTCTAATAATTGCTGTCCTGAAATTGTTCCTCGGCGAAAGTTAGAAATATCATTTTTCAATTTAGCCCAGATTTCAATTAACTCTCTTGAAGAAGTTTTAAACTCTTGGTCGTTCATATAAGCAACATATAATTCGTATTTATTGTTCGTTAAAACGGCCATATATTCATTCAAATCAAGAATCAATTTATCACTCGGTTTACGTTCAAGTTCTAATAATACAAGATGTTGAGTTTCACCTTTAACTAGATCTCCGTAATTGACTAATTGAGCATTTCCGTCCATTTCATTCGTGGTTTTATAGATCATTAAATTTTGTGCAATCAAAAGCAACGAAATTAGAATGACCATGTACAAAAGTTTTGACTCTTTCAAAAAATTTCCCCCGAAAAACAATTTATAAACTGAGTCATTATATCATTTTTTTTGACAAAATTGTGCAATGAATTTGGAATTTTTGTCAAAATGAACCCTGTATTTCTATCTAGATCAACTTTGGTTAATTATGCTTTTCGTAAAACAAAAAGAAGAAGTCAAACAACAACTTCTCCCTACTTATAAAAGAACATTTTTTATTGGTAATTACCATTATCTCTATACATTGATTGGTATACTCAATTTAAATAAATTGAATTATATCTAACAAACCCCAATTGAATTCTGTACCATCTCTATTACATAGTTTAAAATCTTCATCTACCCAGCACTTCCCTTCAAATACAAATAATATGCTTTTAAAATGAAGCAAAACTTTACTATCAATTTCTTCATCTGTCAATTTTAATCCATAATAATCCATCAATTTTTTGTAATCATTCGCAACCCACCGATTTAAAACTTTATTCTTCTTTAAAACATTACTTAATTCATCAGTAGATAACGCCTTAATCTCCCTTAAATTCATAAAAAATTCTCCTATCATTAAATTGTATTTCACCATTTTTTATGCCTTGAACCACTTTTTTATGCACTATTTTTAAAAAAATTAATGACAGTTAATTTCTCTTATATACACAAAAAAACCAATGAACACAAAAGTTTCATTGGTTGTTTAGAAAATAGTTTATTGGTTTAGATGTTCTAATCTAGTATGATTTCGTATGTATTGATCGGTCTGAAAAACAATCGGTCTGAAAAATAACAGAAACCCTTATCCTATCCAACTCTTTGTTCGAGTCTCAATTTATCTGCAATCATTGCTATAAACTCTGAATTTGTTGGTTTTGCTTTCGACATTGAAATGGTGTATCCAAACAGTCTTGTAAGGGAATCGACATTTCCACGGTTCCAAGCTACTTCAATTGCATGGCGTATTGCACGTTCAACGCGGCTAGATGTCGTTTTAAATTTCTTCGCAATATCTGGATATAAAATTTTTGTTATTGAGCCTAGTAATTCGATATCATTGTATACCATGGTTATTGCTTCACGAAGATAAATATATCCTTTAATATGAGCAGGTACGCCTACCTCATGGATTATTGTTGTAATTAAAACGTCTATATTTTTCCCTTTTACTTCTTTGACTGGTGAACTTGAATTAGAAACTACATTAGAAGTATAAGACGTACTATTCGGTTCAGTCCCAATACGAATTTGAGAAACAACTTGTTCCATATCAAAAGGTTTCATCATAAAATAGGACGCTCCAAGTTCTGCAGCTTTTTTCATGACATCCTCTTGACCAAATGCAGTTAACATAATAACTTTAGGCATATTTGACGCTTTTATTTCACGAAGTCTGGTTAACACAGCAAGACCATCAAGATGTGGCATTATGATATCTAAAAGTACAACATCTACTTCGTGTCTCTCAAGCTGAACCAACCCATCAACACCATTATTAGCTGTGAAAACAACCTCAATATCTTCTTTTAACGATAAATACTCTTTTAAAAGAGTAATCAGTTCTCTATTATCGTCAATCATACAAACTTTGATTTTGTTCATTTGTTCTCCCCCGTTTTAAAAAATTTGTTGTACAGGATATCCCCTTCCTGAACAGTCATAATCCCATTATTGCGAAATAAAGACTGTATTGTCAAATGATATACATAAATGATGTATTTTTTTGGTTTTAACAAAAAAAGCAGGAAAATTATCCTGCTTGCTTTTCGGCTTTATAAATGTCGATTCCTGCTTCACGAAGCATCCATTCAATATGAACACCATACCCTGAAGTTGGATCATTCACAAAAACATGTGTAACGGCTCCAACCAATTTACCGTCTTGTATGATTGGACTTCCACTCATACCTTGTACGATTCCACCCGTTTTTTCTAGTAAACGTTTGTCGGTAACTTTAATTATGATCCCCTTAATTGCAGGAATTTTTTGTGGAACTGAATTTACAATTTCTATATCAAATCTTTCTATCTTATTGCCATCCACGACTGTTAAAATTTGAGCTGGTCCCTTTTTCACTTGAGAGGAAAGTGCAATCGGAAGAGCAATATTACTCTTTTCAAGATCATTTTTTTGAGACAACGTACCAAAAATCCCAAATGGAGTGTTTGAGTTAATGGTTCCTATTTTTTCCTTACCAGTTGAAAAACGAGCTAGTTTTTCCCCTGGGTTTCCATCAGTGCCTTTATCTATAGATGTAACTGTAGAATTATAAATAGTACCATCTTTTACAACTATGGGAGCTTTTGTATCCGCATCAGATATCACATGTCCAAGTGCTCCATATTTACCTGATATCGGATCAATAAATGTTAAAGTGCCAATGCCTGATGCAGAGTCACGTACATACAATCCAATTTTGAAATTTTTATCTAAAGAATCTTGAGCAGGTGTTAAATCCGTTTCAAATGTTTCTTTATTTCGTATTATGGTTAGTTTTAAAGGTGAATTTTTATTCTGAGCATTTTCTAAATATTGTGTTAAATCATTCATATTGGTAATGGAATTTCCATTAATCTTGGAAATAATATCTCCAACGCGAATTCCAGCGGCCTCTCCCGGTGATAATTTACCTTCAGTGCTATTAATCTGATGATACCCAACTACAAGAACACCAAGTGTATTTAATTGTACACCGATGGATTGACCACCAGGTATTACTTTCATTTCTTTTAAAACACGTACAGTTGATTTCTTTATAGGTATTCCAGCTAGGTTAAAAACAACATTTTGTTCTCCAACCTTTTCACCATCAATATAAAGTCCATGTATTCCTTTTTCAACTGCAAAAACTGGAACGGCATCATCAATCTTTGCATTTACATTTGAATTGCTAAGCACATGAATACTATCACCCTGGAATACGTCTATCACGCTTGGTAGTTTAAGCACTTGTATCACTGGAATGAATAAAAAAATAACAATCATAAGGAGAGCTATTCCAAAAAATTTTTTACAGAACTTTCGGTTTTTCATATCTTTTCCCCTCCTTTAAAGTTTTGTTGCAATTTATTTCGTGAAAATTTGTTTTCTTTTTTAGGCTACAGATATAATTTTTTCCTCTTTACCTTGATTTTATAACTTAGAAAAAATGAAAAAGCTGTCCAATAAGTGGGCAGCTTCTGAAAAATATGGTTTATTTTTTATTTGTTTCCTTAAAAAGTCTTGCCTGCTCTAGCATTTCTCTAATGTGATCATTTGTATGTGCTGTAATATTATTTCCAGAAATCATTTTTGCGATTTCTTGAATTCGTCCTTTTTCATTTAAAATGGTTACGCTTGTACGAGTTGTTTCTTCCTCTTGCACTTTACTAATAAACATTTGTGAATCAGCCATTGCAGCTACATGAGGCAAATGGGAAATACAAAGTACTTGCGATTCCATTGAAATAGAAAACATTTTTTCAGCGATTGCTTGAGCAACTCGTCCACTTACTCCTGAGTCTATTTCATCAAAAATGATGGTTGTAATCCCTTGAAGCTTCGTAAAAATATTTTTGATTGCAAGCATAATTCTTGATAACTCACCACCTGAAGCAGTTTTTGACAGTGGTTTAAGTGGCTCGCCCGGATTGGTTGTAATATAAAATTCAATTTCATCAAACCCATTTTTATTTGGAGCGATTTTTTCAAAATGAACTTGAAATTTTGCTTTTTCCATGTAGAGATCTTGCAATTCTTGATGAATTAATTTTTCTAGAGTTTGTGCACACTGTTTCCGTACCTCAGTAAGCTCAGTAGCATGTTTGTGTAAAACTTCATTTTCTTGACTCAACTGAGAATTTAATTGGTCTAGACGACTCTCTTTGTTTTTAATTTCATCAATTTCGGTTTCAATTTTGTTTCGATAGGTTAGAATTTCCTCAATTGATTGACCATATTTTCGCTTTAAATGATTTATTTCATCTAATCTGTTTTCAACTTCTTCTAGTCTTTCAGCATCGAATTCGAAATTTTCTAATTCTGAATGGATCGAGTAACTTACGTCTTCAAGTGCATAGTACGCGTTCGAGATGGTTTCAGATATTTTTTTATATTCTTCACTATAACCTTCAATTGATTCAAGTTCTCTTCTTGCTAATCCGATTGCTTCTAAACCAGAAGATTCACCAGAAAGGGCATTGTAAGCACCTTGCATTTTGCTAAAGATTTTTTCAAAATTGTTTAATTTTGACTTTTCTTCAAGAAGAAGTTCATCTTCGCCAGAATTTACATTAGCTTTTGAAATTTCATCAAATTGGAATTGAATTAAATCTAACCTCTGAGCAAGTTGTTGGTCATTTTGATTTAATTTTCGTAATTCTAAAACTGTTTTTGTATATTGATTAAATGCCATTTGATAAGCATCAAAAAAAGGTTTTATTTTATCAATCCCAAATTTATCTAAAAGTGTCAAATGTAATTCTGAATCCATCAATTCTTGATGTTCATGCTGTCCATGAATATCAATCACTTTTCGACCAATTTCTTTCAATGTAGCAAGCGTGACCATCTTGCCATTAATTTTACAAGTGCTTTTTCCATTAATAGAAATTTCGCGTCGAAAAACTAGCGTTTCCTCTTCGACATCAATGTCTAATTCTCTTGCTTTTAAAATAGCTGGGTGACTAGTTGAATTAAATGAAAAGAAACCTTCTAATTCTGCTTTATCACTACCATGGCGTATAAATTCAGTTGAACTACGACCGCCAACCAAAATACCAATAGCATCAATTATGATGGATTTACCAGCACCAGTTTCACCAGTTAAAACAGTTAATCCATTTTCAAAATTAATGATTTGCTTTTCAATAATGGCAAAATTCTTTATTGTTAATTCCAATAACATGACTAATACCTCTTAAAATCATTACTAGTGCTAGTTTATCTCAATTTTTTAGGGTTGTATAGTTGCCAAAAAGAAAACACCCAATAATTAAATTATCAGATGTTTTGATTCAGTTCTTTATGTGTTTACTGAGCTCTAGATGTGCATGCTCAACAACGTCCTCTAACGATATAGATAGTAAATTAGCTCCTTTAGTTTCATCGCCTGTCCATTTTAGATGGAAAAGAAATTCTATATTCCCATCACCACCCGTAATTGGGCTAAAGGTCGCATTTACTAGTTCAAAACCAATTGAAACTGCAAATAATTGAATTTTATAGAGGACCTCAAGATGTATTTTCTTATCTCGTATGATTCCTTTTTTACCTACTTGTTCTTTACCTGCCTCAAATTGAGGTTTAACAAGTGCAATACAATCTCCACCTGGAACAAGGATTTTTGTTAATGCAGGAAGGATTAAGGTTAGTGAAATAAATGAAACATCAATCGTTGCAAATTCAGGTAAGCCTTCGGTAAAATCCTCAGGCTTTGAATGGCGAAAATTTGTTTTCTCCATTACAATGACACGCTCATCACTTCGTAATTTCCAGGCAAGTTGATTTGTACCAACATCCACTGCATAGGATTTTTTGGCACCTTTTTGCAGGGCACAGTCAGTAAAACCACCTGTTGATGAGCCAATATCTATGAAAAGTTTGTTCTGGACATCAATTTGAAAAAGTTCTAATGCTTTTTCTAGTTTATATCCACCACGGGAAACATAAGGCATATCGTTACCTCTAACTTCAAGTGGTACATCAATAGGAACTTTTTCACCAGGTTTATCAATTCTCTGCTCATTAGAAAAGACAATGCCTGCCATTATGGCGCGCTTTGCCTTTTCACGTGTTTCAGAGAGACCTCTTTCAAATAAAAGTATGTCTACTCGTTCTTTTTTCATGGTTTATCCTTTGTATTGTACAGTTGGTACAACTTTTAAAATTTCATCAATTACTCCTTGTGTTGTAAGGCCAAGTTCATTCATTAACAAATTAACAGTTCCTTGTTCTACAAACACATCTGGAATACCCATTATGCGGATTACACGATTATGATAGCCATTTAAATGAGCAAATTCAAGAATAGAACTTCCAAATCCACCTTGGATCATTCCTTCTTCTACCGTAAGAATAGGGATGTTGCTATTTAGAATGTATTGAAGCATTTTTTTATCAAAAGGTTTAATAAATCTAGCATTTACAACCGCAACATGTATGCCTTTTTGCTCTAATTCTTCTGCAGCTTTCATAACCATAGGGATTGTTGTTCCAAAAGTCAAAATTACTGCATCTTTACCTTCTCTTAAAACTTCCCAAGTGCCATATGGAATCATTTTAAATTCTTTATCCATTTGTACACCAAGTCCATTACCACGCGGATATCGAACAGCTACTGTGCCGCATTGATATTCAAAAGCTGAATAAATCATATGTTGACCTTCGTTTTCATCCTTAGGCATCATAATCGTCATTTTTGGTATATGTCGCAAGAAGGAAATATCAAAAACACCCTGATGTGTTTCCCCATCATCTCCTACAAGTCCTGATCGATCAATTCCAATAACACAATTTAAATCTTGTCTTGCTAAATCATGCAAAACTTGATCGTATGCGCGTTGTAAGAATGTAGAATAAATAGCTAAATACGGTTTCATTCCATCAGCAGCTAAACCAGCTGCAAGGGTTGTAGCATGCTCTTCAGCAATTCCGACATCAATGAATCTCTCAGGAAATTCTTTTTGAAAACCTTCCAATTTGGAGCCAACAGTCATTGCTGGTGTAATCGCGACAATTCGGTCGTCCTTTTGAGCAAGTTTTCGAACAGTGTCACTCATAACGAAACTCCAAGCAGGAGCTGCATTTTCTGATTTGACTACTTCTCCTGTCTCCATTTTATAAGGTCCGATACCATGCCAAATACCAATCTTATCACTCTCAGCAGGCTCATATCCTCTTCCCTTTTTCGTAACGACATGTACGATAACAGGGCCATCAATCTTTTTCGCATACTTTAGATTTTCACTTAATTGTTCAAAATCATGTCCATCCACTTGACCTAAATAGGTAAATCCAAGTTCTTCAAAAAACATACCTGGTACAAACAAATATTTAAAGCTATCTTTAACCCGATCGGCAGTTGCTGCAATTTTTTTCCCGAATTTAGGGATGAGGTTTAATAAGCCTTCTAGCTCATCTTTCATTCCTGTATATTTTCGTGCAGAACGCAAACGACCAAGTACAGAATGTAAGGCACCCACATTTGGAGCGATAGACATTTCATTATCATTTAAAATAACAATAACTTTACGTTTCTCATGCCCAATATGATTTAGCGCTTCAAAAGCCATACCACCAGTTAAGGCACCGTCACCAATAATTGGGACAATGTGATACTTCTCGTCCTTTAAATCACGGGCTATCGCCATGCCAGCCGCTCCAGAGATCGAAGTAGAACTATGCCCAGTTTCCCAAACGTCATGTTCACTTTCCACTCTTTTCGGAAACCCACTGAGCCCTTTAAATTGACGTAATGTGTTAAAATCTTTAGCTCTACCAGTTAAAATTTTATGAACATACGCTTGGTGACCTACATCCCAAAGTAATTTATCTTCTGGACTATTGAATTCCCTATGTAAAGCAATTGTAAGTTCTACAACACCAAGGTTAGGACCGATATGACCACCCGTTACTGAACATTTTTCTATCAAAAAATGACGGATATCTGAAGCTAATTGCTCCAACTCGTCTGTTTGCATGTTTTTTAAAAATTTAGGATTCTTTATAGAAAGTAAATCCAAAGGTCTCTCTCCTTAAGTATGGCCCGACATTTATATTGACTCTACGTTATTTCACCTCAAGAAATGAAGTAAGATGCCATTCATTTCTAGCGAAAATTCCATTAATATAAATAGCCATTTTTTAGTTACTTTTATTTTTCTCATTTACACAGACAAATAATAAAATTAGTTCTTGCGGCTTGCAATCATTTCAATAATTTCAATTAACATATCTGGTTTACATTTAACAAATGCAAGTGAATCTTTTGCTTTTGCAACTTGCTCTGCAAGCATTTCTTTAGCGCCATTCATTGTGAGAAGAGATGGATACGTACTCTTTTGATTTTTTTGATCGCTGCCTACAGGTTTTCCAATTAGTTCCTGATCGCCTTCTATATCTAATATATCATCTCTTATCTGAAATGAAATACCTAAATGTTTTGCGAAAGTTCTTAAATATGCAATATCTATTTGTGAAGCCCCTGAAAGAATTGCTCCAGCAACCACACTGAATTCTATCAATTTACCTGTTTTCATTTCATGAATTTTTTCTAAAAGTCGCACTGAGACTTGTTGACCCTCTGCTTCAATATCGGCTACCTGCCCGCCAACCATACCGGTTGCACCTGAAGCTTGTGCTAATTCTGAAATTAGTGCTATTTTCTGTTCATTAGTGTAATTAAGGTTATCGGCTATTATATGAAATGCAGCTGGCTGCAAAGCATCCCCTGCGAGTGTTGCCAACCCTTCGCCGAATACTATATGGTTTGTAGGTTTACCTCTACGCATATCATCGTTATCCATGCATGGAAGATCATCATGAATTAAGGAATAAGTATGAATCATTTCAACTGCGCAAGCAGCTCCTAATCCATGAAAAGGATCTTTGCCATACGCATCTAACACAGCCATTACAAGCATGGGTCTAATTCTTTTTCCCCCAGCATTTAAAGAATAAAGCATGGACTCTTTAAGTGAGGGAGGTGCATCTAGACTTTTTACATATTCAATGAGCGTTGTTTCAAACGTCGAGACATGTAGAAAAGAAAATTTCTTAAAGTCCATGACTCTTATACCTCGCCTTCAATTGCAAAAGGTTTCTCACCTTCCGTTGTCATTATCGTAGTTATTTGCTCTTCTGCTTGTTTTAGCTTAGCATTACACCATTTTGATAATTCCAAGCCATCTTTATAAAGATTAATTGCATCATCAAGAGCTACATCTCCATTTTCCAACTTATATACAATATTTTCAAGTTCACTCATAGCCTTTTCAAATGTCATTTCTTCCAAATTAATCATTGCTATCTTTTCTCCTTGTATGCTCAACTCGACAATCAATAAATCCGTCACTTACATTGATTATTATTTTGTCATTTGTTGAAATCTGTTCAATGCTTTTTACTGTTTCTTTCTTTTCATTAAAAGCCACTGAATAACCCCTCTCCATTATTGCAAGCGGGTCAACTGCCCTTAGAACAGCAATTTGTTCTTGAAATTCTTGTCTCTTTCTAAAGACAAATACAGTTGTTTCGCGAACGAGTCGCTCTTTTAATTTGGATAAATCTTGCATTCCTAACTGTATTCGTTTTACAGGACTTAAATGATTTAGCTTAGTAAAATGGACGTGCAATTGATTTTTATGAAAAATAAGGAGTCTATCCAAACCATTATTTAGCCTCTCCTGAAATAAATCAAGAGCTTGTGTTCTTTGTTGAAGTAATTGTTGTGGTGAACGGAATACAAAAGATCGTTCAAGTGCACTTAATCGATTACGTTCGTTATGTAAATTTGCTTTCGCATATTTTAATATTTTCGTTTGTAAAGCTTGTATTCTTAAAAGAAGATCCGTTACATCAGGGGTTGCTAATTCAGCTGCTCCCGTTGGTGTCGGTGCCCTTAGGTCTGCTACAAAATCAGATATCGTTACATCCGTTTCATGCCCAACTGCAGAAATAATAGGAATTTTAGATTGAAAAATGGCTCTAGCTACTTTTTCTTCGTTAAAATTCCATAAGTCTTCAATGGAACCTCCACCTCGTCCAACAATAAGAACGTCTATACTTGGATTCTCATTAGCCATTTCAATTGCTTTGGATATAGAATCTGCACCTTGTGTTCCTTGAACAATTGCTGGATATAAAATGATGCTCACAATCGGATATCGTCTTTTTATAGTCGTAACCATGTCACGAATGGCTGCTCCAGTTTGTGAAGTTACAATGCCAATTTTTTTCGGAAATAAGGGGATCTTTTTTTTGTGTCTAGGTGAAAATATCCCTTCTAACTCTAATCGTTCTTTCATTTGCTGAAAAGCTACAAATAAATCACCAATTCCATCAACTTGCATGTTTTTTACATAAATCTGAGTTCCACCAGATTTTTCATAAATGGTTACCTGTCCTTCTACAAGGACCTTCATTCCATTCTCAATTTCAAATTTTAGTTTTTGAAATTGCGGTCGAAACATGACAGCATTAATAATTGCAGCTTCGTCTTTTAGAGTAAAATAGACATGTCCACTCGAATGTTTCTTAAAGTTGGAAATTTCTCCTTTGACAAAGATATTTTCCAAATGAGGATCGGCATCAAATTTACGTTTAATGTATTTATTCAAAGTACTAACTGAAATATACTGTTGATTTTCCATTAACGGTCGCCTCCTCTTAAGACAAAAATGTTTTTTTAAGATAAAAAAACTACTAAAGAACATTATATCAACTTTAGTAGTATTTAACATTATTGAATTTGCTTTTTAAGATTTAATGCTTCTGCTGCTTTCACCGTGTTTCGCATTAACATTGTAATGGTCATCGGACCTACTCCACCAGGAACTGGAGTAATGTAAGAGGCAACTTCCTTTACTTGGTCAAAATCAACATCACCAACAGTCTTGCCTAGAATCTTGTTGATACCCACATCAATTACTACTGCTCCTGGTTTCACATAGGAAGCATCAATGAATTTCGGGCTACCAATAGCAACAATTAAAATATCTGCTAATTGCGTGATTTCTTTTAAATTTTTTGTTTTTGAATGGACAAATGTTACTGTACAATCTTCATTCAATAAAATCTGCCCCATTGGCTTTCCTACGATATTGCTTCTTCCAACAATAACAGCATGTTTGCCTTCTAGTTCAATTCCAGTATGCTTTAATAATTTAAGTACTCCATAAGGTGTACAAGAAAGAAATGCATCATGTCTTGTAACCATTCTTCCCAAATCTATCGGATGAAATCCATCAACATCTTTATCTGGAGAAATGGATTCAATTACCTGATTATTGTCTATATGATCTGGTAATGGTAGTTGCACGAGAATACCATGTATTTGATCGTCGTGATTTAAGTTTTCAATCAATTGAATAAGTTCATCTTGAGCAATATGATCTGGAAGTACCATTTTTCGAGAATACATTCCAAGTTCCTCGCAAGCTTTTTCTTTAAAACTTACGTAAAGTTGCGATGCTGGATCTTCACCTACTAGAATTACTGCTAAACCAGGAGTTACTCCGTATTTTTTTAACTCAGTAATTCTCATGGAGATTTCAGATCTTATCTCAGCTGCAACAACTTTCCCATCAATAATTTTTGCTGTCAATGAACTCACCTCTTATTGATTTATAGAACTTATTACCTTTTGCAATATTGAATTAATAAATTTACCGGATTTATCATCACTATATTTTTTTACGATATCTATCGCTTCGTTTAGAATGACTCTTTGTGGAGTTTCATCCTTCTGATAAAGAAGTTCGAAAACGGCAATTCTTGCGACATTTAGTTCTACATTTCCGATTCGATCAAGAGACCATTTTTCCATGTTGCTCTTTAATAGTTCATCAATTTCTTCTTGATGATCTAATACACCTTTAACTAATAAAGTAAAGAATGCATCAGGTTCATTTACATCTGAATCTGATACAAAAGGTTCCTCTTCATGAAACTCATATTTTTCAACTGCAAAAAGTGCTTTTTCTAGTTCACTTTTACCTAAAAAAATCTGAAATAAAGCACATAACGCTTTTTCTCTGGACAATCTTCTTTTTGGGGATTTCTTTGTTTCAGTCAATTTACTACCTCTGTTCTAATTAGCAAGTAATGATTATTACTAAATTTATGATTCTGTTTTAATGATTGTAACAAATCTGTCATAAAAAAAAAACCACCGTCTTAAATCGGTGGTTAAAAACGAATCTAAATTTCTACATTCACATTAAATATTTGTTTTTAATGGAGAGACCAGAAGCCTAATTTCTTATTTATCTTGATCCCAAGCTCCAGTAACAATCTCTACCTTTTACTCAGTAACCGCTTCAAAATCATTTTTTGCTTGTTCGAATTGAATTCCAACAATATGTACGTTGACTTCTTTTGCTTCTAAAGCAGTCATGGTATACAAAGTGTGACGAATGTTTTCTTGTGCTTTTTCAGCTACTGTTGGAATTGCCACTCCAAATTTAACAACACAATACACATCAACTTTAATACCATTTTCATTAATTTCGACACGGATTCCTTTTCCGTGATTTTTTTTACCTAACTTTTCAGCAAGACCGCCAGCAAAGTTACCCTTCATTGATGCGATACCATCAACCTCTGTTGCTGCAATTCCTGCAATAACTTCTATAACTTCAGGTGCAATTTCAACTCGACCTAAATCACTATTCATATCTTTAATTTCTAATGCCTGATTATCTGTCATAGATATTTTCCCACCTTTTTGTATATATCAAACGTTTCAAAAAACATAAATGTCAACTATTTCTTTTGAACAGTATATCAAATGTCTTTTGTTTATATCAAGAAGCTAAGGACTTCCGATTGAGTAAAGTTTTTGTTGGAACTAGAATTCAAGTATATTCAGAATGAAAAACGCGTGCTTTCTTTTGAGTTTGTAAAATCGATTAAGTATCGATTTTACAAAGAGGTGCTGAGCTTTAGGTCTCAGTTTTCTCGCTTACATGCAGGAGTCTCACTAGTTTTCCTATAATCCAGAATATTTTTTAGAAACATTATGAAATTGGTTCAGTCAGCTCTCAATCACTATATATTGTATACAACCTACAAAAAACCTGTGATATACACAGGTTTTTAAAAGTTTTTTTAAAATTAAAATTATTTTTTTGCTGTTTGAAACTCTACTGAAACAGGTTCACTCTTGCCGACTTCTTTGGTAACCATTCTTATTATTTCATTTGCTGCTTGTGGTGAATTTTTCTTAGCTTTTACTGTCACACGAATGTTATTATCTGCAATTCGAACAAGAGCATCATCATAACCAGACGCAATGATTAACGTTTCAAGAAGTGATTCTGTTGAAGAAAGTTTTGTTAATTCTTTCATTTGTTCATTTGCCTTTACACGCTCTTCTTCAGAAATATTAGTAGAAGCCACAACTGTTTGTAGCTCTTCTCTCATTTTGCTGCGACTGTCATTTAATTGAAGTTTCAATTGAGCAAAAACCGGATCAGCAATATTTGAATCTTCTGTTTTTGTCTTTTCACTTGTCTTTGAAACATTATTACCAAAGATTGAAGAAGACATATCTTCTTTTGGTGTTGTTAGATAATATACACTTAAAACCGCTACTAAACTTAACATTGTCATAAACCAAACAGTCTGTTTTCTAAGCAAATTACTCTTCCTTTCTTTTGGTGCATTAAAAGTTATTTCTCTTTGAATATTGGAATAAAACTCTAATAACTGATTGCTCGTACCCATAAAACACTTTAGAGTTTTATTAAACAAAGGTCTTCTTTCAAGCCCATTTATAAAACTAGTTATTTTTTATTTCTCCATTACAGCTACGCGATGACTCTCTACTGAAAAAACACGAGTTACCGCTTCAATTACCTTGGCTTTTACTTGAATTTTCCCTACACCTTCCGCAACTATCAATACACCACTTACCTCTGGCATGTCCTTTTCGATTAGAAGCGGAATTTCTTTATTTCCGTCTTTAATAATGATTACTTCATTCTCATTCAATGTTTCATCGATATTTCTCTTTCCATTATTTTTATCTGTTTCGTCAGTCATTTTTTTTTGAGTTTTATATTTCTTCTCATAAATGCTACGTTCAGTTGAGGATAACTTCACAATTACAGTAACATTATTGACTCCTGACATCTGTTCAAGTGCTTGCTGAAGTTCTTTTTCGTAACTTCTTTCAAGTGCAGATTTGCTTGAATTAATTTGATCATCCGAAGTGGTAATTTCATCTGAACTGACCTGTTCAGAATTATTTTTGTTGTTCTTTTGGGTAGCAAATGTCTCAGCAGATTGATTCCTATCTGAGTAAAAGTTACTAATAAGCATTAGTGCAATTCCCACGAGTAATATAATGATTAACTTCGGATTAAATGTTTTCGTATCTTTATTTTTAAATAGATCTTCAAAAAAGTTTTTCAAAATATACTCCTATGTATCTTCAGATACAAAAATAATATTTTTATTTAAACCCCATTTTTTTTCAAGAAAATCGTGAATTTCCTTCTCAATTTTCCCTTTGTTCGCTTTGCTATCGTCAAAGCTTACCTCAACTGGTTCCACCAGCTGTACATCTTGGCCACCTTCACGAACAAACACGCGAACTGCGTTGATATTGTCGGCCGTCATACTGCAAGTTTCATTCTTCATTTCAATTTGTACATCATTGATTGAATAGTGGAATGTCTTCATCAACTCCCCTTCGGCATCTTTTTTTAGTTGGACAGCCATTTGCTCCAATATATATGCACGATTTGCCAGATTTATATCTCTTTCACTATCTTTTATTTTTGTTGCAAGGGTATTGTCAAATTTATGATTAGAAAGAGCTATTTTTTGACTCAATAGGGATTGAAAATCTGTATTAAAAATTTGAAGAATAGGCGTAAGCATTAGTGAAATAAGTAGTAAACCAATAACCAGTTTTGTATATTTCTTAAAACTAGAACTGGGTACTAACATGTCTAATATAATGGCTATTAACATGAATACAACGAAGTTGGTAATAAATTCTTTTAATAATTGCATGCACGTCACTCACTAACTAGTAAATTCTTTAGCGTTGAAACATTCAAAGCGCTTTTTAAAGATAGGATCTGATAAAAATTGTTGTTATTTGCTAATTTTCCACTCGCTTTCCTGAGGCAATCCGCGAGCCTAGGGTCTCGCCTGGCTTGCTAATCCTCTAGGAGTCTCGTGGATTCAGCAAATAACAACATATACAAATCAACACCTATCTTTAACAGAGCCAAAAATTATTTAGGTTTTCTCTCCAAAAATTTTGGATGAGAAATATGTAGTTATCGAACCATAAGTGTAATGTTGCCAGCAGAGATAACAATGGTAATGGTGAGAAAAAACATGAAAGCAACAATCATAAAAGATGCCAACACATAAAGAAGATTTTTACCGATTTCGCTTAAACATTTAATGACAACTTTATCACCAATAGGTTGTAAAATAACGGATGCTATTTTGTATAAAAGTGCAATTAAAAAGATCTTAATAGCTGGAAAGGCAATCAGTAGAAGCAATATAACCAAACCTACTGTACCTATAGAATTCTTAAGTAATACGGATGCGTTAACTGCAGTGTCTGTCACATCTGTCAGCAATTTTCCAACAACAGGTATAAAATTACTGGATACAAATTTGGCTGTTCTAAGTCCAATTCCATCAGCAACCGCTGTAGTGACACCTTGAATGGAGAGTACTGCCAAAAAAATAGTCATAAAAATACCAATAGTCCAAATAGCGACTGATCTTAGCATATTCGCTAATCCTGTCGCTTTGAATTGATCTGAAAGATGGCTAATAACTGATAATATTGTAGAAAAAAGGATGAGCGGCAGTACAAAGTACTGGATGATAGTAACTGAACTATTCATCAAAAATAAGATAACTGGATGAAAAAAACCAGCAGATATAAGACTTCCAGATGATGCTAGTAAGGCTAGTAAAATTGGTATGATAGCCATTAGAAAATCAGTCATATTTGATATGGTATCAACCACATAATTCATGGAAGTACGAAAGCTAGATACAGCTATCAATAGCAAAACCATTAGAACAATAGCGTTTGCAACCTTACTAACTGTTGATTTTTCGAATGAAGCTTGGAGTGTTTGCAGAAATGAACTAAACACAGCAAGCATGATCAACATACCTAATAATTTTCCATTAACAAGGAGTTCTTGAAAGGCAAATTGTAATAAACCTACTCCTAGTTCTTTAGGTGAAAATATTTGTTTTCCAGAAATATAATCACTTAAATTTCCAGATTGAATTTCAGGCAGGTACTCATTGTAATTTGAGGAAATTTGATTCCAAAAATTTTCAATCTGCGACGTATCAACAGATGCCTGACTTAATGGCGCTGCTAAACTAACATGCGGCTTATAAATGAGAAGTGTAAACAGTACGCTTAAGAGAATTAGTTTTTTCACATGAGAGTCCTTTTTACAAATTACTTTTTAGCTCGCTACGAGCTGAATAACACTTTCGATAATAGCTGTTAAGATTGGTATCGCCATAGTGAGAATAATGATTTTACCTGCGAACTCAATTTTAGTAGATATGGATGCTTGTCCTGCATCCTTCGTTATTTGAGCTGCAAATTCTGCAATATATGCGATCCCTATTATTTTTAATATTGTTGCAAAGTAAAGCATATTTACATTTGAGCTAATTGCAAGTCTTTCTACAGTTTGAACAATGGCTGTAATTTTCTCCACCAAAAAAAGAAAAATAGAGCTACCTACAAAAACGACAAGCAAGAAAGATAAGTTAGGCTTTTGTTCTTTGAGAACCATCGCAAAAAATGCCCCGATAAGCGAGATTCCAATTACCTGTAACATTTCCATGGTTTAGTAACACTCCATTATTGGAATAAAAACACGCTTCGAATTTTATCCATTAATTCTCCCACTACGGAAGCAATATTGAATAAAATATAGATAAAACTTACAAGTATGACCCATTGTGCATACTCTTTCTTTCCCACCTGATCTAAAATAGTGACTATAAAGGCGACAATAAGTCCAACCCCAGCAATTTTAAAAATCAAATCAACATCAATTGGCATAAGTACTCCTCTAACAAAACAAATTGATTTCAAACCTGTATTTAATTAAATAAATAAAATAACTAAGAGCATTCCAGCTAACACACCAATAGTTTTAAACATACCTTCGTAGCTTGTTTGATTGATGTGCGCTTCCTTTTCAAGCCGTGTAAGATGAGTCAAAGCTATCTCTATTTGCTTTTGTTGCATATAACGATCATGTTTACCCAATGTTTCCCCAAATTGCTTTAGAATTTCTATTTCCTGTTCTTTTAACTGCATATTTGGGATATAGGCATCTAGAGTATTACTAAAAATATTGGAAATAGTATCAGACGCATCCACTAAATTTTCATGTAAAACATGAAAGAATCCAGCAATTGGATCAGGAATTTGGTTGGAAATACGTTCGCTAGCAATGGCTAGTGGTGTTTGACCAAACATGATTTCAGACTCTAAAATGGATAAAGCTGCATGAAAGTCACGAAGTTGTTTCGTTCGTTTTCGTAATCGATTCGCGAATTCAAAACCTGTGAAAGTTGTAGCGATTAAAACCAAGCATATACCAATCAATTTAACCATTGAATTTCCTCTGTTCGATGAATATATTTTTTTGGTTTTTGTCAAGTATTCGAACGATTTCACCCACCGTTTTTCCTCGTCTCAACTCAATGATTCGATCGAATCCAATTTCCTCAATAATCGATTTCATTATTGGCCGCTGTAAGATATCCGTTAAATTTTCACCATGAGCAGTAGTAACTAAATTAACACCTGCATGTATCGCCTCTGATACAGCTCGCATATCCTCTGAACGCCCTATCTCATCTGTAAAGATAACTTCAGGACTCATTGATCGAATGAGCATCATCATACCTTCTGCTTTGGGGCAGCCATCTAAGACATCGATTCTTCTCCCAAAGGACATTTGAGGGATACCGTTCACACAACCAGCTATTTCTGAACGTTCATCAACAATACCAACTTTATTTGCAGGGATATTTCGGTTTTCTATACCTGTAGAAATTAAACGGGCCAAATCACGAATGAGAGTCGTTTTACCACTTTGCGGTGGTCCAACTATGAGAGTAGACAACCATTTCCTATCAAATAAATATGGAATTAATGGATTGGCAATTCCTATTTTTTCACGTGCAACCCGAATATTATATGAACTAATATCTCGTAAACCCTTTATTTCTCCATTTTCGAGAACAACACGACCTGCTAAACCAATACGATGACCACCAGCAATCGTAATGTATCCCCTTTTCAACTGCTCGTCCAACATATAAAAAGAGAACTGTGTAATTTTGCTTAGTAGTCTCTCAGAATCCTCTAAGGTTGTACATTCGTTTGAAAAAATAATTTTTGAATTTGTTAAACATTCAATAGGGCGCCCGACTCGAATACGTATCTCTTCAACTTTGTCAAAGTGATGATCAAGTATTTTTGATAGTGATTTCAACATATTTTCAGGTAGCAGATTTAGAATTTCATTCATGTGCTCACCTATCTTTTTCAATATTTTAAAAATATGATTTAAAGAGAAAGAATAGACCAAAGGCAACCATTTCTTTGGTTTTACCACTATTTTTATCACTACCTATCCCCTACATTTACACTTGTTAAGCGATACAAAATTAATACAGTGTAGAACTGTCTTAAAGCATGATGTGCTAAAATAATCGGAAAGATTGTAAGGTAAAGGTTGGATTCCAAAATTACCGATATTGAAAAAATGTATCGTAGTTACATTTGGTTCATAGACGAATATGGGGATAAAACTCAAAATCCTAAGAAAAAAATTGAATTCAATGAACGAGGAAAAAAATGGTAAACAAATCAACAAAAGAATTGGCATTAAAAGTGAAACGTTGGCCAAAAGACATTTTAGCTGCAGGTTATCGTCATACCGTCGGACTTAGAGCAGACGGAACAGTGACAGCAACAGGTGATAATAAATTTGGACAATGTGATGTAAGTGGTTGGAGCGATATTATAGCTGTTGCGGCGGGTAATTCTCATACGGGTAATTCTCATTCAATAGGTCTTAAATCAGACGGAACAGTGGTGGCTGTGGGCTGGAATAAACACGACCAATGCGACGTAAGTAGCTGGAGTGACATTGTTGCGGTTGTTGCGGGATGGCGTCGTACTGTCGGACTTAAATCGGATGGTACAGTGATGGCTGTAGGTCGAAATAATGATGGTCAATGCAATGTAAGTGACTGGCGTGATATTGTTGCGGTTACGGCAGGCGATTGGCATACCGTCGGGCTAAAAGAAGATGGTACTGTTACGTTTGTGGGTAATAATCGGTATGGCCAATGTAATGGTAGCGACTGGCGTGACATAGTAGCCGTTGCGGCAGGTTACCTCCATACCATCGGGCTAAAAGCAGACGGAACGGTAGTGTCTGTGGGGTTGAATAAGCATGGACAATGCGAAGTTAGCAGTTGGTGCGATATTAAGGCAATATCGGCGGGTAGTAACCATACAATTGGCCTTAAAACAGATGGATCGGTGATTGCTGTGGGTTTGGATAATTATGGACAATGTGATACAGGAGGTTGGCGTGATATTGTGGCAATAGCGGCGGGTTGCACTCATACTATCGGCCTTAAATCTGATGGCACAGTGTTGGCTGTAGGCAGAAATATTGAAGGCCAATGTGATGTTAGCAGCTGGCACGACATCCAACTCCGTGGAAATTAGTTTTCAAGCTCTGCTATACAAAATAATTAACTTCTCATTGTTAAATGAGGAAATCTATTTTATTAATAGTTATATTGAATGCTGGAAATTAGTAGTAAGAGTGCCTCAAATTATTGTAAATTCATAAAGAAAAAGGATGAAGAAAAATTCTCCATCCTTTATTTTATAAAAACTTATTTTATTGATTAAGCTCTTGAATTATAAGAACCATCTGAAGTTTGGATAATCAATTTATCGCCTTCATTTATAAATAATGGTACTTGAACAACAAGTCCTGTATTCATAGTTGCGGGCTTAGAACCACCTTGTGCAGTGTTTCCTTTGATACCAGGATCTGTTGCAACAACTTCCAATATAACTGTTGTTGGTAATTCAACGCCAAGTATTTCGTGTCCGAATGTCATGATATAAACTTCCATATTTTCTTGAAGGAACTTTAACTCACGTTCAATTTGCTTTTCAGGTAGTTCAACCTGTTCATAAGTTAGATTATCCATAAAAATATGTTGATCACCATTAGCATATAAATATTGCATTTTACGGTTTTCGATACGAGCTTTTGCAACTTTTTCACCAGCACGGAAGGTTTTTTCTTGAATAGCTCCAGTACGCATGTTTTTTAAAGTAGAACGTACAAATGCTGCACCTTTACCTGGTTTTACATGTTGGAAGTCTGTAACTTGCCAAAGGGAGTTATCTACTTCGATTGTTAGGCCTGTTTTAAAATCGTTAACTGAAATCATTGGTTATCCTCGTTTCTTATACTGTCACTTATACTCGAGCAAGTTAAACGACTCACTCTGCACCTTTTTCCTATAAAATAATAAGTTCTTTTGTTGAAATCGTCAACGGGTAGTTACCTTTTTCTGTTATTACAAGGTCATCCTCAATTCTTACTCCACCTAAATGAGGAATATAAATTCCAGGCTCGTTTGTAACAACATTACCAGGTACTAAAATTTCGGATGAACGGAAAGATAGATTTGGTCCCTCATGAACTTCTAATCCGATACTATGACCAAGTCCATGGCCAAAATAGTCACCGTAGCCCTTTGCTTTGATTATATCTCTAGCTAATGCATCTGCTTCAATCCCAGTTATACCAGGTCGAATATGTGTATTCGCATACTCTTGGGCTTCTAAAACAATTGCATAAATTTCCTTTAATTTTTCACCTGGATCTCCAACTGCAATTGTACGCGTCATATCTGAAACATAATGATTGTATACTGCTCCAAAATCTAGTGTAACCATATCACCTTTTTCAATCACTTTGTTTGAAGCGATACCATGAGGTAAAGCGGAACGCCATCCTGAAGCAACAATAATATCAAATGAAGATGACGTTGCACCTGCACGACGCATGAAAAATTCCATCTCATTCGAAACATCTGTCTCTGTAATTCCAGGCTTTATAAAATCTAAAATATATTTAAAAGTCGCATCTGCTATTTCTGCTGCTGTTTGTATAATTGCAATCTCATCAGCTGTTTTCACCTTACGTTGCTCTTCAACCACACCAGAAACAGGCACTAATTCCCCTTCAAATTTGGACTCGTAACCCTTAAAAGTTGAAAATGTAAGATTATCTTGTTCGAATGCAAGGCGTTTAATGCCCATTTTTTTGCATTCGTCATTTACTAGTTCACTGTAAGGAATGGTTTGTTTCACTATTTCAAAACCAACACATTGAGCTGTTGCTTGCTCAATATAACGGAAATCCGTTATAAACTTAGCCTCTGACTTGGATATCAAAACTACACCTGTTGAACCTGTAAAACCAGAAATATATTTTCGGTTAAATTCATTTGTAATCAGTATTCCATCAACATGTAACTCATCAAACTTATTGCGCAATTGTTCTAATTTTGTCATGTCTTATACTCCTTTTATTTTATTTTTTAAAGCAATTAAAGCCAATTCATATCCATAAACTCCAAATCCTATGATCTGCCCAGCAGTAACTGCCGAGATGATTGATTTATGCCTGAATTCTTCTCTTGCGTGAATATTTGATATATGTACTTCAATTACCGGAATCGGAATACCCGCAATGCAGTCATGAATAGCCACACTCGTATGCGTATATCCGCCTGGGTTTAGTATGATACCGATCACACCGTCTTCATGTGCTTTGTAGATTCGATTTATAATTTCTCCTTCTACATTGGATTGAAAACATTCAATCTCAAAGTTGCATTGGATGCCAAATTTTTTAAGAGATTCTTCCAATTCAGCAAGTGTGGTTGACCCATAGACTTCAGGTTCCCTTTTTCCTAGAAAATTTAAATTAGGGCCATTCACAATAAGAACTTTATTCATATTACAACCCTCCGCTATATTTACACTTCTAACCTTCAAATTATTTACCAATTTTAAAAAATTCTCATTCTGGAAGTATTCTTCCATATTTTCAGTAAATAATATTCCAACTTCTTGTAAATGAGCATATTTAAAACTGCCCAAAACGTTACTCTAACCACTGCTAATTGCTTCATAAAACTGTGATTATTTTAACATAACAATTAAAATTCATGCCAGAATAATTTTCGGGTTCCGAAATTTTTTGAGTGGTACAATTTTATAAAAAATAGTAGAATGGAAACATTCTTATTTGAAATGATGTGATTTTTTGAGTAGTAAACCTGCTTATGGTGGCCAAGCTGTCATCGAAGGCGTTATGTTTGGCGGAAAAGTCGTTCAAACTACGGCTATTAGAAGAACAAATAGCGAGATCGAATTCTATACAGTTCCGATTTCTGAAAATAAAATTTTAAAAAAATTAAAAAAAATCCCATTTCTTAGAGGGATTGCTGCAATTATTGAATCCAGTGCAATGGGCTCAAAACATTTAACTTTTTCAGCTGAACGTTATGAAATTGATCCTGAAGAAGACGCAATTATTGAAGAAAACAAACCAGGAAAATTGACTATGATTTTTGGGGTTGCTGTAATTGGTGTTTTATCTTTCTTATTCAGCAAATTTGTTTTTACGCTCGTCCCAATGTTTTTGGCGGATTCACTAAGTTTTTATATTTCTGGAAAGTATCAACAAATCGCATTAGAAGGCTTATTTAAAATCGTTTTGCTTTTCGGTTATATTTATTTTATTTCATTAACACCACTTGTAAAACGGCTTTTCCAGTACCACGGCGCAGAACATAAATTGATTAACTGTTACGAACACGGAGATGAATTAACAGTTGAAAATATAAAGAAGTATTCTCGGCTTCATTACCGTTGTGGTAGTAGTTTCATGATTTTTACCATATTCGTCGGTGTATTCCTGTATTTATTCTTTCCAACAGATCCATTTGTTGTCCGTTTGGCTTCAAGAATTGCCCTAATTCCAGTTGTATTAGGTATTTCGTATGAAGTGTTGAAATGGACAAATTCTTGTAGGGAAAACAAATATTTTAAATTTTTAGGATACCCTGGTCTTTGGTTACAACTCTTAACGACAAAAGAACCTACGGATGATCAAATTGAAGTTGCGATTGCTTCCTTTGATGAAATGCTTCGAGAAGAACGCCTCCTATTAGAAAAAAATGAATAAAGATGAAAATTTTGTCTATGCTTGTAAAAGCATAGACCTTTTTATTGTCTAATTTGCAAATATAAAATTATTTTTCATTAACTTAACATGGAGATTATAAAATGGCACAAGCGATTCGATTGCTAGGTATCATAGCTTTCGCAGCATTTATTTCCTTTGGATTGTATTCAAACGGAATTGTATATGTATGCCTCTTTCTATTTGTGTTGTATTTGGTCATTGGTAATAGTGCAATTAGACGTACTTTCCAATTTTTAAAGCCAGAATCATTTCGTATTTCTAAAACTAAAAAATCAAGACGAAAAAATAGTAAATTAATGAAACGAGCTAAGAAACTTGGCTTAACCATTTATTCAAGTCATTCAACATCTACTTCTTCAAGTAATGAGCAAAATGTGATTCCAAAACTTAGTGTAATAAATGGAAAACGGTCAAGGTAACCAAATTTACCCTGACCGTTTCAATTTTTTATTTTACTGGAAATGAATCCTTAATTAATCCTGCTGCACCATAAACTCCTGCATCATTACCCAATTCTGCTAGGACAATTTTTGTAGAAGATTTTACTGCGGAGAATGTTAATTTATTAAAATATTCAATTGCTGGATTCAGCACAGCATCACCTGCTTTTGAAACTCCACCACCAACTGCAATGATTTCAGGGTTTAACATATTACCTATGTTCGCTAACCCTGCACCTAAATAGTATCCTACACGGTCCACCACATCTTTAGCAGCTAAATCGCCTTCTGCAGCAAGTTTATAAATTTCTTTAGAAGACAAGTTTTCACTATCATTCATTCTTGAACGAGGGTTTTCTTTTGCAAAGAATTCACCCATTCTTGTGATACCTGTAGCTGACACTAAAGCTTCTAAACAACCATATTTACCACAACCACATTTCGGACCGCCCTCTAGCACAATTGTCATATGGCCTAATTCTCCACCTGCACCATTACAACCCTGAACAATTTGACCATTCGTGATAACACCACCACCAACACCTGTTCCAAGTGTAACCATTACAAAGTCCTGCGTTCCTCGACCAGCGCCTTTAAAGAATTCACCATAAGCAGCAATATTTGCATCGTTATCAACTACAGCAGGTAATCCAACTGCGTTTGATAATTCATCTTTTAGTGGATAATCCTTCCAGCCAAGGTTCACTGCGATAATACAAGTTCCATCTTTTTTGAAAGGTCCGGGCGCGCCCATACCTACACCTAAAAAATCACTTTTTGACATGCCCAATTCTGTAATTTTTTCGTCAATCGCTTTCGCAATTCCTTTTACAATATTCATGCCATTATCAGAATGATCTGTTGGCACTTCCCATTTATGTTGAAGAGTCCCTTCATAATTAAAAAAGGCCAATTTAACAAAAGTTCCACCTAAGTCAACACCTATTAGCCAATTCTTAGTCATGTTTTATTACCCCCTCTCTCTTTTCTTTTTCTAATTGAATTTCAGTTCGAATAACCTGTAAAGCCATCTGAAGATCCTGTCTTTCAATTAATTGGGACATAAAAAGTTCTTTTATTTCTGCCTCCATTAAATCAAGATCTGCTAAACGATCGCCTATATAAATATATGTACCAAATTTTTTTAAAAACTGCTGCACATCGTACATGTTTTTCAAATCTACTTCATCCCCTATATTTTTATCTGTTCCATCCCTAAATTTTTTATCGGTTTAGTCTATCGTAAAAATTTTTATATTCCTCACTACTTGGATTTAATTTAATTGCTTTTTTTATAAATTTATTTGAAGTCACAAGATCATTTTCAATAAAGTAAATTTTCCCCAAATAATAATAAGCAATATCTAGATTATCATCCTGTTCAATAGCTTTTTCAAAACGTTTTTTACCGACAGATGGATTGTTTTGATATACCTCAATAATTCCTGCCAAAGTGTTTGCCTCGGGAGCATTAATTTCATTATCTATATAATAATCCAAAAACTTTTTCGCTTCATTATAATTTTTATTTTCAAAATTTGTTCCCGCTGATTTCATAGATAAAGCATAATCTGCATGAGAAACATCTTGATTATAGCCGTATTGAAGAATCACATACGATGAAATGAGCAAAGCCATAATAGCTGCGGTCTGTTGAAATAGGTTCTTGATTCTTGGAAAATAAACAGCCACTGCAATTAAAAAACCACCTATTAAGCCACCAAGATGAGCATAGTTGTCAATTCCAGGCACTAAAAGACCATATCCCAAGTTAAAAAGTACAAGAACGATGATTTGTTTTAAATCAATGCGTACATTAAATCTCTTTTGAATTAATCCAAAAAACAATAGTGCGCCAAACAAACCAAATATAGCACCGCTCGCTCCTGCAGAAACACCATCTGTAAATACAAAACTTGCAAGCACTCCGTAAATACCAGAAATAAAATAGATTATCAAAAAGCGAATTCTACCAAAAAGCCGTTCTACAAGTGGTCCAAGGACATATAGCGAAATCATGTTCATAACTAGATGCGTAAGTCCAAAATGCAAAAACATTGGTGTGAAAAAACGCCACCATTCTCCATTTAAGATAAGAGGGTTAAATTTCGCTCCAAAGTTTATCATATGTAGGTGATCTGTTGAACTCCCTGTGAGCTCCACAATTAAAAATAAAGCTACATTTATTGCAATTAAAATATAAGCTAAAAACCGAGTGTATTTTTTAAGATTATATTTATTATACAAACAATCACCCCTTTTAAAGTGCTTAAAAATATTGATATTACTACCATTCTAACACTTTTTGCAGGTTTTAATAACACTTAAGAACAAATAAAAAGCCTCCCATGTAGGAGGCTGATATGTGGAATCAGTACTATGATAAAAATTAATTTATGTATGAATACCCTTCATTCTTAAAACTCAGTCAAGATACAATCTACCTTTTTGTCATGTATTTCTTCATAGAAGTCTAAATCTGTTTGCCACTCGTAAGCTAATGCTATAGTTGGGCCGTAATATCGTGAAAGAAAACGATCGTAGTAACCACCACCAAATCCAATACGATATCCATTTCTATTAAATGCAAGTCCAGGTACTATGAGTAAATCTATTTGATTGGGATTTAACCTCTCACAGAGGTCAGGTATGGGCTCTAAAACCCCGTAAAAACTTAATTCTGTTTGATCTACACTATTAATTATGTAAAATTCCATCGATTTATCTGTTGGATTACATTTAGGAATAGCAACCTTTTTTCCCATTCTCCAAGCTTCTGTAATAATTTCTTTAGTAGAAATTTCTGGTGATTTAGACATTGTAATACCTATTACTAGGGATTTATACCATATTTTATTGAAATATAGATTTTGATGAATTTGTTTTACTTGCTTGTCGCTACTATGCTCCATTTTTTGAAGTTTCTCTAGTACATATTTTCGAATTTCTTGCTTTTCCATTTGCCCACTACCATTTCAAAAGATATTTCCTTAAATTTTACATAAAAAGTAAAAATAAAAAAAGCAAAAAAAAACAACAGGTACTAGACCTGTTGAATTATTTTGTTTCACGGTGTGCAGTTGATTGCTTACATCTTGGGCAGTATTTCTTAAGCTCAAGACGGTCTGGATTGTTACGTTTATTTTTTGTACTAATATAGTTACGCTCAGAACAATCTGTGCAAGCTAGTGTAATATTTACGCGCATTTTATTCCCTCCACTTCGAAACCAATTTTATACGACCTTTCTATCTTAACAGATTCAAAATAGAAAATCTAGTATTTTTTAATAGTATTTTTATAAAAACTATTGAATTCCTCGTTGTGCTTTTAAAGCAAAATAGGTATCATAAACTCTTTTTGCAATTTCTAAATTCATATGATGACCTTTGTCATCTTGATAGGCCCAAGGAACAACTACTGACATCGCAATTTCAGGATTCACATTTGGTGCATATGATGCGAAAGTTATATTCATAGTAGGCTCCATTTTCATTTCCTTATTTGGACCATCATAAAATGATTCAGCAGTCCCCGTTTTGCCAGCTGGTTTATATGGAGCAGAACCAAATGTACCAACAGCAGTACCTCGTGGTTCCTGTGTAACTTGTCTTAAACCTTCCTGAACACGTGCAATTTGTTCATCCGTATTATGAATTTTATTTAACACTGTAGGTTTTACTTGTGTCAAAAGTGGTCCAAGTTTTTCATTTGCCTCTGGTTCTCGAATTTCCTTTAGGATGTGTGGCTGTATTCGTTTTCCACCATTTCCAATAGTTGAAATATATTGGCAAAGTTGTAAAGTTGTATAAGTATCAAATTGCCCAATAGCAAGGTCAAGTAATGTACCAGGTTCCTTCATATTAACTATACCTTTATATCCAATTTGCTCACCTGGTAAATCAATACCAGTTCTTACTCCTAAACCAAATTGATTATAATGGTTTCTCATGATACGAAAAGCATCAGGATTAATATCTAAAGGCCCATTTTCAACATATTTCCCACCGCCAATAGCAATCGCAGTTAAGAACATATACACGTTTGATGATCTTTTTAAAGCATACAAATCATCAATGTCACCCATTCTTTCCCAGGACTTTTTTGGTTTTGCTGTTCCCTTAAAAAAAAGTGGTGTATCGTATTGATGTTGTCTCGGGGCAATAGCACCTGTATCATATCCTGTCAAAACAGTTGCACCTTTAACAGCTGACCCCATGTTGTAAGATGTTGTAAATGTGCCAAGTGCCATATCATTAATTTCTGGTTGTTTAGTATCTGGATTAATTTGATATTGTTTACCGGCTAAAGTTAAAATTTCACCCGTATTTGGATTCATTAGAACAACAAAAGCACGATCTAACAAGCTATTTTTTGGATTTTGTTTTTGTTTTAGTAGTTCTTCAGTGACAATTTGTTCTACCGCTTGTTGAAGCTCAACATCAACTGTTAAAACAAGATCCTTACCCCTTTTCCCAGGAATCGTTTCCTGAGTTTGAATGATATTTCCTGCCTTATCCGTAACATTTATTGTTTTTTCTTTTTCACCACGTAGAATATTTTCATATTGTAACTCAAGGAATGACTTTCCTACCCGATCATTTCGTGAATAACCCAGTGAACGATAATAATCAGCTTTTTCCTTTGGTAAACCTTCAGTGGTAGTCGTTACTTTACCAAGTACAGATTTTAATGTTTTATCGAAGGGATAAACTCGATTCCAATCCGTAGTTGTATTGATTCCAGGGAGTTCTGCTAGATGTTCATTTACTATAGATAATTCTTCAAATGTAACACCTGAATTTTTAACAATTTGAGGTGACAGTGCATAACCATTTTTAAAGGCATTGAAAATTGTACAAATTTCAAGTTCATTTGATCTAATTTTTTCAATTTCAGACTTTGGAATTCTTTCTCTTTGGTAAGCCTCAGCAAGTTGATTTGTTAATAAATCTTCGTCTATTTTTATTAATTCTTCCTTAGTCAATAATTTTGCAGCTTTCTTTGGATACTTAGCCAACCAGTAGTCCTCTATATTTCTTTCACGAACTTTGCTAGTGTCCATCTCAATAATATCAGCTAGTTTTTTAGCTGTTTTTAACATTTCCTCGTTCGTTGTTCTCTGCTGTTTTGTATACGTGATTGCGTAAACGGGTTCGTTATCAACAATGTTTTTTCCAAATCTATCGAAAATTTTACCTCTTGGAACAGAATTCTCAACGACTACTTCGTTTGTTCTACTTAATTCCATTGCGAACTTTCTACCATCAACGATTTGTAAAAGTGCAAGTTGGATAATCAATATAGCAAATATAAAAAACACAGCGAAAAACACTATGTTAATTCTAATGGGTAAGGTTAATGTTTTATTACTTCCCTTTTTCTTATTCAAAAAAATCACCTACTTTTACGAAAATTACTAATCACTATATTTTATACAATCGTGAAGGAATAATAAAGAAATAAAAAAAATTCCCTCCAAAATTTTGAAAGGAATTTGTTGTTTTTAGTTTACTGAAATTTAAAGTGCAGCTTGAAAATTTTTTTCAACTTGATTCCAATTTACAACGTTCCAGAAGGCATCAATGTATTCTGGTCGGCGATTTTGATAGTGCAAATAATAAGCATGTTCCCAAACGTCTAAGGCAAGTATAGGAGATTTCCCTTCCATAAGAGGAGAATCTTGATTAGGTGTACTATAAACTTCTAATTGTCCGTTGTTCAAAACTAACCAAGCCCAGCCAGATCCGAATCTTGTAGCTGCCGCCTTGTTAAACTCTTCTTTAAATTTGTCGAAACTGCCAAATTTCTTATTGATTGCTTCTGAAATTGAGCCTACTGGTTGTCCCCCACCATTAGGTGACAGTAATAACCAAAACAAACTATGGTTAGCATGCCCTCCGCCATTATTCCGTACAGCAGTTCGAATATTTTCAGGTATTAGATGAATATTAGAAATTAGTTCTTCAACTTGTTCTTTTTGTAGCTCAGGATATCCCTCTAAGGCTGCATTTAAATTATTAATATAAGCTTGATGATGTTTAGTATGATGGATTTTCATTGTTTCTTGATCAATATAAGGCTCAAGGGCATCATATGCGTAAGGTAATTGTGGTAATACATAAGTCATAATGGTTAATTCCCTTCTTTTAAAATTTTATTTATACTATTTATTACTTTAGAATTATTATAATCTAACTTGATTTTATCTTACCACCAAGATACGTTTCTTACAAGTAATATGCGCATAAAAAAGAAAAACTTTCTAAGTTTCAGTGAATTCGTTACAATAATGTTTATGTAATCCTAATTGAGGTGTAAAAATGAAAATTTTAAAACAATTGTATTCATCAATTACTGATCCAAAAATTATAGCAACTTATCGTTTTTTAAATTTGAGCAATACTTTTTTATACATTACACTCTTGTCACTCTTCATTTACCTTCCAAATGCTGTCCATACATTAATCGACGTGAATTCTGCTAAAAATTCAATGATTTCTTTTATATCGGACAAAAGTAATCATTTTGAAATAAAAAATGGTGAGTTAACAGACTCTACTAAAAATTCAATTCTTTATTTTGGTAATGAATCAATTCTTATTGATCCATCAAAAAATTTAGAAAGCAGAGATGCAGCATTAGAACATGGTGTTACGTCTGGATTTTTAAGAGATCGCTTTTTTGTTAATCAAAATGAGGTTATACAAGAATTTAAATATTCTGATCTAGGATTTAAAAATGTTAGTGGTTCTCAAATTATTGATTTAATCAAGATGTACTATTGGCCATCCGTTTATATTTCTGGCGTAATTAGCTTTATTTTTGTAGCTATCTATACCATATTTATCATAACAATGATTTCCTTGGTTGCTACGCCAATTAAGAGCACTATGTCCAAAAAACTGTCCTTTGAACAGATTTGGAAGATGACAGCACATGCCATGACTATTGCAGTACTATTCTTCTTTATAATGGATTTTGCTCGTGTCCAAGTTGAATTTCGTTTCGCGATTAAATGGATAGCTACAGTCGGAGTCTTGTTTTTGTCTCTAAAAACAATACCAAGCAGCAAGGTTATTGATGAAAATGAAACCGATGCTGAACATTTTGATCTAGATGAATTTGAAAAAGATGATGAAGATAAATAAATGATAGGTTCAAATGAGGGCGAAACTAATGTTTCGCCCTATTTTTTTACTTTTTAAGTAAGGTGCCACTTCTCTTTTTTCTATCAAAAGGAAGTAGTCTATTAAATTCAAATCTAGCATAGACTCTATTAAATCAATTAATAGGAGTCCTACCATGAGAAGAATTTTTCTTTTTTGTTTTATCTTAATTTCAATATATGCTGTATACCATGATGTGACCAAGGGCTCATTACCGCATAACAATACGCCTAAAAATGAAACTAAGGAAGTTTTTCAAGATACTAGTTTTTATCTTCAACAAGTTCAACCTGGGGACACCGTTATTGGGATAATAGAAAAAAACGAAGAAACATTACCGACATCAATTGAACAAATTATCATTGATTTTAAAAGCCTAAATGATGGCCTTTCACCAGAAAAAATAAAAATTGGTTTAACATATAAATTTAAACGTTATCATTAATTCGTTTTCTTTTTAAAAAGGCTTTGTTAAAGTTTGTTAATGATACATTTTGGTTTTTTAATCAACATATCTATATAATTTATTGAAATCAAGATACATGACAATAGCTAATTTTTGTATATTTTTAGGTAAAGGAATAAAGTGAAATAAATAATTTTAAAAAGTTAGGTGTTGTATGGAAAAAAAGTATAAAGTGGCCGCAATTACACTCACATTTATTACAATTATTTTAATTGTCCTTTATATAATTTATTTGGTAATAGGAGATTTTTTTAGAATATCTTGAATATTCAATACTATTTTTAATTATTGTGTGATTAATCAAAAACTATTTAAAGTAACGAGTTAAATAATATATTGGGAAGCCAATACGGTTCTCTTAAATTTTATTTATAAAACAACAATGAACTTTTACAGAGCCTTAAGAAAAAATTCAACATTATCGTTATCAGGTTCTTAAAAAAGAATTTTTCACAAAATCATAGTGCACATCAAATTTATGTACAGACTAATACGAGAAAAAAGACAGAAATCATGTAGTTTTGTGCAGATTCTTGTCACTACCCTAGTTTGACTGATAAAATAATAGTGAAATTCTTTGTAGGAAGAAGGAAAATTATGAAATCAATGATACATCGTACCAAAACTAAAAAAGTTAGAGTTGGTAACCTTACTATAGGCGGTGCGAATCAAATTATTATTCAGAGTATGACGACAACTAAAACCCATGATGTTGAAGCAACCGTTGCTCAAATTAAACGTCTAGAAGAAGCTGGTTGCCAAGTTGTCCGTGTTGCTTGCCCTGATGAAAGAGCTGCATATGCAATTGCTGATATTAAAAAGCATATTAACATCCCTTTAGTTGTTGATATTCATTTTAATTATAAATTGGCTTTAATCGCGATTGAAGGCGGAGCTGATAAAATTCGCATTAACCCAGGGAATATTGGAAAACGAGAAAAAGTTGAAGAAGTAGTAAAAGCTTGTAAAGCAAAAGGGATTCCTATTCGTATTGGTGTAAATGCTGGATCACTTGAAAAGCACCTGCTTGATAAATATGGTTATCCTACTGCTGATGCAATGGTTGAAAGTGCTCTTCACCATATTCAAATTTTAGAGGATTTAGATTTTCACGATATCATCGTTTCGATGAAAGCATCAGATGTTCCTTTAGCAATCGAAGCATATCAAAAAGCTTCTATGGCGTTTGATTACCCATTACATTTGGGGATTACAGAATCTGGAACGCTGTTCTCTGGAACTGTTAAGAGTTGTGCAGGACTAGGTGCAATTATAAACATGGGTATTGGAAATACAATGCGTATATCACTTAGTGCAGATCCAGTTGAGGAAATTAAAGTAGCTCGTGACTTGCTAAAGGTATATGGACTTTTATCTGATGCAGCTACACTAATCTCCTGCCCAACATGCGGTCGCATTGAAATTGATTTAATTTCAGTTGCAAATGAAATTGATGAATACATATCTAAAATTAAAGCGCCGATAAAAGTAGCTGTATTGGGATGTGCAGTAAACGGACCCGGAGAAGCACGTGAAGCAGATATAGGAATTGCTGGAGCACGTGGCGAAGGTTTGCTTTTTAAACATGGTGAAATTGTTCGCAAAGTACCAGAAAAAGATTTAGTAAGTGAACTTAAGAAAGAAATTGACATTTTGGCTGAAGAATATTTCGCAAAGCAAAAATAAAAATAATGTACCCAGTAAAAGCACTAATGTGTTGTTTTACTGGGTACTTTATTCTAACTTGCATTTTCGAGATCCTACATCCAGTTAAAAGGTGTCCAGATAAACTGCATTATTAATGATGCTACACCAATGACGATTGCAGTTATTCCAAGCCCAGTAGATTGTTTTGCAAACCCAACAATCCCTAAGAATATACCAATGATAGCGAAAGTTGTTGGCATCCAAAACAATGAAAGAACCGCGAATACAATTCCGACAAATGCCCACGTTGCACCTGATCCCATTGTTGCGCTGTCATTCCGTTCACTATGATAGACACTTGGCTCAACAAATTCAGCACCCATCTCTTCTTTATACCGTTCGGATCTACTCTTTTGAACTCGATCATGAAATTCATGATTGTTATCCATGATTATACCTCCACTTCTTTATCGGTGTTTTACACCTTATTTTTAGAAGCAAGCTTAATTTCTGCAATTTCATGTGCTTTTATTCCTAAACTTTTTTCTAATTGCTCCATTAAATTCAGTTCTATATGTTAAAATTTGATTAGAAAGATATGTAATTTTTTGGAGGATAATAATGATTCGATTCGGTTTTGATATTGATGGAACAACGACAACGAATGATTGGCTTCTGCCTTATGTAAATGAGCATTTTGGGTTAAATGTTCAAATGGAAGAAGTTGTTGAATATGATTTGAATCATGTAACAAACACGACACCTGAAGAATTTGGTAAATGGTTTATTGAAAATGAGGAAAGAATGTATTTGGATCCACCTATTATGAAAGGCGCAAAAGAAATTATTACTAAGTGGGCTGAAAATAATGAAATTTATTTTATCAGTGCACGTGGAAATGATGTTTTGAATATTACAAGTAATTGGTTAAAAGAGAATGAAATTCCATTTAATCATCTAGAATTAATTGGAACTCATGATAAAATAAATTCCGTTAAGAAGCATCAGATACAAATATTTTTTGAAGATAGACATGATAATGCCATTAATATTTCTAGGGAATGTGGTATACCATGTATTTTGTTTGATGCACCCTATAATCGCCTACCAATCCCAGAAGACGTAACAGTGATTCGTTGTTACAATTGGAAAGAAGCTTTAGAATGGGTAAATGAATGGATGGCACAACAATAATCTAAAGTAAAACTGACCAATGTGTTAGGGCATTCCATGCTGCACCTAACACATTGGTCAGTTTTTTAAATTTAACTATATACATTGCGGACAATTTCCATAGATTTCATACTTATGCCCTGTTATTACATAACCATCCATATTTTCTTCAATACTATCCATTGGACAGGCATTAATTTCTTTAGTTCGTCCGCATTTCGTACAGATAAAATGGTGATGATGGTGTTCAAGTCCACAAGAAAAGCGAAAATGCTTTTCACCAGAAAGCTCTGTAAATTCTAATATTCCCATTTCTGCAAACAAAGAAAGATTTCGATAAATGGTATCATAACTCAGGTTCGGATGTTTTGTTTTTACATTTTCTAAAACATCTTTTGCGGTTAAATACTTTTTATTGCTTGCAAAAATCTGCAAGAGATCTTCCCTTTTATCTGTTTGTTTATACCCTTTTTCTTTTAAAAGTTGAACGGCATCAGCTAATCTCAAGAAGCATCTTCTCCCTTCCATGCAGTTTTTGCTTGAATTTTACGACATATAATGGTTGTTAATAATAGTAAAATAGACAAAACAACGATACTTCCACCAGGTGCTAAATCTAAATAATAAGAAATAATAAGACCACCAACAACTGCAATTTCCGCAAACATTATGGAGATAAAAATAAGCTTCTTAAAACTTTTAGCAATCTTCATGGCAGCAGCAACGGGCAACGTCATTAAGGATGAAACAAGCAAAATTCCAACTACACGCATAGAAGCAGCAATTACAAGTGCGACTAAAATAATGAATGTAAAATGTACAGCATTCACTTTTAATCCAGATGTTTTTGCATGTTCCTCATCGAAAGAAAGTAGAAAAAGCTCTTTATAAAGTAAGTATACAGTGCCTATCACGATTACAGTAATAATCGCAATAATAAGTAAATCCTGTTGACTAACTGCACTCACTGAACCAAACAAATAATTAAATAAATCCGTTGTAAAGCCCTTAGCTAAAGAAATAAATATAACCCCAAGGCCAATTCCTGCAGATAGGATTATTGGTATGGCTAACTCTTGATAATGTTTATAAACTGCTCGAAGTCGCTCAATAAACAGTGATCCTACAACAGAGAATCCCATCCCAATATATAATGGATTCAGGTTTGCTAAAGAGCCTATGTTTTTACTTAGAAGTAGACTAAGTGCTATACCAGATAAAGTCACATGACTAAGTGCATCTGCTATTAGAGATAACCGCCTAACAACGATAAAAACACCAAGTAATGGAGCAATGATCCCAATCATTAACCCGGTTAGAAAAGCAAATTGAAGAAAGTCATATTGAAGGATATCATAAATCAATTTTCCTTCCTCCCCTCATCTGTGCAACCGTAAATTTGATGCATTTCTTTACTTTTCAACTTACTAAATTCTGTGGCACTAGCATCAAAAGTAATTGTTTTATCCATATGAATAATGCGAGTCGCATTTTTTGTAATAAAATCCGAATCATGTGTTACCAATAAAATGGTAAATGCATGTTTTCGATTTAATTCATTTAATAATTCATAAAATTCTTTTACATGTTGTTCATCAATTCCAACAGTAGGTTCATCCAAAATTAATAATTCTGGATTATTAATAAGTGCACGAGCAATAAAAACACGCTGTTGCTGTCCACCAGAAAGTTCTCCAATATTTCTTTTAGCAAATTGACTTAGCCCAACTTTTTCTAAAGCTTTTATACATTCTTTTCTATGTGAATCATTAAAAGCTTTAAACATCCCTACTTTTTTTGTAAGTCCACTTATAACAACTTCTTCAACTGTAGCTGGGAATCCAGAATTAAATGAAGCAGCCTTTTGAGAAACATAACCAATTTTCTCCCAATCATTAAAACGTTGAATTGACTCCCCAAACAAATGAATTTCACCTTTTTGAAGCGTAAGTAGATTTAAAATAAGTTTTAAGATTGTAGACTTTCCCGAACCATTCGGTCCAACAATTCCAAGATAATCACTTTTATAGAGAGTAAAATTTAAATGGTTTAAGACTGGATTTTGCTCATATCTATAAGATAGGTTATTAATCTTCACTATTTCACTTGTCACATTTATCACCCCTAATCAGAACCATTACGATTTAGATTTACGCTACTGATTATATGACTATTCCTCAGCAAAATCAAAATTTTTTTGGAAACGGAGAATTGTTATGAATTTATATCAATCATTTGTGAATCAACGTTTACGAACTCTAACGCCTAACGAGATCGTTGAACTTGCAAGAAATAACGGTATATCAATAAATCAAAACGAAGCAGTACTCATTTCTCAAAAATTACAAAGTTCACATGTAAATGTTTTTAATGACACAGAAAGATTTGCACTTCTTAAGGAGGTTGCACAAATCACCTCTCCACATATTGCGAATGAGGTGGAAAAATTATTTCAATATTTTGTTTCAAAGTAAATTGATAATTAGTTGAATACAAAAAATACTGGGCTGGAAAATTCTCAAATGAAATGAGTTTTTTTCAGCCATTATTTTTGTTATTTAATTTGAGCCTATGCCTAGTTTGTGTTATTTGGATATATAAGAGCTCAATGAAATAAATGATTATTAAAATTGGATTAAAATCTGGAACTTGTACATATCTTTAAATAAGCAGTAGACATCCTATTTCTTTAGCCCTAAAAATTACATAACCATTTGTGCTAATGATTATAGATTAATCTTCAGCAAAATTCTTCTGAAAGTCACACTTAATGGAATGGAGAATTTTTCATGAATTTTTATCAGTCATTTGTTAACCAGCGTATTCGCACATTAACACCAAATGAGGTAGTAAGTTTAGCACCAGGTAATGGAGTATTTATTAGTTTGGAAGAAGCATCAAAAGTCTCTCGATTGCTAAACAGCTCAAATATAAATGTCTTCAATACAGAAGAGCGTATGGCACTTTTTGATCAGATAACAAAGATCACATCTTCCTTTGTGGCAACAGAATTTGAGAGAATTATTCAATTTTATCTTTCGAAAAAAGTCGAGTGAAAAGCCAAGCATTTACACAATGCTTGGCTTCATTTTATATGATAACTTAAATTTATTCTGTTATAACCTTTTTCAAATAATTGTTTTTCATCAAATAATTGAAAATTGGAATGCCAACAGCCACTGCGAATAATTCACCAATTGCAACATACATCATTGTTGCGATAAGGGGAATCTCAAACATATAGTGTAGTTCAGCTCCAACGAAAATCCCATTCACTACTGCAGCAATTACAGGTACCAACCAAATAGATTTCACTTTACTAATTAATAAAGTAACAATTAAAGTAGCAGCCGCGCCAACAAATACGTCAATCATTCCTAATGTTCCGAAGTAATTCGCAATCATACAACCAACTACTAATCCGGGTATAAATTTTTTGTTAAAAAAAGCAAAGAAAATTAAAATTTCAGTAAACCTAAACTGAATCTCACCATATGCAAATGGTGTAATCATAACGGTTGTTACTGCGTATAAAGCACCAACCATTGCGTTTAAAGTAAAATTTTTATACATGTGAAAACTCCCTTATTTTATTTCGTTAATTAATTTCCCCTGTATATCTTGGTTTAAGTCCTTTAGAACTTAGAGTAAAACTTCGCAGGCATCCGTTTTCTCGCTTCGCTTCGACGGTATCGTAAACAGTTGCTGAACTTAAGTTCAGACTGTTTTGGAAAACATATATGTTTTCTACTCCATTTCCAAAATCGCCAGCGATTTTCATGCTCGTGGATAGTGCGTACCTTTTACTCCCTAATCATCTGAATCTTTGATTCAGCGATGATTAGGCAGGCTGATTTTGTCTGAGTTTTAACTCAGGAACAAAATGTCGTCCTCCTAAGTTCCGTCAGAACTTAGGAAGTAAAACGTAAAAAACCGCACTAAACCTAGTGCGGTAAAATTTTAGATAAAATTTATCACATAGCCTAGTTTTTTATAGAGGGATGGTCTGAATGAACCTCTTCTCAACCTAATAGTTGAGCTTATTTAATTAACTTTGAAAGTATAACAAGAATATGATTATTTGCATAGTACCAATATTATGAATTTAATTCTGGTGTGAAAATGCCTGAACGAAGCATTTCGATTTCCTCTTTGTATGGAGCTCTAGCTTTACCATCTCCAACATATGGCGTTTCAAGAATTTTAGGTACGTGCATCAGTTGTGGATGGTGAACTACGTAAAGAAGTGCATCAAAACCAATATAACCATGTCCTATATTAGCGTGTCTATCTTTTGCTGCGCCTTGTTCGTTTTTACTATCATTTATGTGAAGAACTTTAATTCGATCTAAACCAACGATTTTGTCAAATTTATTGAGTACATCATCAAAACCATTTTTAACATCGTATCCTGCATCATGAATATGGCAAGTATCTAAACAAATAGACAACTTATCATTTAACACGACACCATCAATTATTTTTGCTAATTCTTCAAATGAACGACCACATTCTGACCCTTTACCGGCCATTGTCTCAAGAGCGATTTGGACTGGCATATCAGCCTCTAAAACTTCATTGAGTCCCTCGATAATCTTTGAAATACCTGCTTCTGAACCTTCTCCGACATGAGCGCCTGGATGTAGCACGATTTGCTTTGCACCTAATGCTATTGTTCGATCAATTTCTTTTCTTAAGAACTCTATACCCAATTGAAAAGTTTCATACTTTACTGCATTACCTATATTTATTATATAAGGTGCATGAACAATGAACTCATCAATTCCATTAGCTTTCATAAGTGCTTGTCCTGCATCAATATTTAGATCTTCAATTTTTTTTCGAAATGTGTTCTGAGGAGCCCCTGTATAAATCATAAAGGTATTTGCCCCATAGGATAGTGCTTCTTCTACTGAAGCTTGAAGCATTTTAGGTCCACTCATACCCACGTGAGATCCAATTTTCAACATATTTGTACCTCTTTAAGCTGCATTTTTATTTACTATATTTCGCCTTAGTAGCTTTTTTTGCAGTTCTTACTTCTTGTTTTTTATGTGCGCGACGTTCTTTTTCATTCACCTTCGCCATTTCAAATGCGTGTTTTTTCTTATATCCCGGCTTTACAGCCTTTGGTTTCGCAACTGCTTTACCAGACTTTGCTTCACCTGTAGGTGCAATCGCTTTTCCAGACTTTGTCTCCACGGTTGGTGCAACTCTTTTCTTACGCTTGTTGCGGTCCTTTAAGTCAACCCATTCCCCTTTTACAACATCCTTATTTGTAAAAGTAATTCCCATTTTTTCAAGTTTGATAATTGCATCTTCATCACGATCTTCGTAAATTGTGATTGCAACACCGCTTAGACTCGCGCGACCTGTTCGTCCTGAACGATGGATGTAAAAATCTAAATCTTGAGGGATTTCTGAGTTTATAACATGACTTACACCTTCAATGTCAATTCCACGTGCAGCTAAATCCGATGCTACGACATATTGGTATTTTAATTCATTAATCTCCTTCATAACACGTTTACGCTCACGAGCTGGCAAGTCACCATGCATCAACCCGACTTTTAAGCCGCGTTCTGCAAGTCCAGCATAAAGCTCATCTGCATTTTTCTTTGAATTTGCAAATATAAGAGCTAGATATGGATTATGGATAGTTAAAATGTTCTTGATTAATTCTGCTTTATTTCTGTGTTTGGAAGGAACTAATATATGTTCAATTTTTTTAGCAGAAACTTGTTTAGGATCCACTTCGATATGCTTTGGATTTTCCATATACTTCTTCAAGAATGGTTGTAGCTTTTCTGGAATCGTTGCTGAGAAAACCAATATTTGAAGAACCTTCGCCATGCGTGATGCAATTTTATCAACATCTTCCATAAAACCTAAGTCAATCATTAGATCAGCTTCATCTACAACTAATTGTTTAGCTGTATAAACATTTAAGGCATTGGAATCAATTAGATCATATATACGGCCTGGTGTTCCAATTATAAGTTGTGGTTGCTGTTTTAATTTATCGATAGAACGCTGTTTATCAGTGCCCCCAATATAGCTACGGATTTGAATTTTATTTTCTTCAGGAAATAAATCATTTAATTTTGTAGCTGCTAAGAAAATTTGTGTAGCTAATTCGCGCGTAGGAGCAGAAACAATTGCTTGTACTACTGGCTTATCAACTTCTATTTCTGCCATTATTGGTAACAAGAATGAATGAGTCTTGCCTGTTCCTGTTTGTGATTGCCCAATAATACTCTTTCCACTGAGTATTGATGGGATAACTCGTTCCTGAACAATTGTTGGGTTTTTAAATCCAATTTTTAGTAAAGAATCAGTTATATGAGTAGGTAGTTTTAAGTTTTTAAAATCTGCCATGATATTCCTTCTTTCTATAATTGCCTTATATTTTCAAATGAGAATCATTCTATTTTACTTGTTTTAATGCTTTCTCACAAGTGTAGATACAATTGCCTAGCCTTCCTGTTTTTAAATGCATAAATTAAAGTGGAGTAATTTTTATGAAAGGAGGTAAAAAAATGCCTCCAAGAAGAAGTCCATACTTTGGAAAAAATCAAAGATATAGTCCTTTTGCAAGTTTATTTGGTGAAGGTTCAAGAGGATTGTTCTCTTTATTTGGCGGACAGCAATCTCAAAAAAACAATGGGATTTTTGGTAGAAGAACAGATACTCAGGGAAGTTTTGATGGAATTAAAGATATGATATCAAATACTCAAAAAGCAATAGATACAGTTCAAAAAGTAACACCTGTTGTACAACAAGTTCGCCAATACGGCCCTCTTATCAGAAATCTACCCTCTATGTATAAAATGTTAAAAGTAATCAATTCTACACCATCAGATGATTCAGTTGACGAAGAAGAGTCAAAAAAATCTGAAAATGTTAGATTAGATAGTGACGAATCGCACGAACCAAAGTACGATTTGAATCTCGATTTAATACAAACCAAAAATAATAAAATAGAAGAAAAAAAATCTTTACCCAAATTTTTTACACCTGGAACCCGAAATTAATACGGGTTCTTTTTGTGTTAAGGATTTTTTTTCGATATAATGACATCATACATTTGTTTGATCATGTTTTTGAATTTGTTGGTAGGAACATTTGTTAATTTTAAAAAAACATTACACAATTTAGGAGATAGAATTTTCTATGGAAGTAGTTAAAATCTCACCACGTGGGTATTGTTATGGCGTTGTAGATGCTATGGTTGTTGCTCGAAATGCTGTATTAGATAAGAGTCTACCAAGGCCAATTTATATTTTAGGTATGATAGTACATAATCAGCATGTAACAGACGCATTTCTTGAAGAAGGTGTCATTACTTTGGACGGAAAAGACCGAAAGGAAATCATTGACAAAGTAACCGAAGGTACTGTCATTTTTACAGCCCATGGTATTTCACCAGAAATTAGAGAAATTGCACGTCAAAAGGGTTTGACTACAGTTGACGCAACATGCCCAGATGTTACGATTACACATGATCTAATCCGTACAAAAAAGGATGAAGGGTACGAATTTATTTACATTGGAAAAAGAAATCATCCAGAACCAGAAGGTGCAATTGGTGTCGCACCTTCAATTGTACATCTAGTTGAAAACAAATCAGACATCGATGCTTTAAAAATCAATTCCGATAAAATTATTGTGACAAATCAAACAACGATGAGCCAATGGGACGTAGTGGAACTCATGAATTACGTGAAACAGAAATTCCCTCATGCTGAGAGACAGCAAGAAACTTGTATGGCAACTCAGGTTCGCCAAGAAGCTGTAGCAGAACAGGCAAAAGATTTAGACGTTGTTATTGTTGTTGGTGACCCGAAAAGTAATAATTCAAATCGCTTGGCTCAAGTATCAGAAGAAATTGCTGGAACAAAAGCATACCGTATTGCTGATATATCTGAACTTGAAATTGAATGGATTCTTCATGCTAAAAAAGTCGGAGTCACATCTGGCGCTTCAACCCCTACTCCAATTACTAAAGAAGTAATTGAGTTTCTTGAACATTTTAATCCAGACGATGAGACAACATGGGTTCGAGAGAAAAAAGTACCACGGTCGAAGATTTTACCAAAAGTAAAAGCAAAAGAAGATAGAGAAGAATATTTTCAATAATTCCTAAGAGTATGATTTTTATAACTAATACTGGGAACCACTGATTGCAGTGATTCCCAGTTGTTTTCAATCCCTTAGGATGGAGTCAGAAACATTAAAGAAAATTAACAGTTAGTTTAAGAGATTCACAGACTTTTGCCCCATCTCCTTTCCGTCAATAAATTTACTAAATTTACAGAACGGATTGGATTAATGAGATTTTGTGTACCAACTCAGACTTTTTTTCTTCATTTTTTTCATTCTGTTGGGCGGTTTCTAGCCGTTTCATAATATTTTTATAATGTTCTAATTCTCCAGACCATTTTTGAATAAAGGTCTGATTTTTTTCTTTTATTAGAAACGGACCCATTAACATTTCTGCCTCAGACAAATTTACAACTTCCGTTTTTTCAGCAACTACTATTTCGTATATTTTTTCATCCTCTTCAAGAATTTCTTCAGCAATCAAATTCCATTGGTTATTTTGTAACCATGCTCGAATGGATTCGGCATTTATATTCGGTTGTAAAATTAATCTTTCTCTTCCGCTAAGTTTTTCCTTACCTTCTTCTAAAATTTGTGAAATAAGCGTTCCTCCCATACCACAAATTGTTATTGTATCAACTTCTCCTAAAGTAAGTACGGAAAGTCCACTGCCTAATCTAACATCTATTTTTGATGCTAAATTTCTTTCTGCTACATTTGATTTTGCAGATTGATAGGGTCCTTCCACGACTTCCCCAGCAATTGCCTTTGATGTTAATCCACTCTCAATTGCATAACATGGCAAATACGCGTGATCCGACCCAATATCAGATAGCGTACCATTTGGGACTATGTATTTAGAAACTCTTTCGAGTCTTTTTGATAGTTTTTCAGCATTCATACACTTCCACCTTTTATAAACAAATCTAAATCATTATACCAAAAATCACATTACATAGAAAAAAGCATTACGTAATCGTAATGCTAAGCAGACGGGAATCGAACCCATAGGCCTTATCTTGAATCTTTTTTTCAATACTGCGTTAGATGTTCCTAGTGTATGTCCAATACGCTTCGTCACATCTGCCTTGTCTTGCTTCAAAAGAATCAAGATAAGGTCTTCGAGTTTAATCTAAATGATTTCAACGATATTTAGGCCAACGAAGAAGCCATATCGTTAATATGTCGCCAGAGGAGAACAACAATAGCGTTGAAATCATAACGATTAAACCCTATGGGTTCGACTCCCGTCGGCTTAAGTTTCTACTCTAAAAAGTCCTTTAATCGTTTACTTCTTGAAGGGTGACGTAATTTACGAATGGCTTTTGCTTCAATTTGTCGAATACGTTCTCGAGTAACTCCAAACACTCGTCCAACCTCTTCTAGAGTGCGAGTACGGCCATCATCTAAACCAAAACGAAGACGTAATACATGCTCTTCACGATCTGTCAGTGTATCCAGAACCTCTTCAAGTTGCTCCTTTAACATTTCGTAAGCAGCATGATCAGCTGGAGAAGTTGCCTCTTTATCTTCTATAAAATCCCCTAGATGTGAATCATCTTCCTCACCAATAGGAGTTTCCAATGAAACTGGTTCTTGAGCTACTCGTTGTATTTCTCGCACCTTTTCAACTGGTATATCCATTTCCTCTGAAACTTCTTCTGGTGATGGTTCTCGACCTAAATCTTGCAATAATTGGCGTTGGATACGAACCATTTTATTTATTGTTTCAACCATATGAACTGGAACACGAATCGTTCTAGCTTGGTCTGCAATGGCACGCGTAATAGCTTGACGAATCCACCAAGTTGCATAAGTAGAAAATTTAAATCCTTTAGTATGGTCAAATTTTTCTACAGCTTTAATAAGACCCATGTTTCCTTCTTGGATCAAATCTAAGAAATGCATTCCACGGCCGACATATCTTTTAGCAATACTTACAACTAAACGAAGGTTCGCTTCAGCCAATCGGCGTTTTGCTTCTTCATCTCCTTGCTCTACAAGTATTGCTAACTGTATTTCGTCATCACCTTTTAGTAGATCTACTCTACCTATCTCTTTTAAATACATACGAACTGGATCATTAATTTTTGTGCCCGATGGTGCAGAAAGATCATTTAAGTCATATTCTTCCTTTTCTTCATCCTTTGGATTAAATCCCACTTCCGATTCCACATTAGAGCTTACCAGTTCAATTCCATTAGATTTGAGATCCTCAATAAAATCATCAAATCCATTCGAATCAATCTCAAATTGCTCTAATTGAGAATGTACCCACTCTTCTTTTAATATTCCACGAGACTGTTTCCCTGTTTCTATGATGAATTCTTTCATCGATTCTAAAGTTAATTCAGACATTTCTGCCTCTTTTCCTACATAATCTTTTGTTGTCTCAGCCATTATTCCCTCTCCCTAGCTGTTCTATTACTATTTATAGTGATTTTTTTATTTCAATAATTTCAAGAGCTAATTGAGACGCCAAATTAAAGTCTTTTTTCCGTTCAGCCTCTTTTTGTTCATGCTCTTTTTGTTGTAAAACCTCAAGCTGTTTTTGTTTGCCAATTTGACTAATACAGTCATTGATTTCTTTTTCTGAAGGTTCAAGATGCAGTGACTTCATTTCAATCTCTGTTACAACCATACGTAAAGCTTGGTTTTGTAAATAATTCAAAAACAAACTTGTATCTGCTGGTCGCCCCTCATTATAATAGGAAATCAAATACATGATAATAGCCTGATGCCTCACATCAAGCATTGTTTCCCCATTTAGTTTTTGATTAATCTTATCCGCTAAAAGTCGATCCCGAAGCATGAATGAAATTAAATTCTCTTCGGCTACTTGATAAGCAGGTTTCAATTTTGACTTTTTGACAAATACGTCATTTGAAAAATTTCTTTCTTCTTTCTTCTGGTGTTCTTTATTATTTTGCTTCACCATTTTTCTGTTTTGGCGTAATAAAGCATCTATCGAAAGATTAAACTCTTCAGCAATTAATCGTAAGTAATAGTCTCGTTCAACTTCATTATAAAGTTTTGCAATTTCTTCAAGAATGGTTTCTATATAGACCATTTTTTCAGAATCATTCGTAAAATTCTTTCCCCTGCGGTGATAAAACATCTTAAAAGATATATAAGAATTAGCTGCACTTATAACTTCATTTTGAAACTTTTCAGCACCAAAGGATCTAATAAATTCATCTGGATCATAGCCTTCAGGCATTACTGCAATTCGAACATTTAGCCGATGGTGATGAATCAAATCAGCTACTTTATTAGCAGCATTTATACCTGCATTATCAGCATCGTAACAAACAATAAAATTCTTTGTAGTGCGACTTAAAATTTGTAAATGCTCATTTGTGAATGCAGTACCCATAGTAGCAATACCATTATCAACTCCTGCTCGGTCAGCAGAAATTACATCTGCAAAACCTTCAAAAAGAACAACAGCGTCCCTTTTTCGAATAGAAGCACGAGCATTTTGAAAATTATATAGAACTTTACTTTTATTAAACAATACTGTTTCAGGGCTATTTAGGTATTTATTTTCATCACTTGCTAGTGCTCGACCAGAAAAAGCGATTGTTTTTCCTTGCCGATCAAGGATAGGAAACATAATACGATGACGGAAACGGTCAACATATGAGTTTTCTGTTTCTCTTTTGATCAAAAGACCAGCTTGCTCCATTCTATCAAGCGAATAACCTTTCTTACTTAAAAGGTCAGTTGTATAATTCCAAGAATCTATGGCATAACCTATTTGGAATTTCTCAATGGAATCCTTTGTAAAACCTCTGTTTAACAAATATTTTAAGGCTTCTTCGCCTTGCTTTGTTTTCAAAAGGACAGTGTGATATAACCCTCGTAAAAATTCATGCGCCTCCAGCATATCGTTTAGAGCTGAATGCTGTTTTTCGCCATTCGATGACACATCGACGTCTAAGGGAACACCTGACCGGTCAGCTAATTTCTTAGCCGCTTCCACAAAGGAGATTCCTTCTATATCCATTAAAAAAGAAAATACATTTCCTCCTGCCCCGCAACCAAAGCAATGAAAAATTTGCTTGTCTGCAGCAACGCTAAAAGAAGATGTTTTCTCTCCGTGAAATGGGCAAAGACCAAAATAGTTTCGCCCTTGTTTTTTTAATTGGACATACTCACCAACAATGTCAACGATGTCGTTTTTATTCTTAATTTCCAGGACAGTTTCTTCTGGAATTCGTTGTGACATCAGCAACACCCTCGTTTGGTAAAACATTAAAATTCCTTACCTATATAGGTATTCTATAAAACTTCCTAAACTCCTGCATTTTTCGACAGAAATTTTTTTAAATTCATAGAAAATTTAATCTTATCCTCTTTTTGTAATTTTTTTGGCCCCTTTGTCCGATTGCCAGACCTTCTTTCAACAGCTGAAATATGACGAGTAGCAAGAAGAATATCAATATTATTATTATCAATAATTCCACCCCTTGAGTTTATAACTCTCGCACCTTTACCGAGACAACCCGCAGAAAGGCCAATATCGTCTGTTATAACGATGTCTAACCCTTTTACATGATTCATTATAGAGATGTCTGCTGAGTCTCTACCTGGCTCTACCCAGATCCATTGTATTTGAGGGTATTTATCAGTCATATTTCGGAATGACGCAACAAAGTATACTTCATTTTCAAATTCCCGGCATAACTCAAGTATTTCTTCTTTTACCGGGCAAGCGTCTGCATCAACATATACCTTGGATCTATATACACTTTCTTTCATAACATTTCTCTTTTCTATTATGGTCTACACTCTGTCATATCATTTCTATTTTCTTCATTGGTCTATGTATACTCTTTGTTATATCTTTCTATTTTCTTTATTGGTCTATCTATACTCTCTGTCAAAAATATTCACTATATTATTTCGAAAGAAAAAAATCTCAGATAACTGAGATTCCTTTTTCTATTTATTATTTTTGATTAATTGAATAATTTCGTTGGCTGTTTCCTCTATGGCTTTATTCGATACATCAACAACCGGACATTGCAAGCGTTCAACTATCTTATTAAAATGGTTTAATTCTGTTTCAATACGATCTATGTTTGCATAAAATGCGTTGTCATGTAACCCTAGTTGTATCAGTCGTTCTTTTCGAATTTCATTCAACTTTTCTGGAGATGTTACAAGACCTATACATTTATTTGAATCAATTTTAAAAAGTTCTTCAGCCGGTTCTACCTCTGGAACTAAAGGTATATTCGCAACTTTATATCCTTTATGTGCAAGGTGCTGAGATAATGGTGTTTTAGATGTCCTTGAAACGCCTATTAACACTATATCAGCAATTTCAATACCTTTAGGGTCTCGACCATCGTCATACTTAACTGCAAATTCAATAGCCTCAATACGTTTAAAATAGGCCTCATCTAGTTTATGTGTCAAACCTGTTTCCATCACTGCCTTTGTGTTCAGCTTTTTCTCAAGTTTAGCAATAAAACTTCCAAAAACATCATAAGTGATCAAATCAGCTGCTTTAGCCTGAATTTCAAGGTATGCACGCATCTCAGGTTTTATCAAAGTATAAACAATAATTGCGTCATCTTTGGATGCATTTTCTACAATTTGATCTATTTTCTCAAGTGTATCAACAAAAGAAATTCGGTTAATTGAAAAATTATAGTTTTGAAACTGAATTAGAGATGCTTTTGCAAAGGTTTCAGCTGTGTCACCGACTGAGTCAGAAACTATATAGATTTTAGATTCCATCTTTATTTTCCCCAAATCTATGGATTTATTATCTATGTTAATTTAGTTTAAGAAGTTAATCATGTAATCATTCCATAATTCATACAGCTTTTTGTAACTTTAATTTTGTCTTATATCTTCTGTAGCAATTTGCAAGAAAACTTTAGCAATATTTGTTTTTGTTATTCGCCCTATTACCTCAAAGCCATTAGTAGATGGTTGAACTACTGGTACTGAGTCTATTTGTTTTTCAATTATACGTTGAGCAACGTGTACCATCGTATCATCCTTTTCACAGAAAATGATGTGTGGCATACGAGTCATAATCATATTAACTGGTACATGGTGTAAATCACTATTTCCAATGCTTGTCCGTAATAAATCTTTACGTGATATTGCACCTACTAAATTTTTATTCCCATCCACAACAAATAGCGTTCCAACATCCTCTAAGAACATAGAGCAGATTGCATCATAAACAGAAATGTCATCTCTAACTACAATGGGATGAGACATGAAATCCTTAACACGCCATTTCTGTAGATATTCAAAAACCGGTTGAGGGACATTTTGCTCTTTATAAAAATACCCTAGGCGTGGTTTTGCATCTAGGTAACCACTCATAGTCAATATAGCCAAATCTGGACGGAGAGTTGCTCTTGTTAGATTTAACTTTTCAGCGATATGCTCTCCAGTAATAGGACCTTCTTTTTTCACAATTTCTAAAATATGTTGTTGTCTTTGATTAAGTGCCATTCTATTTCATATCCTTGTTTTAAATGTGTCATACTATTCTACCACAAAAACAAGCCGAACACACCTGCCCGACTTGTTTATTCCACTATTTATTTTTACAAGAAACTTAAACTACATACTAGAATTTCATTTTATTTTCTAAGAAAGAAACAAGGTCAGCGATAGCAACTCTCGTTTGCTCCATTGTATCTCTATCACGAACGGTCACCATTTTATCTTCTACTGAGTCGAAGTCGTAAGTGACACAGTATGGTGTACCGATTTCATCATGACGTCGGTAACGTTTTCCGATTGACCCCGCATCATCATAATCAACTGTAAAATGATTCGATAAACCTGAGAACACTTCTGTTGCACCTTCTGCTAATTTTTTTGAAAGTGGTAAAATAGCTGCTTTCACAGGCGCTAATGCTGGATGGAAGCGCATGACTGTACGAGATGTGCCATCTTCTAATTCCTCTTCATCATAAGCATCACATAAATATGCCAAAAGCATACGATCAACACCAACAGATGGCTCGATGCAATACGGAATGTATTTGACATTTGACTCAGGTTCCTGGTAATTGAAATCTTCACCTGAAAAAGCCATATGTTGCTTTAAATCATAATCCGTACGAGAAGCGATACCCCAAAGTTCTCCCCAACCAAATGGAAACTTGTATTCAAAATCCACTGTTGCATTACTGTAATGTGATAGTTCATCTTCATCATGATCACGAGCGCGTAAATTCTCCGATTTCATACCAAGTGACAGTAAGAATTCATTTACTGTTTTTTTCCACTGAGCAAACCATTCTAGTTCATCCCCAGGTTTACAGAAAAATTCAAGTTCCATTTGTTCAAATTCACGGGTACGGAAAATAAAGTTTCCTGGAGTGATCTCATTACGGAAACTTTTACCGATCTGTCCAATACCAAACGGTAACTTCTTTCGCATCGTTCTCTGTACATTTTTAAAATTTACAAAAATTCCTTGCGCAGTTTCTGGACGTAAATAAACTTGGTTCGTGTTGCTTTCAGTAGTACCAATGAATGTTTTAAACATTAAGTTGAACTGGCGAATTTCAGTATAATTACGTTTCCCACAATCAGGACAAACAATATTATGGACTGAAATTAACTCTTCCATTTTAGAGAAAGGCATTCCATCAACAAATACTTCAATCCCTTTTTCATTAAGAGCATTTTCGATTAATTTATCAGCTCGATGGCGTGATTTACACTCTTTACAATCAATCATAGGATCATTAAAGTTTCCGATATGACCAGAAGCTTCCCAAACTCGCGGGTTCATCAGAATCGCCGCATCTAACCCCACATTGTAAGGTGACTCTTGTATAAATTTTTTCCACCATGCTTTTTTTACATTGTTTTTTAGTTCTACGCCTAATGGACCGTAGTCCCAAGCATTTGCCAATCCGCCGTAAATCTTTTGCATAGGGACGAGTGTTAAGTTTACCCGCGGTTCCACCCTAATTGTTATATGACAAACCATCACATAACCACTTTGTAAGTTTTACTCATGGACTCCTTCATTGTTTCTAGAAACTCTGGCTTGCACTATCCCAGATTCGCTTATTTCATTGAGAACAATTACTCTTTCCAATCATCGTAAATATCTAATTAAAAAGAATATATGCAAAATGAAGATGAATGTCAAGGGATGGCAGGTTTGAAATTTATAAACAAATCAGTTACATTTTATTTAAAGTTGTGTTGTTTAGATATTAAAGGAGATTATCGATGAAAACATGTGTATTTTTAGCTGAAGGTTTTGAGGAAATTGAGGCACTTACGGTAGTTGATTTCTTCCGAAGAGCCGGGGCTGATATTGAGACAGTTTCAATTACAAATACGAAAGAAGTTGTAAGTACTCATGCAATAACGATACTTGCTGATAAAACGATTGATGAATACAACTATGATGAGTATAGTTGCTTTGTTTTACCTGGTGGAATGCCTGGTTCTACAAATTTAAAGGACTGCTCCACTGTTATTGAAAGTATTCAAACTGCTATGGCAGATGGAAAGATAATTGGTGCAATTTGTGCAGCCCCTATCGTTCTTGTGGCAGCTGGAGTCGTAAACGGAAAACACATCACTTCTTTCCCAGGAAGTGTAAAGCCCTCTGATTTATATGTTTACGAAGAAAAAGATGTGGTTGTTGATGGTAATGTAATAACAAGTCGGGCAGTCGGGACGGCCTTCCAATTTACATTTATGCTATTAGAACTCTTAGGATTTGAATATAAGAATTTAAAAGAAGTCATGCTAATCAAATAAAAATAAAAGGATTAAGTGATTATTTTTCACTTTAATCCTTTTTCATTGGGAGTACTAATTTCATACTTTCCATTTGTTTTAGAAATTTCTTTGATTTTAAATATAAACCTGAATTTTTTTCATAATATTGGTCGATTAATTCACGTATTTCATGTTTCGTTTGTTCTGAGATAGAAATGTTACCCAAGCGGTTGACATCGATGAGATACAACATCCTCATTATTTTAGCAGCACCTACTGAAATAGGGAGTGCATAGCGATCCTGATCAATACAGCGGTGGCAAATGATTCCCCCTTCTTTTGTAGAAAACATAAAGTTTCCATCGATGTGTCCACAATTAACACATCGACTCAACTCCGGTGCAATTCCTAAAAGGGATAAAATTTTTAATTCAAAAATATTTAAAATGATTTCTGGATCATAGCCATCGTTTAAATATTCAAGTAACCTTTCAAATAGTTCAAACAAAAAAGTATTTTTTTGTTTCTCTTCTGTTGTTCGATCTAAAAGTTCAGACATAAACGTTGCATAGGAAGTTAAGTAGATATCCTCTAGAATATTACGGAAACCACGAATTGATTCTCCTTGTTGAAGAGTACCCATTCCATTTCCGGCATGAAACAAAAAATAGCCTTGTTGTAATAACTGAGTAATTCCAGATAATTTACTGACAGGTTTCTTTGCACCTCTAGCCATTAATGAAATTTTACCTAATTCTTTCGTATAAATAGTCACTATTTTTGATGTCTCACCATAATCAACATTTCTTATAACAATTCCTTCGCATTTACCAATCAAAACATACACCACATTTTAATAAAAGCCAGTCCATTTATAAATGAAACTGGCTTTTAAATTTTATTCTTTTTCTGATTCTAAAATTTCTCTATATAGTAAATAACTCTCAATGTTCCCAGTTTCACAAAATAATTTCCAAGTAATGTCTTTCATAAAAAAACCTTCCTTTGAAATGCATTTCCCCTATGAAACTCCAATCCCTTTTTAAAATTCATTGGTACGATTTTTGATTTTTTTAGTGAATTGAAAAGCATCTAAATCAAATTTCATAACTATCTTTCTATACTCATTCTTATTTTAAAAAAATTAATAATTCTCGTCAATGAACCCTATTTCGCGAAGATGTGATGCCTTGTTACGCCAATCTTTTTGAACTTTAACCCATAACTCTAAGTAGACCTTGTTACCAAGTAAATTTTCTATATCTACACGTGCACGTTGTCCAATTTCTTTCAACATGGTACCGCGTTTACCAATAATAATTCCTTTTTGTGAATCACGCTCAACAAGGATTGTTGCCATGATATGTATCGTATCGGTATTCTCGCGCTTTTCTAGTTTCTCCATTATAACAGCAGTTGAATGTGGAATTTCTTCCCTCGTCAAATGAAGTGCTTTTTCTCTTATAAGTTCACAAATAATAAAACGCTCAGGATGATCGGTTACTTGATCAGCTGGATAGTACTGCGGACCTTCTGGTAAGTACTTTTTCAGCACCTCCAAAAGTCGTTCAATATTGTTTCCTTGAAGTGCCGAAATGGGAACAATTTCTGCGAATTCCATTTTTTCCTTGTATGATTCAATAATTGTAAAAAGTTCATCAGGATGTACCAAATCAATTTTATTAATAATTAAAAATACAGGTGTACTTAGTTTAGAAAGTTTTTCAACTATTAATTTCTCATCCTTACCAAATCCTTCTTGAGCATTTACCATAAACATAACTGCATCCACTTCAGAAAGTGAATTCATGGCTACTTTCATCATAAAATCACCAAGCTTTGAGTTTGGTGTATGAATCCCTGGTGTATCAATAAAAATGACCTGTGCGTCATTGGTAGTCAATACCCCTTGCACCTTGTTACGAGTTGTTTGTGGTTTATCACTCATAATAGCAATTTTCTGTCCAATAACTTTATTTAAGAAAGTTGATTTCCCCACGTTTGGACGTCCTATAATCGATACAAATCCAGATTTAAAATTTTTCTCATTCAAAACATTAACCATTCAAATCCTCCGGTGTAAAAGCCCCTGGCAATAGTTCAGTGATTGTTGTTAGCTGAACATCGCCTTTTAAATTTGTTAAAATAATTTCAGCATTAGGTGTAAAAAATTCAGAAATCACTTGACGACAAGCCCCACATGGTGAACCTGGTCTTTCTGTGTCACAAACGACTGCAAGCTTGCTGAATTTCTTTTTTCCTTTTGCAATTGCACTAAAAATAGCTGTTCTCTCAGCGCAATTTGTTAAAGAATAACCTGCATTTTCAATATTGCAACCATGAAACACTTCTCCATCTTCCGTCAACAGAGCTGCACCTACTAAAAATTTGGAATAAGGCGCATACGCCATCAAACGTGCTTTCTTTGCCTCTTCCATTAATTTCTCATTTGTTACATTTTCCATATTCGGCCTCCAAAGATTTATCTTTTTAATCCAAATGCATCTAACAATATTTGTTGTTTTTCAAACATCATTTTTTCATCTTCAGGTTCCATATGATCAAACCCCAATAAATGAAGCATACCATGTGTTACTAAAAAACCTAATTCTCTTTCAAAACTATGCCCTAAATCCGTTGCTTGTTCATTAATTTTATCGACAGAAATTACAATGTCGCCAAGCATCGTTGGCATTCCCTCTGCAAAAATTTCTATTTCATCCTCGCCCATTTCTTCCATAGCAAATGACAGCACATCAGTTGGCATATCTTTATCCCGAAACTCTTTGTTTAAGACTTGAATTTCATCATTTGTAACAAATGAAATAGATACTTCAGCGCCATTTTCAATACTTTCTTTTTCCCCTATAAAATAGATCAAGTTTTCAACTAATTGAATGTGATTTTCCTTTAGCGACCCTGTTTCATCCATAATATCTACAGTAAGTTCAAGTTCCATGATTCACCTCTAATACTTTTAAACCAAGTAACACAATCTTTTTAATTGTGTTTTCTATCATAACAGTTTTTAATCGTCAAAAAAAGCCAAAACAAATGTCTTGGCTTCATAAATGTAAAATTAAGGAATTATTTGTATGTTTATTCTGTTTTTTTATTATATTGGTCATAAGCATGAATGATACGGGAAACTAGAGGATGACGGACAACGTCAGTTTCATCTAAGAAGACAAAAGAAACACCACGAACACCTTGTAGTATCTTCTCAACAACATTTAATCCTGACTCAGCACCTCTAGGTAAGTCAATTTGTGTTTTATCTCCTGTAATTACCATTTTTGATCCAAACCCAAGTCGTGTAACAAACATTTTCATCTGGGCAGGAGTTGTATTTTGAGCTTCATCTAAAATAACAAAAGCATCTTCAAGTGTGCGCCCTCGCATATAAGCTAATGGTGCTATTTCAATGATTCCGCGCTCCATTAATTTCTCTGTATATTCAAGTCCAAGAAGATCATGAAGTGCATCATAAAGAGGACGTAAATAAGGATCTACTTTCTCTTTAAGGTCACCTGGTAAAAAACCAAGACTTTCACCGGCTTCAACTGCAGGGCGCGTTAAAATAATCCGTTTAACCAAATTCGCTTTTAACGCAATTACTGCTAGAAGAACAGCCAAATATGTTTTTCCTGTTCCAGCAGGTCCAATACCGAAAACTAAATCGGATTGACGTATGGCATGGACATATTGTTGCTGACCCAAAGTTTTTAGTCGAATAGATTTTCCTTTAGCATTTTTATATAATTCCTCTTCGTACATATCTGAAAAATGTTGAAGTGTCCCTTTTTCTTGTAAGTTTAAGCAATAGATAATCTCTCGAGAACCAATCTTAATTCCTTTTCGAATTAAGTTTAGTAACGATTGTAAAACTTCTTCTGCTTTTTGCAAATCTTCAATTGATCCAGAAACATGAATAATTTCACCTCTGGAAATAACATTTACATTTAACTCGTCTTCCAAAGTTTTTAGGTTCACATCTTGGATTCCAAAAAGTTCAATAGCTTCCTCAGCATTTTGCAATTTGATGTCCAGCATTTTAGAATTTGTCAATTTTGTTCCTCCGGTTACTCTATTTCATCTGAATCAGAAATTGGATACTCATCTTCATCTCCTGATCCCGCTGCAATGTCTTCAATAACTTCATAATGCATCATAACCATTACTTTATCACTGCTGATTTTTTTCTGCAAAAGATTTCTTTTTAATACCTTTGCGTCTGGTGGAATGGACAATAGTAGATCTTTGTACGCATTTTCTTTAGCTAATTCCATTCCCTCTTCTTGAGTTAAAATTCTTATAGTAGTTACAGCTTCATTATACTGTACTTTCACAATTGAAAGAGGAATTTTCCACTTCCAAAAATGAAAATCTGTTTGTACTCTTTCAATGGTTTTCTCTTTAAATTTAGAATGTCCAAATCCCCAAATTGGAATTGTAATGTTAAATAACTTGAGTTGATGTTTTGTTTTAGTATTTCCTGTTAATTTCTGAAAAGTGGTTTTTAAAGGCACTTCACTAGTCGTTTGATACCATGTCTCTCCTAACACGATTCCCTTTGCTCCTACATACTTTGGATTTTCCCCAGAACCAATATACCCATCAACCAGCGGTTGTCCTTTCTCCACAAGTTGTTTTTTTACCACTAGAATTTGTCCCGTTTCAATCATAGTTTGGACAATATAAGCTTTCTTTGTAGAAACTAGCATGGGGTACGATTTGTCAATTTCTTTCTTAGGAATAAGTTTTTCAACGACTCTCAAATGATAAACTGCACCACGAGATTGTACGCCAATCCAAGTAATATTTGGAATTTCATCTGTTAACCTTTTTTGTATTGCCTTCGGATCACCTTCATTAAACGAAAATTTCCCGATTCTCACATCCATTAGTTTTAATTGTTTACGAATTTTTTGCTCAGTCTCAATACTAGCGCCATCAATTTTTATGCTCCAGACAATATTAGAAAGCACAAAAACAATGGCGATAAAAAAAGGGATACCGATCACAAGTCCTTTGTTTTTCATTAGTTTGTTTAAAAAAAACGGCATTCCTTTTCTTCGTGTAAATGAAAATTTAAATGCTTGTCCCCTTGCGATTTTTCTTAAACTTCGTATATTGCTTAGTCTTATTTGATAGGTGCTTATTTCTTTATCCAATTTCTTGAATTGGAAAACGGCAACACCTTCTTTGCATAGACGATTTATAAATCGTTCTGCACCAATTCCTTTCATTTTAACTTCTACTAATCCTTCAAAAAAGGTGAGCCAAAAGTTTTTCATTCCGTTATTTTCCCCTTAAAGAATAAAAATTTGTGCTAGTTCTTGTCTTCCTCTACAAATGTAACTTGATGAATAGTTCCTTCTAATAAAATTTCCTCAGGAAGAATTGTTTTAAGAACAAAGTTAACTCCTTTAATTAGTAAATAACCTTGTTTTAATGCCAATCTCAATTCTTCGTTTGAAAAGGTAAGAATCCCTTTATGATTTTCGATATAAATATGTATTTGGCCAATCATCGTTATTCGAGGCAAGTCCAACACAACATCTTGTGGCAAATCAAAGCTTGATGCAAATACCTGTTTTGCTCTTTTTAACCAATTATTTTTCTTTGACATGAAAAACCCCCTCTCACACAATTTATGTGTGAAAAGGGGGTTTCATAACTTATGACTTGTTCAATTCCGTTTAAGACTTTTATTTTATTGACTAGTTGTCTTTTTCAATACGTTATTAAGCCTTTAAACTCAATATCGAATAGATTTTCTTTTTGCCCGAGGAGGACCTAAAATTTCAGCCATTACAATGGCTTTTTGCATATCCGTCGTATCAATATCAAAAGATCTCCTTGTTTCATCTTCAATAGGAGCAGATGAGTTATTTATGAAATGGGATGCAGTATTAAATTGACTTCCTTCATATGAGTTGGAGGATTGTAGCTTAAATGATCCCAATTCAGGAGAATTGTTTGGCTTTACTTTTATTTGACTTGATGGTTGGTGCTTAGTTGACAGACCTTTTTGATTATTTTTTTGTTGTCCTGCTTGCTCTTCAATCCATTTTTCAAAATCAAAATCAAAAATATTAAATTTCTTACCAGATTCTTTTCTTGGGTTATTGGTTTTTCCATCAGAATCAGGAGTATTATCATTGTCATTAACTTTTTTAAAGAGCTTAGAAATCCCAGTTATAACAATAATAACAATAAAAATATTACTAAAAATTATCTCAATTAATTTTTCCATAGAAAACCTCTCTTATATAGGGTTTCCCTAATTATTTTTCTTCTTTTTTATCTTTTGGAGATGTTTTCCCAATAGAACCTCTCATTTCTGTATCCGCAGAAATATTTTGAATGTTCATGTAGTCCAATACCCCGATATTACCGTTTTTCAATGCAATCGCCATTGCAAGAGGGACTTCTGCTTCAGCTTCTACAACCTTAGCTCTCATTTCTTGTACCTTTGCTCTATTTTCTTGTTCTAAGGCAACTGCCATTGCACGTTTTTCTTCAGCTTTTGCTTGTGCAATCTTTTTGTCTGCTTCAGCTTGTTCAGTTTGTAGATGTGCCCCGATGTTTTTACCTACTTCTACGTCTGCAATATCAATTGAAAGAATTTCGAAAGCAGTACCAGAATCCAACCCTTTTCCTAAAACTGTTTTAGAGATAATGTCTGGATTTTCTAGTACCTTAAAATGCGTTTCAGAAGAACCAATTGTTGCAACTACACCTTCACCAACACGAGCAACAACTGTTTCTTCACCTGCACCACCAACTAAGCGATCAATATTGGCACGCACTGTAATACGGGCTTTTGCTCTAACTTCAATACCATTTAACGCTACTCCAGGAATAAATGGTGTTTCAATGACTTTAGGGTTAACACTCATTTGTACTGCTTGTAAAACATCTCGTCCTGCCAAGTCAATTGCTGCACAGCGTTCGAATGACAATTCAATATTTGCTCGATGTGCTGCAACTAAAGCATTTACAACTCGGTCAACATTACCACCTGCTAGATAATGACTTTCAAGTTGATTTATATTAACATTTAAACCAGCTTTAACAGCTTTAATTAACGGGTTTACTACTCTACTAGGTATTACTCGTCTTAATCTCATTCCAATTAACGTACCGATACTTACATGCGCTCCTGATGCCATAGCAGATATCCAAAGCATTATTGGTACAAATGACAAAAGAACCGATAAAAATACAAACGCAGCAATAACTACAATAATGATTCCTACAACTTCTGGTGATAGTGAATTTTCCATTAAGTTAACCTACCTTATTTTTATTTATAATTAAAAAAATCATTAAACTATTTCTTTTACAACAATTCTAACACCTTCAACATGAACAACTTCAATTTCTTTTCCTTGCTCAATAAAGTCTCCAACTGTAACTACATCTAATCGTTCTTCATTAATAATTGCAGTTCCAGAAGGTCTGAGTGTGGTAATGCTTTTTCCCTTTGCTCCAATTAAATCAGTGCGGTTAACATGAGTTACATACCCCTGTTCTGAAGAAGCCGCACTTTTTAAAACAAAAGCATCGTAAAACATAATTTCCTTTTTTAACACCTTACGCATGATGTAGAACAGAATACTTGATAAAACCATTGCAGTTAATAGAGCGATAAATGCTAACATTGAATGTCCAACTGCCATAACAAAACCAATGACAACAGCTATAAATCCAATTATTCCTGCAATAGCACCTGGAATAAAGCACTCAATAACTATTAGCAGAATTCCTATTACAAAAATAAACAAGGACCCAGGTGATGCAAACCCAGTTGTAAGTTGCATAAAAAAGAAATATCCTAGCGAGATAAACCCAATGACTCCCACAAAACCTATTCTTTTTGAGAATAATTCATACACAACGGATAAAAAGGTTATCGTAATGAGAGCAACGACCATTATTTTTTGCCCCATTGATTCGTATTGAACAACTTCTTTACTTGCTGCAAAAACAGGATTTGTTAAAAACAAAAATAGGATTGGTAAAAGTTTCATTCCTCTTTTCAAGATCATCTCTCCTTTCTTTAATTTTAATTTTTCTCATTATACCGTAATTATGAAATTTTTTTCATTAATCACTCCCGATTGGAATAATACGGTTCATTTTAGAGGAAGGTTACAAAAATTATAAGTATTTTAAAAACTTTAGAAAAAGGGCTGGGACAAATTTCAAAATACAATCATCCACATGATTTTCTAGATGGATTTTCGAGCGAACACGTTTGAGATTTATTTTCTCATACATCGTGTGCAATTCTGGTGGAATCACCTCGTAAACACAAGTCTTTGGAAAAGCGGATAAAATTTTGGGTCTTGTCCCAGCCTCTAGGGTTATTCTATATGTATTTTTACTGCAAAAGATTCTTAACGATTTGGTTTACCATTGCACCGTCTGCCTTACCTTTTACTTTTGGCATTAATGCTCCCATAACTTTCCCGAAATCTGCTTTCGAAGCAGCACCTGTTTCAGCTATAGTTTCTTGAACAACTTTTGTTATTTCTTCCTCACTCATTTGCTTGGGCATGTATTCTTGAACAATCATAATTTCGATGTTCAATTTCTCTAGCAAGTCTTCTCTACCAGCCTTCGAAAATTCATGATAAGAATCTTTTCTTTGCTTCAATTCTCGAGACAATACCGTTATCTCCTCTTCTAGAGTTAAATCCTGCTTTCGAAGCTTTAGGGCTTCATTTTGAACAGCTGCTTTTAACATACGAACGGTAGTTAATCGCTCTTTATCTTTATTCTTCATAGCTTGAACCATGTCTTTATTGAGGCTTTCTAACAAACTCATATTTAATTCCTCCTTCTTTATGATTATATTACATTATATATCACTTCTTGTACTAAGCTTGTTAAGCTCAGATTAATAAGGATACTATGACATTTTTAAACCAAAACAAGATGAAAAATGTAAATCCCGTATCTATGAATACATAAATACGGGACTAGTTGATTCTATTAATTAGAACTTACGCTTTCTAGCGGCTTCAGACTTCTTCTTACGTCTCACACTTGGCTTTTCATAAAACTC
>JARBTR010000015.1 GCA_029240105.1 Caryophanales bacterium | reverse complement strand
AAAACGGGAGATTAAGGAGGTACGCTCATGGCGTTCCCAAAATTACATAAGAATATTAAGGTGCGAATCCTAACGTCATTTTTATCAAGAATTCTCGGGGCAATGATTTACCCGTTTATGGCAATTTATTTTTCAGGGTTTTTTGGTTCAAAATTAGCTGGTTTTTTTCTTTTAGTAGGTGTTTGGATTCAAATTATAATTGGTTTTTACGGTGGGTATTTAGCAGATAAAGTTGGTAGAAAAAGAATTATGATTGTAGGGATTGTTATTCAAATTGTTACATACTTTTTCATGACAATAGCAAACTCCCCAATGTTTGAGTCAGTGTGGCTAACGCTCATCATGTTTATTCTAAATGGAGCTAGTGGAGGTTTAGTTTATCCAGCAGCTAGCGCTCTACTTATTGACAGTAGCACTCCCGATAATCGTACATTTATGTTTAGTATTCAATATTGGACTGGCAATGTATCATTCATGATTGGCTCCATACTTGGAGGGTTTTTCTTTGAACATCATCGTTTTGAATTGTTCCTTGGATTAACAGCATGTTCTGTGCTTACATTACTACTTACTGCTTTTATAATGACTGATTCTTTTGTTCCAAATAAAGTAGTTGAAAAAGTCCACGTTATAAAGGACATGGCGAGAAGTTATAAAGTTGTTGTAAAAGATAAAGCGTTTATGTATCTAATTTTAGCCACAGTGTTTCTTTGGTCAATGGAGAATCATAGTGCAAATTTTATTGCAGTTCGTTTGGCAAAGGAATTTAAAACAGAAATGATTTATTTCTTTGATTTTACAAGCGTAGAAGTTACTGGATATAAAATCATTGGTTTTTTAAATACTGAAAACGCTGCATTAGTTGTCCTTTTTGGGATGTTCATTTCATCATGGATTCAGAATAAAGAAATGAAACCTATGCTTTATGTCAGCATATTCATGTACTTTTTAGGGCATATATTTTTAAGTGTTACCAACTCATTATGGTTTATTTTTATCATTGGACTCATCATAACTTTTGGAGAAATGTATGCTTCACCGATTGTACACACATTTGAAGCTGAAATGATGGACGAAAGTTCTCGAGGATCATACAGTGCTTTTGCTAATTTTGGTGGCAACCTAACACAATTAGCAGGTGCATTAGGTCTAACGATTTATGGTTGGATAGGCGGATACGGAATGGCTGTAGTAATTGCATTAAGTGGCATTGTTTCTTTTATATTTTTCCATTTAAGTATTAAAATTCATAAGGATAATAAGTTAAAAAAGGTTCCAACTGTTATAGAAGCTGTGAATTAAGAAATTGAGGGATTCTATGTGCCCAAAGTTGGTTTGATAAAACGGATTTTGGCTATTTGAATGGACATCTTTTGTTTTTTTATGGGTGTAGGCATATTAGAAAAAATCGCGTTAATAAGAATAGCCATTGAAAAATTCAAAAGAAATCTCTATGATAAATAGGGATTTCTTTTACTTGGAGGTTATAGAATGAAAGTTGGAATTATTGGAGCCATGGAGGAAGAGATAGTTCTCCTCAGAGAAAATATGGAAGTAATTGATGAACAAGTTGTTGGTACTTGTAAATATTACATAGGTAAAATGCATGATTTAGATGTAGTTCTTCTTCAATCAGGAATTGGAAAAGTCAATGCTGCAATGTCAACAGCTATTTTGTTGGAAAAGTTTAAACCAGATTGTATCATTAATGCGGGTTCTGCAGGTGGATTCTCTAAAGGTTTAAAAGTAGGAGATATCGTAATTTCAACAGAGGTAGTTCACCACGATGTGGATATCACTGCTTTTGGTTATGTTCATGGTCAAGTTGCACAATTACCACCAACCTATCATGCAGATGAAAAATTAGTGGGTCTTGCATATGAAATTGCATCAAAAATTGAAGGTGTAAACGCTGAAAAGGGTTTAATTGCTTCTGGAATTCATTCATGGTCATTTCCCTGAGTTAAAAGCAGGGGAAATGGAAGCAGCAGCAGTTGCACAAGTGGCATATCAATTCAATGTTCCATTCGTAATAGCTCGTTCGCTTTCTGATATTGCTGGAGATAATTCTGGTGTATCATTTGATAAATATATTGTAAAAGCTGCAGAGAATTCAGCGACACTCATTATTGAGATGGTCAAAAAATTAAAATAAGGAAAAAGGCTCGGTATTTTTAAATACCGAGCCTTTTTAGATCTACCTTATCTACGTGGGCCAAACCCGCAACCACCAGAACTCCAGAAGCAGAAGAAACCGAAGATGAAGAAAATTACAAATAGTATAATAAAGATCGCAAAGAAAATACCTGCGCCACCCCATCCACATCCGCCACTTAAACCGCCTGGATAGCCACAGCCATACCCACCAAAACCGCCATATGGATACATGGATATACACCTGCCTTCTTACCCATCATATGATTCCAAAGCGGGGAGAGATAGGCTAATTACCTAATATATCAGCTATTTCACTATATTTTATTGTTTTATGGAAGTAGTTTATTAAGAATGTGTTTTGTTTCAAGATAACCCATTTATAGGTATAAATAAATACCCTTGCAATGGTTATTCTAATTTTTATGGAGGTGATAGTAATGAGACACCAATCAGGAAATAAAACAGCTACTGGTACAGACATCCAACAGGTAAAACAACAAAATAAACAATTTGCTGCTGGAAAAGGTATGGGGTCAAAACAATTCGGTTCTGAGTTTGGAAGCGAAACAAATGTTGAAGAAGTAAAAAAACTAAATCAACAATCCGAACAAAATAAAAACAAAAACAAAAATATGAATAACTATAGTAAGTAACAGTATGTTTTTTGTTTAAATCATGTATTTAAAAAAGAATTAGGATTATTTCTAATTCTTTTTTTGGGGGTTTTTTACTTAGTCAATATTATAATTCAGACATTTTTTTCTTCTTTTCCTTTTCTTCTTTGTAAAATTCATGAAACATTTTCATTAACGCTCGTTTCTCAATTCGTGAAACATAGCTCCTAGAAATCCCCAGTTCCTTGGCAATTTCTCTTTGAGTCCGTTCCTTTTGCATGGAAAGTCCAAAACGACTAATAATAACTTCTTTTTCTCTTGCATCTAAAATGTCAAGATATTTACGTACTTTCTCAAGCTCGATACTGAGCTGTATTGATTCCACGACATCTTCTGTTTCAGCAACCAAAATATCAATTAAGTTAATACTATTGCCTTCTTTGTCATAGCCAATCGGATCATGAAGAGAGACATCCTTTTTCATTTTTTTAGAGCTTCTTAAGACCATAAGAATTTCATTTTCGATACATCGGGAAGCATATGTAGCTAGTTTTGTCCCTTTACCAATAGAAAAACTTTCGATTGCTTTTATCAATCCTATAGTACCAATGGAAATAAGATCTTCTGTGTCTTCAGATGTATTTTCAAATTTCTTGACGATATGAGCAACTAAACGGAGGTTATGCTCAATTAATTTATTACGCGCCTCCACATCACCTTCAGCAAATTTTAATAAGTATTCCATTTCCTCTTCACTGGAAAGTGGTTGTGGAAAGGCATTATTTTTTACATATGCAACAAAAATCGGAATGTCTTTCAAAAGTATGGCAAAAAAACTGATTAAGCCCAAATAAATCCCTCCTATAATTTTGAATCATTATCTTTAGTTTTTATAATGTATGTTACGAATGGTTGGCCAAATGAAAGAATCATCTCATTTAAGATGAATCCTTTCACATTCATGAGTTTCTTTAAGATTTCATCAGCATTATTTAGAGTCTATACAATAAGTAAATAAAAGGTTAAAATAAGAGGACAAAAAAAAGCACCCGTTAGGGTGCTTTCCATTTTATATTTGTTATATTTTTCTCAATTTAACTGTACTTACCATGGATAATCCTAGGAAACACATGATAACCATATATACTATTGGGGACAAACTATCTACAAATAAGGAACTAAAAGTTGCTAAGCATGCAGCAACGGGAATAGGCACTCCGATAAAGAATCCTTTAGCGGGTGTGACATTAAATCGTGCCAAACGAAAAGCACCACAGCCCATGTAGAAAATAGAGAAGAATACACCCCATTGGCCTAATTCATTTAATGCAATCGAATAAATTAGTACAGCTGGTGCAATTCCGAATGTGACAAGGTCGCATAAGGAATCAAGTTGCTTCCCGAGTTCAGATTCAACACCAAATTTTCTTGCACAGGCACCATCAAAACGATCACATAGCATCGCAAGGAAGATAAATATAACAGATAATTTTGGTTGATCATTTATAATAGCAAGAATGGCGATGCCACCAAATGAAAGATTTGTTAAAGTGAGTATATTTGCTGAATTTGCTTTCAAAGCTTTTTTTGCTGAAAACATCGTAAATCACCCCCTCTTGTGTGATTTTAAATTATCTATGTATTATAACCTCTTTTAAATCAATTTGCATTGGATTTTTAAGAAAGTTTTTCAAAAGAAATTTAAATCCATAAATGTTTGAATTTAACTATTGTAGTTTTAAGACCTATTCTTGTAAAATAAAACGATTTAACAAAAGATATAGTTTCATGCTTTTTAGATTGTGGAGGATTATTTGTGAAAGAAAAATTATACCAAACATGTATTGAACTAACGAATGGAAAAATAACGTCCAGATTTATGTATAAATTTGGAAGAAGCAAGTATAGTCGTAAGTTTATTCCTTTATTTGTTGAAAAATATAAAATCAATACGAATGAATTCGAAGAAAAACTTGATCAATTTGGGTCATTACATGATTTTTTTATTCGCCATTTAAAGTCAGGCACTCATACAATTTGTAATGAAAAAGATTGTGTAATTAGTCCAGCAGATTCTGTTATAGAAGACTTTGGTAAAATTACGGAACAATCACCTATTGTGGTAAAGGGAAGAACGTATCATATTGATGAAATGATTGGTTGTTCTGAAATTACACAAAAATATTTAGGTGGTACTTTTATTGTATTCTACTTAAGTCCAAGAGATTATCATCGTTTTCATGCACCTATCAGTGGAGACGTTGTTCACAAAAATGTATTGGGTAAAAAATCGTTTCCTGTCAATAAGTTGAGCATGAAATATGGAAAGGATCCATTATCAAAAAATTATCGAAATATTTCTGAACTAAAGCATGATAACGGTCACATTGCCGTTATTAAAGTTGGAGCGATGAATATTAACACAATAGTGAGAACACATCCTACGGACCATCTTGAAAAAGGGGAAGAAATGGGTTACTTTTCGTTTGGTTCCACTATTGTACTCCTTTTTGAAAAAGGAACATTTGAAATTGATGAAGACATAATAGCTCCATACCCAATTCGTGTCGGAGAAAAGATCGGCAGAATTGTTGCTGTAGAAAAAAACGAGGAAAATGAACATGTTCAAAATCTTTTTGCCGAACCAGTTTTATCATAATGTTTTTCAAATTACACCAGTGTACATGAAGCGAAATGGATTAAAAGGTATTATTACTGACCTTGATAATACTCTTATTCGTTGGGATCATCCTGATGCAACACCTGAACTAAGGGATTGGTTTAAAGGTTTCACAGATGCTGGAATAAAAGTTACTATATGCTCAAATAACAATGAAAATCGTGTAAAAATATTTGCTGATCAAGTCGGATTGCCATTTGTATTTAAGGCTCGGAAACCACTACCTCTTGGCTTCAATCGAGCTCGAAAATTGATGGGACTTAAGAGTCATGAAACAATGGTAGTTGGTGATCAGGTCATGACAGACATGCTTGGTGGTAATCTTGGTGGGTTTCACACGATTTTAGTAAAACCAATTGTTAAAACAGATGAATGGAAAACATATTTAAACAGAAGAATGGAAAGTGTTATATTGGCTTATTTTAAACGAAAAAAAATGTTGAAATGGGAGGATTAAACTTGGGAAATCAGCTGAGCTGTATTGGTTGTGGGGCAAAAATTCAAACTACCGATAAAAATGGTATTGGTTATGCACCTGAATCCTCTTTAAATAAAGAAGTTGTTGTATGCCAACGTTGTTTCAGATTAAAGCACTATAATGAAGTTCAAGACGTCTCTTTAACGGAAAGCGACTTTTTAAAAATAATTAATGATGTAAGTAAAAAAAATGCATTAATTGTTAAACTTGTAGACATTTTTGATTTTGATGGAAGTTGGTTGCAAGGTATTGGTCGTTTTGCAGGAAATAACCGAGTTTTACTTATTGGAAACAAAATGGATTTGTTACCTAAAGTTGTTAACCCAAATAAATTGATTCATTGGATGAAATTCCGAGCTAAAGAATTAGGGTTAAAACCTATCGATGTTTTGCTTATTAGTGGTAATAAGGGACTTGGTTTGGATCATGCTATTGAGAAAATTGAAGAATATCGAAATGGTAAAAATGTTTATGTTATTGGTTGTACGAATGTAGGGAAATCAACTTTTATTAACTCAATTATCAAAAGAATTACTGGAGAAAGTGACATTATCACAACTTCTCACTATCCAGGTACGACACTTGATGTTATTGAGATACCTCTCGATGATGATAAATCCATGTACGATACGCCGGGTATTATAAACAATCATCAGATGGCCCATTTTGTTGATAAAGAAGACTTAAAAACTATCACACCCAAAAAAGAAATTAAGGTTCGAACATTTCAATTAAATGAAGGGCAAACGCTATATTTTGGTGGCTTAGCTCGGTTAGATTTTATAAAGGGTGAACGAAATTCTTTTGGTTGTTACATAGCAAATGAATTGGATATTCACCGTACAAAATTAGAAAATGCAGATGCACTTTATGAAAAACATGTTGGTGAATTACTTTCTCCTCCTCGTAAAGATCAATTAGGTGATTTTCCAAAAATGATTTCACGTGAAATCTCAGTTAAAGAAGGAAAAACGGACATTGTTTTTTCTGGACTTGGTTGGGTAACAGTTAATAGTCCAGGTGCTGTTGTCGTTGCACATGTACCGAAAGGTGTTAATGTAACAGCAAGAAAATCTTTGATTTAGTTATTTCACTTTGAATCGCTATATAATAAGGTTTTGAAGGAGTCGCTTAAATGCAAAAATATTTTGTGATCGGTGATCCAATAGCTCAATCGAAATCCCCAGTTATGCAGAATGCAAACTTTCGAGATAAAGGTATAGAAGCAGAATTAATGGCTACCCGAATTTTTGAAGAAGAACTTGAATTTTGGGTTGCAAGTTTTAGAAAAAATGGATCTGGTGCATGTGTAACCATTCCACATAAAGTCTCAATCATGCAATATCTTGATGAAGTTGACTCATTTGCATCCGAGGTGGGAGCTGTTAATACCATTGTTAATCAAAATGGAAAACTAATTGGCTTCAATACGGATGGTCCCGGTTTTATTCAGGGACTAGAAGAGTTTGATTTATCAAACCGTAAAATTCTCATAATCGGTGCTGGAGGAGCAGCCAGAGGAATCTATTATGGATTTTTACATAAAGGATTATCAGATATCACGATTGCAAATAGAACAGTAGTAAAAGGTTATGCTATCTGTCCAAATGTATTGACGTTGGAAGAAGCGGAAGAAAGACTTTCTCAATTTGGTTTGATTGTGAATACGACACCAATCGGAATGTTCCCAGATATGGAAGCTTGTCCTATTTCTCTTCAAAATCTAACTAAAGAAACAATTGTTTGTGACATCATTTATAACCCTTTTAAAACGAAATTTCTAAAAGAAGCTGAAAGTAGAGGGGCAGTCATTCAAAATGGACTGCCGATGTTTGTGAATCAAGGTGCGCTCCAATTTGAATATTGGACAGGCCAAAAAGCTGACAGAAAAGTAATGGAAGAAGCTGTTTTAGAACAGCTAAAATAGAATATAGAAATGAGAACAACTTCATGTTAACAGGTAAACAAAAAAGACATTTACGCGCATTAGCGCATCATTTAACGCCAATTTTCCAAGTAGGAAAAGGCGGAGTAAATGAGAATATGATTCAACAAATAAAAGATGCATTGGAAGCGCGTGAATTAATAAAAGTTAGCGTACTTCAAAATGCAGAAGAAGATGCAGATGATGTTGCAGCACAACTAGGAAAAGGTGCACGCGCTGAAATTGCTCAAGTTATTGGGAAAACAATTGTGCTTTACAAAGAATCAAAAGAAAACAAGAAAATCATCCTGCCATGAGAAAAGTTGGGATATTAGGTGGAGCCTTTGACCCTCCACATAATGGTCACTTAATTCTCGCTGAGACTGCACTAAAACAGCTTAATTTAGATGAGATACGCTTTATTCCAACGAATATACCGCCGCATAAACAGGCTAGCCAGGCCTCTGCTATGGACCGTTTTGAGATGCTTAGACTTGCTGTAGAGTCAACCAATCATCCAGAATTCGTCATTGATATGGTGGAGCTTAATCGAAAAGGTCCTTCATATACCTTTGATACGATGACTGAACTCATTGGGCGAGAACCGAATTCGAAATTCTATTTTATCATCGGAGCCGATATGATTGATTATTTACCACATTGGTATAAAATTGATGAACTTATAGAGTGCATTACCTTTGTCGGTGTACCCCGTCCATCATATAATGGAGTAACAAGATATTCAGTTCAGATGCTAGAAATGGATGAAATAGATCTTTCATCTTCAGAAATTCGTCATAAAATTCAAGAAGGAATTGTAGTGGATGAATTGATTCCGAGGAATGTTTTGAATTTTATAAAGGAAAAGGGTTTGTATGGAGTTTAATGAAGCTTATGATATTGTGAAAGCTAAGCTTCCCGAAAAGCGATTTGCACATGTTATGGGTGTTGTAGAAACGTCGAGAATGCTTGCAAAAAAATATGGTGCAGATATTAAAAAAGCCGAGTTAGCTGCCATTTTCCACGATTATTCAAAATACGATAATATAAATGAAATGCGTCAACTTATAGTGGAAAATGAATTGCCTAAAGATTTACTTGAATATGACACTCAGATATGGCATTCATTTGTTGGGGCATTTTTAGTAAAAAGAGATTTAGGTATTGAAGATGAGGAAATCTTGAATGCTATAAAATTTCATACCACTGGACAAGTTGGGATGGGATTACTCGAGCAAATTATTTTTGTGGCTGACTATATAGAGCCTGGTCGAACGTTTCCTTCTTGTGTAAAGTGTCGACAGATTGCAGAAACTAGTCTTGTGGCTGCAGTACTATATGAATTTGAAAATGTATTTGAATTTTTACTAAGCGAAGGTAAAAAAATATACCCTATTGCATTAGAAGCTTATGAAGAGTTCAAGAAAAAATATTTGGGGGAATTAACGAGTGAACGATAAAGAACTATTATCGACTGTGGTAAAGGCTGCTGATGATAAGCGAGCTGAGGACATTACTATAATGAAAATGAGTGGAATCTCTTTGGTCGCAGATTATTTTGTCATCTGTCACGGAAATTCGGATAAACAGGTTCAAGCGATTGCACGTGAAATAAAGGATAAGGCCCACCAACATGGATACGATGTAGAAAGAATGGAAGGGTTTGATGAAGCCCGTTGGGTTCTAATAGATCTTGGTGATGTAGTTGCCCATGTTTTCCATTATGAAGAACGTCGTTACTATAATCTTGAACGCCTGTGGGGCGATGCGCCAACTGAAACGTTAGAAAGTGTATTGTAAGATGAGTTATACAAATTTTGCTAAAATATATGATGAATTAATGAAAGATGTACCCTATGAAAAATGGGTACGTTTTTTTGAAGAAAAAAAGGACAAGTATCAATTTCCGGTCCAAAATATATTAGATATTGGTTGCGGGACTGGTGAATTAGCCATTCTTTTATCCAAAAAAGGGTATTTGGTAACAGGTGTGGATCTATCTGAGGAAATGCTTTCTATTGCATTTGAGAAGGTGAAAAATGCTGGGGTAAGTGTACAACTTTTCGAACAGGATATGCGTGAACTAGAGGGACTAGGAACATTTGACTGTGTCCAAATTGTATGTGACTCCTTAAATTATCTTCAAGATTTAGATGAAGTAAAAACAACCTTTGAACGGGTTTCAGATCACTTAACGGAAAATGGAATGTTTATCTTTGATGTTCATTCGATTTGGAAAATGCAAAATCAATTTAACGATCAAACCTACGCTGAAAATGGTGAAGACGTATCCTTTATTTGGCATGCACTTGAAGGCGAAGAGTCTAACAGTGTTGTTCATGATTTAACCTTTTTTATCTTAAATGAGAAAACTGAGCAGTATGAACGATTTGATGAGATACATGAACAGCGTACGTTTTCTGTTGAAGAATACTCAATGGTACTAGAATCATCTGGATTTGAACTTCTAGATGTTGTAGGAGATTTTGGTGAATCAGAAATCGATACTGCAGAACGAATTTTATTTGTTGCAAGAAAGAAATAAAGATTTTGACAAAAAATTGGGGTGAAAGTTATTTTGGCTTCACCCTAATTTTTTGCATACATTTTTTTACATGTAGATGGGGTTTCCCATAATCCACCCTATAGTTCCATTCTTTTTGGCTAAATATCGGTCTGAATATCTATGTACAACAGACACAATATCTCCCACATCAACTCCAAGCATATAATCCGTTGCATTACTACAATAGAAATTTCCTTCTTTTTCATAAATAGTTTCTGTAGGTATCCAAAGTATTCTTCCCGAAGATATATGTCGGCAGTGTGTAAAATCTTCTAACGATTCAAACGGTATTATTTGATCATCTCCCCAAATAATATTGATGGAACTGGTGCTTTCAATTTGTGCCTTTTGAACAAATGCTAAAGGGGAGTCATCACAATAATCGTATTCAAATTCGTCTGAATGAATATTAGGTATAATTAGTGCATTTAATTGACCAAAATCTTTGACTTGATTTCCGCCATCAATAGAAATAATTTTAGATTCTTTATCGATTATTGGGTTACAGCACATCTTTGTTAATCGATATTGTGATGTAGGAAAATGGCCAACCACTATATATTTATCGAATCTAAGTCCACTCTTCATAAATTGAGGGGTTGATACACAAAATTCATGATCCTGTTCCTCTAATGGTTTATTTTGGATTCCTGCATGAACAAATGTAAAACGCTGTGTTTCGATAATGGTTGGTAATTGCATTAAATAATCTAACATTGCATGGAAATGCGTCTCAATCTGTATTTTTAACCAATTGATATCTATATCATCTTTAAGTTCAATTCCAATTTCAGTACACATTTCTTTAAAGGAGTTGTCCTTCCGTTTAAGAAAGTATCGTTTAAAGAAGTCATCAAACGTATTCATACGAATAAACTTCCAAATTTCATCGCAATTCCCTGTGAGAACATGGACGTTTTTTTGTTTTGAGAGATGCATAGTGAACTGAAGTGTTTCTAATAATTTTGGTCCTTTTTCCATAATGTCGCCCAATAGGATTAGTTCGTCATCATCATTAAATCCCACTTTTTCAAGTAAGCGTTTAAAACAATCCAAATTTCCATGAATATCACTTATAACTATAATTCTTTTATTTTCATCAATATGTAGTCGCTTAATTTTTGCATTCATATAAGATCTTCTTCCTGATTTTTATAAGATGATGCTAAGTCCATGAAGTATGGCTAAATGTAGGGGATAATACAAATAAAAAAAAGTACTAGGAATATTCATGTTTAATTTTAAAGGTTTTAACATAAACAAAAAACTAAGTAAACAATACATTTGAGTATATTCATGTAAGAAAAATTTACTAAAAATAACAGACAGTAAGGCTACTATTGGTATGGTATATAATAAATAATTTCTTCCAATAAACAAAATTAGAATGAAAGCGAGCCCATACCAATTATAGTCTATGGAGATACCAACTGAATGAAGAATTTGAGGTAAAAGGAAAGTTATTGCTAAGTAAATGTATTGTTTTTGATCGTAAAAATAGATAGCCATTAATCCCAATCCAAGTGTAAAGAAAATATTCAAATAGAGTGCATCCGCTTGAAGATTGAGAAAGAGATTAGCGAGAATAAAGGCAATTTGAATGAGGAATCCATACGAAAAAATTCGCATTATATAGTTGCTAAAGTTTCTTGTGTAAAGGTAACCAATTCCTATTTGGAACGCGAATAATGGAAAAGCAATCCGCCCGATAATTCGGAGAAAATTGTGCTCCGGAAATAAAATAAACCCTATATGATCAATTGTCATCGAGATGATGGCTATCAGTTTAATAAAATTACTTTGATTTTTAGTCATAGTCCCTCTTTTATAAAAATGTTTTCAACATATACAATGTAGACAAAAACGAATTAAATGACAATAAAAAACATCACATTCAGAAAAGAATGTGATGAAAAAGGGTATTTACTCATTATGTCGAATAACTAAATATATCTGTGTCTAATATCCCCAGTTTAAAATTCTTTGCCAATTTGAGTTTCTAAGAACTGAACATCTTCTACGAATTTCGCATTTGTCGCCTTGAACATTTCCTCAAACATTGTACCAACCCCATTTTCTAAAACGCGAATACCTTCGCCAGTAATGCCACCTTTAACACATACTTTATTTTGTAAGGTCACCAAGTTATAGTGGTTCTTTTTTAGGAGCTCTGCAAACCCTATAATCATTTCCTCTGTGAGCTTCATTGTTTGAACTTCATTCATTCCTCCAACATCAACAGCAGCCTGAATAAACTTTTGTAGTAAGAAACTTATAAATGCTGGTCCACAGCTTGTAATATCAGCTGCTATTCTAGTGTTTGATTTATCAATTTCAATTGGAGTAGATACTTTTTCGAATAACTGATACAGTTTTTTTCGCCATTCATTTGTACAACTTTTTCCAAATGTGAATAGAGAAACACCTGAAAGTGCTCTGTTTGTTATGCTAGGTATAATTCGGGCTGTTGAGCATTTTACTAAATAATCCAATTGGGTCTCAGAGAGAGGACTAGTTATAGTGACTACACATTGCTCAGGTTTAATAATTGATTGCATTTCTTGAAAAACATGAAATAGTTCTTTTGGCTTTACGCAAATAAACAACAAATTTGCTTTTCGAATAACTTCAATATTTTCTGAAGCAACTTTTATGCGTTTATGTTTATTGGCAATTACCCTCGCTTTTTGTAGACTCCTGTTTGTGATAATGAGTTGCTCCGCACGTAAAGCTTCAGATGCAATAAATGCATCAATTAAAATAGTTCCCATTGTACCGGTACCAATGATTCCAACTATCATGTCCATACTCCTTCCTAAAACAAAGTAAAAAGCAAGTATTATTAAAAAATATGAAAGTGAGGCTTTTATTATGGAAAAATATAAAGAATTCGTAACAAAAAAAAATCTAGTAATTGTGGGTGGCGTAATATCCATCGTTACTGCCCTTATTTTGTTATCACAAGCAAGTTCAACTAAAGTTGAACTATCAAACAATGGTTGGAAACTTAAGACAGCACAAGATGAAAAGAAATCTGAAGTTGTGAAAAAAATAACAAGCGAAAATAAAGATTCTAAAAATAAATTAATGGTTGATGTAAAAGGTGAGGTTATGATTCCTGGAATATATCAATTCAGTGAAGGAGATCGAGTAGCAGACTTAATTGGAAGAGCTGGTGGATTTACAGTAAATGCTGATAGTAAGTATTTAAATCTTGCTTCAATTGTTGAAGATACAATGGTTATTTACATTCCTAAAGTTGGTGAATTGGAGAGTCCCTATCCTTATATGAATGGATCTCCTTACATTGAGAACTTCAACAATTCAGGTAATTCAACACAAACGAAAAAAATAAATATAAACACAGCTACTGCAAATGAGTTCGAAAATTTAACTGGAATAGGTCCTTCAAGAGCAGATGCAATCATACAAAAAAGAAATGAATTAGGTAAGTTTCAAAGTATTGAAGATTTAATGCAAGTTACTGGAATAGGCGAAAAAATGTTTGAAAAAATAAAAGATTCTATAGTTGTGAAGTAACTAAATGGAAGAAAAACTTATCTTTTTCTGTGCTTTCTTTTGTGTAATTGGGACGGTGACTGGTTTACAATTTGAATGGTATTTAGTTGGACTTTTTTGTATTTTTATTATCTTATTAAAAAAACGCTTTACGTGGTTTCAATTGGCTCTTTTTGCATTTTTTTTCATGACATTCTTTCTAAACGCTATCCTAGCTGAACAGCTAAATAACTCAATTTTAAAGGGAAATGAAATTAGTCTAGAAATCGGTTTTCGTAAGTCGCCAAATATAGATGGTGATTCTTTTAGTGGATTTGCAACGGATATAGAGAGTGGAGAACGAATCTGGCTTTCGTATAAAATTCAAACAGAAGACGAGAAAATGATTTTGGAAAAGAACTGTCTAGTTGGTGAAGTTTTTAAGGTTAATGGAAAATTAAAACATCCTAAACATGATACCGTAGAAAACGGCTTTGACTTTCATGACTATTTAAAAAGAAATAATACCCATTGGGTTCTTAATGCACAGCAATTAAACCACCTAAGAACTGAAAATTCCATATCTGCGAAGATATTGCAAGTAAGGGAAAAAGCAATACTTAAGATAAAAAGTACTTTTCCAGATCCACTGATGAGTTACACAATAGCATTAATTTTTGGAGACCAAAAACAAATTGATGAAAATGCTTATAGAGCCTATCAAAAACTCGGTATTGTACACTTGTTTTCAATTTCAGGTGCACAGGTTGGGTTCATTGTATGGTTACTGTATACAGGATTAGTTAGATTAGGTATATCTCAGAAATGGAGTATGGTCATAGTTATTGTAATGATACCATTCTATGCAGGCTTAACTGGATTTTCTCCATCTGTAAATCGAGCTTGTGGAATGGTCATCATTCTTTTTATTTCTCGTCTTCTAAGGAAAAGAATCTCACCCTTAATTTGTCTTTGTTTATGTATGATTTTGTATCTACTTATTCAACCGTATCAACTGTATTCAATTGGATTTCAACTTTCTTTTTCGATCTGTTGCGGTCTGATTCTATCCCAAAAAATACTGGGGAGAGAGGATCGAAATCCTGTTAGTCAAATTTTTATAGGTACGTTAATTTGTCAGGTAAGTTCCTTGCCAATTTTAATGGTTCATTTTTATGAGGTATCACTCTTAGGGTTTTTATCGAATCTTATCTACATTCCTTTATTCTCATTTTTCTTTTTTCCAATGACGATAATTATTTACTTTTTGCATTTAATGATGGGGAATCTCTTTCATTCTTTTCTGAGAATTGGAAACTTCCTTTTTCAAGAATTATACGACTTCTCAAAATTACTCTCTAATACACCGTTTTCTTCAATTTGTTTTGGAAAACCATCTACTATCTTTATGCTTCTTATATGTTTTGGTGTTTTCTTCGTTCTATTTTCATTGGAACAAAATAAACCAAAACAGGTCATTACTTCGTTTTTTGTATTATTCACAATTCTTTTACTTCAATTTAACTCGAATTTTATTTCATCAAATGGAGAAGTTACGTTTATTGATGTTGGACAGGGAGATTCAATTTTTATTCGACTTCCTCACAATGCAGGTAATTATCTTATTGATACAGGCGGGATTTTTTCTATTCAAAAAGAATCATGGCAAGAGAAGGTTAGTAAATTTGACCCAGGAAAGGATGTTATTTTACCCTTTTTAAGAAGTAAAGGAATACGCAAATTGGATAAACTTATTTTGACTCATGCTGATTTTGACCATATTGGTGGGTCTAAAGCAATCTTTGAGAATTTAGAAGTTGAGCATTTACTTATTCCAACCGGTCAGAATGAAGAATTTAATAAATATGAATGGTTTAATCAGAAGAAAATTGATCTCATACAACAAATTGTAAAAACTGGCGTTCGATGGAAAATAGGTGATAATTTTTTTGAGGTAATTCACCCAGAAACAACAAGTGGAGATAAAAATAGTTCTAGTATTGTTCTCATTGCAAAAATTAATGGAGTCAACTTTTTGTTCACAGGAGATGCGGATCTTGTTGCAGAAGAAGAAATATTATCAAAATACGCACTTCAAGTTGATGTTTTAAAAGCCGGCCATCATGGTAGTGATACATCTACAGGAAAAACTTTCTTAGAACGAATTAGGCCAAATGTGTCAATCATATCTGTTGGTGAAAACAATCGTTATGGTCATCCAAGTTCAGAAGTAATCGACCGATTAAAAGAAAATCGAGTACATATTTTACGAACAGATACTCAGGGAAGTGTTAAATTCAACATTAAAAATGGAACCTTCACAACCTTTCCACCATATCATAAAGCGCAATAGTAACTCGATATTTAACTGAAAATAAAGATGACTTTGCTTGGTCGAAATGCAATTTAAAAATAAGTTTAGATTTACAGTAAATTGCGCTTCGCTGCTTGTTTTTTGACTGCCGGCGTCAGAAAATAGGTATTCACATAGATTGGTGCTTATTGTGCCAGGAGAGAATCACCTAAAATAGGTGATTCTTTTTCTTTAACTTGGTAAAATGTAAAAAGGAATCTATATAAATGAGGCGTATGTTTTGGTATTTGAACTTTGGAAGAAATTAAATGATAAGAATTTTAGTGCATTAAATATTATTTATGGCACTGAGAGTTACTTAATTGAAAAAACAAAAAAACTATTTATTGAGAATGCATTAAAGAAAGAGGAATTAGAATTCAACTTTTCAGCAATTGATTTGGATGAAGTTCCTATTGAAATAGCAATTGAGGAAATGGAATTATTTCCATTCTTTGGTGATAGACGAGTTGTATTTTTAAATAATGCTTTTTTCTTTTCAGCAGAAAAACGTAGAGAAAAAGTGGATCATAATATCGAAAAATTGTTAGAGTACATTAAAAACCCTACAAGTTTTACTATTGCTGTTTTCATTGTTCCAACACCAAAACTCGATGAACGAAAAAAAATAACAAAGGAAATATTAAAGTCCGCATATGTTCTTGATGCAAAACCATTGAGAGAAATCGATTTAATCAACTGGGTAAAGGACATGGCCTTCCAAAACAAATTAAATTTTCACCCTAAATCAATCGAGAAATTAATATTTCTAACTGGTGGGAATATAACTTTGCTTTCATCTGAGATAGAAAAGCTTTCTCTTTTTGTTCAAAGTGGTGAAGTTGTCACGGATGAAGTTTTAGAATTAGTGGTAGCAAAATCTCTTGATCAAAATGTATTTACATTAATTGATAAAATAATGAAGAGGCAAAAAGATGCTGCAATTCAAATATATCACGATTTGTTAATTCAAAAAGAAGAACCAATCAGAATACTAGCAGCAATTGCTAGACAATACCGTATACTATCACATGTTAAATTTTTAAGTGGGGAAGGGTATAGTGAAAGCGCAATCGCTACAAAGATTAAAGAAAACCCATACCCAGTAAAACTTGCAAAACAAATGATACACAACTTTTCATCCGATTATCTTGCCAAAGTTTTACATGAACTTGCTGAAATTGATTATAAGATGAAAACAGGACAGGGAGATAAAGAGTTATTGCTTGACTTGTTTATCTTGAAAAGTTAATCTTCAAAAAGTAAGAGAACCCTATTATTTAAAATAAGAAAACCCTTTAGAACCAGTGGTAATAAAGGGTTTTTATCGTACAAAAATCGTACAAAAAAACGACTCATTTAAAGATGAGTCGTTGATTTTGTGTATTAAGCTTGAAGAGCGTTTGCTTTTTTAGCCATACGAGATTTTTTACGAGCAGCAGCATTTTTATGGATAAGTCCTTTAGAAACTGCTTTATCTAAGTGTTGAGCTGCAGATGCAACAACAAGAGTAACGTTTTCACCGTTGTTTGCGATTGCTGTTTCTGCTTTCTTCACTGAAGTACGCATTGATGCTTTTTGAGCAGAGTTTTGAGCGTTTGCTTTTTCGTTCGTTTTTACACGTTTGATAGCTGATTTAATGTTAGCCATTCAAGTCACCTCCCAGAAAAATGAGTATATATGAACTCACATTGGTGTTCATTTAATTATTACACAAACGCTATTCTATCAAATCCAATAGCTGATTGCAAGTAGTTTTTCATGTTATGTAAAGTATTTTTATTTTACACTACCTATTTGAATGAAAATGTACAAACTTTCTCATACTTTATTCAAGAAAAGAATGGCTTTCATTACTAATTTTATACTGTACTGAATGAATAATCCATTCTGAATAACCATTCAAAAGAGGTGTAATTTTGGCTGATAACTTAGATTTAAGTAGATTTGAAATACGTACTGATCTTGCGATTGAAGCTAGTGCATTAGTAACTGAAAGAGATAACAATTCAAATGTTAATGGTGTAGTCGTTAGTGAAACAGAAGAGAATAACATCAAAGTTACAAGTGTAGTCGTGGATGCAACGGGTGAAAAAGTGATTGGTAAAAAGCCAGGAATGTATATCACAATCGAAGTTCAAAGTATACGAGACGGGGATACTGAAGCACAGATAAAGGCTGAAAAGGTCTTCACAGATCAATTGTTGAAGATGTTAGACAAATTAAACATCAAAAAAGGTGAATCCTGTTTAATCGTTGGTCTTGGAAACTGGAATGTAACCCCAGATGCAATTGGGCCAAATGTCGTAGAAAATGTAATGGTAACGCATCATTTGTTCCGGCTTCAACCAGAATCTGTGGAGCAGGGATATCGTCCCGTGAGTGCAATATCACCTGGTGTAATGGGAACAACAGGTATTGAAACTAGTGATATAATAAAAGGTGTCGTTGAAAAATCGAAACCAGATTTTGTCATCGTTGTGGATGCATTGGCAGCTCGATCGATCGAACGAGTTAATACAACCATACAATTAACAGATACAGGGATACATCCTGGTTCTGGAGTAGGAAATAAAAGAAAAGAAATATCCCGTGAGACTTTAGGTGTCCCAGTGATTGCGATAGGTATTCCTACAGTCGTGGATGCTGTATCGATTACTAGTGACACAATAGATTTCATTCTTCGCCATTTTGGGAAGGAATTAAAAGAATCCAAAAAACCAGGGAAGGCTTTGTTACCTGCCGGAATGAGCTTTGGGAAAAAGGCAGTACTAAAAGAAGAAGATAAACCGGATGCAGAAGGAAGAAAACTATTTCTTGGCATTGTAGGAACATTGAGTGATGAAGAAAAAAGAAAGCTGATTCAAGAAGTATTATCGCCACTTGGCCATAATTTGATGGTAACACCAAAAGAAATAGACTCACTTATGGAAGATATGTCAAATCTTATAGCGAATGGTTTAAATGCAGCATTACATGAAAAAGTGAACCAACAAAATACAGGTTTTTACACACATTAACCTAGTTATTTGTTCTATTAAAATAACTTTTCAGCCCAAAACTAGTTCTATTAACTTTTCCATCTTCATATCTTTTACTAGATTTTAAAGATGGGAATTGAGTGAAATGAACGAAAATTTGGGCTTAACTTTTATACAAATTAAAAAATTATCTAAATACATTGGATATCAATTAAGTGCAATTACAATTCTTTTTATACTAACGGCTTGTTTAAGTAGTTCATATATATCACCATATTTCGGGTCACATCATATCAAAGATGTGATTACTAGTGTTCCTGCTAGCAAAATTTTTCAAATGGTAACAGCAGAAAACATTTATTTTCAAGAAAAAAATGCACCTAAATCAACAAACTATTTAAGTGCAAGCCGATTCTTTAAACTTGCAACAAATATTGCATTTAATGATACGCGCAGCTTCTTAGGAAACGAGCTTCCAGGGTTTTCTAATTTTGATAGTAAAATTCTAGTAGCAGGAGCTGGTACTGATTATACGACTATGCCTATTGAATCAAATGTGGATATTGACCAACTTGAAAAAAACGATAATAAAGAACAAGTAGAAAACAAACCAATTCAAACTCCAATCCCACCGAATACGGGATTAAAAACAAACGGAGATGTTGTACACATTTATTTTTCACACAATCGAGAATCCTACGCACCTGGACAATCAAATTCACTTGTAACTGTAACTGATGTAGGAACAACCATTGCAAATAGTTTGATTTCAAGAGGGATTGGAACGAGTGTTGATAAAACGGATATAGGTGCCCGTTTGATTAGTAAGAAAAAGAATTATGCAAGTTCGTATGATGAATCTAGAGAAGTTGTTAAAGAAGCTATGGGCAAAAATAAAAATCTAACATATCTAATTGATGTTCATCGAGACTCTCAAACAAAAAAAATTACAACGATTGATAAGGATGGTTTAAGCTACGCTAAAATTGCGTTTATAATTGGTGGAGAGAACCCAAATTATGAACAAAATCTTCAATTAGCTAATGCGTTGCATCAAAAATTAGATAGTTTATTACCTGGGTTAAGTAGAGGCGTTTTCCAAAAGAGTGGGAAAGGTACAAATGGTAAATACAATCAGGACTTAACTGGCCAATCCATGCTAATTGAGATGGGTGGAGTCGACAATACGGCAGAAGAGCTAACCCGGACTTCGGAAGTGTTCGCTGAGGCATTTAGTCAATATTTCTGGAATGCTGAGGCAGTGAATGGACATCAAAATAGCAATCCAACTGCTAGATAAAATAATAGGCAAATAATACGGTTATAAAAAATAGGCTCTGATAAAGTTTGTTGTTGAACATTAATATGTCAAAAAAAAGAAAGTAGGGATTGAGTTGAAATTCAGATGGATACCGGTTTTGGTTTTAATATCAGTCCTTCTAGGTGTCATAATTGGAATTCGTATTCAAGATCATGGAGATATATTTCAGCAAAAGGAAAAACAGAGTCAAACATCTGATTTGAAAGTAAATAGCAATCAAGAGGTGGAAAAAAAGGAACAACAAACCGCAGATGATGGTGCTGATGTTGCAATTATCCAAGGGCAAACAGAAACAGAGGTTGAAAGTACAGAGGTGTTTTTAGAAACTAATTCAGAAAAAAAATCACTACCACAAACAAAACGTAGCTTACTTTCAAAAATGGGTAAAAATTTAGATAAAGGTGTGACATTTGTTTTCTCAAACTTAACAGATCGTTTCGAATAAGATAAATTATGGACTCTTAAAGTGGAAATAAATAGATTCACATTGATTCACTTGTAATTACTCTGATATAATCGAGAATAGATTATTTTTTAAGGTACTTTGAGCCTTGTGTATAACCTTCTATAATAGTAGATCGTTATCGCACGTGCGCAACTATCCAATCTACTAATGGATAATTGTGGGTGATTAGGTACCTTATTTATTGGAGTGAATGGAATGAATCATCAAGAAAGAATGGATAGACAAAGTCGTATCCGGAACTTTTCTATCATTGCACATATTGACCACGGGAAATCAACCCTTGCAGATAGAATTTTAGAAATAACAAACGCCCTTTCGGCACGTGAAATGAAAGACCAATTGCTTGACTCTATGGATCTTGAGAGAGAGCGTGGAATCACAATCAAGCTGAATGCTGTTCAATTAAAGTATCAAGCAAAGGATGGTAAAGAATATATTTACCATTTAATAGACACTCCTGGACATGTCGACTTCACGTATGAGGTTTCACGAAGTTTAGCTGCCTGTGAAGGTGCCATTTTGGTAGTAGATGCCGCTCAAGGGATTGAAGCTCAAACGTTGGCGAATGTTTACCTTGCATTAGACAATGATCTGGAAATTCTTCCAATCATTAATAAAATTGACTTACCAAGTGCTGATCCTGAACGTGTTCGTCAGGAAATTGAGGATGTTATCGGCTTAGATGCGTCTGAGGCTGTATTGACATCTGCTAAAGCTGGAATCGGTATTGAAGAGATTTTAGAACAGATTGCGGAAAAGGTACCTGCACCATCCGGAGATCCAAAAGCTCCACTTAAAGCACTAATTTTCGACTCTTTATACGATGCCTATCGTGGAGTTGTCGTTTACGTTCGTGTTGTTGAAGGTATGATTAAACCTGGTGATAAAATTAAAATGATGGCAACAAATGCTGAGTTTGAAGTTTTAGAAGTAGGGGTATTCACACCAAAATCAACTTTACTCGATGAATTGACCGTTGGTGATGTAGGATTCTTTACAGCGGCAATCAAAAATGTTGCTGACACACGTGTAGGGGATACAGTAACAAATGCTAAGAATGGCGCGACAGAACCATTGCCTGGTTATCGTAAGTTAAACCCTATGGTATACTGCGGTGTTTATCCAATTGATACAAATAAGTTTAATGATTTACGTGAGGCATTGGAGAAACTCCAATTAAACGACTCTTCCCTGCAATTTGAAGCGGAATCTTCACAAGCACTTGGATTCGGTTTCCGATGCGGTTTCTTGGGACTTTTACACATGGATGTAATCCAGGAACGTATTGAACGTGAATTCAAAATTGATTTGATTACAACTGCTCCATCCGTAATTTACAAGGTAACAAGAACGGACGGAACACAATTTGATATTGATAATCCGTCAAATATGCCAGACCCACAAAAAATTGATTTTATTGAAGAGCCATATGTAAAAGCGAAGATTATGGTACCAAATGAATTTGTTGGCGCTATTATGGAACTTTGCCAATATAAGCGCGGCATTTTCTTAGATATGCAATACTTAGATGAAAACCGAGTGACTCTGACGTATGAAATCCCTCTAGCTGAGATTGTTTATGATTTCTTTGATCAATTAAAATCAAGTACAAAGGGCTATGCTTCTTTCGATTATGAGTTGATAGGATATAAGGAATCAAAACTTTGGAAAATGGATATTTTGTTAAACGGCGAAAAAGTCGATGCATTAAGCTTCATCGTTCATAAGGATTTCGCACATAAGCGTGGTCAAGTGATTGTAGAAAAATTAAAAACATTGATACCTCGTCAACAATTTGAAGTTCCAATTCAAGCAGCTGTAGGCCAAAAAATTGTTGCCCGTTCAACAATTAAGGCACTACGTAAAAACGTACTTGCTAAATGTTACGGAGGAGATATCTCACGTAAACGTAAATTACTTGATAAGCAAAAAGAAGGAAAGAAGCGTATGAAACAAGTAGGATCTGTAGAGGTTCCTCAAGAAGCGTTCATGGCTGTTCTTGACTTAAGTGAAGATTAAAATTTGAAGAAGCTAGAGTAATCTAGCTTTTTTTCGTGAAAATTTATTGTTTCAACTTTTCACCCAAATATCATTTTTCTTAAATATTCCAAATTAACTAAAAATAAACAGTTAAATTTGTTAACTTTATAGAAAGGGAGGTTTATATATAAATAATCATAATTAAAAGTAAAAATGAATTCTAAAAGGGAGAGAGTTTATGAATAAAAATTTGTCATTGAATTTAAAGAGTTTGGTTATATGTTGTCTTCTATTTTTTTGTTTTACACCTTACCAAAATGTTCAGGCTGCTACTGTACCTGTAACAGGAATCTCGTTTACGGAATCTGATAGACATATGTATTCTGAGATTGGTAGTAATGTTTTTATGTCAATTGAAATTTCTCCATCAAATGCAACCAATCAAAGTGTAATATGGTCAAGTTCCAATCCGACTGTTGGTACTATTGGCACTGATGGAGTTTTTTTAGCTAAAAAGAGAGGAACTACTGTAATTTATGCAAAAACTGCAGATGGTGGTTTTTGGGATTATTGTGTTATTCAAGTTGTAGGAACATGGAATCAAAAGATGCTACTAATGTCAGAAGCTGCATACGATGATACTTTAAAATCCTACAGAGACTATGTATATGGTAATGCAACTAGTTACCTTGATATTGATGAGTGGCTATTATATGAGACATATTCAGATTCTTTAACTTCTTTACAAGTTTCAGTTTTTAGAACTAAATATATTGATGAATGGAGTTTGAAATATGATTATACCTTTGCATTTAAAGGGACTGAAGATAAACTAGATTTTTTTGTTCAAGATCCTTTACAGGTATTACTAAATGAAAATGATCTTCAAATAGAATCAGCAGAAAACTATGTGAAAGGCTTCCTTAATAGGGAAAGAAATAATGTTGGATTTGTGTCATTTACAGGTCATTCACTGGGAGGGTATCTGGCAAACTGGATGTCCTCTGAAGTAGTTGATGGAAATTTAGATGTTCCAGATTCTGGAGGATCTACAACCTTTAATGCTGTTGGATTATCTCCGAGTACATCATTTTCTTCAGACTTATCAGAGCTTGCTGGAAAGTATAATTATTCATGTATAAATTTAAGAATAAACAAGGATCCAGTAAGTGCTTCTTTTAGACCAATAGGAAGTGTTATATCTTACAACGCAGCAGGGAGTTCATTAAACCCATTTTATTATCATGAATTAGAAAGATTTAAAGAAATAGATTTATATGTAGATATATTAAACTAATGTAAAATAAGGAGTTTAGATGAAAAAATATTCAATTGCTGTTCTATTATTTATTTTGTTGATTTTTTCCTTGAAAGTAATTTTCTTAGGAAATACCAGAGATTTTATTTCCGTGAAGCATATTGATTGGGGATATTTGGTAGATACAAAAATATACAGTTGGATAGAATTAATTGAAGTTGAAACTGGAGCAACAGTTATATCGATAACTAAACCGAATCAATTTGATTTTGCAACACTTATGATTAAGAATGAAGATGCAATTTCTAGTACAGAAAAGGAATCCTATGTAAAAATTAGGGTTCAATTTGAAAAGATACCTTGGTTTTCTTCTCAGCATTCTCCAGGTAAATATAATGGAAAAGAATGTGATTTTTATATAAGTTTGGATCTAGCAAATAAAGTTAAAGAATTGCCTTCTTACGGTGCATACCAATAATTTTTTTGCCTTCTTAAAAAAACTGTTCATAATTTACGACTTAGACTTAATCTAGGTCGTTTTTATTTAGACGGATAGGAGTAATAAATCAACTAACTAAATGTTATAATTGACAAAATGTTATTAGAAAGTTTAGAGATAAAAATGAGTAGAAGTGTCTATATTCACATTCCTTTTTGCACAAATATATGTCATTACTGTGATTTCAATAAATTTTTCATCAAAAATCAGCCAGTAGATCAATACCTTGACGCCTTGGAAGTTGAAATGAAACTATATGGGAGAATTCAAGCAAAAACACTGTTTATTGGTGGAGGTACTCCAAGTGCACTGAGTGAAACTCAATTAGAGAAATTAATGAGTATCATTCATGAGAACATTGAAATAGATGAAGAAGCAGAATTTGCAGTAGAAGCAAACCCAGGAGATTTAACAAAAGAAAAACTCCGAATTCTAAAAAGGGGTGGAGTGAATCGATTAAGTCTTGGTGTTCAGACATTCGATGATGAGTTGCTTGAGAAGATTGGACGAAGTCATCGTAGTATAGATGTATTTGAAACGATTGAAGCGGCAAAGAAAGCTGGTTTTACTAACATAAGTATTGATCTCATTTATGGATTGCCTGATCAAACACAAGATCAAGTAAAAAAAGATGTCGAAACAGCAGCTAAGCTGGATTTACAGCATATCTCTGCATACTCACTAATTATTGAACCCAAAACTGTGTTCTACCAACTCCACGATAGAGGGAAATTGGAACTTCCAACAGAGGATACAGAAGCGGAAATGTATGAATGGATTATGGATGAACTTCCTAAATTCGGTTTCGAGCAATATGAAATCAGTAATTATGCAAAACAGGGGTTTGAAAGTAGACATAACCTTACATATTGGAATAATGAAGAGTATTTTGGATTTGGTGCAGGAGCACATGGATATCTCCATGGCAAACGGTACTCAAATTTCACTGTTTTAAAAAAGTATATACAGAATCTAAAAATCGGAAACAGACCATTACTTACTGAAACTGAATTGTCGAAACAAGAAAAAATGGAAGAAGAAATGTTTTTAGGTTTAAGAAAAAATCACGGAGTTTCAATGAACCTTTTTGAAGAAAAGTACATAATCATGTTAAGAAATGTGTTTCCTACTGTTATTGACGACCTACTTAAAAAAGAATTAATTATAATTGAAAATGAATTTCTTCGATTAACACGTAAAGGCAGAATGTTAGGAAATGATGTGTTTCAGGCATTTTTAGAGTAGTTTTTAAACAAAAAAATATTTTAAATTGATCGGCTTTTTGAAGGGAGTTACTTGACTTCCAACCAAAAAGTCGATATATTAGATTCATTGTTAGCACTCACTTGTATTGAGTGCTAACAAGTAGCTGTTCTAAGTCAATGAACATTACATAAAAAAGGTGAAACTCATGTTAACTCAAAGACAATTGAACATTCTTCAAATTATCATTGATGATTTTATTTCAACGAATGAGCCTGTTGGGTCTAGGAGTCTTTCTAAGAAAGCAGAGATTCCATATAGTCCTGCGACCATTCGAAATGAAATGGCTGACCTAGAAGAAATGGGCTATATTGAAAAAACACATATTTCTTCAGGGCGAGTTCCATCAGAGAAGGGTTATCGTTATTATGTCGATCATCTCTTAGCACCGCAAAACATTCAACAAGAAGACGTTCAAAAACTGAAAACCGTTTTTGAAGAACGTTTGATTGAACTTGAACAGATCGTTCAGAATTCAGCCCGAATTTTATCAGAGATGACGAACTATACGGCGATTGTTCTTGGTCCAGCAGTTCATGACAATCATCTTCGTAAAATTCAAATCATGCCGCTCGATAAGAAAACTGCAGTTGCAGTAATTGTTACGGACACAGGACATATCGAAAACAAAATGATTTATCTTCAAGACGGCTATGATTCAGCTGAAATTGAAAAAATGGTCAGCATCTTGAATGAGAGGTTGCAAGGTGTTCCATTGACTCAAATTCACTCGAAACTTAGACAGGAAGTAGGAAACATTTTTAAAGAGCGTGTTCAGGATTATGATCAAGTACTTGGAATGTTAGAACGAGATTTGTATGTACCATCAAAAGAAAAGGTGTTCTACGGTGGAAAAACAAATATCTTGAGTCAACCTGATTTCAATGACATTGGCAAAATAAGAATGCTTATGCAAGTAATTGAAGAGGGGAATCTTTACGAAATGATTGCCAAAAACAAAGGCGGAATTAATGTAAAGATTGGAACGGAAAACGAAAACTTAGCATTGAACGATTGTAGTATAGTGACAGCCACATACTCAATTGGAGATCAAAACATTGGAACTATCGCGATTCTTGGTCCAACACGTATGGAATATGCTCGTGTAATAGGATTATTGAAATATTTTTCAAACCATTTGTCGAAATCGTTAACAGATCTTTATTTGGAAGAGAGGTGAAATGAGTGTCTGAAGTAAAAGATAATCAAAAACAAGAAGAGGTTGTGGAAGAAATTTCTGAACAATCAGTACAAGATATAGAAGAAGTAGAGGAAGTTGAAGATGGAGTTATTGATCCTATCATAGACCCTGCAGTAGACTTCAATCAAAAGTTAAAAGAAGCAGAAGACAAACATTTGCGTCTCTACGCAGATTTTGAAAATTATCGACGACGTGTCCGTTTGGATACAGAAGCGGCTCAAAAATATCGTGCTCAAGAAATAATTATGGCTTTATTACCTGCAATGGATAACTTCGAACGTGCAATGAAAGTTGAAGCTACAACTGATGAAGCTAAAACATTAATGCAGGGAATGGAAATGGTATATAACCAAATTCAAACTGCTTTGAAAAATGAAGGCTGTGAAGTAATTGAATCAGTTGGTAAACCATTTGATCCAAACTTTCATCAAGCCATTATGCAAGTGGAAGTTGAAGGCTACAATTCAAACGATATTGTTGAAGAATTCCAAAAGGGTTATATGTTAAAAGACAGAGTCATACGTCCAGCTATGGTAACTGTTCAACAGTAAACAATTCTTCATTGAATTTTAAAAAAATAAATTATTCTACATAGAAAAGGAAGATCGTTAAAATGAGTAAAGTTATTGGTATCGACTTAGGAACAACAAACTCTTGCGTATCTGTTTTAGAAGGTGGAGAAGCAAAAGTAATTCCAAATCCAGAAGGAAACCGCACAACTCCATCAGTTGTTGCATTTAAAAACGGTGAGCGTCTTGTAGGGGAAGTTGCAAAACGTCAAGCAATTACAAATCCTAATACAGTTAGCTCAATCAAGCGTCATATGGGTACAGATTATAAAACTCCTGAAATTGAAGGTAAAAGATATACACCACAAGAAATCAGTGCTATTGTACTACAAAACTTAAAAGCGACAGCTGAAGCTTACCTTGGTGAAAAAGTAACTAGAGCAGTTATTACAGTTCCTGCTTACTTCAATGATGCTGAGCGTCAAGCAACAAAAGATGCTGGTAAAATTGCTGGTTTAGAAGTTGAACGTATCATCAACGAACCAACCGCAGCTGCTTTGGCTTATGGTATGGATAAAAAAGATAAAGACCAAAAGATTCTTGTATTTGACCTTGGTGGCGGTACATTTGACGTATCTATCCTAGAATTAGGTGATGGCGTATTTGAAGTGCTTTCTACAGCTGGAGACAGCAGACTAGGTGGAGATGACTTTGACCAGGCTATTATGAACTATCTAGTAGCTGAATTCAAAAAAGAAAACGGTGTTGATTTATCTCAAGATAAAATGGCAATGCAACGTTTAAAAGATGCTGCTGAAAAAGCGAAAAAAGATCTTTCAGGTGTAACAACAACTCAAATTTCATTACCATTCATTTCAATGGGTGCAGCTGGTCCTTTACACTTTGAATTGAATTTAACTCGTGCTAAATTCGATGAAATTACTGCATCTCTTGTTCAAAGAACATTAGAACCAACTCGTCGTGCTTTAAGCGATGCTGGATTATCACCTGCTGAAATCGATCAAGTTATCTTAGTTGGTGGTTCAACTCGTATTCCAGCAGTTCAAGATCTAGTTAAACGCGAAACAGGCAAAGAGCCTAATAAAGGCGTTAACCCAGATGAAGTAGTAGCAATGGGTGCTGCAATTCAAGGCGGCGTTATTACTGGTGATGTGAAAGATATCGTTCTTTTAGACGTAACATCTTTATCACTTGGTATCGAAACTATGGGTGGTGTGTTCACGAAGTTAATTGACCGTAACACAACAATTCCAACGAGCAAATCTCAAATTTTCTCAACAGCTGCAGACAACCAACCAGCAGTTGACATTCACGTCCTGCAAGGTGAACGTCCAATGGCAGCTCATAACAAAACATTAGGCCGTTTCCAATTGGCTGATATTCCACCAGCACCTCGTGGAATTCCTCAAATCCAAGTTACATTTGATATCGATAACAACGGTATCGTAAATGTTAAAGCAAAGGATATGGGTACTGGTAAGGAACAAGCAATTACAATCCAATCAGCAACATCGCTTTCAGATGAAGAAATCGAACGTATGGTAAAAGAAGCTGAAATGAATGCTGAAGCTGATAAAAAAGCGAAAGATGAAGCAGATCTTCGTAATGAAGCAGATGCAATGGTATTCCAAACTGAAAAAACATTAAAAGACTTTGAAGGCAAAGTAGACGCTGAAGAAGTTACAAAAATTACAGAAGCAAAAGATGCTCTAAAGGCTGCAATCGAAGCAAATAATCTTGAAGATATGAAAGCTAAGAAAGATGCTCTTCAAGAACTTGTTCAAGCTCTTTCTGTAAAAATGTATGAACAAGCTGCTGCGGCTGGGCAAGCTGCACAAGGTCAAGCCGGCCAAGCGGGTCAAACTGGTGGAAAACCAGGTGATGACATCGTTGATGCAGAAATCGTTGACTAAAAGTTGATATTAGTTATGAAAATTATTTAAGAATCAAAGCCAATTTATTTTGGCTTTGATTTTTTACCGAAATGATTGAAAACATGTTAGAATGGATTTTATGTTTTTAAATGTATTGGTGTATGGGCTTCGAACAGGAGATTGCGTTCTATCATACGACCAAAAGTTGAACTGAAAAGAGTTCACTTTTGCCGTACGAGACACTCATTTCTATATAAGTTCCAAGCACCTAATTTTAAACGGGCTTCGAACAGCAGAAATTGCGGTCTTTCATACAACAATAAATTGAACTGAAAAGCGTTCACTTTATTGCCGTATGAGACACTCCATTTCTAAACGCTGTTCTCAGCACCTTGTTTTATGGAGTGGAGTAAATGAGTAAACGCGATTATTACGATGTTCTTGGGGTTGGAAAAGGCGCTTCTGGTGATGAAATTAAGAAGGCTTACCGAAAACTTTCAAAGCAATATCATCCTGATATTAATAAAGCTGCAGATGCTGCAGATAAATTTAAAGAAGTTCAAGAAGCTTATGAAACACTTAGCGATGATAATAAAAAAGCATTTTACGACCAATATGGGCACACTGATCCTAATCAGGGCTTTGGTGGCGGAGCTGGTGGATTTGGTGGTTTTGAAGGTTTCGGCGGATTTGACGATATCCTAAGTTCTATGTTCGGCGGCGGGGGACGTCGCAGAGATCCGAATGCGCCTAGACAGGGATCTGACTTACAATATTCGATGAACATTTCTTTTGAGGATGCTGCATTTGGTAAAGAAATGGATATTGAAGTCTATAAAGATGAGACTTGTGATGTATGTCATGGAAACGGTGCGAAACCAGGTACTCATCCAGAAACATGTCCAACTTGTAGAGGTGCTGGCCGTGTAAATGTAGAAACGAACACTCCATTTGGCAGAATGTCAACACAAAGAACGTGTAACCAATGTCAAGGTTCAGGAAAAATGATTAAAGACAAATGTGGACCTTGTGGTGGAAAAGGTACAATTCGTCGTAAAAAGAAAATTAAAATCAAGGTACCAGCTGGGGTTGCGGATGGACAACAACTTCGCGTTGCTGGAGAAGGTGAACCAGGTATTAATGGTGGGCCTTATGGAGATTTATATGTTGAATTCCATGTGAAACGTCACCCGTTATTTGAAAGAAATGGTGACGATGTCCATATGGATTTGAAAATTTCTTTTGCGCAGGCTGCACTTGGTGATGAAATAGACGTTCAAACGCTATATGGAAAAGAGAAGATGAAGATTTCATCTGGAACGCAATCTGGTGCCCGTTTCCGTTTAAAAGGAAAAGGTATCAAAAATGTTCGTGGCTACGGTCAAGGTGACCAAATTGTTCGAGTCATTGTTGTTACTCCAACAAAATTAACAGAAAAGCAAAAGGAATTGTTGCGTCAGTTTGAAATTGAAGATGGATCACTTCCACCAAGAGGGCACAAAGAAAGTTTTACTGAAAAAATCAAACGTGGAATTGAAGATATCATTAGTTAATTAAGATTTTTTTCTACGTATATAACAATACTTTGCCGGCATCATTTTACATGATAAAATGATGTCGGTGTTTTTTTATAAAAAGTTACGATAAGAAATCGAGGTTAGAGTATGAAGTGGTCTGAAGTAAGTATTCATTCAACAAACGAAGCCGTAGAGGCAATTTCAAATATTCTTTTAGAAGCAGGAGCATATGGTGTTTCGATTGAAGACCCTGCAGAATTGATTAAAGAAAGAGATAATGTATTCGGAGAAATCTATCAGCTAAATCCAGCAGATTTTCCGGCTGAAGGTGTCATGATAAAAGCATATTATTCATCAGATGAATTTAACGATGAAGTAGCTACTACCATTAAAGCAAACGTTGATCAATTGGCAGATTTTGACCTTGACCTTGGACATAACACCATGAAAATTTCAGAAGTGGATGAGGAAGACTGGGCTACTGCTTGGAAGAAGTATTATCATCCTGAAAAAATTTCTGAAACAGTAACAGTTGTGCCAACATGGGAAGAGTATACGCCATTAGAAGGTGAAAAGATTATTAGTCTTGATCCTGGAATGGCCTTTGGAACAGGAACTCATCCGACAACTGTACTTTGCGTTCGTGCAATTGAAAAGTACGTGAAAACTGGCCACACAGTCCTTGATGTAGGTACAGGCTCTGGTGTGCTTAGTGTAGCTGCAGCTCTTTTTGGAGCGTCTAGAATTCAAGCTATGGATCTTGACAATGTCGCTGTAACTGTTGCTAAGGACAACTGTGAAGTAAATAAAGTAGGACATATTGTTGAAGTTTTTCAGAATAATCTACTTAACGGCATTGAAACAAAGGCTAATGTAATCGTTGCCAATATTTTGGCAGAAATTATTGTGTTGTTTACAGATGATGTAGCCCGACTTTTACAAGATGATGGTGTATTCATTACTTCAGGAATTATCGAGGATAAAAAACAAAGAGTCATCGATGCACTATTGGCATCCGGTTTAGAAATTGTGGAAGAAAACAAAATCAGCGAGTGGGTATCACTTGTGGCAAAAGTTCGAAAGTAGGAGAGACCATTGCAACGTTATTTTATAGAATCTTTGAACGAAACTGGTTTCATTGAAATAAGCGGTAATGATTTTTTTCATATTGTAAAAGTAATGCGAAGCAGTGTTGGTAGTAAATTTTACTGCGTGGTAAATGGTAAAACGTCAATTGCTGAAATTACAGAAGTCTTAGAGCAAAAATTGGTTGCTAAGCCGATTGAATGGATTACAGAAAACACTGAACTACCTGTTGAGGTAACAGTCGTTTGTGGACTTCCAAAAGGCGATAAACTTGACTTGATAGTTCAAAAGGGCACTGAATTAGGAGCTCATTATTTCGTTCCTTTCGCAGCTAAACGGTCAGTTGTTAAATGGGATGACAAAAAATCAGATAAAAAAGTTGAACGACTGAACAAAATTGCAAAAGAAGCAGCAGAGCAATCCCATCGAACCATTATTCCAACCGTATTAGATGTAAAAAATGTAAAAGGGTTAATTGAGCACTCGAAAAACTTCGATGTTAAACTGATTGCGTATGAAGAAAGTGCAAGACAAGGCGAACAATCAACTCTAGCAGCATCACTAAAATCATGCAAAGCCGGACAAAAGATCATACTAATTTTTGGACCTGAAGGTGGTTTAGATTCGCAGGAAATGGATCAACTTGTTGCGAGTGGATTCATATCATGTGGACTTGGACCAAGAATTCTACGAGCTGAGACAGCACCTCTTTATGCTTTGTCGGCAATTAGTTATGCATTGGAGTTAAATAATTTCTAAACATAAAATTACGTATTTTAGATTCTGTTTCAAAGTAGATATCAAAAATTAATAAAATGACCGCTCAAAAATGAACGGTCATTTACTTTGTATATCTACGATACAGGAATTTATTTTGTATTTAATTCTTTAATAATCGAATAATTTTGCCAGTGAGACTGTTCATTATTTAAATTGCTTTCGATACGGTTAATCCCCTTAGAAAGGTTATCCTTAATTTCTGCATCCTCATCATTAGGTACTTCCTGATAAAATTCCCTCATCATTCCAAGGCTATCAACAAGTGTTTCTTCTGCAAAATATTGGTTACTGAATTTACCAGTTTGATGGAATCTTTCAATATTCAACCATGTGACAGTAGGTTCACTTGCAAGGATGTTTACTAGTAAGTAAAAGCATAAGCTGACATAAAACGAACTTTTAAATAGCTGAAGGTTCTCTTTGAATATGCTGATTGTAGCCATCGCAATTAGAATGCATTCCATAATTAAGAATGTAAGAACCGCAACTCGTAGTATCGTAAACCCGTAAGAATCCACATACATAAACATTCTATAAAAAGAGGAACTGATTAGTAATCCAGTGAAGACACATAATGCAAACAACATTTTTTTAACAAGGCTCTTATTATCCATTCTTTTCATAAAATTCAAGAAAGCAATGACAACTGCAAAGTTAATGCAACTTACAAAAAGCAATTCAAAAAATCCTTTTCGTGCATATTCTGCATAAGTGAAATCTGCTGGGAGAGTAAGAACACCGTCTGTGAATAGATAAGTGAATTGAATGACACAGAAAACTAGAAAAAGCGCATTTAACATCGTTAAAAATGTTATCGATATTGTTCGGTCAATACCGGTTTTCATTTCACGTGATGTATACTCTTTTTTGTTTACCTTAGAATGATATAAATAACCCATAATGTAAAAGGTGGAGATGAAAAACACAATAGTTCTAAAATAAAATTTACCTAAATCAAAGCCTTTAAAATAGTCAAAAAAGCCGCTAAAGGAATGATTAATCAATTCTCTAAAAACCAAATCTCCATTGAACAAAAGAGTTGTGATAATAATTAGAAATGGAAGGGATAGCACAACCCCGATTAGAATCTTCTTAAAATGATTAACTTTTGTTGAATGTCCCTGTTCAGAATTAGTCTTGATTATATTAAATAGTAAGAACATACCAACTCCAATTTTGTCAGGTAAAAGGGTACTAAAAGTACGCTTAAAGAAAACGGTGAATCCTGAAAAAAGTGGTTTGTTTGAAAGAAGTGCATTTGAATAAATAGCTAGTAAACCAAGTTCAGCCAAACAATTTAGGTAAGTAAAAGCATTAATTGAAAAAATCAAATTACATGTAGCTAAAAAGAGCATCGGAATCGCCCAAATCAATCCCTTACTGTTTTGAAGGCAATGAAACTTTCTAAAAATATAGGGAACAAAAACAACCGTAAAAATAGTAAAGACTAATAACGATAGATTAGGAAAGATCGATGGATCTGAAAAACAAATGGTGAATATAAAACCAAGTAGGACAGAAACAACGAGTAAAGTCGTTCCATTTGTTGGCGAGATGTCGTATTTTTTTTGTTCCGGTTTATATATGGGCTTTTGATTTAAAACATCTGATTGATTATCAATCGAGTTATTCATTTTTCTCCTCCTTAAATGAATTTAAATCTATTTATTTTCTTTTTGGATCGTAACAATTTCACCTGGTGTACAATTTAAAACGTCACAAATTACTTCAAGAGTAGAGAATCGTATTGCCTTTGCTTTATTTGTTTTGAGTATGGAAAGATTGGTTGTTGAAATGCCCGTTTTTTGTGAAAGTTCATTTAAACTCATTTTCCTTTGGGCCATTACAACATCAAGATTTACGACAATCATTATGTAGAGTACCTCCTCCGCGATAGTCTAAATCCAATAGAGATTTAGGAAGTAGAGCGCGTGTCAGAATTGTCCAAGGAATCGGAGACGATTGGCAACAATACACGGCTAGATTTCTCCGATGTAACTTTTCATAAATTTCTTTCTTATTATTATGATAATACATAAAAAAAATAATCTTTGTCAATATTTATTTTATGATAATCATAAAATAAATATCCTTAATCGGTAAAATAAATATCCTTAATCGGTAAAATAAATATCCATAATCGGTAAAATAAATATCCTTAAACGGTATATCGCTATTCGATAATAAATCTACTTAAACAGTAAATAAAAGAACGCAAAACAACTTGCATTTAAGCAATTTGTTTTGCGTTCTTTCATTTATTAACTTTACATGGGGGGTAAAGTAAATGGATTTCTTATTCTGGAAAGTCAACTTGGCTAATTGGTTTAAAATCATGTATTGAACTTGCTTTGATGCCGTCTACTGAAACTGTGTATAGTACATCATCAATTAATATGCCTCTCTGAATCATGGAAGAGTAAGAGTAGTTATTCCCGTAATTTAGCATTGATTCTCTCTTTTCCCAATCTGCTGGTTTTTGCGAAACTTTCCCAATTAGTTCAAATCCTTTATTTTCAAGTATTTTGAAAACGAAAAATTCGTTTGAACCATTTGTTTGAACAGGGAAACCAATTAAATTTTTTTCTTTTGAGTATAAAAGCGCCTTATGGTTTTGCAAAATTTCCGAATAAGAATACGTATCCCCAATAGGTAAACTTTGTACTTCTTTAGGGCTAAGCGGATCACGAACATCAAACATGGAAATTTTCATGCCATTTCTTTGTTCGCCACCATGATCGTTAGGTTTCGTATCATTACCAATCCCAATTAAAAAGCCATCTGAATAGGGGTGTAGATACTCACTGAACCCAGGGATTTTTAATTCTCCCGTTACTTTAGGATTGGTTGGTTCCTTTAAGTCCAATGCAAAAAGTGGATCAACTTGTTTATAGGTAACTACATAACCTTTTTCACCCATGAAACGAACGGAATAGATTCTTTCTCCTGGAGCTAACTCAGTAATTTTTCCTATAGTCTCAAGATTTTCATTTAAAACATAGATCGAATTCGATTGCTTTTCTCCGTATTCAGTAACAGCAACCCGTAAATTCCCCTCAAATTCATCAAGAGAAAATTGATTTAAGATACCACCAGGTAACGTACCTGATGCGAATAATTTTGGCGCGCCATTATTTAGATTGAATTTTTTTATGTTTGTTTTGTTTGAAAAAGGCATGGCCCGGTCTATCATAATAAAATTACTTTCCGTAGTACCGTACAAATCTGAATATTCAGGTGCTAATACATAAAGTGATTTCTCATTTGCGTAAATAGTACTGCCACCGCCAAGGCATGCTACAGTTTGTGCCTCAGTTTCTGCTGAGATATCAAGCCCACTTAAAACGACATATTGAAAAGAGGTGGGATTAGGAGAAATTGTGATACATTTCCCACTAACCAATGTTTCTTTATTTTCGGTTAAACTGTCTTGTGAGTATGGAATAATTTGATTTAATTCAACATCTTCTTCCTTCGTTTGGCTTTCAAATTCGCCTTCTTTAGGTGCGTTTGAAATAAGGTATAAATGATTATTTACTAGTCGAGATGATTGGTAAAATCCATCTTGAGAAAATTCTCTTTTCAATACCGGTGCATCAGGTTTGCTTACATCGTATATTCGTGCGCTAGTTTTATTAATTGAAACATAATTTTTATAAAACTCTTCATATGCACTTTGATTCGAGATAATATTATTATTTTCTTGCATCAAATCAAAATATTCTTTACTTGTAATCTTTTTATCACCTTTTTTATCGTAATACTCTGTTGTAGGTTGGTTGATTATGACTAGTAGGTCATCTTTTAAATATAGCTCAGAAACATTTCCATCAATTTGAATTGAATGTAACAGCTTCATTTCACCAGTTCTAAGTGAACTAGTGATTTGAACAGTGCTTTTTTCTTGATACATACCTGATGCGGTCATTTTTGTATAATAGGGAACGTTTGAAACAGAAAAAAACGTCTTACCATCTGTCTTTACAATATCCGCTTCATCAACCCCATCAACTTGTACATTTGTTTTAGAAACAGATGTTGAATTAGCCAGATTAGCCTTGTCTGCCATCATGAGTTCAGATCTGCCGTTTTTTAATGCCCCACCAAAGGTTCTATTCCCATCAGTGGCCGAAACCAAATCATTACGTTTTTTTATCGCAAGATAAACTTGTTTAACATCGTCGTAACTTACCCCGTTATCATCTACTTTTTGGGTAATTTGTTCAATTTTTTTATTGATTTTTTTGATTTTAGTTTCTGTTTTTAACTGGTTAAGAGTCCATAAAGCAAAAGGTATAATAGCAACAGATGCGGCAATGGCTATAGCTTTAAAATATCTAGTACGCTTTTCTTTTTGTAAAGAAACAGATACAGGATGCAGAGAAGAGGGAACTGTCAGTTTCTCATCCAGCGGTTGTAATTTTTCTTTTAAAATTGAAACATCTTCTGAAATTTTTTGATCTGCTTTATCTTCAAAATTCATTTTATTCATCCTCTCTTAATTTGTTTTTGACTTTATGTATAGCCCGATGGAGTTTTGAACGAACTGTACCTTCAGGCATATCAACGATTTTTGATATCTCATGACTTTTATATCCTCCATGTATTGAAAGGTTCATAATTAACTTTTCTTCAAATGATAGCTTTTCAATTTCGCTATATAAGTCAATCGCATTTTGCAATTCATCTGTTCTTCCTGTATTAGTTACCATTGAAATGTCAGAATCAAACATGAACTTTCGATTTCGAATAATCATGCGCAATTTTCGTTTACATCGGTTAGATAAAATCGTAAACAACCATGATTTAAAAGCGTCTGGATTTTTCAGCTGAGAAAAATTTTTGTAAGCTAATAAAACAGCATCTTGAACAGCATCCTCGGCATCTTGACGATTTCCAAGCATGTAATAGGCGAATCGATATAAATCGGTCCAATACAATGAGTACAATTCTCGAAATTGACTGATTCTATCATTTTCACTTTCAGAAAAACTAATAGAAGAAAATAAAAACACTCCCCAACACCTCTTTGCAAAGAAAACAATAGTTGAGTTTAAAAGGTCACAACTATTGGAAATTTTAGTGTTCTATACTATTAGACACTATACAAGCACATTTTGTTGCAATAGTTTTTTAAAAAAATTAAAAATTTTGGTTACAGAACTTTGGGTTTTTTCATTGTAATTGAATCGCATGCGTTAATTGGAGGTAAATCAACTTTTAAGGGGATTGAAGTGAAAGGCGGCGACTCCAGCGGGAAAGCGAGGCTCACGGACCGCCCGCGGAAAGCGTCCGCATGTAACGCAAATACCCTTTGCTATAAGCATTTAGGTGCTAAAAAAATGCGGTCCTTTTTATGAGTGAATATAGAATTTTTCAGTGCTTTTAGGAAAGAAGGTAGAATTTTCAAGAGATTTTGTAATGTGTTAATTTGAAAACCATATAAAAATGGTTTACATAGAAAATACTTAAACTAGAATTGATATAAAATTTATAGCTATTACGAACAAATTTTAAAACCACCTAAAATTCACACTATTTGTGATAAAATAATTTAGTTATAACTCTGAAAGGATTGTTGAACATAGATACTCTAACAAATAAATCGTCAAAAAAAGTGACGTTCCATACATTAGGTTGCAAAGTTAACAGCTATGAATCAGAAGCCATGTGGCAATTATTCAAGAAAGCTGGTTATGAACGAGTGGAGGAAGACCAAACCACTGATGTATTTATCATTAATACATGTACGGTTACGAATACCGGGGATAAAAAATCACGACAAGTGATCCGCCGAGCAATTCGTAAGAACCCTGATGCCATTATTATTGCAACAGGCTGTTATGCTCAAATTGCAGGAGCTGAACTGTTAGACATACCTGGCCTGGATATTGTTGTAGGAACACAAGACCGTGATAAATTACTAGAAATGGTAGAAGAATACGAGAAAACACGTCAGCCTATTAATGCAGTAAGAAACATAATGAAAACAAAGGTTTTTGAGGAATTAGATGTACCATCTTTTACAGATAGAACACGTGCATCTCTTAAAATTCAAGAAGGCTGCAATAATTTCTGTACATTTTGCATCATTCCATGGGCGCGTGGGCTTGTGCGTTCTCGGGATCCAAAAGAGGTTGTTCGTCAGTCGCAACAACTCGTTGACGCTGGATATAAGGAAATAGTACTTACAGGTATACACACTGGTGGGTATGGTATTGATTTTGAAAACTACAAACTTGCAGATTTATTAAGTGATTTAGATAAGCAGGTAGAGGGTTTAAAACGCATTCGAATTTCATCTATTGAGGCTTCGCAAATCACTGATGAAGTTATAAAAGTTCTTAGCGAATCTGAAAAAGTCGTAAGACATCTTCACGTACCGATACAGTCTGCTTCTGACACTGTTTTAAAGCGAATGAACCGTAAATATACAACTTCAGAATTTGCTGAGAAAATTGCGAAACTACGTGAGGCACTGCCTGATTTAGCCATTACCTCTGACGTAATCGTAGGGTTTCCAGGTGAAACTGAAGAAGAATTCTTGGAAACGTACAATTTCATAAAAGAACAAAAGTTTTCAGAGTTGCATGTTTTCCCATATTCAAAACGCACGGGAACTCCCGCTGCAAAATATGAAAATCAAGTGGATGAGGAAATCAAAAATGAACGTGTGCAACGTTTAATCACACTCTCTAACCAGCTGTCAATGGAATACGCTGATAAATTTGTAGATGAAGTTTTAGAAGTAATCCCAGAGGAAAGACATCAGGAAGTAGATGGTGTTACTATGTATGAGGGTTATTCTGATAATTATCTAAGAATGGTTTTTCCTGCCTCGGAAGAGATGGTTGGAAAAATTGTCAAAGTAAAAATGACAAAATCAAACTATCCTTATTGTGAAGGGAAAGTTGTGAAAGTTTTGGAATAAAAAAGGAAAGAGCAGGCACATACTGTCTATACAACTACTCCTAAATGTTTACTAGTGAATAGAAAAGAGGAAATGTTATGAACATTGCTAGTTTAATTGACCACACTTTATTAAAGGCAGATGCAACAAAGTCGCAAATTGAAAAACTTTGTGCGGAAGCGAAGGAACATCAATTCGCATCAGTTTGCGTGAACCCTACATGGGTAAAATTTGCTGCTGAACAATTAAAAGGTACAGATGTAATGGTTTGTACTGTTATTGGATTTCCTTTAGGAGCAAATACTCCTGAAGTGAAAGCATTTGAAGTAAGTGACGCTATAGCAAATGGGGCAAACGAAGTAGATATGGTTATTAATATAGGTGCATTAAAAGATCGCGACCTAGAATTAGTAGAAAGAGATATTCGTGCTGTCGTTGATGCCTCAAAAGGGCGTGCAGGATCAAAAGTTATTATTGAAACTTCTCTTTTAACTGAAGAAGAAAAAGTAATTGCTTGTGAATTATCAGTTAAAGCCGGAGCAGACTTTGTTAAAACGTCTACAGGTTTCAATGGTGGTGGCGCAACACCTGAAGATATCGCATTAATGCGTAAAACAGTTGGTCCAGACCTTGGTGTAAAAGCATCCGGTGGTGTTCGTAATGCTGCTGATGCAAAGGCTGTTGTAGATGCTGGCGCAACGCGAATTGGAGCAAGTGCTGGAATTGCCATTGTACAAGGTTTAACAGCTGATTCTGACTATTAAGTAGTTATACAATCACTTAAAAATGGTTGTATTGGAAAATGATTATACTTTCCATAGCAATATAAATTGGTCACTATTAAATTTGTTTTTAAAATCTCTAGTTAATAGTTGACCTTGATATAACATTTCGTTTATAATGTTTTGGTACATGTTTTCATGTAAATATAAAGTTGATTGTACTGAGAGGAGGGAAAGAGATGTCTAAAACAGTTGTTCGCAAAAACGAAACACTTGAGGAAGCT
>JARBTR010000001.1 GCA_029240105.1 Caryophanales bacterium | reverse complement strand
ACCAGTTTCCTGATGTTATCCCAATCTAAAGGGTAGGTTACCCACGTGTTACTCACCCGTCCGCCGCTAGATAGATTTGAAAGCAAGCTTTCAAATCTATCTCGCTCGACTTGCATGTATTAGGCACGCCGCCAGCGTTCATCCTGAGCCAGGATCAAACTCTCCAATAGTTTTATAAAAGCCCAAAGGCTTTAAAGTCTATTAAATGATTTGATTGCTCAAATTTTTTAATTCATTTTTGAAATCATTTTCATGATTTCCCTTACACTTGGCGTTTCGTTTTGTTTAGTTTTCAAAGAGCAATTTTCATCCGCCTCTCAAAGGCAGATAACCATCTTATCACCGTTGTGAATCATTGTCAACAGTTTTTTCGACAATTTTCGACACGTTCTAAACGATAGAAAATCAACTTTTTGCTATTGAGAATCAACAGCTTTTTCAGAATCATTTTTCACTCGCTTCGATACGGTGGAGAATCATCTTATCACCGTTACGAATCATTGTCAACAACTTTTTCGACAATTTTCGACACGCTTTTCAACAGCGGTTCTCTAATTTATCACGGATCCCTATCAATGTAAATACCTTTTTTATTATTTATATTTTTATATTTTTAAACTTTATAATCTATGAATTGTATTCAAGGTTGTATGAGATTTTGGGTTACTATTACTCTTCACAAGTAATAAAGCTGAACTTATGCCAGGTACTAGCTGGTATCAGAATGTACAATTGTGCATGGGCGTACAATAATGCCAAGCAATGATTGAATTGTACCAAGTTGTCTCAACAATTTAAGCGCTACTCGTTTATGTACCATATATATATAAAATAAACTCAAAAGCCTATTTTTCAATACGACTTTTGAGTTTATTTCGTTTAAGTAGTAAAAATCAGTTCAATTCACTTATTTACTGCTTAATTCTGAAGAGCTTACAAAAAACGAATTGAAAAAGCCAATACATCCTCTTCATCTCCGATCAATTGTGTTACTCTCATCCTTATCATATAAAGGTAAACATATACCCATATATAATTGAAACTTCACCACTTAAGTGCTATTAAATGGCTTCTTCTAATTGTATTTCGTGGTGACCGTTCAAGTTTTTGTTCTTAAACATCATCGCTCCTACAAAGATAAGCGCAACACCTGATCCTAGCATTAAATATTCAATTTTTACGATATCGGCAAGCGGTCCGAAAACCATCATGCCTACCGGGATTGCAGCTGAAGCGATAATACCGTAAAAGCTCATGACTCGGCCCAATTTATCTGACTCAACACTTTGCTGGATCGTAGTCACGGTCGGCGAGCTGTAGAACGGGACGGTCATACCTAAAATCACCATAATTATGCAGTAAACTAGAAAATTACCTACACTCCCTAATAATAGAGAGTAGACGCCAAATAACATACTTGTTATTGAAATGGAACGAATTCTGTTCTTAAATCCACCTGTGAAAGAAAGTAGCATTCCACCAATAACAGCACCCACACCAAAAGCAACCTCAATAATAGTTAACTCTGTTATTCCACCGTCAAAACTTCTCTTGATTTGCAGCGGTGAGAGACTAGATGAGGGTACAATTAAAAACATTAAAAACGCATAAAAAATTAAAATAGTCTTTACAAATAGATGTTCCTTGACATATACAAAACCCATTTTTAAATCATGTAGCACACTTTTCTGTTCTGATTCATGCTTTTCAACAACTGGTGGTAACTTCACTTTAAATAAGACAGCAATTGAAAGTATTGTTGTAACTACACAGGTAAAAAATATCGGGCCAATCGGAAACAGTCCCAATAATAGACCTCCAAAAACTGGTGATAGTAACTGAATGACTGAAAAAATAGTGCCGTTCAACCCATTAATTTTGATTAAGTCCTCGCTTGGAACGAGCGAAGGAAGCAGTGCATTTGCAGCAGGATTTGAAATCCCCGTACAGGCTGAACGAATTACCGAGTAAACGAACAATAACCAAATCGCATCAAAGCCCGTTGTAAACAAAATCGCTAGGACGAGTGATGCGGCTGCGTTTGTTACGAATGCAGTAGTCATTAATTTTCGGCGATCATATCGGTCAGCCCAGACGCCTGCGAATAATGAAATAAACATCTGTGGCAAAAAACCACACATGGTCGATATGGTCATCATAATACCAGAATCCGTTTTTAACGTAATATGCCAAATAATCACATATTGAACAAGAAATGATCCTAGATAGTAGGTTGTTGTACTGGTCATATAGAGTAAGACATTTTTAAACCAAGATTGTTTTAACATGTAGTACCAACTTTTTGTTTTTTTTAATATTAAGTCTCGATAGAAATGCAAGTAAAAAATCTGAAAGAAAATTCTAATGACAAGGAAGAGTTAACAACGGGAGTTGCCCTAACCTAGAAAACTCTAATTTAGAATTTAGGATTTTTACTCAGATTTTTCTGTTTTTATATTGCGAATGAGTATAAGTATACCAAAGCTAAGTTTATTTGCGGTTTTTAAAATTAATTCTTAAAATTTAGGTAAAAGAGCAAATAACTCCAAAATTCACTAAAGCATATAGAAATCATTAACAGATAAAATAAAAACACCTCTTTTTGTATTTATACAAGAAGAGGTACCTAGATCTATTTGTTTTCAATCAAGTATAAGTGAGTTAAATTGTTTAGCCATATTACGCAACTGTATAGATGTCAGAAAACTCAATGTTTACTTTTTGTGCGATATCTTTAGAAGGTTCTCTCACACAATGGATACAACATTCCTTCCTATTTCCAGTTACGGGTAGTTCTATTACGAATTCGCTTCCAATACCTTCTTCACTTATTAACTCAATGGTTCCCTTATGTAGCTCAACAAGAGACTTTACTATAGATAATCCTATACCGCTTCCTTCTGCATTTCTTGTAAAGGACCGATCAACTTTTTTGAATCGATCAAAAATAAATTCTTGTTGTTCGCGTGGAATGCCTATACCATCATCCTTTACACTGATCATTACCCTGTCACCTTTATCAAAAATTCGAATAAAAATCGTGCCATTAACATGTCTGAATTTTACAGAATTAGAAATCAGGTTAAGTATGATTCTTTCAATAGCATCCGAATCAAAATCCAAAAACTTTTCCTCTATTTCTGTTTCAAATACCATAGTCATCCCATTTGACTCTATAAAACCATTTACAGACATGGAAATATCTTCAACCACAGAAACGATGTTATTACATGAAACGTTTAGCTTTAGAAATCCAACATCAATTTTTGTTGAGTCAATGAGATTATTGATTAGTCGAATAAGCCTATAGCAATTTTGTTTAATCATAGCCGTATATTTTCTAGTACTCTTTTCATCTGTAACTTTTTCCATTACTTGAAGCGCACTAGATATAACACTCACTGGAGTTCGTAGTTCGTGAGACAAATTGGCAAAAAACTCTGTTCTGAGATTTTCACTTTCCTGTGCCTCATTTAATAATTTCATCGTCTTTTCAATTCTTTTTCTTTCAGAAATATCATGTAAAACTGTTAAAAACATTTGATCTTCTTTTGGTTCTAAAATAATATGACAGAGTTCCACATCAATGACTTCTTCATCAAATGTGACAATCTTATAATCTATAAAACTTTCTAGATTTTCACCGTTTGATTGTTTCTCAAGAATATCCTCTAGCACATCGTAATAGTCACTATGAGTAAGATCATAAGAAGACTTTTCCTTTATTTCTTGTTCATTTTTCGCTTTAAAAAGCTTCACTGCAGCCTTATTTGCATAAATAATGTTACGTTTATGCTTGAGAATGACAGCGTCAGGAAAAAATTCTAATAATTTTTTATAATTATTTCTAGAATGCAGAAGTTCTTCATTTTGTACTTTCGTTTCTGTTATCACTTTCACTAGATATTCATAAATCATACCTAAACTGCTTATGATCGTGAATGAAATCATGAACATTGGGATGGATTGGTTTAACCAAAAAGCAGTATTCGTCAATAACATATTTGTGCTTACATCATATTTAAAAAAACCTGATTTAAAGCCCAAAAATGACATAAAAACAATGAAACACATGATTGAAAAATTAATGTAGCCTGCTTTCTTCCCTAGTAGGACTGTCATCATCGTAACGCATAAAGCAAAGGAATAACTAACACTATTAACAAACCCAAATGTTAAATATCCTGCCAAAGGAATCGCTATTAGAATAGCATTTACGATTACTATTTTTGTTATGGTTTTTAGTTTATTTCTAAGAATATATAAAACTAGAAGGATTGGGCACAGAACAATATGCAAAATCATGACTGGTTTAACACCGATGTATGCAATTCTAGACAATGAGATTAAGAGAGCTGGAATATTGATAATGGCGAAAATTCCTATTATCAAATTGATGACTTTATCCTTCATGCCATTTAATGACTTTTGAAACTCTTTATTTTGATTCAGCTGCTCCATAATAACCCCCTATTTTAACTGTTCATTACTCACACTTTTAAGCATTAAACTGTAAACTTTTTATAGGATACTATGATTCTAGATTACGTCTGTGCACTACATTTTTTTACATTATTAAACAAATTCTTACACAAATCCAGAAATATGCCTAGAATACTACAAATTTTTTTAAATTTGAATGTCCGTAATTTACAAAAGTAGAAAATTATAAAAAGTATCTTTCATTTAAGGGATAAAACTAAAAAACAGAAGAGAAAAAATTTCCCTTCTGTTCTTATTTTTTAAATAGTAATTGATATTCGAATCTACAATCAACCTCGTATACTAAACTATTGTATATTTACACCATCAATTGACAAATTGAATCAGCGAATTCAACCTCGTATACCAAACTACTGTATATTTACAACATCAATTGACAAATTGAATCAGCGAAATCAACCTCGTATACTAAACTATTGTATATTTACACCATCAATTGACAAATTGAATCAGCGAATTCAACTGGATCGCCAACCGGTAACCCTTCGATGAGACAAGCTTGGTTGTAGAGTAAGTTTGTAAATAACGCTAATTTGGCCTCATCTGCATTCTTCAAAGACTGGAATACAGCATGGTTCACGTTGATTTCAAGAACTTTCTCCGCCTGGATGTTTTGGTCGTTTGGCATTGCACGAAGGATTTTCTCCATTTCAATAGAAACTTCGCCATCTGTGGAGAAACAAACTGGATGGGATTTCAATCGAGTTGAAGCACGAACATCTTTAACTTTACCAGCTAACACGTCTTTCATTTTACCGAAAAGATCTTTATTTTCTTCTTGAACTTCTTTGTTCTTTTCCTCTGCTTCAATGCCTAAATCACCACTAGAAACGGACTTAAATTCCTTCTCTTTGTAGGTCATCAGCATTTTAATTGCAAACTCATCGATATCGTCTGTGAAGTACAGAATTTCATAGCCTTTGTCTGCAACAAGCTCAGTTTGTGGAAGTTTCTCAATTCGTTCATACGTTTCGCCAGTTGCATAGTAAATATATTTTTGATCTTCTGGCATGCGAGATACATATTCATCTAACGTGACGAGCTTCTTTTCTTTTGATGAGTAGAACATGATCAAGTCTTGCAGTTCTTCTTTGTTCATACCGAAGTCACTGTACACACCATACTTAAGCTGTCTACCAAATGCACCATAGAATGTATCGTATTTTTCACGATCATTCTTTAATAAATTTTGAAGTTCACGTGTAATTTTGCTCTTCAGATTCTTTGCAATGAATTTTAATTGCTTATCTTGCTGCAGAATTTCCCTTGAGATGTTGAGTGATAAGTCTTCTGAATCGACCATCCCTTTGACGAAACTATAATAGTCAGGGAGTAAGTCCCCGCACTTATTCATGATTAGGACTCCGCTAGAATATAACTCTAGACCTTTTTCATATTCTTTCGTGTAATAATCAAATGGCATTTTCTCTGGAATATACAAAATTGAACGATAGCGAACCGTTCCGTCTACACTCAGATGAATATGTTTAAGTGGCTTATCGAAACCGTAATGCTTTTCTTGATAGAATTTTTCATAATCCTCATCTGTCAGCTCGCTCTTATTCTTTCTCCAAATCGGAACCATGCTATTGATGACTTCCTCAACTTGACGCTCTTCCCATTCTTCCCCAACTTTTTCACTCTTCGTCACATTCATTTTGATTGGATAACGAATGAAATCGGAATATTTCTTAATGATGCTTTTAATGCGGTATTCTTCTAAATATTCATCGTAGTTTTCTTCTTCTAAGTTCTCACGTATTTTCAGAATAACGACTGTTCCAACTTCTTCTTTATCTGTTGGCTCAATCGTATAACCTTCAGCACCCGTTGATTCCCACTTATACGCTTCTTCGCTGCCATGCGCTCTACTAATCACAGTTACCGTGTCCGCTACCATGAAAGAAGCATAGAATCCTACACCAAATTGACCGATGATATCGTGCCCATCTTTCAATTCATTTTCTGTTTTGAATGCAAGTGAACCACTTTTCGCAATTGTTCCAAGGTTGCTTTCAAGTTCTTCCTTGGTCATACCTATCCCAGTGTCAGAGATTGTGAGTGTTCTGTTTTCTTTATCGATAGCTACTTTTATGTAATAGTTTTCTTTCTCAAAAACAATCCCATCATCAGTAAGCGCCTTGTAATACATTTTATCCATCGCGTCACTGCTATTTGAAATGAGTTCCCGTAGAAAAATTTCCTTGTTTGAATAAATGGAGTGAATCATCATGTCTAAAAGTCTTTTTGATTCTGCTTTAAACTGCATTTTTTCCATACTTTATAGTCCTTTCATTTTTAAAGTTTTGGCGTTAGCACTCTATACTACCGAGTGCTAATATGTATTTTAATTTCCATTTTTGCTGTTGTCAACTGTGTATAAAAAGATAAATACAGAAACTTTTTTGGAGTTATCACATACGCAAAAAATCCTCGCACACATACATTTGTGAGCGAGGATTTATTAGTTTAAAGGTACAATTAATTGTTATTCGCAAAAACTACTTTATTTTTACCATCACATTTTGCACAGTACAATGCATCATCAACTGATTTTTTAAGGGCCTCTACTGTCGTCCCATCTGTTGGATAAGTCGCTATTCCCAAACTAGCTGAAATGGTTAGTAGTTGATTAGAAAGTTGAACGGGATTATTTAGATAAAAATTACGAAGTGCATTGATGATTTGTTCCTGATGATGCACCATATTTCCTTTTATGATGATCATAAATTCATCACCCGCATATCGATACCCTTCGATATCATCATTACAAATACTTTTTATGCCTTGAGCAACAACATTTAAATATAAGTCTCCGCCATCATGACCATAGTTATCATTCACGATCTTTAAATTATCGGAATCAATCATAATTAGAATTAGAGGTTGGGTATCCATATCAATTAATTCAGTCAATGCTTTATGAAATGCTCTACGATTTTTCAAGCCCGTCAATTCGTCTGTATAGGACATTGAGTATATTTTTTCATACAATCTTGCAGTTTCCATTGAGTTAAAAATCTGAGTACCGATCAATTGTAATAATTCCTCATGTTCTTTGAGGTAAGCAAAGTCACGAATACTTTGAGCTGATATGACTCCTTTTACTTGATCATCAATAATGACTGGAACAAAAAGAGTTGACCCACTAGGATTATTTCCAACAATAAGTACATATTTATGCTCACCAGTTGTAGATTTATGATGAATGATTTCTCTTGTTTTAATTGCCTTCGATGTTACGTTTTCACCAAATTCTAATGTCGTTTGTGGAAAATATTCACCATTTTCCACTAGAAGCACAAATTTAATTTCAGGGTCGCCCTCATTGTGAGTAGCAATAAAAAATGAATCAGTAGGCATTACTTGAGAAACTAATTCGTACGCTTTTTTATGAAGTGTTTCCTCGTTCAACGTTTTACTACATTCCAGAGAGAAGTCGTGCAAAATTTTATAATGTTTATTTAACCATTTCAGGTTCTCTAATTGATTCTTGATTCCATCCAATTCATTAACAATAGAATGTACAATCGCCTTATTATCATTATTATCAGCAAAGTTTTGTTCTATAAATTCAACTACTTTTAATGTTTCGACTTCTTCGCCGTTTCGAACACTGGTTAAATACTTATTTATAGAATTTAAAACTTGATGACTTCCAAAAAGATTTCCATTTTCCACTAAACACACCCCCTATTCACTATTCAAATATGTATCTATTAAACAAAAAATATATTTATTTTATTTTGGTTAAGGCAAAGTAAACTCTTTTAGTTTACTTCACATAAATGTATTTAACATGAACTTTCAAGGTATACCATTATTATCCGTTAATTTACCATTAATTTCATCTTAAAAAATTAATTTTTTATCTTTTTTTCTCATTATATCAAAAACATTACCTTATATATTATCTAAAAATTCTAACAATATCAATGAATTTTTCAATATTAATTGCAAATCTAAGTGAAAAGAAATGAGCCGCGATTTTATGCAAGGGAATTACATATCATTTATCAAACGAGTCGAAAAAAAATCTATAAAAAGATAGAGAATAAACTTTTTTGTACTTATGAATTAATTAAGTTTCTTCTATTAAAATCAGTTGCAAATATAGTTTTTGAAGGAAATCATATGAAAAAGAATTATATAAAGATTGTGCTGGATAAACACAAAAAAAACGCAAGGACTTTGTCCTTGCATTTCATAAAGTGTTAATTTTTTATTTATCTTCGGAAATCTCTTTCAGTGCTTCGCCTGCTGCATGATCTACAGTATTTTCTGTAGCCAAATCACCTAATGAAAGCATTCCAACGAGTCTTTTATCTTCCACTACTGGTAGGCGACGAATTTGGTGTTTTGCCATTAGTTCAGCTGCTTCCTCAATACTTGTTTCAGGTGTAACTGTTACTAATTTCGTCGTCATAATATCCGTTACTTTTGTTGAACCAGCTTTCTTCTCAGCAGTACCATCGACAACAATATCTCGGTCGGTAATTACACCAACGAGTTTTCCTTCATCCAAAATTGGAATGATTCCAACATCATCGTTTTTCATTTTAACTGCTACTTCGTATACGTTATCTAATGTAGTGCAAAAGTCTATTCCTGTTGACATGACATCTTTTACTTGAACCATATTTTTGACCTCACTTATGTAGTTTCAAAAATATTGTTACCCAAACAGGTTTTACTATTCATGCCAAAGAATTCCCAGACTTTAAAAATTAACGTTTTTTTGGATATACCCAACCGCGTTTGTATTGATACGGCGCTTCAATTTCTTCGCCTAACTCTAATGCAGCACGATATGCCCAGTATGGATCACGAAGTAATTCACGTCCAAGGCAAATTAAATCTGCTTGATCTTTTTGTAAAATTTCTTCTGCTTGAGTTCCGTTTGTAATGAAGCCAACCGTTCCAGTCGGTACATTTGCTCCATGCTTGATTTGTTCACTCAAAGGAACTTGATAACCAGGGAATACATCAATTTTCGCTAATGCAACTCCACCAGAGCTTACATCCACCAGGTCAACGCCTAATTCTTTCATCCATTTTGCATATTGGATATGGTCTTCAATGGTTGCGCCTTCAGGAAGGTAATCTGTAGCAGATACACGAACCATAAGTGGTCCATTCCAGACAACTTTTACAGCTTCTATTGATTCACGCAAGAAACGGAAACGATTTTCTAATGTACCGCCGTACTCATCTTCACGTTTGTTTGCAAGTGGTGATAAAAACTGACTAATTAAATAGCCATGCGCACCGTGAAGCTGAATCACATCAAAACCAGCCTTTTTCACACGTACAGCTGCATCTTGGAAAGCTTGAATCGTTTCTTTTATTTGTTCTACTGTCATTTCTGCAGGCACTTTTGAATTTTCATCAAATGGAACTGCTGAAGGAGCAATGATATCTTCTTTTACAGTTGATTTTCGACCAGCATGGTTCAATTGAATTGCTGCTACTGATCCATTATCTTTTATTGCTTTTGCAATTCTTGTTAAACCTTCTATGTAATCATCTGACCACACACCCAAATCATTCAGTGAAATTCTACCAATAGGTGTAACGGCTGTTGCTTCAACAATTATCATACCAACTTGCCCCATTGCACGTGCTGCGTAGTGATGCACATGAAAATCCGTTACGAATCCATCTTCTTTTTCCACGCAAAACATGTCCATTGGCGCCATCACGATGCGATTTTTTAACGTCACACTTCCTAATTGAAACGGTTCAAATAATTTTGTTTTCATCTTTTTTCTCCTTATTTTAAATTTCAATTATAAATAACTTTCCATTATATGTAGAAAACTATTATATGACTTCTAAAGAAAAATTTAATACCATTTGACAATATTTTAGAATTTAAAAATAGTTTCAATCGATTTTGTCATATCACTCATTAAATTCTACTGTTTAAAAACTCAGTGAAATTATATCATTCCACTCCTATAAACGTAAAAAAACGCTAAGACTTTTTAATCTCAACGTTTTTGAAAGTTTCATTAGTAATAAGTTACTTCACAATCACAAGAAGCATTTTGAAGTTCTCTATTGCCTCAACACTATGAGGTATATCTTTTGGCATGATAATCATTTCACCCTTGCCAACTTGGTGCATATCTTCATCGCCAATTTTGATACCGGCAAGTCCATCTAGTATATAGACCAACGCATCCCCATTTGTTTTATGAGTACTAAGTCCTTCACCTTTTGCAAAAGAGAAAATAGAGATATTTACCTTTTCCTCTTTTACAATTGTCCGGCTTTGCACGGCACCTTCAGAATACCCGATCAAACCTCCCATTTCATACACTGTGCTTAAATCAATATTTTTAAATAAATGTTCCATATGTAATCCTCCTGTAAATTTTTTATTAAATAAATTTTACCAAATGTAGTCTACCCTATCTGTTAAAAATCTAACAAAAAAGCTTTTCAAACAAGATATATCTGTTTAAAAAGCCATTTTTTAATTATAAACAGTTTGAATCTGCTATTACTTTCTTTATTTTTAATTGTATCATCTGCTAGTTCTCTTTTTCTTATTTATTTAATCTTTTGTAGTATTGTCTCTATTATCAATACTTTCATTAAATTTTATAAAAAAAAGTTTTCCTTTAGTTGGGGAAAGCTTACTCGTCATATAATAAATGTGGTACTTCAGGTTCTCATTAACAATCACCTTATCATATACCTGTTTTAAACATTTCAACTGAACAACACCATTTCCATCTTTAACATAAATATAGTAGTTTTGATTAATAACTTTCTTTTTGGTTATAGAGTAGTAACCCTCAGAATGATACATATTCAAATAGTTATAAATAGCAATACCGAAAACGATAAGTACTAAACATATGGTAACTCTTTTCCAATACTTAGTCATTGAATACATCGTCTCCTTTGTTATACAGGAACTTTACCTATTCAAAACAAAAAATAAAAAGAGATTAATAGATTTATTGACATTGTACCTCTAAAAAATATAAAAGTCATGTAAAGTGACTGTGTAGAAACCTTACATGACTATTCGTTTATAAATTTTGGAAAGCGTAAATCTATTTAAAAAAGTATTTGTAGGTTCATTTTCATATAAGAGATGTTATAAATTATCATAAAATGTTCCATTAAAAAGCAAAACAATATCACCTAAGACACCTATACAAAAAAAGATAAAATAATAGCTAGCCTTTGTAACTTCTTTGTTAAAAAGCTCTTTAAGCGCTTGAATAAATAGTTGTTCAAATTTAAACCAGCTTAGAATCCAAGCAATTATTAAAAAAGTAACGATTGTCATAATTTTATTTCTCCTATTTCTTAAAAAAGAATTTCAAACATGCTATTAATAAATAGAAATTATTTAACTTTGTACCATTAATCAATTAAAATGAACTCTTTTAGCAGTTTGAATTCTTCTAGTTCTGTAACATGTGAATTTCCTTCTAATACTTGCACTGCATTTTCTACTAAGAATTTTCTTGGGGATTTTTGTTTGGTCATTTCTTCTAAGATGAAATCAAGCCAATCTATAGCTTCTTTAACTTCTTTACCTTCTAGCTCTTTCTTAATGTTTTGAATGATTCGATTCATTTTCATTTCAAGACATTCCTTTTCATTCGAAAAGTTATCGAATATCTTCTCAATATCTGATGCTTCAAAGAGCTGTTCACCACTTTTAGATAAGGCTTGTACCATCTCAATTAATCTGTTCACACTGTAAGCGACAATCATTGATTTATCAATAGTGGTTTTCTTAGTCCAGAAACTAAAATGAATGTTTTGCGTAAGCAAGCCCAAAAACATAATTGCACAATCGAGTAAGTAAGGTTTTTTGTCCTCACCAAAAATGTCTGTAAATCTATGTTGTAACCATCGAATCATGCGAAGTTTACCAATCGTCATCAATTTTTTAGCTTCAACTTCTGGCGAATTGATCAGTTCCTCAAACAACGTCATAAACCCTTGTTTTCTACCTGTACCAATAAATGATTCGACTTGTTTGATAAAAATAGTTATGTCACTCGGATCCTTCCCATCTAATAATGCATCCCGATCAAGTTCAGCTTTTCTGATAAAATCATGAAAAACTTCAATTACTAATTCATTCTTAGCCGTGAAGTAATTATAGAAGGTTCCTTTTGAAATTTGACTTGCTTCAATAATGTCTTGAATGGAAGTGGCCTGATAGCCCTTTTCTTTAAATAATCGTTCAGCAGTCTCTACCACGTGTTGCTTTTTATTTTTCATAATCTCACCTTTTAAAATTGCTGGTTATTTGCATGTCTTGTTTATTATTTCAATATTGGACTTACAGTTCAATATTGATTTGATTAACATTTTAGATAATTAAAATTGCTGTTACAAACTGGAAAGAAACATTAAATTTCCTCTTGCATAATTTGGACTCTAGGTATAATATCTAATATTGTAACTCAAGTTCAAAAAATATACCACTAGTACAAAAACGGGCTCTCCAGACCAACTCCTTGACAATTTCCCGAATAACTTCGAAGTTTCATCGCAAGCTCTAATCAAACTTCTTCAGTTATTCGGTCCAATTGCTTCGGAGCTAAACGGTCTGTCGAGCACCTAGAACAAATGGAGGATTTAACCATGACTGAAACTACAAAAAAACCACCATATGGCATAATCGCCATCATGATGATTGGTGCATTCGTTTCCATGTTCAATGAAACATTATTAAACGTTGCCCTTCCTTCAATCATGAAGGATCTTGCTGTTGAACCTTCCACTGTTCAATGGTTATCTACAGGCTATATGTTGGTTAACGGAGTTTTAATCCCAACATCAGCTTTCTTAATTCAACGATTTTCTGTTCGTAACATTTTCTTAACAGCGATGCTACTTTTCACAGCTGGAACAATCACAGCTGGATTTGCTCATACATTTAGTCTTTTATTAACAGCACGTTTGATTCAGGCATCTGGTGCAGCAATTATGATGCCATTACTGATGAACGTGATGATGAGCAGTTTTCCAATTGAAAAGCGCGGAATGGCAATGGGACTTTTCGGTATCGTATTCATGACTGCGCCTGCAATCGGACCAACTTTATCAGGTTGGCTTTTAGAGCATTATAACTGGAGAATGTTATTCCATGTTGTTTCTCCTATTGCATTTGCTGTTGTTTTAATTGGTTTCTTCTTATTAAAAGGCGAAAAGAAAACAGCAACACTAAAGTTAAACTATATTTCATTAATCCTATCCAGTATTGGTTTTGGAGGGCTTTTATACGGATTCAGTTCTGCTGGCTCAAAAGGTTGGGATTGGACGCTTGCTAACGGAAACTTCAATGCTGAGGTATATGCGGCTCTAATTATTGGATTTATTACGCTAATCATTTTTATCTTTTCACAATTAAAATCAGAAACACCGATGTTAAATTTTAAAGTATACAAATATCCAATGTTTGCTTTATCATCAGTGATCTCGATGGTGGTTTCAATGGCGATGTTTTCTGCCATGTTATTACTACCCATTTATATTCAGAATTTACGTGGTATCTCAACTATTAAATCAGGTTTACTAATGTTACCTGGGGCGTTAATTATGGGAATCATGATGCCTATCAATGGACGATTATTTGATAAATATGGAGCTCGAGTACTTGCGGTACCTGGCCTTACAATCACAGTTATCACAACGTATTTATTTAGTCAATTAACGTTAGATACCTCTTATACGAACTTAGTGCTACTTTACACGTTACGTATGTTTGGGATGTCAATGGTTATGATGCCAGTTATGACAAATGGATTAAACCAATTACCAAGACATATGAATCCTCACGGAACGGCAATGAACAGTACCTTACAACAAGTTGCAGGTGCTATGGGTGCCTCAATCCTAGTAACAATTATGTCTAATCGTACTAAAACGCATGCTACTGAATTGGCTGCAAAAGCAATTGCAGCTGCGAAGGCGGCGGCTGCGAAAGCAGCTGAGGCCGGTGGACCTGTGTTAGATGCTGCTCAGCAAAAGGCTGCTCAGCTTGCAATGCAAAAGCAAATAACAACGGAAGCGATGCTAAAAGGGATCAACGACGCCTTTATGGTGTCTGTTGGAATTGCAGCCGTGGCTTTGACTCTAGCTCTTTTCATCAAACGCGTTGTTCCTGCAAAGGAAGAAACAAAACAAGTAGGATAATTCAAATATAAATTTACCTGTCATAGAGGTTGAGACAATTGTCTCAGCCTTTTTTGATATCTGGAATCATTTAAGAAGATACCTTATAAGCAAAAAATATTAATAAAACAAGCCTTTCACAAATAATAAGAAAAACCAGGTGAGCACCTGAGCCTAAGGTCTCAGGCACCCACTTTCCCACGGGAGTCCTGCGGGTTTCATTGCCAAAACATCCATATTGTTCATCCTTCTAAAGCCACTGGTACCAATAGTTAAGGCCGAAAAAAAATTTAAACTTATCTCTACTTTCAAATTAAACCTGCTCAGTCTCCCATTTCAGGATACTGCGCAGGTCTTAAAGTAAAATTTATTTTAAACTATTGGGACATCCTTTTAGCTTTTTGACTGCAGACATCGACTGCTTCCATAACAGCAAAACGAAAACGATTGCTTTCAAGGCTTTTGACCGCTTCAATTGTTGCACCGCCTGGGGTACATACCATATCTTTTAGAGTTCCAGGATGAAGACCGCTATCGATCACCATTTTAGCAGAACCTAATACTGCTTGAGCAGCGAATCGATATGCTTGTTCTCTTGGCATACCATGTAAAACAGCACCATCAGCAAGCGCCTCGATAAACATATACACATATGCTGGAGAACTTCCGCTTACTCCCGGTATTACGTCCATCAATTTTTCATCAATAGCTTCAGCCTTACCAATGCTACGGAAGATTTGCATTACAAACTCAAACTCACCATCTGACACTTGATTATTGCGTGATAAAGCGGTGATTCCCTCGTTTACCATTGCGGGAGTGTTTGGCATTGTACGAACGACTTTCACAGATTTATGTAAGGTTTGTTCAATTTGAGCAATAGTAATTCCTGCAGCAATTGAAACAAGAATATGATTTTCTGAAACCAAATGTTTTATTTCAGTAAGTACTTGCTCATATACATTGGGTTTCACAGCTAATACAACCACGTCACTATTCGTTACAACTTCAGTGTTTGTTTGACATAATTGAATACCTAGATCAGAAGCATTATTTTTTAATTGTTCAAAATTTAAGTCAGTAGCATATATATTTTCAGCCAGACTCTTATCAGCTGCTAGATAGCCCTTGATAATCGCCATACCCATATTACCTGTTCCTATAAAACCTATCTTCATTATTAAACCTCGTTTTAAAATTTAGTTATGCAAATTAATCTGTGCATTAGATTTAGAATTTACCAAACTAAAGTCATTTTAACAAGTCTAAATCTGATTGATATGATTACTTTTATTCAGATTAACTAAGAGTTGCATTCTTCGTAAATCAGATAAATCATAGATGATATCTACTTTGTTACACCTTTTATATTAAGTCACAACATTTTTACGCTTTATTAATTTACATAAAAAGAAAAACGTGTTTCTATTAATGAGAAGAAAGCAAGGCAATAAACATTTGTATGTAAGACGGTGTACTCCATAATAGAATTAGGGGTGTTTAGATGAAGAAATGGATTTTAATCTTTATTGGAATAGTTATAGCGATCATTATTGTTAATTTAAATTTATCTAATGGATTTTCAAATATTGATAGCATAAAAGTACAGAAATATGATGAAAGTTCAAATGAATATAATGACGGTAAAGTTATTAAAGATAGTAATTCGATAAAGAATTTTACAAAGACATTAAACAGAGCAAATCAAGAAAAAAATGCATTCTATTCAACGGCTCATCGTGACGACTTTAAAGTTACTATTACTTATGAAGATGATACGACAGAGGTATTATTTGTATGGAAAGATTTTGGAGGAAACACCACATTTATAGTAAGACCTACTAAGCATGATGTCTTCAGAGTAAAGAATGAAAATCATAGAAAAGCATTTCTTAAAATACTAAACATGTGATGATAAGACCAAAAGCTTATTTAATAGTGAAAAACAGTTTTATTCGATAACATAGCCTTTAATTATAAGGCAATGCTATCGAATAAAGTTTTTTTAAAAACCGTACATAATGCTATGGGTAGTCCATTCAACTAAAAAATGCTAGTAGAGAGTTTCCTTCAATAATTTCACTAACAAATAAAGAAAGTTGACTTAGAGATTTGTAGGTTAATTGTTGTAAAAAAACAGTATTAAACAAAAAAGTGACCATCTCTACCTCTTATTTGTTTGTATATAGAATGCAAACGAAAGTTTAGGTAGAAATATGTACAAAAAAACTCTAATATGGGAGGGTTTCAATGAAAAAATTTATCATTTTTATTCTCATGGTCTTTCTTTTATCAGGATGTTATATGACAACAGATAAATCAACTAAAACGAGCACGACTAATAAACCAAGAAACTCTAATCCTACAAATAACATGAGTAACACTGAAACGAAATCCTTTGAAAGTTTAAATTTTATACAAGAGCTAAAAGATACAGGATATACAGTTGTAAAAGAGAAAGAAAATGCAACCCATACTTTCTTATCTGTTTATCCTACTTATTACAAAGTAGACGATAAAAAATTGGCTATTTATGAATATAACAATGAAGAAGAAGCAAAAAAGGATTCAAAAACTATATCTAATGGTGGTTATGGTATAGGTGGTGCAAAAATCAGTTGGGTTGACGTCCCTCATTTCTACCAAAAAGGTGAAATAATAGTTAGTTATATTGGTTCAGATAATAAATTACTTTATGATTTAGGAATGATTCTTGGAAAATGAATCTAAGGGAACATATCAACATGTTCCTTTAATTTTTAGTAAAAAAACCAACACTAAAGATTAACAGAGCCATTTTTAAAAATAACGATATTTTAAACAAACAAAGTAATGGAGAGAATCTATTTATGAGATCTAAGTTTCTGTTATGTATTATTCTTTTTTCATTTATAACACTTATTGGATGTTCCAAAATTGAAGATACTCTTTCAGAAGAAAAAGCTAAACAATTAGTTATTGAAGAACACACAAAGCATATTGGAACACCTTCGATATTGTACATAGAAGTTAAAAACAATGCTTATTATGTTGAGTGGGAAAATAGAGAAAATAAAGAATCAGGAACGGATAAAGTAACAAAAAATGGTGAAGTGATCATGGTAGAAGCTCGAATTGAATAACAAAATCCGCTCATTAAGTTTTTACAGATCCATTTACAAAAGCGACAAGTCTGAATATTTTTGACTTGTCGCTTTTTTAACATGTAGGCAACTTTAATACCTATTATTGATTCTAAAAAATAAATTTTTTATTGGTTATTACATTTTTAAACGTTACATCTTTCGTTTGTTTATTGTAAGCATCCTTTTCAAAGATTCCGTATCCATTAGCCATAACTGCATATTCGTCGTTTCCTAGTTTTGCTATAATGACCGCATATTCTTTCCCAGTTTTCATTTTATAATCATAGTCTGTCTTATATGAAATATACATTGTATTTTTGACTTCATCAGATAAAGTAGATAAATTCCTTTTTACAACGTCACCTTCATTTAGCTGTTTTATAACTTCAGATATTTTTACATTTCCACCTTCTACATAAATCGTCATCTTTCCTGATAATGGATTACCAGATAAAGTTTCAATAACTTCAACTTCAATTGGAGTATAAGGATGATCTACATAAAATTTTTCATTTTCGGGTAAAAATTTAGCTTCATCACTACTAGAGATAACTCTTAATCGTACTACAGAATTATCTTCACCTATTAAATTATCGGGTTGAGTGGGATCATTAGCCCAGCTTATTTCAGCACCTTGATTCGTGCTGTAAATTTTTTTGCTCGTTTCATCAAATTGTGTTTTTAGATCGGATAGGTTTAAGCCAATAAGAATCTCAACTAGCTTTGATGAGTCACTTTTATTCAGATGAGCAAATTTACTCTCGTCGCTAATTGCAAGTTCCACGGAGTCTTTGTCATTATTCACCCAAAAATCATATGTGATTGCTTTTGCTTCAAAATTTGAATTTTTGAACTGAAAGAAAAATTTGTAATCAGGTGGGCGTATATCCACCTTTACATTTTCCCAGTCAATATTTTCTATAATATCTGCCACTTTTTGAACTTGCTTATCATTCGTTATTTTATTGAAATCCTCGTATTTATTTTCATCTCCAATACGCTTTAAAACATTTATCATTTGTTCCTCATTTTCTAATGAGTTTGGATTTAAACAACCGGTTATAAAAATTGAAAAGATTCCAATAAAAGCAAGTAAATAGGTTATTTTTTTCATAGATTTATCTCCTTTTATTGAAATAACGATTGTTTTTTTGAGTTTTACTATTTTTTTCCTTTTATTATATCGTTTCTATAAAAAGCAACAAGCACTTAAGTAGATAAAACAAAAATCCACCGGAAAACAAAAACCAGCGGATCATTATAAAATCTAGAATATGTATGCAAACAGTTTTGACATGAAATAACCTATCAATCCACAAACTGGGAAGGTCAATACCCAGGCCAGAACCATTTCCTGTACGACTTTCCAATTTACAGAATGAAAATTTTTCTCAGCACCAACACCCATAATAGCAGTTGTTTTTGTATGTGTTGTACTTACTGGAATACCTGATAAAGATGAAAACAAGAGACAAATGGAAGCAGCCAATCCTGCTGTAAATCCTTGATGCATCTCCAGTTTTACCATATCCATTCCAACGGCTTTAATAATCCTATATCCCCCGATAGAAGTTCCTATACCCATAACGATTGCACAAAGTGCAACGACCCAAATATCAATTGAAAATGCTTCAGGCAAAACTTCTCCCTTTTCAAGGTAAATGCTTAGCATGAAGATTCCTAGAAACTTTTGACCATCTTGCGCTCCATGCAAAAAGGCCATTGCTGCACCTGTTACAATTTGCCCACCTGTAAAAAATCCTTTAACCTTAAATCGATCCGAATTTCGAAATAGGTAATTTACTAGTTTTGATAGAAAATATCCTAATCCAAATCCAATGACTGACGATATGAGTAAACCATCTAGCACTTTGTTCCACGCTTCTGCATTTACAGATGAAAAACCGCCTATTGAAATAGCAGCACCCGTCACACCAGCAATTAGTGCATGACTTTCACTTGTTGGTATTCCAAAAACCCAAGCAGCGATTGCAAATACGATAATAGCAACCATAGCCGCCTCTAGTGCAATCAATGCCTCTTTCCCACTCCCAAAGTCAGCCATTTTACCAATAGTAAAAGCGACTTTCGAGTTGATATAAGTCATCACGAATAGACCTATAAAATTAAATATGGATGCCATAACGATAGAAGCCTTTGGTGTCATTGCCCTTGTTGATACAACTGTTGCTATGGCATTGGGTGCATCTGTCCATCCATTTACTAAAATGACTCCGAGCATTAATAAAATTATTATGAATAACGTAACTGACATAGTAATACCTCCCCTATAATCTATGAAATACTAAAGGTGTACAGACTATAAAAATAAAGAATCATTTAATGAAGAGTTTAAATATAGCAGACGATAATCATTTAGCTACTTCTTGCTTTTCCTCCCTCCTAATGTAGAATCCTAGTAAGTTTCAACCCTATTATAGTTGTTTACAATCTTTCAAATGCCATCTTTACAATAAATTTACAGAATATTTACAAAATACCCGGTTTATATCTAAATTTGATCTCGGATACTACTTTTCAGTTTAGATATTTTCGAAAAGTTTGTTGTTTTATTCGTTTATGCTTATTGAATAAATCTGTTAAAATATGTAATGAAAACAGGATAGCTAATCAAAGGGGTTAATTATGAAAATTGAATTAACAAGATTTAGAGTTAAAAAGGACAAATCTGAGCGTGTTGATGAATGGTTAAAATTTTTAAATGAAAATATGAAAGATGTTCTAGTTACACTTGAGAGTGAAAGGATGTACGTTGAAACTATATTTAGAGAACATCTAAACGGAGATGCGTATTTATATTGGTATTCAGTTCGAGGTGTCGGTGGTCAAGAAATCCAGGAATCAAACCACTGGATTGATGAAAAGCATCTAGAGTATTGGGAAGAATGTATTGATGAGACATTTAAACCCGTTGATTTAAATACGGAAGTTGTAATGATTCCTGAAAAAATTAGAAAAAGTATGGAATGAATTTTGACCTCTATTTGGGGTCTTTTATTATGCTCCTCTAATCATATCTACAATTGAAAACAAGATTTTTGACACGCCAAAATAAGCATTTGCTCTACTTATTTTTCAAAGTTTGATCTGAACAAGAAAGAAACAAACTATGCAGAAACAGTCTTAGTGTAAGAATCAACCAGACTATACCTGTTACCCATCACAAAATACAAAAAAGATTGAAATTTTCCCAAATTAAGAGAACATTCAATCTTTATATTTTTACTAATTGAATAATGAGCTAATTACAACCATGTTTCGCATCAATGTTATCTTTTTTAGGAATAATTTTTATTATTCCACAACATATTCCACATCAAATAGATAATCAGATGCTTCGGTGCCTTCGAAGCTTTCTTGTGTGATATTTCCCCTTTTATCTTTTACTTCTCCTGTTTTCTTGATTGCATAAGTTGAAATATAATAACCCTCTACTGGTAATTTTTCATCATCTAATAATTTTATTTCTCTATTTAAAATGACAAAATGATTTTTATTCTTCATTTCATAATTAGTTCTTTCCCCTGTACTTTGTATACCATAAGAAGAAAAGTCACCCTTATTATGAGTAATATCTTTAATATCAAGCAAAATAAGAGTCTCAAAAAAATGATCAGCCCCAATTAAACGATTGTATTGGAGCCAATTATCAACCTGATTATATGTTACGATATACTTATTCTTACTAAAATTATAACTTATTTGATAGAGATTATAGCCACTGCCATTTTGCCCGCGTAGCTGCCAGCCTATTTCTGTAATTCTACCGTCTTTATTATAATTAACTCTAAAATCCTCAAGCTTTATTTCCATTTTATTGAATCTTATTTGTTTTTTAACCAGTTCATATTCCTTTTGAAAGTTCATTGTATAGACTGAACCAAGTTGATGATCAATATATGTTGGACGATTCTCCCACTTTTCAATGACAAATGGTATGGACCAAAAGGTTAATAAAAAGGTAAGAACACCAAATACAGCAGCTTTTCGTTTCACATCTTCATTTAATTTAGGAAAAAAAAATAACAGATACACTACAAATCCAAGTGGAAGGGAAATTTGATTAATTTTAAAGGCAAATGAACCTAATATAAAATAGCCAATTATTTTTAATGGGAAATTAGATTCTGTTTCGTCACCTTTTTTCATTAAAAATAAGAAACTAATAATTAATATCAATGGGTAAACAAAAGATGCCATTTATAAGACCTCCTTTTTTTACATCAAAATTAAACTTCTGATTTTTTTGTAGACAACTTCGCTCAGTTTAAACAATTACCATACTTATCCATTTTACAATATTATACATTTCCTCTAGCAGTAAAACACTAAATTTTTATCAATAAATCGTTTATCCAATACAAATTGGAATTAAGCCTACAATCCCTTAAGAAACTCTTTGCATAAAATGAATTACAGTTTTAATACCTTTTGACAGAAAGGTTGCAATTTAGAATGAAACTATTCAATTCTCAAACAAATAAAGAAAAAAAATATCGTAAACTTTTAGTTGGATTAGAACAAAAAATACCGCTCCAAGGCGGTAAACTGGGTAAATCCATCTATTTTGACAATGCTGCAACGACGCCTCCATTTACTTCTGTGATGGATGAACTAAATGAATTTGCTCCCTGGTATGCCTCAACGCACAGAGGAAAGGGATTCAAATCCCTACTTTCAGATCAGGTTATCGAAAAAAGTAGAGAATTAGTTACTGATTTCGTTCATGCTGACAAAGAGCTTGATGCTATCATTTTTACAAAAAACACAACGGAATCAATCAATTTGTTAGCAAATGCTTTTAAAAAGCAAAGGAAAAAGCCTGTGATATTGTCAACGGAGATGGAACATATTTCAAATGATTTACCTTGGAGAGAAGATTTTGATCTCCAATATGTGAAAGTAAAAAGAGACGGTACTCTTTCTATGGACGACTTGGAAGCAAAACTAAAAAAGAACCACGGTTCAGTCAAGCTCATTACCGTAACTGCTGCATCAAATGTTACTGGTTTTGTAAATCCTGTACACACCATTGCACGATTGGCGCATCAACATGGTGCGTTGATTCATGTTGATGGTGCTCAGGCTATTCCTCACTTACCTTTTGATATGAAACCGCATCAACATCCGGAACACATTGATTTTCTGTCCTTTTCTGGTCATAAAATGTACGCCCCATTTGGTGCCGGTGTCTTAATTGGTCCAAAATCAACATTCGATTATACAAATCCCCTTTTAAAAGGTGGAGGAACTGTCCGATTGGTATCACATAAATTCATCCAGTGGGATGAAGCACCTGGAAAGTTGGAAGCTGGCACCCCAAATTTATTTGGTATCGCAGCACTTGGAGCAGCCATCCGTACAGTTCAAAAATTAAACATGAAACAGCTCCATGAATACGAAGACAAAATGTTTCATTATGCACTCAATGGGTTAAAGCAATTTTCAGATATCCAAATCTATGGGGCCGCTAATGAAACCATTCCTCATGTTAGCCTGTTAACGTTTACAATGGACAACATGCACCATAATGATATCGCTCAGATTTTTGCTGATGAATATGGGATTGCTGTGCGAAGTGGATATTTTTGTGCTCACCCCTATGTTCAGCGTTTGTTAAACATCAGTGATGAAAAAATGAGAGCCATGCGTGAAGATCCGAATATGGTTTCACCAGGACTTGTTCGGATAAGTTTTAGTTTCTATAACACAAAGAAAGAAATTGATACACTAATCACTGCATTACAAGCGATTTCTTCTAATAAAGATTATTACAAAAAGAAATATATAGATGTTCCAAAAGGAGCTTGCGGAAGACCACAAGTATTTCAACCAAACAAAAAATCTCACAATTTTACAGAAATGTGAGATTTTTTTCTTATTTGCTAGTTAAATAAAGTTGTTCACATCCAAAAAAGGACCACAGATTTGGTCCCTAATTAATCTTATTAAAGTGAAACCTGCTGTTTTATTAAATAACACCGAAAGAACTGTCTAAGCCCCACAATGTGTCTCCTAAATTTTCTATTAGTTCTTTTGCTCTTTTTTCAATATTTTTTGGAAGATTTTTTTTACTGAAATACTTCAGGTTAAGACTCTCTCCGTCATTCATTTCTAATGTTCCACTTACATTTTTCGCGAGGAATAGGTTAATCACACTATAAGTTTCGTCACCGTTTGGATATTTGAAATAATATCGAGGACCAGAAAAAACACCTATCAACTCAAATTGATTCGCAACAAGTCCCGTTTCCTCTTGCAGTTCACGAGAAGCAACTTCTTCTAAAGTTTCACCTAATTCCATTGAACCACCAGGCAAACCCCAATCAAATGTATCTGAACGATGTTGAAAAAGAATTTCTCTTTTCTCATTTACTACAAGTATCGTTGCCCCAACACTTATAATTGGTCTACTACCTATACTCTTTCGTAATTCGGAGATGTATCCCACTTTTCTCCCCCCAATTATTCTGACTCCTGATTATTCGGACTGAAACTGAACGTTTATTTCTACAACCTCACAATGGCTTGCAATACGCATCGGTGGCCCCCAAGTTCCATAACCTGAGGAAACAATTGTATTTAAATGACCTGTTTTCAGATGACCGTAATCGATTTCAAACACTTTTTTCGTTATGAAATTTCCTGGTGATATCTGACCTTTATGTGTGTGCCCACAAAGTAATAAGTCGGCTTCGATTTGACGAGCATCATTGATTCCATTTGGCTGATGATCCAGAACAATGACTGGTTTCGTAAAATCTACACCGTGGACAAGTTCTTCAATCGGTTTGACTTTCGAACCTTGTTCTCCAATGGGTCTTCGATCCTTTCGACCGATGACAGTCAATTTATCATCTATCAACATGTTTTCGTCTTGAAGGAGTTTGACCCCTGCCTCTTCAAAAAATGATACCATTTTACCAAACGTTCTACCTGCGTCATGATTCCCTAAAACAGCATACGTACCATAAGTAGCATTGATTGATCGATATAATTCAGCTATCCCTTTCGGATCATCGACTGCATCGTAACTTCCGTCAAAAACATCCCCTGCCAAGACTACCATATCTGGTTTCAAGGCATTAATTTTTTCAACCATTGCCTTCATTTGCTCGTAGCCTATCATGTTCCCAAGATGTAAATCGGAAACAAGTGCAATTTTCAACCCTCTCAATTCTGAAGGTTTATCGATTGTGATATCGTAGGAAACGATTTTCACTTCTTTCGCTCGCCATAGACCATATCCAACGAATCCAGCAACGACAAATAAAGTAAATAATCCCACAGCAATTCCACCATTTTTTGTTGATAAAAATTCTGGCTGAATCTGCGTGACTTTTAGGATGAATCGAACCGTATCAACAGCTAGCACTGTTAAAAGTAAGTATGTAAATACACCCATCCAATAATTGCCGAATATCTTTAGTTTTATAGAGAATTTCGAAAATGGAAGGGCTTGTGAAAAAAACGCTACAACAGTAAATACACTAAAGAACAGCCAAAACACCCCTGTATGTAGTGTTGGTTCCATTAAATGTAGCCAGAAAAGAATACGACTCCCAAGGTAAAAATTGATGGTACTGAATAGAGAAAGGAATATTATTATAAAAAAAACAAACATGGTTTAACTCCCAATATGTATATATAAATAGGCTTCACAAGATAATGTACTATTTTAACACTTTCTCAGAAAAGTTTTTATTTATTCTAATAAATCCACTAAATTATTATTAAAACAAGTACCTATATATCTTCATACAGAAAATGTCAATAAAAAAAAGACAGATATTTTTCGGTATCTGCCTTCACTAATTTTATAAAATATCAGATTTTTTTTGTTTAGCTTAGCCTTTTAATTAACAACGAAGCACTAACTGTATTTGCTAATGAACCATCATCAATTTGTGCATCTTGCTGTGTGTCAACATTTCTTAATGTAATGGATGCAGGTGTTGTCAATTCAGGAATTTCAATTAATGCCTGGCCATATACGGTTCCAGAACCTGATGTAGATGTGTAGCGGGTTCCTGGGAGCTCATTTGTTCCCAAAAATAATGCAAATGTAGTATTAGCAGTTTGCGGCAACAAATAATAGGTTACTTCATAAAGCCCACTCTCTGCTAAAACAATTGTATCTGGTGAGGTAAAGGTTATACCTGAAGGTAATGGGCTTGGTATCGGAGTTTGATTAAACTGGACAGTTCCCCCATTTCTAGCAACAGTCTGTTCACCAATATTGTAAAAATAAGCAGCTGTTGTCACTCCAGCTGGTCCCTGTGGTCCTTCTGGTCCTTGTGGCCCTTGTGGTCCTTGTGGTCCTGGAGGTCCTGGAGGTCCTTGTTTACAACAACGATGCTGTTTTTCTAAAGCACAACATATAGCATGCTGCAAAAATGATTCATATCTCCATGTCCAACCATCTGGACGATAACAATATTTCTTTTTATCCATAATCATTCACCCCCTCAAACCCTATCCTATGTCAGATTAAAAAAGGAAGAAACGGCATTCATACTATAGTTTGCTAAGTTTGGAAAATGTTTTTTAAATACATGAAAACCTTCAAAAACATTTTTTAGAAACCTTTTACAAACAAAATCGTATAAAAAACTGACAAAACTTTTTTTGTCATGATTGACTGATTTTTCTATATAAATTAAAAGTTACATATTCGATAGAACATAATTGATATAAGAGTTTTGATATACTGTTCATATCGTGATACACAAAGCTAGAGTATCAGTCAAAATTTTAAACAAAAAGATAGGAGAATGAAGATGAGTTTTTTTAAGAAAGTATTTGCTCAAGTTTTAGGTGTAGGTGGTACAAAAATCGATACACGTCTGGAAAAAAGTGAATTTCAACCTGGAGAAGTTATTAAAGGAGAACTATTCATCAAGGGCGGCACTGTAGAACAAGAGTTAGATTCTGTACATTTGAATGTCTTTACAGACTATGAAGTTGAAAAAGATGATCGAACTTATTTCAGTAATGTAAAAATACAAAGCCATCGTGTTCCTATTAACAAAAAGATTTTAGTAAATGAAGAATTGACTATTCCATTTTCATTTGTATTAGGTCAAAATACACCAATTTCTCTACATAAGTCTCATGTTTGGATTTTTACAAACCTAGATATTGAAGATGCAATCGATTCAGGTGATAAGGATGGCATTCAAGTAGTCCCTTCTGCTGGTTTAAGAAATGTTATTGAAGCCTTACAAGATTTAGGATTTACACTTCGCGAGTGTGAAAACAAAAATTCTTATGGGCGAATTGTACAAGAATTCGAGTTTGTCCCTTATAGTGGTGTTTTTAGAGGTAAGTTAGATGAGTTAGAAGTGAATTATATTGCTGAAGGCAGTACAGTAAACGTTCGTCTTCAAGTAGATCGCAGAGCAAGAGGGCTGTCTGGTTTATTCGCTGAATCACTTGGTACAGATGAAACGCTAACAAGAGTAACATTTACCACTGATGAAGTTTTAAATAAGCAAATCGTTCAAAATAGATTACTTGAAACAATCAGACGCTTTAGTTAATCAATTAATAAACAACCTTCCCCATTGTATAAAAATACCCGACTGAAATTTCGTCGGGTATTTTTATATCTACAAGAAATGAATAATTAAGGCTATTCATTAAAATGATATGGAACAGTTGTGACTATGACATCTTTTTTAAAGATTAGATAGGCTCTAATCAACAAACTAGATTGATTGTGTAAGAAATGATGCCATGTTCTCTTTGTAACAAATTGTGGAATCAAAACAGTTACTTGGTAATTGGTGTCTTCCGCTTTGTTTTCAATCGTTGAAATAAATTTCATCAGTGGTGTCACTAAGCTTCTATACTTTGACTGCAACGTAACGAGTCGAACATCTGGATAATATTTTTTCCATTTTTCCTCAAATCGTTTTTCTTCTTCTCGATCAAATGCAACGTAAACAGCATACACTTGATCCGTAATAGACTTAGCATAGTTAACAGACTTCTCAACAACTTTTGTGATTCCTGCAACAGGTACTACAATGACATTTCCTTCATAAGGGCTAATTCTTTCTTCGGGATTTATACGAAGTTGAACAGCAACAGAATCATAATGTTTTTTAATCTGATGAAAGAAATAAACGATTACTGGCAAGAAAACTAATACAAACCATACTTTTTCAAATTTTGTGATAAAAAATATGCTAAGAACTATGAAAGAAATAATTGCCCCAAAAAGATTTGTTAGCATTTTTGGGATCCAGCCATTTGATTTTTCTTTAAACCACTTAATAGTCATCCCCGTTTGAGATAGCGTAAATGGGATAAAAACACCTACTGCATATAACGGAATCAATTGTTCTGTTTTTCCATTAAAAAGGTAAATTAGAACAATTGATGCGATACCTAGAACAATGATACCGTTTGAATAACCTAGGCGATCCCCACGAACTGTAAATTTTCTTGGAATAAACCCATCCTTCGCTAAATTAAAAGCTAATTGAGGGAAAGCTGAGAAACCTGTATTTGCAGCAAGAATAAGGATAACAGTAGTTGTCCCTTGAATGAGATAGTACATGATATTTCTACCAAATGTTATGGAAGCAATCTGAGAGACAATCGTCTCTTTCTCTTTTGGACCAACACCATAGTAATATGATAGAAAAGTAATTCCTACAAATAGTGTTGCTAACATTCCACCCATAATTACTAAGGTTTTGGCAGCATTTTTTGGAGCAGGATCTTTAAAATTTGGAATAGCATTGGAAATCGCCTCAACGCCTGTTAACGCAGATGTACCAGAAGCAAAAGCCTTTAAAAGTATAAATAAAGAAATACCGGCTACTGGCGCTCCAAAGTCAGTTTGTAAAGTATATGGAATATCTCCTGTAACTACCCTATATAAACCAACGATCAACATGATAATAAAACAAATAACGAATAAATAAACAGGAAACATTAGAATCGTTGCCGATTCCGTTAATCCACGCAAATTCATAATTGTAATAATAACAACAAAGAAAACAGCAATAGCTACTGTATAATCATGCATACCTGGGAATGCAGACGTTAATGCGTCTGCTCCCGCTGAAACGGAAACAGCAACAGTCAATATGTAATCAACTAATAAGGATCCACCAGCTACTAAACCAAAATTTACACCCATGTTTTCTTTCGAAACCATGTATGCTCCCCCACCATTTGGATAGGCAAAAATTATTTGACGGTACGATAGAATAAGCGCAAATAGAAGAATCAAAATACATAAAGCTATTGGTATGCTGTACCAAAAGGAAGCAACACCTATTGTTGCTAGAACGATTAGTATTTGTTCCGTACCGTAAGCAACTGATGATAATGCATCAGAAGACAGAATGGCCAAGCCTTTTAATTTTGATAATTTTTGTTCGCCCAATTCATCTGATTTCATTGGACGTCCTATTAAAAATCGTTTTAATGAAGCCATTTCACACCACTTTCTTTTATTAAAAACACACACAAAGCACATTTTAACATAAACTTTTCAAAAAAACTGAAAATTTTTCCTTTTTATTTTTATCTCTTTAACAAAAAAAATCCCTTTTTTCAAAGGGGACTTTTGTTAAATCTATAAAAATTTGGGTTTTTAGTACATTTATTTTGTCTTTCTTTTTCGCTTCTTACATAATAGGAAAACTACTTACTAAGTATTTCTTCGAATTTCAAAGTGATTAATTCATTAATCTCATGAAGTGGAAGAGGTTCCTTGCTCCCTGCCTGCAATAAATTGTCATTCCCACCACCACGCAAACTATACTTCGAGCAGATATCCATAAAAGTTGGACGAAGGTTTATGCTTACATCTTTTGACTTAAATATAAAGAAATGGGTTCGATCATCAAGGGCACATCCAATAAAGCCAAAATAGCCTGAATCATAAACGAACTGGTTGCAAATATACGTTGCATCCTTCGTATCAAAATCAGAAAGAACTACATTTATGACCTTGCTTGGGCTGCTGGATTTTAACTCTTCAACCTTGTTAATGTTTCTTTCTGTTTTACACTTTTCTACTGTTTCCTCAAGCACTTTCATTCTTTCAAGCAAATTCTCTACTCCAGAACTTATTTCGTTTGCAGTTTGAGAGATCTTCTGAGAAATACTAGATACTTGTTTATGTTTCATATCGTAATCAGCTAGTGCTCTATGTCCTGAAACAAAGGAAATACGCATACCCCCTTTGATCGTTTCAACGGATAAAATTTTTAAGAGTTGCAGTTCAGCTAAATTGCCGCAATGCAAGCCACCACAAGGGTTGTTATCAATGTCCTCAATATGCACAACACGGATATTCTCTGTTACCTTAACTTCATCAATCAAATTCATTGATGCTAACTCTTCTTCTGTTGGAAAAAGAAAACTAACTTTACACGCATTTCGAATGGACTCGTTACACAAATTTTCAACTTGTACAAGATCGAGATTTGCAACTTCACCCTTCACATCTACAGTTGAAATTTTTCCGTAATGATGGCTCATGGTTGGCATTTCATATTTCCGTTCGATAATAGCAGATAACAAATGTTGCGCCAAATGCCCCTGCATTGCCTGAAATCTGAAATCCCAATCCAACTTTAACTCTACTTGTTTTGCTTCAATATCTTCTTTTATAACATGGAAAATTTCATTATCATGTTCATAGACATCCAACACTTCAAACCCATTCATCCACCCTCTGTCAGACGGCTGACCGCCACCTTCCGGATAGAAAATTGTTTGGTCCAATTTGTATATATAGGTATCACCTTTTTTGGTTTTCTCTACTACATGAGCTACTGTTTTCTTTAAATACTGATCTTCATAAAAAAGCTTACTTGTCATTTTATCTCCGTCGGCCTTTATGTTTTCGTTTGCTTTTCTTTTCAAATAAACCCTACTTTACAATTTATTGAATGGTTATAACCTGATCTCTTGAAAAGATTATTTTAAGGGCATATAAATAAATTATTATTGCGATGAATCCAATTAAACTTAGCATTAAAGCTTCAAAAATATCATGAGCAAGAAAATTTTTAATGCTAAAGTATCCCATGCCCATAATAATAGGTAAAAGTGCTATTGAATAAACAATAACACTTGCGAACTTATTTATTTTCTTTTTCTCAGCTAACCAAAATATCCCTTCGATTATATCTATCAAAAAATCCATAAAATCAATAAACATTTCAAACAAGGACATTTTCTCAACCTTCTTTCAAGGTTTCTTCTTTTGTTAAAAGAATAAAGTTTACTTTTTAAAGATGATTTTAAATGAATAAAGATATGCAATTAAAGTAAGTATCGTAAAGAAATATAGCATGACAGTGTCTAATGCGCTTTCAACATTAAAATTTGTTAAGATGCAGTATACAAAAAAATATGATAAAGGTAGCAGTGTAATCGAATACACAAATACCCTTACAAGCTTGTTTATTTTCTTTTTATTTGCAAACCAATACAACATTCCCATTAACGTATCAAAAAAAACATCTACAAAAAATCCCTTAATTATCGCCATAATAACCTCTATTTTTCTTATGTTTTAAAAATGAAATTTCAACAATCGTGTTTTTGAGTATGCGCCTGCACTTTCCATACTCTTCTTTGAATTATGATTGTAATACCAACAACCAGATACTGCAATAGAACCCTTATCTTGAACGATTAATTTCAATTGATGAAGGATGCTTCGTGCGATTCCTCGACCTCTAAACTCTTCGCAAACATACATACCAATGCTCGCATAATTCAGGAATGAACTGTATTCAATCACTCCGAAACCAACCACTTCTTCATCAAGTTTCACTATGTAAATGGACTCATTCTCGTTCCCATTCTCAATTTTAACAATTTCTGAATCCAAAAAGTCCTTACTCAATTTTAATATGTCTCTGTCTTTTTGCACATCCGCCAAACTAAACTGCATTTGTATGAACGGCTTGTCCATTATTTTATCTGTATAAATCGCGAAGTACGCTTGCTTTTCTAGCCTAGCAAAATTATCTATACAATGACTGAGAAAAAACTCATCACCTGTTGGTACCATCGCACAAGTAACCTGCTCCATCTTTTTTACTTCAGCAAAAATTACTTGAGATTGATTCCGGAACTCCTCTATCACATTGAACATCACAATCATCGTTTCTTTATGTATAGCAAAACACCCTATTATTTTACCTTCTGATAAAATTTGATAGTGTTTACTACCTAGTAAATGATCTTCAAAATAGGACTCAATTAGGACATTATTTTCAGAATAGTATGTAGTAGCAATTTCTTTTATTTCTACCCAATTACACTTTTGAAATTTGAACATCATACAATCGCTCCCTTTTATCTATCATTTTACTAAGTTTACCAATACCATCTTATCATAATATAAAAAATCGCACTCCTAAAATAGTCGTACGATTTGTAAATTTATTAAAAATTCTCAGATTCTAACTCTGCTTTAATTTCGTCTAGCCATTTAAGCTCTTGCTTGTTTAGAACAGCATTTTCAAGCATGTCAGGTCTTCGTAAATAGGTTCGTTTCAGGGACTCCTTTTTACGCCATTCTTCGATGTTTTTATGGTGACCAGACACCAAAACGTCTGGTACCGTCATTCCACGAAAATCGGCTGGACGCGTATAATGTGGATGTTCAAGAAACCCAGTTGAATGTGAGTCTAATACCGGAGAGTCATTATTACCAAGTACGCCTGGTAACAAACGAACAACAGCATCAATAACTACCATGGCACCTAATTCCCCGCCAGTCAAAACGTAATCCCCGATTGAAATTTCCTCATCGACCAAATGCTCACGAATGCGCTCATCATAACCTTCATAATGGCCGCAAATAAACACCAGATGCTCTTTGTTTGCAAGTTCTTCTGCTTTTCTCTGTGTTAGTCTTTCACCTTGTGGACACATCAGAATTACGTGTGGTTTTCCACCCTCACCTCGAACGGCATCTACCGCATCAAAAATGGGTTGTGGTTGCAAGACCATGCCTGCGCCACCACCATAAGGGTAATCGTCCACTTGCTTCACTTTATGTGTTGAGTATTCTCGGAAATTTATAACGCGATAATCTGCCGCATCCATTTCCTTTGCTCGTTTTAAAATTGAAGATCCGAGCACACCCTCAAACATTTCTGGAAAAAGTGTAAGTACATCAATTTTCATTAATCGAATAATCCTTCCATCTCTTCTATCACAATTTTCTTCTCGTCAATATTAATAATCTTAACAACTGATTCGATATAAGGAATTAAAACTTCCTTCTTATTTGGTGTTCTAACAACCCAAACATCATTCGCACCAGGTGTTAAAATCTCTGTAATAGTACCAATTAAAGTCTCTTTTTCGTTGAATACTTCACAGCCAATAATTTCATGATAGTAGAACTCATCTTCATCTAACTCAAACAGTTGATCTTCAGATATTTTCAACTCAGCACCTTTAAATTTCTCTACGAGATTGATGTCCTCGTAGCCTTCAAAGGTTAACAAATAAAATTGCTTATGTGGTCTAACAGATTTGATTGTAAAAGTAACAGGCTCCTTCTTTCCAGGCATAAAAGCCGCAACTTTTTCGCCTTTCACAAAGCGTTCCTCCGGAAAATCCGTAATCGAAAGCACGCGCACTTCCCCGCGAATTCCATGTGTGTTAACTATCTTCCCAACATTGTACCAATCCATGTAATGTCCTCATTTCTGTATATTAACTTTCCTATTATACAGAAAAATAGCGCAATACCTCAACTGCAACTACATTTGGGATATAACGCTAATTTTAAAACTTTAATCATTTTCTTAATCAAACAGAATTCCAAGTTGTTAATTGACAAAATGGCAGAAATTCCTGTGGTCGGTCTGTGAGCCTAAGGTCTCACTTAGACCTTCTCACCACGGGAAAAAACATATATGTTTTTGGCTCATTTTCTCTAATTATCAACAAAATTAGATGTATGTTGATTAAAAATTCTAATTATATCAACATTTAACTTTAACTGAGCCTATTGATTAACAAAAACTTAATTTTTTTAGAACATTTCTAAATTCTAGGGGTTAATTTGCATTAAACATTAAGTCATTTTAGAATTAGTTTTTATCCCATTCAGTAAGAATATTAGGATAATTAATTCCTAAAGTTGATTGCCAAATGGCTTGTGCTGCGGGTTGTGATTCACCTTCTGCTGTATCAAATTGCACGGCTTCCATTTTTGGAGTTAAAGAATATGTAGCACCTTGGTATTTGTTATCCATGGTAGAAGAAAATTTGAGGCTATCGAAAAGCGAAACTGTTGCTCCAGGCGCAAGAGGTTTCAAATAATAGAAGTAATGATCAGTGATATTGTAGAACCAAAGTTTACCTACTAATGACGTTCTATCTGTTGTAATTTTACTTTCATCAAAAATTATTTGAACGTTAGTACTTAACTTATTTCCACTAGAATCAAGTACATTTGAAGTATTAAAGGGTGTTCCGCCATATAAAGTATTTGTTGCTATACTTGCATTTGCATAGGATTGATAAGCAAATTCAAATTTATCATCTGCTAAACCTGCAACTCCTAGAGGTGTGACACGTACAAGTTGTTTTGTAGAAGTGACAAATGCAAAATAGGAATCAGTTGTTAATTCAGAACCAGCATTCACACGTTCATATATCGTCAGGTTTGCTGGTCCTCCAATAGCGAGTCTCCAATTCGTAGTATCTGCTGCAATGGCTCCCACAGTAACTGGGTCTAACTCCATTTCAAATGGACGATTGACACCGGCTGGTGCAACTCCTTTTGTCATACTATAGGAAACAAGTGGTTTGTTTGTTGTGTCATCAAAAGCGAGTTGTTCAAAAGCTTCCTCCAAACTTACACGAACAAGTGCATCTTTATTACCACGATTCGTTACAGACACTCGTTTTTCAACTTCCTGCCCTGGTGTAACAGCTACATTTTTAAATGCAGTAGATAAAACAACATCCAGGCTGTCCATTTTCATTAGGTTTGTTACCCTATCTTGGCTAGTAAACCACGCAAATGCGGTACTCATTAAAAGAATGGTTACAGTGGCCAACAAAGCGGAAATCTTTAATTTTCTATTTCTAAACATCAAATCTTCCTCTCTTTATTAAAAAATGTATTCGAATGAATCCCCTAGACTTCATCGAATGACTGCATTTTATAGAGGAAGAAAATGAAAGTCAAAGCCCCAATTGTATGTAAAATCAAGACTTTTTAAATAAAAACAACAAATCTTAATTTTTATAAAAAAGGTTACACAACTTAAAATTATCTTATTTTATTACACAACTTGTTACTAAAAAAAAGAAACCTATTGCTAGGTTTCTTAAATTGATAAGTTATTGTATTTCTAGTATGACACGTTTTGCAGAATGAGCTGATGCTGCATACACGACAGTGCGAATTGCTTTCGCGATGCGGCCTTGCTTTCCGATAACTTTGCCCATATCGTCTTCGTGAACAGATAGTGTATATAAGATTTTTGAATCAAACTTTTCTATACGAATTGTAATCTCTTCAGGATGGTCAACAAGTGGTTTGACGATGCTAGTGATTAACTTTTCCATAGCGATCGATTACTTGCCTAATTTAGATTCATGGAACTTCTTCATAACGCCTTGTTGAGACAAGATGTTACGAGCTGTGTCAGACGGTTTCGCACCATTGTTTAACCACTTTAATGCAGCTTCTTCATTCACTTCGATAGTTGCAGGATTTGTTAATGGGTTGTACGTTCCGATTACTTCGATGTCACGGCCATCACGTGGTGAACGAGAATCTGCTGCTACGATACGATAGAAAGGAGCTTTTTTAGCACCCATGCGCTTAAGTCTAATTTTAACTGCCATTTGAGTTACCTCCAATATTATTTGTGACGAATGCCTACGGCACACGTCTGTATTTTTTACACTACAAGATAACATATTAAAGGGTTTTCTATAGCTTGTCAAGTAATTATTCTTAACAGTGAAATTTTAATATTATTTTAAAAATTCAACCTGAACTTGTTGATTTACGGCATTTCGATTTGAGCAGATTCAGGTTTTGAAAAAGATGCTCCATTCAGTAATTCTTTTAACATCTGCTGGCCATTGGCTTCTACAGAACCAGCAATTTGAAAGATAATAACTCCGCTTTTCCACGGGTAGACAAAATAAGAAGTTTCACTTCCAAACTCACTCTGTTTAATACTTAATTGAAAAAATTTGTTGTTATTTATTATTACTTCTGAAATTTCAGTAGATATAGATTCCCTTTGGGTTTGTTGATTTCCAGTTGGACCAATCTCACTAACTGAATAATACTTTTTAGCAGTTTTAATACCCTCTAGAAATTTTAAAGCTCCAAATGGATATTTCTCTGCTCTCACACCTAACGCAAGTTTTACATTAGGTGATGGTTTATCCAAAACAACAGAAGAAAATAAGTATTGCTTATTTGCATCAAATTGTTCTGAAAAAAGTACGTTCTGGTACCGTTTATCTTCCATGGTCCATTCTTCTGGAAAATTTACTTTCATCCCAAAGAATGTATTTTCATACACGTCAACACGACCTCGAAAGGTATTATAGTATTCTTTACCATCAACCGTTCCGAAATCAGGTTTATTTTGTGCCGGAGTGCTTTTATTGCCTTCACTCCCTGGTTTTGAAGGACCATTTGGTTGCGTAGGTACATTTGGTTCAGGATCACTATCCGCATTTTCCTCTTCCAGAACAGGTGAGTTAACTTCAGTTGTACGTTTTTTACTACTTTCTGTTTTGTCATCATCGCCTGTATTAATCCAAACTAAAACACCAATCCCCACGACAACAAGTAAAATCAAAAATAATGAACCCTTTGCTTTCAAAGCCAAATGTTTAAATTGCATAAGCACCATCCTCAAGTTATTTAAATATGTTTCACAATCATTATTTAAAGAATATTGTAAAGAAAAATGTTGATAATTTAAGATTTTTAAAAGGAACCCAAAGGTTCATTTTTCAAAGTATCATAAGTTATTTTTTAATACCTTTTGCGAGTAAAAATTCTCCATTATCAACCATAGTTGGCTTTGTGTATGTTTCAATTTCAATTTGCAGAATTGTATGAAGTGCTTTTTCATCTTTACCTAATTCATCGATTGATTGAGCATTACCACAACTAAAGCAAGGACTTCCCCCTAAAACAGTTTTAACAAACCCATTCTCTATTAATAAATTATTAAGTTCTTCAGCCTCAAAAAAATGTCTTGGTGGATGGTCAACTTTCTCATGTTTAGGTAAATCTCCTGTTTTCATCACTTTGTCTATATGCCAATATTCTGGATCACTAAAGAAGTCAGGATATTTATTACCTAAAAGCATTTTGAGGATGCCCCATTTATTGTTTACGCTAACAAATAACAACCCATTCTTTTTTAAAACCCTATAAAATTCCAAAATTGCCTTATCTCTATTTTTAAGTACATAAGAAAGTGGAGCACCATAACAAACAACCACATCAAACTGCTCATCCTCAAATTGAGATAAATCTCTAATATCTCCTTGAAAGATGCCTTCTATATTTTCATTTACCTTTGCATCAATAATCTTTTTTTCAGCTATTTTAAGTTGTTCTTCAGAAATATCAAACAAAGTTACCTTACAGCCTTTTTTTGCAAACTCAATACTATATCTGCCTGCCCCACAGCCCGCATCAAGAATTTTCATACCTTTATTCAAATGTTTTTCTATAAAATGCATATGTAACAGATAGTTGATTTTACTATAAGTAGTATCTTCCAATCGATTCCACTCTTTAACTCCATACCTATCAAAAAAGTCTCTAACTTCATTTTTCATAAATATCCTCAAAAAATAGTTTTTATTATAAATACAATTGTTTAATTAAATTTGAATAATCTTTTTAAATCAAAAATAATGAACCCTTTGCCCTTAAAGCCAAATGTTGAATTGCATAGGCACCATCCTCTAGGTTTTTTAAAATCAATATTAGTAATAGGAAAATAAGCTTATTCAAAGGTAATGTTTTCTATTAATTTAGCAAATGCATTATGTGTTTCTTCTTTAGATCTAAAGCTTCTTATTTGAAAATGAAGAATAGTATCAACCAATTCTAAAGCATAATGCGATTGAAAATAATCACCCATATCTTTTACATCAAAATAATTTAGTTCATAATTGTTAACTTTTATAACTTCTACGTCAGAAGTTTGAATAGGGGACTCTACAATTCGCCCATTTATTTCTGGCCCAATTAAGCTTATATAATCTGTTTTCACAACATCTTCTAAAAACTTTTTTGATCCAACCTCAAATTTTTCAGCTGTTACACCTAAAAGATATTTATTATCTACATAGGCATTGAATAAGTAGTTTTTATTTTTTTCAAACGGGATAAGCGTTGATACCTCAGGTGGATCGCCGATAATCCATCCCTTCGGAAAATGTACTTTCATGCCAAAGAAAGGATTTTGATACACTTCTGCACGACCATGAAAATTATTTTTGTACTCAACACCATCGATAAGACCGTAATATTCTTTTGATGGTTTAGGCACTACTTTATCTACATCTAAAACCTTACTGTTATTCTTTTCAAAATCGTTATCTTCTTCTACCTGCTCATTCTCCTTTTGCACATCAATTGACTTAATCTTTTCAGTATTTTTCTTTATTCCAGTCGATTCGTCGTCAGGTAAATTTACAATCACAAAAATTCCAATTCCAATGATGAAAAGAATGATTAAGAACATAGAATTTTTTATCTTTAAAAATATATGTTTAAACTTCATCCATTCCATCCTTTACCAATTATTTTACTGATATCTTAACATTATCTCTTTCAAAAGTGGGAAAAAATGTATTTTTATAAAACAAAAGAAAACCTTTGACTTTTACATCAAAGGTTCTAATAAGCAAGTTGTTTCGTGGTCGGAATCGATGTTAAATCTAACATTTGTTCGAGTATTTTATGAATTTCCTTATTTGTACCTAAGATTTGCCAATGTAATACATATCCCCTACATTCTGCAACATAATGGCTAATGTAAAAAGTATCAGATGTTTGAACATCCATTTTATAATATGTCGTACCATTTAGTTCTTTTTCTACAATTTTAGATCCTGATAACTGTACAGTTTTTTGATTAGTGGAATCAACAATCGTTCTCTCGCCTAAATTTGCTTTTATATCTTCAAGATACTTCCGTGCCCCTTCTTCACCATTTTTTGCTGATAAACCAATGATAGTTTCAGCTTCCGAACGTATTGTGTAAATATAATGGCGCTTTGGATCTAACGCTTCCCCAAAATGTTTTGCTTGTGCATTTTTGTCTAAGAATATGAAATTATCTTCATTTTGAAGTTGAAAAAACATGCTAAAAAAAGGAATCTCAAAGCTAGTTGTTTTGTCACTGTAAGAATGAACATTTTCATTGTAAAACTCTTGATCTAAAATGCTTCCTGCTAAATAGATATCTGTTTCTGGCTGTAAATTCGTTTCAGGAGATGGGGTTTCATTTGCATTTTGACCATTTTTTTTGTTAATAGTTGTAAACTTCAATATTTGCTCTAATGGTATAGATGAAGCTGATACCCAATAATTTAAATCAAAACTCCCTTCATCTATTACCTTACAAACTTCCCATTTCAACAAATATTTTCCATGTTTTATAACATAATCAATTAGTAAATACTTATCATTAAAATTTCTTCCAATGGAATAATAGGTTGAACCATGGAGTTCTTTCTTAAGTAATCTTGTGGTTGAAAGACTCATTCCTTGTACATTTGTATAACCATATAATGAAAGATCTTCTGAATTTGATCTCTTTGATTCCAGATACTCTTTTTCATTTCCCTCAAAAAGTTCTGCTGTCATGTAAATACCATTACGATCCCAATCATTCGCAGCAAAAATGAAATATTTTTCGGGTTTCCCATCTTTTTGAACTGTTTTAGGTCTTTCTATTAGAGAAAATCCATCTGGCATTTGGAATGTGATATCAAAAAATGGATTATGAACAATCTTAAGTGGTGCGGTATTGTTTATTTTTTTATAATCAAATGGCTGCCCATTGCTTTCTAGATAATCTGGCGCATAGGTAATCTGCTTCTTTTCGTTTAAAGTCTTCTTCGTTTCTTTCCCTTTTGGCAAATTAATCGAAACAATAACTCCTATACAAATAAGTAACAGAACAATTAAAAACAACGATTCTTTCGCTTTTTTTGCTAAATGCCTAAACTGCATACAACACTACACCTCTATTTTTATACATTGCTTTGTTAAGAATATGATCATTTACTAATATATAATTGCTCAATTAACTGAAAAATTTATTGATCATGTTAATGCCAAGATACTTTTAAACCATAAAAAAAAATTGTGAGTTGAATTTATTAGATAACAACATTCAACTGCAACTGATCCAAAAATAAAAACTATTATGAAATGGAAAAAATTTCTTATTTTTCATTTAAATAATATCATATTTAATATTTAATGGGACTATATTAGTCTGATAGTTTAAGATTTAACTTTTTTAAAAACCCTAAAAATTGACAATTGGGTTATCGGATTTATAATTAGTTAGTGAATTAAATGCTTACATAATGGAGGAATTAATGAGTAAAATTCAGAATGAAAACGAAGAAATGAACAGATATTTGCAGAATCATTATGACATACAGGGACAAAGACGTCGGAAGCTTTTAAAAATAATAGGCTGGGTGTCTTTGGTAATTGCTGCTATTTTATCAGTCTGGGAAATTGAAAGCTTTGTGATTCACTTTTTATTTGATAAAAATGGCGAATTGCCATTATCATATACGCTAAATGCTATCATACTGGGACTATCTGCACTTTCAATATTTCTTTTAATTTCTAAAAAGAAGACTTTAAAAGTGTTATTAATTACTTTTGCCGTCCTGTTCAGTGTTAACGGGGCAATAGGCATAGCTAAAAATATTGACTTCTCAAAAATGAATGCTGATAAAACTGAAAAGCAGAATAATGAGAAAAAAGAAAAGGGTGAAACCCCTGCAACAAGCGGAAGTAAAGATCCTAAAGAAGGGTCTGGTACAGAAACGAACCCAAACCCAAGTGCACCGCCAAGTAGTAATCCTGCAACAACTCCTGATCCAAATTCTGGTGGCACACCAAGTCCAAGCACTGAACAACAGACACCTCCGCCTAAAGTGGAAGTTTCAATTTCAATTCCTGAAGGGTTTACCTTCAAGCAAATTGCGGAACGTTTAGAGGCAAAGGGTGTTGTAACAAAAGCTGCATTCTATACTGTAGCTCAGACTTATAAAGTACAATCTTTCACAATCCCATCAAGTGCAAATCGCGCATTTAATTTGGAAGGCTATTTATTTCCAGATACGTATAAATTTTATAAGGATGATGATCCCACTGCTATTGTAAAAAAGATGCTCATTAACTATGCAAACAAGTCTGGAATGCCTTCGGACGAAACAATTATTTTAGCATCGATCATTGAAAAAGAAGCACGTACCACAGAAAACATGAAATTAGTTGCCGGTGTTTTTAAAAATCGTTTGGCCAAAGGAATGAAACTAGAAGCAGATTCTACTCGTGAATATGTGAATAAAAACATTACTAGTAATGCACTACTCAGCGATACAGGTAAATTCGCGGCACTATATAACACATACAAATGTAATGGCTTACCTTCAGGACCTATTAGCAATCCAAGTACTAGGGCTATTCAAGCAGCTTTAAACCCAACACCATCTGAATACTTGTATTTCTTCTTTGGGAAAGATGATCAAAATCATTATTCCAAAACATTAGAAGAACATAATGCGCAAATGCAACAATTTGGTGTGAAATTTGCGAATTAAACTACGAAAAAATCATTTTAGCTACACTGAACCCCATCTTAGACAAAAATTGTCTAAGATGGGGTTCAGTTCACACTTTTGCTAAAATGCTTTTTTTAAAGCAATAGATGATTACACTTTTTTGTAAAATGTGACTTTTTTTCATGTTAAAGACTGTTATTAATAAATGAGTAAAAAATGATCTTTTATTACAAATCTGAAGGACGTGATTCATTTGAAAAAATTAATAACGTTGGTTGCAATCATTTCAATTTCAATAGGATTGTTTGGATGCGGTAAACAGGAACCGAAAATTGTCGTGAAAAAATTGGATACAACACAAGTACCACTTCCCCAATCTCTTCCTTATAGCTCATTAAAGTTTCCACAATCACCTCCGATGCCAATACCGGAGCGAAATTTAGCGATTGCATGCGGAGCTGGCTTTAGAGAAGAATTAGCATTAAAAGATATTGACAGTGTTTGTGCAGTGACAATTCTTGAATGCAGGTTAATAAAATATAATTATCAAACAATCGACAAAAATCTTGAAAACTATAACGGTCCAGACCCTTATGGTAAAAAAGGAGTATTTAAAGAGTCTCAAGAATATTTTTTGACTAAAGCTAGAGTCGATGACGTCTATTATTCAGATATTGACATAAAAAAAGGAGATATTCTTGATATTGAAAGTTTTACTGGTTTTCAACCAGATAATTATGTATATCCCTTACAAGTAAACCAAAGGTATATTGTGCCAATCCAAAAATTTAAGTCTGTTAATATTCCAATTATGGAACATGAAAAACTGGTTGAAGGTAACATTACAAGACAGGGTCAATACACTGTTTCGGATTACGCACCACAAATACAAATCACTTTACATAACCAGTATTTATTTCATGAAGATTGGAAAAGTCTTATTAATGATAACACCGCTAGCGTTGTAAATAATTCACAGCCAGCTCTTGAAAATACTCGACCTGGCGATGTAAACAAAGGCGTTGTCCTACAACCAGGTGAAGATCCTTTTGATTTTTATAAAAATAAAATGAAATTGCGACAAGACTCAGATTTTATTCCTGATTTAATTGCTATGGTAAAAAAATATAAAAATATTAATTAAATGAGTTAAAGCTTTAAAGTTAGTTGATTAGCAAATTTTTAACTTTTAGATGCTGTGCTTGCTGTATGTGTCTTACATTTATTTTTGAAATAATTGATAAAACAAATACAAATTTAACATTGCAGTTTTCTAAATGATTGATGCTTTTAGTTGTAACTTTAATTTCCAAATTTAACCTAGACTAATAATCTCCGATATTATAATGGAAAATGGGTAAGTGTGGAGGTATTTATGAAAAGAATAGTTTTTTTATCCCTAATACTTGTATTTTTGATTTCTTCCTCTGTTCAGGCACATCAATGGTCTACTATGTTTGTTGTTTGGAAAGAAAAAGTTTATAACGTTGACCATATCATTAATGAGAATGGTGTTAATGTAAAACAGGATTTAATTCTTGATGAAGGTGAAATCGGTAAAGTTATAGGGGAAGTAAAGACAAAAGCTAATGATAATACTGGAGAATATCATGGTGATGCTTCAAACTATTATCGAATTGGAACTAAATATTATGAAATTATTGGGACACCCACTTCCTCTGCTATTGCAATTAAAGAAGGAGATAAATGGGTAAAAGCAGTTTATGCCTTTAAAGCTCAAAAGAATTTTCAGGGGCCACCACTTACAATAAGAGAACTGTTCAAAAATATCTATTTCAACTCTTCAGTTGTAATAATTGCACTTATTATTGTCGGATTCATATTTCGAACTAAAAAATTCAACAATCAAATCATTCAATAAAATAGCTTTTTAATGCCCCTCAACTCTAAAAAAGCATTTTAGCCTTATAGCTAAAATGCTTTTATTTGAATAAAATACCTGATTTTAGATTGAATTTAAAAAGGAAGCTTAAATCCGCCTAAACCGCCACGGCCCTTTTTCCCTTTTTTTCCGCCCATCATTCCTGTCATTTGCTTCATCATTTTCTTCATATCTTCAAATTGTTTCAGCAAACGATTCACTTCAGGGACGGATGTTCCACTACCTTTCGCTACGCGAATTTTTCGACGAGCATTTAATAAGTCTGGATTCTCACGTTCCTTTTTAGTCATGGAGCGAATGATTGCTTCAACACGATTAAGTTGTTTCTCATCAACTTGAGCATCCGCAAGACCTTTCATTTTGCCGGCTCCAGGAATCATTTTCATGATATCTCCTAAAGGACCCATTTTACGAATTTGCTGAATTTGTGCTAAGAAATCTTCCAAGTCGAATTTGTTTTGCATCATTTTCTTGGAAAGCTTCATTGCTTCATCTTGATCAATGTCTGCTTGTGCCTTTTCGATCAAAGAAAGTACGTCACCCATACCAAGGATACGAGATGCCATACGCTCTGGATGGAATTCTTCCAAGGCATCCATTTTTTCGCCCATACCGACGAATTTAATTGGTCTATCTGCAACCGAACGAATGGATAAAGCCGCACCACCACGAGTATCGCCATCTAACTTCGTTAGCACGACACCAGTGATATCCAGCAAATCATTGAAGCTTTTTGCAACATCAACTGCGACTTGACCTGTCATTGAATCAACTACTAAGAAGATTTCAGTTGGATTTGTAACTTCTTTGATTTCCTTTAGCTCATTCATGAGCGTTTCGTCTATATGCAAACGACCTGCTGTATCGATTAATACATAGTCGAGATGTTCTTCTTTTGCCTTCGCTATCGCTTGACGAGCAATTTCAACTGGACTCACTTGGTTACCCAATGAGAATACAGGCATGCTTAATTGTTTACCCAATGTTTCTAACTGCTTAATCGCAGCAGGTCGATAGATGTCGGCAGCAACTAATAGCGGTTTACGATTGTATTTTTTACGTAATAATAATGCCAATTTACCAGTAGTGGTAGTTTTACCAGCACCCTGAAGTCCGACCATCATGACAACGGTTGGTGGTTTATGGTTTGCTGCAATACGTGAATTCGTGCCACCCATAAGTTCAGTGAGCTCTTCTTGCACGATTTTTACAACCATTTGACCTGGTGTAAGGGATTTCATTATTTCTTGGCCAACAGCACGTTCTTGTACTTTTGCAACGAAATCTTTTACTACTTTGAAGTTTACGTCTGCTTCAAGTAGTGCAAGTTTAACCTCGCGCATCATGTCTTTAACGTCTTGTTCGTTAAGTTTTCCTCTGCCTGTAATTTTGTTAATTGTGTTCTGCAGGCGCTCGGATAGTCCTTCAAATGCCATTATTCAGAACTCCCTTCTTCTAAAAGTTCGAGTAATTCGACTAAATGTAAAACCTTTGCCGAATCGTATACATGATCTTTGATTTGTCCAATCAATTCAGACCTCGCTTGAAATTTTTCAAACAAGTGCAGCTTGTTTTCGTACTCTTCAAGCATTGTTTCCGTGCGCTTGATATTATCATATACAGCCTGACGTGAAACCACATATTCCTCGCCAATTTCACCGAGTGAATAGTCGTTCAGATAGTAAAGCTCCATATAACTACGTTGTTTATCAGTCAATAATGATTGATAAAAGTCAAATAGGTAATTCATACGCAACGTTTTTTCTATCATAAGATGTCTCTTTTCTTATAAAATTTCATTCATTGTTAATAGAAAATTATCGTTTATTATTCAAAATCCGCTTCTTTATCGACTAAGTCAGAGAAAAGCCCATACACAAATTGTTCTGAGTCAAACTTTTGTAAGTCATCCATTTTCTCGCCAAGACCAACATATTTAACAGGAATACCTTGCTCACGACGTATTGCGATAACGATACCGCCTTTTGCGGTTCCATCCAATTTAGATAGAACAATTCCTGTAATATTTGTGACTTCTTTAAACATCTTGGTTTGAACGAGTGCATTTTGACCAGTTGTGGCATCAAGAACGAGCAATACTTCATGCGGTGCTCCTGGTACTTCACGCTCAATGATTCGGTTGATTTTTTCAAGTTCATTCATGAGATTGACTTTGTTTTGTAGACGGCCTGCGGTGTCACAAATGAGTACATCAACACCACGAGACTTTGCTGCTTGCAGGGCATCGTAAATAACTGCTGCAGGGTCAGAACCTTCAGATTGCTTTACAACTTCAACACCAGCACGCTCTCCCCAAACTTCAAGTTGTTCGATTGCACCTGCGCGGAATGTATCACCAGCAGCAAGTAGAACAGACTTTCCTTCTGATTTTAAATTGTGTGCCAATTTCCCAATTGTCGTCGTTTTCCCAACACCATTAACACCAACGAAAAGAATGACGGTTAGTCCCTCTGACGCAAATTTAATATCTGGCGTCCCCTCATCTCCAGCTTGATAAATTTCAACAAGCTTTTCAGAGATAATGGATTGTACTGCACTTGGTTCTTTTACATTACGACGTTTGACTTCCATTTTCAGTTCGTCAATTAACTTCATAACTGTTTCAAGACCAATATCCGCTTGAATCATCAAATCTTCAAGTTCATCGAAGAAATCTTCGTCCACAGTACGGTAGCGAGCAACTAAGTCATTCATTTGACTTGCAAACTGATTACGGGTACGCGCTAACCCAGTTTTAAACTTCTCTGTCACTTCTGTTGTTTGAGATGTGATTTTGTCTTTTAATCTTTTGAAAAAATTCAAATTGTTCACCCTGTTTATGTAGTTTAGAAGTGCAACCATTAGAAGCACTTCTATTTTTAAAAATTACTCAATAAATATATTTGTTTTAGTTATTCTCAATTAAAAATTTTATGATGCTAGTTTACAGCCACTAGTTCTCTAGATTCTTCCAAACGTACAGATACAAGTTTTGATACCCCAGATTCCTGCATCGTAACACCATATAGTACATCTGCACCTTCCATTGTACCTTTACGATGTGTAATGACAATGAACTGAGATTCCTTGCTGAACTCTTTCAAGTACGTAACGAAACGATGAACGTTTACATCATCAAGTGCCGCTTCAACCTCGTCCAATACACAGAATGGAACGGGTCTGACTTTTAGGATGGCAAAAAGTAAGGCAATCGCTGTCAATGCTCGTTCTCCACCTGAAAGTAAGCTTAAGTGTTGCAGTTTTTTACCTGGAGGTTGTGCTACGATATCAATTCCAGTGTTGAGTAAATCCTCTGGATTCGTGAGTTTCAACTCAGCGAAGCCGCCACCAAACAGTTTCGGGAATACTTCTTTAAAATAAACTTGGATTTGTGTGAAAGACTCATTGAATCGTTTCACCATTTCTTCGTCCATTTCTGCGATGACGTCCAGAAGTGTTTGACGCGCTTCTTCTAAATCAGATTTTTGCGTTTCAAGGAAATTGTAACGCTCAGAAACTCTTTCATACTCATCAATCGCACCGATATTAACAACTCCTAATTCTTCTAGTGCGATGTTGATTAGTTTTACTTTCTTACGAGCTTCAGCAGGATCAACTGTTAACGGGTATTTTTCTTTCGCAGCTTCAAAAGTTAAATGATACTCTTCACTTAATTTTGTTAGACGATTTTCCATTTCCACTTCTGCACGTGTTTTCTTCACTTCTTCATCATGAAGAGTATTTGTCAATCCACGATGTTGTCGTTGTAATTCCTTCAATTCTCGGTCGTCATCTTCTTCCTTCATATGAAGTTCCGTACGAATACCTCGTTGTTCTTGAAGTACCGCTAAAGCTGAAGCCTTTTCCTCGGCTTTTTCCATAGAAAGACGAATTAACTCAATCATTTCAGGTGATTCTTCATTAATACTAGGAGCAAGAAGGCTTAATTCCAGTTCTAGAGATTTAATCCGTTCCTCACACTTATCCGTTTCAAATAGGTAACGAGCCATCTCTTGATTTTGGAAGTTTAATTGTTCCGTTTTACGAGCAATTACAATATTGTACTCGTTGATAGTCTCAGTCACACTATCTTTATTTCTTTGTGCTTCGTTCTTTTGAGATTGGAGTGTGCTCAGTGCTTGTTCAAGTTTAGCAATTTCAGTTGCTGTCTTTGTAAGTTTGTCGGATAGTTCAGTAACACGGCCTTCACTAAATTCCTTCTCTTCTTTAAAAGCACCAAAGTCTGCTTCAAAGATTTTGTAACGATCAGAAATATTTTTCTCTGTTAAACGCAAACCTGAAAGATCGCCATTTAAATTAGATTCTTCAACTCTAAGTGCTGAACTAGCTTCACGATACTCGTTTTGCTTTGTATCTGCCTTACTAATAGCAATTGATAATTCCTGAAGTTCGCTACGTAATCTTTCACTTTCAGCAGTCATTGAAACGATTCGTGGTGCTATTTCTTCAAGTTCCGATTTACGTGATAGGAGTGAAGAAGTTTGTTTACTCGCCCCACCCGTCATTGCTCCACCAGGGTTTACTAAGTCCCCATCAAGCGTTACAACTCGATAACGATACTCCGTTGCTTTAGCAATTTCGTTCGCTGCCTTCAAATCATTTGCAAGTAAGACATTACCTAATAAGTTCTGAATGACTTCAGCATATTTCTGTTCAAATTGAATCAAATCACTCGCAACGCCAATAAATGCGCTGTTTTTCTTTGCGATGTCTACAACATTATTGGCAACCATTCTACCCTTCATAACCGAAAGCGGCATGAAAGTAGCTCGTCCCATTTTATTTCTTCGTAAAAAGTCAATCGCATTGCGTCCTGCAGCTTCATCAGAAACAATGATATTTTGAAGTGCCCCGCCAAGGGCAATCTCAATTGCCATGTTGTATTTCTTAGGAACCTGGATTAATTCAGCAATCGCACCCTCAATACCACGAAGACTTTTATTTTTTTCCTTTAAAACTTCACGCACACCTTGAAAGAATCCTTGGTAATCATCTTCCAATGCCTCAAGTGCTTCTTTTCTTGAAATCAAACGTTGTAAATCTTGTGCAGTTTGATTAAGTTTTTCATTCTTTTGTTGATAGTGCAGTTTTGCCTCGTTTAATTGATGTACTTCAGATTGATATGCTGAAACCGTCTTTTCTAGTTCTGCTTTAATGATTTCGAGTTTTGCAACATATTCGTTAATCAAAACTTCATTTTGATCGCGTTCTGTATCAAGCTTGATTTTTTCATCTAGCCATTTTTGTGATTTGTAATCACGGGAAGCTTTTTGACTAGAAAGCATTTCTAACTCATGTTTAATTTTTGCTTGTGCATTTAAAAGTTCAATCAACTCAGCTTGAAGACCATCGATTCTACTTTGAAACTCAGATCCATCATTTGCCAGTTCATTTTCAAGATTCAACTTTTCTTGAATCTCTGCAATTTCGGTTTTGATTTGTTCTAATTTTACTGTTGCTTCTTCATATTGTGCTGTAAAATTTGTGATTTCTAATTTATTCAGTTCAATCTCAGATTTAATCTTGTCAACATTCTGAGTAGCATTTTTCTTTTTCTCTTCATTGACAGCCTTAATGCCTTCAAGTCTTTCAAACTCTTCTGTAATAGTTGCAAATTGATCTTGCAAGGCAGAAATTTTTTCATCTAAAACCATTCGATCATTACGAAGACCATCTAATGATACTTCCTTCGTTGTAATGGTAGCTGCCAAACTAACTTCTTGTTCAGTATGTTCTTTTATTAACTTTGTCAGTGTTTCCCATTTTTCATGAAGATTTTCAATTTCATGTGCAAGATAAGCAACCTCGTATTGCTCGAGTTCCGCTTTCTTTTCAAGGTAGTCACGGGCAAGTATCGATTGAATGCGGAGGGGCTCAATTTGACCACTTAACTCATGAATAATATCATTGACTCGATTTAGGTTAACTTGGGTTTCATCAAGCTTTTTCTCAGCAGCAACTTTACGTTTTTTGTATTTTAAAACTCCAGCCGCTTCTTCAAAAATCGTTCGACGATCCTCGGGCTTACTGCTGATAATTTCTTCGACCTTCCCTTGTCCAATGATAGAGAAGGCTTCCTTTCCTAAACCTGTATCCATAAATAAATCAGTAATATCCTTCAAACGAACAGGCTGTTTATTAATTAAGAATTCACTTTCGCCAGAACGATAAACACGACGTGTGACTGACACTTCACTGTATTCAGAAGGCAAATAACTATCTGCGTTATCGAGTGTTAAGGTTACTTCTGCAAAATTTAGTGGTTTCCTTGATTGTGATCCCGAAAAGATGATATCTTCCATTTTTGTTCCACGCAAAGTACGAGCTGAGGTCTCTCCAAGCACCCACCTTATCGCATCGGTGATATTACTTTTACCGGACCCATTTGGTCCAACAACAGCTGTAATTCCAGGAACAAAGTCCACTGTCGTACGTTCTGCAAATGCCTTAAAACCTAAGCTATCTAATCGTTTTAAATACATGAATTTTCCCCATTTACTTTATTGAAAGCTTTGTATCAAAATTAACTTTACCTATACCGTTTCAGTGGCTATGCACTATTACAATTTATTCAACTTTGCTAATGCCATTGCTGCAGCATTTTGCTCCGCTTCCTTTTTTGTTTTTCCGGTGCCGGTTCCAATTTCTTCATGATCAAGTTTGACATTTGAAACAAAAACCTTGGCATGAGCAGGACCAGTCTCCGAAACTATTACGTATTCTAATTGGCGACTATTATCCTTTTGGATAAACTCTTGCAGTTGACTTTTATAATCCATCACATGTGAAAAAGCACCTGTCTTAATTTTCGGAAAAATAAATTTTTCCATGAATGAAATCACGTTCTCGATTCCTTGATCAAGGTAAAGCGCACCAATGTATGCTTCGAACACATCAGCTAACAATGCAGGACGCTTTCGTCCGCCAGTTTGATCTTCTCCTCTTCCAAGTAGCAAAAAGTCACCAAATTTTAGCTGATTCGCAAAATTAACGAGTGATGGTTCACAAACGATTGCTGCACGCATTTTTGTCAATTCACCTTCTGGTAAATTTGGAAACTGTTCATACAGGAATCGTGACACGGTCAACTCTAATACTGCGTCACCTAAAAATTCAAGACGTTCGTTGCTTTCTACTGATTTCATTCGATGCTCATTCACATAAGATGAATGGGTAAATGCTTGAAAAAGAAGTTTTTTATTTTGAAAGATACTATCCAATTCTTTTTCAAGGATATGCAAGCGGTTTACTTCCACTTTTTTAACCGCTTTCTTTGGAATTTTGTTCAACCCATTTCACCTCTTTCCCTTAAAATACACTAACCTTAATTATAACAAAAGTATTATGAGTAAAGAAAGAAAATCTTTAATTCTACTATCAATCGACAATGTTTTCATCTAAATTTAACCATATACCAATTTAGACAAAAGTATCGTTTTTTTAAAAAAAATGAACCATTCTACTAGATGAACCTATTCCAATAGAAAAAATCTATTATTTAGGTGCATATCTTAGACGGTTCATTTCATAACTAACACTTTAAGTTTCGTAATTCATTTCACGTTTACTATCAATCCACAAATCTGTTTTTTTTACTTCTATTGCTAATTGATAAAGCCAATCTTCTCTACCCTTTGGTGCCATAACCTGCACACCTAGTGGTAACCCACCCTTTGTCAAATGAACAGGTAGACTCATAGCTGGCTGCCCAGTTAAATTTGATAACTGTGTGAATGGTGTATAGGTAAGACTCGGCAAGAACATATCGTAAACCAATTGCAGCTGGTCCTTTTTCGACAACTCGTTCACTTCTAAAAGTTTTTCTATTTCAGTTTGAGTTTGCATCAATTCACCAACTTGTGGAGCCGAACTGGCAGTTGCCGGCGTGATTACCAAATCATATTTCTGATGAAAAGTTGCCATTTGTGCTGCAGCGACATCCCATTCTGCTAAACTCCTTGTAAATTCTACTGCAGAAAGGTTTAACCCTACTTGATAGAGCACCCAAGCTACAATATCTAATTCAGCTACACTTGCCTTTTTTCCGGTCATCTCTTCGATAAACAACATATCTGATGCCATTTCACCACAGTTCATTAGATAGTAATTTTCAATGAGTCGCAAGCCGTCAACTGGAAGTTCAGCTTCTTCTATAAAATGTCCCTGTTCTTCGAGCAGTTTTACAAGTTTGTGTACCGCCTCACTAGCTTCAGGGTCCACTTTTGTTCCAACTGGTGACTTTGTTGTAAAAGCAATCTTGAATTTTTTTGTTTCTGGTTGGTTAATTAATTCAGCCATCTTGTTTTCTATAACTGGAGCTTGAAAAGCAGCTTCAGGCTGAAAAACAGACAGCACATCAAACATTTGTGCACTATCTCGAACAGACCTCGTTAGGCAGAAATCAATTGCTGCTCCATGCCATTGTCGGCCACTTCCAGGACCGACAGGTGTTCTCCCGCGAGTTGGTTTCATGCCGAACAAACTTGTGAATGAAGCAGGAATTCGTATAGATCCTCCTCCATCGCTTGCGCCAGCAATTGGAACAATTCCCGAAGCAACACTTGCAGCAGAACCACCACTTGATCCACCCGGAGAATATTCTAGATTCCACGGGTTTCGTGTAGCTCCATATAACTTATTCTCCGTTATATTACGCAACCCATATTCAGGGGTATTGGTATGCCCAATGATGATAAAACCAGCTTGTTTGAGTCGTTGTACAAAGTGAGAGTCACCTTGTGAGACATAATCCTTCATCAGAATCGAACCACAAGTTATTTTCTGACCTAGGACTCGTTGTGAAATATCTTTTAATAAAATAGGAACACCTGCGAAGGGTTGTCCATTTAATTTTAGTGCCAAAGCTTCTTTATATGCCTGCTCTTGATAGGTTCTAACAACCGCATTTAAAGCCGGATTCACTTCTTCAATTCTTTTAAAAGCTGCTTCCACAAGATCTTTAGGCGAAACCATCTTGAGTTTTACTAATTCTGCCAATCCTAGTCCATCGTAGCGTCTATATTCATCCACTCTCATTTATACTCACCTACATATTTTGAATTCTATTTGGTTTATTTTAAACAATTAGTTTTTTAATGGGCAAGAGGGTACTTTTTATTGATAAAAGGAAATAAAGTTTATTTGTTTATAAATTTCTAAATTATGGTAAGATTTTTATGAATCTAAATAGAATTTGTTCTAATGCGGGGGAAATAAATGAACAAAAAAATAGGAATGTTACTTTTTGTAATTGCAATTTTTTTAGTGGCTTCTGTAGTTTCTGCAAAAATAATTTTCAAGGAAACAGCATCAGTCGATTTTCAAATGAAACGAATTGATGTATACATTGATTCTGAAACTGATTTAAAAAGCTTGTTAGAAATAGAAAAAGTGAAAAACAACAACCTAAACGGTGAATGGTTTGTTGATAATCCTGAAATAGTTTCGGTCAATAAAAACGGAATGATGAGTGCAAAGGAACTCGGTAGAACAAAAGTTACATATGACGGAGGAAAAAAGAAAAATACTACTCAAATCCAAGTCCGTGTATTATTTGAGCCTGAGACGCTTTCACCAAATAGTCTCAGTTTAAAAATTGGCGAAACATCTAAAATTGAAGCTATTTTTCCAAAAAAATATGGGGATGACAAAACTGGAGTTTGGAAGGTTCAAGATGAAAACATAGCATCAGTTGATCAAGAAGGAAATGTTACTGGTGTAAAAAAAGGTAGAACGTATGTCATATTTAAAAGTAATGAAACAAAAAGAAAAACTGTTTCATTGGTCACTATTGTCCCTATACCATTTTCCATTTCATCTAAAACAATCGAAATTGACCTCTCAAAAAGCAATACTGCAAAAGCAGAAGTACTATATGATGTAGAATATCCAAATGAAAAAGTTGGAACGTGGGCAAGTAGTGATGAAAAAATTTTTATAGTAGATCAAAGTGGAAATATAAATGCCTTGACATTAGGTGAAGCGATCGTATCTTTCAAGGATTCTCTAGGAAATTTAGCAACAGCAAGTGTCCGTATTAAAGGTGAAAAATCTTCGATCCCTGGGAAATTTGAAAAGCCTAGCAGTATCGTTGCCAAACAAGAACCATTCTCCCATTACTTAAATATAAAAGTGAACGAAACTGTTTCTCATTCGATCACTTTTGTAGATGGAAACGGCTTAAATACAGTATTACCTTCTGAGAGTTCCAACCCTAATATTGCAACTTTAAATACTGTCTATCAAGGTAGAAAAGATTTAATTCTTGGTGTCTCGCCAGGAACTTGTACTTTTACTTTTATGAATGGGAATGAAAAACATACATTGCATGTGACTGTTTTACCGATATTGTTTACAGAAATAAAAGATACAACAATTTCATTAAAACAATCTTTCGCTATCTTAGGAGCACCATCAGGAGCTAAAACAATGGGAACATGGTCAGTAGGAGATGAGTCAATTGCTACCATTGTAAACCAAATGAATGATGTTTTGGACTTGAAACCACTTAAGATAGGAGAAACAACTTTAACTTATCGTGCAATTGGTCTTTCAACAACTGTAAATTTAAAGGTTGTGGAGTAATCTTCTCAGACTTTATAGAAAAACCAGCAAGCTGTCCTTTTAAAACATTTGCGCGGATGTTTGGGATGAATTCCCGCAGTGCTTTCCTGTGGGTGAGCACCTGAGCCTAAGGTCTCGGGCACCCACTTTCCCACGGGAGTCCTGCGGGTTTCATTGCCAAAACATCCATATTGTTCATCCTTCTAAAGCAACTGGTACCAATAGTTGTTGCCCAAAAAATTTATAATTGCTTATCTATAAAAAAAGACCGGGCAACAGCCCGGCCATGAGTTCGTATAGATTACATTTTTGCTTCTATAAAATTAACTGCGTCTCCAACAGTTACGATGTTTTCTAACTCATCATCAGAAAGTTCTTTTTGGAATTGATCTTCTAATTCCATAGCGATCTCTACAAGATTAAGTGAATCTGCTCCAAGATCTTCTTTAAAAGCTGCTTCTAATGTAACTTTTGATGGTTCAACATTTAATCTTTCGACAATAATTTTTTGAACTTGTTCAAATACGTTAGTCAAAGTAATTTCCTCCTTATTGAAAACTTAATAGAAACTCAACAAATAAAATATGAAAATCAAGTTGTTTTCATAAATTTGCCCTTAATCTCTTAAGAACAATTGATAGTTACGAAAGTATTCTAACATGATTTTTAGTAAGATTATACAATTTTGTTTTAAATATAGTATAAATTCTAATTCGTCATATTTTTGTAAAATGATTATTCTGAAATAGCTTTAGAAATTTCTTCTGCCAAGTTTACACCAGCCATGATTTTAGCTTGACGAATCGCATTATAGAATGCATTTGCATCACTTGATCCATGAGCTTTGATAACTGGTGATTTAATACCAAACAAAGATGCGCCGCCTTCTTCTTCATAATCCATTCTTTTTTTGAGTTTCTTCAAATTAGGTTTTAGAATAGCAGCAGCAAGTTTGCTCTTCCAATCTGATGTCATGGTTTCCTTCATCATTTTAAAGAGTGTAGACGCAACCCCTTCAGTTGTTTTCAAAACCATATTTCCAGTCCAGCCATCCGTAACTAATACATCTGCAGGTGGATTTAAAATTTCTCGTGGTTCAACATTTCCAACAAAATTCAGCTTTGATTCTTTTAATAAATCAAACGTTGCTTTTGCTAGATCATTCCCTTTATTCTCTTCAGTTCCGATGTTGATAAGTCCCACACGTGGATTCTTGACTCCACGTACTTTTTCTGCGTAAATCGAACCCATAATTGCAAATTGTTGTAAATATTTCGGCTTACATTCAGCATTTGCTCCTACATCAAGTAGGACAACACCCTTACCATTGGCTGTAGGGAAAGTTGGAGCTAATGCAGGACGTTCAATCCCCTCTATACGGCCAACAATAAATAGACCAGCTGTTAAAACGGCACCCGTGCTTCCAGCTGAAACCATTGCAGCCGCTTCACCATCTTTTACAGCTTTTGCAGCCAGAACAAGTGACGCATCTTTTTTACGACGAACCGCAAGAACCGGATCTTCCTCACTATAAATTTTCTCTTCTGTATGTACAATTGAAACGCGTTCTTTTGATGTCAGCGTCTGCTTAATTAATTTTTCATTTCCATATAAAATGATTTCCAAGTCTGGAAACTTTTGAAGAGCGATATCCACACCTTTAACTATCTCAACAGGTGCATGGTCTCCGCCCATTGCATCTACAGCAATTTTCATTTCATTCACTCCTTAAGGTGTATAAGGCGGTCCGGTTAACTCAGAAGACACTTGTTTAAAAATCCTGGAAAAATAATAGACTATGATGGGATTTTTAAGAAGTATTTATAAGAGTTGGTCTGGATAGCCCATTTTTAATATAAGAATATTTGTTCTTAAACTAATCGATATTATAACATAAAACTAATCGAGCTTGTCCCCTTCTAATATTCCAGAACGAGTCAAAAGATTCCGTAAAGCTTGATATTCAGATGCACTCCAAAACTCAGAAGAATTCACTAATTCTGCTGCATCCTGACGAGCAACTTCTAAAATAGTAAAATCATGTACCATATCGCCCAGTTTAAACTCAGGTATTCCACTTTGTTTCTTCCCAAAGAAGTCACCTGGTCCACGAAGTTGCAAATCACGCTCACTTAATACAAATCCATCATTTGTTTCAGTCATGATTGTCAAACGTTCAACGCCAATTTCATTTTTAGGATCTGCTATCAAAATACAATAAGATTGATGTTCCCCACGTCCAACCCGTCCTCGAAGTTGGTGTAATTGGGATAAACCAAATCGTTCCGCATCGTACACCAACATACAAGTCGCATTGGGCACATTCACACCTACCTCAACTACCGTTGTTGAGACAAGAATCTGAATTTTATTTGCAGCAAAATCACGCATAATTTCATCTTTTTCATTAGCTGATAGCCGTCCGTGCATCAATCCCACACGAATTTTTGACTGAAAAAAGTGAACGAGTTGCGCATGGACATCCACTGCATTTTGATAATCCATTTTCTCTGATTCTTCAATAAGTGGGCAAATCACATAGGCTTGTCTTCCACTTTCAATCTGCTTTTGTGTAAATTTTAAAACCTCATCTAATTGATCCTGCTTTACCCATTTCGTAATAATTTCCTTACGACCTGCCGGCATTTCATTCATCACAGATACATCCATTTCACCAAAAGCCGTTATTGCTAGTGTTCGAGGTATTGGTGTAGCAGTCATAAATAAAACATCAGGATTCTCGCCCTTTTCTCGAAGGGTTTTTCGTTGTTCTACGCCAAAGCGATGCTGCTCATCTGTAATGACAAGTCCAAGATTCCGAAATACGACATCATTCTGAATTAATGCATGTGTTCCAATAATAAGATCAATTTCACCACTTGCTAGACGCTCTAGTATATCTCTTCGAGCTTTTGTTTTTACACTTGAAGTTAAGAGTTCAAGTTTGATATCCATTTCTCCAAAAAACTGAAGTAAAGATTGCACATGCTGTTCAGCCAATATTTCTGTTGGCGCCATTAGTGCTGTTTGATAACCCGCAGAAATAGAAGCTAAAATTGAAATTGCAGCTACTACCGTCTTTCCAGACCCGACATCCCCTTGCAATAATCGATTCATCCGATTAGGTGATTTTAAATCTATCAAAATATCTTTCAGCACATTTCTTTGTGCATTTGTCAGTTTAAATGGCAATCCATCTACAAATTTCTTTAAAATTTCTTCATCATATTTTTGTTGGATTCCACCTGAGTTTTCTCGAATCGTTTTTCGTAAAGCCTGCATTTTTAACTGAAAAAGTAAGAATTCTTCATAGACAAATCGACGCCTCGCTTGTTTCACATCTTCCTCAGAAAGTGGAAAATGCAATTGTTGCAAAGCCGTTTTCCGGTCAGCCAATCGGTATTTTTTTAGTAAAGATTCTGGCATCGTTTCATTTATAGAATCCTTTGCAGCTTCCAAAGCCAGCTGAATCCATCTCCGTAAATTTTTAACGGAAATATCACCTTTCACATGATAAACAGGTTCAAATTGTTTCTCATTAGATGTTGCGTTTAACTTTAAAGAGGATGCTGTAATAGATAACCTATTTTTGTCCCATTTCCCAGTCACAGTTAGGTCTTGATTTAATTCAATTTTGCTTTTTAAGTAATGCTGATTAAACAAATGAACGGAAACCAAATGTTGTCCAGTTAGCATTTTGAAAGCGAGTCTTGATTTTTTTCTCCCATAATAGGAAACGACTGGCATCGTTTGAACAATGCCAGTTATCGTCACTCTTTCATCATGATTTGCAGAAACAATTTCCTTTACACGGCAGTCCTCATAACGAAACGGATAATAATTGATGAGATCCTCAACAGTATAAATATCCATATTGTTTAATTCGTCTTGAGTATCTTTACCTATCCCCTTTAGTATCGACACAGGTTCATCTAAAATTGATTCTGATTCAGCTACTATCATTTCATCAACTTCTTTATAAAAATATAGTTAAAATAGTTTTGTTTTTTATATTCTATTTCCCGAAAATCTCTTTTTGCAAACGTAATGCTGTTTTTGATTGTGCTAAACCACCCAAAGCTGTTTCTCTTAGGCTAGATGGCATAGATTGTCCTATTTGATGCATAGCTTCAATGACTTCATCACATGGGATTTTGGATTGGATCCCTGCTAAGGCCATATCCGCTGCTACCATTGCATTAGCAGATCCCATAGCATTTCTCTTAACACATGGTACCTCAACCAAACCAGCTACCGGATCGCATACAAGTCCAAGCATATTCTTAAGCGTAATAGCAAAAGCTGTTGCGCATTGCTCTGGCGTTCCTCCAGCCATTTCAACAATTGCAGCTGCAGCCATACCAGAAGCAGAACCAACCTCTGCTTGACATCCTCCTGCAGCACCTGATATCGACGCATTATTTGCAACAATATAACCAAAAGCTCCAGCTGAAAATAAGAAATGAACCATTTGCTCTCTAGTTGGGTTCAGAGTGTTTTTCACAGCAAACAAAGTTCCCGGTACAACTCCTGCTGATCCTGCTGTTGGTGTTGCACAAATTGTTCCCATTGCTGCGTTCACTTCATTTGTTGCTACAGCCTTACTGACAGCATCCAAAATCATATTGCCTGAAAGTGATTTACCCTTTTCCATATACACTTTTAATAACACGGCATCTCCACCTGTTAAACCAGACTTTGAATGAACACCATCAAGTCCTCTTTCAACAGCTTTTTCCATTACTTGGAGGTTCCGTTCCATCTGTCCAAAAATCTCTTCACGTGTTTTTCCTGACATTTCCATTTCTTGGATGATCATCATTTCTGAAATTGAACATTTTTTTGCATTCGCTATTTCTACTAATTCTGCTACATTTTTAAACATTAAGAAGTTTTCCTCCTAATAATGGGTTTCAAACAATTTTTCTGCACGGTATAATCGGGCTCTCAAAGCCAACTTTTTGAGAACTTCCCGTAAAAACTTGTAGGTTTTACTTTCGTAAAGCCTACTACTCCGGTTTTCCGGTCCAGTTCCTTCAAAGTTTAACGGCTTTTCGAGCACCTAGTTAACTATTCTCGTTACGTTCACGACATTTTCTAATTGGGAAATTTCCTTCATTAGCTCATTACTGATATTATGGTCAACTTCAATTGTCATTAAAGAAATTTTTCCCTTTTCTTTTCGAGCAACTTCCATTTGACCAATATTAATTCTATTTTTCGATAAAAGATTTGTAACATTTGCAATTACACCGAAACGGTCATGATGTAATACAAGGATTGCTGAATGTTCGCCAGAAATATGCAATTCATAACCGTTTAGGCCAATAATTTCAATATTGCCGCCACCGATAGATATTCCCGTGACTTCAATTTGGCCATCATCATCACCCATTACAATCTTTGCTGTATTCGGATGTTCCGCGTCTTTTTCTTCTTCAATAAATTGAATTTGGATGCCGCGTTCTTTAGAAATTTCAAGTGAACGAATGATCTCTTGGTTATCTGTATCAAAATCTAAAAGACCACCAACAATTGCCTCATCTGTTCCATGTCCCTTATGCGTTCTTGCAAAAGATCCAAATAAATGAATTTGTACCCATTTAGGCTCACGATCAAATAAATTTCTAGCCACACGACCAATTCGAGCTGCACCTGCAGTGTGTGAACTGGAAGGGCCAATCATAACCGGTCCAATAATGTCAAAAACACTTTTAAATTTTCCCATTTATAACCTCAAAGTAATTTTTTTAATTTGTCTTATTTTATCATAATCCTTTTCAATCTTTTTACTATTTTTTGTGTAAGCGCTGTTAGTGGTTCATGTAAATTTTTATTAAACAAAAATGCCATGTTGTTCATGAACTAAATTGCGAAAATCCTGTGGTTGATCTGTAAGAAACGTTTACGTTTTTTCGTTTAAAGTTTCATTGCCACTACTATAATTTAAGCATAAAAAATAGTAAAAAACCTTGATACAAACCTGAATTTCATCCAGTTGTATCAAGGCCATATGATTTTACATTATATTCATTACACGAACTTACACACTATTTAAGAATGCATCAATTCTTGATTTGATTTTGCACGACAGTAATCACGGAAGTTGTTTACTGCTGTAAAAAATTCACGCATCATAATAACGCCATAATAACGATCTTCAACGCTAAATTTCCCTGGATTTGATGGATCTTCTTTTAAGCCGCCAACCATACGGAAAAATGTTGTTTCAAGAAAAAGCTTGCTCTTTGCATTTACCCCATACTTTTTGCTCATATGATTTAAATCAAATGAAAGACCAAATTGAGCCATCATGAAATCGTAAAGCATTTGTGATTTCACATTGCAAACTCGACTTGCTGCAATCGGGAATTCACCGGCTTCCACGCGTTTAATATATTCTGGAATGTCAAACGTATTTGCATAAACCATGCCTTCTATAAAGCCAATTGCTCCACTACCAAGACCAGCATATTCATCGTAATTGATGATGTACTCGTCAATCATTGTATGCTTCTTCGTAAAGCACCAAGAAGTTGCCATATCATAGTCAGTATTCAAATTTTTACAAATAAGCTCATAGAATCTGCGCCCGCGAATATCATTTACGACTCCCAACTTCTTCTCAACAACTTTTTTTGTTGAAGTGGAAACCATTAATGGATAATACGTAATTTGATCCACACCTAATGTTTTTAATATATCTAAATCAGCTTGTAAATTCTCATCATTTTGTAAAGGGAAGTTAAAAATCATATCAGCATTCAATGTTTTGAAAAAACCGTTCAATGATTTTATTTTATCAGCAATTTCTGCTCCGCTTCCATATTTATCATAACGTTCTGTTGCTCTTAAGATGTCATCATTGAAAGATTGAATTCCTACAGAAAGGCGATCAACACCAACATCTTTAAGTGGTTGCAAAATATCCATTTCCAAATGATTCGGGTTTGTCTCAACCGTAATTTCACGAATATCAAAGCAATCTTTCGTTAATTGAATGGTTTCAACTAATTCTTTGATTAATACGGTAGGTGTTCCGCCACCAATACAGAGAGCTTTAAAATCGTAGCCTTTTTCTTTATATAATAAAATTTCTTTCTTAAGTGCAACAAAATATTTCTTTGCTAGATTTTCTCTGAATGTTATTCGATGGAATGAGCAATAGTTACAAAGTTTTTCACAAAATGGAATGTGCAAATAAAGCATGTACCCCTTCCCATTGCCATGAACATCAGGAATGACAGTTGTGGTATTCTCGTCAAATTGTAAATATCTTTTATTTTGGTAAGCAACATATTTACCAATAAATTCGTCTAGTAACAAATTAATTTCCCCTTTATATACAAAAATTGTCCGTATCAGTACAGAAATTTTGCTTAATATTTTATTATTTGTTAAGTTTATCGATGTTAAAAGGTTAGTTCAATGAAAAATCTCGTAACATTCAAAAAAAAAGAAATAACTTCATAATTTCGTCATTAATTATTAGAATTTCTGTCATAAATTGATAAAAAAAAGAGCCAAAAGGCTCTTTTTTTTATCAATTGTTTATTCAATACCAAAAATATAAGGATAAAGAGGTTGCTTACCTTCGTGTACTTCTACTTCCACGTCTGGGAATTGATCTTCCACATATTCGACCAACTGTTGCAATTCTTCTTTTACTACATCTTCACCGAAAAGAATTGTTAGTATTTCAGCTTCTCCTAAGCCTTTAGAAAGGAGTTCTTTAGCTGCTTCTAACCGATTAGGGTTTGTTATTTCAATTTTACTTTCAAGAATTCCCATGAAATCATCTTTTTTGATTTCTACACCATCAATGTTTGTATCACGAACTGCAAAAGTTACTTGTGCAGTTTTCACGTTGCCAATAGCATCAATCATGGCTTCTTCATTACCTTCAGCTGTGCCACTAGGGTTGAAAGCAAACATTGAAATCATCCCTTGTGGAATGGTTTTTGTTGGAATAACCACTAAGTGTCTTTCAGAGACAAGTGCTGCTTGTTCTGCAGCCATAATGATATTCTTATTGTTAGGGAAAATAAATACTGTATCTGCATTAATTTGATCTACTGCATTAATGATATCTTCAGTTGAAGGGTTCATTGTTTGTCCCCCTTCAACAATTACATCGGCACCAAGACTTTTGAATAACTCTGAGATTCCCTGGCCCATTGAAATAGAAACAATACCAAATGGTTTCTTTTCAGCTGGTTTTTGAACTGCAGCTGCAGCCATTGAGTTAGTAGTAACTACAGGATTAGGAAGTTCTGCTTCCGCACCTTCAAGTATGTGTGTATGTTGTTCTTTCATATTTTCAACTTTTAGCTTAATTAAACTTCCGTATTGCTGACCATAATTGAAAACATTTCCAGGGAACTCTGCGTGTATATGTACCTTAACTACTTCATCATCAGCAATTACAAGTAACGAGTCACCCATTTCACCTAGTTCATTACGGAATACTGTCTCGTTAAATGGTCTCTTACCCGGTTCTAATCTAACAAGTATTTCAGTACAGTAAGCATTCACTAGATCATCCAAGTTCATGTCTGCTTGTACAGGTTCATGTGCAATTTTTGTTTCCATTTGGAAACTTTGTGCTTGTCCATTGAATTTTTGACCTCTTAACTCAGCTAAAAAGCCTTCATATACATAAACAAGTCCCTGTCCACCACTATCAACTACCCCTACCTCTTTTAATACAGGTAATAAATCTGGTGTACGTTTTAATGAAGCCTTCGCTTCTTTCACAACTTCTTCCATAACGATCGTAATATCTTTTTCAGTCTTTGCAATCGTTGAGCCTCTTTTAGAAGCTTCGCGAGCGACGGTCAAAATAGTACCTTCAACTGGCTTCATTACTGCTTTATAAGCCATTGAAACGCCAGCCTCTAATGCTGCAGCAAATTCAACTGCATTAATTTCTGCTTTTGCTTCAATATGCTTTGAAAAGCCACGAAATAATTGAGAAAGAATTACTCCCGAATTACCACGTGCCCCCATCAAAAGCCCACGAGCAAGAGATTGTCCTACCTTACCGATATGTGTTTGCGTGTGACCACTTACTTCTTTTGCACCTGAAGACATGGATAAATTCATATTTGTTCCTGTATCGCCATCCGGAACAGGAAAAACATTTAGGGAATCCACGTAAGCTGAATGTGCAGCTAAGTTATTAGATCCATGTAAAATCATTTCTGAAAATTTTATTCCATTTATTGATTGAATAGCCACTAAACTATCTCCTTTCTACAGATTCGTTACACGAACACCCTGTACAAAAATATTTACAGAAGCAACATCTAAGCCTACTGTTTGTTTAAGAACATAACTTACTTTTTGTTGTACATTTTTCGCGATTACTGAAATCTTTGTCCCGTAACTGACGATGATGTACATATCAATGTGAATTTCGTTCTCTACTTGTCTAACGATAACGCCTTTTGAAAAATTTTCTTTTCGTAAAATTTCATTAATACCATCTTTAATTTGATTCTTTGATGCCATGCCAACAATACCGTAGCAATCTACTGCAGCGCCACCAGCAACCAAAGCAATTGTTTCATTGGAAATATCGATTCTTCCAAATTGGTTATTCATTTCAACTGTCACGAAAATACCTCCCTTTAGAAACCTTTTATGAAGCAGTTCGTTTTCTGATTATTTTAATTAAAACTCAGTAAATCCTAACTGTTAATGAGACTATCATTGTCCCATGGGTATCTACAATAAGTCATAGATACAGCCTATTATACATTAAGCATCTCTTTTATAAAAGTGATAAATTGTTTTTTAAAAACCCATAGTCATTTTTATCCATTTTTATAAGGCTCAAATTCATTGTGGTAATAGACTTTAAAAATTATTTCTACTTTAAGTATATTCATTTTTAATAAACAAAAAGCACTGTCAAGTTTTTTTACTTGAATCACTTGCGAATCTTGCTTGGATATGTTAAATTGTTTAAGTATATTTTTAAATACAAGGTTGATGGGCTTTCGCCCAAATGTTGGGAGGGAAAACTTCATGACACGCAAATGTGTAATCACTGGCAAAGGCACAGTTTCTGGTAACCACCGTTCTCACGCAATGAACGCATCTAAACGTACTTGGAAAGCAAACGTACAAAAGGTTCGTATTCTTGTAAACGGTAAGCCACAACGTGTATACGTTTCAGCTAGAGCATTAAAATCTGGTAAAGTAGAACGCGTTTAATATTTTATCTAAATAAAAAATTAGCTACCTACAATTGTGGGTAGCCATTTTTTTGTTATTTTACGTGACTGATCACGTAAGCATACAGGTAAACCATTTTTACTTTTTAAACATAGCCAATATTAACCGCACACAGCTGCCAATGAATCTAGGTAGTTTAATTGTGTAGAACCTCACATCAAAAGCCCCCAATCTAGGTATATATGAATGAATGAGTCCTAAAGGTATCCAACAGCCCGTCTATAAACGGACTTTACCGAGCAGACCCTCGAATAAATTTCAAAGCAAACCACATTAATGGTTATTTCGAAAAATTCCTTCGGATTTTATAGCTCGGTCAGCACCTGAATTTAGTCCTTGCTTCTTACAACTAAACATATTCCTTTTGCAAATGAAATATGACCTTTGCTATGAATGATTTCATTGCTTACTCCGAGAGATTCTTCACGAATAAGTATTGCATCCTTTAATGGATATTTCATCCCTGAAAGTGTAACCATTTCAACTGTTTCAGTAATTGGTAATAAAGAAAAATAGTTCATATCATTTTTATCAAAAGTATACGTGCCAGGTTTCAACATTCTTATTTCATTCTGTTTATCTTTAATTGTTACTATCCTATCCTCCATATACCTTTGTGTAATCATGATGTTCGATAAACCATGATCGAACCTTCCTCCTGTTGCACCGAGAATCATGATTTCATCAACTGATTTCTCACAAACAAATTCAAGTGCAGCCTCTAAATCTGTTTGATTTTTCTCGCTTGGTAACTTTTGAACTATTTCTATTTCAGAACAGATTCTTTCGTATTCAGCTTCAGAGACGGAATCAAAGTCACCAATAGCAACCATTGGAATGATCCCGTTATCTATTAAAAGTCTCGTACCTGCATCCACACCACACCACTTGGCATTTGGATATTCCAACTGGAACTTTTTTAAATCAGGGATAAAATCTTTTGGTCCACCTGCTACTAGAATGATCATACGGCACCTCATTTGTAAAATTTAAAACAAAGAATTCGCAGGGGTTTGTTCCTGAGCTGAAGCTCAGACAAACTGTGCGTTCCTTTTGCTAGCTAAGTTCTTTCGAACTTAGAGCAAAACGAAAAGGACAGCAGAAACTGTCCAATCGATTATTATAAAATATTCCTTATTATTCACATGCTTTTTTAATAGTTGATATAGATTCTGCGCGATCTGATGCACCAAATACGGCATTTCCAGCAACAAGTACAGTTGCACCTTTTTCAACAACTAATTGGGCAGTTTCTGCGTTAATACCGCCATCAATCATAATTTCAATGTTTAGATTACGCTCTCGAATCATGTTGCTTAGTTTTTCAATTTTCGGCAGCACACTCGGAATGAATTTTTGACCACCAAAACCAGGATTTACCGACATAAGCATAACTAAATCTAAATCATCCAAAATGACATCTAAAGTCTCTATTGGTGTTGCTGGATTCAATACAACTCCAGCTTTTACACCAAATGATTTGATTAATTGGATGGAACGGTGTAAATGAACACATTCCTCCACGTGAACGGAGATATAATCCGCGCCAGCTTTTGCAAACTCAGGTATGTAAAGATCGGGGTTTTCGATCATTAAGTGAACATCCATCGTTAACTTAGATAACGGCCTGATTGCATGTAATACAAGGGGGCCAATTGTTATGTTAGGTACAAAATGGCCATCCATAACATCGACATGAATCCAATCTGCGCCACCTTTTTCAACATCAAGTATCTCAGCTCCAAGCTTTGCAAAATCGGCTGATAATATAGAAGGTGCAATTTTAACCATAATTAGTACCTCGGCTTTCTCTCTTTAATCTCTTCTAAAAATTGAACGTAATGTTCATATCGATAATCCACAACTTCACCATTTTGAACGGCATCTTTCACAGCACAGTGTGGCTCTCTTACATGTAAACATCCACGGAATTTACAGTTCTCACTTATTTCGGATATTTCCGGGAAACAGCCTCCCAGATCTCCCTCTTCGACTTCATTAAACTCAAGCGAACTAAAACCTGGTGTATCTGCCACATAACCACCATGTATTTCGATTAACTCTACATGTCTTGTTGTATGTTTACCACGCCCAAGCGACATGGAAATAGCATTGGTTTTTATTTTTAACTCATGATCTAATGCATTTAAAAGCGACGATTTCCCAACACCTGATTGCCCAGCAAATACAGAATTTTTACCCCGAAGATACGGAATAATTTGGGCAAGACCTTCCGTTGTTTTCGATGAAAGAAGTAAAACGTCATAACCAATTTTTACATATTCATCTCGAAATTGATCGATTTTTTTTCTCTGTTCTGAATCGAGTAAATCAACTTTACTAATGCAAATAATGGGTTTAATGTTTTTTGACTCAATTAAAACAAGAAATCGATCCAAAAGTATTGTACTAAATTCCGGTTCCTTGCTCGAAAAAACAAGGATGGCTTGATCGATATTCGAAATAGGCGGCCGAATCAGTTCATTTTTACGTGCTTCAACCTTCGTTATAGTTCCTTCAATATCCTTTTCAGCTTCGTATTCGACAAAATCTCCTACTAGTGGGTTGATATTTTTGTTTCGAAAAACACCACGACCTCGGCATTCTATAACACTTTCGCTTTCTCCATCTTTAACATAGTAAAAACCACTTAGTGCTTTAACAATTATTCCTTTTGGCATGCATACTCCAATCATTTATAAGGTTAGGAAAAATTATCTTTGACCTAACTCTTTTATAAAAGCCACTAACTTTTCGCTTAGCATTATATCAAAAATACGACGGAAACGTTAGTTCCGTCGTAATATTTTGAATTTAACTATACTTTAAATAAAACTTTTTTATTTATACGGTACTTCTTTTTCTTCAATAATTTTGTTATCAACGACAATTCTGTACTTCCCAATCATGTCTTTTGTTAATGTCAAAGAAATTGTTTTTGTTGTGTTCTCTAAAATTGAGAAGTTATAGAAAGGTTCATCCATCGTATTTTCTTTGTCTTTTATATAAATCTTTACTACATTCGGTGTCGGACCAGTATATGGAATTTGTACTGTGACTTGAAATTCTTTTCCTTTATCCTCTTTACCTTTAGAGATAACAACCTTTACTTCAGAGCCTTTTTCAATTTGTGCATTTGCAGCTGGAGTTTGTGAAATTACAGAACCAGCTACAACAGTATCACTAAATTCCTCTTTTTCAGTTGTAATTTTAATTCCAACTTCAGTTGCATAATCAGACAATGCTTTTGCGCTATAGTCTTTTAGATCCTTTAAAGTAATCTTATCGGATGCTTTGCTAACAGTTAATTTCAAGACTGTTTTAGAAGGTACAACTTTTTCATTTGGTTGCGGGTCTTGCTCCATTATCATACCAGGATCTACGTCTTCATCTTCTTCATAGGTGATTTCAACATCTTTGAATCCAGCATCATCAATAATATCTTTCACATCATCATACATACGATCTTCATAAGTTCCTACCTCTTGCTCGGCAAGACCTTTACTGTAATAAACCGTTATTTTCGTCCCAGTTTTTACGATTTTTCCAACTTCCGGATCTGTATGTGTAACAAGACCTTCATCAATATCAGAATCTTCTACAATTACTGTCTCTCCAATTAGAAAACCCTTATCTTTTAAAACTGCAATTGCAGAATCCAATTCCTTACCTTCCACGTTTGGCACTTTAATTTCGGCTTTACCAAATAAATTCGTGAAGAAGACGGCGTAAGCAAGCATAAATACTAGGATTGTTGCCACGACACCAATAATAGCCCATGTTTTTTTATTATTGCGTTTTTCTTTAAGTTGTTGCTGGGCTTGTGGAGCTGGCGTTGGCTGAGTGTTACCATTATTTTGTAAATTTTGAACCTTTGTAATAACAGGTACTACCTTTGTTACATCACCGTCTTTTGGCTCTATGTATCTTGATTCAAACATTCTTGAAGTATCTAACACTGTTTCTAAATCATGTAAAAGATCTTCAGCAGAAGTGTAACGATTGAACGGATCTTTTGCTGTTGATTTTAGTACTACATTTTCAACACTTTGTGGTATAGAAGAATTCCAGCGTTTTACTGGTGGAGTTTCTTGTTGAAGATGCATCAAACCTATGGATACAGCTGTATCGCCAGAGAAAGGTAATCTTCCTGTTAGCAATTCGTACATCACTATTCCCATTGAATAGATATCAGATTCTTTTCGAACTTGTCCACCACGAACTTGTTCAGGTGAAAGGTAATGAACAGATCCCAAAACTTGTGAACTTGTTTGTGCAATTGTAGCGCCTGAAACAGCTGTTGCAATACCGAAATCTGTGATTTTTACTAATCCAGATCTATCAATTAGAATATTCTGTGGTTTGATATCACGATGAATAATTTGATTTTGATGTGCATTTGAAACAGCGGATGCAAGCTGTTTCATGATAGAAATAACTTTGTCAGTTGATACTGGCGCATAATATTTAATATATTCTTTTAGAGTCATTCCTTCTACATATTCCATAACTAGAAAGAAAATCCCATTTTCATCCCCAACATCATACAGATTCACGATATTTGGATGATTTAAGCTAGATGCAGCTTGTCCCTCTCTAATAAAACGTCGAACAAACTCATCACTTGTAGCCATATCAGTGCGGAGAACCTTCACTGCAACATCTCGATCAAGAATCAAGTCATGTGCCAAATACACATGAGCCATACCGCCTCCGCCGATTGCTTTAATCACATGGTAACGGCCAGATATTTTCATGCCTATCATTTAGATTTCCTCACTTTCTTGGTTTTGAAGGATAATAACAGATATATTATCTTCTCCACCATTGTTTTTTGCTTCTTCTATGTACAGATTCGTTTTCTCTTCTAAAGTTGTTTCATTCTTTAATTGTTCTACTAAGAAATCTAAATTGACTTTTCCGTATAAACCATCTGAACAAAGAAGTAAGGTAGAAGAATTTTCTAATTGAATCGTTTTAGTATCTATTTCAACCTTTTCATTTGTTCCTAAGGCGCGAGTTAAAACATTTTTTCTCGGATGATGAACAGCATCTTCAACCGTGATTTCGCCTGACTTTATTAAATAATTTATAAAAGAATGGTCTTCTGTGATTTGAGAGAGTTCATTATTTTCAAACAAATAACAACGAGAGTCACCTATATTTCCAATTGTTGCATTTCCACCTGTAATTAATGCTAATACAACAGTAGTCCCCATACCCTCATACTCGGAATTTTCCCTACTATAATTAAAAACAGTTTCATTTGCCACAGCAATTGTTTCATGAATCCAATTTTCTGCCTCTGCAGGAAGAAAGGATTGCTCTACATTTTCCCATGCAGACTGAATGACTTCAATTGCTAGATTACTTGCTTTTTGTCCACCAAGATGGCCTCCCATGCCGTCTGCAATTACTGCGAGCGTCATGTCATGATTTTGCAATACAACAAGGCTATCTTCATTTTTAGTACGAACTAATCCAATGTCTGATTTGGAAAAGTATTTCATTTAACTTCCTCCACCTACTAATTGCCAAGACTCACTACTAAAAGTGATCATTAGCTCGAGTATAGAATTCTTTCAGTTATTGTAACACTTTTTATTTTTATGTTTCATTTTTTATTAGATTCGTAATTTTATTTACAAATTTTAAAAAAGATAGAGAATGAATATGATTTCTATATTTAAAAATTCTTGAAAAACTTTCACTTTCCACGAACACCAAATATCTATTCAGATAAAACACCTGCATCTTTTGCTCGTAATTGACCACAAGCTGCATCTATGTCATGGCCTTGTTCTCGACGAATAGTAACATTGACACCATGTGCTTTTAGCGCTTTTTCAAAACGGAAAATATGTTCTCGAGATGTTCTTTTTTTATCTCTTTCAAAAACATAGTTAATAGGGATTAAATTTACATGACATTTTAAATTCTTTACTAGTTTTGCAAGACGTTCAGCTTCTTCTACTGAATCGTTTTCCCCATTAATTAAACCAAATTCAAACGTAACACGTCTGCCTGTTTTTTCATTGTAATATTTCACTGCCTTCATCAAATCTACCAAAGGATATGCCTTGTTAATGGGCATTAATTTTGAACGCAGTTCATCCGTTGTTGCATGCAAGGAAATTGCAAAATTAACTTGCCAGTTTTCATTGGCAAAATCATAGATTTTAGGAATAATTCCACTAGTAGATACAGTTATATGTCTTGCTCCTATATTTAATCCCTTTTCATGATTCATGATCTTGATGAATGTTATAACTTGATCATAATTATCGAATGGTTCTCCGATACCCATTACGACAATTGAACTTACTCTTTCTGCTGATTCATCTAAAATTTTCTGTACTTTAACAACCTGTGCAACGATTTCTCCTGCTTCTAAATGGCGTTTTAATCCCCCTAAAGAAGAAGCACAGAAAGTACATCCAATTCGACATCCTACTTGTGTTGTTACACAAACAGAATAGCCATATTCATGCTTCATTAGAACAGTTTCAATTGAATATCCATCATAAAGTTCAAATAAAAACTTGATTGTTCCATCTGTTGAAGACTGTTGAATTTTAGTATTTAAAGTTGTAATTGTAAAAGATCTTTCAAGTTTTTCACGAAGTGAAATTGATAAATTTGTCATCTCTTCAAAAGACGTGGCACGTTTGATATACAACCACTCGAATAGTTGGGCTGCACGAAATGCAGGTTCACCCTCTGCTTTTAGCCATTCTTTCAAACCATCCAATTGCATCGAATATATTGAAGTTTTATAGTTTAATTCTGATTGTTCCATTAAATGTCCTTCTTTCATTAATCAGACTTCGCCTTCTTTTTAAAAGAAGCAATAAAGAAGCCATCGCTATCAAAGTGTTGCGGCAAGATTTGTAAGTGGTTTTCTTTTACAAATTCCCTTGCTCTCTCTGGTAAAAGTTGTATAAAATCTTCATCTGGTTCAAAGTCTGCGTGCTCTCTCAAAAAAGATGCAACTACATTTTCATTTTCTTCTTTGTTAACTGTGCAAGTACTATAAACTAGTTTTCCACCTGGCTTTAGAAAAGGTGCTACTTTATCTAAAATCCCAAGTTGTATCGTTGATAGTCTTTCAATATCAGATTTTAACTTTGTGTATTTAGCGTCTGGCTTTCTTCTTAAAACACCCAATCCAGAACATGGCGCATCTACTAAAATTTTATCAAAAGTGTTTTCTTCAAATTTCTCAGAAATTTTACGGGCATCCAGTTGAAATGGTTCGATATTTTTAAGATGTAGGCGTTTTGCTGCTTCTGTTACTAGTTTGATTTTGTGTTTATGTATATCAAGGGCGACTACTTTTCCCTGACCATTCATTTTTTCAGCAATATGCGTTGTTTTTCCACCAGGTGCAGCACAAGCGTCAAGAACAATATCATTTTCTTCTGGTGCTACAACATTTGCTACAAACATGGAGCTTTCATCTTGGATCGTAATAAATCCGTCTCTATGAGCAGCTGAAAAGGCAATGTTTCCTGATTTATTATAAATACATTCGGGCAATAAACTACTTTTTTGCACTGTGAATCCATCTTTTTCAAGCGATTGAAGTGCAAGATCTTGTGTTGATTTCGTTTGATTGATTCGCACTGTTTGAACAGGTGGTTTCAAGTTCATTTCACACATTTCTTTTGTTGACTCAAAACCAAATTGTTCAACCCACATTTCAATCAACCAAATTGGGTGACTGTACTCGATTGACAACCGTTCTACTGGATTTTCTAACAAATCAAGACTTGGAAGTCCTTTTCTCTGTATTGAGCGCAAAACACCGTTAACAAAAGAGGCAATCCCTTGATGTCCGCCGAACTTCGCTATTTCAACAGCTTCATTCAGAATGGCATGTTCAGGAATCCGGTCTAAATACACCATTTGGTAAACGGACATTTGCAATAATAAGTGAACCCAATGTTCTATTTTCTTATCTCCGATAAAAGGATTTAAATAGTATTCTAATGTTAACCTACGCTGAATCGTTCCATAAACTAGCTCTGTTAACAGACCACTGTCTGCAGGTGAAAATTGATTTTCTTTTATTGCATTATTAAGTGCTATGTTACTGTAAGAATTGTTTTTTTCAATGTCCTCTAGTAAATCGAGTGCTACTTCACGAACTGTTAATTTTCCTTGTTTTTTCAAAATTCTTTTCCCTATACTCTTTCTTGGAAATGATTTTAAAAATTCCATATATCAACTTCCTTCCTATACGAGGTCGTAATTGATATTTGCTCATCTCAACATCATTTCTAATATCTAATTTAATTTATTTAATTCCCTAAAACCGTTCCAACTTGAAACGGATGATTGCTACGAAGTAATTCTTCTGCTTTTACGCGTGTTTTTCCTGCTACTTGTAAATCAGTTATTTTGATTGAAGTTGAATCACCTGATTTAACGATAAAACCATCTTTCTCAATTTTTACAACCTCACCAGGAAGTCCGGTAAAATCAGTATTTTCAATTGGGGTGCCCCACCAAATTTTTACCGTATCTCCTTCGAGAGTTGTATACGCAACTGGCCAAGGATGTAACCCGCGAATATGATTGTATATTTCTCGACCGGTTTTAGACCAATCGATACGTTCTTGCTCTCGTTTTATATTTCGTGCAAAGGTTGCACGCGTTTCATCTTGCGATTCTGCATTTATTTCACCAGCAAGAAGTTTCGGTAATGTCTCAGACAATAGTTGTGCACCAGCGATACTTAACTTTTCATGGAGGCTACCTGTATGATCAAGTTCGTCAATTGCAACCTCAACTTTAGAAATCATATCTCCAGCGTCTAGGCGTTCTGCCATATACATTATTGTTACACCGGTCTTCGCTTTCCCTTGCATTAAAGCATAATGTATCGGAGCTCCACCTCGAAGTTCTGGTAGTAACGATGCATGTACATTTATGCATCCATACTTAGGAAACTCTAATAATTCTTTCGGTAAAATTTGCCCGAAAGCCGCTGTAACAAGTAAATCTGGGTTGAAAGCAAATACTTTTTTCAATTCTTCCTGCTCTCGGATTTTTTCGGGCTGTAAAACAGGAATTCCATATTTCAAAGCCGCAACTTTTACAGGTGGTGGTGTTAAAAGTCGTTTGCGTCCTACAGGTCTGTCGGGTTGTGTAACTACAGCCACAACTTCATAGCCATCTGCGATAATTCTTTCCAAAACAGGAACAGAAAAATCTGGGGTCCCCATAAACACGATTTTTGTCATTGAATTACCCTCCACTTATTGAACTTCAGCTTCACTATTCAAAGCCACTAGCTCTTCTTCAGTTACTCTTTTTATAATTTTTTTATCAAATAAATCTCCACTAAGATGTTCAATCTCATGTACACACGCTCTTGCAAAAAAACCTTCTGCTTCAAACGTAAATGTTTTCCCTTTTCGATCCTGAGCTTTTATTTTCACCTTTGTTGGCCTTGCAACATAGCCGTAAACTCCCGGAAAACTAAGGCAGCCTTCGATTTCAGATTCCTCGCCCTCAGTTTCAAGTATTTCTGGATTTATGAGCTCGTATAACCCAATTTCATCATCTGGGTAGACGATGCACACTTGAAGATTTACACCTATTTGAGGCGCTGCAATCCCTGCACCGTCGTATTCCATCATTGTATCCATTAAATCGTTTAGTAATTTTACAAGTTTACGATCAAATGTAGAAACCTTTTCATTTAGCCCTTCCAAAATCGGGTTGGGCGATTCAATTATTTTTTTTACTGTCATAAAACCTCTCCGATTTTTAATTTAGGCTCTGTAAATGTTTGATGTTTTTAATCAAATAGAAATGTCATGTTGTTAATTGATAAAATGGTGGAAATTCCTGTGGTCGGGCTATGAGCCTATCGCGAAAGGCATGCTTTCGCCTTTCAGCCCTTTTCACCACGGGAATACCACTCATTTTCTCTAATTGCCAACAAATTATATTGATGTTGATTAAAAAATCAAAATATATCAACATCATAACTTAACAGAGCATAATTTTTAATAATGTTACAGTTAAGTTGGTGCGGGTTTGTTTCGCATCATACCGCGGCGGATTTTCCGAAAAGTATCTTCGGAGCTAATCGATACTCAGCACCTAGAGCATACTATTCGGATTCATATCAATCGTAAGGTAAACACCCTGTTTTCCGCTGCTTAATCCGAATTGTTCATTTAATTCATGCAAAACATTTAGTAGATTTGGTTCATTTTTATATTTTATTAGGCATTGATAACGATAGCGATTATTAACTTTGCCAATCGAAGCAGGAGTTGGTCCGTAAACGAGCGCTTTATCACTTAACCCGTTCCTAACGAATGCACACACTTTTCTTGCAGCGTCCATCGTCGTCATCAAATCTTCGTGCGATACATTAATGAGCGTCATAAAAAAATATGGTGAGAAACCAGTTTTCCTACGTACAATCATTTCTCTTTCATAAAAATGATCGTAATCATGCTCCGCAGCTAATTCGATTGCAAAATGCTCTGGAGTGTACGTTTGAACTACCACTTCACCCTCTAATTCGTGACGACCAGCTCGACCTGATACTTGAGTTAGCAATTGGAACGTTCTTTCAGCTGCCCTGAAATCTGCAATATGAAGGCTCGTATCTGCCGCTAAGACACCAACTAGCGTTATATTGGGATAATCCAATCCTTTCGCAATCATTTGTGTACCTAGTAAAATATCAGCCTGCCCATTTTCAAATTGATTCAATAACTTTTCATGAGCACCTTTTGTGCGCGTTGTATCTACGTCCATTCGAATGACACGTGCATTCGAATACAAACGAGCAATTTCTTCTTCAACCTTCTGTGTACCTGTCCCAAAAAAGCGCATATGATCACTTTTACATTTAGGACAAACATTCGGAATACTAGTATCGTAGCCACAATAGTGGCATTTCATTTGATGGTTATGTTTATGATAGGTTAACGAAACATCACAGTTTGGACACTCTAGCACATACCCACAGTCCCGACACATCATAAAGGAAGAATGTCCACGTCGGTTTAACAATAGAACGATTTGCTCTTTTTTCCGCAATCGGTCACCTATTTTTTCGTATAAAGGCATTGAAAACATCGAACGATTTCCGTTACGAAGTTCCTCTCGCATGTCTACAACAGTTACCTTTGGTAGTGCTTTTTCATTTACTCTCGAACCCAATTCAAGTATGGAGTAAACACCCTTTTTCGCTCTCGCAAAGCTCTCTAAAGAAGGTGTTGCGCTTCCCATAACAACAGGACAGCCATGATAATTTCCTCGTTTTATTGCAATATCGCGAGCATGATATCTTGGTGTTTCCTCTTGTTTATAGCTTCCTTCATGTTCTTCATCAATGATGATAATTCCTAGTTTCTTAAATGGAGCAAAGATAGCTGAACGGGCACCAACGACAACAGAAACTTCGCCCCGTACTATTTTTCGCCATTCATCGTACTTCTCACCATTAGAAAGTCCGCTATGCAGAACAGCTACACGGTCTCCAAAACGACTTTTAAATCGGGTAACCATCTGAGGCGTAAGAGAGATTTCTGGAACAAGCATGATCGCTTGTTTTTTCCCTTGCAGGGCAACGTCAATCGCTTGCAGATACACTTCAGTTTTCCCACTTCCAGTCACGCCGTAAAGGAGAAAGTTCTTATGTGTATTTTGCTGAATGGATTGGACAATTGGATGTAAAACTTTCGCCTGTTTTTGTGTTAACTGTAATTTTTCCGTTTTTGTAAAATTCGCATGGGCTAGTGGATCTCGATATTGTTCAATTTCCATAATTTTGAGAATGCCATTCTTTGCAAACCCATTTAGCACATCATAGGTAATTTCGAGTTGATCAACTAATTCAGCAGATTCAATCTCTACATCTTCATTTTCTATAAAAAATTCTAGTAATTTCCTTTGCTTTATAGCATTCTTACGAGTTTCATTCAAAATCACTTGTAATTCTTCAGGTGATTTCATTGAACGAATAAACCGCTCTTTTTTCACCTTCATCTTGCTATCAACAACAAGCTCTATTTCTAGAATACCTTTTTGAATTTCAGACTTAATTTGCTTAAACAAATCACTTTTTTCGATTTCTTCCCAAACGAGTTTTTGTTTATTTTCAAAGAGTTTTTGAACTTCTTCGGAACATTCCAGAGCAGAATGATTTGGAGCAACAATAATATTTTTCTCGTATTTTCCTTTTAAAGCTGCTGGAAGCATGACTTGAAAAGCAGCGATTGTTGTACACACTGTTTCAGTTGCTAAAGTTTCACCTAATTCAAGTAATTCATCGGTTAAAACGGGTTGAATATCAAGTAATCCTTCAATTTCCTTGAGTTTTGAACTATCTGTAACGCTCTTAATCTTTGAAACAAAACCTAATAATTTTCGGGAGCCAAATGGCACGACTACACGAACCCCAGGAACAATAATAGATTGCCATTTTTCTGGAATGATATAGTCAAATGGTCGATTCACGTTTTGAACCGGTACTTCTACATATACCTCTGCAATCATATCAATGCTCCTTTCGTTGTTTTGTTATTCCTACTTCAAACGCTTTGCAATTTGTTGCATGATTTCCATTGCTACGTTGTATTTACTCATTTTTGGTAAGTGTAAGGGCTCTTCGTCATTTGAGTAAATAGTCACAATGTTCGTATCTGTACCAAATCCTGCACCATGTTGTGTCACGTCATTTGATACGAGTAAATCTGCATTTTTACGTACTAGCTTACCCTTTGAATTTTCTTCAACATTGTTCGTTTCTGCTGCAAATGCAACCATAAATTGATTGGTTTTCATTTCACCAAGCGACTTCATAATGTCGGTTGTTTTGTATAAATCGATGGATATTTCTTCATCGTTTTTCTTTATTTTATTCTCTGCAAAATTAGGGCTATAATCAGCAACTGCAGCTGAACCAATCACGACATCCACATCATTAAACTGTGACATAACTGCTTCAAACATTTCAGCAGCAGAATCCACAGACAACAACAACACACCAGGAGGAGGCGATAACGTTACGGGCCCTGAAACAAGTGTCACCTCGGCACCCATTTTTTGTGCCACTTCTGCGAGTGCATAACCCATTTTGCCACTTGAAAAATTAGAAATATAACGAACAGGGTCAAGTTTTTCAATTGTTGGTCCTGCTGTGATCAAAATCTTCTTACCGCTTAACAACTTATCTGAATCAAAAAACAGTTCTATGTGCGCTATAATCTGTTCCGGCTCTTGCATTCGTCCTTTACCAACAAAGCCCTCTGCTAAATAACCATATCCTGATTCAAAAACATGATAGCCATCCATTTTTAATCTATGTATGTTTCGTGTAACAGCTTTGTTTGCTAGCATATTGCTGTTCATCGCAGGATAAATGAACATTGGTGCACTCGAAGCTAAAATGGTTGATGTCAACATATTATCAGCAAACCCGTTTGCAATTTTACCGATTGTATTTGCTGTTGCTGGTGCAACTAGAACCAAGTCAGCCCATTCCGACAAATGTATATGCGATATATTCTCAGGGGTTTTCTCAGTAAAAGTATCTGTATAAACTTCATTATGTGATAGTGCTTGAAACGTTAACGGTGTAACAAATTTTGTTGCAGAATGCGACATGATTACTTTAACTTCTGCACCAGCTTGCACCAATTTACTCGTTAAAGCTGCAGCTTTAAACGCTGCTATTCCACCTGATACACAAAGTAGAATCTTCTTATTTTTTATCATCATAATCCCCCATTATTTATTTTTCGGTATGATCTCTATAAAAAATTAGTTTCATTAAAAGGAAAAATAGCCCCCATACATGTGGGGGCGCATTTCTATTAGTCACTCTCTATTTCATACGTCAGCATATCTGCATTAATTTCTTCTAGTGCTCTCCCAACACATTTTAAAGACACTGGATTTTCTAGTTTTGTTGGTTTACCACCGTTATGCATACTGCGTGCACGTTTTGCAGCTACGGATACAAGAGAATACTTTGAATCAATTTTTGTTAAAAGTTTGTCGATAGATGGATATAACATTATTTTGCCTCCAAAATTTGTCGATAGATTTTTTCAACACGAGTGCGACGGCAGTGTTCGGCAGCAATAATATTGATTACCTTTTCACTAGCTACTTTAACATCATCATTTACAACTACATAGTCATATAAACTCATCATGTCAATTTCTTCACGAGCCGTTTTTAATCGGCCAGCAATGGCCTCATCGCTTTCCGTCCCGCGATTTACAATGCGATTTTTCAATTCTTCTAAACTTGGCGGTGCTAGGAAAATAAACAACCCTTCCGGGAATTTTTCACGAACCTGTTTTGCACCTTCTACTTCAATTTCTAAGAAAATATCTTTTCCTTCATTGATGGAATTTCTTACAGCTTCTACGGGAGTTCCGTAGTAGTTTCCAACAAATTCAGCATACTCTAGTAATTCACCGTTTAAAATCATTTCCTCAAATTCTTCACGAGTTTTGAAAAAATAATCGATTCCGTCTATTTCGCCAGGTCTCGGCTTTCGAGATGTAGCTGAAACAGAAAATTGAAATCCTAGTTCTTCATGAGAAAAAATCTCTTTTCGAACTGTTCCTTTACCTACTCCAGATGGTCCAGAAAAGACTATCAATAAACCTTTGGTTTTCACCTAAACCATCCTTTCAATTAAAAATGCATTACTCTATATTTTGCACTTGTTCTTTCATTTTTTCAAGTGTTGTTTTCATTTCGACGACTTCTTTTGCAATTAATGCATCATTTGCCTTCGATCCAATGGTATTTGTTTCACGATTCATCTCTTGTAGTAAGAAGTCTAATTTACGACCAATTGGTACTTCTTCTAGTATGATTTGGTCGAATTGTTCCATATGAGAAGCGAGTCTTGTAAGTTCCTCTGTTATATCCGTTTTATCTGTAAAAATCGTTATTTCCGTTAAAAGTCTAGCCTGATCGAATTTTTCTCCTACAGCCTCTTCTAATTTCTGAGATAAACGAGTTCGATATTGTTCAACAACTTTAGGAGCAAATAATGTAACTTGATCCAAACTTTTTCTGAAAACAACCAATTGAGAACGCATGTCATCTAACAGGTTATTGCCTTCAACTTCACGCATGTTCTTTAAGTTTTGAACCGCTTCTGCAGTTGACTGTGTTAACATTGTTTCAATTTCAGTATTCTCATCGTCCGCATCAACAAAAGAAACAGCATCTTGGACACGTATAATGTCTGAAAAACTTAATGCTCTTTCAGAACCTTGACGTTCGTAAAACTCCTTTGAAAGAGCTGAAAGCTGGTCAATAATATCCCAATCTGCCTTTACTTGTTTCTTTGTTAAGGCACTGCCAGAAACATTGACAAAAACTTCGATTCGTCCACGTGCCACTTCGTTTTGAACAATCTTTTTTATCTTATCTTCAAATGCCATCATTTGCCTTGGCAGACGAACAATACATTCGAAATAACGATGATTCACACTTTTCATTTCAACTGTGATTTGAAATTGATCATTGGAAGCCTTTCCGCTACCAAACCCTGTCATAGAAAAAGCCATTCTAGTCTCCTAAAATTTCTGAATTGATGATTAATTTAAAATTATTATTAAGTATAGCACAATTTCCTATTAATTAAGCCCCTTTTACATTGAAAGCACTGTATTGAGTTAATTAAATATAAATAAACTTTAGGTAAAAGTGAGTAATTTTCTACAAATAAAAAAACAGGTAATATAGTGTTACTTTTGTAAGACCATGCCACCTGTTATTAATTCTTAGATAATAGTAGATACCCTCTATTTCAATTAGTGAAAATAGAGTGCTATTAGATCAAATAGTTTTTATTGTATCTATTTTCCCAACCACCAAGGAAAAGATTCTACAAAAGCTTTTATGAAATTTTTTATCCAAATCAAGATTGATTTTAATCTTTTCATTTTTATCAACCTTCCTTTTCATTTTTTAATTTTATATCTCTCCCTCCTTGTTTTAAAGGATACGGATTTTCTAAAAAAGTGGACTTAATTAAAATTTAAAATATTAGGTTTATTTTTTACTAGAAAATCAATCAACTCTTCTGCAGAAAGAAAAGTAGCATCAAAAGCCTCTAGATGCTCACTTTTTTCCATTTTTTCAATAGCTTTAATAGGGATCTCTTTCCTACATAAGAAACTGGTAAATTCTAAATAACATTCAAAGGTCCCTTTTTCTTTAATTATTTTTATCTTGGACTTGTCATTTAGTTTTATTAATATAATTATATTTCCAAAGAATTTTTCATCTATATGTGAATATTCAATTTCAAAACCGTAATTGTCTAGAACACTTAATAATTCATCAAATCCCATTAATCACCTTTTTTCTCACCATAATCACTTAAAATTACTCCTAAACAGTTTAAAGAATCTAATTCTGTGATATCAACCTCACAAATTCAGCAGCGTTTCCCCAATCCGTTTCAGGAACATAGTTATAAGAATAATTTTTAAAAACACCAACAATGTCTAAGGGCAATTTATCTAACTTATCACCTAAAGCTTTTTTCAATTCGTCATCATTTGTTACATTAAAACTTAGTCCTTCAAACTCTTGTAGCGAATGAGGTAACTTTTCTAAATTTTCTTCAACTACAAGGGTATAACCACCATCAGCTTCATTAATATATAACTTTCCATTTATCTGGAATTCACCAGTAAAATTCACATGATAACTTTTGGTACCATTAGAACTTTCTTTACTGTTTAAATCAGATACAGTTAACCCAGCAATTTTATCACCTTTTTTCGTATTTTCAGGAGAAAAAATACTAAGTGAATCAACAAGCTCATTTTTAATTTCTGACTGAATGTGTTCAAAAGACTTTTGATATTTAGCAATAGTTTCCTTGTTAATTTCATTGGTAGCTTGTAAAGAACTTATTTCATTATCATATTTATTTTTATAAAATGATTGTTCTGTCTTTAATTTATTTATTTCTTGCTTTAACTGCGTATTTTCCTGTTTTAATTGTTTTAAAGATTCCTCGTTTACGCTTTGTTTGGAATTTAATGGATTAACGATCGCAAAAATAACCAAAATGAAAACTACAAGTCCACCAATTGTTATGACATTCCTCCGAAAAAAATCTTTTTCCAAACAATTCCCCACCTTTCTTATTAAATAAATATCTATATAATTTAATTATTTTGGCTTTACTATTATACAATTTAATCGATTTTGATAATAAATTGTTTATTACAATTCTCAATTAACTATGAATCAGTTTATTTCCTATTGACTCCCGTATTTTATATTCCAATTATCCATCCATTGTTGAATACTTGACCCCTTAATTTCTTCTAAGGTTTTTCCATCCAAACTACTATAAGATCCCTTTACATCAGCATTCGGATAAGAATACCCACCAATAACTTTGTTTTCTGTCATCATGATATATAGATTTACTCCCCTTTTTGCATTACTATCTTTCTTTTGTAATGGATGATTTTTTACTGTAAAAGCATATATGGTTATTTCTTTACCAAAATAGTTATCTGGCTCAACATTCTGCACTGCCCACATTTGTCGATAAGGCATTATTAGTAGTTTATTTTTTTCTAAAGTGTATTTTAAAATTTCTCCTTGGTACGCAGTAATCTTATAACCCTTAGATTTTATATAATCTTCTGCTATCTTTTCCTCGCCAGTAACATTAACCTTATTACATCCGGAAACTGTCAGTAAAATCATTACAATTACAACATAAAATAATCTCTTCATAATTCCCCCTGTTTAGATCTACTATATGAAAAGAGAGTAAGGATAATCTTATTTAACTATCCCTACTCCAATTTCATTTATATATAATCAATGTAAGTTTTTTAATTATTTTATCATTGTTTTTCTTTAAAATTCATGCATTTTAGAACCAGTTTGCCCTTTTTAAGGTGAAGTACCATGACTCAACATGGTGTATGTGTTGTCTTTTATACCGACATGCACAAAGAGGGTTTTATTGTGAATCCAGTTATCTTCAGAAAGAGTTCCATTGCCCGCCATCCATGCATCTGCATTTATTGGCAACACTGAAAATTCAACTAAGAACAAAAATGAACTTTTATTATTTTTTTCAATACGTAAATTTTCAATTGTAAAATCTTTTAATTGCTGATTACTACCGTTGCTATTTTTATAATAATTTAGATAATCGCTAAAAAGCTCCGTTGCGACTTTCTTGAGATCTGGAGTTGAGTTACCTTCTATAGCCGTGCTAATTGGATAGGGTAAATGATCTATATTAGTAGATTGTTCATTCTTTAATTCTTCATTAGCTTCAAGCAGTTCTGCATTTTCTCGCTCTAATTTCTTGTTACTTTCTAATACCTTTGTGTTTTCTTCTTTTAATTGTTTATTTTCATTTTTTAATTCGTTCAAAGTTTCCTTATTAGAGCAGCCAGTTACGATTAACAGGTATATCAAGAGAATCGATACTAAATATTTCATATTCTACACCCCTTTAATTGCTCAAATTATGCTTTATTTTCAACTTTATTCCAAGTGTACAGTAAAACATTTCCAAAGCACAAATAAAGCAGACTGCATCTTACAATTTCGTCTGCTAACTTTTATTTAAAACACTAAGTTTAGAGCACTTTACACCTATTTTTAAAAATAAATTATTAGGAATTAAAATAAACCTAATTTTGTATTGGTCTTTCAAAAATGATTTCATAGGATGTTGGCTTGCCTTGCTCATTATATTCTAACGGCAATACTTGAGTTAATTTCCACCCTTCAGCTGCATGATAAGTAATGGTCTCCCGATGTGTTGGGGAAGAAAATAAACCACCCAGAGAAGTCTTTACAAATTTATATTCGTACATATAATTGCTCCTCTCATTTTTATACTAAATATACGTTTTAATAATTAAATTGTTTCAATTTATTGAACAATTTGCAAATTAATCTCATAAAATAAAAAACCCAAAAAGGTAGATTTTATAGTCTACCTTTAAGGGATTAACAATCTCATACCATTTTAACTTTAAAGAATAGTGGCTTTTATATTCACTACATAGGAACAAGTTTTTGTGAATTCAGTCTAACAAATTCAGCAGCATTTTGAACGTTCGTTTCAGGCACATAGTTATATGTATAATTTTTAAATACGGCTTCTATCTCTAAATTATAAAATGAAGTAAAGCTTATGTTATTCTCCGCTAATGCTTTTCTTAGATCATCATCATTTTTAATTGTAAAATTGACTCTTTCAAACTCTTGAAGAGTGTGTGGTAATTTCTCTAAATTGTTTTCAATGGTCACAGTAAAACCGCCACCAATTAAATTAGCAATAATCGTACCTTTAGCGACAAATTCACCAGAAAAGTCTATTTTATAATTCTTTGACCCGTTGCTATTCTCTTTACTGTAAACATCTGTGACAGTATGCCCAGCGACCTTATCACCTTTTTTTGAATACTCAGGCGAAAAAACACCAAATGAATTCCCAAGTTCATTTTTTAAATCTACTTGCAACTGCTCAAACATCTTTTTATAATTCTGATTCTCTTTACTAATTCCATTATTTTGAAACTTTAAGGTATTTATTTCACTCGTAAATTTATCCTTATTTAATGATTGCTCATTCTTTAACTCTTCATTTTCTTGCTTTAACTGTGAATTTTCTTTTGTTATTTTATTTAAAGATTCTTTAGTTTGGTTTTGTTTGTAAAATAACGTAAATACTACAGTTACTATCAAAGCAAAAACAATACATCCAACTAGTGTGTAAACGTTCTTTTGAAAAAAATTTCTTTCCAATTGATTCACTTCTTTCTTTACATATTTTATTCATTTATAATTAAATTTTTATTTTTTTAAAATTCGACCGTCGGTCTACTTTTTTATTTTCATGTAAAATTAAGTGACTATTAAATTACTCTTGGATTGGTCGTTCAAATATGATTTCATAAGAAGTAGGTTTTCCGTGCCCATTATATTCTAAAGGTAAAACCTGTACTAATTTCCAACCTTTAGCTGCGTATGATTGAATAGTTTCTCTATGTGTTGGCTCAGAAAAAAATCCTCCTAATGAAGTCTCTACAAATTTATATTCTACCATATATATTCCTCCCAATATCTAACAAAAATATGAACTTAGCCTACAAAAGGCTCATCCTCTAAAATGAACTAACCCTACAATATAGTAAAAAAAGGAAAAAGGCTACCAAAATAGTAGCCTTACATTTTAATTAAATTTGAAAGCTGGTCATTCTTTAAAATGTATTGAAATAATACAAAAAGTTATTTTGATTTTCTAGAAAACAAGCTTCCAGCTAGAAGAAATGTCGGCATGCATGCCATAGCCCCAATGAGTAACCAATCACGTGGTTTAATGCTCATGGTATGAAAAACTTTTTGTAATGGTGGATAGTAAAGTACGACAAACATCAGTGCCAAAGAGGATAATACAGCCCAAACTAAATACATATTTCCAAATGGATTTCGAGAGAAAATAGATTTTTCACTTCGGCAGTCGAAGACATGTATTAATTGCGCTAGGATCAATGTAACAAAGGCAACCGTTTGTGCGTACTGTAATTGATCTGGTTGATTTCTATATACAAGAATAAATGCGAAAATCGTTGAAATACCAATTAATACTCCCCGAGATATGATTTTCCAACCTAAACCACGTGCGAACACACCCTCTTTTGGATGTCTTGGTGGTCGTTTCATGACATTTTCCTCTGGCTTATCTAATCCTAGTGCCATTGCAGGAAGACCGTCTGTTACAAGGTTAATCCATAAAATTTGTATGGGTATAAGCGGCAAAGGAAGATTCATGATCATTGCAATCAACATAACAAGGATTTCTCCCACGTTAGATGCTAATAAGTATCGGATAAATTTACGGATATTTTCGTAAATATTTCTACCCTCTTGAATAGCCGCTTTAATGGTTGCAAAGTGATCGTCTAAAAGAATAAGAGATGCGGTTTCCTTTGCAACATCCGTACCTGTAATCCCCATTGATATCCCAATATCAGCCTTCTTAATAGCTGGCGCATCATTCACACCATCTCCAGTCATAGCAACAATATGTCCGCGTGATTGAAATGCCTTTACAATGCGAAGTTTATGTTCTGGAGTAACCCTAGCAAAGATATTGATATTTTCCACTTGGTCTTTCAGTTCTCTGTCTGAAAGTTGATCCAATTCACTTCCTGTTAAAATTTGATCATTTCTACGGACAATATCGAGATGCTTTGCAATCGATAATGCTGTTTCCTTATGATCTCCTGTGATCATGACTGTTTTGATGCCAGCTTCCCTGCATTTACGAATAGCCATTTTCACTTCAGGACGAGGTGGGTCAAACATACCTTGAATACCAAGGAAAGTAAGATTTTTTTCGGCTTCATGTTCGGTATGAATATCTACATTCGCAGGTACGATTTTGTAAGCAACAGCAATAGTTCGAAGGGCCAGCCCGTTCATAAGACTGATTTCATTTTCTATTTGTTTCTCATATTTTGCATGTAAGGTTGTTTCCCTACCATTCCAAAGTACATTTATACAGTGTTGAACAAGTAAGTCAGGTGCACCCTTTGAGATAACGATTTTTCGACCGTTTGGATCTTTTACTAAAACACTCATTCGCTTGCGATTTGAATCAAATGGAAATTCCTTTATAATTTCTAGTTTTTGAAGTAACTGATCTCTTTTTAATCCATATTTCATTGCAGCGACGAGCATTGCACCATCTGTTGGGTCCCCATCTATGACGTATTGTTTATCCTTTTTTTCTAGAGTCGCTTGATTGCATATCATGCCATACTCGAGTAATTTTTGAAGCGATTCTTTATGTTGATTAAAGTGGTTTCTAGGGCTAAATTCGCCATTCGGCATGTACCCTACCCCGGTAACATCCCAAAGTGAACCACTTGTCCAAACTTGGGTTACTGTCATTTTGTTTTCTGTCATCGTTCCTGTTTTATCGGAACAAATAACAGAGGCACATCCCAATGTTTCAACGGCTGGTAGTTTCCGTACAAGTGCTCGCTGCTTGATCATTCGTTGCACACCGAGTGATAATGCAACAGTGACAATCGCCGGGAGACCTTCCGGTATTGCCGCTACCGCAAGCGAAACACCAGCTAATACCATTGTTAGAACAGGGTTCCCATGATAAATACCGATTGAGACAACAAGCAAGGTTAATAGTAACGCAGATACAATTAATATTTTTCCAAGCTGTTCAAGTCGGTGCTGCAGCGGGGTTTGTCCACTCTCAGACGTTTCTAACATCTCTGCAATTTGACCCATTGCTGTTTTCATACCTGTTGCAACGATAACACCCATACCTGATCCTCTTGTAATCATCGTTCCCATAAAAGCCAAATTGGTTTGGTCACCTAAATTCGTAGAGGGCTTGTCCACTGGCTTATCGTCTTTTGAAACCGGAATAGATTCACCAGTTAATGCAGATTCTTCTATTTCAAGGCCCGATTGACTAATAATTCTTAAATCTGCTCCAATTCGATCTCCAGCTGTAAAGCGGACAATATCACCAAAAACAGCTTCCTTTGAAGGAATTCTTATCCACTCCCCACCTCTTAAAACAACCATCTGTGGGGCAGACATATTTTTAAGTGCCTGTAACGATTTTTCAGCTTTTTTTTCCTGAAAATAACCAAGAAAAGCATTGATGATAACGATCGCAATAATAGCGATTGCATCAGCCGTTTCTCCCAAAAACCCTGAAATAACTGTTGCAACCATTAGAACATACACCATAAAATCTTTGAATTGGTTTAAAAACAATTTAAGAGATGATTTCTTTTCGCCATCTGTTAATTCGTTTGGACCATATTTTTGTAGACGTTCTGCTGCCTCTTGTTTTGATAGTCCTTGTTTAAATTGGACATTAAAATACGATTGCAGCTCATCTTGGTTCATTTCTTGTGCAGTCTTTGCCATGAATACTATTCTCCTATCAAATAAGCTCTTCCAAAGGTTTGAATATTTCTCTTGAAAGGTGTCTCTTAAACCATATTTATTCAACGATTGGCAAAAAATGATATAATCTATTGAAACTATTACTTAAAAAATTAAAGATTATTTGTATAAGTAGAAATTTTGATATCCATTGAATCAATTTCATAATGTTTCTAAAAAGAGGCTCCAAATTATAGAAAAACTAGCGAGACTCCTGCATGAAAGCGAAAAAGCTGAGTCTTAGGCTCATCGCCTCTTTGTAAAATCGATACTTAATCGATTTTACAAATTCAACAGAGCGCGAGCGTGTTTTTCTTAATATGGGGAGCAGAAACCTTACTGTGGCCATTTGAATCATTGTGGCACAATGATTTTGAATTATGAAATTGATTCATTTGTACAAAGGAGACCTTATGGCGTTTGATGGATTATTTACAAAGGCAATGACAGATGAACTTTCTAATCAGTTAACTGGCGGAAGAATTAATAAAATACACCAGCCATCAAGTAATGAAATCTTGATGGTTATTCGTGCGAACGGCAAAAATCAGAGACTATTACTATCCGCCCATTCCAGTTACGCACGAATACAGCTTACAAATGAACCCATCGAAAATCCAAATGAAGCACCCATGTTCTGTATGTTACTTCGCAAACATTTAGAGGGATTTTTTATAGAAGAAATTTCACAGCCCAATTTTGATCGAATAGTTCTTTTAAAAGTTCGAGGTAGAAATGAAATGGGCGATTTAACATCGAAACATCTAATCATAGAAATCATGGGTAAACACAGCAATATTTTATTAGTTGATTCAGATCGAAATGTAATTCTTGACTGTATCAAACATGTAGCACCAGCTATGAATAGTTACCGGACATTGTTACCCGGCCAACCCTACATTTCTCCCCCTACGCAAGGTAAGATAAATCCATTGACAGCAAGCAACACTGATTTAGAAAATTTACATCTTACAGATGAAACCATATCTAAAGAGTTGGTTAATCGATACGCAGGAATTTCTCCATTCTTCGCAAAAAATGTAATGAGTTCTTCAAATTTTGTAGACTATTTACAAAAAATGAGACATTCTGACTATTTCCCATCGATAATGCATGCTGATGGAAAAGAAACCTTCTACATATGGCCTATAATTAAAAACGCAGATGAAGTTAAAACATTCCATTCTTTAAGTGAAATGCTGGATCGTTTCTATTTTGGAAAAGCAGAAAGAGACAGAGTCAAACAGCAATCTCAGGATATATCTAAGCTTCTTCAGAACGAAAAAGAAAAGAATGAGAAGAAGGTCGGAAAGCTCGAAGAAACGCTTGTCGATGCTGAAAAAGCTGAGATATTTAAGAAGTATGGAGAACTTCTAACTGCAAACCTTTACCACTTAAAACGCGGAATGGAAACAGCCGAAGTAATCGATTACTACGATGAAAGTCAATCTGTGATTTCGATAGAACTAGATTCTCGTAAAACACCAAATGAGAATGCACAGCATTACTTTTTGAAGTACCAAAAGGCGAAAAAATCAGTAGAGTTTGTGCTTGAACAAATTGATTTGGCTCAAAAAGAAATTGCTTATTTGGACAATGTTCTACACCAAATTCAAACCGCCTCCCCTAGTGATTTGGCGGAAATTCGCGAAGAGTTAGAAGAACAACACTATTTGCGCGTTAGACATGTAAGAAAAAAGAAAGCGACTACTGGGAAACCTATTTTAGATAAGTTTGAATCGAGTGATGGTACGGAGATTCTAGTTGGCAGAAACAACATTCAGAATGAATTTTTAACGATGAAGTTGGCAGGACGGAATCAATTATGGTTCCACACAAAAGATATTCCTGGCTCTCATGTCGTGATACGGAACGAGGCACCTTCTAATGAAACCATATTGGAAGCTGCAGGACTTGCTGCATATTTTAGCAAAGCTCGCGAATCAAGTAATGTACCGGTTGATTTTACACGGATAAAAAATGTAAAGAAGCCCTCAGGTGCGAAACCTGGTTTTGTTACCTACGACAATCAGAAAACAGTTTATGTAACACCGAGTGAGGAACTAGTTTTGAAACTTAGAAGATAACAAACCGGAGTGTACTATGAGTCATAAGTTGAAATTGCTACATGTAATGAAACTTTTCTTGGAAAGGTCAGACGAAGAACATGGTCTAACCATTCAAGAAATTATTGAACATCTTGAGTCAAATGAGATTAAATCTGAAAGTAAATCTATTTATGCTGATATTGAACTTTTAAAGGAATATGGTCTTGATATAGAAAGTCGCAAGGGTAAGTATAATGAGTATTTTGTGGCTAATCGTCTTTTCGAGACTCCTGAATTAAAGCTCCTGGTTGATGCAGTCCAATCTTCAAGGTTTATTACATTGAAAAAAAGTCAAAATTTGATTCGAAAAATAGAGAGTTTGACAAGCATATACGAAGCAAAAAAATTGTCACGCCAAGTATTTGTCGTCAATCGTGTGAAAACACAAAACGAGAACATTTTTTACAATGTAGATAAAATCTATGAAGCTATTGCTCAGAATCGCAAAATTTCTTTTCAGTACTTTGAATTTACAGTTGATAAAGAACAACGGTTCCGAAACAACGGGGATCACTACGTCGTAAGTCCTTATGCTCTATGCTGGGATGATGATAATTACTACCTCATATCAAATTATCCAAAGCATGATGGTCTCACTCATTTTCGTGTGGATAAAATGCAGAACCTAGATATATTAGAACAAACCCGGGTTTTGTATGATGATGAAGCAAATTTCAATGTAGCTGATTATCAGCGAAAAATATTTAGTATGTTTGGTGGAACTGAAATATCCATAACCCTTGAAATGGAACATTCATTAATAAATGTTGCCATAGACCGTTTTGGAAAAGATGTCTTCGTTCATGCTAAAACAGATACGACATTTCGGATTACTGTTAAAGTCGCTGTAAGCCCAGCTTTTCTTTCTTGGATCTTTCAATTTGGAAAGAAAGTAATAATCATTTCTCCTGATTTCGTTGTAGAGGATTTTAAGAAGATGATTGCAAATACCCTGAAAAACTATCATTAAAGAGTATAAAACAACCCCTTACATCTTGTGTGAAAGGGGTTGTTTCATATTTGTAGTATAGTTTAATATTTTTATATATAATTAGATTGGTAAATAATTCTAATTGAGGTGATACACTTTGGAACACGCACAAATATTGAACATTGGTGATATCATTATGACTTTCTTTGCTTTTTTATTTCTCATAATAATTATTACTGTGTTTTCACTTATAATCCGCTACATCATAAAGTCACAGTTAAACAGAATTGAAGAAAAAATAGATACTATTTTAGAGCATATGTACAATAAAAAATAAAAAGATAAACACTCTACTGATTAAGAATTTCCTTTAAGCTATTTTCGTCTTTAATAATATCTATAATTTGAATGGTTAACGCATCTCGATCATTTGCAAGATTGATTATTTTTCCGAAATGTTCTCCCTGAGTTAATATCTTTATAGTAGGGTTTAGTGGCAGTCCTTCATTTGAATCGACTACAACAGCATCTAACCCGATGTTTAATCTAACCAAAACACCAATTGGATAAGCAGCAACAGTGGACAAAAATGCATTTAAATAGTACACATCAAAATGAGAATCTGCACAACTAATCATGTAATTGATTGCTTTGTGAGCATCCCACGCAGGACGATAAGACCGGTCAGTGGTAAGTGCATCATAAACATCCGCAATTGCAATTATTTTACCGAATTCTGATATTTGATCGCTACGCAAATTGTGAGGGTAACCAGTACCATCCATTTTTTCATGATGTTGATTGATTCCATCAAGGATTACTTTGGACAGTGTTTTGCATGAGCTTAACTTACTAATAGCTAAATTAGGATGCTGCTTCATAATAGCAAATTCATCTTCTGTCAAAGGTCCTTCTTTATCTAATATTTCAAGTGGTATAAATGTTTTTCCTAAGTCATGTAAAAGTCCTGCTATTGCAATATCTTTTAATTTTAAATTGGAAAATTTAAGTTTTTTGCCCATTAAAACACAAATAATTGATACTTGCATGCTATGAACGTATGAGTACTCATTATAATTTTTAATATCAATCACATTCATCATACATTCGTCATTCTCTGAAATAACTTCCACTATATAATCAGCCACATGATTCAATGCTTTAATATTTTGAAAAGAGCGACCTTTTTCAAGTAGGAGAGATTGAAAGATACGTTTAATCTCAGAAGTTACTCGTACCTTGACTTCCATTGGGAATAGTTCCTTGATTTTTACGTCTTCCGAACCTTCAAATTCTATGTAAGCACCGATTATATCTCTCGTAATAAAATTGTTGATTGATCTTTGTGTTAATTTACTCCCTGCACATACCAATGGCAAAAATGAATTTTTACCCCATATATCACGCGCCAACTTCATTCCTGGCTTTAAATTTTTACTAAGAACAAATATCATTTCTCAAGTCCCTCAATATTACAATAAATGGATTGTTTATTTATTATTAAAAAAATATAGTAGATTAAAACTATTAATCTACTATATATTGTTTTTTGATTTTAAAAAATAGTTTTATAGAAGATTGTGAAACTTTTTATTATATTCAATCCATTCATACAATAATTCAATAAATTACAACTAATTTAAAAGGCAAAAAATTGAAAACAGTAGTCGCATTTTCACCAGGTTTAAACAGTTGTGATTTCTCTTGTTTTCTATGCATTTTTTTCTTTTTTATATTATTACTGGCTTCTGTTTTTATATCGATAATTAGTAATACTCTACTTCCTGAGAATTTCCATTAAGCTTTTTTCATCCTTAATAGTGTCAGTAATTTGAATGGTCAACGCATCTCGATCACTTGCCAGATTTATTACCTTTCCAAAGGATTCTCCCTTGGTTAATATCCTAATTATGGGGTTTAATGGAAGTCCTTTATTTGAACCGATTACTACTGCATTTAACCCAATATTTAACCTTACCAAAATCCCAATTGGATAGGCAGCAGCAACGGCTAAAAATGCATTTAAATAGTACACATCAAAATGAGAATCTGCACAACTTATCATATATTCAATTGTTTTGTGTGCGTCCCAAGCATGTCTAAAAGAACGGTCTGTAGTGAGTGCATCATAAACATCAGCAATCGCGATTATTTTTGCAAATTCTGATATTTTATCACCAGATAGATTATTAGGATAACCTGTACCATCAACCCTTTCGTGATGTTGAACGATACCATCAAGAACTAATTTAGACAGATTTCTGTTAGAAGATAATTTACTTAAACCTAAATCTGGATGTTGCTTTATAAGTTCAAATTCAGCTTCAGTTAATGGCCCTTCCTTCTCCAATATATTATGGGGAATACTCGTTTTCCCAAGATCATGTAACAGTCCAGCAATCGCTAGTTCTTTTAATAATGCATTGGAAAATTTGAGTTCTTTACCGATTAAAACACAGGTAAATGCAACTTGCATACTGTGGACATAAGCATACTCATTATAATTTTTAATTTCAATCATGTTCATAACACAATCATCAATATCGGAAACTACTTCAACTAGATAATCCTTCACATGATTTAATGCATCCATATTTTGATAGGATCGCCCTTTTTCATTTTGAAGAGATTGAAAGATTCGTTTTATTTCACCCGTTACGCGTACTTTGGCTTCCATTGGTAATAATTCATTAACTTCAATATCTTCAGAACCCTCAAATTCAATGTACGCACCAACGATTCCTCTAGTAACAAAGCTGTCGATTAGTTTTTGCGATAATTTATTTCCAGCTCGAATCAAAGGGAAACTGGAATTTTTACCCCATATGTCACGTGCCACTGTCATGTCTGGCTTTAAATTTTTACTCGGTATAAATATCATCCCAAAAGCCCCTTAAATTTAAGTTAAATGTACTATTTTATATGGTTGTAAAAATATAGAGCTGATTGAACTATTAATCTAGTATAAATGATTTCTTGTATTCAAAAAACAGTTTTATAGAAGATTGTGCACATTTTTATCCTAAAATAATATTTAGTAGCTGAAGTGAAGATTATAATTTGCTATACCCTAACAACACAATTCAAAAGGTATAAGGGTAAAAGTACTTTTGGATTTATACTTTTTTGCAACTATTACAATCAATGAATCTAAACATAACTCATGTTACTATTGTCGGCTAAAGTTAAAATCAGTTTATTAAATGAAAAGCTCAGTATTCATTTTCATTGACAAAAAAATTCGCAAGAAATATTATACACTTATTCTCATATGTGCATATGTATATATTATTATATCAAATGAATTTATGAAGGGACCCCTCTATGAACGAATTGATAAATATTTTTAAATTATTATCAGATGAAACCAGGTTAAGAATCATTGTTCTACTTTACCAGCAAGATTTATGTGTTTGTGAGCTAAGCGGTATTTTAGATGTTCCTCAACCTAAAATATCTAAGAATTTATCCAAACTTAGAGATATGAATTTGGTACAAGATGAACGCAAAGAAAAATTTGTCTTTTACACATTAAAGAAAGAAAATGATGTTCTCATTCAAATCATAACAGATATAACAAAAGAACTTTTTGCGTATCCTCAGCTAGTAATTGATCAGAACAGATTGTCTGACAAAGAAAAGTATTTAAATCAATGTCTTATCACTAATGATTAATATTGTAACCATAGGGAGATGATTTTTTGTTTTTTTTTGAATGGCTAAACAATCAACTCCTAAAAATGGAGTGGTTATCACATTTAGTTAAGTTATTTGTAGAGAACATGTTGGGACTTAGTATTACTGAAAAACTTGGTGGTAGTATTCATTTTTTTATATTCGATGTAATAAAGATATTTATTTTATTATCGGTATTGATCTTTACTATTTCTTATGTACAAAGTTATTTTCCACCTGAAAGAACTAGAAAGATTCTTGGCAATTTCAATGGGATAACTGCAAATATTCTGGGGGCTTTGCTTGGAACGATAACTCCTTTTTGTTCATGCTCTTCTATACCGCTTTTTATAGGATTCACTAGTGCTGGAATACCAATCGGCGTTACCTTTTCATTCCTAATTTCATCACCACTCGTGGATTTAGCTTCTGTGCTCTTACTTGCAAGTATTTTTAATTGGAAAATTGCGATTGCGTATATCTTAGTAGGACTAATCTTGGCTGTCATTGGCGGATCAATTATCAGCAAATTGGGGCTTGAAAAATATGTTGAATCATTCGTTTATAGCAATAAAATAATTGATATTGAACAAGAAAGACTTTCGAAAAGGGATAGAATATCTTTTTCAAAAGAACAAGTACACGATATTATAAAAAAAGTTTGGGTCTATGTCCTTATTGGTGTTGGTATCGGTGCAGCTATTCATAATTGGATACCAGAATCCATTATTTCAGCAGCACTTGGTCAAGATAAGTGGTATTCTGTTTTATTAGCTACTGGTATTGGTGTTCCAATGTATGCAGATATTTTTGGGTCGCTTCCAATTGCTGAAGCACTTGTAACAAAGGGCGTAGGAATTGGAACAGCTTTATCATTTATGATGGCAGTTACCGCCCTATCTTTACCTTCAATGATCCTGTTAAAAAAAGTTGTAAAAACAAGGCTTCTTCTTATTTTTGTGGGGATTGTTACAACAGGTATCCTGATTATTGGGTATACATTTAATTTATTTGGCACTCTATTGTTTTAGATTCTTCCTTTGCGTTACTGCTAACTCTATTTCTGGAAATTATATTTACAAAATAAATAACGGAGGTATTTCGGAATGATTATTAAAATTTTAGGAACAGGCTGTACAAATTGTAAGAAACTTGAGGCTTACGCAAGAGAGGCTGTAAAAGAATTAGGAATTGATGCAACAGTTGAAAAAGTAGAGGATATTCAGGGAATCATGTCATATGGTGTCATGAAAACACCTGCCCTTGTTGTTAATGAACAAGTAAAAATTATGGGAAGAATCCCATCGGTCGAGGATATTAAACAATATCTAAAGTAGTCATTCATAACGGTCAGCAACTTCAAAACAAGAGGCTACTGACCGTTTTTTTTTTGGCTGTTACTAGACTATTATAACTTTCAAAACAGATTTAAACTTTATTAACAGATGCTTACAAATAATATCAGCCCAAGATAACGACACTTTCAACACCATCTGTTTCTTGTAACTGTACACCTATTTTTTCATTTTTGGATGTCGGAATATTCTTACCTACAAAATCAGCTCGAATTGGGAATTCACGGTGACCACGATCAATCAAAACAGCAAGTTGAATCTGATCAGGTCTTCCCACATGAATGATTGCATCCATCGCTGCGCGCACTGTTCTTCCAGTGAATAGGACATCATCAACTAAAACAACTCGTTTTCCTTTGATATCAAATGGGATATTTGTCCCATTTAACACGGGATTACCATCATCGTTTTTCAAAGTAAGGTCATCACGGTATAGAGAAATATCAAGTTCCCCTACCTGTACTGGTTTACCCTCAATTCGATAAATATTCTCGGCTATTCGATTGGCTAGGTAAATTCCTCTCGTAAAAACTCCTATTAAAACAACATCCGAACATCCATGATTTCTTTCGATAATTTCATGCGCAATTCGTGTTAAAGCACGACCAATTGCAACTTCATCAAGTACTTCTGCTTTCTGCTTCATGTGATCACTCCAGAAAAAAAGTCCTCTACTCTATGAGTAAAGGACAGAATTAATTGCTTATAATTCTATTATGCAATTCGTAAATTGCAATTCTTATTAACCTCACAGGGCTAATCTTAAAGTTATTTAACTGTCTAAATTCTATCGGTGTACCATTAGGATGTCAATGCTTTTCATTACTGTGTTCTTAAAGTCGTAAGTAATACTTCATAGTATTCTGGCAATGGAGCTTCGAATTCTAAGTATTCACCAGTACGTGGATGATCAAATCCTAAGATTCCAGCGTGTAATGCTTGTCCACCTAGATCTAATGTACGCTTTGGTCCATACTTTGGATCACCTGCTAGTGGGAAACCAATATATTTCATATGAACACGAATTTGATGTGTTCTACCGGTTTCTAATTGACATTCAACAAACGTAAAATCCTTAAATCGCTCTAAAACATTAAAATGAGTGATGGCATTTCGTGAGTTATCATCCGTAACAGTCATTGCTTGACGATCATTTTTATCACGACCTATCGGTGCATCAACTGTACCCGCATCGTGAGGTATAACACCATGCACAATCGCTTTATACCGTCTTGTTACGGTTTTCGCTTGTAATTGTCCTACTAGTTTCTCATGTGCAACATCATTTTTTGCAACCATAAGGAGGCCAGAGGTATCCTTATCAATTCGATGAACGATTCCAGGTCTAAGAACACCGTTTATGCCTGATAAGTCTTTACAATGGAACATTAGTGCATTTACTAAAGTCCCAGTACCATGTCCAGCAGCTGGATGAACGACCATCCCTTTTGGTTTATTTATGACGATGACGTCTTCATCTTCATAATAAATATCAAGTGGAATATCTTCCGGAAGTACGTCTAGTACTTCCATCTCAGGAACTTCGATTTCGATGACATCTCCAGGTCGACATTTGTAATTTGATTTGATTGGTTCCCCATTCAATGTCAAATGGTTTTCTTTTATAAACATTTGTATTTGAGAGCGAGAGAATTCCTCAAATTGTGATGAAACCAATTTATCTAATCGTTCACCATTTTGCTCTTCTGTAACAACTATCTGTAGCTTATCCATTCAATGAATTCTTCCTTTTCTTCTCATCTAAGAGTATATAAAGTATTAAGCACCCCACACCGAAGCATAAAGCCATATCTGCAACATTAAAAATCGGGAAATCAAAAAGTGGTGTATGAATGAAATCAACTACTGCATGACGAAAAAATCGATCGTAGAAGTTTCCTATTGTTCCACCTAAAACAAGACCTAAAGAAATAGCCAATAAAACACTATCATTAGCATGTTTCTGTATGTAGTAAAAAATTACACCTAAAACAATGATAGTTATGATATAAAAAAACCACATTTTTCCCTGCAAAATCCCCCATGCGGCACCTTCATTACGATGAGAAGTGAAATACAAGTAGTCTGGAATTATAACTCTACTTGTTCCAATACTTAATTTTGTAACTACAAGGTATTTTGACCATTGGTCTAGTGCAATTATAGCAATTGCCAGAATATAAGCTAACTTTCTCATTTATTCACTCCCTTTTACCAGGTGCTAAGACCCACGATCAGCCTATAGGGAACTGGACCAGAAAACCGACGAGCCGTAAGTTGTTCCTGAGTTGACGCTCAGACAACTCTGGCATACCTTATCGTTGCCGAGACAAGCTCGGACGCTAAGGGAAGTAGGCTTTGCGAAGCAAAACCTTCGAGGTTTTTTGGGAAGTTACACCACAGGCACTCCTTCCACTTGCTAAATTTCATCGAATTTTAGAGTGTCAGTTGCCAAAAGGCTGTGGGTCGAAGCCCGTTTATCACTAGGTGCTAAGACCCACGATAACTATGATACCAAGCCGAAAGCCTTTCACCCAAGCAAGGTGAAAGGCCGTTTTGTAGGCTTTTAACTTAAGTATAATATTATTATAAAGAATCAACTACGTCTGCACAACGTGAGCAAAGTTTATCGTTGCTTAATTCTTCATGAATGTTCCAGCATCTATCACATGTTTCGCCTTCAGCTTTTAAAACAACAACTGATAGTCCATCAAAAACCATAGCAGATTCAGGTGCCGTTTCAATTGGAGAAACTTCAACTTTTGAAACAATAAATAATTGTTCTAGAGATGTTCCTAAACTATCTAATAAGTCAAAAGTTTCACGATCAGCGTACAATTCAAGACGTGCATTCAATGATTTTCCAATTGTTTTTTCATTACGTGCAACTTCTAAAGCTTTTAGGATGTTATCACGAACTTCAAGGAATGTATCCCATTTCTTAACTAGTTCATCTTCTCCATCTAGTGTTTGAACAGTTGGCATTTCTGTTAACTGTACACTTGGCACGTCAACATCTGACATGTAACCCCAGATTTCATCTGCAGTATGTGGCAAGATTGGCGTTACCAATCGGACCATTTTCGTTAAACACTCATATAAAACAGTTTGGATTTCACGTCTACTTTGACTATTTTCAGCATCACAGTACATGATATCCTTTCCATAATCGAGGTAGAAAGCACTTAACTCAACTGAACAGAAATTATTAATAGCAGTGTAGATATCAGAGAAGGCATAATTATCGTATGCTTCTAAAGATTTTTTAACTAAATGATTTAGTTTTACAAGCATGAAACGATTTACTTCATTTAGACTTTCAACAGCAACCGCGTGCTCCGCGTGATGGTATCCATCTAGATTTCCAAGTAGGAAACGGAATGTGTTTCGAATTTTACGATACACTTCAGCAACTTGTTTCAAAATTTCATCTGATACACGAACATCAGACTGGTAATCAACGGAAGCTACCCAAAGTCTTAAAATATCTGCCCCATATTGATTTACAACTGTTTTTGGTTCAATTGTGTTTCCAATAGATTTACTCATTTTCCGGCCTTGGCCATCTAGAGTAAATCCATGACTCAAAATAGCTTTATATGGTGCTTTTCCTGTTACTGCAACTCCTGTCGATAAAGATGAGTTGAACCAGCCACGATATTGGTCAGATCCCTCAAAATAAAGGTCAGCAGGATAATGCAAATCAGGACGTGCCGCACAAACTGCTTGATGTGAAGAACCTGAGTCAAACCAAACATCCATAATATCCTTTTCTTTTGTAAAAATTCCATTAGGACTGCTAGGATGTGTGAATCCTGCTGGAAGTAACTCTTTTGCTTCTCTTTCGAACCAAATATTTGAACCGTGGTTTCTAAACAATTCAGATACATGACTGATCGTTTCATCATTGATGATAGCTGTTCCATCTTCTCCATAGAAAACAGGAATTGGAACTCCCCATACACGTTGGCGAGAAATACACCAGTCTCCACGATCACGAACCATATTATATAGTCTGCTTTCGCCCCATGCAGGAATCCATTTTGTTTCTTGGATTGCAGTCAATAAATCTTCCCTGAAATCCTTAATGGATGCAAACCACTGAGCAGTTGCACGGAAAATCGTTGGTTTTTTCGTTCTCCAGTCATGTGGGTATTGATGCTTGATAAATTCTAACTTTAGTAAATGACCCGTTTCAGTTAGCTTTTGTGTGATTGCTTTATTTGCATCTTCATAGAACAAACCTTCAAATCCAGGAGCTTCTTTTGTCATTACACCTTTGTCATCAACAGGGCAAAGCACATCTAAATTGTATTTTTGACCTACATTAAAGTCGTCTTCCCCATGTCCTGGTGCTGTATGAACGCAACCCGTACCAGCTTCAATAGTGACATGATCTGAATTCATGATTAATGATTTTCTGTCATAAAACGGATGACGAGCTTCTACAAATTCAAGTTCCGATCCTTTTACAGTTTTTTCAACAGAAACATTCTCCCATCCTAATTTTTCAGTTACAGATGCTAGAAGTTCCTTCGCAACGACATATTTTCTATCTACAACTTTCACAACGACATAATCAACCTCTGCATGTAACGCGATACCAAGGTTTGCAGGCAATGTCCAAGGTGTAGTTGTCCAAATGATAAAACTAGTGTCATTCTCTAAAACGCCTTTTCCATCAACTACATCAAATGCAACAAATATAGATGGTGACGTTTTTTCATGGTATTCAATCTCTGCTTCTGCTAAAGCTGACTCACTTGATGGAGACCAGTTAACAGGTTTAAGCCCCTTATAGATATAGCCCTTTTTAGCCATTTCTCCAAAAACTTTGATTTGCTCAGCCTCATATTCTGGTTGCAAAGTAATATAAGGATTTTCCCAATCACCACGAACACCAATACGCTTAAATTGTACGCGTTGATGATCTACTTGACCAAGTGCAAACTCTGTACAAAGTTTTCTGAATTCAGCAACTGTCATTTCCTTGCGCTTAACACCTTTTTTAGTAAGTGCCTGCTCAATAGGAAGACCATGAGTATCCCATCCTGGTACATAAGGAGCACAGAATCCGGACATTGATTTGTAACGAACAATAAAGTCTTTGATGACTTTGTTCATTGCATGGCCAATATGAATATCACCATTCGCATAAGGAGGTCCATCGTGTAATACAAACAGCGGTTTATCTGCTGTTTTTTCCTGAACCATTTTATAAATATCTAATTCAGCCCATTTTTCTTGAACTTGTGGTTCACGAGTTGGCAAGCTCCCTTTCATTGGAAAATCTGTTTTCGGCATTAATAACGTTTCTTTTAATTCCATTTTTAAATTCCTCCTTTAAGCTGTTTAAAACTGTTATAGCTAATTTTTTCGTTTAGAAATGGTAACGGTCAACAGTTGCTCAGATGAATCTCAGACTGTTTTCGTAAAACATATATGTTTTCTGCTCCACGTACCAAATCGCAAAGGATATATATGACCACGATAGATTGCTGCTTATAAAACTTCGCAGGGGTTTGTTCCTGAGCTGTACGACCATTTGTTCCTGAGCTAAAAGCTCAGACAAATGTAGCATGCGACCTTGTTGCTAAATCAAAAATTTAGACAAGTTCGGAAAGCTCAGACAAACTGTGCGTTCCTTTTGGTTCCTAAGTTCTTTCAGAACTTAGACCAAAACGAAAAAAATCCCTTCTGAAAACAGAAGGGACGATATTGTATATACCGCGGTACCACCCTAAATTGTTAGAAATTAATCCTAACCAACTCAGTATTCGTAACGTGAATAAAACGCTCTAGGTTAATTTGAAGCTATATAAATACTTCAGTTCACCTAAAGACTCAGAGACGATTTTCACTATTTGACTATACTGGCTTTCACCACCCCAGCTCGCTTTAAATAGTTTTTCAAACAGTTACTGTTCTCTTCAACGATTTATAATATGAAATCTATTATTCCAAAAGAAAATTGGATTGTCAAAACTTTGTTTTAATTATTTTTATTCTTCGTGATTAATATAGCTTACTTGTGGTTCCATACCTAATATGTTTTCCCAATCATCATTTGATAACATGTCTAATTGAGCTTCAACCAAAAGTTTTAAACGTTGCTTAAACACAAGCGCTTGTTTCTTTAAGTCATCCAATTCAAGAGTCATTTTAGATGACTTTTGGATTGCTTCACTAATGATTCGATCCGCATTTTTCTCTGCTTCTTTTACAATCAACTTAGCTTCCATTTGTGCATTACGTTTGATGTCTTCGCTTGTTTCTTGTGCGATTACAATCGAACGATTTAGTGAATCTTCAATATGATTAAATTTATCTAATTTATATTCTAATTCAGTTACCTTTGTTTCAAGATTCTGTTTATCACGAATGATGATTTCCATATCTTTAATAATTTGGTCAAGGAATTCATTTACTTCATCCTCATTATATCCTCTAAAACTTTTGCTAAACTCTTTATTATGTATATCCAATGGTGTTAACGGCATAATTGTCCTCCAATAGTTAAGTCTAAATATTATACATTATTTTTAGCGGATTTTGGAGTATACAAACGAATTTTATCTTTTACTATATGTAAAAATAAAATGTTGTACCTTTGAATCCATATTATTTCAATTTCATTATTTGTTTTTGCCTACACGAAGTCGCCATTTTTGCTTCTTGGTTTGCCCTTCAATATCTAGGATACGCATCCGACCAAACCCTCTGACAGAAACTAAGTCCCCAACTTTTATCTCAAAATCACAGTTTTCAATTGTTTTATAATTAACCTGTGCATGTCCTTGCTTAATTTTTAATTGAGCATTCTGCCTAGACCAGTTGGAAACAGCGGAAATGACTACATCAAGTCTCATTGAACTTACAGTTGTATTGATCTCAATTAAATCTTCTTTTAAATCTGGAAGAACATCTATACTTTCGTTGGATAACGTAACGCCCATCTTACCCATTTTAGATATATTATTTTCTAAAAATGAGACAATTTCTTGGGCTGCAACGAAAAATACCTCACCATCAGAAATGATAATATCGCCAAATTTTCCCCTAGTTATCCCCAAATTTAAAAGTGTTCCCATAACTTGTCTATGTTCTAACTTTGCAAATTTAGATGGGTATTGTATCTTATACACGGATACTTGGAAATCATCGTTAGTTGGTTCATAAAAATCAGGACAAAGAATCAAACGCTTTCTCTCAACAGATTGATTACCGCCAAAAAAATAAAGCTTTACTTCACTTTGATTGCCTACAATTGATTTCGCAATATCTTGTTCACGAGGATCAACAAAATCCATTAATTTAGGTTCATAATTACGAGATACACGGTCAATTGCATCCAAAATCTTATCGATAAATTCTCTTTCTTCTTTTCGAAAATGCTGATAAATTTCCATGAATTTCAACCTTTGTTTTTTATTCATAGGCTCTGGTGATGTTTAATTTTTGATTTTTAATCAATTAGAAATGCCATGTTGCTAATTGATAAAATGGCGGAAATTCCTGTGGTCGGGCTGTGAGCCTAGAGTCTCATTCAGCCCTTATCACCACGGGAATACCGCTCATTTTCTCTAATTTCCAACAAATTATATAAAGTTGATTAAAAAATCAAAATATATCAACAACAAACTTTAAAAGTGCCTATCCATAAAAAAACCGCAGAATATCTACGGTTTCATATTATCTAGAAGAATCTTACAAGAATAATAATTAAGCCTTTTGTAGCAAATTCCAAAGCAAATAGCCCAATAATAGGTGAAAAATCTATACGTGCAATCGGAGGAACAATTCTTCTGAATATCGCTAAATAAGGTTCACAAATTCTGTGTAAAAAACGATGAAAGGCCGTTCCATAAGCATTTGGAAACCAAGACATCACTATATAAATAATAATCGCGTAATAATATAAGTCTTTTGCATTTAAAATCAAATTGATTAAAGTATTCATCATCTACCACCGAACGTTAGATTCTTCAGAATGTTGTTCATAGTTTGAAATTGAACCAGCCAATTCCACATTTTCAGGTGTAAATATGTAAATTTGATCACCAATCGTTTTCATACTTCCATTGATTGGGTACAAAACGCCTGCAACAAAGTCCAAAATTCTTCTTGTTTGGTCAATGTTCATACGTTGCATGTTCACTACAACACTGCGTTTATTTATCAAATGGTCTGCAATTTCTTTTGCATCTTGATAACTCGTTGGCTCAAGAACAATCATTTTTGATTGTCTTGCCGCTCCTTGATTTGGTATACTAGCAACATTTTGGCGAACAGGTCGTATCATGCTTGGTTTTGGCATTTCACTTCGACTACTTTTTTGCTGCGTTTCCGGAACACTTTCTTCTTCTTCATATTCCATTTCTTCATCCACAGCGAAAAATTTCTTTACGTTATCTATAAAAGCCATATTCTGCACCTCTCTATTTTAATACAATGAGTTTTACTCCATTGACTTATTCTCCCACTAGGGAAGTTCCAATTCGAATCATTGTTGCACCTTCTTCAACAGCAATTTCAAAGTCATTTGACATCCCCATTGATAAGTGTTTAAAAGGTGTTTTGAGTAATTCTAATTTAATGATTTCTGTTTGTAAACTTTTAAGTTCTCTAAAGCAACGGCGAATTTCATCCTTATCTTCGGTAAAAGCAGCCATTGTCATTAATCCAACAATCTCAATTGTATCATATTTCTGTAATTCTTGAATAAAGCCGATAACATTTTCTTTCGCAATCCCATGTTTCGAATCTTCTTCTGAAGTATTGACCTGGATTAGACATTTAATAGGATGATCAGCTCTTTTCTGAATTTCTTCAGCAAGTGAGAGTCTATCTAAAGAATGTAAATAATCGATTTTGTTGATTATTTTTTTAACTTTTTTGGTTTGTAACGTACCGATAAAATGCCAAATAGGCTTGTCCCCTAAAACCTCTTGCTTCATTAGCAATCCGTCTTCGTAGTTTTCACCTAGATGTACAATCCCAGCTTCAACAGCTTCAAATGCCCTTTCATTCGAGACATATTTTGTGACGGCAATAATAGTTACCTCACTTTTGTCTCGCCCTACTCGTTCACATGACGCATCTATTTTATTTTGTATATCAACTAATTTATCTACTACCTTCATCTGATTCCAACCATCCTATATAACCCATCATTCTTCCCGCGTTCCCTTGCTCTCTTCTATAAGAAAAGAAGTACTCTTCATCACAACTTGTGCAATAGTTCGTCGTATATATATTCTCAAATAAAACCCCATTTTTCAATAAAATGAGCTCATTTATCTTTTTTAAATCGAGATAAAACTGTGATGAATCTTTACGTACATAGACTAGAGGAGCATCCTTACCAAGCAATATATTTACTGCTTGTATGACTTTTTCATCAACCAAATAGCACTGCTTACAAATAGAAGGCCCAATGACAACTTCAACTTCAGATGGGTGAATATCCTCATGCTCCAGCCAAATGCGAACCATCTCACCAGAAATACCTAGAGTTGTTCCCTTCCACCCAGCATGCGCAATACCAATCATTTTTGAATTTTTATGACGAAAAAAAACAGGGACGCAATCTGCGTAAAACTGAGTGAGCTGAATCCCTTGTTCCTTTGTATATAATCCATCTGTATCCTTAATTGCCTCTTCGTAAAATTCACTACCTAGACCAGCATCGTCTCGTGAAATTTTTTTAATACGGCGACCATGAGTTTGTTGTGATCCTACCCAATTTTGTAACGGTATTCCAATCTCATTTGCGATAATATGGCGGTTATTGACTACATTTTGATGCACATCACCAACATGAAGCCCAAGGTTTTGGTTTCTTTTATTTGTACATTCATCAATTGAATATTTACATGTAAAACCTGAAACTAAATGAGATTCTTGATACCACTTTTCAACGATAAATTTTGATTTCTTTAATAGAAAAGGTTCCACTTACACACTACCCACTTTTTGGTTCTATTTATACGTATAAAAATATCATATTTACTTGATTACGTCAGTAAAGTCAATTTAAGTCTTGCTAATAAATTTACTATCATCAACAAAAATAAAATCTGTACCAATTTTTTTTATATCTTGCCACGACATCTCAAATGTCTCATTCCCAGAAAAAAAAGAAAAGAACTTTTCTGTCGATACCAGAACGGATAAAATGCTCCCACTTTTTGGATTAATGTCAATATCAACGATTCGTCCAAGTATAGCCCCATCTTGTAAGTTAAGTATATCTTTATCTTGAAGTTCTGATATTTTAATCATAACAATCTCTCCTATTTTTAAAATTTTTTGCTCTGTTATTTAAAAAACAAAAAAATATCATCAACAAATTTTATCAGAGCCGTGAAATTCCAATGTATCACTATTTTAATTTTATGAACAAAAAGAAAAGATAAGCAGCATTTCTGTTGCTTATCTTGATTATTACTGGTTTTTATTTTAATGCTAGTGAAGAATGTTTTTGTTCATTGCTTTTATAGCTGATTTTTCTAATCTCGAAACCTGTGCTTGAGAAATACCAATTTCATCAGCGACTTCCATTTGAGTTTTACCAAGGAAGAATCGTTTGTTTAATATGAGTTTTTCGCGATCATTTAACCTTTTCATACCCTCTCGAATGGCAATATCATCTACCCAGCTACTCTCTTTGTTTTTATCATCACTGAGTTGATCCATCACAAAAATCGGATCCCCACCATCATTGAAAATTGGTTCAAAAAGACTTACAGGATCTTGTATCGCATCTAATGCGAAAACGACATCTTCGTAAGGTACATTAATTCTCTTGGCTATATCTTCTATAGATGGTTCTTTTGAAAACAAACCAAGTAGTTGCTCTCTAACCTGCAAAGCTTTATAGGCAATATCGCGCAATGAGCGAGACACACGTATTGGATTGTTATCTCGTAAATATCTTCTGATTTCACCAATAATCATCGGTACTGCATAGGTAGAAAAACGTACATTTTGATTCAAATCGAAGTTATCTATTGATTTCATAAGTCCAATACAACCGACTTGAAATAAATCATCAACGTATTCACCTCTATTGTAAAAACGCTGAATGACACTTAGAACGAGACGTAAATTCCCATTGATAAGAGTATCTCGTGCACTCTTATCGCCTGATTGCATTTCTGCAAATAGGATTCTCATTTCTTCATTTTTTAACACTGGGAGTTTCGAAGTATCTACACCGCAAATTTCAACTTTATTCCGTGCCAACTAGATTCCTCCTACAATTCCTTAGGTGCTTAAATCCACGATTAGCCTTGAAGGAAAACGTATTCGTTTTCGGACCAGAAAACCAATGAAGTAAGCAAAAACGTATACGTTTTTTACAGCAAACTTTCAAGGTTTTTTTGGAAGTTATCAAAAGGCTGTGGACCGAAGCCCGTCAATTCCTACATGCGAAATCTCGTCGAAAAAACAAGAAATTCGTCAATATAGTTCGATAAAAATCGAAGAACTTGTACGAGGAAGTATGCCCCTCAGGTTAAAAATTATGCAGTGGACTATGCTCACTTTCGGGTGTGTTTTTACTCAAAAATTAAGAAAACTCTTGATAAGACTAGTGTCTCAACAAGAGAATTTTTTTATTATTTTTTTAAATATTTTTTTCGACATTTTTTTACTGATTTGCTCATTTGAGTACCCAAGTCGTTCCTAAAAATAATATCCCACCACTTGTACAGGCCTAAAGGCCTATCATTTATCGTGGTGGGATAACAATTCTTATCAAATGTATTGTTCAGAGAATTAAAGGGACTTCAAAAGGCAGTTCCTTCAAAGTTTAACGGCTTTTCGAGCACCTAACTAGACCATTTTATTAATTTCTTTCCTTAATCTCTTAATAATCCTTTTCTCCAGACGGGAAATGTATGATTGGGAAATGCCTAGCATATCAGCAACGTCTTTCTGTGTCTTTTCTTCAGTTCCACCAAATCCAAAACGGAGGAACATAATTTGCTTTTCCCGATCATTAAGCTGTTCAATGGCATCGGCCAAGAGTTGACGATCAATTTCAAGTTCTAAATCTTTTGTAATGATATCCTCTTCTGTACCAAGCACATCAGACAGTAATAATTCATTTCCGTCCCAATCTATATTTAATGGTTCGTCGAAGGAAACCTCTGTACGAATCCGACTATTTTTTCGAAGATACATTAAAATTTCATTTTCAATACAGCGAGATGCATAGGTCGCTAATTTTATCTTTTTTTCAGGATTAAAGGTATTGACAGCCTTTATCAAACCAATAGTGCCAATGCTAATCAAATCCTCAATATTAATACCTGTATTCTCAAATTTTCTTGCAATATAAACAACTAATCTCAGATTTCGTTCAATAAGGACAGCTCTGGCATATTCGTCGCCTAAAGGTAGCTTTTGAAGAAATATTTCTTCTTCCTCTTTTGAAAGTGGTGCCGGCAATGCTTCACTACCACCAATGTAGTATATACTTTTAGGATGAATCCCTAATTTTAAACAAATTTTAACCCAAATCATTACAATTCTTAAACGTAAGTTTTTCATCCCAATTCCCCATTTTTCATAAAATTATTTCTTTAAGAATCGATATACAAACATCTTTGATTAACTAGAGATTTCTATGCTGAAATTGCAATACGCACTAGAAGATTTGTGAAATGCGAACCTGTCAATTACAGAATATTCTGGCAGTAAAAAATTCTATCCGGCCAAATCCGGATGTATAATTGCATTAAGGTCTTCATGCCCAAATAACTTTTCCCTCGTAAAGGAAATCAAACAATCCTTTTCTTGATCCTGAATGATGAAACGATCAGGTTTAAACGCAATTAAAAGGTTTTGACTCTTCCCAACCACTTTATATGGAACAACTCTTACTTTTTGTTGCCATTTTTCATCAAGATTTAGATTAAAGACGTCCTCCCGATCAACCAAGTCTTTAATCTGATCTGGCAAAACTTGTCCCATCTTTTCAAATGAGACGATTACTACTGGAAGCCGAGAAATTGGGTCACGAAGCTGATTCCCTGTGTCAATCAACCCTGCCAATTCGAGTTGTATATCATTTATTTGGCAGCTTGCTTTCGCATGATGATGCTGATTGAATTTTATGACTCGAATATTCCCTGAAAAGTACTTTAAAAGAATGAAAGTGAATGGAAATGATACAAGTACAAATGACCAACTTAATGGGTCACCATATAAATTTATAGTACTTGTTGTATTTTCAAAAACAGTCGATGTATTTATGGAAAAAAGGTTGTGTAGGCCATAAAGGAGTCCACCTGAGAGGAATGTAACCAGATAAAAGGTAATTAAATTGGTCATTACTGTTTTAAATTGTCGAATCCCCAAAAAAATCATAATCATCACAATCGAAATGCTAATTTTAACTGGAATAATGTCGATTACATATGAAAAGGGAGTTATGTAAAGCCAAACAGTCGCGGAACCAAATAATCCTCCAGCAAAAGCACGCCAATAATGAAACTTTCTTTTCAAAATTGCAGCTGTCCATATCAATAACAGCGTATCAAAGCAAAGATTTAATAACCAAATGACATCGATGTACATGTTTTCCCACTTCCTTTTTCAATCACTCCTCTAAACTTTTTCGCACCCTCTTTTTTTAAAAATTATATGTCTTAAGACAATCCAAACTTGTCAGAATATGAACCGTTTCTTGAAAAAAATTCGGTTTCATTTGACAAAAAATTCAGAAACAGCCAATTCTAAGCCAAATTAGAGTTATTGTAGATACTTTAAAAGAAGCTTATTTAAACTGATTTTTGGGATTTTATGCTAAATTATGGATAGTAAATCTAATAAAATGATAATAGGCAAAATTAAATTTGGGGGTGTTTCAATGCAGGGCGGTAGAAAAAGTTTTATTGTAACAGGCACCATTATTGCTACAAACCTACTTATAATTTTCGGATTTCATACAATGGTAAGTAATAATAATTTTAATCTTACTAGTAAAAACGAACCTACCATCACTAAAAATGGAGGTGTAAAAATTCCTGCTATTAAATTACCAAAAGATCTTTCAAATGCTAAAATGATTGGTTTAATTGTTTATAACGGGAAAGTTTACAAAGAAGCTAGAACAGAAATCGATGAGGAAAATGCAAAAGTCATTTTGGGGGACAAGCTTGGTATCACGAAAGGAAGTCTTAATGAATGGAGTAATCAAGACGCATATACAGAAGAATTTGCGTCCTCAATAGGAATAAAAAGTGTTTTTTCCGTAAAAGGCTATGATAAAGACTTTCGGATCATGACTTACGAAGAACAAGACGGAAAACCATATGCAGAATTTTTTGAAAATCTTAATGGTATAACCCTGAATAGTGGTGAGGATGTATTTGGTAAATTAAAAATGGCAGGTAATGTAACTAAAGCAAAATATAGAACATTCAATGTTGGAATAGTGGTGTTACGAATTATCACACAATAAAAGAAATGAGTGAATTAAACACTTTTGTTGAAGAATTGAATAAAACTAAACCACTTCCTCGAACGGAAGATTTTGACCCAATAGGCGACTCTCATAATAATGATGCTTTTAGAGAATTATCCATTCAATTGAACGAATGAACGAATGTTGAATTATTTCTTCTTAAAGATAACTATATCTATTATGGATTTATGGATGCCTATTTCAGAATGAATGAAGAACCTTTCTTAAAAATATGGAATCAAATTCAATAATTAAATAACAAAAAACGCTCAGATTCAATTCTGAGCGTTTTTCTATTTTAAAAAAGTTATACCTTAAATAATTGGACTTCGTAAAATTTCAATGAAAATGTACTTAATCAATAATTTGGATTTTATTATAACTTACTAGTTCTTGATTTTATTTTTCTATAAATGAAATAACCAATGTATCCGATAACTCCAAAAACGATTGCAAAAGGCGCGGTAGCAACTAACGCTTTGATGATTGCCCCACAAAAAGTGAGCATGGCATCACTTGATTCTACAAATATATTTTTGATTTCACTCATAAAACTGTCATCATTGTAAACTTTCGCAGCAGGTACTTCATTAACAATAATATCGACTTTAGATAAGCTAACCAACTGATCTAATTTTTGCATTTCTCCAGTAAGCTGCTCAATCTCTGTATTTACATTTGTTAGTTCTTTGTATATCTCCAATGAATCTTTTACATTGGCTGCCTTTTTAAGAAAATCTTCTAGACTTGCTCGTTGGATTTTCAGAGCATTTAAACGAGATTCTTTATCAAAATACTGCTGGGTTACATCTTGACCAGTAATACTTTTTTGAGTTATTTTGCCAATAGTTCCAATACTGCCTAAAAACGAATCTAGTTGTTCAGTTGGGATCCGAACAGTATAATTTGCAGTTCGTGTCTGCTCTTTACTGTCCAAGCCTCCCCCATTCACATTTGAATTTTCGATGTAACCATTAAATTGATTTACTAATGACTCTAAATGTTTTATTGATTCTGTGTATTTTTTTGTCTCAACATCTAATTTAGCGTTTTTTATAATTTTACGGTTGTCCGTACTATCTACTTTTGAAACTGTATTTTTCGATAACTCTTGGTCTGACTTATACCCATTTGATGAATTGGAATCAGTTGAAACACTTTCTTTTTTTATTTTTAACTCAGACTTAAATCCTTTATCATTACTGCACCCAAATAGTAACCCAAATGAAACTAAAACTATAATTGTTAAAAAAAATAAAGATAGTAACCTGTTATTTTTCATCGACACGCACCCCTTCTTAAAGTAACTGTTAAATAAACAGAAACTAGTTGTAGACACTCTACTTGAAATTTATCCACGACATTCTAAATCCTCGCCTAGAGGCGCCTACTTTTGGTGATTTAGTAAATGGACTGCATACAGCAGCAATTTAAGCTTTAACTTAGAAACTGTCACCGAGAGATCGTATATAGAGGCTAAGCTATAGTTCCTCCTTTAGAAAAGTAAGCAAACAGTGTTATAGTCACATAAATACTTACCAATTAGATATATTCATTTAGGAAATGATTATCAATAAGTTACCACACACATCCATTTTATTCCATTAATTAGATTTTTATCATAATATAGACTCGGTTTCAGCTGGCTAAGTGGACTTTCAACGCCGAGTTGTCGAACATATTTGGACACGCAAAAAAAGCACCCCATCTGGAGTGCTTGAATGTTAGTTTATTATTTATTGTATCTATCTCTTAGAAACGGAGGAAATTCTAGGTCCTCGTCAGACATCCAACCGTTGTTACTTGTTTTACTTTGAGGAACTACAACCGGTTCGCTTGGTGCAGAATAACTACTCGTACGCGGTCTTTCTACGGTAGAAATTAAGTCTTCACGTCTCCAAGGATTTGTTTGTGAAATCGTATTTTCTGTAACACCACGACCTGTTGCAACTTTTCTGTTTTCTTCGAATCCTGTCGCAATAACCGTTACAACTACTTCATCTTTTAAGTTTTCGTTAATTGCAGTACCGAAGATTAAGTTTACATCTGGATCCGAAGCTTCTTCGACGATTCGTACTGCCTCTGAAACTTCAATTAGGCTTAGGTTTGCACTACCTGTGATGTTCAAGATTACGCCTTTTGCACCATCAATGCTGATTTCTAACAATGGACTTGAGATAGCTTTTTTAGCCGCTTCCATGGCACGGTTATCGCCTGAAGCGTTACCGATTCCAAGTAGAGCTGAACCTCTCATTAACATTATTGTTTTTACGTCTGCAAAGTCAAGGTTAACTTCACCCGGAATTGCGATTAAGTCAGAGATACCTTGTACACCTTGACGTAGCACTTTATCTGCTTCACGGAAAGCTTCCATAATTGGTGTATTACGATCTACGATTTCTAAAAGTCGATCATTTGGAATGATGATTAATGTATCAACTGCTTCTTTAAATGCATCGATTCCAGTTGATGCTTGTGCTGAACGTTTTCTTCCTTCAAAGCTGAAAGGACGAGTAACAACACCTACTGTTAAAGCGCCAACCTCTTTCGCAACTTCAGCAACGATAGGAGCAGCACCTGTTCCAGTTCCACCACCCATACCAGATGTAACGAAAACCATATCGGCTCCAGCTAATGCATCTGCAATTTGTTCTCTGCTTTCTTCAGCAGATTTTTTTCCAACTTCAGGGTTTCCACCGGCACCAAGACCTCTAGTCAATTTGTTACCGATTTGTAGTTTCGTTTCGGCTTTTGACATTTGTAAAGCTTGTAAATCTGTGTTTATTGCAATGAATTCGACACCTTTAATGCCACTTTCAATCATTCTATTTAAGTTATCTTCAATCATAAATACACAATCTTCATTTTATCTTCTATAACACTATAAGACAAGGAATCAATTACTAAATCATTCATTTAATTTGTTTGTCTATCTTACTCAAAGAATTTTGTAAAAATCTCGCCCATTTTTTCTGTAAAACCTTTTGATTCTACCTTTTGTTGCTTTGACTGTTTTTCTACTCTTTTAAAAGGATTTTTGATTTGGAAGTTACTTGCAGAATCATCTGCAACGGCTTCTCCAACACAATCCGCTAATTCAAAACCATCTTTATTAGCTCTATTTACTGCATAGGTAATAATACTTACGCTGTTTGAAAACATTGGTTCACGAACGCTTATGAAGTTTGGATAATCAACTCGAATATTGCTTTCAAGTACTTCCTCTGCTACTCGCAAGAATCCTGGCATTTTTGCTACGCCACCAGTAATAACATAATTGAAAATAATGTTGTAAATGCCTCTGTTTTCTAGATCATTTCGAATGATTTCAAAGAACTGCCTCACACGTGCATTGATAATTCTTGAAATATCCAATTGACCAACTTGTTGCTGTTTTTCGGTTCCAATCATCGGAATATTTATCAAACGATTTTCAGAACGGTCATCCACATACGCATTTCCATATTTCTTTAGAAGTTTCTCAGCATCTTCCGTTGTAATTTTTAGAATATTACTCAAGTCACTTACAATGAAATCTCCACCAAGAGGGAATGCATAAGCCAATTGTAGTTGACTATCACCAAATACTGCCACAGAAATTAATCCAGCACCAACATCAATTAGAGCAGAGCCCATTCTTTTCTCATCTTTTCGAAGCAAAAGCGAACCTGCTGACATTGGTGTATAAACAATACTAGCAACCTCTAAACCTGATAGTTCAACAGCTTTTTTTGCACTCTGAACAATGTTTACAAGACCAGAAATAAGAATGCCATCCATTTCTAAGCGATTGCCAACAATATTTCGAGGATCTTCGATACCCTCTACATTATCCACCTTATATTTCAACGGAATCAAATCGATAATTTCACGATCTTGTCCAATATGCAATCTCTCTGCATCACTTCTTACTTCATCAAGCTGTTCGTATGTAATTTCAGTGTTTTGTGGGCGAATTGTCGTGACACCATGACATTGATGAATTTCAGAATATAGTGCTCCAATTCCCACATGAACACTACGTATATTTAGATCAGACATTCTTTCTGCCTGTGCAACTGCTTCCTTAATTGAGTCAACAATACGTTGCATATCTGAAATAATGCCTTTTTTAATTCCCTTTGATTGAGCTGTTCCGACTCCTAAGATATTAATACTATCTTTTTCAACTTGAGCAACCACAACTTTAATTGCTGAAGTGCCTATATCGCAGCTAACCTGGATCGAAGATTGATTCAAAATAGTGCCCCCCAACTATATATAAACAAATTTTCATATTAAAAATTTGTATACTACCACTAATTAATATAGTTTACAATAAAAAATACTCTTATGAAAGAGCATTTTATTGGAATATTCCTTCTAATTTTGACTAAATATGGACTATTGACTCGTGTTTGGTTTATTCGAACTTTGACCAGAATTTTCTGTGTTCCCATATTGGTTTGTTGCATTGCCGTTTTCCTGATTTTGGTTCGAATTACTTTCATTGGATGAAACATTGTTATTGGAAGCATCAGATTTCTCTTGAGATTCCCCCTCTTCACTACTACCAATTGGTTCTATTATTTCATCAAATGGTTTGAAAAAGTTGGCAACTTCAAGATCAAGTAAACCTTTTTTTCCCTCTGGTACATTACTAATATAATCCGGGTAAAATTTTAAATTTGATATTCTTGAAATTGTTACAAGAACTTGCATCCCATCATTCATAAATAAAGTTAATTTATTTTTGTCAATTTCAGAAGGAGTGTATTGTACTTCTGATATACATAATAGGATGTCACTAGGTAATTTTCGTAGTTCTAAAACTGTGTCAACTAAGTAATCATCTACATGAAAATCTTGTAAAATCAAGTTTGAATTACTATTTTCAGTTTCCTCTTTCAAAACATACCCATTTTCTAAAACTGGATAGTTTTTACCCTTCACAATTAAAGAAGCGAATTGTTTGTATTCATCAACAGATACAGAAAGTTTATTAGGGAAGCCCCTTTTAAAAGTAACTTTTTTAATTTCACCATGATTTTCTAATTTTTCTTTCATTAAACCTGTACGTATTTTTAAAAAATAATCATTTTCTTTAAATCCAGACCATTCGATAATCTCGGAATTACTAGTAATAGATGTCCCATTTATTTCAAGAGCTCTTACTCTACTATAATCTGATTGAAAATAAACAATAATGAGGGCAAGAATAAAAAATACGATTAGCAAATTGACTAGCTTTTTCTTAGCTTCGATTTTTCTTTTTTCCTGTACCATTGGATTGATTTTTTCAATTGGAACGACATTAATTTTTTTCTTCACCATAACACCCATTACCCTCAAAAAAATAGGACACTGACTACAAGTCAATGTCCTTATTTTATCATATAAATGTCCTTTTCTTATAATCAATTTTAACTAATTAAATAGCTCTACAATTAGCATTTAAAATGATTAGATATTCGTGGAATTTTGCCGTTTATCGTATAAATTAAAATAGCATTTCGACTTCGGTATGTAAATCAATACCATACTTCTCTTTGACTTGTCTTTGAATATACGAAATTAAATCAAGAACATCTTGAGCAGTTGCTTTATTGGCATTTACGATAAAATTTCCATGAAGATCTGATACCTTTGCACCGCCAATAGTAAATCCTTTTAAACCAAGTTCTTCAACCAATTTACCTGCATATTGTGGCAGTGGGTTTCGGAATATGCTGCCCGCACAAGGGAAATTGTATGGTTGTGTATTTTTTCTATAATTCTTATTTGCTTGAATCACTTCTGAAATGGAATCAGGATTCCCTTCTGACAGTTGGAGCAAACATTCTAGCACAACTCCGGGTTGATCTTTTTGTAATACAGAAGTTCTATAACTATATTGCATCTCTTCAACAGTTAGCCATTTTGTATCACCATTCAAAAATAAAACATGTGCTTTTTTCAAAATTTTAGACATATCTGAACCATGTGCTCCAGCGTTCATATAGACGGCGCCTCCGATTGAACCAGGAATACCGGCCGCAAATTCTAATCCTGAAAGTCCTTTTTTCCCAACAACTGTTGCTAATGTCACGATTGAATAGCCAGAGCCAACTAATACTTCTGTTCCGTTTATTTCAAAGTGATCCATTCCTTTTCCTAATTTCACAATTACACCATCAAACCCTTTGTCAGAGACCAGTAGGTTTGATCCTCTTCCAATTACTCGGAATGGAACGTTCGCCCCTTTTATAATTTCAATTGTCTTCAAAAGATTGGATATGCCATTTGGTTCAATAAAAATTTTTGCTGGCCCACCAATTTTCATAGTTGTATGATTTGCTAGTATTTCTTCTTCTTTTATAATACCAACGTTATTTTCAATTAAAGTTTGCAAGAGTACATTCAATTTTTTGCCCTCCGGATTGAGCACTTCTGTGAGTCGCTATATTCTTAAAATTCAACTCTTACTATATACGAATTTTTTGATAAAAAAAAGTTAGAGTTTAGAATGTTTGCTGATATTTAGTAGGATCCCTACTGCCATAAGCGTAAGTGTAAGTGAGGAACCACCGTAACTTAGGAATGGCAAGGTAATACCGGTAACAGGTATTAGTCCCGTAACAACACTTATATTTATAAACACCTGTATTGAAATCATGGTGATAATCCCAGTTGCAAGAAAGCTCCCAAAGAGGTCTGGTGCTCCAAGGGCAATTTTTACACCACGCCATAACAGTAATGCAAAAAGCAAGAGCAGAATGGTTCCACCAATGTAACCGAGTTCTTCGGATAGAATAGCAAAAATAAAATCTGTTTGTGGTTCTGGAAGGTAAAAAAACTTTTGACGACTTTGTCCAAGTCCAAGACCAAAAAGGCCACCAGGACCAATTGCATAAAGAGATTGAATGATTTGAAAACCACTTCCAAGCGGATCTTTCCATGGATCCAGATAGGATGTAATTCGCTCTAATCGATAAGGCGCTGATGCAATAAGTCCAACAAATCCTGCAACTCCAATTAGGCCTAAACCAGCAAAGTGACTCAAACGTGCTCCTGCAATAAATATAAGAACAACCGCTGTTCCAAACATAACCGTTCCTGTACCCAAGTCAGGCTGTAGCATGATGAGACCAAATGCGAGAATGGCAATCCCCAACGTAGGTACAAGTCCCTTTTTAAAACTAGTAATATGCTTTTGGTTTTTCTCAAGATATCGAGATAAAAAAATGATCATCGCCAATTTCATAAATTCAGATGGCTGAATAGAAAAGGCACCTACACCAATCCAACTTTGCGAACCATTCCGCTCTGTTCCGATTCCTGGAATTAGGACAATTATGAGTAAAAAGAAGCAAAAAAGGATGAGATGTTTTGTCCACTTTTTCCAAACTTGATATTCGATATTCATGACAAAAAACATACCGATAACACCAATTACAGCAAACAATAATTGATGTTTTAAAAAATAAAAGGAATCATTAAATTTATATTCCGCCCATATGGCACTTGCGCTATAAACCATTGTGAGTCCGATGGCAAGTAAGGAGAGTATAGTCAATACTAAAATCAAATCAGGCGATGTTTTCTTTTCAAACATATGGGTCCCCTTTAAAAGCGTATGGATAGTGTAATTTTTGGTCACTTAACGGTACGTTTCTAGGAAGCATGTGTGACAACAAATCGTCAACACTTCCTACCTTTCTTCGAAGGCTAGAGTGTTTTGATATACAAAACGTATACGTTTTGCCATGCGCCAAATCGCTTGCGATTTGGATGTTCGTGGAAGATTGCCGTTAAGCGAATTTCGCAGTTGTTTGTACCTGAGCTGTCGCTCAGACAAACTGTGCGTTCCTTTTTGTTGCTAAGCGTCTGAATCTTTGATTCAGCTACGATTAGGCAGGCTGATTTTGTCTAAGCGTCAGCTTAGAAACAAAATGTCGTCTTGTTCTGTCCCTGCGGGCCAACCGCATGCAGAAACTGCTAAGTTACTTCATAACTTAGACAAAAACTCCGCAGGGGTTTGTTCCTGTGCTAAAGCTCAGACAAACTTTGCGTTCCTTTTTGTTGCTCTGTCCCTGCGGGCCAACCGCATGCAGAAACTGCTAAGTTACTTCGTAACTTAGACAAAAACGAAAAAGAGACGAATAATCGTCTCTTCATGTATACTTTCGTATGTTATAAGTTATTCACGGCTCGTACAAAAATATCTCCTCTAACCTCAAAATCACGATATTGATCCCAACTTGCACAAGCAGGTGACAGAAGGATAACTTCTCCCTCTTTCGAGACTTCATATGCAGCTGGAACTGCAGCTTCCACATTTTCAACCATCAAAATGGTTTCAATTCCAATATCTTTTGCTACTCTGGCTAATTTAGGTGCCGTTTGTCCAAAGGTCACAAGTACTCTCACATGCTTCAAATAAGGGATGAGATCATCAAATTCATTCCCTCGATCCAATCCACCTGCTAGCAAAATGGTTGGAATTTTAAAAGCTTCCAAAGCCTTCGAAGCAGCTACTATATTTGTTGCTTTGGAATCGTTATAGAATCTACGACCATTTAATTCTTTTACAAATTGGAATCTGTGCTTCACACCTTGGAATGTTGTTAACACGGTTTCGATAGCCACGTTATCCACGCCAACAAGCTTTGCAGCTGACACTGCACATAAAATGTTCTCTAAACTATGGTCGCCTGGGAGTACAATTTTAGACACTTCAATGACCTTTTCACCCTGGAAAACAACAAATCCATCTTTTACATGCGCAACATCTGAAAAAGCAGAATCTATACTAAATGGGATTAAATTTGAATTTATATTATTTACTGAATTAATGATTTCGTTTTGTTTGCCATTGTAAATAAAGAAATCTTCCTTTATTTGATTTTTTACAATATTCATTTTTGCACTCAAATACTCTTCACGAGTACCGTGATAGTCTAAATGAGCATCAAAAAGGTTTGTCATAATGGCAATATGTGGACGGAATTTTTGAATTCCCATTAATTGAAAAGAAGACATCTCAATAACTATAATATTTTCTTTCTGTGCAACTTGCGCAACTTCACATGCAACTGTACCAATATTTCCTGCAATAAGTGGATTTTTTCCACCAGCTTGAAGCATTTCAAATACAAGTGTTGTAGTAGTCGTTTTCCCATTCGTGCCAGTAATTGCTATGAAAGGAGCCTCAGAAATTTCGTAGGCCAATTCCACTTCAGTGATAATTGGTATCTCTAACTCCATTGCTTTTTGAATCATAGGATTGTTATAAGGTATACCAGGATTCTTAACGACAAGTTCAAATCCTTCGTCTAAAAGTTCAACAGGATGACTGCCACAAATTACAGTGATTCCTTCTTCTAGCAATTCCTGTGCATTTGCATTGTCCCAAAGCGGCCTCATGTCATTAACAGTTACAAATGCACCAAGCTTATGCAACAACCTTGCTGCTGCAACGCCACTTTTCGCAAGACCTAGTACAAGAATTTTTTTACGTAAATATGTATTTACCCCAATCATAACCACACCTCAATGTAAATTCCAAGAATGGCAAATAGAAAACCAATCATCCAAAAAGTTGTTACTACTTTCCATTCCGACCACCCACTTAACTCATAGTGATGATGGATTGGGCTCATTTTAAATACTCGTTTTCCAGTTGTTTTAAAAGAGATCACTTGAATAATTACGGATAGTGTTTCGATGACAAAAACACCACCGACAATGATGAACAAAATTTCGAGTTTCAAAATCATCGCAACAGCACCAACAGCACCACCCAAGGCTAATGACCCCATATCACCCATAAAAATCCTAGCGGGATGTGCATTGAATACTAAGAAGCCTAATACCGCACCAACAGCTGCTACACAGAATAATGCCACTTCATAATTTTTTAAACTCCAAGCAATAATTGCGAATGCACCAAACGCAATGGCTGCTGTACCTGATAAAAGTCCATCTAAACCATCCGTAAGATTTACTGCATTTGTTGAGGCAAAGAAATAAATAATGACAAAGAAAATATATGCCCAACCTAAATCAAGGTGAAATCCTAATGGTTCAAAAGAAACCGTTGTTGGATAGTCATAATATGTATAGACAAGTGAGAAAACGATTGCAATCAACAACTGTCCCAAAAGTTTCTGTTTAGAAGTTAAACCAAGATTCCTTTTTAAAGCTACCTTAATCCAATCATCAAGAAATCCAATCGTTCCAAATCCGATAGTTGCAATCAGGATTAAAGTTGTTGCTGAAGTAATCTCTGTCGCTTTCCCGACAAAAAGAAGGGTGGATGTGATCATCCCTATTACAATGAGGATACCGCCCATTGTTGGTGTCCCCTGTTTTTTTGCATGCCCTTTAGGACCTTCTTCACGAATACTTTGCCCAAATTTCAGTCGATGAAAAAAAGGAATCGTGATTGGCAATAACACAGTTGTTATGACAAATGCAGTTATTATCGTAAAAAATAAAACTTGCTCTAACATTGCTTTAATTCCTCTATTTCTTTCTTCATTCAACTTCTAAAAAAAAGAAGAAGAAACGGTATAATTTTTATAATCTGAATACAATAGCGGTGAAAATTTAACGCAAATTTTCCGAACTTGTAAGAATTATTTTTTCCTTAAACGAGCCTTCAAAGCATCACGTGCTACTTCATGATCGTCAAAATGAAACTTTTCTCTACCAATAATCATGTAGTCTTCGTGGCCCTTACCAGCAATGATCACAACATCGTTTGGTTTCGCTTGCTTAATTGCATAGTTAATTGCTTCACGGCGATCAGAAATGGTTACAAAATTCCGTCCAGGAACACCCGCTTCCATATCCTTTAGAATTTGAATTGGATCCTCTGTTCTCGGATTATCCATTGTAAAAATAGCCGTAGTACTTAAATCACAAACTACTTTAGCCATTAATGGGCGTTTCGTTTTATCACGATCTCCCCCACAGCCAATAATACAGTATATATCTCCAGTGACAAATTCTTGTACAGTTTTTAATACATTTTCTAAACTATCTGGTGTACAAGCATAATCTACAAGGACACTGAAATCTTGTCCTTCCAAAATTGGTTCAAATCGACCATTAACACCTGGAACATTCTCAATTGTTTTGAGAATCTCATCTTTAGGTATTTCCATCGCAAAACAAACACTAATGGCTGCTAATAAATTGTAAACATTAAACATGCCTATTAATTTTGCATGAACCTCGAAATTTCCAAAAATACTTTCAACTGTAAATGTTGTGCCATTTAGGGAGAGTTGAATATTCGTTGCACGAACATCCGCTTCACTTTTAATTCCATAAGTTAAAATATGTGCAGGTGTAGCTTCACCCATATATTTAGACGCTTCATCATCTGCATTCAAAATCGCAATTTTATTTTTTAACGTCTCAAAGTCATTTCCAAGTTGTGCAAACAACAGTTGTTTAGAAGCACGATAATTTTCCATCGTTCCATGGTAATCAAGGTGATCTTGTGTGAGATTCGTGAATACAGCTATATCAAAATCACAGCCATGGACACGTCCTAATTGTAAAGCCTGAGAAGAGACTTCCATAACTGCAGTTTGAACACCCTCTTTATTCATCTCATTAAAAATACCTTGGAGTGTCAAGCTATCCGGAGTGGTATTTTGTGTTTCAATTTTACGGTCTACGACCATGTTGTACATCGTTCCGATCAAACCCGTTTTTTGCCCTAGACCTTTCATTACCTGATCAAGGATTACAGTTGTTGTAGTCTTTCCATTTGTACCAGTAACACCTATTAAATTCATTTTTTTTGTTGGATATCTATAAAATTCATTTGCTAATTGAGCCATCAGTCGAAATGTATCTTTTACGACAATAACCGGAACAGGTAAATCAAGTGGTCTCTCTGCGAGTATCGCTACCGCTCCACGAGCAACCGCATCACCTGCAAAATCATGACTGTCAACAGTATAGCCCTTTATACAAATGAAAAGGCTTCCTAAAACCGCTTGTCGATTATCATTTACGACTGAAGTGATTTCAGGATTCCCCTCACCAAACTGTTTATAAAATTTTATTGAAGAAAGTAAAGTATGTAATTTCAAAAAAAACACCTCTTAAGACAGAATAAACCATTTAACATTATACTTTAAATTCGATTGTTAATAAACTAAAAAACTATGCAATAATGCTCAATATTTTTGTTTAATGTCTGTTATTCTTTATAAACTTCAAAGGCAAATAATATCATTATTAAATCTATTGTTTCTGTAGCTTCACTATTACAACTTCAGGTCTATTAAATACTCTTACAGGGATTACACTATTACCCAAACCTCTGTTAACAATCATTGTTGTATTCTTTTTTTTATATTCCCCAGAAGTATATTTTGGAAAGAACCCCTGTCCAGGAGCAATAAGACCACCAATTAATGGAAATCTGAATTGTCCTCCATGTGCGTGACCTGATAAAACAAGATCAACATTTGAATCACTATATATGTTTAAAAATTGAGGTTCATGAGCTAATACAATTTGCAGTTTTTCTGAATGTAAATTAGAGGTTAAGGATTTTAAAGAATCATCAGAAAGGTTCTTGTCGCTTAAACCAATTAAATAAAAATCATCAACTAGTTCACCTTCAATGTTAATAGCTTCATTGTCTAAAATCTTGACGCCATACTGCTCCATAGTCTGCATTAATCTATTCCAGTCATTTTGGTCAAGCAAATATTCATGATTTCCAGTTATGTAATATACCGGTGCTATTTTCACAGCGATTTTTACAAATTCTAATGCTACATCAATGTCTGTGTATTTGCTGTCAACAATATCTCCTGTAATAGCAATACAATTTGGATTTTCCTTTTTTAATATATTTATTAAATTCATTTGATTTTTGCCGAATTTTTTATTATGTAAGTCTGATATTTGTGCAATTTTATATCCATCTAAATTATTACTTATTTTTTTAGTTTTAAAGCTATAGTTTGAGACAACAATATCGTTGTTTTGCCAAAAACAGAAAACTACAATAAGCATTCCAACTAAAAATAACATAATTATTTTTTTTCTTTTTAAGTGCTTCATGTTTCTCTCCCTTTTAAAACTATATAGCGCCAGAACTGTGTTGATTACTAATGAAATACTACCATAATGTTCATGATTTTCTTTATATAAAAAAATGAGGTGAGACAGAAACTGTTTTCAACCGATTATTTGTTATTATTGCTCGTTTTTTTAGGGGAGCAAGAAGCATTAAATCTTCATAGCTCCCTCTTTTTACGAAGGAGAGAAACGTATACATTTCCCCGTAAACGTTTACAGCAATTTATCAAATAAATTAAAGTGAATTACAGACTTTTGTTCCAACCTCATTCAATATTTAGAGATTAAATTGTTTTATCATTGGCAAGAACCAATTTAAAAGAATCAATTGCCCATCATTACTCGGACAGTAGAGCCCTCTGGAATTTTTACACCTGGTTCAGGTGATTGTTCAACTACTTTTGTACCTTCTCCTCTTACTTCTGCTCTTAAATTATAGAATTGTGTAACAATTTCTTTTTTTGTCATTCCAATCAAATTTGGTGTCTCAATGGTAATTGGATCAGGCCATCTGTATTCCTTTGTAATTCCATTTGTGCGAGGTTCAACTTTCAATGCAGGCAGCATGTCGTCTAACATACGTCCAACGATTGGCGCTGCAACGACACCCCCGAATTGAGTTACTCCCTTTGGGTTGTCAACTGCAACATATACTACAACTTCAGGGTGGTCTGCAGGCGCAAATCCAATGAACGATACGATGTAGTTCCCCTCTAAGTAATGGCCATCAACAGCCTTTTGAGCAGTACCTGTTTTTCCACCCACTCTGTAATTTTCAACATAAGCCCCACCACCAGTTCCTAAAGACACAACAGTCTCTAAGGTTTCCCGGACTTGTTTGGATGTTTCTTCTGAAATAACTCGTCCTTTCAGTTGTGGTGTTTTTCTAGTAATAACTTCACCCGTTGTCGGATCAACTACTTCCTTCGCAACATATGGCGTATAAAGTAAGCCACCATTAACAGCCGCAGATACTGCCATTACTTGCTGAATAGGCGTAACAGAAACCCCTTGTCCAAAAGCAGTCGTTGCCAGCTCAACAGGACCAACATTCTTTAAGTTAAATAAAATTCCCGTACTTTCCCCTGCCAAATCAATACCTGATTTGGTACCAAAGCCAAATTTTTTGATATATGAGAAAAGCGTTTCTTTACCAAGTCGATTCCCCAATTCTATGAATCCAGGGTTACAGGAGTTTTGTACGACTTCTATGAAGGTTTGATCACCATGACCACCAGGTTTCCAACATTTCAGACGTGAACCGTTAATTTTGACAGCACCCGGGTCGTGGAAATGTTCTTCTTGTAAATCAACCTTTTTTTCTTCCAAAGCCGCAGCCAGTGTAATAATCTTAAATGTTGAACCTGGCTCATAGGTCATCCATACTGGAAGATTTCTATTATAAATCTCCTGTGAGACATTTTTGTATTCACCCGGATTAAAATTCGGTCTGTTAGACATACCTAATATTTCACCAGTATTCGGATTTACTGCAATAGCGAGAATACTATCTGGATTATACAGGGCCTGCGTCTTATCAAGTTCCCGTTCGATTATGGTTTGAACTTTATTATCAATTGTTAAGACAAGATCATCACCATTTTTTGGCGGTTCAAAGTCATCAGATAGGTTCTTCAGTTTATGACCTTTAGCATCTGTATAAAACTGCACGCTACCCTTTTCACCTTTTAACTGTTCATCATATTGTAATTCAAGTCCAACTAAACCTTGATTATCTACTCCTGCAAATCCAAGCACCTGTGATAATTCATTGCCGTATGGGTAATATCGTTTTGAATCTTCAGCTATGTAGACACCATCAATATGTAGTTCTCGTATTTGAGCTGCTAATTCATTCGTAATTTTTCTACCCTCTGGGATACGTTCAATCATCGTTTTCTTTGTAAGATGTTGATAAATTTTCCCTTGGTCGGCCACTAAAATGGCTGCCAATTGTTTTGCAGCATCCTTTGGATCCTTAATTTGTCTAGGAACAACATAGACTGTTGGTGTACTTTTGTTAGTCGCAAGAACAACACCATTGCGATCTTTTATTTCTCCCCTTTTCGGTTCAAATGGTAGATTTCGACTCCAAGAGTCCTTTGCCCTATCCGTCAAAAGATTACCAGTAAAAATCTGAACATACCCTAATCGAAAATCAATCACAAAAAAAAGAAATAATCCAATTGCAAAAGCATAGAAAAGTCTTTTTCTAACCGTTGTATTAGAAACCCGCATACGTCTCATCCTTTATTTGGTGCTCGAACCGGCCGATAAGTCTCCGAGTTACTAACGAATTTCGTTTTTGGTGAATATTATTTAACCCAAAAATTGGAAGTCGTTATTTCGAAGAGGTTGGTTGGTTCGAGCACGATTTGAATAGTAGTTTCCACTTCATAACTTTTACAATTTATTCAAGCTTGTACAAATGAAGAACAAAAAAACATCCCAATTATTTGGGATGTAAAATTTTAATAGAAAACTACTCTACGGATACGATTTTGGTATAACGTCTCAGTGGATATTCGCCATCATGAGCCGCACCTGCATAGGTGGATGACATTTTCAAACCACTTGTAATTCTGACGACTCCCGTTCTCCATAAGGTTTCAACAATGTTCATTTTTTCTTTTTCGCTACAAAGTAGTGCAACTGTTTGCAGGTGGTTTTTATGTGGTCTTAGTATTTCAAGTAATTTATGCTGTGGCAATCTTTTCACCCAACAGTTACGAAACTTGATTGAGGGCTCAACTTTCATATCCGTATACGCTGTTACACTACAATTCTCACTTCGGTAAATTTTAAAATCAGAAAAAAGTGATTCTAATTCGTTGTTATAGAGTTGAAATGTAATTTGAGACTGGATTCCAATACCTAATTCTCGTTGAACCTTTTTACTTTCATCTTCAAGGAGCTGTATAAATCTCTCACAGAACTGATTGATTACATCCATGTCCTCTGTATCAATAAATATACCTTGGCAAGAATTACAGAGTAATTGATTTGTTTCACAAATATTTCGAGCAATGCCTCTCAAGTTTTCATTCGTCATTCCATCTTTTGTGATGTACGCAAAACTTAGTTTATGTCCCCATTCAATAATTTTGGTATTGGGATGAACCATTTTTCTAATGGACTGTATGGCATTGTCCCCTCCCCATACAACTACAGCATCGGCAAGGTCGACCAATTTACCCATAGCAGTAATATCCTTGGAAGAGTAATCAAAAACATAAATATACTCTGCAAGAGCTGGTTCAATTTCAATTAATTCCTTTAAAATTTTGGCCGAAAGCCCTCCCTCTTCATGTGGTAGCTTTAAAATATTTATATTCCCTGCCAAAAGTCCTTCTATTGCGCTCATTGCAGGAAGCGCATCTACATTTCCTGCTGTGATATGGAACAGTACTCCAAGTGGAGCTGTATGTTCAATAACATCTTCTTTTTGAAATGGTGGATTCTTCTTTCTCGTTTGATTAAAATTTTCACCTAGTTCTGTTCGAAGTTTGTATTCTAAAAATTTTCTACTAAGTTTGATTTCTGCTTCAGAAAGATACTCCTTCGCAAGATCAACTGGAATACCAATTTCAATAAGTGACTCTAAGTAATTTTGTTGGTTTATTGATTTTGACAACTTATCACATGCATCAACAACTATTCCAGGGGTTAACCCACTATTTGAAAGTGTTTTTTGAATGTGAGAATCAAGTTCCAGTAGGATTTGGTCGCACTCTTCTTGATTCACGAATTTTCCATTTATCAAGTTCAATGTGAAACACCTCCTAACAGCTCTTCAGCATTAACTGAGCATGTTTTAAGATTTTGAACCCCTACACGACCAAGTAACTCTACAAATGGAGTAGTAATTCCACAACCACATTTACTGCCGTCAAACATTACACCTAAATCATCAGTAATTAGGCTTGAAAAAGGCATACTACTGATTAAAGGAGAAATTAAATTGACAAGCCCAACTTGTCCAAATTCTACTGGCTGAAGTGTTTTACTATCACGAATGATTACTCTGCTATATACAGGGATGTGAAAATGGTGATTTGGGCATTCGCAATACAAAACAGGATGCTCAACAGCTCCAAAAAAATCCATACAATCTTCTTTTGGAACACCGAGAATCTCCTCGACCATTTTATACAAATCTTTTTTCTCAATACTTTCCGCGAAAAATTGTTTCCACCCTCCACCAAAAAATACCTTAGATTTAGGTGGGAGCTTTACTTTTATATTCTTCTCTTGTAGGGTTTTAAGCAAAAAGTACATGTAAGAAGGAAAACCAATAAAACGGACCGGTGAACGTTGCTTGCTATAACGTAAAATCGCTTCAATGATTCCTTCTTGATTTAGTTCATACCCGTTTTTTGTATACTTTAGTGCGTATTCTTTATGTCTAGCAGGAGCGATCATGGCAAGGCCTCTTGCTGATTTTGCAGTGCTTATTTTATTAGAGGAATGAGGTTCATAACCTAAAATGATGTAATTCGTAGGTCTGATTGAAAACAATTTATAATGGAAAAATGAAGTTAAAACAACTCGCAAGGCATAATATCCACTTTGAATATCAAGGCCAACAACGCTTTTACGTCCGTTGGTGCCCGAAGAGGTTGCTTTCGTTATTATTTTTCTTGATGGTACTGAAAACAACTGATGTGACTTGATAAATAGCGTTGTCAAGGCTGGGATTTTGTGCAGATCCTCAATTGTCTCAAGTTGACGAATCGAAAAGCCTCTAGCATCTAGAATCCGCCTATATTCTTCTGAATTTTTATAATGGCAATGAAGATTTTCTTTCATAGCCAAAAGAAACAACTGTTCTGTACCTGCTGAGTCGTTCATTTTCCCATAGGTAAACAATTTTCTACGGTAACTCATTTCCTCACCCCTAAAAGTAAAATTTTGTAATTTTTCTTTCGTTGGGATGATTGTACAGTTTAAAACTTGGTTATTCAATTATTTTATTTTTTAAAAAAGGACTTTTTATGAGTAATATTAATTTTTTAATCAAAAAAAGAAAAACTCCACCTGATTATTTTCAGGAGGAGCATTTAACTTTCTTATTGATTTACTCTTTTTTTTCATTCTTCTTTGATTCAGTATCTTTGCCTTTATCTTTAACAGTATCTTTTTCTGTTTCTTTCTCTTCTTTTGCGGATAAAAGAAATTCAGTTGGCGTTTTTAATTCTATCTTTAATAAATCCCCTTTGTTCATAATCGTTCCTTCAGGTGGATCTTGAATCGCGACATAACCGTTCCCTTTCGAAGTCAGCTTCATTCCCATTAAAGATGATAACCGATTTGCATCCCTCAATGACCAACCTGTAAGATTAGGTATTTTCGGGGCACCATCCGTGGCAAATAGAACTTTTTCACCTTGAATAATCGTTTGTTTTGGCTGAATGGATTGGCTGACAATTGTGGAACCATTTCCTATAAAAATCGGGGAAAATGATTTACCTGCAAAAAAGGCAGTTACATCTGCAGACGTTTTACCTACAAAATCAGGCATAGAAACAGATTGCGCTTTTGCTATATTTTCAGGCTTTATATTCAGATATTTCAATGTGTTTTCAACTACTGGATTAAATATCTTTGAAACTGGTAATGACCCCAATTGTCCAATTTGTATGTTTGGTTGTTGAACAGCAACATAAACAACGATTTCTGGATCATCTTTAGGTGCAAACCCCATAAATGAAAAAATATAGTTTTTATCTCCGAATAAATATTTGTGTGTTTCAGGGTCTGGAATTTGAGCTGTACCTGTCTTACCAGCAATTTGGTATCCCTCTATACGGTAAGGCTTTCCTGTTCCAGCTTCAGAAGTTACAACAGTTTCAAGATAGTTTAAAACTTGTTTTGCTGTGTCTGGTGTAATCGGTTCACCTGCAACAGTCGGTTTGTGTTCATATAGAACTTTTTTTGTCGTTGGATCTGATATTTTACTTACAACATACGGCTGCATCATTTTCCCCTGATTCGCAATTGCTGTTGCAGCTTGAATCTGCTGAATCGGTGTTACTGCAGTTCCTTGTCCAAAAGAAGTTGTTGTTTTTTCAATCGGATATTTGTATTGAATTTTACTCGTTGCTTCATTTAAGAGATTAATACCGGTTTTATTATCAAATCCAAATCTTGTAATATACTCCATAAATTTATCCGGACCCAATTGTTCCATCGCAATTTTTGAAAAAGCAACATTAGATGAACGTTGTAATCCTTCTAAATAAGTAATTCTTCCCCAACCTTTACCTCCATTATGGTCCTTAATCGTTCCCCCAGGCACCGTATATTGACCAGATGGGTAGTCAGCATTTGGATTAAACATACCCTCATTAACTGCTGCAGCCAATGTGAAAATTTTAAAAGTTGAGCCAGGCTCGAAAGACTCTTCGATCGCAAGGTTTTTCCAATTCTCTTCTAGCCCCTCTTTCGTGTTCAGGTTAAAAGTAGGGCGTTGTGACATAGCAAGAATTTCACCTGTTTTTGGATTCGCAACGATTCCAATCATTTTTACTGGTGTAAATTCGGTTTGAACTTTGGACATAGCATCTTCTAGGAAGGTTTGAATTTTACGATCAATGGTTGTTTCAACCGTTGCGCCAGCCTTTGGTGGTGTGATTTTCGGTTTAACACCTGGATAAATTCGGTTTTTTGAATCTGCCAAATAATCCATTTCTCCATTAATACCAGTTAGATATTTATCAAATTCTTTTTCGAGTCCCAACATACCTGTGACTTTATTATTGTTATCAGAATCCTTTTGGACATATCCAATAACGTGGGATGCGAAAAATCCACTTTTATAAAAACGTTTGGACTGAGGTACAAAGATTAGTCCTGGTAATTTTAATTTTTCAATTTCTTCTTTCACACGACTGCTTATATTTCTTCCTGCTGCACCAAATTCAACCTGATAAACATTTTCAGCCTCAAGAATATTTAGAATTTTCTCTTCGGGCATTTCAATATATTTAGATAATTCTTTTGCAGTTAGTTCTTTATCTACTACATGAACTGGATTTTTGGGTGTATCACGAGAGGCATCTTTACTTACAACTGCTTGAAGTAAGTAGGAGACTGTATCATCAGCAATAACAACTCCATTACGATCTAAGATAGCTCCTCTTTGAGCTAACAGTGTTTTGGTACGACTATGTCTTTTCTGAGATTCCACGAGCAGATTGCGACCATCAGCCGTTTGCTTAGATTGAAGATAAAAGAACCGTACACCAACAACAGAAAAAAGCAGTGTAAACACTGCTAAAAGTACAAATATGCCAATAATAGAATTGTTTCTTCTTTTGCTTACCACGACTAACGCACTACTTTCACATTATTATCATTTAAGCTTAATCCAAGTTGATTTGCCTTCGCAATAACAGTTTCTGGCATTGACAATTCTCTAACTTGATCGGATAAATCTTTATTCATTTTCTTCTGTTCTTCAATTTGATTTTGCAAAGAAACGTTCTCTGAATTCACAGAAAAAACATTGGATTGTGTCTGAATTATACTACTAACAGCAAATAAAAAGGCAACGGAACATAAACCAATTACAACTAACTCTCTAAACGAAAAGAAACTTTTTCTTAACTTTTGAGGTTTGGTTTTAATAAGTCTTTGAGGTTGTTCGACCTGTCTTTGAACCTGTTGTCTAGCTAAAGCTGCCATAGTAATTTTCTCCTTTATCTATTGGGGATAATTCCCTCTTTAAATTTTTTCTGCGATTCTTAATTTTGCTGATCGAGCACGATTGTTTTTCTCTAATTCTTCTTCTGTTGGTAAAATCGGTTTGCGATTTACAATTCGTAAAACGGGCTTAAATTCCTCAGGAATAATCGGTAACCCTTTTGGCAAATTCGGCAAATCTGATTTTTCCTTAAAATAACTTTTGCAAATTCTATCTTCCAAAGAGTGAAAGGTAATAACCGATACTCTTCCATTTTTATTTAATATTGAAACAGCTTGTTTTAGAGAAGTTTCAAAAACTTTTAATTCATCGTTTACTGCAATGCGGATTGCTTGAAAGACACGTTTTGCAGGATGCCCACCTGTTCGCCTTGCCGGAGCTGGAATGGCATCTTTTATAATTTCAACAAGCTCTAAAGTTGTTTCAACCGGTTTGCTTGCACGTGCTTGTTCAATTTTTCGGGCTACTTGTTTTGAAAATTTTTCCTCACTGTAACGGAAGAAGATTTTAACAAGTTGTTCATAAGGCCATTCATTTACAACATGCCACGCTGAAAGCTTAGACGTTTGATCCATACGCATATCGAGCGGTGCATCATGATGGTAGCTGAATCCTCTTTCTGGAGTATCAAGTTGAGGTGAAGAAACACCTAGGTCATAAAGTACTCCATCTACTTTTTCAATGCCAATCTCGTTTAACTTTTCCTCAAGATTAACAAAGTTACTTTTTATAAAAATCACTTGATCGATATACTTTGCTAATTTTATTTTTGCATTTTCAATAGCAACATCATCTTGATCAAAAGCAATTAGTTTTCCGTTGCTAGAAAGTTGAGATACAATCAGTTCGCTATGTCCAGCCCCACCAAGTGTACAGTCAACATAAATTCCATCTGGCTGTATATGTAAACCATCAACTGCTTCATTTAGTAGTACTGTCGTGTGATCGAACATCATATTAATCCTTCTTTTCTAAAAACTTTCAAATGGATTGAACTCAAGTGCGTTAAATTCGTCACTAGCTTCCTGAACATAAGTTTCCCAAGTTTCCTTATTCCAAATCTCAATTCTGTCTTGTACACCAATGACAACACAATCTTTTTCAAGATGAGCATAATCTGAAAGGTTATTTGGAATATTGATCCGTCCTTGTTTATCAAACTCACAATCAGAGGCACCCGAATAGAAAAATCGAACAACCTTTTGTTTTTGTGAGGCTTCCATAGGACCGGTTTTTATTCCCTCGATGATTTGTTTCCAAGTACCTTCTGGATAACCATATAAACAGTTATTCTGTCCTTTAGCTATAACAAAATTTTCGCCTAGTAGTTCTCTGAACTTAGAAGGAATAATCAAACGTCCTTTTGGGTCTAAACTATGTCGAAATTCACCCATGAACATGATTATCACCTCCGATTCAAAACCGATACTTGCCCCAAATTTAAATAAGTAAGTTAGTTGTATTTTATTTTAACACCACTTTGCCCCACTTTCCACCACTTTTGTGAAAAATATTGTGTTTTTTTAAAGATTATTTGTTCACAAAAAAAGTCGCGTGGTTTCATCAAACCACACGACTAGATAAATTTTTATTAAATTGATAAAACATAATGCCATTCACCGAATTCAAAATCAGATTTCAAAAGAAATTCAAGCCAGTCTTTACCGTATTTATTCATAAAATATATCGGGTTTAAGACTCGATCTTGTGGACCTCCAAGAGGATGAACCGAATTTTCAATATCATTAAATTTTCTAACTAACTCTTCATGACTTCGAAGATGGCTTTCTTCTGTTTTTTTCTTCATGAATTCAAGTTGTTTATATAAAATGGCTTTATTCTTTTTAAACAAAGATTCAAGACTTGAGTCATAAGGGATTGCATTCTGTGACCAAAGGTCATGTTGTCGGTCAATCATATTGGTCAGCACTTCATAAGCCTCATCAATTGATCGATCTTTCAAACTCTCCAAAACAACTTGCTTTTCTTTTGAACACCCATTTTTCACAACTTGTTCTAAAGGTAAGTGCAATTCATTCATGTAACTTTCTATATTTCTCTCAAGTAGAGTAATATTTAATCGTGGAAATACAGGCGGCATCTTTTCACCAACAAGTTCGAAAGCGTCGCCAATTTCAGCCCAATAAATAATTTCTCCAGGTCCACCCACAAATGCAAGTACAGGAAACAATTTCTCCTGCAACATCGGTCTCGTTACCACATTTGTACTAAAATTCTCTGTAGCAATTTCTACTCTTTCTAATAACTCTTCTGTCGTAAAATGTAAGTTGTTTTTGCTAACAAATCTATTTTTGTTTTCATGAAACGAAAGCAATGACCGATTTTTATCATGGTAATCATAAAAAAACAAGTTTGCATTATCCATTTCCATTTCAAGCATCGGCATGTAACCCGATTGTCGAATTTTTTGCTGTTGTTCTAAAACTTTTGCAGTGATATTTGAACATTGTTTAACGATCCCACCATAGGCTGAAACACCTAATTTACGAAATTCTTGGTTCCCGGAATCTACAAGCAAAAGTCCCTTATCTTTAAAAAGTTCATTTACGAGCATCGCAAAAAAATCTGATATGGTTTTCGTTTTTCTAAGTGTATCAGTTAGCCAAGCAACTAAATCTTTTGTCCGATTCGTTTCACCTAATACTTCAACAACCTCTTCAATCCATTTCTTAGCAGTTTCAAAATCTAAGATCATATCCGAGATCATTTCTTTTGTCTTCGGTTTATAAGGATATGTTTTTTTGATGAGATCTTTCTCGTCTTTTATATAGACATGATTCACTTCAGCGTAATCATGGTCCTCACCTGCGATCCAAAAAACTGGGATAACTGGCACTCCAAGTAAAGAAGATTGTTTTTCAGCGAGTTTGATAACTGAAATGATTTTGTTAATAGCATATAAAGGACCTGTTAACAACCCAGCCTGCTGCCCTCCAATTACGACAAGTGCATTTTCCTTCAGCAATTGGATATTCCGTAAAGAAACATCCGAAAGACCAAATCGATTCATATACTTCTCAATATGTTCTGCAACTTCTAATCTTGGATAATTTCTTTTTGCCAAGTAGGTTGATCGTTCCAATATACTTTTTTGATCGGACCAATTAGTCGGGAAAAAAGAAACTGCATTTGGATTCCCAGCCATATAGTCAGATGCCATAGGGTAAATCGCACCCATTTTAAATGATGAAAGTTTCATAATATCCCTCAGTTACTATAAATTACACAGCTTGTACTCTTTGATAAAGTGCAAATACTAATAGTCCTAGATACCCTATCACAAAAAGAATAAAGCAGACTCTTAAAAACAAACGCATAAGTTTCTCGTAGGAAACTTCATAGTTCTTGATGTAAGATGACACGGCAAGAATAGAAAAAATTACAATTAATCCAAGCAACATAAACCAAAGGGCTTGGAAATTCAAAAACAATTTTATTTCAAAATAGACTGCCATTATAAAAAAGATTGCTGAAATATCGGTTGCTAATTTTGAAGCTTTTCGTTTGCCACGTATAAGAAATTTTAAAATAAATTTTAAAATAAAAAGCACTATAAACGGTGCTGCAATAAATGCAACATCCGGATTCGTTTTTAATATATCCAATTTTCATTTCCTTCCAAATTCAAAAGAGTCTTTAAATGGTAAAAGACTCTTTTAACTTAACTCTTTCACTCGTCGATAAAATTTACTCACCAATGGCGCCTCAATTTGAAGCTCATTAGCTTGCCTTAACAAGTAGCCTAAAATTGAATCCACTTCGGTTTGTCTTCTATTTTCAATATCTTGCAACATGGATGATTTATTCTCAGCAGAATACAAACAAATTTGATTTACATTATTTAATTGTCGCTCTTGATCATTTATATCATCAATTTGAAGAATCTGAAAAATCTCTAACGCTAGTTGATTTTTCAAGTTGTTTAATTCTGCATTATGAACGATTTCTCCATTTTTAACTCTATAAACCGCTGTAATAGGATTAACAATAGCATTTACAATAAGTTTGTTTCTAATTTGTAAATGAATGTCTTCTACTTCTTCAAAAGGAAAATTTTCTATCGATAATTCATTTAGTTGGATTTGACCTGCTAATTCAGAACCGATGACTATTTTACCTACTCCATTATGTCTAACAACATAATCTGATATCCTTTGCGCCCCATGAGTGACAATTCCAAAATTTATTTTACCACTTAATTCATTGTGGATTTCATTCATTGGCATTCCATTCTGGAGAAAAAGAAAATTTGTTTGGATTGATTTGATTAGCGGTAACAAATCTGTTAAATGATATTGCTTAACTGTTACCAGAATCAAGTTAAATTGTCCAAGTGACTGAACAGATTGTTTCAGTTCTTCCGCTTGGATTGTTATATTCTTTTTAATGGAACCTATCTCTAAAACCAAACCATTTTCTTTGATGGTAGTGGCCTGGCTTTTACGATGTGTAAAGAGTGTAATATCATTTTTTTCGGCTAGGTAGGCTGCACATAGCAAACCTACTGAACCTGCTCCAATTATTCCAATCTTCATGAATTCCCTCATACATCTGTGTTTCACTATTTTTAAGCAGACTTATCAAAGTATTTTATCAAAAATGAACAAATAATTGAAGAATGAATATGGGTGCTGACTAACTTTATTCAATGATGGTCATTTTTTATAAAAAGAAAAGTAAAAAAATCACTTTGCTTTTGGCAAAATGATTTATGTATTTCTATTTTATTGCTAAACTCTTTCCAAATTTCCGTTTTGATCCATTTGGAATCGAATATTTAAATCATGATCAGTCTCTTTAACAGCAAGCTTACGAGCCTTTTCAAAAAATCCTAAAAGTGCTTGATAATCTTCTGAAACTTCAGCAAATTTTCTACGCAAATTTTCTTTTTCTTTTGTTAATTTCTCTAAACTGTCTTGCAATTCTCTGTTTTTACGGATCAATTGATGAATCTGGTCAATTGGATTTTCATCCAGATTTGCCTTTAAATTCTGTAAAAATACTAAGCACTGTTCCAGCGTAATGGAATTGTCTATTTTCTCAGTTGGTTTTTCTTTTCGAACAAATTTTCTAGTAACAATTTGCTTACTTTGAGTTCGGTCGGTAGACACACGAATTTTTTTTGCATGTATAATAGCATCTTTAAACTGTTTTCTTACAAATGAATTCCACCTGAAACCGCATGCCGCTGCCGTTCGAGATAAGCGTTCGCCTACCTCCTCAAATGCTTTTAACTGAGTACTTCCTTCGCGAATATAGCGGAGCACTACTTCTGCTAACAGATTGTCTTCATCTAAAGACCAACTGTCTTGTCTTCCCCCTGTCATCTTAATCTACCCTCTCTCTAATGGCAAAAATATACTTTGTTTTACCATATGTACTTGGTAGATTGATTAGACTACTTTTGGAAGATTTCGATAAATAAAAAAAAAGAGCCCTAGGGCTCTAAATTGTAAATACTATCTCACTTCGCTTCAGTAAGAAATCTGTCACAAACGCGGTGAGACATTTTCATTTCTCCACAGTTAGGGCATGGATTCATACCAGGTACTTGTAATTTGAAGTGCGTACGACGCATTCTTTTTCTAGTTTTAGAAGTTCTTCTTTGAGGTACTGCCATTTTTCTACATCTCCTTTTATTATTCTTTGAGGCATTCAATCATTAGTAACGCCTTAGAATTGTTTCGTTGTAAAGTTTACTACTGCTTGAACGCCCCAAAAAAGTTATTCATCTTTTTTGAATAATTCAGCTAATTTAGCCATTCGAGGATCAATCTTTTGTGCTTGCTCTTCTTCAGTTACAACTTCCCAACCTTTTCCAGAAAATGGTGTACCACTTTCTTGATCTGATGAGTCAGCATAAACTTGCATTGGAATTTCCAAAAGCAGAAGTTCTTGCACAACTGGTGTTAAATCAATAACCCCATTTTCGACAAGTTCTCCTTCTTCGTCATCCTCTAAGGAATGCAAGAAAAAGGTTTCTGTTGTCTGAATGTTCACTGGGTAGTTTACTTCTACAAGTGTTTTCGAGCAAGGCAACACAAAAGTTCCTTGAATCGTTAAGTGGAAAACAACCTTTGAAGAATCAAATTCCACTTCACCTCTTACAAGAATCGGTGAGATATCAAGTATTTGTTTGTCCATTTCTTTCAAGTATGAAAAGTCAACTGTCTCATCAATTTGAAAGTTATGACCACCCATTCTTTGAATCTGTAATACTGTCCATTTCATTCAATCACCTCTAGGCAACAAGAGATATTATATTATTTCAAAAATCTTTTGTCAAACTTTTTTCTTTACACTAAAATCGTTTGTTTTCAAAGATAAAACAACTTTTAAATGTTTAAAAAGTACTTGTTTTTCACTACAATAGAGATAGTATTCATTTCAGCAATTCTATTGTAGCTTTTTAAATTTGTATATGATATTTGATTTTACCCATTTTAATAAAAATTAAATCTTCGATTTTTTGAATTTTATATAAATTTCAATTTATTTGTTAGACTCTGTTAATATAAAGTTGATTTTTTAATTAAACAGAAATGCCATGTTGTTATTTTAAAATGGTGGAAATTCCTGTGGTCGGTCTAAGGGAAACGTATACGTTTCCTCGTTTTAATGTCTCATTTACCCAGAAACGTATACGTTACTTGCCACGGGAAAAAACATATATGTATTTGGCTCATTTTCTCTAATTTACAACAAATTATATGGATGTTGATTAAAAATCCAAAGAATATCAACATCAAACTTTAACAGAGCCAAAAACAAAAGAACATTTAAACTTAAACTTTAATTATAATTAAGACATTTAAACATAGAAAGAGAGCTCTGAATATGAAAGCAGTCGGCATGGTGGTTGAGTACAACCCGTTTCATAATGGTCATCTCTATCATTTGAATAAATCAAAAAAAATAACCGGAGCAGAAGTAACAATAGCCTGCATGAGCGGGAATTTCCTGCAACGTGGCGAAATGGCTTTAGTTGATAAATTCTCTCGAACAAGAATGGCTTTGCAAGCAGGGGTAGATCTCGTAGTAGAACTGCCAACAATGCAAGCGGTTCAAAATGCAGATGTTTTTGCTCGAAACAGCGTTCAGATTTTGCATGCCTTGAGGTGTGATACTCTGTCTTTTGGAAGCGAGTTAGGTCAAATTGACCCTTTTTTAAAAGCTGTTGATTCACTAAATAAAAATAAAGGAAAATTTGATGAAATTGTAAATAATGCCATGGCTAATGGGTTCAGCTATGCTACTGCAACTGGAAAAGCATTTTCTGAAATTACTTCAGATGAGAATACGCTCGATTTAAGTCTTCCAAATAACACGTTAGGGTTCCATTACGTTTCTGCAATCAAAACGCATTGCCAAAACATGAAACCAGTAACTTTTAAAAGAATAGGTGCTGGATATCATGAAACTGATTTGCATGAAAGTGGAATCACTAGCGCAACAAGCATTCGGAAGGCACTATTCGAAAATTCTAAAACACTCTCTGAATATGTACCAGATTTTGTTTTAAAAGAAATGAATACCTATTTTGATTCAACTGGAACTTACCATAATTGGGAAAATTATTGGAATCTATTAAAATATAAAATTTGCTCTTCAACCCCTGAACAACTTAGACGTATATACGAAGTTAAAGAAGGTATAGAGTATAGATTGATCGAGTTTGCATCAAAATCTGAAAGTTTTGATGAATTTATGAACAATGTAAAGGTTAAAAGATATACATGGACCAGGTTGCAGCGAATATGTCTTTACATTCTACTTAATCTAGAAAAAGATGCTGTAGAAAAACAAAAACAACCAAGTTATATAAAAATCTTAGGATTTTCGGAGTTTGGAAGACGCTATTTAAATCACGTGAAAAAATACGTAACGTTACCTATCCTTAGTGAAAAACTGTTGAAGAACATGGGATATTCAGGAAATGGAAATACCAACCAAATTTATTACAATTTAATGAACTCAAATATTCGTGAACAACTGATGCACCAAGAATTTGAGCAGCCAATTCAAATAAAAAAGTAGATTCTTACTTTTTTATTTTTAAAGAATGTAGTAACATCAATAGGTCCGTTCACCTTCAGGTTGAACGGTATTTTTTGTGTGCGGGACAAAAAAATGAAAATTAACATTTGATAATATCAAATGTTTTATCTTTTTGTTCAATAAAACAAATGTGAATCTTATTATTCTATCAGTAACGGCAGCGCTGAAACAGCATTTCAGGTCTGAGCAACAAATTAATAGAAACTCTAAATATTTTCGAACTTCATAGAAAGATTGGGTTGTTTAGTAGTTCTAAAAAGTTTCAAAAACATTCATTTAGGAGGATTTTAAAAATGAACAAAAATTGGGAAGGTTTTAAGGGCGGTAAATGGGAAAACGAAATAGATGTTCGTGATTTCATTCAAACAAACTATACACCTTATGCTGGTACTGATGAATTTTTAGTAGGACCAACAGAATCTACTAAAAAACTTTGGGAACAAGTATTAGAATTGGATAAAGCTGAGCGTGAAGCTGGTGGCATCTTAGACACAGACACAAAAGTAATTCAATCAATTACTTCACATGGTCCTGGATATTTAAATAAAGATATTGAAACGATTGTTGGTTTCCAAACTGAGAAACCATTTAAGCGCGGATTACAACCTTACGGTGGTATTCGTATGAGTGAGCAAGCTGCTGAAGAGTACGGATTCCAAGTAGACCCAGAAGTTTCAGAGATTTTTAATAAATATCGTAAAACACATAATCAAGGTGTTTTTGATGTTTATACTCCTGAAATGCGTGCTGTAAGAAGCTCTGGTATTATCACTGGTCTACCTGATGCTTATGGACGTGGACGAATCATCGGCGACTATCGCCGAGTTGCACTATATGGTGTTGATCGCTTAATCGCTGATAAGAAAAAAGATCATTCGAATTTTGGTAACGGAACAATGTCTGAAGACGTAATCCGTGGTCGCGAAGAAATCAGCGAGCAAATTCGTGCTTTAGTTGACTTAAAAGAATTAGGAAAAATTTATGGCTTTGATATTTCACAACCGGCTACTAATACGAAAGAAGCTTTCCAATGGTTATACCTTGGATACCTAGCTGCAATCAAAGAGCAAAATGGTGCTGCAATGTCACTTGGTCGTACATCTACTTTCCTAGATATCTATGTAGAACGTGACCTTAAGAATGGTGTAATGACTGAATCAGAAGTTCAAGAAATTGTTGATCACTTCATTATGAAATTGCGTTTGGTTAAATTTGCTCGTACACCAGATTATAATGCTCTTTTCTCTGGTGACCCGACTTGGGTTACTGAGGCAATCGCTGGTGTAGGCGTAGATGGCCGCCACATGGTTACAAAAAGTAGTTTCCGTTTCTTACACACATTATCAAACCTTGGTCCAGCACCAGAACCAAACTTAACTGTTTTATGGTCAACTTTATTACCGCAAGGATTCAAAGATTACTGCGCGAAATTGTCTATTGAAACTTCAGCAATCCAATACGAGAATGATGATGTAATGCGCCCTCTATGGGGTGATGATTATGGTATCGCTTGCTGTGTTTCTGCAATGAAAATCGGAAAGCAAATGCAATTCTTTGGTGCACGTGCAAACGTAGCGAAAGCATTGTTGTACGCAATCAATGGCGGTATCGATGAAAAAACGAAAAAGCAAATCGGTCCAAAATATCAAGCAATTACTTCAGAGTACCTTGATTATAAAGAAGTTGAGGAACGTTTCCTTGACATGATGGAATGGTTATGTGGCTTATACATTAACACACTTAACGTTATCCATTACATGCACGACAAATACTGCTACGAAAAAATTGAAATGGCATTACACGACAGTGAAATTCTTCGTACAATGGCGACTGGTATTGCTGGTTTCTCAGTTACAATCGATTCACTTTCAGCTATCAAGTATGCAAAAGTTAAAACAATTCGCGATGAAGATGGGTTAGTTGTTGATTATGTTATTGAAGGAGACTTCCCTAAATACGGTAACAACGATGACCAAGCAGATGAAATCGGCATATGGTTACTAAAAGAATTTATGACTCGCGTGAAGAAGTATAAAACGTACCGCAATGCACAACATACAACTTCTATCTTAACGATCACATCGAATGTTGTTTATGGTAAGAAAACTGGTAACACACCTGATGGACGTCGCGAAGGCACACCATTCGCTCCAGGTGCAAACCCAATGCATGGTCGTGACACGAAAGGTGCACTTGCTTCCCTTTCATCTGTTGCAAAAATGCCTTACGAATTCTCATTAGATGGTATTTCAAATACGTTCTCAATCGTACCTAAATCTTTAGGTCGTGATCAAGAAGCACAAATTGCAAACTTGGTTTCTTTACTAGATGCATACTCTGTCAAAGGTGGTCACCACTTGAATATTAACGTATTCAATAGGGAAACACTATTAGATGCAATGGATCATCCAGAAAAATATCCACAATTAACAATTCGTGTATCCGGCTACGCAGTTAACTTCACAAAGTTAAGCCGCGAACAACAAATTGATGTAATTAATAGAACAATGCATGAATCAATGTAGGTGCTGAGAAAGGCGTTCAGCTCCGCTACAACTGGACCGAATAACCGACGAGTCGTAAGTTTTTCCTGAGCTAAAGCTCAGACAACTCTGACATACCTTATCGTTGCTGAGACAAGCTCGGACGCTAAGGGAAGTAGGCTTTGAGCAACGAGCAAAACCTTTGAGGTTATTCGGGAAGTTGTACCACAGGCATTCCTTCCACTTGCTAAACTTTGCAAGTTTAGAGTGTCAGTTATCCAGGAGCTGCCTCTCGAAGCCCGTGTATCACCCATGTGCTGAGCATCACTATTAGTCTTGAAACAACTAATTAGAATAACCATTGAGTTTTTTGAGGAAGTTGTTAAAAGGCTGATTGTGCAAGGTGCTAAAGATAATTCTAAAACACCTTGCACAATCAACCTTTAATAGGTAATATAAAAAAATTGAATCGGACTATCGAAAGGTAGTCCTATTTTTTAGGAGAATAGACATGTCTCAAACATTAGGTAGAATTCATTCAGTCGAATCCATGGGAACAGTTGACGGACCAGGAATACGATTTATTGTATTTATGCAAGGTTGCTTTTTACGTTGCCAGTTTTGCCATAATCCAGACACTTGGAAGATGTCTGGTGGAACTGAAAGAACAGCACAGGATGTTTTTGATGAAGCTATACGATATAAAGATTTTTGGAATGTATCTGGTGGTGGTGTTACTGTTAGCGGTGGCGAACCATTGATGCAAATTGACTTCTTAATTGAGTTTTTTACCTTACTGAAACAAGCCGGTGTTCATACTACAATTGATAGTTGTGGTGGTGTTTTTACACGCGAACCTGAGTTAATAGAAAAACTAGACAGATTGATGGAAGTGACTGATTTAATACTTTTAGATATTAAACATATCAATCCTGAAAAACATATTAGTTTGACTGCTCGTCCCAACGAACCGATCCTTGATTTTGCTGCTTATCTTCGTGAGAAAAACAAGCCAATCTGGATTAGACATGTACTTGTTCCAACAAAAACAGATGAAACACAAGATTTACAAAAATTAAAAGAATTTATTGATACTCTACCAAATGTAGAAAAGGTCGAGGTTTTACCTTACCACAAGATGGGTGTATACAAATGGAAAGAGTTAGGTATACCCTATCAACTTGAAGGAATTGAGCCACCTACTAAAGAATCGATTGCAGAAGCGAATAACATTTTGCAAACTGGTTTCCGTGCACAAAATACAGTAGTTACAAAAAGTCCTTATAAAAGTTTTCATTGTTAAGAACTTATAAATTTTATTATTAAAGGAAGAAAAAGATGAGTTTAGAAAATACTCCATTATTGGATAAGATTTTAAATAGTGGTATAAAGAAGTTAGATTTATTAGATAATAGTCCGAACAAGTATATATTTCGTTCATTGCTTGCATGTATGTACCTAACCCTTGGCACAGCATTCGCTGTCATGGTTGCGGATAAGGTTGATCATTTTGCACCTGGACTAGGAAAGACTTTATATGGTTTCCTATTTAGTTTAGGATTACTTATGATTGTATATATGAATGCTGAACTTGGAACATCAAATATGATGTATATGAGTGCATCAGCATTTAAAAAAATGATAACTCCCTGGAAGGCATTCAAATTGTTAATGATTTGTGTTCTTTTCAACTATTTTGGCGCGGTCCTTACTAGTTTTCTAGTATCAAAGACTTATGCTTTTCAAGGATTATCAGAGGAGCATTTTTTAATTCATTCTGTTAATTTAAAACTAGCAAAACCTGCCTCACAAATATTTATTGAGGGAATTTTTGCGAATATCATCGTGAACACTGCAGTCTTTTGCTCGTTAAAAATGAAAGATGACGCAGGAAAAGTATTAGCAATTATGTTTATTGTCTTTATATTTGCTTACCTAGGATTTGAGCACGTTATTGCAAACTTTTCATCCTTTTCACTTGCAATGTTTACAAATCCTGATGCACTTGTAAATTTATCATTATCAAATTTAGTTAAAAACGGGATTTTTGCTTTTCTTGGTAACTTTGTTGGTGGCGGAATCGTTATTGGAGTTGGCTATGCATGGCTCAATAGTGGAAATTCCATCTATAAAGATTAATAAAAAATACAAGAAAACAACAACTAAAAAAATCCCATTTTTAAATGGGATTTTTTTCTTTTTATACCATCTCGAAAAACTAGAATAAAAAATGTATAATTGAAACAATTATAGTTAATTTCATATCGCAATATAGATGGAGTTGATTTACATGGAAATGATCTTAAATAGATATTTGGAAGAAAAAAAGCCTTTGATAGTTACAAAGGAAAAACATACTTATCTCGCCTATAATGGTATTCTTGGCAGCAATATCCATATTTTAAAAAGTGGAATCGTGAAAACTTCCCTTATATTACGTGATGGTAGAGAATTTAACATGAACTATATCAATATGCCTGAAATTGTTGCTATCCTGCGTGATGAAGAAGATCAGCTAACACCTGCCCCATGGAATATACGAATTGAATCGGAAACTGCTTCACTCTATCAAATTGATCGAAAAGAGTTTTGGGCAGATGTAAATTCAAATTCTGAAATGCTTCTGTATGTTAAAAATTATTACAGAAGACAGTTGAATATGCAGACTCAAAGAATGCAAATGATGCTAATGAATGGCAAAGTAGGCGCATTATACGCTTTTCTAATTAGACTGTCAGAGCAGTTTGGTGTTGAAACTGATGGTGGAACATTGATTGATTTCACAATCACAAATGAGGAAATAGCAGGCTTTTGTGGGATTAGTACACATACTAGTGTTAATCGTATGATGAAAGAATTGCGCGAAAAGGATATTATTGAAATTAGAGGACGTAAAATTTTCATTAAAAAAATGGATTATTTGGTTGATAATGTAGCTGTTTAAACTAAACTATAATAGATAAATAATGAGGCTGAAGTTTGAATACTATCAAACTTCAGCCCCTTTTTTAAGAAACTCTTTTATTTAATGATTCCTCATTTTTTGTTCCAATATTTGAAACTTTCTTTTCAACAATTTTACCTGCATACCATAATGCAGAGATAGCGAGTAATACATAGAATGTTCTAACAGGATGATCTATTAGAGACTTAATGTCATGACCGATGACACTGACAATTAAAATCATAACTAATTTACCAAGTGTTATTCCACATATATAAGGCAATGTCCTAATCTTAGACACGGCTGCAAATATATTAGTAAAAAATGAAGGCGTAAACGGAAAACAAAACAAGATAAAAACTGGTCCAAATCCACTATGATCAATCCAATCCAAAACAGGATGTTTCTTATTAGGTCGATAAAGAAAATTTGTTACTTTATTCCTTCCTACTTTTCTTAAAAGTAAAAACAAACTGATTGTTCCTAATACACTTCCAACAAAAGAAACCAAAAATCCCGGCCAGAATCCGAAAACAGAAACGTTTACCCCGACTATTACCCAAAGTGGTAAGAAACCAAGAAACGAATCTAAAAAAGGTAATAATAATCCATATAACAACCCAAGCGATTCATAACTGTGTATGACTTGATGCAAAAAATCAGCTGTTGCCCATTCATTTATACTACCTAAATTCATTTTCTCGCCTCATTCTCAATTAGCAAAACAAAATGGGTTTGCCTACAAAACATTACAATACCTAAATAATACTACTGATCGTCTATTACTTATTTTAGTCGCTCTAAATATGTAATTGCGTCATCAAATGTTTTAACAGGCACAATCTTCATTTTGGTTTTAATATTTTTTGCTGTTTTAACAGCTGTTTTATAGTTTCCATATTCAAGAGGTGCAAAGAAAATTTTCGCTCCATTTTCAGAAGCTGCTACAACTTTTTGATCAATACCACCAATCGCTCCTACATTTCCTAGCTCATCTATAGAACCAGTACCTGCTATTTTGTAGCCTTTTGTGTAGTCTTTTTTGGTTAGCTGATTAAATATTTCTAAGGTAAACATAAGACCTGCTGACGGCCCGCCAATTTCCTCAGATTCAATTTCAACTGAGACAGAACTCTTTACTTTTTTATCTTCTACTAGAGCAATGCCAATTCCAGGCTTCCCATTTGAAATTTTTGCAAGCTTCAAATCTACAGTGTATTCTTTTTTACCTCGTACATAACCTATTTTTACTTTATCACCGATTTTCTTTTTGTTAAAAATTTCACGGTATTGCATTTGCTTTTCAAGTTTTACATTGTCAATGTTAACAATTCGATCACCAGGTTTAATCTTTCCATATGCTGGTTTTTCTTTTTCAACATGTAAGACGTAAATTCCGTTATAAATCACTTCAAAAGGAGTACCAGCTTCTGTAAAGGCTGTTATCATCGCGTCGGTTTTTGCATCATCCATATCTTTCAAGGAACGAACATCATATTCCTCATCTGTTTCATTTTCATCCATAATCTCTTCTTTTTTATGCAGATGTATATATGGATCAATTTTAGAGTTCAGATATGAAAAAACGTTTGCTCTACTCATATAGATGGTCACTAAAGAAAAAGACCCTTTTTCTTTATACCCTTCTTCCACTTTTACTATTGGTGCTAATGCCTCAACGGACCCAGGGGATGTTACATAGTATGGCAAAGGATAAAAGTAAAGTACAATTAATAAAAAGATTAGTATTGAGACATTTCGTATTAATTTATTCATTTTGCTTGCCTTTCCAATTTTCAATTAGTCTATAAATAGAATCCTTGTTGTTTTTCAGTGTTAGATAACCACTGTACATCATTTCACTGATATTTGTAAATGCAGTTGAACTATACATGGAAAGATCAGGATTCAAATAAACATCTGCTTCCTTTGAAGAAATACGTCTCCCTTCAATTTGCATAATTTCAATACTCCGATTAATCACATCAAGTACATTGTAAGCCTTAACATTTTGGTTTTCGGGCGAAACATTGCACGCAATAACTATATCTGCTCCCAACCCACGTGCTTCTGTAACAGGAATCCAAGTCGTTACACCACCATCAATAAGTGTCCTTCCAGCATAGGAATATGGCAAAAAAACACCCGGTATCGAAATACTAGAACGGATAGCTTCTGAAGCATTACCATTTGTAAAAACAATCTTCTCCCCTGTGTGTAAATCTGTTGAGACAATTGCAATTGGAATAGTTAATTGTTCAATATTTTTTCCGTGAGTTAATAGTTGTATTAATTGCCTAACCCTCTCTCCTTTAATAAAACCCAATCGTGGCACCTCAAAATCTAGATAACTTTTTCGTTGAAAAACAGCTGCAAACTTAACTAAATGTTCTATATCTTGGCTAGCTGCATAACAACCTGCAATTAGTGCTCCCATACTGCTACCTGCAATGACATCGATTGGAATCCCTTCCTCATGTAATGCTTGAATCACACCAAGGTGAGCAAAGCCCCTTGCTCCACCGGAACTAAGAGCCAATCCAATTTTAGGTCTATTTTTCTTCAATTCCATCCATAACACCACCATTAAAAAGAATTTATCTGGTGCGTATCTAACTTACTCTTAATTGATTAAATTTTAGCCATGCTCAACCATCCAGGGCTTGTTCTATTTCATTATTACGTAAATAAATTTAGATAGATTAGTTTATGTGTAGGGAAGGAACAAAAATGAAAAAATCATATTTAAAATCAATTGGAGTTGCGATCATTTTACTGACTTTAGCAATCGGCTTTATTTCTTTCCCAAAGGATGTGTTAGCCGCTTCCTTGCGTGGATTAAATATATGGTGGGGAATTGTTTTTCCATCGTTATTACCTTTTTTAATTATTAGTGATTTATTTATTAGTTTTGGGGTTGTTGCCTTAATAGGTGGGTTGTTAGAACCCATTATGCGTCCCCTATTCCGAGTCCCTGGTGTAGGAGGGTTTGTTTTTGCGCTGGGTATGATTAGCGGGTTTCCCTCTGGGGCTAAAATGACGGCAACATTGCGCAAGCAGGGAATGCTTACTCGAACTGAAGCTGAACGTTTGGTTTGTTACACGAATTCTTCAAATCCTTTATTTATTTTTGGGGCCATTGCTGTTGGATTTTTTCATGAACCACAACTTGGGGCCTTGCTCGCACTAGCTCATTACGGTGGTAATTTTGGAGTAGGTTTATTAATGAGATTTTATAAAATCAAAGAAATTAATGTGAAAGCAAAAAGGGATATTGGGTATTTAAAAAACTCAGTTAAATCCATGCATAACATTAGAGTGAATGAAACTCGGCCATTTGGAAAAATATTGGGGGATGCTGTTTCATCATCCATTCAAACCTTGTTAATGATAGGCGGGTTTATCATTTTATTTTCTGTATTAAATAAATTGCTCTTCAATCTTGGCTTTATTACTTTTATGGTTGGAATTTTTTCAAGTTTATTTCGTCTGTTAACCATATCTACCCATCTAATTAGCCCCATTATTGCTGGTTTCTTTGAAGTGACTTTAGGAAGTCAAATGGCTTGCAATAGTCATTCTACCTTATATCAAACGGTTGTAGCTGTCTCTGGACTTTTAGGATTTAGTGGTTTGTCCGTACATGCTCAGGTTGCAAGTATCCTTGCAGAAACGGACATTCAATACAAAATCTTTTTCTTTGCAAAACTAGTGCATAGTGTACTTGCTATGAGCATTGCAGCAGCTTTATTTAAGCATTTAAATTGGGTCAATGATGTCTTTTACATAGAGGCAAATCATTCCCTTTACACCCCATTCTTTAAATTAGGTCCAATTATTACGATCATCTCAATAGTGCTTTTTTGCTTTTTGTATATAAAAAAGAAAGAGGCTGGGACATAACACTCTAAAATCATATTCTGTTTGCCAAATTGCTCCTATTCGTCGCAATTTGTGCGGGCGAAGTTTCGAGCCTCCGCGCCTGAGAATTGCATTCTCAGGCTTTTGCGCGATTCCAGTGGAATCGCCTCAACCCAGCTTTCCCGCAGGAGTCAAACAGATGATTTTGAGTATTGTCCAACCTCTTTTAAAACTTATTTTTTAAATTTTTCACGTAATGCCTTATCCACGCATTCGGGAACAAGCTCAGACACCTTTCCACTATATTTTGCTGCCTCTTTAACGATTGATGAACTTAGGAAAGAGTATTTTCTCTGTGACATCAAAAAGATTGTCTCAATGGATTCATCTAGGAATCGGTTCATTAGTGTGATTTGCATTTCGTATTCAAAGTCAGTGACCGCTCTTAAACCACGAACAATTGTAGAAGCATCTATTTTCTTTGCATAATCAACTAATAATCCATTAAAAGTGTCAACCTTCACATTTGGTAAATGTGATGTGCTTTTTTGTACTAACTCTTTTCTTTCTTCAATTGAGAAAAGAGGGTTTTTGGCAGAGTTATCTAAGATAACAACATAAACTACTTCAAATATTTTTGAACTCCGTTCAATAATGTCTACATGTCCATATGTTATAGGATCCAGACTCCCAGGAACAACAGCTATTTTAGTCATTTAATACACCTTCTTTTAATTGATAATATGACACTCGAATGGTTCCATATTTCCCTTCACGGAACCGTTCAACATAAGATAATTCATCTGGGAATGTTGTTTCCGAACCACTTTCACAAACAAAAATACAGTCCTCTGAAACGATGTTCGCTTTTACCATTTCTTCGATTAGTTCAGGAATTTTTTCAGCCATTTTATAAGGCGGATCCAAGAATACATAATCGAATTGATATACTCCAGCCATTTCTCTAATTGCTTGCTTAGCATCTCTATTCATAACAACAGATTTATGGTCCATTTTACAAAAAGAAAGGTTCTGTTTTACAATTGCCGCAGCCCGCGAGTCTTTTTCAACAAATACTGCCTTTTCTATTCCTCGACTAAGACATTCTATCCCTAGTCCGCCACTACCAGCAAATAAATCCAACGCTTGCCCACCTTCAAAATAAGGTCCAACAATGTTAAACATGGATTCTTTCACTTTATCCGTTGTTGGACGGGTTGTTTGACCATCAAGTACCTTAAGTGGTAACCCTCCGCAAACTCCTGAAATAACACGCATTTATTTAAAACTCCTAAATTTACTTCAAATAAAATTTATCATAAACCTATTTCACTAGCAAAAATTTTTTAAACAATTTCTAAGAAAATGAATAAAACAATTCTCGCTGTCCATACTGAAATCAACAACAGCATTTCATTTTGCTGTTGGGAACAAAGGTCTATTCTCCCCAATAGATTCTTTGTTTCTCCTCTCCCTTTTTTCCTTCTGATAGATGTCGAATTGCCTAAAGGAATAGAGATTTATTACATATTCTTGCAGTTCGATGTCTTAATCAGAGGGGTCTATCATCTAGAAGGACAAAAATTAGTGTGATGTTTTTATCATACATGCAGATTAAAAATTGATATTATATTTTTTACAAGTTTTTGTTCAGAATGAAAAAGTTAGTGCCATTAGACACTAACTTATTTTTTTAGTTTTATATGCCTACAGATTTTAAATCTTCTTGTTCAATATCTTGATCTGTTTTCTTTGAATCATATTCCATTCGAATATTATCCTTTTGAGACAGCTCAACCTCTTTAACAAAAGAAATGTTACTTATTTCTTTTTTAATCTGATCAACATTTGCTTTATCACAGTAAATCACTGCATATTTCAACCGTTTAGAAACAAAATGAATTGTGCCAAACTTACGTAAGATTTTATAATTTCGAACCGAATGCAACCAAACAATTAATCCCTGTCTCTCAACAAACATACGAATACCTCATCAAATAAACTACTATTTCTAATTTTACCATATGTTATCCAGAACAACCACAACCATGATTGTGGCTACACCCTTTTTTGTGACCCGAGCTGTTCAGAGGATTTGAAGATGGGATCAATATTTTATCAGAAACTGAATGCCCTATGATACGGCTTACTTCCTCCAACATGGATTCAAACTCTGTTTCCACAAGCTTAAAGGCAGCTATTGTTGGATGCATATCCATTTCTCGTTTTAGTACCCGTACTTTCTTCGACGTTTCCTTGTAGTCAGGATGATATTTTCCATATTTATTAATTTCCTCAAATTTTTCTTTTTCTTGAAGAAAATTGATTATTTTCTCTTGCGCAAGAGGGTCATTTTCCATTTCTAATTTATGTTTTAGAAATGCTTGTCCTAAATCAGATAGTATCATATCTCTTGCTAATTCCTCAGACAACTCTTGAATCTTTATCATTTCAGATGTTATAAACACGATTCCACCTCAGCAATGATTTTACCATATGTGGAATGTAAAAAAAAATAAGGGCTAGGACATAATACTATAAAATCATTTTCTGTTTGCTTTCCGCAAGAGTCAAACAGATGATTTTGAGTATTGTCCCAACCTCACTTTTTATCTACAATTTTTATGATCCACTAGATCCATTTGCCTGTACCATCGCTAACATCATTTGAGCCAATTGAACACCATTAGAAATTGCATTTACCCTATCTGGTATTGTTTTTCGAAAAAAAGTCTTGCATTCTGTTTGAAATTCAGAAATTCGATTTGGATCTCGTGTTAACCGCTTATACCAAATTGGCTTAAATCGTAAGTAATTCAGATAATCCTTGTCACGTTGGATTTGCTGGTAAACCTCAAAGCGCATGATACCACCAACTTTCAAAATTCAATTTGAAATCATGAATATAAGAGAATTAATTAGTCCTTACGGAAAGCAAAAGGATGGGGTCTTTCAGATGATGTGGTGTTAGAAGCGCTCCCTTTATTTCCATTCGAAAATTGACTTATTACACCTTGCACCGTAGATAAAGCAGAACTTAAATTATTCATTTGTGATTGTACTTGATCCATGTCTATCTTCTTGATATACCCAAGGATTTGATTCATAAAATCACTTTTATTTTCAGACTTTGCTGGTTCGGAATTGGATCCAGAATCCATTGGTTGGTCGTTAATATCGCGCCATGTCTCATGATTCTCTCCAAAAATAAACCAGTCTTCATATAATTCTTGCCAGCTTTTTCTACCTTGGCGGACTTCCTGCACAATTTTCGGATTTCTCTGAACAAACTGTTTAAAATTTTCTACAGAAGGGTGAAGGTTTTCAGTATCCATGTTGATCACCTCTATCATTAAAAAACATAAATATGCAGTACAATATATGAAATAAGAAAATGACATGTGACAATAACAGTGAATGTAATTGATATTATATTTTATGCTATGTGAATGTTTAAAGTTGTTTTTTAATCAAACAGTAATGCTATGTTGTTAATTGATAAAATGGCGGAAATTCCTGTGGTCGGCCTGTGAGCCTAAGGTCTCATTCAGCCCTTTTCACCACGGGAATACCGCTCATTTTCTCTAATTACCAACAATTTATTTAGATGTTGAAAAAAAAAACAAAATATTTTAGCAACAATCTTTAACAGATCTGTATTTAATAATAAATTTTAATAAAGCATTTGAGAAAGTTGGATTGTATGGTAACAGCAATTTTAATACCGCTTATCTGTATTTACTTCTACTGGTTAACAAAGAAAGAGTGGACACTTAAAAAGAAAGAATGGGAAAATGCTGGTACTATTCCAGAACATTCTCGACTTATTGGTGAAATACAAACGATTACAATTGAAAGCGAAAAATTTTATATGGGGCTTTATTTAATTGTATTTATTTTAGAAGTTAAACATAACGGGAAAACCACTAAAGCTATGAAGAAACTTCCTGTGGGGTCTGAGCAGCATCATTTCGAAGAATTTTTATACCAAAAAGTAGCGTTGTATGGAAAATGGGATGGTCCTATTTTCTTATTAAATCGTATTGTATTACTGAGCTAAACAATTTTTCATGCTCCTCATAAATCCTATAGATGTATCTTTGGTTAATACAATGTATAAACATAAAAAGGTCTTGAAAAATTGGATTCTCATCCGGCACTATTCATGTTGAAGTAAATCAACTTGTTGTATGAAGTTTTGTGTATAAAGTTTACGAACAATACCAACACCTATATGGCTGTATTCTGGATCGAGAAGTGCTTCCCTATGGCTTGTACTATTTAACCATCCTTCAACTGCAGCAACAGGGTCTACATATTTTGCTGCAATGTTTTCTCCAGCTTTTGCAAATGGGATTTGGGCTGCGTTTAATCTATCTGCTAATTTTTTTTCATCAGATGATTGGTGAGAGAAGAATTTATTATCAAACATGTCTTGACTATGAAAACGCGATACTACAGACAACTCTGGAATCTCTGCTAATATAGGCAAATTATAAAAATTGCGAATTACATTTGTAAAATCAACGATTTCCTTTTCGTATCCTTTTTGAATGGCTCCCCATTCTTCATCAGTTGGAGCAGGCACTTCTTCTAACACACCCGTATAAGTTAACTCATAAGGCTTTTCTAAAACAAGTGTGGATTTGTTTAGAAATCGTATAGCTGTAACCTTTTTTGTAAAGTTATCTATATAGATTTGAGCATAAATATCATCCAATTTTATTAATGGACGATTAACAAAATCCCCCTCAGACAGTTCAAATCGATAGATAGTATTTTTCCAATTAATAACGACTGTCGATTCGAAAGACCCTTGCGGAAAAACATTCTGCAAATTTTGTCCTATATGAAACGGCTCAATCTCAGCGTTTGCCCCAGCTCCAATAACAGAAACAATCTTTTCATTAGAAACTGCAAACATTCTATAGTTCGTTAAATCTTTGTTATAAATCCACCAATCATATCCATACTCGGTTTTATCTATACGATCAGGGGCACCTATTGTTTCATTCAGTTTTGAAGTTGTTTTACCAATCCACGTTGAGAGACCACTAGTTGGTCGAACGATTAAATTGTTATTTTTCCCTGGATCCTCTGTTGATTTTTTTTCTTTTGTTACTGTTTTAATATCGACCAGTGCATCATTTGAAATAGGAGGTTGTTGAGAAACTGAGTAATATATACTAAATATACTTATAAAGATGCACAAAAACGCTGCACGGAAGATTGTTTTCATTTCTCTACCTTTCTCCTTTTTTAAAATTTCATAAATCATTTATACCGTAAAAGATGCTTTTTTGCGAACAAAATTTTTAAACTACTATTTTTCAAGTTTGTACAAGTTATGTCTCGATAGGACAATTTATGAAAATTGAAACATCTAGTCATTCGTATAGATATTAATACAAAAATACTGGGCAGTAATCGAATACTACCCAGCAATAGTTGTTTTTATTATTTTGCAAATGAAATCAATAGATCTCCAGGTTGAATTGCTTCCCCGTTTGCCATGTAAACTTGATCAACAACACCCTCGAAAGGAGCTTGAACTGTAGTTTCCATTTTCATCGCTTCTGTTACCATCAAGTGTTGACCCTTTGCAACTTTTTGTCCGGCTTCAACCATAACTTTAAGTACAACACCCGGCATAGATGCACCGATATGTTTTGGATTCCCGGCTTCAGCCTTCAGCTTTGTTACAACAGTCGATTTGATGCTTTCATCTTTGATTCGAACTTCACGTGTTTGACCATTTAGAACAAAGTAAAGTGTTCTAAAACCATCGTCACCCGCATGGCTAATTGATTCAAGTTTAATTTCTACACGCTTACCTTTGTAAAGTTCGATAGAAACACGTTCACCTAATCTCATACCATGGTGATATGTTGGTGTATCAATTAATGAAACATCACCGAATAGGTTTTGAATGTCTACATATTCTTTAAACACTTTCGGATACATTAAATAGCCCATTAAATCGTCTTTAGATGCCTTACGTCCAATTAGAGCTTCAAGTTCTGCCTGTTTTGCTTCAAAATCGACTGACGGCGATTTTTCACCTGGACGGCATGTAAAGTAATCACGACCATTTAAAATAATTTGTTGTAGGTCTGCTGGCCAGCCACCTTCTGGTTGCCCTAAGTTTCCAATCATCATATCAACAACAGAATCCGGGAAACTTATTTCACCCTTTGAAGCCATAACCTTTTCTTCTGTTAAATTGTTTTGAACCATGAACAACGCCATGTCCCCAACAACTTTTGAAGAAGGTGTTACTTTTACGATGTCACCAAACATTTGGTTCACAGTACCATACATTTCCTTAACTTCTTCAAAACGTTCACCTAGTCCAACACCAATAGCTTGTTGTTGAAGGTTGGAATATTGTCCACCTGGCATTTCATGTACATAGATTTCAGAATGTGGCGCCATCATGCCTGATTCAAATGCACTGTAGTATTTGCGTACATCTTCCCAATAGTAAGATAACTTTTCAGCATCTTTAATATTGATTTCAGGTTGGCGTTCATGTCCAGCCATTGCATAATACAATGAATTCATACTTGGTTGTGATGTCATACCTGACATAGCACCTAATGCAGTATCAATAATGTCTACACCAGCATCAATTGCTTTTGAATACATCATGATACCGTTACCACTTGTATCATGCGTATGCAAGTGAATTGGTATATCTACCGTAGCCTTTAATTCAGATATTAAGCGATACGCAGCCTCTGGTTTAATTAGACCAGCCATATCTTTGATACACAGAATATGCGCTCCAACAGCTTCTAATTCGCGAGCCATCTTTTTATAATAATCAACCGTATACTTCGGACGAGATGGATCTAAAATATCTGCAGTGTAACAGATTGTTGCTTCAGCAATTTTGCCAGCTTGACGTGTTGCATCAATTGCAACTTCCATGTTTTTAATCCAGTTTAAACTGTCAAAAATACGGAAAACATCTACACCTGATTCAGCTGAGTGTTTAACAAACTCACGAATAACATTGTCAGGGTAGTTTGTATACCCGACTGCATTTGATCCACGAAGCAACATTTGGAACATATGGTTTGGAATAAGCTTGCGCAATTCACGAAGTCTTTCCCACGGATCTTCTTTCAAGAAACGGTAGGCAACATCAAACGTTGCTCCACCCCACATTTCCATAGAAAAAAGGTTCGGAAGCATTTGAGAAGTTTGCTCTGCAATTGCAAGCATATCTTTCGTACGTACTCGCGTAGCGAGTAATGATTGATGTGCATCACGGAATGTTGTATCCGTAATGAGTACCTTCTCTTGTTGTTTAATCCAGTTAACAACACCTTCAGGACCTTGCTCATCTAAAATTTGCTTAGTTCCCTGGAACGGAATATCAACTTTCTCAACTATAGGTATACGAACTTTTCCAAAATCCGGTTTTTCTACAATACCGATACCAGGGAAACCATTTACAGTTACATTACCGATATACTGCAAATATTTAGATCCTGGGTCATTATCTTTTAATGTTTGGAATAACTCATTTGCTTTTTCAAGGAACGAAGTATTGTAATTTCCAGAAATGAAGTCTTTATGCATAACAACATTTTCAAGGAACTTAATATTTGTTTTAACACCACGAATACGGAATTCTTGTAACGTACGATTCATCTTTTGAGCAGTTTGTTCAAAGGTCATGCCCCAAACAGAAACCTTAACAAGTAAAGAATCATAGAATGGGCTAATCTCTGAACCAGCGAAACCGTTACATCCATCTAAACGAACACCGAAACCGCCACTTGAACGGTAAGCAGTTATCTTACCTGTATCAGGCATGAAATGATTTGTGGGATCTTCCGTTGTAATACGACATTGAATCGCAAAACCATTGATTTTTATATCCTTCTGTAGTGGAACGTTTATTTCTTCGCTATGAAGTTGGTATCCCTCAGCAACTTTAATTTGAGATTGAACGATATCAACACCAGTAACCATTTCCGTAATCGTATGTTCAACTTGGACACGAGGATTTACTTCAATGAAAAAGAACTCATCACCAGACGCTAAAAATTCAACTGTACCAGCGTTCACGTAGCCTACGTTTTTCATTAATTGAACAGCTGCATCACAAATTCTTAGACGCATTTCTTCTGTGATTGAATGGCAAGGTGCCACCTCAACAACTTTTTGATAGCGACGTTGTACTGAGCAATCACGTTCAAACAAATGAACAAGGTTGCCATGCTTATCAGCTAAAATTTGAACTTCTATATGTTTTGGATTTTCAACATAACGCTCACAATAAACTTCATCATTTCCAAAAGAAGCTTTTGCCTCTGATGAAGCACGATTAAATGCATCTTCTACCTCATCAGCATTACGAACAATACGCATTCCTCGACCGCCGCCACCGTTTGCAGCTTTAATGATCATTGGATACCCGTACATTGCTCCAAACATGGTAACTTCATCAGCGGATTTAACAGGACCATCAGACCCTGGTATTGTTGGAATTTCATCCTCGCAACGTTGTGCAAAATGTAGATTTTCAGATAAGAAACCATAGCCTGGGTGGATTGCATCACAACCAGTATCTTTTGCAATCTCAATAATTCCTTCAATATCTAAGTAAGCATCAATCGGTTTTTTACCTTCACCAACAAGATATGACTCGTCAGCCTTGAAGCGGTGTAAAGAATTTTCATCTTCTTTTGAATAAATCGCAACAGTTGTAATACCTAAATCAGATGCCGCTCTTAAAATACGGATTGCAATCTCACCACGATTTGCAGCCAAAAGCTTGGTAATTTTTCTTACCATGAACATACCTCCAAAAAAGTTTTCAAATTGTATATCACATTACTAATATAGTATATACTATTTATCTTTAAAAACAAATACACAATTTTAAAAAAAGTTAAATAAGATTATTTAGTACTTTCTGGAAAATAAAAAGGTCGAGTCAAAAAGCAGTTCTTTGCTCGACACCTGTTATGATACAGCAATTATTAATACAATGATACAGATTATAAATTAAGATATACTATTTCATCTCCATATGTTTTTTACGTTCAATGGACATCGAAATATTCGATAAAATTCCAATTGACATAAATGAAAGTATCATTGACGATCCACCAAAACTTACAAATGGTAATGTAACACCTGTAATAGGTATAAGAGCAGTTGCCCCACCTAGATTGACAAGGGCTTGTACAGCAATCATGGTTGAAATCCCTGTAGCAATCATACGACCAAGTGGGTCTTGACACCTTCCTGCTATACGGAAGCCTTTAATAATAATTGCTAATAGAATGATCATAAACACCATAACACCAACAAATCCTAACTCTTCTGCAATTACAGAGACAATAAAGTCTGTTTGTGGTTCTGGTAAATAACCATACTTTTGCATACTTTGACCAATGCCTAAACCAGTAATTCCTCCTGAACCAATAGCTAACAATGATCCAACAGTATGATACCCTGCATCCTTTTCCGTTTCGAATGGTTTTAAAAAACCAGTGAATCGGTTTATTTTCGTTTGAGACATAAATCGTTCAGGACTTTGCATAACTATTGTTCCTAAAAGTGTAACCACTAATGCAAGTGAAAGAATAATAATGCTTAATTTTCTCCAGCTCATACCTGAAGTAATAAAAATCCCAAAGGTAGTTACCGTTATAATAAAAATCGCACCAAGGTCTGGCTGAAGCAAAATAAGGAACAAGTTCAAGCCAATGTAAACCAGAGGCGGTAAATAACCCCACTTAAAATTTTCTATTCGATTTTGTCTTCGAGTATATTCTGATGACAAAAATAGAATTAGAAAAATCTTACTGAATTCTGCAGGTTGGATACTAAAAACGCCTAAGTCAAACCAGCTTCGAGCATTGTTTATAACATCACCAAATAGCAAAACCGCAACCAATAGAAATGTAGAGAGCCCGTATATATACCATGACAGTTTTTCAAATCCAAAGGTTTCATAATTAAAGTTTGTAAAGAAAAACATGCTAATTACGCCAACCACAAGATACACGCATTGGCGAATGAAGAAATAATTACTTGCAACTTCATGACGATCAATTGATGAAACCATACTTGCACTGTAAACCATTACAATTCCCATCCCTGCTAATGTTAAAGCAAGGGAAATTAATGCATAGTCTAGTGACTTAAGTTTTAATTGTGATTTATGTGATACCATTCTCTTCACCCTCCCCATGGTTCAGAAAAATCAATCCAGAGTAATCCTATTTTATAGGAAAAAAGTAAATTTAATAATTTTTCAAGTAATTCATTATATAAAAAAATCCACCTATTAAAAAGGTGGTTAATCAAATAAATAGAAATGTTCTATGAGTTACTCTTTCTTCAATTTGTTAGATTTGGCCTATTGTTAAACGACATTGAAAGTTCTTTCTCTAAAATTTCCATAATAGAACGACCATCTGACTCTTCAAAAAGGCCAATACTTACAGCAAAATTGATTCCTTTAAGGAGTTCAACAATTTGTGTATCAAGAACTTCCTCAAAAAATGGGCATTGTGGGAGCTTCGAATGATTTATTTGAACTTGAATTAGCTGAACTATATGATTCGCATCTTTTTTAAATTGCTCTAGAGCTTCTGAGCGTAATTGAAGTGTAATTGTATTAAACATTTGCTCCCCTTATCCCATTCATGTTTTTCTTGATTATAGGATTTTAATAAAGTTCAATCAAATAAAATGACTGCACGTACACTGTTGTCAGTACCTTTTTAGAAGTATGCTATAATAGAGAGAATAAATGTAGAAAGGAACTATATCAATGCGCGCGAAATGTTGCTTATGTGACACGATTGATACGTTAGATGATGATACTTTAATCGCTAAACAACTACTGAATAGACCAGTTCATACTTATATGTGCAAGTCTTGCTCCGAACGTATTACTGAGAAAACAAATGCTCGGGTAGCAACCGGAAAATTTAAATTGTTCCATCAAACTAAAAAAATAGAAACTTCCAAACAATAAAGAACTATTATAAACATGAGATAAAAAGACCCTACTGAATATTCACAGTATGAAAATGTGAATTCAATAAGGTCTTTTATTTTAATCTGATTTGATTTTAAAAAATAAGTTTTGAACTTTTATTTTAAAATATAAGTCCACTTGTAATCATAATCTCCACCAAATTTATGGGTAAAAATATCTTTTACTTTTGGATTTTGAACATAAGCAGAGCCTTTTTGGTAAACCGGGCTGATTGCTTGCTCTTCTTCAATCAAGATTTTTTCAGCTTTTTGAAGCTCAGTCCAACGCTTATCAAGATCCTCTAATAGAGTTGTGTTAGCAGCTTTGATGATGTCGTCATAAGCTTTATTTGAAAAGCCCATTTGGTTATGGCCACCATTAGTAACAAACATATCTAAGAAAGTCATTGGATCAGCATAGTCTGGACCCCATCCAGAGAATGAGATATCGTAATCCATTTTCGACTCAAGTTCTAGTTTTTGTGCAAATGGCATTGAAGTAATTTCAATTGTTAAACCTGGAAGATTCTTTTGTAATTCCTCTTTGAAATATTCCCCAACTTTTTTTGCAGATTCTGAATCAAAATTTAATAATTTTAAAGTGATTGCATCTTTGCCTAGAGCTGCTTTAGCTGCAGTCCAGTGTTCTTGAGCTTTCTTCACGTTATAGGCATTCATATCACCGTTTGCATCACGGAAGTCTTTACCCTTTTTGTCATACAAGAACTCTGATGGTACTAAATAATTTGCTGGCATTGATCCATTGTTTAGTAATACATCACAAAGAGATGTTTTGTCATAAGCCATATTAATTGCTTTACGAACATCAACATTTGCTAATGCAGGGTTCTTTTGATTTAAACGTAAGAAGTAAACAGAAGTAGCTTTCAATCTTGCAAAATCTTCACGGTCTTTGTATTTAGGCACTTGTTCTGCAATAAGACCAGTACGATCAATTGCACCTGTGTCATATAAAGAAACCGCTGTATTATTGTCTTTAACAACTTTAACATTAATATTTGTTAATTTTACAGTATCTTTATCCCAATAATTAGGGTTCTTTTCATATGTCCAGCCTACTTCATGTTCCCAAGAAGTTAAAACAAATGGACCGTTGTAAAGAGCTGAATTAAACTCAGCACCGTATTTGTCACCTTGTGCCTCAACAAATTTTTGTTGTTGTGGGAAGAAAGTTGGGAATGACAACAATGATTTGAAGTAAGGAGTAGCATTTGCTAACTTCACTTCTAGAGTTAACTCATCAATTGCTTTAACTCCTAAGTCAGTAACAGGTTTTCCACTATTATTAACTTCTTCACCATTTAAAATTGGATATAACATGTATGCATACTCAGAAGCAGTTTTAGGATCTACTGCTCTTTGCCACGCGTAAACGAAGTCAGCAGCAACGATTTTATCACCATTGCTCCATTTTGCATCACGAAGTTTGAATGTCCAAGTCTTACCATCTGCTGAAACTTCTTCACTTTTCGCAAGACCAGGCATTATTTTGTCTTTTTCCCCAAGTCGATAAAGACCTTCCATTGTGTTTGTCATAACCAAGAAAGAAACTTGGTCAGTCGCTAAACTAGGATCCAATGTTGGAATCTCAGAAGTGTCAATCAAATTCAGTTCTTGCTTCGCTGCAAGATTCTGCTTTGATTTATCTTTTTCATTTTTCGTTTCTTTGTCTTTGCCACAAGCCATGAGGATTGAGCTAAGAGTTAAAACGAAAACGAAAAGAATTGAAAGTTTTTTCGCTTTCATGTTTTGTTCCTCCATTTATTTATATATGGTAAAAATAATTACGCTCTTAAAGAATCTATAATTAATTTCATACCCTTAAATAAAAACTCCCTATAAAATGAAAGATTTATAAGGAAAGAGGTAGAAGTCTATTTACGATTTATTAACACAAATAATGCCTAGAAATCTACCCCTTTTGGGGTCGATTTCTTATGTAAGTAGAAATGACCTTTTGTAAATTTAAATCTTGTTACTTTATTATCTCTCTTATGACCCAGCTTGCAGCAATTAAGCCAGCAACTGAAGGTACAAAGGCGTTAGATGAAGGTGGATTTTTTGCTTTGCGAATTTCGGAATTTTGATTTCCTACAATTTGAACAACGTCTGGAATTGTTTCAATAGGCTTTTCATCAGAAAAAATTACAGGAACACCTTTTGAGATTCCTTCTTTTCTTAGCTTTGTACGCACTATTTTAGCAATCGGGTCCATATGTGTTTTACTAATATCTACGATTTTAAACCGTGTAGGGTCTAGTTTATTTGCCGCACCCATACTTGAAATAATTTTAATTCCACGTGACAGGCACTCTTTGATGATATGTATTTTATAAAGAATTGTATCTGAAGCATCAATTACAAAATCAATATGATGTTCAAAAAGTTGTTCATATGTTTCTTCTGTATAGAACATTTGCATGGTCACTACTTCACAGTTCGGGTTAATGTCCATGATTCGCTCTTTCATCATTTCTACCTTTGGACGACCAACAGTCGAAAGTAACGCATGGACTTGACGATTTACATTTGTAATATCGACTACGTCTTTATCTATTAGGATTAATTTACCTACTCCAGAACGCGCAAGAGCTTCAGCAGAAAAAGAACCAACTCCGCCAATACCAAGAATCGCTACAGACTTTTTACTGATTTTTTCTAGACCTTCTTTTCCAAAGGCCAATTCATTTCGCGAGAATTGATGCAACATATTATTACTCCAATTTTTTATGTAATTTTTTCTATTATAAAGGGTTATGTCTATACTTTGAATGCTTTTTGAAAAACACAGAATAGAGGAAATTATCAGAAGTTTCAGGCGCAAGGAAATTATTGATGATAATTATTTCCTTTACAGTAAATTTTGTGCATTTTGTCAGGAAAGATACTAGGAAAAACTACTGAGCACAGTGGTGGAGATTGCAAGGGTAACAAACATACATGACCTATAAATTAGAGGAAATGACAACTAAATTGCTAAAACTAAAATTGACAAAAAAAATAACCTCATTAGGTTAGTGATAATGATAATGCAAATTGTCTCTAAATACACGCGATGGTTTATAACACGACATTTTATTGATGAACAAAGTTTCATACAAAACTATGTAGGGGTTCATTCCTATGCGAAACTTTGATGAATGGTCAACGGTGGCAAATCACCTTCGGTTCTTTGACTGTTTTCATATATAAAACGTATACATTTTGCCATTAGCAAAATCGCAAGCGATTTTGATGTTCGTGGAACTTTGTGCCTTTTGCTTTCTAATTTTCGTTGAAAAATAAAGCAAAACGGAAAACGCCCCGGTTGTGCCGTTAAATGCCAGATAGTTATGATCCTGCGCAAGCAGGTGGGTGCTCTGCTCAAACTTTGGTAGGTCCACTCGAGGGTGGCTTCTACTACTCATTTTACGACGCAAGCTCCCGGTATAAAGGTATTAGGTCATAACTATAAGGCCGGTGTACGAACACACTAGGACGTTTTGTATGAGTTTATTTTAGCACTGTGATTATCACGTTTCAACACACCAAAATTTGGTGTCATAATCCTTTCACTATTATGTGAAATTCTATTGAATTCTAATCAATCCCACTTGTAAAAAATGTAGTTATATACTTTCTTGACATGAACTATATAAAATATCTATCTCATTCAATTTTTAATATTTGCCATAAATAGCTTTATAGTTTTTAATCTCATTGATTCTAAATTTTTCAACTTTTTATGTATCTCAAATTAAATAAAATTAAAAGTCAATAAAATCGACCAACGGTCAGTATACGAATAATTTCGTTTAATAAAGCAAAAACCTCCAATGTGCATTTCAATTGATGACATTGGAGATTTTTATTTAACTATTTAATTCTTTTATTTTCTCAACTGAATATGCAATTCTTGTAATTGTGCATCCACAACAGGACTTGGTGCATCTGTCATTAGGCAACTAGCACTTTGCGTTTTAGGGAATGCAACGACGTCACGAATGTTAGTCGTACCTGCAAGTAGCATGACGAATCGGTCAAGCCCGAATGCGATTCCGCCATGTGGAGGTGTACCGTATTCAAATGCTTCAAGTAGGAATCCGAATTGAGCCTGTGCTTCTTCTTTCGTGAATCCTAATGTTTCAAACATTTTTTCTTGAATATCACGTTCGAAGATTCGGATAGAACCACCACCCAGTTCGTAACCATTCAATACGATATCATAAGCTTGTGCTTTCACTTCTGCTGGATTTGTATCCAATTTAGGAATGTCGGCACGAACTGGCATTGTGAACGGGTGATGCGCTGCATAATAACGTCCATCTTCTTCGCTGTACTCAAATTGCGGCCATTCCGTTACCCATAGGAAGTTAAACAAACTGTCATCGATTAGTCCTAAGTCACGACCTAATTGTAAACGTAATGCACTAAGTGAAGCTGCTACAACGTCTGATTTATCTGCAACAAATAGAAGTAAGTCTCCTACTTCCGCACCAGTTGCAGTCACAATTCCTTCTGCCTTTTCACCTTCAAAGAATTTTGCAATTGGTCCATTAAATCCATCGGCAGTCATTTTGACCCAAGCAAGTCCCTTTGCACCGTACTTCGCAGCAAGCGCGCCAAGTGCATCGATGTCCTTTCGCGAATACTTTTCAGCAGCACCTTTAACATTGATAGCCTTTACCTGACCACCCGCTTCTAATGCACGAGTGAACACTGCGAAATCTGAACCTGCAACCACTTCGCTCAACTGAATAAATTCAAGTCCAAAACGAGTATCCGGTTTATCTGATCCATAACGACTCATGGCTTCATCATAGGTCATACGAGGCAGTGGCAACTGAAGGTCTACACCTTTAACTTGCTTAAGTACATATGCCATCAAATTCTCTGTCATTTCCATGATATCTTCCTGTGTATAGAAACTCGTCTCTATATCAATCTGTGTAAACTCAGGTTGTCTATCTGCACGCAAGTCTTCATCACGGAAGCAACGAGCAATTTGGTAGTATCGTTCAAATCCAGCAAGCATTAACATTTGTTTAAAAAGTTGTGGAGACTGCGGTAATGCGTAGAATTCTCCTTCGTGAACACGTGATGGAACCAAATAGTCACGCGCACCCTCAGGTGTTGATTTGGTTAAAATCGGTGTTTCTACGTCTATGAAACCTTCTCCATCTAAAAATTCACGAACTGCTTTTGTAATTTGAGAACGTAATTTAAACGTATCAAACATGCCAGGACGGCGAAGATCAAGATAACGATATTTTAAACGTAAATCTTCATTTGCCTCAGACACTTCTTCCATATAGAACGGCGTTGTTTTTGCTTCGTTTAAAATTTGTAAGCTTTCTGCGTGCACTTCAACTGAGCCTGTTTTCATATTCGGGTTAATATTGTTTCCAACACGAGCAACTACTGTTCCAGTAACGTCAAGTACGAATTCGCTACGAATCTTTTCTGCTGATTCTAAAACTTCAGCTGAAGCTGTGTCAGGATTAAAAACGACTTGAACGATACCTGTTCTGTCTCGAAGATCAACAAAAATTAATCCTCCAAGATTACGACGTTTTTGCACCCAACCTTTTAAAGTGATTTTTTCACCTACAGAAGAAGCCGGAACCTCTCCGCAGAAATAAGTTCTATTTACTAATTTCATATTGTTTTCCCCCTATATTTAGGTGCTGAGGTCGGCGTTCAGCTCCACTGGAACTGGACCAAATAACCGACGAAGTAGGCTTTGAGCCTGCGAAAAACCTTCGAGGTTATTTGGGAAGTTTTCGAGGAGTTGCACCACAGGCACTCCTTCCTCTTGCTAAACTTTGCAAGTTTAGAGTGTCAGTTGCCGACCGAAGCCCGATTCGATTGAAATTTATCCTTTTATATAACCAGCAAGCTCTTCAAGTAGCACTTCCACTTGTTCACTCGTCGCCATGTTTTTCACTGTAATTTTACCTGAAGTGAGTTCGTTTTCGCCCAGCATCGCAACAAAACGAGCGCCAGAACGGTCTGCGGCTTTGAATTGAGCTTTTGCAGAACGTCCCATGAAATCACGGTCAGCTGAAAGACCAGCAGAACGCAAATCATGTAGGATTTTTACAGAAGCGTCCTTAGCCTCTTCTCCGTAAGTCACAATGTAACAATCTAAGACTTTCTCGATTGGCAACTCAACACCTTCAGTTTCAAGTGCGAGTAGTAAGCGTTCAAGACCTAAGCCGAATCCAATCCCTGGTGTTTCAGGACCGCCAATTTGTTCTACCAAACCATTGTAACGACCACCACCACATAGAGTCGTAATCGCACCAAAACCTTTTGAGTCAAGCATAATTTCAAATACAGTGTGATTGTAGTAATCAAGTCCACGTACCAAGTTAGGATCAACTTCATACTGAATGCCCATGCTATTTAGGTACATTTTGACTTTATTAAAACGAGTCTGAGACTCTTCGTTTAAGTAATCAATAATAGATGGAGCAGTTTTTAATAACTCATGATCACGATCGACTTTACAATCTAAAATTCGTAATGGGTTCTTTTCCAATCGTTTTTGACAATCCCCACAGAATTCACCAATGCGCGGCTCAAAATGATTAATTAATGCATGACGATGTGCATTTCGGCTGTCTTTATCACCTAGTGAATTCACTGCAACTTTCAAGTTTTTTAAGCCTAATTTTTGGAAAAAAGCAACTGCTAAGCTAATTACCTCAGCATCTGTTGCAGGGTCATTACTTCCTAAAACCTCAACCCCGAACTGATGATGTTGACGATAACGTCCTGCCTGTGGACGCTCATAACGGAAGATTTGAGCTAAGTAAAACAACTTAACAGGTTGTGTAGCATACCCAAACATTTTTTGCTCGACATAGGATCGAACTACTGGTGCTGTCCCTTCAGGACGAAGCGTCATACTTCTTCCTTTGCGATCTTCGAACGTGTACATTTCTTTTTGTACGATATCTGTTGTGTCACCTACACCTCGCACAAAAAGCTCTGTGCTTTCGAACATTGGCGTACGGATTTCTTCGAATTGAAACCTTTTACATAAATCTCGTGCCACTGACTCTATGTATTGCCATTTTTCTATCTGACCAGGTAGTAAATCCTGTGTCCCGCGTGGGATGTTAATTGCCATTTTAGTCTCTCCAATCTGTATTTACATTTCATAAATGTTAATTTTAAAAATAATAAGATTCTTGACGAAGATTACCGCATATAAACAATGTTTGTTGTTTTAAAAACTTACAACTGCTTATAAAACTTCTTTTGTTTTAGAAGTAGTAAGATTCTAGGAAGCAAACTTTTGAGCACCGGAGTGTACATAAAGGTACATGAGGATGCGAAGAAGTGAAGCTGACAACGAAGATTGCTGCTTATAAAACAAAAAATCCCTTGCATAAATGCAAGGGACGAATATATTAATTCGCGGTACCACCCAAGTTAGGATTTTTTTAAAAATTCCCATCTCTATCTCAGTTAACGCCTGATTACGTTTTCTCCTAATTTGACAAAAGCCATTTCAAAGAAATCCTCCAGAGTGTCTTTCGAAAAATTTCATGTCGAGTGCTTCCAGCCAAGGCATCTCGTCTCTTTTCATGAGCGATTCTTCTACTCTTCTCTATCAACAGTTTAAATATGATTCTTATCTTAATGAAGATGCTCACATAAGTCAAGTGTGCAAGTAAATCATCCATTAAAAAGGTAAATATTTATCTTAAATTATGTAATACCAAACAATTCATAATGTTTTACAAATTATATTAACAGTGACATTATGATTAATAACTTTAGGGTAAAAATTTATTGATTGTTTTGGTTGTTGAACAAATGAAATTTGAAAAGGATGTAAAATACATACAATAGAAAAAAGAGGCATTAAAATGTTTAAAAGACTCGTTAGTTTATTATTACTAATCACACTATTTTTAAGTGGATGTTCAAATAATTCTACAAATGACTCAACACCTAAAATTTCTTCTAATGCAAAAAATCTTATTGAGAAAGTTTCTACTATCTATGGTGAGCCAAATCCAAAAATTATAATGATCAAAACAGCTGAAGAAGAAACTATGAATAAGCCAATGTATGTTATTTTTCTGGAAGGTAACTTTCAAAAAGGTAAACTTCAATCCAATAAACTGGAATTTTCAATGCTACAGGATTGCAGTGATGTGTGGGCATTAACTTCAGATAAATGGCAGGATGATGATGTTAATTTTAAATAATAGATTTCATTAGCCTTCTTTTAGGAATATGAGAAAAATGAAAAATAAAGTGTAACTAAAAAAATTGCGACTAATTGATGCCTTTTCAATTAGTCGCTTTTAAATTTTTTATAAGTTTAATTTCGTTCCATTTGTTTTTTTAACTTCATTACATCACCAACGGAAATACCGAACTCCGTAGCAAGTTCAACAAATGAATTTGAGGATTCTTTTTGTGTAAAATCATGCAGGTCTACCCCAAATAATTGATTACTTCCATAGTTCTTATCAAATGCCTTTTCGCTTACTCTCATCTGTTTCACCTCGGAATATTTTCTAATATGTTTCCCAATTTTAGAATTAATTCTCATGGTAAAAAGAAATTTTTAAACTTTTTAAAATTTGCATTACTGATATGTGTCATATGAATAAAAGAAAATGGAATAATATTCTATGTAAGACAAATTTATAGATATCAGGAGGTTAATTTCTATGTTTCATAGCACTGAAATTTCTTGGTTATTTGTTATCTTTTTGTTTTTATGTTTGTTTAGTATTTTAGATTTGTTAAAGAAAAATAATAAATACCTTAAAGATTTACGTGATGAATTAAGAAAGTTTAATATACGCTCATGATTATATTAGCTTGTTGTATAACGATGACTCAATTTCCTTACATAAAAGGACAGCCTTTTGTAGTACTTTCCAGAAGTTAAACTTAAACAATTTCTGGAGTACATACATAGGCTGCCCTTTTTATTTAAGATACATTTTATATAGAATTAATTTTATTTAAGGTATTTGAACCTGCAATGCCATCCACTCTAAGACCGTATTTTCTTTGAAAGTTTTTTACTGCATTTTTTGTTACTACACCAAATATACCATCCGCTTTTCCAGATAATAAACCAAGTGACTTAAGTTTATTTTGCAAATTGACAACGGCAATACCTCTTGATCCTGCTCTAAGTGCTTTGTAAGACTGAACTGATGCTGAAGCTACCGCTGTCGTAGGTGTTATTACCACTCCTGTTCCAATCGTACCTGCAAAAAGTCTCGGATATGTCAGATTGCCTGCAACACCATCAGCCCTTAAACCATTTGCTCGTTGAAAAGCAATCACTGCTGACCTTGTTTTTGTTCCAAAGATACCATCGATTGTACCAGTAAGATATCCTTTTTGCTTTAAAGCCGTTTGCAATGTTCTCACATCTATTCCAGCACTCCCTTTTTTTAAAGGTCTTGCAGGTGCCTTTAACGGTGGCACTTTTGGTACAACTGGTGTTGGCGCCGGTGTTGGCGTTGGTGTCGGTACAGGTGTCGGTACAGGTGTCGGTGTTGGCACCGGCGTCGGCGTTGGCGTCGGCTCTGGTGTTACCACTGGATCTGGTGTCGGCGTTGGATCTGGCGTTACTACCGGATCTGGTGTCGGCGTTGGATCTGGCGTTACTACCGGATCTGGAGTCGGCGTTGGATCTGGCGTTACTACCGGATCTGGTGTCGGCGTTGGATCTGGCGTTACTACCGGATCTGGTGTCGGCGTTGGCTCTGGGGTTACTACAGGATCTGGATCTGGCGTCGGCGTCGGCGTTGGATCTGGCGTTACTACCGGATCTGGTGTCGGCGTTGGATCTGGCGTTACGGGTGGTGGACTATCTACAGGTACCGACTCACCTGACAACCATGCATAATAATTCGTCCAAATTGAGTTGTTTTCTCCTCCAAGAGCCCAATTCCCTGTTCCTTTTAAACCGTATTTATGTACAAGTTCAACCTTCGCTTTTATTGATGCATCGTTTTCATACCAAAACGTATAAGTACCTGGTTGTAATACTACACCATTAATGCTTACCGTTGGATCACCTGAATTAATTGTTACAGTTGCCTTTGGTGACTGTGAGTCAGTGTCAAATGTGACGACTCCATTGTATTGATCAATGATCGACTCAATTGTTTTGTTTGTAACACCTGTTCCCCCTACAGCAGCTCCATCCTTCCAATATCGTCCGAAAAATGGAATACCGAGAACAATTTTCTCCTTTGGAACTTGCTGGTTTAAGGCATATTGAATTGATTTTTCTACCCAACCAATGCTTGCTACAGGACCAGCAACCCCTCCATAATAATGTTCATCATAAGCCATAATCATCAAATAGTCCGCATATTCCGATAAGGCTTTATAATCATAAGACCCGTGCCAACCTGTTTGCCAATTTGATGGATTCGCAGCCACAGCAACGGAAACTTCCTTGTCACTACCTAATTTTTGTCGTAAAAGTCGAACAAAATCCGTATAGTTAGCTCTGTCTACTTCCGTCACATTTTCTATATCAATATTTAAACCATCAATATTATTGGAAAGGATAAAATTTGCAAGTTGTGTAGATAAAACCTCACGATTTGCAAGTGCAGACCTTCCCAAAACTCGATCCCAATTGTTTGATAAATAAGGTACAACACGTACATTTCTATTGTGCATTTCAGAAATCAATCTGGAATCAAATTTAGATGTCACTTTTAAAGTTCCATCTGCATTTATTTCAAAATAATCTGGTGATATGACATCAACATTTCCTTGTGTTTGATCAATTTCAGAAATGTACGTATCCGTATTTCCAACAAAAGCATAACTCATATTAAAATCTGCAGCTTGAACTGGTTTTGTATAAAAAGAAAAGGTAGATAAAAGAAAACCTCCAGCGACTACTTTAACCGTTGCTGATTTCACATTTGGAATTTTCTCTTTAATGTAGATGCCAGCAGTATCACGTAAACTTTCGAGTTTCTCGCCTGCTTTTATGAGGAATTCCTCACCAAATTCCTCTTTTTGTGGCGCTATGTGTAAAATAACTTCAACTTTTCCATCTTCCTGAATCAATTCATAACGACTAAATAAAAACATTTATAAAACATCCTTTATAAGTTAGTAGAATATGCCTACAATTTTTCTATCTTCATTAGAATGAAAAAAAACCACGTTTTTTATTCGCCATGAATAACAAGATCATCCTTTTCTTTAAGTGACTTTGTCACAGAACATGTACCTCGTTCTAGCAATAATATAAGTACGAAAGGATTGGAGGAAAAAAGATGACTTTAGCCATTTCTAGCGAAAATTTTAAAAAAGAAGTTTTAGAAAGCGAAGTTCCAGTTTTGCTTGATTTCTGGGCAAGTTGGTGTGGCCCGTGCAAAATGATAGAGCCTATTGTTGAAGAACTTTCACATGACGTGAATGGACTAGCAAAGGTTGGAAAAGTGAATGTAGACTTAGAACAATCTCTTTCCCAATTATATGCAGTGATGTCTATCCCAACTTTTATTATAATCAAAGATGGAAAAGAAGTTTCCCGGTTCGTCGGATATCGAGATAAAGCATTTATAAGAAGTCAATTAGGAGTATAACGAGGAAAAAAGATGAAAAAAATACTAACTATCACAATCGCATCCATTTTTTTATTACTAACAGGATGTAATTCTACAAACTTGGTGAAGCAAATAAATACAGATGAAGCCTCTAAAATGATTGGAAAGAAAGATACTATATTAATTGATTGTCGAACACCTGAAGAATATGCATCTGGACATATTCCTGGCGCAATGTTACTTCCTTTGGATGAATTAGAAAAAAATGTTGGAGAACTAGATACAGATAAAACCTACGTTGTTATTTGCCGAAGCGGTAATCGATCGACAACATTTACAGACTCATTGAATTCTAAAGGATTTAAGGATGTGTATAATGTTCAGGGCGGTATGAATGAGTGGTCTGGAGAAATTGTAACGGGCAATAATTAATACCTTACTTCGTGTAATAGCTTGTCTATAAAATACTAAAAAAGTGCCTCAATTTTCTTGAGGCACTTTTTAGTCATTTTACTCGCAAATACTTTTAAAATTTATTAAAGATTTAAAGCGTAATAATCAAAAGTTGATTGAATTTCGAAACCAATTGATTGATATAAATGAACGGCAATTCTATTCTCTGTTTCAACTTCCAAATAAATTTGATGTGCACCATTTTCCATTAAATTTGAAATAATTTTAGACAAAAATGCTTTACCGTAGCCTTTACCACGCAAATGAGGATAAATGACAAATCCGTAGATTCCAGCATTTCCATCGCTCTCAAAAACTTTAACCTTACCGATTGTCTCATTATGTATAGTGGCTATTTTCGTGTCGGAGATATCCACTTGTTCTATCAAATGTTCATCTTCTATTTGACTATAAAAATCAAATGCATCGCGATCTAATTCAAAAACAGACTTTTTATCTTTTACAGTCGCATCACATATTTCTAGTTCGTCACTTTCAATCTGCTTAAATTTTAAAGGATTCAATTTCATCCGATTCTCAGAAAAAGAAACCTCTATTTTCATATTTCTTAAACTGTTTTCTAAGAAATGAAAGTTTTGATCAACGATATAGAGTAGCTTCTTTTTTCCCTTCTCCATCGCATGCTGAAGAAGACATTGATGCATTTCTAAGAAAATGTCCTCTTGATCAACGATTGGAGCCGCTTCTACTTCATTACCGTTGTAACAATCGACAGACATATAACCCAAAAGCATGTCTTTATCATAAAAGAGAACGTGGTTTGCCTTTTCATCGAGATTCGTAAGAAAACCCGGGTCAAATTTGAAATATAGTCCTTTTTCTACGTTATAAAATTTAATTAATTCCCTAACTTCTGAAATTTCTTTCTCCTTTAAGTTAGAAACATACATAACGCCATTTTTCATTAATTTCCTCACCACTTACCCTTTTTTTAAAAATATAAGTATATAGTAAGACATTTCTAAATCTTTTTTCAATTGCATTCTTGTAGATAACCATTTTCGATATGATGTGAAGTAATTCAGACATTCTTATAAAGTGAATTACTTTCATTCGTGTACTAAAAGTTGCTCAACAGAAAGAACTTTTATAAAATCTAGTACTTCTGCAAACGCCTCATTTTGAGATACATTGTAGCTGTCACAAAGTTTTTCAATAAGACTTGTCACTGTCTGATCCTCTTGTATTAAGTTCCAAAGATATGCACCTGTTTCATTCGTGGTAATCATTTTAGTGAAACCTACATCATCCGCGCCGCTTGGAACAACCAGATAACTTCCTGCTATTTCTTTTAACAAAAACCCTTCTTTAATTCTCATAGTATACCACCTGTATGTGAAGAAATGTTTAAGAATGACCGCTTTTAATAGTACTAAAATCCTATAAGCCTTTTTGTCAGAATTTAACCGACTTTTTTGAAATATATTGTCTGTTTAAACGGAATCACTGAAAATAACGTCTGTTTTATACGTATTTTACTGAAAGTCATAAATTCGCAAGTAACATTAAAAAAAAGAATCACTAGATATTCATAGCGATTCTATCTTTGATATTTAATTACATGTATCATTCATCAATTTTAAGATCAACGTATACTCTCTACACCCAATAAATCTGTTTTAGTATAAGTAGAGATGCTTACTTTTTCATGCCTTCGAAATCTTTTTTAAACTGTTCAATTCCAGCTGATGTCAGTGGATGCTCAAAAGATTTTTCTAATACTTTAAATGGTACGGTTGCAATATCGGCACCTGCTAATGCACATTCACCAATATGTTGTGGCGAGCGAATGCTGGCAGCAATAATTTCTGTTTTGATCTGGAATGATTGAAATATAACGGCTACTTGTTCAACTAATTGAATCCCGTTGCTATCTATGTCTTCCAATCTCCCTACAAACGGAGATACAAAACTTGCACCAGCTCTAGCAGCTAATAGAGCTTGAGCAGGTGTGAAAATCAAGGTAACATTTGTCTTAATCCCCTCTTTTGACAAAACACTAACTGCTTCTAACCCAGCTTGGCACATTGGAATTTTTACGACAATTTGCGGATGAATCGAAGCTATAGCTCGTCCTTCAGTAATCATGCCTTCAGCATCTAACGAATTTACTTCACCAGATATCGGGCCATCCACGATCGAGGCGATTTCTTTGATAACTTCCTTAACATCGCGTCCTTCTCTCGCAATTAGGGTTGGGTTCGTTGTAACCCCACAGATGACGCCCCACTTATTAGCTGTTTCAATTTCTTGCATATTTGCAGTATCGATAAAAAGTTTCATTTTATCCTCCTTTTTATAATCTATCTGTTTGGCATTGATTATAGCATATTAACTATATTTTACAGTTCCTATAATCTTTAATGAAATTGCCTAATAAGACTATATTTAGACATCACAATAATAACTCATTTCACTCGTTTTATCATTTATTTAGGTTTCTCTAAAATTACTTAATAATTTCTTCATCTTTTTCTGATAAAATTCAAAAATGAGACTCAAATTACTAGTATGGGTAATAGTTAAACTTTAATAATTTCATCCTATCCTAAAAAGAAATTACGAGGAAATATGGTTCAAGATATAGAAAACTTATTTTATACATATCGAGATTTTGCTTTTACAATTAGTATTTTAATAAATATAGTAGCCCATATTGTAGGGGTTATTCCTATCTTTTTTCTTACAGCTATCAATGTCAAGGTTTTTGGTATGACTGGTGGTTTTATTTGTTCAGTTGTTGGAGAATCATTAGGTGTAGGGATTACTTTTATTTTATATAGACTTGGATTTAAAAAAATGGTTTCTAATAAATTCCAAGATCACCCTCGTTTACAAAAGTTACTACACGTAAAGGGAAAACAGGCATTTTGGCTACTATTCTCACTTCGCATGGTCCCTTTTTTACCTTCTAGTCTGATTACTTTCTTTGCTGCACTTGGTGAAGTTTCATTTATGAATTTTTTTATTTCGAGTTCAATAGGTAAAATCCCAATGTTACTAGTAGAGGTTCTAGCGGTTGGAACAGCTACAGATGGATCCTATGTGAATAGGATCATTCTTGCGGTACTCATTTTAATTGCTATTATTTATTATTTTTTGAAAAAGAGATCAAAAGCTAAGACATAATAATTTGCTTCGAACTTTTTTAAAATTATATTCTGGCCTATAAAAAAACTTACTTCTGACAAAAATATTCCTCTTCATATTTTTATATTTTGCTAATATGATAGTATTCGACAAAATATAACAAATGAAACATTTTTAAAAGGAAGTGAAGTTTTTGCAGAATAGTTTTCCTACTATATTAATTCCTGCATTAAATCCAGATATTCGTCTACTTACTTTAGTTGATGAACTTAATACTAAACTCAAACCCAATATCATTGTTGTAAACGACGGTAGTGATGCAAAAAGTAATGAAATATTTAATAAATTGCGTGAAATGCCCAATTGTTCAGTCATTACCCATTCTTCAAATCTAGGTAAAGGGATGGCATTAAAGAGTGGTTTAAAATATTTTCAAGAAAATGTTCAGAACTCAGTGGGCATTGTAACAGCTGATTGTGATGGACAGCATACGGCTAAAGATATTGAGTTAGTTGGAAAAACACTTCAATCGCATCCTGATAAATTGATACTTGGTGTACGTACTTTCGAACAGAAAGATATTCCATTTCGAAGTTGGTTTGGAAATACAATTACAAGGAAAACATTCACCTTCCTAACTGGAATGAAAATTTCTGACACTCAAACTGGACTTCGTGGAATTCCAACTGTTCACATGTCGTTTTTCAGCAATCTATCTGGAAAAAAGTTTGAGTATGAATTAAACATGTTACTTGGCTGTAAACAACAAGGAATTGCTATCCATGAAGAGAAAATAAGTACGATTTACCTTGATAATAATAGTAGTTCCCATTTCAATCCGTTAGTGGATTCTATAAAAGTTTATTTTGTCTTACTAAAATTCATTTCTGCTTCTGTTGCTTCTTTTGCTGTGGATTATGGGATGTTTCTCTTTTTACTTTTTGTATTTGGAAAACACATGGAAACAAATATGTCCGTCTTATGCTCCGGCATCATTTCACGTGTTGTTTCCTCAATAGTGAATTATGTACTTAATTGTAAAGCTGTTTTTAAAAGTTCTTCAAAACACACGGTTTTACGGTATTACATTTTAGCAAGCTTTCTTATGGTTACTTCATCAGTAAGTGTTACCCTTCTGCAAAGTATTTTCGATGGTGGGGCTACATTCTTTAAGATAATCATAGATTCACTTTTATTTATAAGTAGCTTCACGATTCAACGCGAATGGGTCTTTGCTAAAAAAAGTGAAAGAAAAGTGAACGATTATAACAATCAAGCATTATCAAATGAGACCAATCACAAGATGAAGCCTAAAAAATGGATAATGTACACATTCGTTGTGTTTGTTATTTTATCCACTTTGAGTACTGCACTTTTAATTACTTTTCACTATGTCCTGAACGATAAAAAAGTTCCGGTAGTAAAATCTTTATTTCCGTCAAATGCACCTAAACGTATGATGGTCATTTATCCGCACCCTGACGATGAAATCAATGTTGCAGGAACTGTACTTCGGGCAAAAAATGAAGAAAAGGCAGAAATAACAATGGTTGTTTTGACGAAAGGTGAAGCTGGTAAAACAGGCGGATTAGTTTCCAAAGAAGCTTTAGGTGATGCCCGTAAGAAAGAGGGAGAACAATCTTCGAAAATTTTGGGCGCGAAACACGTGCAAGGTGATTATCTGGATGGAAAACTAAATCAAGTTGATCAACAAGAATTAAAGAAATATCTTTATGATCAAATCCAGAAATACCAACCTACAATCATCGTAACGTATGATGATAGAATTGGGCTTTATGGTCATACCGATCACACAACTGCTTCTAAATTGATTCGAGAAATCGTACAAGAACATCAACAGGAACAATCATTCTCAGTGGATCGTCTGTATATGTCAACCTTACCAAAACCAATCATTAAAACATTGTTAAAAGCATCAAAAGATTTTCGCGATACGTATCCTAAAGATCCTAAAAAAGGCCTTCCAGAGCCAAACCAAGCCGTAATCATCTCAAAATACGGAAATCAAAAAGATCAAGTTGCAGATGCACATCGAACCCAATGGCAAGTAATGAGATATTTACTCCCATTGGAAAATTGCATGCCGCCAACAATTTATTTCGAAGTTTTTGACCGGGAGTATTTTTTTCTTGCAGAGAAGAGAAAGTAATATTTAAACAGTCCCCCTTTTAATACAAAAGGGGGATTGTTTTACATTACATTTTTTGATTAATTTTTAACAAAGGCTATATTAAACAATACTATTGTTTTTGAAAAAATATTAATTCGTAACTTTAGAATGGTATTTTTTTATGAAACTTTCTAATAAATATTTCTTAGCTTTTAGTGGAAAATATTGTTATTATTTTCTTGAAAGAATAACAGATAAGGAAAATATATATGGAAAAGATTTCAGAAACAACAATTAAAAAAATAAAAAATGACATCGAAAACAAAAATTTAGGTAAGGCAAGGGACAGACTTCATGGTTTGATTTACACTTACCCTGATTAAGAAAATGGCTTGGCGATATATACTTTGCTTTACATCTTCCGACAATGGCAGGTCGGTATTGGTATCTTGAACAAGAAAAAACAACCTAAATGGAAATTGCTTGTGATTTGTTTGAAAAAGAGTTTGGATACGATACTGTAAAAATTTCAAAAGCATTAAAATACCATGGCAATAAATCGATTATAAAAACTTTTGCATTTGATTCAGATACTACCTTAAAGATAAATGATGTTAAGGAAATTCTAGTTAAAGGAACGCCAAAAGCCTATCTGAACTCTTTTCGAGACCAATCTGTAATTGGTTGTGTTTTTTCAATATTTATTGGCATTTTAATTTTTGCTCTAATAGGCATTTATACTGTTTTTTCAGAAATCTTTTAAAATTTTAAGATAAGATTTAAGCTAAACCTGGAGATCATTTTATTTCCTAGTAGGTAAAATTGCCCTTCAAGCATTCACTTCACAAAGGAATCCATTTTTACTTAATAAAATACTTCGCCGTATTGGCATAGTCAAATCGATTGTTTATCTCTTACTATATTTCAAAATAGCAATACCATTTTCAAAAATATACTCGTCCATTTTCAACTTTATTTCCTGTCCATTATTAAGAAACAGCGGAATACCTTTACCGAGAATAGTTGGAATAATTCCGATTATAATTTCATCCACTACATCAGCTTTCATGAAATGATCCACCAATTTGCCACCTCCAAACAAATAAATGTCTTTCCCTGGCAATTTTCGTTCTTCAAGAACAGTTTGGACAATATCATCCTTTATAAATCGGTAATTATCATGGTCTTCCATTTCTTTTGAGGTCGCAACCAGCACTTTTTTATCTTTATATTCCCCAAGAATATTCTGGTCGTAACAATTCTTACCTGCAACTACAACATCAACATTCTCAAGAAATTTGTTGAAATCCCACTTCTGTATAGTGTCTAGATGATTGCTTCCATCACCAACAATCCAATCATATCCACCATTCTCATCAGCAATATATCCATCAATACTCATTGCAAGGTTTAAAATGATTTTACGTTTCATACATGTTTACCTCTCTTTATTTTTCCTTATGCTATGCTAAATTTTAATGTTGATTATTAATATTAAAAGAAACCACATCTAGTGGTTTCTTTTAATATAGCCTTTGCTCCTTTATGTTTAATTATCAACAAGGTCAATTTAGCAATTCATGTATTATCTTTAATTGTCTTTCTCTCTCCTTTGTTGAAGCATCTATGGAGTTATCAGTTAAAATATTTGTTGCCCTTATTGCGTAGTCACTGCTAACTAAAGCATGTCCTCTCATATGTCCTGTTGCAATTGCTTGGGCAAATGAACGTGCAGAATTCTTACTAATTTCTGATTTGGATTCCTTCGCCAATTCATTGACAGCAAATCCAACTTTCCGTAAATCGAAAGCTCCAATACTTTCGTCTATTCGTTTTTCTAATGTTTCTATGCCTAAATTAATTCGTGAGTCACCTTTTAAATATTCATCGAGATAATCTAAGTAAGGAGTTGCGACTTTTAAAGCCCATCGAGCAAGTAACTCCTGTGGCATTTTTTCAAGAGCCTCTTCAATTTTATTTCGCAATTCGTTGTTATCTATGATTTTTATTTTTGGTTTAGTATATGTAAATACTATCTGTTCTTCTTTTGCTTTTTGTTCATTTTTATTCCATGCGTAATCTTCTAATTTCACTAAAACCAGTCCTATCCTTTTTGTACATAGGGTAATAAAAATTTTATTTATTTGGTTCTCTATATTCTAACATTATATATTCACTGTTATTTAGGTTGTACTCTCTCAGTTCATGACCAATCCCATAATCGATATATACATTTACTTTATTATCACTTGATATCTCTTTATATTTAGAAAACGGTAACGTTATAAGTTGAAATTTAAAATCACCTTCATGGCCATTAAAGAGATCCTTCCGGATATAAATTTCCTTTTTATCCTTATCTACAGAAAATTTAGTAATGTCTTCACCATAACAATTAGCAATATAAACAGTTCTGTCTTTATCAATTGAAATACCAATGCTCTGTTCTACCCCGTTTTTTTCTAGAATAACCCTTTTGTTGATTAAGACGACATCATATTGTTTCTGCATGACTGTTGGAAGTTCTTTAACTAAAGGGAATTTTTCTCTAATGAATACAATATAAAAGATTGCTATTAAAGTTCCTGTAAATAAAAATTTTACCCATTTTTTCAATATGACTCCACCCCATTAATGAAACGTTTGATAAATAAATTTTACCATAAACCCCCAGTTTAACTGAACATATATACCAATTATTAACATAAAACGTATGATTTCTTATTTCGTTATTAAAAGTCATATTTTTTAAGTCATTTATATTGTTGAATAAAAGTTTCACCTATTCTACTTATGATATTTCTCTATTTAAAAAGGCTTTCTCACCAAGTTATATGGCTCAGTTAAACTTTAAAGTTAATAGCCTAAATATATGGAAGTATAGTGTTAGTGTTTGCAAAAAGATTTTTAACTATATTAATCCCTAACTCATATATCTCCTAAGATCTCTCCTAAGATTTAATTATAAAAATCTGATACAGAAGACAAGATATTTTTTTAAGAGTCTATTCTACTATATCCAATCCATCTAAAAACCCAGGTCCATAGATATGAAACCTATAGACCTGAGCCTAGTCTTAAACAATATTAACTTAATTTTTCTATTAGAATGGATGCATTAGTATTTGATTGGGTACCCCCTGCTAATGTTTGCAGTGTAACAGCTGATGCACTAGTATGATTTCTCACAGTTAGTGTGTCGCCTGCTGCTGCTCTAATAATGACCATTCCTGGATTTGCTTGCGTACCAGCCCCAGTTCCATATATGCTACCAGCTACTGGAGCACCATTTTGGAATAGAGTAAATTGGTTTGGTTCTAATGCTGTATCATAAAACCATATTGCATAATCACCAGCACTACCAAGTTGAATTGTTGATGTGCCAGGCGCATGGATAATTGGGCCAACTATTATACCATTATTGCTGAATACTATATCAGCTTCTATGGCTACTGTTTGTAAACCCAAATTATAAATATAGGCATATTGAGCTAATCCATTTGTGCCGGTTTCCCCTGTTGCCCCTGTTGCCCCTGTTGCCCCTGTTGCTCCCGTTTCACCCGTCGCTCCTGTTGCTCCGGTTGCTCCTGTTGCTCCGGTTGCTCCTGTAGCACCTATTGCTCCAGTTTCACCCGTTGCGCCGGTTGCTCCCGTTGCTCCTGTTGCTCCAGTTGCGCCGGTTGCGCCGGTTGCTCCTGCTGCGCCAGTTTCACCTGTTGCTCCTGCTGCTCCCGTTGCTCCTGTTGCTCCGGTCGCTCCTGTTGCTCCAGTTGCTCCTGCTGCTCCCGTTGCTCCAGTTGCGCCGGTTGCTCCCGTTGCTCCTGCTGCTCCTGTTGCTCCCGTTGCGCCGGTTGCGCCGGTTGCTCCAGTTGCTCCTGCTACTCCAGTTGCGCCGGTTGCTCCTGCTGCTCCCGTTGCTCCTATTGCTCCGGTCGCTCCTGTTGCGCCAGTTGCTCCTGCTGCTCCCGTTGCACCTGTTGCTCCAGTTGCGCCGGTTACCCCGGTTGCTCCTGCTACCCCGGTTGCTCCTGTTGCTCCCGTTGCGCCGGTTACCCCGGTTGCTCCCGTTGCTCCTGCTACTCCGGTTGCTCCTGCTGCTCCCGTTGCTCCTGTTGCTCCTGCTGCTCCCGTTGCTCCTGTTGCGCCGGTTGCTCCAGTTGCTCCTGCTGCTCCCGTTGCTCCTGTTGCGCCGGTTGCTCCTGTTGCTCCAGTTGCTCCTGCTACTCCGGTTGCGCCAGTTGCTCCAGTTGCGCCGGTTGCTCCTGCTGCTCCTGCTACTCCGGTTGCTCCTGTTGCTCCGGTTGCTCCC
>JARBTR010000014.1 GCA_029240105.1 Caryophanales bacterium | reverse complement strand
ATGAAACCCGCAGGACTCCCGTGGGAAAGTGGGTGCCTGAGACCTTAGGCTCAGGTGCTCACCCACAGGAAAGCTCTGCGGGAATTCATCCAAAACATCAGCGCAAATGTTTTAAAAGGACCAGCTTGCTAGTTTTTCTTATGAAGAGCTTTACCTAAAAAACACTTAGGATAATTTATGTTTTAATTAGAACGGCATAATATTGTTGAAAAACAATATATATGCTTTTTTTTATGAAATAGAATAAAAAAACAATGAATTTTATAGTAAATATAGTCCATATTTGAACATTTAGTTTACTTTTCAATGTTTTGTCACAAATTTTGTATTGAAAATGATTCTCAATTGCATTATATTGAATATGATAATAATAATCAATTAGATAGCGGGGGCTCTAATATGTTAGCAACTTTAGAAGTTGGAGAAAAATATAAGGTTAAGAATCTTTCACAGGTAGATGTACTTGTCAAAAGACGCCTTCAAGATTTAGGAGTTATTGAAGGTAGTACAATAACCATAAAAAACAAAGCACCGCTTGGTGGTCCAGTAATGATTGAAGCAAAAGGTCAAGCATTGGCTATTCGTAAAAATGAAGCAAATAAAATTGAAGTGGAGAAGATTTAATGGAAATCGCATTATTAGGAAATCCCAATACAGGTAAAACTTCATTATTCAACCAATTAACTGGAACATACGCTTATACTGGAAACTGGTCTGGTGTTACAATTGAAAAAAAGGTTGGTCACATTAAGAATAGTAAGAATATTTTGATAGACTTACCAGGTCTTTATTCAATTAACCCAATTTCAAGAGATGAAGCAGTAGTAACTAACTACTTTATTAATGAAAAATGCGATCAAATGGTTAATGTTATTGACGCATCTCAGTTAGAGAGAAATCTACACTTAACACTACAAATGCTAGAGTCGAATATTCCTATGGTGATAGCTCTTAACATGGTTGATGTTGCTAAAAATCGAGGAATACATATCGATATTCAGAAACTATCTAAGAGACTTCATTCTCCAGTAATGCCAGTAATTGCAAGAACTGGTCAAGGCTGTAAGGAACTTGTAGAAGTAACCAATTCTCCACTAGATAGACATGAACATAACTTAGTTTATTACGGACCTGAATTTGATAGAGTTGTAGAAAAGTTAGCTGCATTATTGCCTGTTGATCATAGTCCTCGCTGGTATGCACTACAAATCTTAGAAAAGAATAAAGAAGTTATTCATTATTTAAGAGATAAAATAGGTCGTCATGATGTTGGTCTAATTATTGACGAATTTAATACGAAAATTACTGAAAAGCATGGTAAAAAGGCACCAGCATTTCTGTATGAGTGCAGATTAAAAGCAATTCAATCCATTATCAATGAGTGCGTTACCTTATCGAAAAATGTTAAGGAAACGGGTACGGAAAAAATTGATAAAATTGTTACCCATCCATTATTGGGAATACCGATTTTCTTTGGTTTAATGTACCTAATGTTCTATATTACTTTTGATTGGTTTGGATCACCTTTATCAGATGCTCTTGATGGTTTCATTAATGGGACGCTTGTTGGTTGGATAGAAAGTTTATTGAACAATATGAATGCTTCAAGTTTTATCCATTCTTTAATCGTTGATGGAATAATTGCTGGAGTCGGCGGAGTTATTATATTTGTTCCACAAATTTTTGTACTATTTACGTTTATTTCCTTACTTGAAGATTCAGGGTACATGGCACGAGTTGCTTTCGTAATGGATCGTGCTCTTGAAAAAGTGGGTTTAAATGGGAAGTCTTTTATTTCGATGATTATCGGTTTCGGTTGTAATGTACCAGGTATAATGACTGCGCGATCAATTGAAACACCGCGTGAGCGTTTATTTACAATTCTTTTAACACCGTTAATGTCTTGTTCTGCTCGTTTACCTGTATATGCCTTATTTGTAGGAGCTTTTTTCTCAGGCAAACAAGGTAATGTCGTTTTTGGAATATATGTTTTAGGTATCGTAATGGCTTTGATACTTGCCAAAATTTTTAGTATGACATTGCTAAAGGGTGAAACTTCATTCTTTGTTATTGAGTTACCACCTTATCGTGTTCCTCAAGCCCTTTCTATTATGAAAAGTACTTGGGACAAAGGGAAAGGATTCCTTCAAAAAGCAGGAACATTCATCTTCGCTGGATCGGTTGCGGTTTGGGTTTCAGTAAATCTAGGAAGCGGCGGATGGGGTGTCGATATGCAAGACAGTTACTTCGCAGCAGTAGGGAAGTTTTTAGCACCGATTTTTGAACCACTTGGTTTTGGAACATGGCAAGCAGCTGCATCACTTATGACAGGTATTTTTGCGAAAGAAGCTGTTGTATCGACCATGAATGTCATCTATCATGCACCAACGGATGCGGCTCTTACTGAAGCGGTTACTGGGCTGTTCACACCATTATCTTCTATCAGTTTCATGGTATTTACTTTAATGTACATTCCATGCTTAGCAACAATTGCGACAATTTACAAAGAAACGTATTCAAAGAAATGGACAATTTTCTCAATTGTTTACGCTCTTGTAGTCACATATGTTCTCTGTTTGGTAATATACCAAGTTGGTACATTATTAGGTTATTAATTTTAATTTCTCAATTTTCAGTTTAAAATCTAATTAGGACAGAGGTGTAAGAGATGATTATTAACTGGGTTATCGGTGGTGCAATATTTGCTTACGCAGCATGGCAATTGGTTAAGTTTATTAATAAATCGCGTCAAGGTAAATGTGCATCTTGTGCAGCAGGTAAAAAGTGTCCGACAAAGACTTGCTAAATACTAAAACAAACTTGTTCTACTTTTTGTAAAAATCTATAATACACAAACTTTGTATTTTACATGTGTGTTGTTGGAGGAATAAGGTTGATTATAATTTATGGAAGCATGGCAATACTGATTTTAATTCTTTTCACAATGTTTTTTAAAGTAAAAATCAAACGGAAAAAGAAAAAAAGAATAGGTTGTCCAACCTGTTCGTCAGATGGTCGTTGTACACAAGGTTGCAAAAAAAAACTTGGCGACTTTTATTAATCAAATCTATTGAAACTCATAACATAAATAAACTCCATTTTTCATACTCATTGAAAATGGAGTTTTTTTCCGTGTATATCCAAGTTTTGGTTGTGCATGAGATATAAACGTTTTGCAAAACACTCCAAGAACGTCATGATTGGAAGTGAGAAGGGATATGACTTCAAGAGGAATCATAAATACAGAGAGGCCATACTGTTCGGAGTGGTTAGAAGCTGATTTACAGAAATTGTTTCGATTTTTTCCGATTTTTAAGTTAAACACGATCGGGTATTCTTTTCTGGGGAAACCAATTTATGAGGTTAAGATTGGGGAAGGTTCCCGTAAAATTCATTTTAATGGTTCATTTCATGCCAACGAATGGATTACAAGTTTGATCCTAATGAAGTGGCTTGAAGATTTATTGAAATCAATACAATCTGGTGTAAATGAAACGATCACAAATCCTACTCAAATATTACAGGAATGGACTATTTCAATTGTGCCTATGGTTAATCCCGATGGGGTTGATCTTGTTACCATAGGACCACCACCAAACAATTGGTCTACAATATGCAAATCCATTAATTTGGGATCTGATGATTTTTCACAATGGAAAGCAAATATCCGTGGAGTGGATTTAAATAACCAATTTCCAGCAAAATGGGAAATTGAACAGGAAAGAAAAATTCCAAAATCACCAGCGCCGCGGGATTTTCCTGGTTATACACAGCTATCAGAACCTGAAGCTAGGGCAATGTTAGATCTTACTGTTACAAATGAGTTTGATCGTGTTTTGGCTTTTCATTCTCAAGGTGAGGAGTTTTATTGGGGATATGAAAACTACCATCCAGAAGAATCTGCTTATTTAGCTCAAATTTTTGAGAAGGTGAGTGGCTATAAGGGGATTGAATATATAGATAGCCATGCAGGTTATCGCGACTGGTTTATTCAAGCATTTCAAAAACCGGGATTCACAATCGAGTGTGGGTTTGGTGAAAATCCTTTGCCACTAGAACAATTTGATAAAATTTATGAAGACGTAAAGAAAATTATCCTAGCAAGTTTGATGTATTAGGTAATTGAATGGATAATTAGTTTTAATGAATAAAATAAATATATTTTCTTGAGAAGGATGGCAACTTAATGAAGTCATCCTTTTGATTTTATTAGTCTACCCTTAATCTTCCTTACCAAAAAATGGTGAAAAGGGTTATAATTGATAAAGTATGGGCCTAATTTATAAGTTTTTTGGAGTTAATTAAATGAAAAGTAAATTGATAAATCGGATTAATCAATGTTCCAAACGATTTCTTCCAATGGATGAGTTTATTAAGATGGCATTATATGATAATGAGCATGGTTATTACACGAAAGCAAAACCAAAAATTGGACGTAATGGCGATTTCTATACATCTGTTTCCGTTTCCCCGGTATTCGGGGAAGTACTTGCCAAATGGATCATTAAGAGATTTCAAGAAGACAGTTGTTCTCCGAACGTTTGTGAATTAGGTGCAGGAACAGGTCTCTTAGCTATTTCAATTATTGAAAGATTAAAAAATCTAAACCAGATACCAGATGACTTTCAATATATTATTGTTGAAGGGAGTCCATTTCATCGCAGCTTAATTGAAGAAAAGACAAAAGAATATAAATTTGTAAAGATCCTTTCTTCATATGAACAACTTAAAAACTTTAATGGTGTTATTTTTTCAAATGAGTATTTTGATGCTTTTCCTGTAAAAGTTGCCTTGTATCAAAATGGCAGTTGGTTAGAAATTGGTGTCACGGAAAAAGAGGGATATTTAATAGAAACAACCAGGTTGGCTTCGAATGAAATGAAGAATTTTATATTGGGATTAGGACTAAACACACCATTTGAAAATCAACAAATTGAGATTCCATTTGCTTATCTAGAAGCGTATAGAGGGATTTGTGAAAAAATAAAAAAGGGCACCATTCTTTCAATAGACTATGGTATGATTAACAATGATTTACAATGTTTAGAGAGAATTAATGGTAGTTTGAGAGGGTTTCATAAACATCGATTAATTGAATGTATTTTAAATAACCCAGGGGAAGTTGATATAACTTCAAATGTATTATTTGATGAATTAGCAAAACATGGTGAATCAGTTGGATTTGAAACAGTTCGGTTGAAGAAACAAAATGAATTCTTAATAGAGAATGGGATTTTAGATTTACTTGTTGAACATCAAGATCAAGACCCTTTTACAGAAAAAAGCCGACGTAATCGCTCAATTATTCAATTTGTAATTGATGGTGATATTAGCAGTTATTTTTATGTTTTAGAGCAAAGAAAACGATAAATGACAGAATTTAATCAGTACTATGTATGAAAAATCATTAAATTACTTACAATTGAGTATTGTTGTGAAAGAAGGAAAATAGATGAACCATAACAATTTTGAAATGAAAACTATTTTTTTGATCGGGATGATGGGAACTGGCAAGACGACGATTGGAAAAAAATTAGCGAAAAGGTTAGGTTTTGCCTTTTATGATTTAGATAAAATGATTGAAAAGAAAAATCAGAAATCTATTACAGAAATTTTTTCAGATTTGGGTGAACCCTTTTTTCGCGAGCAAGAAGCAAAAACGCTTAAAAAGACGCCTCTTTTAAGTTCTGTAGTTGCTACAGGTGGGGGTATCATTGAAAATGAAGTAAACCGTAATTGGATTAAGCAATTTGGTATTGCTGTATTGTTGGAAGCAGATGATGTAACCATACTAAGTAGATTAAGAAACGATAGTACAAGACCTTTAATCCAGAACAATCCAGAGCAAATCATTCATGAACTAAAGGAAAAAAGATACCAAGATTATCATGATTGTGCACACTTCGTTATTCAAACAAATGATAAAAGCGAAGATGAAATTGTGAAAGAGATTGTTAGCGAAATATCGTCCAAAGTTCAAAAATATTTTGTTTAACTGATTCATTGGAAGTGATAGAAGTAAGTTATTTGCTTTCAAATACATCTAAAACGATCCTTTAATTAGTATAAAATCAGTTTATATTGTCAAAAATCAAAGTATGAAAACAAATGATTATGTCAAATTTATAACGATTGAGTTGGTAAAATACTTGGACGAACCAAAAGATATCAGAAAACAGAAAAAGAATCAAAAAAAAGCAGAACAACCTCCGAGAATGCAAAGATGGTTTGGGGTAATTCCTATGTCGTTATCCCTTTATTATTCAGAAGTGAAAGAGAAACTTGCCAACAAATCTTGACAAAGATAGTGGCAAGTTTTTTTTCTAGAAATTTGAATTTGAAAGATAAAATAATCCACCGTTTAAAACCCTTACATCGATTTTAGGAGTAAATAAATCGTTTAAATCTTTCACTTCTTTTTGATAAATTTCATTGTTTAAATCATCTTCGTAAAATTCATTTAATAAATTGATTTCATTTTCCAATCGATACCGAGCTTCCACTGCCCATCCATTATCTTCTGTTGAGAGTTTCTCTTTAACATAGTTTTCTAAACGATTTAATCCACTATTTAATGTGATAAAAGGGTGAAGGGTATAACTTAAATCAGCAATTTTTGGTTTTAAGTCTAAATCCCCAACTTTTGAATCAAAATCTTCAATAATATTCCCATTAATCAGGTTTAGACCAACAGATAAAAAAACAGATTTTAACTTCTCGCATTTATAGGAAATAATAAAATTTTGGCATAGCCAAGGAAATAATGCATTTTGACAATTTTCGTATAAACGAATATGAGAAGAGACCTTTTGATTCGCTTCAAAAATCTGATGCAATCTTGTTGAACCAAAATGTATTTTTTCTATATCTTTTGCTTTTTTAGGATCTGCATATTTCTTATTCTCTTCTGAAGTCCAATCTGTAACAAAATTTAAAACACTTGGGTTTGCTTCCCCACCGGTCTTTTCAAGATAATGCCAATAAAATGGTCGATTCATCAATGCTTTATCTAGATCTACTGTAAGCTTTACAGATAGAAATTGCCCAGATTTTTCAAGAATTTCGCATTGGTTTAAGACAAAGTAATCATGTAAAAAGTCATGAATTTCCTGCGACTGCACGTGGTGTTTCCTCCATTTTGTTAGGTAATGGGAGTCAAACCCATAGGCCTTTTCTTGTTTTTTTCTTTGCAATTCTGCGTTAGAAATTCCTCTCGTATGTTTAATACGCTTCGTCATTTCTGCCTTGACTTACTTCGAAAGAAACAAGAAAAGGTCTTCGAGTTTAATCTAAATGATTTCCTTTTTATCTAGGCCGAGGAAAGTGCCATATCGAACATATGGCGCTTGACAAGAACGACGAGAAAAATGAAATCATGACGAATAAACCCTATGGCTATGGCTCTCATTACCTAACTCCTTTGCAAATTCAATTAACGATGTCAGATTATCCATTTTGACTCGCATTTCACCCTCAGTTTTAGATTTGCTTAAAATATCAACAAGATGCTTTTCTAAATTTTTCACTTCAAGTCTTGTCAATATGTCATCTAATTCACCAACTACATCTTCAAAAAGCTGAATCTTTTCATATAAAATCCGCATAACATGCTCTTCGACGGTGTTTTTCGTTGCAAAATTATAGATATTAACATCCTCGGTCTGTCCAAATCTATGTATACGACCGATTCGTTGCTCAAGTCGCATTGGATTCCATGGCAGGTCAAAATTAATGATATTATGACAAAACTGCAAATTTAGTCCCTCACCGCCGGCTTCAGTAGCTATCATAACCTGTGCCCGGTTTTGGAAAAGCATTTGCATCCAGTCTTTCTTACTTCGTTTAAATCCACCTCGAAAAGGAACTGAAATGATTCCATTCATTTTAAAGTACCACTGTAAATAAAGTTGAGTGGCACGATATTCTGTGAATATTAAAACTTTATCATTAATTTTTTGAATTAACTCCAACGCCTTTTCAGCTTTGGAATTCCGGTCAACCTGCTCAATATAAGGTAACAATCCATCATGTCCGCAATTTTTTAGTGTAAAATAAACAGCTTCTCTACTGCTACAGGCCTCACGCTGTAAAATTAATGTGGACATGAAATCACTTCGAAACTTCGAAACGGCATCATATAAAACTCGTTCAGTAGGACTCATCTCGATAAAAATAGTCTCAACATTTCGTTTTGTCCATTCAATACCAGTATTTTCTCGTCGATTACGGACCATAACCTTACTAATGAGTTCTTTTAAAATATGGTCGTCTTGAACAGAACGTTTTGCTGTTGAGAAACGTTTCATAAATGCTTCATAGTTACCAAGATGACCTGGTTTCAATAGAGAAACTAGATAAAAAATTTCTTCAAGTTTGTTCTGAATAGGTGTTGCTGTCAAAAGTAGACAATACTTTTTACTTAGTTTTTGAACAAGTTCATAGTTTTTTGTTTGTTTGTTTTTTAATTTATGTGCTTCATCAATAATAATAAGGTCAAATTCTTCCTGTACGAGTTGTTCCATATTTTCCGCACGTTTTGCCATATCAATGGAACTGATAAAGATGTTATAGGAATTCCATCCCATATTTTTTTTATAAATAACAGCAGGAATATGAAATTTTTCAATTAATTCTTGAGACCATTGGGATGCTAATGATGCTGGAACTAGAATTAAAACTTTTTTTACTAAACCACGAATCAAGTATTCTTTTAAAATAAGTCCAGCCTCGATGGTCTTCCCAAGTCCTACTTCATCTGCAAGGATTGCTTTACCATTCATTTTTTCAATGACTTCTTGTGCAGTTTGTAGTTGGTGTTCTAGAGGTTCAAAATTGGCAAGAAACTCTTTTACTTTTAATCCATGAAAATCGGGAACTAAGGTGCTCTTTGCGGATTTAATAGCCAATTTATAGAGATCATAATTACACCAAGGTCCATCTTCAGCCACTTTTTTCTCGAAAATTTGACGCCATTCTGGATTGAAAGAAACCGTTATATTTTTCATAACGTCAAAAACCTCCGCATTTTAAAAAATTCGTCTAAATTATGTCGAATTTTTGTTAAATATATTGCTTTAATCAATTTTCTAGTGGTACCATATTTTTGTATATATTCAGATTTTTATATTTGCCATTTTGATGGTTTTTTATGAATAAATACGGTAAAAATATGGAATTTTTATGGGAAAAGAGATGGTTCTTGAAAAGCAGTTAGGTTTTGAGAGCCCGAAAATGAAAGGAGACAACCATGACAGAACTACTTCGAACACCTCTTTTTGATGTGTACAAAGAACATGGCGGTAAGACAATAGATTTCGGTGGATGGGAATTACCTGTTCAATTTTCGAGTATTAAGGAAGAACATGAAGCTGTAAGAACGAAAGCAGGCCTTTTCGATGTTTCTCATATGGGTGAATTCACTTTAAAAGGTAAGGGTGCAGAGGCATTTTTACAATCTATTTTGACAAATGATGTCTCAAAGTTAAAAGTAGGAAAAGCTCAGTACAATATCATGTGCTATCCGAATGGTGGCTCCGTTGATGACTTAATCATTTATAAACAAGGTGAAGATGATTTCTTTATTTGTGTAAATGCTTCTAATATTGAGAAAGATTTCGCATGGATGCGAGAACATAAACCAGCGAATCTAAAACTTGTAAACATATCAGATTCAATTGGGCAGGTTGCATTGCAAGGTCCATTAGCAGTAAATACATTACAAAAAATTACAGATGTAAATTTAGCTGAAGTAAGTTTCTTTGGATTCACGAATGGCAAAGTAGCAGAAGTTCCTTCTGTGATTGCTCGTACTGGATATACTGGTGAGGACGGATTTGAAATTTATGCACCTGCAGATGAAATCGTAAAAGTATGGAATGCAATTCTTGAAGCTGGGGCTGAATTCGGTGTCTTACCATGTGGTTTAGGAGCGCGTGACACATTACGTTTTGAAGCGTGTTTACCTCTTTACGGTCAAGAACTATCGGCGGATATTTCCCCTGTAGAAGCAGGAATGGGTTTCGCAGTTAAAACAGATGTTGAAGCTGACTTCATTGGAAAAGCGGTTTTAAAAGAATATAAAGAAAATGGTGCCCCACGTAAGGTAGTGGGCGTAGAAATGATCGACCGCGGTATTCCTCGTCATGGATATCCAGTTTACATTAATGATGAACTTATTGGGGAAGTGACCACTGGTACTCAAGTTCCAACATCGAAGCGCAATATTGGTCTAGCACTTTTAAAAGCAGAGCACACTGCAGTTGGAACACAAGTTGAGATTGAAATTCGTGGAAAACGATTAAAAGCAGAAGTTGTTGCAACCCCTTTTTACAAACGTGAAAAAAAGTAAATAACTCTATTTAAATAAAAGTACTTATCAAATTTTAAAACTCAAATCTGAGAGGAGAAGTCTCATGCAACATCGTTATTTGCCGATGACTGATCAAGATCAAAAAGAGATGTTAGACCGTATTGGTGTTTCATCCATTGATGAATTGTTTGCGGATATTCCTGAAAGTGTTCGGTTTAAAGGGGAATACAACATCAAGGCAGCTGTAAGTGAGCCAGACTTGCTTGCTGAAATGGCTGCTATGGCTAAGAAAAATGCAAATTTAAAAGAATATAAATCATTCTTAGGTGCAGGAGCATATGACCATTACATTCCTGTTGTTGTAGACCATGTTTTATCACGTTCTGAATTTTATACTGCTTACACACCATATCAACCTGAGATTTCACAAGGTGTGCTGCAAGCGATTTTTGAATTTCAAACGATGATTTGTGAAATGACAGGCATGGAAGTGGCTAACGCGTCAATGTATGATGGTGGTACAGCTCTTGCTGAAGCTGCAATGCTTTCTGCTGGACATACACGTCGTAAGCAAATATTAGTGTCACGCACCGTTCAACCGGATACTAGAGAAATCCTTCAAACGTATGCAAGAGGGCAAAATCTTGAGGTTGTGGAAATCCCAGAACAAGATGGTGTTACTTCTCTAACTCAGTTAGAAGAATTAATGAACGAAAATACAGCATGTGTATTAGTTCAATATCCAAATTTCTTTGGGCGAATTGAAGATTTAGCTGCTATTGAAAAAATCACACATGCTAATAAATCCTTGTTTGTTGTTTCGAGTAATCCATTAGCTCTGGGAGTATTAACACCACCTGGAAAGTTTGGTGCGGACATTGTTGTTGGTGATGCACAACCTTTTGGTATCCCAACATCTTATGGAGGTCCATACTGTGGTTTCTTCGCTGTAACGGAAAAGTTAATGCGTAAGGTTCCTGGAAGACTCGTAGGTCAAACGGTAGATGAAGAAGGTAAACGAGGTTTTGTATTAACCTTACAAGCTCGCGAACAACATATTCGTCGTGATAAAGCGACATCTAATATCTGTTCAAACCAAGCTTTATGTGCGTTAGCTGCTTCAGTCAGTATGGCCACACTTGGAAAACAAGGTGTAAGAGAAATGGCTTCTCAAAACATTCAAAAAGCTCATTACGCAAGAAATCAATTTAAGAGTGCAGGTTTTGAAGTTGTATATGAAGGACCAGGTTTCAATGAATTCATCGTTCGTCTTCCTATTAACGTAGATGCTGCGAATAAGCGACTTTTACAAAAAGGATTTATTGGCGGATTTAATCTTGAAAAAAATTATCCAGAACTTAAGAATTGCATGCTTGTGTGCGTTACTGAAATGAGAAAAAAAGCAGATATCGATACATTCGTAAGAGAAATGGGGGATTTACATGCGTAACGAATATCAACCATTGATATTTGAAGGTAGCAGAGAAGGTCGAAAAGGGTATTCATTACCCAATTTTGATACACCAGAATTTTCTGTTTCTGAGCTAATCCCTAGTGAATATTTACGACAAGAAAGCCCTGAACTACCAGAATTATCCGAACTTGATATCATGCGTCATTACACAGCTTTGTCTAATCGTAATCATGGTGTTGATTCGGGCTTCTATCCACTTGGATCATGTACAATGAAGTACAATCCAAAGGTAAACGAAGCTGTTTGTAGAATGGACGGTTTCGCCCATTTACATCCATATCAACCTGAAGAATCTACCCAAGGTGCTCTAGAACTCTTATTCGAATTACAAGAGTCCTTAAAAGAAATTACAGGTATGGATGAAGTAACATTGCAACCAGCAGCTGGAGCACATGGTGAATGGACTGGTTTAATGTTAATCCGTGCATATCATGAAGCTCGTGGGGATCATAAGCGTACAAAGGTTATCGTACCGGACTCAGCACATGGCACTAACCCAGCTTCTGCAACGATTGCTGGATATGAAACAGTTACAATCAAGTCACTTGAAAACGGACTAGTCGATATCGAGGATTTGAAAGCGCATGTTGGCGAAGACACAGCAGCACTTATGTTGACAAATCCAAATACGTTAGGTTTATTTGAAGAAAACATTCTTGAAATGGCAAAAATTGTCCACGAAGCTGGGGGGAAATTGTATTACGATGGCGCTAACTTAAATGCTGTAATGTCAAAAGCTCGCCCAGGGGATATGGGATTTGATGTTGTTCATTTGAATTTACACAAAACGTTCACTGGCCCTCATGGTGGTGGTGGCCCTGGATCTGGTCCAGTAGGATGCAAGGCTGATTTAATTCCATATCTTCCAAGACCAGTTATCGTAAAAGATGGCGAGTCTTATAAATTAGATTTTGACCGACCTGAATCAATTGGCCGTGTAAAGCAATATTATGGCAACTTCGGAATCAATGTTCGTGCCTACACATATATCCGCTCCATGGGTCCAGATGGATTAAAAGCAGTGACAGAGTATGCAGTATTGAATGCTAACTACATGATGCGTCGCCTGCAAGAACATTTTGATCTACCATTCGACCGTCATTGTAAACATGAATTTGTGTTATCTGGTCGCCGACAAAAGAAATTAGGTGTGCGTACTTTAGATATTGCAAAACGCCTTCTTGATTTCGGATACCATCCTCCAACAATCTACTTCCCTTTGATTGTAGAAGAAGGTATTATGGTTGAACCAACAGAAACAGAATCAAAGGAAACATTGGATGGTTTCTGTGATATTATGATTCAAATTGCAAATGAAGCAATTCAAAATCCTGAAATCGTTCAAAATGCACCACATACAACGGTTGTAAAACGCCTTGATGAAACTCTGGCTGCTCGTAAGCCAGTACTGAGATATGTGAAAGAATAAAACCTTATTATGAAAAACGCCAAATTGTACTTATGTCCAATTTGGCGTTTTTTTGCATTGACAAAAATGATATATGAGTAAAACAAATTATCACGAAAACATTTGACTTAGAATCTCTAATTTTTGTAATTTTACTTACTGTATTTTTTCAGCTTGCCTTAATTATTTCTGCGAATTGAAGTAAAAATTTTAAACATACTAACTTATCAAGAGATTAATTTTGTTTAATAGGGAAGTGATAAATTTGTTTTTTAAAAGTAAGAAGAAATATAAAGAGGATGAAAGCACATCATTTGATGAAAGACTGGATCGCAACGATCTTGATCTTTTAACTGACAACATAAAAGGCCTATTAGAAAAAAATTCGGATGTGAAATTCCGTGATATTTTTATTAATGATAATAAGAAATTAAAATTTACGCTTATTTTTGTTGATGGGCTAATTAATAGTGATTACATCAGTAATTACATACTAAAACCTATTATTCAAGAAAAAGTGTTTAATGAAGCGGTAAACGTGAAAGAAGTTATAAAACAAATTGATAGTGGCAAATTGTATTTTGTAAGCCAGCAAAAAGTTACAGAGCTTAATAAAGCAATGAGCGCACTTCTTTATGGGGCAACTCTTCTCGTTTTCGATAGCGAAAAAACAGCTATTGTTATCGATGCAAAAGGTTTTGAAAAACGTAGTATATCGGAGCCAACGGGTGAGAGTGTACTAAAAGGTTCGAAAGATAGTTTTGTTGAACTATTAAGAATAAATACAGCCACAATTAGACGGAATATAAAATCACATAACCTTGTAATAGAAGAAACAGTCGTTGGAAAGCAATCACGGACTCCAGTTGCAACTGTTTACATGAACAATATTACAAATAGAAATATTATTGATGAAGTAAAGAAAAGACTTAATGCTATTGAAGTCGATAGAGCAATTACAGCTGGATTTATTGAGGAATTTATTGTTGATGACGTAAATAGTCCATTTCCTCAAGTTATATATACCGAAAGACCAGATAAGTTCTGTTCAAATATTGTTGACGGTAAAGTTGGATTAATCATTGATGGTCTTCCTATTGCTTATGTAATTCCAGCAACTTTTATAGAGTTATTACAGGCACCTGAGGATTATTCTCAACATTTTCTTATAAGCTCTTCAATAAGGTTTTTAAGATATGTTGCATTGTTTTTTACATTGATAATTCCCTCACTTTATATTGCAATAACTTCATTTCATCAAGAGATGATTCCATCAGAACTTGCGACATCTATTGCAAGTGCAAAAGAGGGAGTTCCATTTCCAATGTTTGTTGAAGTTATATTAATGTTGGCAGCTTTCGAAGTGTTAGTCGAAGCAGGTTTAAGACTTCCCAAATCAATCGGACAGGCAGTTTCAATCGTTGGAGCGTTAGTTGTAGGCCAATCTGCTGTTGAAGCAAAACTATTGTCACCAGCAACTGTTGTAGTTATAGCCATAACAGCTATTACAAGCTTTACCATGCCAAATCAAGACCTCTCAAATGCACTACGTCTATGGAGATTTGTTTTAGTAATCTTTAGTAGTCTAATGGGTATTTTTGGTTTATGTACTGGTTTGTTAATTTTGTTATTTCATTTATGTCAAATGGAAAGCTTTGGTGTCCCTTATCTATCACCAATAGTTGCAAGTAAGGATAATCAATATCAAGATACATTTTTTAGGTTGCCATTAAAATTCCAAAAGGAAAGACCATTAGCTCTTGGTCCAATTAATAAAAGGAGAATGAAATAACAATGAAAAAAGTAATTATTCTTTTGAATATTGTATTCATTTCAATTTCCTTAGCAGGTTGCAAACCTTTTTTAAAAGGTAGAACAGAAATTGATGATTTGACATTTATAAAAGTTATTGCCTTTGATAAGCCCAAAAAAGGGAATATTAGAGTAACGGCTTCTGCAAAAAATGTATCCTTACAAACGGGAGGTAGTGGTTCATCACAACCATCTAAATCAATAAATATTACTGCTGATGGAAAGACTGTATTTGACGCTATTAGAAGACTTAACCTGTTTTCTGAAAAAAAACCTTTTTTTGGTCATACTGAGTACATCTTAATTAGTGAGCAAATGGCGAAACATGGCTTGCTAGAATGTATTGATTTTATATCAAGAGATCACGAACTTAGGTTGAATTCTAGGATATATATTGTAAAAGGCATGACCGCTCAAGATTTCTTAGAAAAGTCTGGAAAGGGTGAGTATTTTATCTCAGATAGACTTTCACATTTGGAAGTTGCAAGTGATACTTTGTCCTTATCTACAAAAGTCCCTTTAGCAGAAGCTATGTTTATTTTAGACAAGCCATACCTTTCTTTGTACATACCAAGTGTTGAAATGAAAAAATCATTACAAAAGTCAGAAAAGGGTAAAATGGACATTTACTTAGATGGATTTGCAATTTTTAATGGAGATAAATTCATCAAATTTTTAAACCATAATGAAGTTAGAGGATTAACATGGCTTCGAAACCTAAATGAGGGTGGTATCATCGTTGTGAAAGATAAAAAAGGGGAAAATATTTCACTTGAGATTATGGCTAGTAGGACGAAAATAGAGCCCTTAATTATGAAAAACGATAAATTAAAAGCAACCATAACTATAGATATTACTACTAATTTGGATGAAATTTTTGGTCACAAAGACATATTTAACAAAAGTGATTTAGAGTTTATAGAAAAAGCACAAAATGAAACAGTTAAAAAGATGGTAATGGGTGCGATTCAAGAAGCACAAAAAACAGAACAAGATTTTATTGGAATAGGGTCTCATTTTTATCAGAAACATCCAACAGTTTGGGAAAAGTATGAAAAAGACTGGGGAAAAAGACTTTCTAAAATTGACTTTGTTGTTCGGGTTGATTCAAATATTATGAGAACATATCAACTAAACGAACCTACACGCAATGGGGGTAACTAGCGATGAAGTTGCTTTATTTTATTGTTATACTTATTAGTTACTTTGAGATTAAAACAATGTGGAAAAAGGGTTTAAAAAGAGAAATTGTTGTTTTTGTCTTTTTAGGTGTAATAACCTTATCGTATGGTACCTATTATCTGATGAATACCAATTCTGCCAGTTTATTTCGTAACTTCTATGATTTGATTGGATTTAACTATTAAGGAGATATACATGTCAAAAGGTAAAATTTCATTACGGCAAACATTTCTAATTTTTATAGTGCTAGCATGTTCTCCAATCATACGGTACACTACAGGATATTCTGCTGCTAAGGCTAGGCAGGCCGCATGGCTTGCACCACTTCCTGCAGTAATTACATTGTTTATTATGTTGTTCATTTTGCATAGTATTTTTAAAAAACATACTGATAAATCAATGATGGAAGTTATTTATGAGATATTTGGTGTATGGGTTGGAAAGATTATAGTGTTTTTTTATTTCCTATGGTCTCTACTGCTAATAACCATTTATCTTAGATATGACGTTGAAAGGTTAATAGGCTCTGCATATCCAGGTATACCAATGTATTTTATTTTACTAATTACATTACTGGTCATTGCCTATATTTTACCTAAAGGAATTACGAACATTGGCAGAATGTCAGAAATTCTTTTTCTAGTTATTATGTTTGCTTTTGTCATACTTTGCTTATGCATGATTCAAAATATTCGAATGGATAGCGTTTTGCCAGTTTCTACAAAAGAGGTTTTACCTATTTTGCAAGGAAGTATGGTTACTACTGCAATAGGAAGTTACTTCTTTCTAATGTTCTTTATAGGAGAATTTATTAATGATAAGGCAAAACTTCTAAAATCAGGAATCTCTACAATTGTATTTTTTATACTATTTTCAGCTGTGATCGTATTTGAAGTTGTAGGAACACTAACTAGTTCAGTCACTCAAAGGATCCCTTTTGCATATTTAGTTGCAGTAAAACAAATATCAATTTTAGATACAATAGAAAAAATAGAAAGTATCGTAGTAGGCGTTTTCATTTTTTCAGATTTCATTCTTTTAACTGTATTGATTTTTATTAGTTTAAACATTATAAAATCATTGTCTAAGCTTAAAGAAACAAATCATTTACTAAATATTTATTTAGTTTTGCTTTATCTTCTTACATTAGGATTAACAATAAACAGATTTGATTTAGAAACATTTTCGATGAATTTTTTAGTGTATATTAATAGTACCTTTGGTGTGATAATACCAATTATTCTATTTATTGTGGGTAAAATAAGGAAAAAGATATAGAGAGATGTACCTCTATAAAACATTAATAAACAAGGCAATCTCTTTTTTACATGAGATTGCCTTTATTATTTATAAACCAATTTGTTTTTTTACTTCTTTTAAAAATGGGATTGCAATTGCTCTAGCCTTTTTTGCTCCATCAAACAAAATTTCATCAATAACCTTAGGATTTGCAATCATTTCATAATATTTCTCACGTGGCCCTCCAAGAGCTTTATTCAATACTATAAACAACTCCTGTTTCACTTCACCCCAGCTAATTCCATTTAAAAAATTTTCACTCATTCTAAGGGCCTCTTCTTGTGAAACAAATTCCTTATAAATAGTGAATAAAGTTGAGGTATTTGGATTCTTTGGTTCTTCTGGAGGTTTTGAATCCGTTACAATGCGATTTATTAACTTTTGAAGTTTATTTGGTTCCTCAAAAAGTGGAATCGTATTCCCATAGCTCTTACTCATTTTTCTTCCATCTAGCCCAGGTAAAATAGAACCCTGCTCTTGAATTAGAAATTCTGGAAGCTTAAAAGTGTCTCTATAAGTTCTGTTGAAGTTTTCAGCAATATCTCTCGTGATTTCTACATGCTGAACTTGATCTTTTCCTACAGGTACAGTGTCAGTTTTGAACATTAAAATATCTGCTGACATCAAAATAGGGTAGTTGTAAAGACCTATATTTACGCCAGAATCTACTTCGATACCTGATTGTAAATTTTTTTCAACCTTAGCCTTGTATGCATGTGCTCGGTTCATCATTCCCTTTGAAACGAAACAAGATAAAATCCAATTTAGCTCAAGTATCTCAGGTATATCTGATTGCCTATAAAGAAGTGACTTGTTTGGATCAAGGCCTAATGCCAACCATGTAGCAGCAATTCCGTAGGAAAGTTCTCTTAACTCTTTTGCATCGTGGATATTTATTAACCCATGATAATCAGCAATAAAGTAGGCAGTTTGATATTCATCAATTTTAGCCAATTCCAATGCAGGTTTGATTACACCAATATAATTTCCTAAGTGAACGCGACCAGTTGGTTTAATACCGGTTAAAATTGTTTTCTTCATGTTGCACCTCCGCTTTAAATTTTTACAAAAAGAAAGGGTTACCCATCCTTAATAAAATTAAGGACGAGTAACCCGTGGTGCCACCTTCATTCGTTTACAATGTAAACGCACTTTTCTGTACAGAAACAAGATTCTGTTTCGATACATAGTCTCTTTTAACGGTAAGACATTCCGCTTAGCCTACTTAATGTTCAGCCAAGTTGCTCAGAAGCCCATTCAACATTAATCCTGCACTGATTCTCACCAAACATCAGCTCTCTTTAGCATTCTTAAAGTTTACTCTCTTTCGTCAACGCTTGTTGTATAAATAATTGTTTCAATTCTAGAGTATGTTAGGCATAAGGTCAAGTTTTACGATTGATTAGGCCAAAGAGGGAATGAACCTACTGAAAGAGATAAATAAAATAAGACCTTCGAAATTTTTTTCGAAGGTCTTACAACTATTTCTTAATTTTTCCCGTCCATAACTTAAAGCCACCTTGTAGCTGATAAATTTCTTTAAATCCAGCTTTATAAAGCATAGAAGCGGCACGTGAACTTTTAATTTGATTTTGACAGTAAAGATATACAGGCATATCTTTGCGAAGTGAAGTCATTGTACGTCTGAACATCGACATTGGTAGATTTCGTGCACCCAAAATATGTCCAGCTTTAAATTCATTATCTTCTCGTACATCGATTAATTGACCTTTGCGATAACCTGCAATAAATTCAGCTTCAGTAAGCACTTTCGAAGCTTTGCGTTGAGTGAGGTAATTGTAAATAATGTAAGCTACGTAAAGAGCTACAACCCCACCTAAAATCCACCATTCCATAAAAAAACAACCTTTCATATTTAAATACTTGTCCATTATACATTTTTCTACATGAACTGAAAAGATTGAACATTTTGTTCTAAGACTGGCTTAAACTGCTTATCTATCTGTATAAACAGTGGAGTAGCATAGGTTGCCAATCATTGCGTGTCTCTAATGGTTACTGAAAAAATCTGACTATTTTGACACATAAAACGAATCGTTTTGCCATTTCTTTACTTAATGATTGGATGTCAGTGATCCTGGACCATTTTGCAAAATGAATTAGTTCCAAGCTCCATTGGCCAAATCGCAGAGGTGATTTCATGCAGATTGATGGTGTTTTTTCGGGTGGAGGAATGAAGGGGTATGCTTTAGTTGGTGCAATAAAAGCCGCTGAAGATAAAGGGTACATTTTTAAAAGAGTAGCTGGGACAAGTGCTGGTTCTATCGTGGCTTCTTTAGTAGCTGCTGGATTAAACAGTCAGGAGATTTATGACATACTTCTAAATGCTCCACGAAATCGTTTTCTTGATTCAAGTTTTCGTACCTTACCACTTATAAAATGGTTCCTATTATATTGGAAGATGGGTATTTACAAAGGTAATGCTTTTGAGAAATGGTTCACACAAGTCTTGGCTTCAAGAAATATACACACTTTTAAAGACATTGAAAGAGATTCACTTAGAATTATTGCATCCGACGTTTCAAATAATCGCATTATTGTTCTTCCTGATGATCTTCCTAAATATGGTATTAATCCAGATGAATTTTCTGTGGCTAAGGCTGTTCGTATGAGCATTAGTATTCCTTACATTTTTCAACCAGTAAAAATTAAAAAAAATGTATTTGTTGATGGTGGCTTGCTTAGTAATTTTCCGATTTGGTTATTTGAAAAACCAGATGAAAAACCCATTCGACCGGTTTTAGGTGTTCAGTTAACACCTAAGGAAAAACTTGAACATAATCGAAAAATCAGTAATGCTATTGAGCTTTTTTCAGCTTTATTTAATTCAGCGCTCAACTCACATGATCTCAGGCACATCTCTCGCAAAGTTGAAAAGAATATTATTTTTATTAAACTGAAAGAGGGAGTAAGTGCAGACTTTGATATGCCGAAAACAGAATGTGAAGAGATTTTTAAAATTGGAGAAAGTACAGCAGTTAGTTTCTTTGAAAAATGGTCCATTTGAACGAACACATAGTATATAAAAGTCACCTCTAACGAAAAATAGATAGAAGGTTTTTCGTTAGGGGTGAAAGGATTAGACGTACATGCAACTTCTTTTGGTACTATTAGAGATTTTTATAAGTTACCAAGTTGACGTTAAAAGAATTGTTCGTATATCGTCTTCCGACAATCATGAACATCCAATTAAAATGGATCTATCGTTTATTACTAACTTTACTGATCCTTATACTTTGTTATTTTATCTATTTGCTCCGGAATATTTGGTCTGGATTTTTTCATATTTTGTGGATTGGAACCATACCATTTCTCATTTCTGCCTTTATAAGTTATCTTCTACACCCTTTTATAAGAATTTTAAAGAACTTAGGTGTGAAAAAATGGATCGCGTTAACTGTGGTATACACGCTATTCTTTGGAGCGATTGTGTTAGCAGTTTATTTGGGAATCCCAGCTTTTTATGAACAAATGAAAGAATTCTCAAAACAAACACCGTCATTAACCGAAAAGTATCATGACTTAATCTTCAACTTTGAAAATCAATCCAGAAAGCTACCATTTGGGATCCATAAAAAATTACATCAGTTAATCAACCACTATGAAAACAGTATGGCGAATCAAGCTGATGGAATTGGCAAGCAATTTACCCACCTGCCAAGTTTGATTTTGACGATTACGACCATTCCTTTTATTACGTATTACATGCTACATGATCATACCAAAATCAAAGATTTCTTTATTGGCTTAATTCCACGCAAATGGCAGTCTAGTGTTCGTGCTTTATTTTTAGAATTAGATTTTTCCCTCGGAGGGTATATTCGAGCTCAACTTTTTGTATGTGTTTTGATTGGTATTTTATCGTATTTTGCATACCTTTTGATTGGTATGGATTACCCAATTTTATTAAGTGTTATTGTTGGTATAACGAACATTATACCGACATTTGGTCCTGTTTTTGGAGCTGTTCCAGCACTTCTTATAGCATTTACTATTTCTAAAAGCATGGTTATAAAAGTCTTTATAACAAATGCGGTTTTGCAAATTATTGAAGGAAACCTCATTTCACCCATTATTATGGGTAAAAATTTACGACTACATCCTTTGTTCATTATGTTTGCACTAATAATAGGGGAAGAGGTCGGAGGTCTTTCTGGTATTATTTTTTCTGTTCCTATCCTTGCAATTATCAAAGTCATCATCACACATGTAAAATTTCATTTTCAACAAAAAAGAGATAAGGAAATTTAATTTTAATTTTTGGATTATGGGCTTAGATTGACAAAGCATCATTCAAATGTGATAATTTGTAGAATACAGTTCAAAATGATGAAAGATCGAGTACAAAAGTGCCCAATTACTAGAGAGGATTTCCTAGGGTGAAAGAAATCTAATTGAAGACTTTTGGAAGGCTAGTCTGGAGTGTGAGTAAAACTCACCGTATGCCGCGTTAAGGTTGAGAGATGGTAAACGTTTTTTTGTTTACAATCAGGGTGGTACCGCGAAATTATTCGTCCCTGCTTTAGTGATAAAGCAGGGACTTTTTTTGTTTCAATAGTCAACAATCTCGTAGAAACTACCATTTTAAAGCTTATCAGGTATGACAAACAACTGAATTTTCATTCGTTTTGAATGCTAAAAATAATTGAATATTATGAATAAGGAGTATAAAAAGATGAAAAAAATGTCAAGTGCTGAAGTGAGAAAAATGTTTCTCGATTATTTCGAGCAAAAAGGACATGCCATTGAGCCAAGTGCTTCGCTTGTACCTGTTAATGACCCTACATTGCTTTGGATTAATTCAGGTGTTGCCACACTAAAAAAATACTTTGATGGAAGTGTGATCCCGGAGAATCCACGAATCACAAATTCACAAAAAGCAATCAGAACAAATGACATCGAAAATGTAGGTATTACGGCTCGACACCATACGTTCTTCGAAATGTTAGGTAACTTCTCGATTGGAGATTATTTCAGAGAAGAAGCAATGGCATACTGGTGGGAAATGATTACTTCACCAGATTGGTTTGGTTTTGAGAAAGATAAACTTTATGTAACTGTTTATCCAGAAGATAACGATTCTTATAATCAGTGGCTAAAGATGGGCTTACCTGAAGACCACATTATTAAACTTGAGGGCAATTTCTGGGAAATTGGAGAAGGCCCATGTGGTCCTTGTACTGAGATTTTTTATGATCGCGGAACAAAATATGATCCAGAAAACATCGGTATTAGACTTTTAATTGAGGATTTAGAAAACGATCGTTATCTTGAAATTGGAAACATCGTACTTTCTCAATTTAATTCAAAAGAAGGATTGAAACGTTCTGAATATCCTGAACTTCCTACAAAGAACATTGATACAGGAATGGGATTAGAACGAATGGTAGCGATTATCCAAGATGGAGAGACAAACTACGACACAGATCTATTTTTGCCAATGATTCATTTCATGGAAAAACTATCTGGAAAAGAATATCGTGGACGGAGCATTACCTTCAAATGAGGGTCGTGGCTACATTTTACGACGTTTAATACGTCGTTCGGTTCGTTATGCTAAAAAATTAGGTATTGAAAGACCATTTATGTTTGAGTTAGTTCCTGTTGTAGCTGAAATCATGGAGGCTTACTATTCAAATGTAAAGGAAAACATTCCTTTTGTTCAAAAGGTTATCAAGAGCGAAGAAGAACGTTTCCACGAAACACTAAACGGTGGTTTGGAAATTTTAGCAGAAGTTATTAAAAATGAAAAAGAAAACGGAAGCGATACGATTAGTGGGAAAGATGCTTTCAAATTGTATGACACTTTTGGTTTTCCAATTGAGTTAACTGAAGAGTATGCTGCTGATGAAAATATGAGAATTGACCGTGAAGGATTTAATAGCGAAATGGAAGCACAACGTGAACGTGCTCGTAATGCCCGTCAAGATGTTGAATCGATGAAAGTTCAGGGTGGAATTCTTGGCGAATTAAAAGATCCTAGTGAATTTGTTGGGTATGACCTATTGGAATCAGAAGGAAAGATTCTTTACATCCTTAAAGATGGTGAAGCAGTACAATCTGCATCACGTGAAGATGTTGTCCAAATCATGCTAGACAAAACACCTTTCTATGCAGAAAGTGGTGGGCAAATTGCTGACCTAGGAACCCTTTCTAATCTTAACGGTATTGCTGAAGTTACAGATGTACAAAAAGCACCGAACGGCCAACCCATGCACACAGTAAAAATAGTTTCAAGAACATTAACAGTAGGAGAAACTGTTTTAGCAAAGGTAGATCTAGCCAATCGTGGACGTGTTACAAAAAATCATACAGCTACTCATTTGTTACACCAAGCATTAAAGGATGTACTAGGTACTCATGTAAATCAAGCTGGATCACAAGTGTCTGCAGAACGCTTACGTTTTGATTTTTCTCACATTGGTGCTGTAACTGCTGAAGAGCTTGAAAAAATTGAACAGATAGTAAATGAGAAGATTTGGGCAACACTAGATTTAAACATTTCTTACAAACAAATTGCAGAGGCAAAAGAAATGGGTGCAATGGCTCTTTTTGGTGAAAAATATGGAGATGTTGTGCGTGTTGTAAAAGTAGGTGACTACAGCCTTGAGTTATGTGGTGGATGTCATGTAAGCAATACTTCCTCTATTGGGCTTTTCAAAATAGTATTTGAAGCAGGAATAGGAGCAGGTATACGTCGTATTGAGGCTGTTACTGGACAAGCTGCATATGAATTGATGACTTCACAAGTGAATGTATTAAAGGAATCTGCAGAGAAGTTAAAGGTAAATCTAAAGGATCTTCCTGTAAAAATAGATTCCTTACTAGCTGATTTGAAGGATGCACACCGTGAAAATGAATCCTTGAAAACCAAACTAGGTAATATCGAAGCTAAATCACTAGAATCAAAAGCAGTACTAGTAAATGGGATCACAGTTCTTTCAGCAAAAGTTAATGCACAGGATATGAACACATTGCGAACAATGGCCGATGAATTAAAGGTAAAATTACCTTCAAGTGTAATTGTTTTAGGTAGTGCAACTGCTGATAAGGTAAATTTAATTGCTGTAGTATCAAAAGATAATATAGAAAAGGGTTACCACGCTGGAAATATCATTAGGCAGGTTGCAACTATCTGTGGTGGTAGTGGCGGTGGACGCCCTGATATGGCACAAGCAGGTGGAAAAAGTCCAGAAAAATTGGACGAAGCGATTGCTGAAGTAGTAAAAATGCTAGAAAAATAAACAACTTTGATAGTATTTGTTTATTTTTTCCTAACGAATGGTGTAAAATGAGTGTATACTACAATTTTGATGACTTTAGTAAAAAGTAGTTTCACTAAAGTGGGTAATCAATTTTAACAATTTATTTGATAAATTAGATTAGATTGTTTTCTATACATAGTTTAGAAAAGAATATTTACTCTATTAGATTATCTCATTTTTGCTATTTAGACTGTTGCGGAGGTGTTTGTGCATGAATTCTTTTGATAAGACAATGCAATTTAATTTTCATGAGGATTCTATTGAACTGGAAGTACAGGATGTTCTCGTTCAGGTTTTTAATTCACTGAAAGAGAAAGGTTATAATCCTATAAACCAAATTGTTGGTTATCTCCTTTCTGGGGATCCCGCATATATTCCTCGTCATCAAGATGCTAGAAACAAAATTAGAAAACTGGAACGAGATGAAATTATCGAAGAGTTGGTTAAATCTTACTTGAGAGAACATCGCGGTGGACTCTAATGAGAATAGCTGGACTTGATGTTGGGACTAAAACAGTTGGCGTTGCAATTAGTGATGCGATGGGTTGGACAGCTCAAGGAATTGAGACTATTCCGGTGGATACTGAAAATCGTCATTTAGGATTCAAGCGAATAAGTGCTCTTATTGAAGAGTATGAAATTTCACTTTTTGTAGTAGGTTTACCAAAAAATATGAATGGAACAATTGGACCCAGAGGGGAAGCATGTCAACAATATGCTAGACTTCTCGAGCAAAAATTTAACATTCCTGTTAAAATGGTGGATGAACGTTTAACGACAATGCAAGCGGAAAGAATATTACTTGAAGCTGATGTTAGTCGAAAAAAGCGTAAAGATGTCATTGATAAAATGGCTGCAACGTTGATTTTACAAACATACTTAGATTCAAATTCAAAAAAATAGAAAAGAGGAAACCAAATGACAACTTATGAAAATGAAGAAATCGAAACGATTTCGATTGTAGACGATGAAGGAAATGAGCAACTTTTCGAAATCCTTTTGACTTTCGATTTAGAAAAATACAACAAATCTTACGTTTGTGTAGCACCACTTGAGGTTGAAGAAGAGGAAGAAGAAGGCGATATTTTCGTGTTCGCTTATACTCAAGATGAATCTGGCGAAGCTGGTCGCTTAGATCCAGTTGAAGATGAAGAAGAATTTGCTGCTTGTGAAGAAGTTATCAACACGTTCATCGAAGCTGAAGAACTTGACGAAACTGAAGAATAAATGAAAACGAACCATTAGCAAATGCTAATGGTTTTTTTATGACAGATTCCTTTTAAAAGTGCGAAATTAACTAATTTTTATTGACTATGGACCAAATATTTGACAATATAAAAAGGATGTATTTTAAATGCTTTGAAATCTTTGGTCAATGTGACCACATTCCATAGGTGATAATAAATGAGTATTTTTGAAGATAGAAAAGAAGAACTACTACAAAAAGTAGCTGAAAGAAAAGAAGAAGCTGTGCGAGTTAGAAAGGTTGTTGCAATAGCATCTGCTATTGGTTTTGCCGTCTTTCTAATATTATTTATTGGGGTTTATTTATATATTAACTCAGCTTTAAAGCCAGTTAATCCAGATAATAAAAAAATGAAAAAAATTGAAATACCAATGGGTTCTGGACCAACTACTATATCAATGATATTAGAGAAAAAAGGTATTGTTAAAAATGCAAAAATTTATAAGTACTATTTAAAATTTAAAAACGAATCTGGTTTTATGGCGGGAACATACAAACTATCACCATCCATGACACTTGATCAGATAACTAAAGAAATAAAAAGTGGTAAAGTTGCTGAAAAAGTAGTAATGAAAATTACCATACCCGAAGGATTGCAAATAAAAGAAATTGCCAAAATTCTAGCTAAAAAAACGAATAGATCTGAAAAGCAAGTGATGGATGAACTAAACAGTTCCCATTTTGTGAAAAAGATGATGGGAAAATTTCCAAATCTACTAAGTGATGAAATATTAAATAAAAAAGTTCGTTATCCATTAGAAGGTTATCTATTCCCAGCAACTTATCCATATACAAAAGAAAAACCTTCTGTTGAAGAATTGGTTGTACCAATGCTTAAAAAGATGGATGAGGTTATAAGTGAATTCTATGGACAAATGGAAGGGAAATATACTGTCCATGAATTATTAACCCTGGCATCAGTTGTTGAGGAAGAAAGCAGTGAGGCCACAGATCGCAAAAAAATTGCATCTGTTTTTGAAAACCGAATGAATATAGGAATGCCTTTGCAAACTGACCCAACTATTCTTTATGCATTGGATGTTCAAAAGGGAAAAGTATTACACAAGGATTTGGAAGTCGATTCCCCGTATAATACTTATAAATACAAGGGACTAATGCCTGGTCCTATTGCAAATTCTGGAGTAACTTCTATTGATGCAGTTTTAAATCCAACCAAAACAGATTTTTTATACTTTGTTACTGCACTTGAAACTGGTGAAGCCATATTTGCAAAAACGTTAGATCAACATAACAAAAATGTTGCGAAGTATTTGAAATAAAAATATTTCAAAATCCAAAAATGAGTATGGCTTTGATAATTTCAAAGGCATACTCTTTATGTTAAAATTGAAGAATTGTTGTAATTGAGGAAAAAGAATGAGTAATTATTTAGACGATATTTCCAGTGAAAGAAATCCTTTACTTCAGGAAATGGAACAGTTCGCAAAAGAGAAGAATATACCCATCATGGAATTAAATGGCATCGATACAATGCTTCATTTTATGAAGATCGGAAATGTGAAGTCCATTTGTGAAATCGGAACTGCAATAGGATATTCAGCACTACGGATGGTTTCTGCTCTACCTGGGTCTACTATTTGTACAATTGAACGAGATTTGGAAAGATACGAGCTTGCAAGGAAGTATATTTCAAGAAGCAATAATGCAAAACAAATTTCTATCATTTTTGGAGACGCATTAGAGGATGAGGATAAAGTTGCCAAGTCTGCCCCTTTTGATGCTCTTTTTATTGATGCTGCAAAAGGCCAGTATCAACGGTTTTTTGAGATTTATGAAAAATATGTAGTTCCTGGTGGTATCATTTTCACTGACAATGTACTATTTAAAGGGCTTTTAGAAGAGAAAATTGAAGTGATAGAATCAAAACGTACACGTCAACTGGTTACAAAAATTGCTCGTTTTAATGATTGGCTTATTAAGAATGAAAATTACGAAACAGTAATTATCCCAACCGGTGACGGTTTAGCTGTGAGTATTAAAAAATAAACAGTATTAATGAAATTTCATAAAACATGACATTCCAGTAGTAAAGACGTTATTTAAGACACTGTTGAATTAAAGTGTGTTTTTACTTAGAGGATGCTTTGTGCCCAACCGAAATGGACGATTTAAAAAATATAAGTACCATTATTTATTCTTGTTACTCAGCAAAAAACAAAGAAGGAAATACTAATGAAAAAACCCGAACTTTTAGTTACACCATCAAAGATTACAGAACTAGTACCTTTAATCGAGGCTGGAGCAGATGCTTTTGTAATAGGCGAACAGCGTTATGGCTTACGTTTATCAGGAGAATTTCTTAGAGAAGATGTAAAGGCGGCATCAGAAATTACGCGCCAACATGGGAAAAAAGTTTACGTGGCGATGAATGCTATTATGCATAATGATCGAATTGACGAGTTAAATGACTATATTTCTTTCCTAGATCATGTAGGTGTAGATGGAATCATTTTTGGTGATCCGGCAGTTCTATTGGCTGTTCGTGAAACTGCACCACATATGAAACTACATTGGAATACTGAAACAACTGCAACAAATTATTTCACTGCAAACTATTGGGGCAGTAAAGGCGCGAAACGTGCCGTTTTAGCTCGTGAACTTAGTATGGATGAAGTAATTGAGACTAAAGAAAATGCAGATGTAGAAATCGAAGTTCAAGTACATGGTATGACTTGTATGTTTCAATCTAAAAGAACTTTAATCAATAACTACATGAATTTTATGGGGAAAGATTTAGAAAAAATCGAAAATAGTCGTAAAGCTTACCTTCATGACAAAGAACGGGATACTCGTTACCCAATTTTTCAAGATGAAAATGGCACGCATATCATGTGTCCAAATGATATTTGCTTGATTGAAGAGCTTGGTGAAATGATCGATGCAGGAATTGATTCTTTTAAAATTGAAGGAATTTTGAAGTCAACTGATTATCTGGTGAAAATTACGCAACTTTACCGAAAGGCAATTGATTTATACTGTGAAGAGCCAAGTTCATATGAAGAATCTAAAGCGACAATGCATGCTGAAATCGAGAAAATTCAGCCCAAAAGTAGACCAATTGACACTGGTTTTTACTTTAAAGAAACCGTTTATTAACAAGGTGCTGAGTCAGGTAGTGTTCATAAATTAGGAGGAACAAATGAGTCAAATAATTTCAAAAGTAGTTGATGGTAGGCGGGTCATTATAAAAAAACCTGAACTTCTAGCCCCAGCTGGTAATTTAGAAAAATTAAAAATTGCAGTTATGTATGGTGCTGATGCCGTATTTATTGGTGGAAGAGAGTATGGATTGCGTTCAAGTGCAGATAATTTTTCTATTGATGAAATGGCAGAAGGCGTAAAATTTGCAAAGACATATAATGCAAAAATCTATGTAACTACAAATATTTTTGCGCATAACGAAAACATACCTGGTCTTGATGATTACTTACGTGCAATTGAAGGAGCAGGCGTAACAGGAATTATTGTTGCGGACCCGCTTATTATTGAAACATGTAAAAAAGTTGCTCCAAAACTTGAGATTCATTTAAGTACACAGCAATCTTTATCAAACTGGAAAGCTGTCCAATTTTGGAAAGAGCAAGGTCTTGAACGTGTGGTTCTAGCGCGTGAAACGAGTTATGAAGAAATTAAAGAAATGAAAGAAAAAGTGGATATAGAAATTGAAAGCTTTATCCATGGGGCTATGTGTATTGCTTATTCAGGTCGTTGTACTCTTTCAAATCATATGACTGCTCGAGATTCTAATCGTGGCGGATGTTGTCAGTCCTGTCGTTGGGATTATGATTTGTATCAAGGTGAGGAGCCACAATTCACTGATGGAGAATATGCTTTTGCTATGAGTCCAAAAGATTTGAATTTAATACGCTCTATTCCAAAAATGATTGAAATTGGTATCGATAGTCTTAAAATTGAAGGGCGTATGAAATCAATTCACTATGTGGCGACAGTAGTAAGTGTATATAGAAAAATTATTGATGAATACTGTGCTGATCCAGACAATTTCGTTTTTAATGAAAATTGGGTAAAAGAGCTTGATAAATGTGCAAATCGTGACACTGATTCATCTTTTTTTGAAGGAATGCCTGACCATAAGCAACAAATGTTTGGTGTACACAGCAAAAAGACGACGTATGATTTCGCAGGACAAGTGATATCTTATGACTCTGAAACACAAATAGTAACTTTACAACAACGTAACTACTTTAAACCAGGCACTCAAATAGAATTTTTTGGACCTAGAACTGAGAATTTTAGTCAAACTGTAGGTACTATCTGGGATGAAGAAGGAAAAGAAATTGATGTAGCAAGACATCCATTAATGATTGTGAAATTCAAGGTGGACAAGCCAGTCCAGCCAAATGATATGATGCGAAAGGAGATGTAGAATGATGAAAAAACCAGTCATAATTGGAATCACCGGCGGATCTGGTTCGGGTAAAACAAGTGTTACAAAAGCTTTAATGAGCCGATTCGAGGGTCATATTACTATGATTGAACAGGATTCATACTATAAAGACCAGTCGCATTTAACCTTTGAAGATAGATTAAAAACAAATTATGATCATCCAATGGCTTTTGATAATGATTTTATGGTTGAACAAATTGTACAGTTGTTAAACTATGAAACAATAGAGAAGCCAGTATATGACTTTACAGTTCATACCCGTTCAACTGAAAAAGTAGAAGTGAAACCAGCAGATGTTATTATCGTTGAAGGACTCATGGTATTAGAAGATGCAAATTTAAGGAAGTATATGGATATTAAAGTGTATGTTGATACAGATGCTGATCTTCGTATTATCCGACGAATTTTACGGGACACTAATGAGCGAGCGCGATCAGTTGATTCAGTCATAGAACAATATATTTCAGTTGTCCGGCCGATGCATAATCAATTTATAGAGCCTTCCAAGCGCTACGCTGACATTATTATTCCAGAAGGCGGTCATAATTTAGTCGCAATCGATTTACTGGCTTCTAAAATTCAAAATATCTTAGCAATTGAATAACAATTGTTTATAATAGTCTAGATGTATTTTTTGAAAAATTTATCTAAACATTTTTTGAAAAATATTAAATATTCCTGTACAAAGTTTCATAAACTCTGTTATTATAGTGGACATTGTAACGAATTTAAAATACTACCTCTAAAAAAGGCAAATGGAGTGAATTTTTTTGGCTACAGAAAAAAATTTCCCGATGACAATTGCGGGAAAAGAGAAATTAGAAAACGAATTAACACAATTAATAACTGTAAAAAGAAAAGAAGTCGTAGAACGTATTAAAACTGCACGTAGCTTTGGAGATCTTTCTGAGAACTCAGAATATGATTCAGCAAAAGAGGAGCAAGCATTTGTTGAGGGACGTATCACAACAATTGAAAATATGCTTCGACATGCTGTAATTATCGAGAATAGTGAAGGAAGCTCAGGTGTAGTTGGACTTGGAAAAACTGTAACTTTTAAAGAATTACCAGATGGTGAAGAAGAAAGTTACACAATTGTTGGTTCAGCTGAAGCGGATCCTTTTGAATCAAAAATTTCAAATGATTCACCAATCGCAAGCAGCTTAATGGGTAAAAAAGAAGGCGATCAAGTGAATATTCAAACGCCTGGTGGCGAAATTGCCGTAATGATTGTTTCTGTTAAGTAAGTCATTATCCATTTAAATACCATTTAAATTTCCTAAGTCTTTATTGAGGCTTAGGTTTTTTTATGGTTAACGTAGTTTCCATTTATATCCTATTTTTTGCTTTGAAATTCTTTCAATTAAATAAGTAAAAATGTTCTATTGTTTTTAGTAAATTTAACAAGTTTCTCATATTGAAATAATTTCGTTATAATAGACGATGTTTGGAATGAGTAGTAGTATCATCGATTAACAAAGGAAAGCGGAAGCCTAATTGCTTTTAGTGATTAGTTAAAAATAAAAAATATTAAAGAAAGAAGGTATAAATTTATGAAAATTTTTGTAAAAGATTTTTCAAAAAAGAATGATTTTAAAAAACGGGAGATTAAGGAGGTACGCTCATGGCGTTCCCAAAATTACATAAGAATATTAAGGTGCGAATCCTAACGTCATTTTTATCAAGAATTCTCGGG
>JARBTR010000013.1 GCA_029240105.1 Caryophanales bacterium | reverse complement strand
ATCGTAGTGACAGGAACAGTGAATGTTAATGTAAAAGGCGTGTATACGCTAACCTATACAGTAAGTGACAACTCTGGAAACGTAAGAACTATGTCAAGAACGATCATAGTAGACAACACTTTGCCGAAAATTTACGGTGCTACAAGTAAGACGATTGCTTTAAACACACCATTCGATCCATATGCAGGTGTCACCGCAACGGATAATCTTGATGGATACATAACAAGTAAAATTGTTGTGACAGGAACAGTGAATGTTAACGTAAAAGGCGTGTATACCCTGATCTACACAGTTAGTGATAAATCCGGAAATGTAAGTACTGTGTCAAGGAAAATCACTGTAGCTTAAAATAAAACAAGGAAATTAGTAAACTATGGAGAAGCATTTTGCTTCTCCTGTTTTTTGTTTACATGAACAATTTCCGTTTCTTCGTAAAATAGGTTGTTAGTAGCCAACACATTCAATCGAGCAACAAAAACAAAGAAATGAAAAAGTAAATATCTTGGGGAAGCATACTAAAAAGGCAGTTGAGACTTAAAATGAAATGAATTCAAGCCTTAAGGATGATGTTTCAATCACAACTAGTTTTTCAGATGAATCTAATCTCTAGCAATAGCTAAATGAACAATCTCTTCTTTTTCTGATTTCGACAATAAAACGTCTGTCAATAGTGCAATCACTGCAATACCTATTACATTAATGAACAGGCGTAATAGAGTGAAAGTAGTCCCAAGTGAGGATGCCTCAAACAATAACAGAGGTATTTTTGTGGTCGACCATGCTCCGATAAATACAAGTACATTAGATAACTTACTGCCTTTTTTGAGCAGAATGCCGGCAACTGGAAAAGCTGCATATAGCGGCCCTGCAGCGGCAGATCCAAGGAAAAATGCAATTAAAACACCGATTAAACCAGATCCGTCGCCCATGTACTTCATCATAGTTTCCCGTTTAATCCATACATCTAAAAGTCCCAACAATACAAAAATTGGTGGGATGACCGAAAGCATTTCAAGTATATTTTTCCAAGAAATTTTAATTGACTGTGCCCCAACTTTAGGGAAAAACAATAAAGTAAATACATTGATAAAAAATATAAGTAGAAAAAGTTTGTATCTTTTTATTAACCCGGCAATTTTCATCCCAACACCACTCCCATTATCGCTGCTACAATCAACGAAAATAAAAACGCAAGTACATTTCTTATAATTGTTACCTTTTTTCCAAAGTATTTAATTTCAATTGGAATAGTAACAAAACCTACCATCATTAAAGTTGAGACAAAAGCGGCAATTTGCATATAACCAGCTCCACTGTCTAAGAGTGCAGCTGCAAGTGGAAAGGCAACAAATGCAGGAATCAAGATAATTGCTCCAATTATGGCTGCTATAAGTACGCCAATCCACCCAGAATCATTCCCTAAATACATAGAGATTTGTTCTGGTGTCAAAATTGCAAGTAACATACCAATTAAAAGTATGATTGATAAAATCTGTGGCAGGATGCTCTCAAATGATTTCCATGCCTTTTTTAGTGCCAATTTCGTTTTTTCTTTGCTTTTTAAAAAAGAAAAAACAAGTGCCGAAATACTAATCAAATAAAAGATTTGTGTCATTTGTATCCCTCCGTTTTTGAAATTATATTCGACAACATGGTAGTCGTTCTGTAACCATGTCACAGAAAAGATGCTTGAAATTGACAAAATAGATAACATTCATTGCTATTGACTAAAAGTTAATAAAGAAGGATTTAAACAGGTTGAAGTTTTAGGAAATGATATGATTGACTCTTGTAAAATGAACAATGTTTTTATCACAGAAGCTTTTTTGAATAAATCCCATTACTCATCCCCCTGCCGAATTTTATTTGGTGGGTGGTTAGTTTTGTAGCAAGCTTTTTCCTCATATATAAAAGATTAGATTGCGCATTTAGAGAGTGATGCTGCAAAAAGTTTATGATAAAAGCATTTCACCTTATGTAATCAACAACAACTGTTTTTTGATACTACTTTTGTTTCATACGGAAATTACCTAATGGTTGATAAAAAACTAGCTATAATATTATACCTTTGAGGAATTACAAAAAGATTTAGACTAGTATACAATTTCTTCAGAAGTAAGATGTATGCGCATACAGTATTTCTATAATTTTATTCTAATGGGGGATTTTTTAATGAACTTTTTTACAGGTTTAGGAGCTAAAACTCTTCTACCTCTAGCATTAACTGGAACTCTTATTGCTGGGGCTGCCACGTATACATCTTTTAAGACTGATATAAATTCTAATATCAATGGTTTAAAGCAACAGGTTACAACATTAAAAGGTTATTTAGAAGAAGCGAACTGGGAAGTGCGCGAGGCAAATGACGCAAATTATGTTTTTAGTGCGAGAGGTCAAGATAAAATAAATAAGTTACAAGACGAGATTGTTCGTCTGAATAATGAATTAAAAGCTGCAAATTCTGAGGTAGATAGATTAGGTGTAGATTTAACTTCTGGTAACGATAGAATAGAAACTGGTTCAGCTGAGATGAATAAGGCAAATGCTAGTATCGAATTAGCTAACCAAGATCAAGCAGAAATTAAGCAACTTTCTTCAGAAGCGCTATCAGAAAACGCTAGCTATGTTGCATCTGCTTCAGCTAAACAATTCACGTCTAGTTCTTTAGTTCTAGAAACAGAATTTGCTACAAATTTAGTAGAAGTAACTCGAGTAAATGATAACGATAATTCTACAGTGGACCCTATAAGAGTTTATAATAAAACCATTTTGCCAGTGACAGTATCGGTCGATGGTGGTTCTACAACAGTTGAGCCTGGAAAAGTTGTATATTTTAAGTTAACGCCAAAAACTTGGGTTTTCCAATTAAGCGGAAACGGAACAAATTGGTCAAAGACTGTAAACAACCTACAATAATAAATATCAAATCGTACAAGCCACAAATAAAGATCTAAAAATAAAAGGTATAACATTTTGAAGAAAGTTTGATACTTCTTCAAAATGTTACACCTTTTTTTATTTTTTATTTAAAAAGGATTCCTTAAATTAAAATAATTATCGAAAGGGTAAAGAATATGACAAAAAATACTGTTACTTGAGGACAAATTTAAACAAACTTTGCCCCTGTTATATATAAAATAGGTATAGATTTTAAAGTATATGAATGGAAAGCGTAGAAGTACGTTCTGTATCTGGGGACCTGGAACGTATGGAGCAACTGGTGCAACCGACCTTCGTAGTAAAATAAGATGTTTTAAATTTGATAAGATGGAGGTAAAAAATGGAGGTTGCAATCATTTCACATAGTCCTTTATTAAGGGAGTGTGTTGAAGCTATTCTTTCAGAATTGGAAGATATACAGGTTTCACGTCATGGAAAAACTTTAATAGAAATAGATTCATTCGATGAGGACAGAAATTTAGATATCATACTATATATATACACAGGGAATGAGAATGGCTTGGACGAAATTTATGAACTGAAATCCCATGCCCGAATAGGTTTTATTATAATAGATTTTTATAACAACAAAGAACTTCTTCAAGCAGCAACCGAAACTGGAATAGAAGGATATATTCTTGGAACGTCAAGTTCTGAGGAGTTAATCTATGCCATGAAACAAATAAAAAAGGGAAAAAAATATTATGATGCTGAATTATTCCCCTTAATATTAAAAGTGGATAAAAAAACAATTGCTAGTACCCTTACTTCAAGGGAACGCGAGGTTTTGTTGGCATTAGGAAGGGGTTTTAATAACCGTCAAATTTCGAAACATCTTTATATTACGGAAAATACTGTAAAAAAACATCTAACCCGAATATTTGATAAAATAAAGGTATCGGATAGAACTCAAGCAGCCATTTATGCCCAAAGCATTCGTTTAACTGAACTAGAAAAAGTAATATAGCGGTTGAGGATACGATTAATATATACTTTAGAAAAACCGTCTATTCATGGATACGATTAAAATATACTTTAGAAATGCCGTCTATTCAGAGATGCGGTGAAATGTTTTATCTCCCCCATCAATAACACTCGGTGGGAGGGATCGAATTTTTATCCTGAATTTGACTTTCATTGTATAAAAGGGTTTAAATGGAGGAAAAAATAAAGTATAGCTTCCAGAAAAAAAGACAGTACCGATTTATATTTCTTGTATCAATATTTATATTTGACGAATATATATATTTAGTGTATAGTAAACATGATATAAAGTTATACAGAAAATTATTTGAATTCGCCTATTACAAAGAGTAATCGAGTTCGTTCGGTACTTTTTGTAATAGGTGTATTTTTTTCGAGAAGCTGATATATTAAAAACAATAATGGAGGTCATTAATATGACACAAGGTACAGTAAAATGGTTTAACGCAGAAAAAGGTTTTGGATTTATCGAAGTTGAAGGCGGAAACGACGTATTCGCTCACTTCTCAGCTATCCAAGGCGAAGGTTTCAAGTCTTTAGAAGAAGGTCAAAGAGTTGAATTCGGTATCGAACAAGGTCAACGTGGACCACAAGCTACAAACATTGTAAAACTTTAATTTAAATTAGTTTTATAAAAATTTAGAGGAATCCTTTCAATAAGGGTTCCTCTTTTTTGTTTAGTTTTTCTTTTTGTAGTATTTTTACATAACCAATGTAAGAGCCATATTGCAGTTTACACCTATTTTCACTAATATAAGTTTAACCAATTCAATTAAAAAATTCTGTTTCATGCTTAATGGATTTGTGTATATGCTTTGTTAATGGAATTGAATTTACAACACGTTTTTAAACCAAATTCTTTTTATTATAGGAGAAAGTAACATGAACGTTTTTGAAGAATATATATCAGGGATTGAAAACCCACAACATTATGCTCGAACAGTTGAGGTTTTAGAATGGGTAATGAAGAAATTTCCTCAATTAGTACCAAAGATTGCTTGGAAACAGCCTATGTTTACTGATCATGGAACATTTATTATAGGTTTTAGTATTTCCAAAAATCATTTGGCTGTTGCCCCTGAATTGGCAGTTATTAATCATTTTTCAATTGAAATTGTGCAATCTGGTTATGACCACACCAAGCAGCTAGTACGTATCCCGTGGAATAGTCCAATTGATTATTTGTTACTAGAGAAAATGATTGAGTTTAACATAGTTGATAAGGCGGATTGCCCAACTTTTTGGCGAAAATAAGAAAGTTAGCATTAAGAAAGAACAGTAAACAATACTGTTAAAAATATGAAACAGCTTAATGATATAATGAAAAAAATTACGAAGAACATGGGGACTTTTATGAAACTTGAAGAAGTGCTGTTTGAGTTAGAAGCGGCTGGTTCTGAACGCACAAAGAAAACGTACATAAGAAATGGAGCTCATGAACCATTATTTGGTTGTGCAATCAAAGATCTGAATCCAATTGTTAAAAAAATCAAGCATGATAATGATTTAGCATTTGCTCTATATAACACCGGAAACTATGATGCCATGTATTTAGCAGGAATGATTGTCGATGTCAAAAAAATGTCTAGGCAAGATTTTGAAGATTGGATAGAGAAAGCGTATTTCTTTATGCTTTCTGATTTCGTTGTTGCCGTATGTTTAGTGGAAGCAGATTTCAATTTGGAACTTGCTGAGGAATGGATTACTAGCGGTGATGAACTCAAAATGAGTGCTGGGTGGAGCACATTTACTTGGACACTCGAGTCAACAAAAGATAATTACTTTAACTGTGAACAAATTAAAAGATTATTGGATAAAATTGAACGTGAATTCCATGGAACACCGGGAAGAGCAAAGAATGCTATGAACGCTTTCTTAATATCGGTAGGGATTTCGTATCTCCCACTCCATGAAAGGGCATATACTCTTGCTAAAAAGATTCTTGAGGAAATTATTCAGCAAGATCCAAAATGTAAGCCACCAGGTGTAGTAGCAACTATTGAGAATGCTATTGCTAAGAAAAAACTTGGGTTTAAAAGAAACTACTTGAGATGCTAATTTAAATTCTGTACCTTCAACTTATCGAAGGTACAGAATGGTTTTTATTATAGACGGATAAAAAAGTTTTGGTATTCGAAATAAGTAACATGTATGTCTTTTTGTATCTTAAAAAACCATATGGATCAGCTTACTTCTCATTTTCCAATTTTTTATAAATTAGAGACACTAGCAATGAGGGTATGGTAAATACAATCATACCAAGAAAGGCATATCTAGGCTCTATATCATATAAATAACCACCAAAAATGGTTAAGAAAGCTGTTCCCCAACTAAGAGCAAGTGAAGAATAAATACCTTGTGCTCTTGGAATTTGATCATGTGGGATATTCTTGATTAAATATTTCATAAATGCATAGTGTCCCATGGCAAATGAGCAAGCATGTAATGTTTGTGCAATACAGAATGCAAAGATATTAGGAAAAGTAAATAGAATTATCCACCGCACGGTTGAACCCAATGTTGCTATAGATAACAAAGATCCAACTGTTAAGTTTTGGAATTTTCGATCTGCAATCATAAAAAATACGATTTCAGAAATTACAGCAATATTTAAAATCATACCAACCAAATATTTAGGTGCTTTGATGTGTTGTAAATAAATATAACCGTAATTGTAATAAGACGCGTGCGCTGCTTGTAGTAAAATCACAATGAGGAGAACTATTCCAAAGTGTTTGTACTGAACTAGTTTCAATATACTTTTACTCTTATCCATCCTTTTTTGTGATCTTTTATATAAATCAGCCGGAGCTTTCATAATTCCAAGGCAACTAAATGCAAATGTTCCAATTAGTAATGCCCAAAAAATCATCTTCTCTCCATAAACCCCAGTTAATACAGTCAAAAATATCCCAGCTACAACAAATCCAATAGATCCCCATGAACGACTCTTTCCATAATGTTGTAATTTGTTATTTTGTACTAGGACACCGGCCGCACTATCTAGAGCTGGCATCAAAGTGGGAAAAAACAAATGCAACACAATTGTTACTACCATTAACATGAGAAAGGTATTCGCAGGGATATAGAAAATAATGGCCAATAATGTTCCGAATGCCATTCCATTTAGAAGATTTTTACTGCTACATTTCCCCGATAAATATGGATATACAAATAATGTGGTTATTCCCCGTGTTGCTAAACCTACACTCATTATAAGACTGGCTTGTGATACTGTAATTCCCTTTGTATGAATCATCCACCCTGTCCAATAAGGCAGAAAAACTCCCCAGGACATAAAGAAACTAAAGAATTGTATATTCATCCATTTTTGTGTATTCATTGTCGTTCCCCCTGATGATTGAATAGTATCGACAATATCATTACAATAATAGGAGATATCTCATACTTTGGAGTTTGTAATGGAATCAATTAAAAAAGATAAAAGGCAGTATTTTTTGGATAAATATTCTATTTCACATTTGTTTTCTTTTCCTATTGAAGAATATATAGAAGTGCATAAATATAAACGAGATGAGTGGATCATCCGTGAGGGTATGCGTCCAAATTTTCTATTTTACATGATTGAAGGGAAAGCAAAAATCTATGTAACACATAAGAATGGAAAAGTATCATTGATTAATTTTATCAATGAAAAAGATTATATTGGGGAAATGGAACTATTAAACGATGATTACTATACAAAAGGGATACAGACCACGTCAAAAACAATTTGTTTTGCCATCCCTTTTAGTTCCTGCCGTACAAAAATACTTAATGATGTTACTTTTCTTCGGGAATTAACAAAATTCTTAAGTTTAAAAGCTACTATTATGGCTGCAAAATATTCGCAAAGTAGTGCCTTCCCGCTTGAAAATCGTCTGGCGGATTTCATATTACAGACAGCTGATGAAGATGTATACATGGAAAAACATATGATAGTCTGCGATTTTCTTGGTGTTTCTTATCGTCATCTATTACATGTTCTTTCGCAATTTTGCTGTAAGGGATATTTAAAAAAGGAAGGTCGTCAGTATCGTATACAACAACTTCAACAATTGGTTGAGCTTGCTGAAGTTTTGAAAAATGAATAACAAAACTTATTTTATGAACAAACTAAAACGAGGATAAGACATTTTTCATAAGTGTTGAGTTGAAATTAAAATCATGTCCTATATGAAAAGTCGATGCTACAGTATTTAGCATTGGCTTTATTTCTTTTAATTTCAAATGAACCCTGATTTTTTATCTAGTTATAAAAACTAGATTGTGTAATATAATAAATTGTGTTATCTTGTGTTTGAGAGGTGATAAAATGCGTGAAGAACTAAAACATTGGAGTAAAATGCTGTTAGATTTCGAGCTTCCAAGGTGGGAGGAACTTCCTGATTTTGAATTGTATAGTGATCAAGTAGTACAGCTAGTGAATGGGTATCTTCATCTTGTTGAAGAAGTTGAAAAAGATATTTTAACGGCTTCAATGATCAATAATTATGTGAAACAAAAAATGATTCCCAAACCTGAAAAAAAGAAATATCAAAAGATTCACCTTGCTTATTTAATTGCAATCGGATTATTAAAAAAGGTACTTACCATTCCACAAGTGAATGATGGAATTCGATATCAAAGCGAATTATCCGGTTTAAATGGTGCCTACAATTTATTTTGTGAAGAAGTTGAGCGAGCTTTAAAAAATGTAGCTCTACAAATTCATGATAGAGAAAAAGAAAGAGAATTGACGGTGACTGAAGAGAGTCAAGCGTTGTATTTTGCTGCTAATGCGTTTGCCCACAAATTAATCGCTAATAAAATTGTTAACCTAAATAATCAAAAGATGGAGAAATCAAATGAATAAACAAAAAACTGCAATTCTAGTGGATTCTTGCTGTGATGTACCAAAGGAATATCTTGAAAAATACAATATGTATCTTTTACCACTAAAGGTAATTTATAAAAACGAGGAATACTTGGACGGTATCACGATTTCACCTGAGGAAGTCTATAGAAGATTGGAAGTAGAAATTCCAACCACATCATTGCCAGAAGGTAGAGATATCATCCGTGTATTTGATGAAATAAAAAACGATGGCTATGAGAACGTAATCGTCATCTCTATATCAAGTGGGTTATCAGGTACTAATGGATTCATAAATATCATTGCTAATGATTATGAAGGCTTAAATTTTAAAATTGTGGATACAAAAAATATTGCACTAGCTGCAGGATTTCATGCTATTCAAACGGGTATGTATCTTGAAGAAGGGTTGTCATATGAAGAAATTTGCGCAAAACTTGAGGGACAACTATCCAAATCAAAGATATTTTTCGTTTTAAAAACCCTTGAGTATTTACAAAAGGGTGGCCGGATCGGGTTAGTTGCATCACTTTTAGGAAATGTGTTCAATTTCAAACCAATTATTTCCTGCAACGAAGAGGGCATTTACTATACAGTTTCTAAAGTTCGAGGAAGAAAAAAATCAATAGATAAAATGATAGAACTAGCAGCGGAAGAATGTGGAAAATATAAAAAGGCCATCATTGCAATTTCTCATGGAGATGCATTACCAGAGGTAAATGATGTTAAAGTTGCACTAATGGAGAAACTATCATGTAGTATCGTTGAGTATATGGAGGGGCAAATCTCCCCATGTTTAGGAGTTCATACTGGTCCAGGAACACTTGCGATTGGCGTGTATGGAGTAGAATAGGAAGGGATCTTTAAATCACTTTCCTCGCACGAAATTCATGCTATTTTACGTGAACTTTGTGCGAAAGGAGTCTTTTGCCAAACGCTTTGTAAAAAGAGTTACACACTTAGTGTAATCGTGTATGGTTACCATTATCAAAAATCAGTGCTAATGATTAATGGAATTTCCATTTAATTTCCACTATTCATGAGCACTGAACTTTTAACTTGATTAAGAAAGAAAATAGGTTTAGACTATACTATAGGACTAAATATACTTAGATAGTCTAACTAATTTTTTTGATTTTAGATTGGAGATTACTTATGAATATAAAACCATTGGTTATTGGAGATTTAGTAGCAAAGATACCTATCATTCAAGGCGGAATGGGCGTTGGAGTTAGTTTGTCTGGACTTGCTGGTGCAGTAGCAGCAAATGGCGGAATTGGTATCATTTCTTCTGCACAAATCGGTTTCAATACACCTTTGTTTGAAAAAAATCCTTTAAAAGCAAACCTTGAGGCACTAGCTGAACACATTAGAATCGCAAAAGAAAAGGCGAAAAATGGTATTGTGGGCGTCAACATTATGACGGCTTCAAGAAATTATGAGGAATATGTACGTTGTAGTGTTAAAAACAAGGTTGATTTAATTATATCTGGTGCTGGGTTACCAATCGATTTACCAAAATTAGTGGAAAATTCAACTACAAAGATTGCACCGATCGTATCCTCTGTTAAAGGGGCAAAAATCCTCTTGAAAATGTGGGAAAATCGCCACAATAAAACAGCGGATGCTGTTATTGTGGAGGGCCCTAAAGCCGGTGGACATTTAGGCTTCAAGGCAGAAGAACTAGATAAATTGGAAGACATCCCATATAATTTCGACAATGAATTAAAAGGTATTATTGAAGTTGTTAAAGGTTTTGCAGATAAATTTGGAAAGCATATTCCAGTTATCTTTGGTGGCGGTGTCGCAACAAATGAAGATATGAAGCACTTCTTAGATTTGGGTTGTGACGGTGTACAAATTGCAAGTCGATTTGTTGCAACTGAAGAATGTGATGCACACGAAAACTTTAAGCAAGCTTTTATTAACGCGACAAAAGAGAAAGTTTCGATTGTTAAAAGCCCTGTCGGCATGCCTGGTAGAGCTATCCTTAATGATTTTATTAAAGAAACCAAGCAAGGTAATATAAAGGTAAAAAAATGTTATCAATGCCTTACGCACTGCGACCCGTTAACAACACCATACTGCATTACTAAAGCACTGATTAACTCCGTTAAGGGTGATGTAGAAAATGGTTTGGTATTCTGTGGTGAAGGTGCTTACCAAATTCAAAAAATGAGTACAGTAGCTGAAGTTATAGAAGAGATTGTTGGAACAAAAGCTGCAGTTTAATTTTAAATTTTAAATTTCCCATTATTTTTTCCAATTCAAAAAGCCAGTGTTAAATTGCTAACACTGGTTTTTTATATGTACGCTTTTTACCCAACCGTTAATTTTAAAAAGCTATGTAAAAAAATGCACCAAATGAAGGAATAATAAAATTATAAAAGTACATCCTTTAACTATCTTTCATATAGAGGTGTACTATGGGTAATAAAATTGTAGAGGTACTGTCTGATATAACAAAATCTAAGTTACAGGTTACTCCAGATATTTTGTTGTTACAATTTACTGTAGTGAATGCATGCATTGTTAGTAATATAAGTAATGACCCTAATAAATGGGTTTTAGTAGACACAGGATTGGAGAATTCAGCCGATTTTATATTAGAATGTGCCAATGAAATGTTTGGAAAGGAAAGTAAACCAGAAGGAATTATATTAACTCATGGACATTTTGATCATGTTGGGTCTGTAAAAGAATTAGCAGAATATTGGCAAGTGCCTGTTTATATACATCCTTTAGAAATGCCTTATGTTACAGGGGAAAAGGATTATCCAGTACCTGATTCAAGTGTGGATGAAGGGTTAGTAGCTAAAATGTCCCCATCTTTTCCACATAAAAGCATTAATTTAGGAAATAGCGTTATTGCATTACCTTCTGATGGAAGTATACCAATCATGCCAGATTGGCTTTATATTCATACCCCAGGTCATTGTGAAGGTCATATCTCCTTATATAAAAAGGATGAAGGAATTATTATTGTTGCAGATGCTTTTTGCACTTTAAAGCAGGAGTCTCTCATCTCCGTTTTAACACAAAAGGAAAATATAAGTGGACCACCAAAGTATTTAACCATTGATTGGGATAAAGCGAAGGAATCTATAATTAAATTGTCAAATTTAGAACCTAGGCTTGCAATAACAAGCCATGGAGAGCCGATGGCAGGAGAAAATTTAAGAAACCATTTAGACTATTTGATCAACAATTTTAATGAAATTGCAGTTCCTGAAGACGGGAAATTTTTATAAAAAATAAAGAATTTTTTAAGTTTTGATTTAATCTTTAAAGTAAGAGGACCATCTTTATTTTAAAGCCTAGAATTAAACTAAAAAAACGCATTAATCAAGAACCATACTCATCACCCTATGTAGAAACATACATAGGGTTTTTCTTATATTTATCAATAAAAAAGTTAAAGGTACTTAATTTCTATACTATTACATACGTTGAAACAAAGAATAACATTAGGGTGGGCGAATAATGAATCTTAATAGCCAATCTTTGTTTTATCCACCACAACCTGATAATCCCAGTGATCTCGTGAGAGATTTTCTTTCCAAATATGCTTTGGAGGAAAAGGGGTGGCCGGAAGATTTTAGTCTTATAAAGAAGCTAATGTCTCCACCACCGCCGATAACAGGAATTGGGAGGCCTGGTGAATTTAAAAATAAAAAGGTTGCGATTATGGGGGGCGGATTAGCAGGTCTCTCTGCAGCTTTTGAACTTAGGAAATTAGGTTTTGATATAACAATATATGAAGCCTTGGAAGATAGAGTTGGTGGGAGGGTGTATACATACTATTTCGATGATCAGGAGAATTTGTACCATGAATTTGGTGCAATGCGAATACCTGTCACACATGAAACGGTATGGCATTATTTGAAGTTGTTTAATCTGCCCACAAGGCCTTTTATCCAATACAGTGGAAATAATTTTGCTTACTTTAGAAATTCAAGGGCTAGAAAAGGTCGAAGTGGCTCGGATGTAAAGAAAAATATTTATCCAAAATATGACTTAACAGTAAGTGAGCGTAACACAAGCTGGCAGAGATTACAAAAAATAGCGTTAGATAGTCACCTTATTAATGCTCCATCTGATGCCAGGGCTGAAATTCTACAGGTGAAGCCATTTTATAACGAAAGAACTCGCATATGGAGCGATAATTCCAGTATGAGACTTATGGAATCAACGGGGTTAAGTCAGGAAGCTATAAGTCTAGTTTCAAATTTTTTACCTCTACTCAATGCAAACCTTTATAACAGCTATATCGATTATATTCAGGAAAATTATCCAGCGGATCTCGCTTATTTGTATGAAATACCAGGGGGTATGATCAAATTACCAGAGGCATTTATAAAATCCCTGACAAATCCAAATCCGACAAATGATTATCAGAATATTGCTTATGAAAATTTAGGAAATGCAAAATACAAAGCAGGCTGTTGGGTTAAGAGCATTGGTATTGATCAATTTACTCAAAAGGTTATTTTAAAGATTGAGGATAAAAAAATCCAAAAAAATATAACAGAAGAATTTGACTATGTTGTTTGTGCGATTCCGTTTTCATCACTAAGAAACGTTGAAATTAACCCATTGTTTAGTGGTCTTAAAATGCGAGCGATTCGAGAAGTGTATTATACACCAGCACATAAAACTATTTTTTTATCTAAAGAAAGATTCTGGGAAAAACAAGGTATAGTTGGTGGTGGATCCTTTACCGATTTACCAATTTCATCACTTTGGTATCCATCAGATCATGCCAAATACATTAATAATCCAAATAACATAAAGAATCAAGTAAACAATTTGCCATCAAATGAACCAGGAGTCTTTGTAGTTTATAATTTCGGGCTTGATACGACCCGGTTGACCAACCTGCCAGAAGATATGTTATTTAGTGAAATGAAAAGAGAGATTGAAAAAGTTCATGGCCTTCCGCAAGGCTATCTTGACCCAATAATAGTGAACTATAAGACAGTTAATTGGGATAAGGAACCTTCATTTAGGGGAGCCTTGACCTTTTTTGAACCCGAACAGAAGAGACTATTTTCCTATAATATGGCTCTTCCTGAATATAATAATCGGGTTTTCTTTGCTGGAGAGCATATTTCTGCTGTCCATCGATGGATGCAGGGCGCATTGCAGAGTGGAATGCAAGCTGCAAACGACTTAGCATTAGCGTGCAAAATGAATAAGTAATAAAATAGAATTTTTCTCTGTAAGCTTTTGATTTTGTAAATCGTAAAGTAAACTCACCTAATAAAAGGTGAGTTTTTTATTTTCAAAAATTAACTATTTATTCTAAAGGATCTGTTAAAGTTTGTTGTTGATAAATTTTGATTCTTTAATCAATATATAAAATATTTGTTGTTAATTAGAGAAAATGAGCCAAAAACATATATGTTTTTTCCCGTGGTAAGAAACGTATACGTTTCTGTGCTGAATGAGACTAAAGGCTCACAGTCCGACCACAGGAATTTCCGCCATTTTATCAATTAACAACATGGCATTTCTGTTTGATTAAAAAATCAACATTAATCTTTAACAGAGCCATTCTAAAAAATTTTTTAATATGCCTAACAACAAATCTAGAAGATGACTAACAAATTATCTATAGGAAAAACTAAAGCAATATAAAAAAGCATTGTTTCAAATTGGAAGGATTGATAAAAATTGTCCAAAGAGTATAAGCAAGGACAAATCGTTTATGTGATTATTCGTAATCCTCATTCACAAGATGTGGCTAATGTACAAGAAGCTGTCGTTATGCATGACCCTGATTCACCTGATACACTGTCACTATTCCTAAATGAAACTTTTTATCCTTTGAATGATGAAGTAGCAGTATTTCTTTCTGCATCGGAAGCCGAACAAGCCTTTAAGGAAGCTTTTGTTCCTAGAGAGGGGGATAGTAAAAACCATGGTTAAACCTTTTATTCCACAACTTGTATATGTTGAACCTGGAGCATTGGAATACCCTCTTGGTAAGGAGTTAATTTCTAAATTTGAGGAAAAGGGTATAGAGGTAAGAGAAACAACCTCCCATAATCAGATACGGAATTTACCTGGGGATAACGATTTTCAGAGGTATAGAATTGCAAAGTCAACGCTCGTTATTGGGGTAAGAAAAACATTAAAATTTGACACCTCAAAACCTTCTGCAGAGTATGCTATTCCCCTTGTTACAGGCTGTATGGGACATTGCCATTATTGCTACTTACAAACGACAATGGGCAGCAAGCCATATATCCGTACATATGTAAATTTGGAGGATATTTTTGAAGCTACAGAAAATTACATGAAGGAGAGAGCACCTGAGATTACAAGGTTTGAAGCTTCATGTACATCAGATGTAGTAGGCGTGGACCACTTGACTCATACCCTTAAAAAAACAATTGAATTCTTTGGGAAAACAGAATATGGGAAATTACGCTTTGTAACAAAATTTGCTCATATCGATCATTTATTAGATGCAAAACATAACGGACGAACCCGATTTCGGTTTAGTATGAATGACGATTATATTATCAAGAATTTTGAGAATGGCACATCAAGCCAAGAAGAAAGAATAATGGCTGCTGGTAGAGTTGCTGATGCAGGATATCCATTAGGATTCATTATTGCACCTATTTATCTCCATGATGGCTGGAAAGAACAATACAAAGAAATGTTTGAGAAATTGGAAGCAACACTTTCCAGTTCCGGTAAAAAAGATTTAACATTTGAAATGATCCAACACAGGTTTACAAAACCCGCTAAACGGGTAATAGAAAAAAATTATCCGATGACAAAATTAGAGTTAGATGAATCCAAAAGAAAATGGAAATGGGGCAAATACGGAATCGGGAAATTTGTTTATACAGATCAAGAACAAGAGGAGATTAAAGATACACTTGGTCGATATATCAATGACTATTTTCCGGAGGCAAAAATAGAATATTTCACTTAAAAACGGATGCAGGTATTTAAAATGAAGATTCGATTTGGTTATGTGGCTAATGCATTGGGACTATGGGATGCAAGTCCGTCGAAGGCGTTAACATTCACGCGTTATGCAGCTCTTCCTAAAAATGAACGAATGGAAAAACTCAAATACGTAACAGCTATAAATTTACAAAATACGAAAAGGATTTTATTTTATAATATCGCACATGAAATAAAATTATATCGATTTTCTAGTTCGATTGTCCCACTAGCAACCCATCCGGAAGTTATGTGGGACTTTATTACACCATTCAAATCGGAATGGGAAGAAATAGGACAGTTGATTCAAAAACATCAGATTCGGCCCAGCTTTCACCCGAATCAATTTACACTTTTCTCAAGTTCTAAAGAAGAATTGACTCAAAATTCGTTAAAAGATATGGAATATCATTTTAAAATGCTCAAAGCAATGAATGCTCTGGAAAATGGAGTAATCAATATCCATATTGGAGGGGCATATGGGGATAAAGTAAGTACTTTAGAAAAATTTCATGAAAATATAAAAAAAATACCCTGTGATATAAAAGAGCAAATGACACTTGAGAATGACGACAAAACGTATGATGTCTTGGAAACACTTAAGACCTGTGAAAAAGTGAACATACCAATGGTACTTGATTATCATCACTACATGGCGAATAAAGGAGAGGTTAATCTATCCTCTTATTTATCCCGTATTTTTCATACTTGGAATCAATCCAACATGGTTCCAAAAGTACATATTTCATCACCAAAATCGGATCAGGAGTTTCGCTCCCATGCAGAGTTTGTATCCATAGATTTTATCTTACCCTTTTTAAAAATGGCTAAGGAACTGAATCTGGATTTTGACATTATGGTTGAAGCGAAGCAAAAAAATCTTGCAATGCACAAACTTATTGAGGATATAGCATCAATAAGAGGTGTAAAACGCAAAGAAAGTTCTATAATTGAATGGTAAGTTAGATAAACAGAGAAAAAACCCTTCGGATTTTTGTAAAATTTAAATCCGAAGGGTTTTTATTTTCTGTATTAGTTAATATGGGCATGTTCCAATTTATCAATTTTTAGAAGTGTCGGGAAAAGTCTCATCCACAGTAGTGCTATAACAACTGTGCCGATACCGCCTATCAATACTGCAGGCACGACACCAAAGGCGCTTGCTGTTATACCAGATTCAAACTCTCCCAGTTGATTCGATGTACCTATAAAAAGAAAATTCACAGAACTCACTCGACCGCGTAGTTCATCGGGTGTTTCCATTTGAACAAAAGTCTGGCGAATGACAACACTAACCACATCTGAAGCACCTAATACAAACAATGCTAAAAAGGAAACGATTAAAGAATTTGAAATACCAAAAACGATTGTGGCTAATCCGAAACAAATCACTGCCTTAAACATGGTTCGACCAACATTTTTCTTCAAAGGATGTTTAGCAAGATATATGGACACCAAAAGAGCACCTACTGATGGCGCAGAACGAAGAACACCAAGTCCTAATGGTCCAATTTTCAATATCTCGCTTGCATAAACAGGTAGTAATGCTGTGGCACCACCAAGGAGAACAGCAAACATATCCAATGAAAGGGCACCTAAAATTGCTGGCCGACTTTTAATAAAGGATAGTCCAGCAAACGCTTCTTTAATCCTATTTGTATTACTACGTTTTGTTTCATTGTTTAGCATGGTGACTGTTTGTATAAGGAATGATGCAATAAGCAGTAATCCCCCTATGACAACATAAACAAATTCAGGGTTTATAGCGTAAAAAATACCACCTAAACTTGGGCCAATTATAACTGAAAACTCAAAAAACGATGAACTTATTGCAACAGCTTTTGGAAAATCTTTTTTCTCAATAATATTTGGGAGCATAGACTGTTGAGCGGGACCACTAAATGACATTGCAGCCCCAATAATAAAACTAAGAAGTAATAAAATTTCTTTATTAATCCATCCTTCATATGTACTCCAAGCAAGAACAAGAACACTAAGCCCACTTGTAATTTGACTAATCGAAATAATCCATTTTCGATTATAACGATCAGCCATATGGCCTGACACAAATGTCAATAAAACCAACGGTATAAACTGAACCAACCCAACCATACCAAGGTAAAATGTAGATTTTGTAATGGCATACATCTGCCAACCTACTGCAACCGCTAACATTTGATAGCCAAACGAAGATGACAATCTTGACAGAATGAACATCCTGAACGGCTTATTTTTAAAAAGGTAACTATTATTTGCTTTCAAAACTCATCACTTCCCATTTCTTTAATTTATATGCCACTAAGTGATAAGTCAAAATAAATTTTACTTTTAACAGATTAATCATAAGTAAAAAGAGGGAATGGTATGTTAACTTGAACTCAATTTATGAACGTGCTAGCGATTCATACAAAATTTGAATAGATCTAAACAAGTCGGTATATTCAACTATTTTGTTTTTAAATAGGGAATAGTTCTACTTATAAAAAAACTATAGACTGCTGAGGTTATTATATTCCGAAAAGGTACCCCAGTTTTCAATTTTATTCAATTGAGGATATGCAGACATGAAGAAAACGATAATTTGTGAGTAATCCAAATCAGGATATGCATTGAAAAATAATTGATCTCCATATCGAATAGCTTGAAGTGCAAGAGGGAGTTCTCGTCTAAATATTTCATTTCGTTTGGTTGCCATTTCAAGACTACCATGTAGTCCATCGACATTTAAATAGGTATAACAATAATAAAGATTATCTTTAATAACCCATTCAGCAAAAACTTCATCTCTTATAGGATTGATTTTGTCGTAAGCAAAGCTTAGACCTATTGTTAAAAAAAGCTCAGCAGTTTGATCAGAATGAGTCAAAGTGTATTTTCTAGGAGTTATAGGTTCTGTATTAGTCACACCGTTTCGAAATTCAACTGAAAGTTTATTCGGATCAAATGTACTCATCAATTTACTCCTTAAACCTTATTTTTTAAAGAGTATGTTTAATTAATATAAATAGTACTGACCACATATTCTCTCTATAAATTTGTTTATCTTTGGGTAGTTTGGTACCTGTTTTTATCCAATTATCGTTAATAAATAAATAATTAAATTGAATCAATAAAATGTTAATTTTTAATTGTATAAAAAAAGTAAAAAAACAAATAATTGAGATAGAAAACAAAAAGATAATATGCAGATTTTAAAGAAAATTTCATTATGTCTTGTCTTTATTGAAGTACTAAGCTGGGGTTTAATAAATAATTTCAATTTGACCTAGTAGGCGGAATTTTTTTTTGGCAGACTCATTTATGTCTTGATTAATTTTTGACCTTGTTGGTATTAGTGGTCTGATTTGTATAAGTTTCTTAATAGATCGTGACTTTAGTTAATGGATTAATTTGATCAATGTGATGTAGGGTAAAAGTCAAAACATAAAAAATCAGGAAGTGTAATCCTTCCTGATTTTTTATGAAAAAATGGGAAAATCTAATAATCTTCGTTTCGATGTTCAAAAAGGTCAATTGTACCCAAAACAAGGTGTGCTAGACCAAAGCCAAAAACAGTATTTGCAATCATTTTATTCGTACCCCTTTTTTGCTTAAGCGCATACCCTGTTGCAGTTACAGCAGTACCTAATACAGTAGGAATTAAACCTTCTCTGATATTCATAAAAATTACCTCCCATATAGCATTGAACATTCTTGTAAATGTTCAATATATTTTTTTTCATTTATGAAATTTAATACGAGAGAAAATATTCCTATATTTAGAACATCAACTTTGTTTAAGAAAAAATTAAACAGAAAATTTGTAAGAAAACATAAATAGAATAAAGTTTTTTTATTTGCCAAAAATAATAATGCTTAAAATTCTTTACAAGGAGATTAATATGCATAAGAGTCATGATGAGAAAATGCGTGGAAAGTCAGAGAAGAAAGATGATATAAAGCCTGACAAAAAAATAAAACCGTTAAAAGAGTTTAACGGAAATAAGTAGGACTACTATCCTTTAGTAGTAAATTTTGATGGTTTTTTACAAAAGTCTCCCTCCCTTTTTGTAATTAGGAAGAGAGACATTTTATTTTGTGTTAAATAATGTACTTTCGTATGTTTTTAGTGTGCATTGGTAATTAATGATTTCTTTTCTTGATTCCTATAATTCCCTTTTTAGTGTGTAGTTGCACAAATAAATAAATGAAGCTGTATTTGAAGTGAACCCAGTGACTCGAAATTAGCTCCCTAATTCCATTTCCATTTTAACTTTTCCATCTATAATTTCTACAATTCGATCCGCTTTTTCAGCGATTCCTTTGTCGTGTGTGATAATGATAAATGTTGTATTAAATTTCTTGTTAATATCCCTCATTAATTGATAAATATTTTCTGTAGATTCTGAGTCAAGGTTCCCAGTAGGTTCATCAGCAAGTACAATTTTGGGATTGTTCATTAGCGCTCTTGCAATAGCTGTGCGTTGTTGTTGACCGCCAGACATGTTTGTTGCAAGATTATTTTTCACATTTGATAGACCAACTAGATCAAGTAGTTCTTCAGCACGATTTATATGATCTTTTGTTAGTTTTGATGATTGAATTTGATAGGGCATTAATACATTTTCTAAGCAAGTAAATTCAGGAAGTAAGTAGTGAAATTGAAAAATGAAACCAATTGTTTGATTTCTTAAATCTGCGAGCTCATTTTTATTCATGGTGTCTGTTCTTTTTGAGTCTATAAAAACTTCGCCATCTGTCGGATTATCTAGGGTACCCATTATATTTAGTAGTGTACTTTTACCACTTCCAGAAGCTCCGATGATTGAGTTGAAACTTCCTTCTTCAAAGGACAGATTAATATTATTTAAAACTTGGGTTTTAATAGTAGTCCCATAAACTTTATTTATATTTTTTAAAGTGATTATATTAGGCATTTCGAATCACCTCAATTGGATTAAGTTTTGAAGAACGTCTTGCAGGTATAACAGCTGCAACTGTTGAAGATGCAAGTGCAATTAATGCAGAAAGAGCGATGAAACCATATTCAATCTTAAGTGGCACAATTGGCTGACCGTCAGGTGTTAATGCAAATTTTGAAAATATGTAGGATAAAAGTAAACCAAGCAACACACCGAGAATCGAGCCCATTATACCAAGTAAAAGCCCTTGGAATAGTAAAATAAGGCTAGCCGTTCTATCTATTATTCCCATAGCTTTCAAAATACCTATTTGCTTTGACTTTTGAAGTACAGCTATAGCAAGTACACTAGCAATAGCAAGGGCAACAGCAATTAAAACGAAAATCTGTATCATGATACTTGAAACACTTTGACCATTTAATCCGCTAAGTAACTCTTCATTTTGCGCTTTCCAATTCTCTACTTTCAAATCAGAAGGGATCTTTGAACTCACACGATTAGCGATTTCATCAGCTTTAAATAATTCTGTAACCTGCATTTCAATACCCGTTACTTTATCGCCAGTGGAAAATAGTTTTTGAGATGTTTGTAATGTTGTGATTACCCATGTTTTATTTAATGCAGCCACATTTAAGTTGAAAAAGCCTGTAATGGTTAATTGACTTACTTCCCCAGAGTTTTTAATAATTTGGAGTGTATCCCCTATTTTTGCATCTAATTCTTCTTGAAGTTCCTTACCTATAATAGCTTCATAATCATTTTTTGGTAATTTACCTTCATACATTCTATTTTTAATATTATAAATTTTGTTGGATTTTTCTAACTCCATTCCTCTTACTAAAACAGAATAATTGTTTGTATCCTTAATTAAAAGTACGGGTCCGTCAGAAGTAACTGAAAGATTAATGATTCTACGATCCAGTCGACTTATTTTATCAACTATATCATTATAGTTTGGTAGTAATTTGTCGTCAGAAGTTGAGCTTATGTTGATTTGTGGTGAAGTGCCGGTTGTCTTATAAATGATGCTGTCTTGAAGGCCTTGAATTAAGGAGCCGATAAAAATTTGCACGGATACTCCAACAGCAATCCCAAGTACAATGAGTCCTGTTTGGCCCTTGCTAGATTTTAAGAATCGTACTGCTATTTGAAAGGGAAGTCTCATGCTAAATCCTCCAATGAAATATTCAAAGTTTTATCCTAAAATCTACGTTATATTTTTATTTATTACCAAATTCAACTCTTAAAACCCCATATAAAAATATAATGAAATGCATAATGCAATTGAATACCATAATAGGTCTCCATTGCTCAGAATCTATTAATAATAAAATAAAAGTTAGAAAGACAAAAATGAAAATTAAGAAACTTAGAATCATATTAACCATTTTTTTGCCTCTCACTAGTACAATTTGTATGATGAAAAGCAATAAAAGAAGCAAAATCAATATATTTGAAGCCCTCAATAATCCTTGCGGTACCATATAACCCCCACCTTGTTAGTTTTATTCTATTATACTGAAAAAAGTAAAAAAATGTAATTTCCAGGCTTTCATAGCTCTTAACAGAAAAAATTTTGTAAAATTTTGTATTAAAATCTTCTTTATGTTATAAAGAAAGATATATTCTAATAGAAAATAATTCCAGTAGGATAAGATAAGTCCATAAATGAAAGGTTGATAAAATGGCAGTTTCAGATAATTTGAGAAGTATTATTGATCGTCAGAAAGAAGTAATGCGGGAGCTTGAAAAAGAAGAAGAAAAGCTTTCAAAGTTAGACATTGTCCATGAAAATGATCGCTTAAAATATGAGATTGAGAATCTCAAGAAACAATCCATTATAGATAAAGAAAAACTTTCTCAATTGAGTGACGAGAACGCAAGACTGAAAACTCATCTATTCGAACAGATAACCAATGAAAGAAGTGCCATTTTACAAGCTACAAATAAAAAAATTGATCTTCTATTTAGATCAGATCTTAAAGGAGAAGAAAATCGTTTATATTTATTTGAAGTGAAGGCTAAATCCCGAATTTTTAAGATGATGAATTCGATTAAAAAACTAGATACTGAAGAGCAAGAAGATATTCAAGGTAAAATAGAATCCTTATCTCATTATCTTGAAGAGAAATTGAATGATGCAAGAGATAGACTTACCAATGCGTATCAGTCTTTTTCAAAAGAAGAAATTGCTGAAATTGAACGAATGAAGAATGAACAAATCAGCGATGATACCGTTCGTGAAATTTTAAGGAAAAACAATATTGAAACGTTTTTAGGGCTTAATATATTAAATAAAGTTGGGATCCTGTTTTTAATTATTGGTGTTATTGCAGCATCTCAATTTGGGTATCACAAGGTTCCTGATTCTGTAAAGGGTATTTTGTTCTTTGTATTTGGTGCGCTAATGCTAGTAGTAGGTGAGATTCTAAATCGGAGAAAACCAAATATTTTTTCTTTGGGGTTAACCAGTGGGGGAGTTGCTGTTCTTTATGCAGCAGTAGCACTGAGCTACTTCCAACTTGAAATCATCACAATGTACCCTACGCTAGCTATATGTGTAGGTGTAACAGCAATAGCCTTTTTCCTATCACAACGTTATCAATCTCAAACTGTAGCTACTTTTGCATTAATCGGGGGTTACTTACCAATTATTTCGATTGATGGCAGCCTCATCTTGGCTTATGGTGCAATGATCTATTTTGTAATTCTTAATTTATTAGCAATGATGATTGCAACTAAAAGAAAATGGACTATTACACATATTATTGGGTTTGCTTTAAATGCTTTAGGTACGATTTATATTGTCCTATGTGTGACTGAATACAATACCGAACAATTCAATATCCTGCTTAGAAACACAGTGACGATTGCGTATATCATGTTCACCTTTGCTATATACGCATTCATCCCAATTGTAAGTACATTAAGAGGGCACTTAAAATTCAAACAAATCGATCATATTTTGTTAGGTTTAAATACATCAATCAATGCTTTAGTGATGTTTGGGTTCTTTTATACGATTGATTTTGATGATTATACGGGTATTCTTGCGCTTGTATTTGCAGCTATCTATTTTTCACTTGGACAATTTATTCGAGTTAAAATGTCCGAAGAAAAAGTGGTTGAATTATTATTTAACATTACAGGACTGACATTTACAGTTCTTTTTATACCATTCCAATTTGATAAAACGTGGATTTCAATTGGATGGCTTGTCCAAGGAGTTTTATTATCAACTTTTGGTATTCTAAAAAATCAAAAACGTGTTGCCCTTTCTGGTCTCATAATAGGCTGTCTATGTTTGTATTCATTCTTATATTTTGATTTATCCGGGTTTGTAGTTTTAAATAATTCAGACGATTTATTCCCGTATAAGTATTTTGCAATTACCCTAGGAAGTGTAGTGGTTTTAGCTGCATTTTTATACAAAAAGAATTTCTTCGTTGATTTTTCAATTGGGTATAAATACGGAGTTCTGGTTAACCTTTTCTTTTATACATGGTATATCATTAACAAGTTTAATGAGGTTTTCTTAAGTAAAATGACACTCTTTGGAGTAGATCATGACTATCTAACCATTTCACTTATGATCATTGCAACCTTCCTTTTATGCTACTTTATAGTGCGGATAAAAATCGTTGCTGATAAAGGGACGAATATTCTCTCGATTTTATTTAGTGCCATTGCTATTTTAACTTTATTTTTTGTAACTACTACGCTGCCATATTTTGATGCATCGGATACTAAACTAACAGTAAATACGCATTTATTGGGATCGCTTGTGCTTGTCATTACAAATCTAATTTCTGTTTTAGCAATACGTGATGCTGTACTTACAATTGTAAAAAAGGGATTGTTAGGAATTCAATGGTTCCCAATTATTGTCTCTAGTTATTTTGTTGTTGTATTAACCAATAATCTGATAAATCAATATGACATTCGCTTTGATAGTGCAATCATAAGTGTAATCTACATATCATTGGCATTCCTTTGGATTTGGTTTGGTTTTGTGAAGCGTTATGCTTACATGAGAAGGTTTGGACTTGGGTTATCAATCCTGGCAATTACAAAGTTATTTTTAATAGATTTAATCAATTTGTCTCAGCAAAATAAAATTGTATCGTACTTCACTTTTGGTGTGATTTTAATAGCCATTTCTTACGTTTATCAATACTTCTCAAAGAAATTTGAGGAACGCGAATTGCAAATAACACAGAATAAATAAGTATTTTTAGCCTTAAAGTATTTTGTGCTCGGGAATGAAACTGTTTTTATAAGCGTATCTAAGGATTTTGTTCTACAAATCAATTTCATTCAGTAGGCATTTAGTATCAATAAAATTGAGAGGATTAAAAGAGTTAAGGAAGGTAATGGTGAGAATGAAAATGTTTTTAACGACAATAGGTTGTATCATTGCTTTAATCATCTTATTTTTTGTACTTCCATATTCTCCAACTAAAAGTGCATTTAATAAAGAAATTGAGGAACTAAAAAAAGAAAAAGTCACTGAAGATATTTTAACAATTGAGGATATTGAAGGACTGCCAAAACCTGTACAGGGTTTTTATGTTAAACAAGGTTATATTGGGAAACCAAAAAGCAATTATGTAAGAATTCAATGCAAAAACGTAACATTTGTGATGGATAAGAAAAACTTAAAAATGGACTCTGATCAGTATAACTTTGTATCAGAACCAAGTCGAATTGCATTTATGAAAAGTTCACTTTTTGGTATTCCTTTCGAGGGCAGGGACCGATTTGTTAATGGTGAAGGGTCCATGAAAGGGGTATTAGCCAAGTTATTCACTTTGTTTAATCAAACTGGTAAAAATATGGATACTGCCTGTCTAGCAACGTATCTTTCAGAGATTTTATTTATTCCTGCAGCAGCGTTAAATGATTCAGTTGTATGGGAACCAATTAGTGATACGCAGGCAAAAGCAAAGATAACACACAAGGGGATTACAGCTAGCGGTATTTTCAATTTTAATAAAAAGGGTGAATTCATTTCATATGATACCGATGATCGTGAAATGATTGGTGCTGATGGAAAGGGAAAGAAGGAAAAATGGACTGCCTATTGTAGTGGATATAAAATGAAGAATGGTTTACGAACTCCAACTCATGTTCATGCGACTTGGCATTTAGAAGATGGCGACTTAGTCTATTTTAAATCAGATGAGGTCCAGTTGAGTTATGATTTTCAATGACAAAACACTTCCTAAATTGGACTAGACTAATATTTTTTTAAAAAATTAATGATTATTAAGAGGTTGGGACAAACAGTCATGGGCGCAATGTGCTCATGGCTGTTTGTCACAGTCTTTTTTCATATCAAAACTTTAATTTTGTTATTGGAAGGAATGTACCATACCTAAAAAGTTTAGTTGATAAAAAGACTTTCCATGAAAACAATGACTGTAGTCATAAAACACTTTCCTAATGGGACATCATCATATTTAAGGAAAATGTACCATAGTGTGAAGTAAGTACAAAGTGTACTAATTTAGAGAAAGAGGAAGTGGAAAATGTTAAAAAAGGTATTTTCAATTCTACTGTCAGTTAGTTTACTGGTTATGAATCTACCTAGTGCTGTATTGTCTGCAAATGTAAATGATTATACAGCCAATGACGATTACTCCTTTATCGTATCTGTAAAAACTAACAAGGCAGTACAAGTTTCTGGTACTAGTACGGATCCAGTTACAGCAGATGCAGAAATTATTGCGAACAATGGCAATACCCTTTCACCTAAAGCGCTCTTTAAAATGTTAAAATCACCAACTAATGCTAACTACGTGAGTTTTTCATCGGTTAGTAATAATTGGAATATGCTTAAATCCGAAAACAGAAATGGTCTAGATGTCATTACAAATAGTAATGCTAAAAAAACGGAAGTTGGAGGGTGGGAAGCGTTCACACTAATACCTCAATCTGATGGCACTTTTGCTATGAAAGATGGCCGCCTAAACAGATATGTATCCATAAATAATGAGAACAAGCTTGTAACAACAACCTCGAATACAATTACTAATGCTGAAAAATTTATTATTAAAGAACCTGCACTTCCAGATGAGCCAAACCAGGTAGCTATAGATATCTACATAGAGCATGTAGCTTCTGGCAATATTGTAACAGCAGATGGTGTGGTAAATAATCCAATCAATGTATCCTTACCTAAACCAACTGCCCCAACAACTGTTCCATCAGATGCTATTTTTAAATTAGAGCATGGTTCTCACAATGGTATTGCAACCGTCAATTTCAGATCATCTAAAAATACATTATGGAAGGGAACTAATAATTCAATATTCCAAATAAGTGGATCAACCAAAGTAGGAGGATGGGAGTCTGTTCAGGCTGTACCTCAGGGAGATGGTACGGTTGCCTTTAAGCAAATGGAAGGTTCTAAGTATATTTCTGTTTCAAATGGCAAGTTGGTTCCATTGTCTACAGACAGTGCACCGACAAATAACGAAAAATTTGTTATCCATACAAATTCAACACCAAAAAAGGTACGGAAAATTTCCGTTTCAGAAATTGAAGGAGATACTTTAAAACTTTCATGGAGTACTTTGGAAGGTACTATCTTCAGTGGATTTGAGGTATGGAGATCAGAAACTCCAGGTGGCCCATATATGAAAGTGTGTAATGAGACACTTAGCACAACTTATATAGACACTGGGCTTAAATTTAGCACAACCTACTACTATGTTGTTCGGACAGTAAATGGGCCAAGTCCATACGCGCAAAGTTTAGAATTCTCTGCAACCACTATGGCTGGAAATCGACCAGGTGCCCCAAAAGGTCTTGATATAAAAGAAGCTGGAATTAACATACAACTAAAGTGGAGTTATGACGCAAATGTCAAGGAATACGATATCTTACGTGCTGGCGGCAAATTTGGTAGTTATCAAAAGATTGCATCCACAACAGATACAACATTCGTTGACACAAATCCTAATACTTCTAAATATGAAAACTACTATAAAGTAGTTGGTAAAAATGATTTTGGAATTAGTAAAGAATCAAAGATTGTCTCCTTAGAGACAAAACTGTTTGGCGACAATATGATTTTCTACAATGCAAAATACGATAACGTAAAGGCTATTGGAAAAGAAGTTAATGATATTCATGACAATAAAACCTTTAAAGCACAATTCTCTACCGAACGTTACGGTTTATACTTCAAGCCAGGAAATTATATTGATGCTGGAATGCTAAATATCGGATATTATACTCAGATTGCTGGTCTAGGTAAAACCCCTTTAGATACCAAAATTTACAATATGTCAACTCCAGCGCCTTTACCAAGCAATAACGCTACATGCACTTTCTGGCGTAGTGCAGAAAATTTTACAGTTGCTGATGTTGAAAATAATGCCGATCCATTCTATAGCCTAAAATGGGGTGTTTCACAAGCAGCTCCACTTAGAAGAATGAATGTGGAGCGTTCTTCTTGGTTTGATTGGTGGTATGGTTGGTCAAGCGGTGGTTATATTGCGGACAGTGTGTTTAAGAAAAATGCAGGGTCGTGGACACAGCAACAATGGTATACCAGAAACAGTGTGTTACCTCAAAATGGTTGGTACGGCGTAAACTGGAATGGTTTCTTCCAAGGTGTCGAAAATGCACCGGGAAATACATGGGATAAGGGTGGTAATCCCTATACAAGTATAGCTGCAACTCCTATAGTTAGAGAAAAACCTTTCCTTTATCAAGGGGATGATGGAGAATACAAAGTATTTGTACCTGCAATCCAAAAAGAACATTCAGGTGTTTCTTGGTCAGCAGAAAATATGGGTTTAGGTGAGACTTTAGATATTAGCAAATTTTATATAGCAAAAGAGGGTGTGGATACTGCTGATTCTTTAAACAAAGCATTAGATAAAGGGAAACACATTTTCTTTACTCCCGGAATATATGAATTGGATCAAACACTTCACGTAAAAAATCCAAACACAATTATTTTGGGAACAGGACTTGCTACACTAGTTCCAAATAACGATAAAGCAGCGATCGTTATTGAGGATGTACCGGGTGTCATCATTGCTGGATTGTTATTCGATGCATATTATAGTTCAAAAAATTTACTTCAAGTTGGTTCAGAAAACAGTGAAAAGAATCACAAAGATAATCCAACATCTCTAATTGACCTTTATTTCCGTGTTGGTGGTTTTAAAGAAGAAAATGTCAATGTTGATGCTGCGGTAGAAATAAACAGTAACAATGTCATAGCGGATCATTTCTGGGTATGGAGAGCTGACCATGGTGCAGGTGTTGGCTGGAATCAGAACACTTCAAAGAATGGCTTAGTGGTAAATGGTGATGATGTAACTGCATACGGAATGTTTGTTGAGCACTTCCAAGAATACCAAACACTATGGAATGGTGAAAATGGACGTCTTTATTTCTATCAATCGGAAACACCATATGATCCTCAAGATCAAAACAATTGGATGAGCCAAGATGGGACAGTAAAAGGATATTCATCCTATAAGGTTGCAAATAGTGTAAAAAATCATTATGCAGTTGGATTGGGTATTTATGATGTATTCATTAATACAAATGGAGCAAGCATATTTATAGATAATGCCATCGAAGTACCTCATAAAGAAAATGTCGTTATCGAGAATGCATGTATCGTAGAAATTGCAAATTCAAATGGTCCTCTTGTTGGCATTAACAGTATTGTAAATGGAACTGGAACTGGAATTAGCACCGGTATTGGCGGAAAAGGTTATGCTAGAGAATTTATTCTCAAATACCAAAACGGAGTTGCAACGTTACTAAATGGGACAGCTACAGGTAACGAACCTATTGACTCTCCTGATGATTGGAGACGTTACATCCAGCCACTGATTGAACAAGTAGAAGTGTTAAAGCCATCAAAGTTTACGAAAACTTCATGGTCTGTATTAACAGAAAGCTTAGTGGGCGTTGTAAATCTTGTTGAAGATGACTCAGCAACAACTACCTCCCTTGAAGAAGCATATGCTATCCTAGACAAGGCGTTAAAAGATCTAAAAGTAAAATAAATTACGAAAAAACTTAAAAAACCTCCTTTCGTTTTTGGACCTATCCAAAAGACAAAAGGAGGTTCTATTTGTTTTATGAATTTTTATACTGTTACTATTCTTGTTAAGAATGAATGTTTATTTCTTCAATTAATTTTTTAAATCCCATAAATTAATCTTTCTGTTAGAATTTAATTATAATAAACTGTATTACGATTTTTATATCGAAAGATAAATGGTGAAATAATGAGTACAAAACATAAAATTCTTGAACTATTAGAAAAAAACAGGGGTCACCATCTTTCAGGTGAGGAAATTGCAAAGCAACTCGAAATTTCTCGATCAGCGGTATGGAAGAATATAAAACTGTTGGAAAAAGACGGGTATTACATTAAAGCCGTTACCAATCAAGGATATTCTCTTACAGACGATAACAATATCCTTTCCGTGCAGGGTATTCTTCCGTATCTTTCGAATGAGAACTTTTCTAAAAAAATACATATCTTTCACTCTTTAGAGTCTACAAATAAAACTGCGAAAGAAATGGCAATTAACGGACACGAACATGGAACTGTAATCATATCGGATTCCCAAACTTCAGGTAAAGGCAGATATGGTAGAACATTTTATTCGCCATCCGGAAGCGGCCTTTATATGAGTTTCATTTTACGAGCTGAATATCTAAATTTACCGACAGTACCATTAATAACATCAGCAACAGCTGTGGCAGTCTGCAGAGCTATTGAATCTGTTACCGGTAAAGAACCCAAAATTAAATGGGTAAATGATATTGTACTTGAAAATAAAAAAATATGCGGTATTTTAACTGAGGCAATGTCTAATTTTGAAAGTGGTACTATTGATTGGATTATAATCGGCATAGGGGTTAACATTGATACGAATGATTTCCCTGATGAATTAAAGGGAATTGCCGGTTCACTTTTTTCTTCTGTATCTGAGGGGACAATACGAAACCGTCTTGCTGCCGAAATTACCAATATCCTTTTATCTTCAAATGACTGGTTGGATAATCCTCAAGTTTACACAGAATATAAATCTAGGCAGTTGTTGTTCGGAAAAAAGATAACAGTTATACAACAAAATGAGACATATGAGGCTCTTGCCCTAGACTTAGATGAAATGTGTAATTTGATCGTTAAAAAAGAAGATGGAACTGTTGTTGCGCTTTCAACGGGAGAAGTATCCATTAAAAATTTCAACGCATGATTGTAAACTTTAATTTAAAAATAGGTTGACAATGAGAGGTCTTTCCCATGATAATAATATAGAAATATAGATTTTCTGGGGGATTAGTAATGAAGAATTTTAAAACTTTTGATTTGGTAATATGCTCTTTGTTTGCAGCTTTAAGTGGAGTCTTATCTCAAATTGCGGTACCAATTGGAGCAGTTCCAATTAATTTAACACATATCTCAATCTTTGTTGCAGCTGGGTTATTAGGGGCTAAAAGAGGTTTTATAAGCCAATTTATTTTTGTGCTTCTTGGTGCAATTGGATTGCCAGTTTTTTCAAAATTTTCAGGAGGACTTGGCGTTCTAGTTGGTCCGACGGGTGGTTTTATTGTCGGATACCTAGCTTGTGCGTTTATAACTGGTTTCATGATCGACCGTTTTGGTAGATCAATAAAAAATCTCTTCATAGCAATGCTTGTAGGTATCGTTGTAACTTATGTTTTAGGAATAAGTTGGTTTATGTATGCAACAAAATTAGATTTAGTAAAATCGTTAACCATCTGTGTATATCCGTTTTTACTTGGAGATTTTTTGAAAATCGTGTTAAGTACAATATTAGTTAATAGATTGTATCCGTTACTTAAAAAGAAATTAGGCTAGAAAACATTAAAAATAGTATCATAATCGAAGGGTGTAAAGTTCACCTTTTACTTGAATATAAACTAAACAACCACCATCTTGAGATGGTGGTTTAAATTTTGTTCTTTTTCTTATCAGTCTATTACGACTTCTTTTGTTTCTTTTCCTAAAAATAATACCGCTAAAACACCAATGAAAATAGCGATACAAAATACTAAGAAAATATGTTGGAAAGTAAAGTTTTTTGAAACCATTACCGGAATCAGGAGTGGTCCAATAATTCCTCCAATACGACCGAAAGCTGCCGCCATTCCTACACCTGTTCCTCTTATACTAGCTGGGTATTGCTCTGGTGTGTATGCGTAAAGTCCGCCCCAAGCACCTAAATTAAAGTAGGAAAGTAATGCACCGGATACAAGTAAAGTGTTCAAGCTTTCTGCACCGCCGAATACGTATGCGCTACCAGCAGTTCCAAGTAAAAAAGATACCAAAACAAACTTTCGACCAATTTTTTCAATTAACCAGGCTGCAGTAAAGTACCCAGGTAGTTGAGCAAGGGACATGATTAGAACGTACTTGAAGCTGTTGATCATGGTAAAACCATGTTCTTTCATAACAGTTGGTAGCCATAAGAACATTCCGTAATAGGAAAAGACAACGCTGAACCATAGGATCCAAAGCATTATAGTTTTGCTAATATATTGTTTTGACCAGACGATTCGAGTTTTTTGTAAAATAGATTGGGTTGAAGTTTTTGCCGCTGTTACTGGTGAATCCGGTAAATGAAAACGTAAATAAATCGCGTAAAAGGCTGGAAGTGCACTAATAAACATTGCGGTTCTCCAACCATAATTAGGAATAACAAAAAATGCTATAACTGCGGATAAAATCCATCCAATTGCCCAAAAGCTTTCCAACAGAACCACTACTCGGCCGCGCTGCTCAATTGGTGCTACCTCTGAAACCATCGTTGAAGCAACAGGTAGTTCTCCACCTAATCCCATGCCAATAAAGAATCTTAAAATCATAAAGACGACTAAACTATTGGAAAAGGCCGTTAGACCACTACCAATGGAGAATAGTAAAAGGGTAAGGATAAAAACATTTTTGCGCCCAATTTTATCCGCTAAAATTCCAAAAACAAGCGCACCCACAGCCATGCCTATTGAGTTTACACTTGGAATTGCCTTCATTTGTTCAAGAGATAGTTGCCAGTCAGCCCCCACAGCTAACATAACAAAGGAAAGAAGACCTACATCCATTGCGTCAAAGAGCCAACCTATCCCAGCCATTCCAAGTAGCTTTTTATTAGGAATATTAAAAATGGTGTTGCCTGTTTTATTTTGTACTTCTGTTTTAGACTTCAATAGGATAAACCCCTTTACTGTAAAAGTGAATCTTAGTAAAAGTATATATTTTACTAAAAGGGTGTCAATCATTATTTGTTCATTAACACCAAATGATGATTTTAAATGGTGTTGTTAGTGCTGGAATGCTTTTAGTGGACGGACCGTATTGCACTATAAGATTTCGATTTATTGGTATTCCTGAAAATGGTTGACCGTTGGTTAACAAAATTGGAGTATAGGGAGAGAGATTAATTTTTAATTGGCCGTCACTACTTATTAATGAAGAACTGAAAAAATCGACTTTTACATTTTGATAAGGATTTTCTTTTACAATAATAAGTGCTTGGTATTGGGGAGGATATATAAGAATTACAGGTGTGTTTCCATCATAATAACCAGTAACTTGATCACCTACTGCAACAATAGCCTGATCTACAAAGTAAGTTGTTGGTGATATGACGAAGTTTACGAGGTTACCCTGCCCATCCTCTACACTCATTAACTTAAAACAACCTCCGCTTTTATCAGTTGCACCTATCATGTAGTCACTGATTTTTGTAACAGTGCCTCGAAAAGAATAAAATTTAATCATCGTGAACCCTCACAATCTTTATTGTTTCCCTAAACTGTATGCAAACAATAGAACTAGAGAAACAAAGAGTTTAGTCAAACAAGCTTTTTTTATGAAAAATAATGGAAATTATGATATAAATTATTTAGAAACTCGAAATATATAGAATGTTTAGATAAATCGTAACCGTTCTATTATTCTCTAAAAACCTGAAAACTTTAACTTATATAAAGTTTAGTTTAAGGAATCAATTCATAAATAAAAGAAATAGAAAAGGAGTTTTTGTAATGAGATTTGAAGAATTCCAGTATGTAAGACCTGGCATTGAAGCGTGGAAAGCTTCATTTGACACAAAACTTGAAACGTTTAAAAATGCAGAAAATTTTGAGTCACAAGTAAAAGCAATGGAAGAAATTAATGCAATACGAAACAGCATGGATACGATGAAAACACTTTGTAGTATCCGTTACACAATTGATTCTACAGATGAATTTTATTGCGCTGAACAGGATTATTTTGATGAAATTAGCCCACTTGTTGAGGAGAAGGTAACTGAATTTTATAAGGAATTAGTAAATTCGAAATTCAAAACAGAATTAGAAGGAAGATTTGGACGGCAGCTATTTGCTCTAGCAGAAGGTCAATTAAAGACTTTTTCCCCAGAAATTATTGAACTTTTGCAGCAAGAAAACAAGTTAACAAGCGAATATGGAAAGCTTGTGGCGGCTGCAAAAATTGAATTCGATGGTAAAGAGCAAACACTTGCACAATTAGCGGCGTATGCTGAAAATAAGGATCGAAATGTGCGTCGAGAATCTATTGATGCTCGCATGGGGTATTTTTCAGGTAATCTCGATAAGTTCGATGGCATTTACGATCAATTGGTAAAAATCCGTACAGAAATTGCAAAAAAATTAGGTTATAAGAATTTCATTGAATTAGGTTACTACCGAATGGGAAGAACGGATTACACCCCAGAAATGGTTGCAAATTATCGTAAACAGATTATAGAACAAGTGGTTCCACTTGTGAGCAAACTCTATGCGAGACAAGAAAAACGAATTGGTGTAGACGAACTTAAATTTTATGATGAACAGTTTAAATTTAAATCTGGAAACGCTGAGCCTCAAGGTTCACCAGAATGGATCATTGAGAATGGTCAAAAAATGTACGAAGAGATGTCTTCTGAGACAGGTGAATTCTTCAACTTTATGGTTGAACATAACCTATTAGATCTAGTTGCGAAAAAAGGAAAACAGGGTGGCGGTTATTGTACATATTTACCTGATTTTAAATCGCCTTTCATCTTTTCAAATTTTAATGGAACTTCAAGTGATATCGATGTTTTAACACATGAAGTTGGACACGCATTTCAATGCTATTCTAGTCGTGGGTTTGAGGTGCCTGAATATGGTTGGCCAACAATGGAAGCTTGTGAAATACACTCCATGTCAATGGAATTTTTCGCATGGCCTTGGATGAAGCTATTCTTTAAAGAACAGGCGGATAAATATTTCTTTAGCCATTTGGCAGACGGTCTAGTTTTCTTGCCTTATGGTGTATTGGTAGATCATTTCCAGCATGTTATTTATGAGAATCCAGAGTTAACACCTGAAGAGCGTCGTGCTGAATGGTCAAAGTTAGAAAAAATCTACTTACCACAGCGGAACTATGATGGAAATGCATATTTGGAATCAGGTGGTGCATGGCAACGACAATCTCATATTTACGAGGTGCCTTTCTATTATATCGATTATACTTTAGCTCAAGTTTGTGCATTCCAGTTCTGGAAGAAGATGCATGAAAATCGTGAGGAAGCTTGGGCAGATTATATTCATCTGTGTAGACAGGGAGGAAGTAAATCTTTCCTTGAGCTTGTTAAAGAAGCAAAACTTATCTCTCCATTTGAAGACGGCTGTTTAGCATCAGTAGTAAATGTGCTGGAAAACTATCTGAACAGTATTGATGATGAAGCTCTTTAAAATTTAAAATATATTATTTCAAAACTAGTACAAAATTCTTAACTTTGTACTAGTTTTTTCATTCTCAAAGCTTGTTTACTTTCATAAATTGGTATGAAAAGACACACATGGAGGTAATTTTTTGAGAGACTTTAAAAAGGTTTGGCAAGTTGCCACAGTGTATGTCGGAACGGTTGTAGGAGCAGGGTTTGCAACTGGTAAAGAAATTGTCGAGTTCTTTTCTCAATTTGGACTTTTGGGTTTATTCGAAATTATTGTTGCTGGCTATCTCTTTATCTATTTTGGGAATAAGATGATGCTTTCTTCTGTGCAATCCAAATCAAATGACTATTTTGAATACAATCAATGGTTGTTTGGGAAACTTTTTGGTCGATTTTTAAATCTGTTATTTTTTATTATGCTACTGGGTGTTACAGCAGTCATGCTAGCAGGATCGGGTGAAGTTATTTTTGAACAATTTCATACACAAAAATGGATTGGAATGATCTTTACATCTACCCTTGCAATTATCGTGATGCTTTGGGGAATCAATGGTTTAAGTATAGTGAATATGTTCGTTGTTCCATCGATGATTTCCTTTAATATCATTTTAGTGATTATGGCAGTAAGAAATGGGTTTGAATTGGACAAGCTTTTGTTTATTCCCTATCACGATCATCTTTGGATAGCCATTGTAATGCCATTTGCCTATGTAGCGTTCAATTTATCATTATCTCAAGCCGTGTTTTTACCACTTGCAAGAGAAATTAAGAATCCTGAAATCCTACAAAAGGGAGCGGTCCTGGGCGGTGTTTTGCTAACACTTATATTACTCTTAAGCCACGTAAGTTTATCCGTTTTCAGGGATGCACAGTCTTTTACAATCCCAACAGCAACGGTAATGAAGTGGGTAGCTCCATTTTTACATGATTTCTACCTAATGATCATTTTTGGAGAAATATTCACAACGATTATCGGGAATGCTTTTGGTTTGGAACAACAGATTACTCAAAAATTAAAATGGCATTCCGTTTATATTTATTTTTTTCTATTCGTCGCTTGTTTTGCCATTGCCCAGTTTGAATATGCACCACTTTTATCGTTTCTTTATCCCTTATTTGGATACCTCAGCATTCTTTTTCTAGGGATACTTTTATTTAAAAAAATCAATTAAAAAAGATTGAGCAATTTTGCTCAATCTTTTGTTTTTAAAATTGTTGAAAATTATAACGTCAAAATAATTGGTTTATCCTTCGTAACAACGATTGTATGTTCATATTGTGCCACTAGATTTTTATCTGGTGTAACGAAAGTCCATCCATCCCCAGTGTCAATAACATGATTTGCTTTTTCAGAGATAAATGGTTCAATCGCAAGTACCATGCCATCTTTTAAAAGCTGCGTGTCCCAAGGGTCGCAATAGTTTAAAATATGTTGAGGTTCCTCATGAAGGGAAAGACCAATTCCGTGACCTGTAAGATTTTTTATTACATTAAACCCATTGCGTGTGGCGGTTTCATTCACTGCTTTTCCGATAACAGATAGTTTCGACCCAGCTTTAACACGACTCATTGCCGCATCAAATGCTTCCTTAGCAACTTGGCATAGTTTTTCTTTGTTTTCTGAACTTGTTCCTACTACGAATGAAATGCCTGTATCTCCATAGAATCCATCTTTTACTGCGGATATATCAATATTGACCAAGTCTCCATCTTGTATGACGCGGCTACCTGGGATCCCATGGGCAACTTCTTCATTTACGCTTATGCAAGTATAGCCCGGGAAATTATATTCTGTAATGGGTGCAGATTTTGCACCAAATTCAGCAAGCCATGCGCCGCCTTTTTCATCCAGTTCTTTTGTTGTAATACCTACAACACAAGCTTCGACCATTTTATCTCGGACCCTTGCAACTATATTACCTATAACTTTTAGCCCTTCTAACTCTTCTTGTGTTTTTATAATCATTTTCAATTCCTACCTTTAGAACTATTTTAAACTAAAAGGATAGTTCTGTTAATCTTTCTTCCAACACTTAAAAGTAAAAAAGAGATAGTTTTAGCTATCTCTACAGTATCATTTTACTCAAATAATATTTTATAATTCTTATGGTTTACAACAGTTTTTTCATCTACTTCCAGTTGATCAAAATTCTCCATATAAGTTAAGTCAACAAGTACTGAGTTTTCATAAACTTTTTCAACAATACCCTGAAGTCCATCCCTAAATTCAATGATGTTTCCGATTTGAGCGATTTTCACTTCAATCACTCCTTTTTTAAAATTTTAAAGAAATACAAGAAACAGTTTCTTATAAAATTCTTAAAATGTAAAGTTTTTCTATACAATTTTTTTTGATTTATTGCAAATTTTCATTTTTCTTAAAAATTCTATGCGTTTGTCCACGAATTAGCCCTTGAAATTGTAAAAATATAATACCAATAAATCATTATATGTTACTGTTTTTTTCAAAGGTTTTGTAGAAACTGACTCATCCGATTCAGCCCTTCTTCCAATTTTTCCATTGAACATGCATAAGACAATCGAAAATAACCTTCGCCATACTCAAAAAAAGCTGATCCGGGAATTACAGCTACTTTTGCCTGTCTTACAAGTTCTAATGCAAAATCGAAAGATTTCATAGAAGAAATAGGAATTTTTACAAAGAAATAAAATGCACCATCTGGTAGTACGAATTCAAGTCCCATTTCTTGAAGTCGCTTTGCAACGTAATCACGTCTGTTTCGGTATTCTTCTCGCATTTCTATTGCATCATCAAAGCCATTTGTTACCGCCTCCAGTGCAGCAAATTGAGAAATGCTAGATGCGCATGTGACATTGTATTGATGTACTTTTAAAATTTGTTGACAAAGCTCTGCAGGTGCCATGATAAAACCAATGCGCCATCCTGTCATTGCATGAGATTTTGATAATCCATTTACTATTATTGTTTGATTTTGTAAAAGTTGTCCAATTGAAAAATGAGGTTCCTCGAACACAATTTCACTATAAATCTCGTCAGCAAGGATAAAAACATTTTTTCCTTTTAAACATTCTGCAATTTCTCTTAGTTCATTTTCATTCAAAGTAACTCCGGTTGGATTTGATGGATAAGGCAATATCACACATTTCGTTTTTTCATTTAAAACTTTTGAAATCATATCTGCCTTAAGTTTAAATCCTGTTCCTCGTGTATCTACATAAACCGGAGTTGCCCCACACATACGGATAATGGGCTCATACCCAGGATAGACTGGCCCAGGTAAAATGACCTCGTCTCCTGGAGATAATATAGTTCGAAGAGCAATGTCGATGGCTTCACTGGCGCCTGTTGTTACAATCATTTCGCTTTCCGAATTGTATTTCAATCCATATTTCTGTTCATAAAATTTACATGCGGCCATACGTAGTTCTATCATACCAGCATTATGCGTATAAGACGTTCGACCTTGTTCAATAGCATAAATAGCAGCTTTACGAATATGGGCTGGTGTGTCTAGGTCAGGTTGCCCCAAGGTAAAGGAAATAACGTCCTCAAGGTCTGAAATCAGATTATAAAATTGCCGTATACCAGATATTTCAATTCCTTTAACAAGCGGATTAATTAATTGATCCATAAGTCTCGTACCTCATAAAATTTCTCGTAATAATGAGCATAGCCTTTTAACCAAGGTTTATGCGAGTTACCTGATTATATTTCATAATAAACGTTAAAAAAAGAGCTCTGCAATAGCAGTAGCTCAAATTTGAATTTTTTTTTATTAATGTCGAATGTAGAAAATCCCTTAAATCGTTTCTTTCTGGCTGTTGAACTACATAGGAATGAACATTTTTTTGATTTTTCTATATTTCTTTAAGGATTACATTGGAATATTACTAGTTCCCATTGGCAATCCACCTTGAATCATAGGAGTAGAACCCATGCCCATAGGAGCGGAACCCATGCCCATAGGGTTAGAACCCATGCTCATTGGAGCAGAACCCATACCCATAGGAGCAGAACCCATGCCCATAGGAGCAGAACCCATGCCCATAGGAGCAGAACCCATGCCCATAGGAGCGGAACCCATGCCCATAGGAGCGGAACCCATGCCCATAGGAGCAGAACCCATGCCTAAAGGGCTAGAACCTATACCAGGACTGCCGAAGCCACCAGGACCGCCGAAGCCACCAGGACTGCCGAAGCCACCAGGACCGCCGAAGCCACCAGGACTGCCGAAGCCACCAGGACCACCGAAGCCACCAGGACCACCTAACCCGCCTGGCAAACCTCCACCTCCAAATGAATTCCCCACAATAACTGGTGAACCACCGCCTACACCACTAGAATAGGGTGTTGGTAATGGATAAGGATAAGGGAAAGGAGTAGGTTGAGGAAACGGAGCAGGGAAAGGTGCTGGATATGGAACAGGACCGCAACAAGGTCGATTAATAAGTAAACTACCTAACCCTCCTAGTGCTAACCCTCCTAAGAAAGGAAAAAATGGAAAGAACCGCTCATCTTGTCTTTGTCGGTCAAAGCCAGTATTAGTATTTTGTCTATACATTGGATAATAATAGTAATAAGGATTCATTTAAATTACCTCACTTATCTACTTTAAGTGCGTAGATTTCTAAGATCCAAGCTTAAAGTGACAATTATTTTCTAATTATCCTATGGGATAACCCCATAATTAGAGCCTGTTCAAGTTTGGTGAACTCGCCCAATTTCCAAGGACACTAAAATATTCAGATTCAAATTTTACTTTTAAAATTTTTACGAATCTCTATAATAAAAAAATAGGTTATTTTTGAGTTTTATTAAAAAATAGAAAGGAAGATATTGAAATGAAAAAAATGTCAGCAGAAGAAATCATTGCTTTTATCGGAAATAGTAAAAAAACAACCCCTGTAAAAGTATATTTAAAAGGGAATATAGAGGGGATTGATTTTGGGGATCGTATAAAAACATTTATTAATGGAAGCGCAGGTATATTATTTGGAGACTGGGCTGATGTAGAACCTTTACTTGATCTTCATAAAGATCTAATTCAAGACTTTGTAATCGAGGAAGACCGTCGAAACTCAGCTATTCCATTGCTTACAAAAAGAGGGATCAATGCACGAATCGAACCGGGTGCGATTATTCGAGATCAAGTTGAAATTGGAGATCAAGCAGTTGTCATGATGGGGGCAATCCTTAACATAGGAGCTTCGGTTGGTGAAAAAACGATGATTGACATGGGAGCTATTTTAGGCGGACGAGCTACAGTAGGTAAAAGTTGTCACATCGGGGCTGGGGCAGTCCTAGCTGGTGTCATAGAACCTCCTTCAGCATTGCCAGTTGTCGTTGAAGACAATGTTTTAATTGGTGCGAATGCCGTTGTTCTTGAAGGTGTTCGAGTAGGAAGTGGGTCAGTTGTTGCCGCCGGTGCAGTCGTTATTCAAGACGTACCGCCAAATGTTGTTGTTGCTGGCATACCAGCTCGTATCATTAAGCAGATTGACCAAGTCGCTAAAGAGAAAATTGAAATGCGAGAAGAATTAAGAAAAATATAAATTGGCGAAATGAAAATAAACTTATTATAAAAAAGAGGATGGAGCAAAGTTCCATCCTCTATCTTGTTGTTGGCCCAGATGTCATATTTACACCCAGGATACCGCCCATCATTGCTGTTAGAATATAACTTGCGTAATAGATCAATTGTTTTGCTGAAAATAAGGTATCCAGACCAAGATATTGGTATAAAAAAACAATTAAAGTGTAAATTAAACCCACTCCACTGCCCAACATCCAGCCTGAACGTTTTCCTTTACCACCAGAAATAAATCCTCCAATGAATAAAGATAAAAAGGATAAAAATAGGACGATATAGCTTACTGAAGATTCTTTTACATCCGTAAAGCGTAAAATCAGTGAAAATAATAAGCTAGATATCGCTGCAAAAATAAAAATAGATACTACACCATAAAAAACCGCTCTGCCCAATTTTCGAGATTCGATGATAAACACTCCCCATACCAAGATTTGTTTATGTCCAGCCCTTTTGATCGACTTTTATCTGAATCGACTCAACTGAAATGATTGGACGTTTCATTTCAAAAAAATCAATTGGTTTTTAACTGTTCGATCCGTTTTAGCTTTTCTAGATAGGACATGCTAATCCTATATATGTAAGAAAAAAGGTTTTTAGACGTTATTCATATAAGAAACATTAAATCAGCTTAAAAAAATCCATCCAATGAACTTACCGACTATTGGAATTCGCTCAATTTCTTCTTTTTTATAAATTCCACTTATAAGAAGTAGGACTATAAAAACAACAGACATTACCACAGTAGACAATAAAACTTTTTGAACAATAGGAAAATTAGCTAAAACCCCTTCATAAAACAAATGTCCTGTATACCCAGTAGCAAACATCATAAATCCTGTAATGACATATTCGCGTAAATATATAGGAAGATGAATTTTTCGAGATATAGAGTAAAAATGCATGACCGTAATAAGAATGATACCGACACCAACGGACAGGGTAACACCCATAATTCCTATATCTGGTTGTGTAGCAAGTGCAAAAATTAAAACCGTTTTTACAATAGCTCCTACAAAGCTATTAAACATTGCAGCGGAAGCCATATCCATTGCCTGTAGAGCTGCCTGCAGAGGTCCCTGATAAAAGAAAAACAGGAAAAAAGGAGCTAGGAACTTTACATAGTGAGCGGCATGATTAGTTCCAAACATGAGCAACATCAATGGGTCAGCCAAAACGTAAATGACAACAACAGATAGTGCTCCGCTTAGAAAAGTAAATCGTAAGGACTGTTGAAGTTGATACTCTACATGTCGAAATTTCTTTTTGGCATATGATTCACTAATGGCTGGTATTAAGGATGTTCCAAGTGAAATGGTAATAAAAGACGGAAGCATCAATAGTGGCAGCGCATAACCAGTAAGCTCACCATAAAGTTTTGTAGCATTTACGGCACTAAACCCAGCTATAGCTAGACTTTGAGATACAACAATAGGTTCTAAAAACCAGGCAATTGAACCTACCATTCTACTTCCCGTTGTTGGAATTGCAATACTTAATAATTCCTGTAAGGTTTCTTTGCCACTCTTTATATAAGAAAAGTAATTCTTTCGTATTCGAAATTTTTTTCTAATTTTAAAACATAAAAGAAGAAAAACAAGGGATGCAAATTCTCCAATAATGGCAGAAATCATGGCACCAGTAGTAGCATATTCGATACCATATGGGAGGAAATGCTTGGTGAGAGCGGCAATTAAACTGATTCGAACAACTTGTTCAATAATTAGAGAGAATGCATAGGGATTCATTTGTTGTCTACCCTGGAAATAGCCCCGTAAAACCGCTGAAACAGCTGTTATTGGTATAATTGGAATCATAGCTAGAAGCGGATAGTAAACACGATGATCTGTAAATAGATGTTCCGATAAAAATTTGGCCCCTAGAAACAATAGTGGGGTGAAAATCATTGATAAAGTAACCGTAATACTTAATGAAATGATTAAAATGGACTTCATTTTTTTGGTGTCGTTCTTTGCATTTGCTTCAGCAACAAATTTAGAAATTGCAACCGGCAACCCAATTTGTGTGGCAGCAATAACTAGAAACAATGTTGGTTGAGCCATCATAAAAAGACCAACGCCTTCTTCTCCAACGAAACGAGCGAGAACAATTCGATTAATGAATCCTAAAATTCTCGTGATAAGTCCAGCGATGATTAAAATCATCGTTCCCTTAAAAAATCTTGTCATCTCTTCTGCACAACCTTTTCTTTCACCCTATTATCCATTACAATAATGTAGAAACTTTTGAGTCTTTATTAACCTATGCAAAACAGAGACAAGCATAGAATAGTTGAGTCAAATGAAATTTAAAAAAGATAAAAGAATTTATTTCTACGTCTTTAAATAAGTAGTGGAGAAAAGATAGAAATGGAAATCCCTGATAAAAATTTTATTGACGAGCGCTTTCTTAAAAGGTTGAGAGAGCAGAGATTAAAGCAAGCAACTGAACATGAAAATAGTAGTACTTCAAACAGTCAAGATGAAATTGTAGATTCAATAGGAAATGATCAAAAAGACGTATCTTTTATAGCAAAAGATTCTGGGAGCTTTAAAGAATCACATTCACAAAGCGAAGATTTCTTACATAAATTTAATACTTTTGATGATGTTGTTCGATTTTCATTTGGAACAAGTCTTAGAAATGAAGAAGAAGCTTCATATGAAAATGAAGTTTTCTTTAAGAAAGAAGATCTGTATGAGAATGAAATGAATCATTCCCTAGAAACAAATCTTAGAAATGAAGAAGGAACATCATTTGAAAATGAAGAATACTTACAGTCTCATAAAGGTTTTGAGAATGAAATCAACCAGTATTTAAATACAGTATTGAATAAAGAGGATGAGTCTTCATTTAAAAATGATATTCAAAGCGAAAATGAGAATAGAATAACGGCCGATTGTAAATCTTCAATAGAATCGAATACTGGTAATGATGAAGCGTATTCCTATAAAATTAGGGATTACCAACAAAATAATCATTTAAATGAATGTTATCCTCAGATGGAAGCCAATAATGGTCAAGAGGACTCTCCTAAAGCTGCAGAATTAGCCGTTTCGGAAGACATTCACATGGATGAAGAAATTCATCCAAATGAAAGTTTTCGTTCAACAGTGCATTCAATCCTTGAAAGTAAAAAGAGAGAATTTACTATCCTTGGATATGAAAGTGTAAATGAAGATTTACTTTGGCAGTATTTGATTGAAAAGAAATGGAGAAGAGTAAAAGAACCTTATCGACTTCATCAAGTAGTAGCAGATATCTATACCATTCGTCCAAATGATTTTATGAATTATGCAACTGTGGAAGTATTTAAAAAATCGGAACCAAGATCCAGAACAAAAGAATTTTCTATAGATAAAGAGTCTTTAAAGGGTTTGTTTTAATTGACATGGGTAGATAGTTGGTAAATAATGAAACGTTAGAATTTTTAGATAAATAGATAAAAAGCTTTTGTAAAATGTAGATTGTTTAACAAAGAGAGGGACTTAAACTATGAAAGTTAGAAGTAGAATTATTGCCTTTTTCTTAATTGTAATTCTATTAGGTGGAACCTTTGGTTTCACTGCTGGGCCAATTATGAAAAGAATTAAATTAGGCTTGGACCTTCAAGGTGGATTTGAGGTTTTATATGATGTAAAACCTGCTGAAAAAGGACAAAAAATTGATTCTGAAGTTCTCAAAAGCACGGCAAGTGCTTTGGACAGACGTATAAATGTTTTGGGGGTTAGTGAACCGAATATTTCAATTGAAGGAAAAGATCGTGTTCGTGTCCAATTAGCTGGTGTAACAGATCAGGCTAAAGCTCGTAAAATACTATCTACTGAAGCTAACTTAACATTCCGTGATTACGAAGATAATGTCATGCTTGATGGTAAGGATTTAAAAGAAGGTGGGTCAAAAGTTGTTTTCGATCCACAAACAAATGCTCCAATTATTCAATTAAAGCTGAGAGATGCTGATAAATTTGGTAAAGTTACAGGAGCTATTAAAGCAAAATACCCTAACAACCAATTAGTTATTTGGTTGGATTTTGAAGAGGGTAAAGACTCTTACGTAGCTGAAAAGCAAAAGGCAGATCCTAAATATGTGTCAGCACCTAACTGTGATGTAGTGATTAACTCTGACACCGCTACCATTACTGGTAGTTTCACAACTGAAGAAGCACAAGAACTTTCTGATATTTTAAATGCAGGTGCTCTTCCAGTTAAATTAAAAGAAATTTACTCAACATCAGTTGGCGCAAAATTTGGTAAGGATGCCCTAAATGAAACGATACTGGCTGGTGTTGTTGCTCTATTAGCAGTTTTTGCTTTCATGATTTGGTTCTATCGTTTCCCAGGATTTGTTGCGTCATTAACGTTAACTGCGTATTGCTATTTTATGATTTTAATTTTTGACTGGATGAATGGCGTTTTAACACTGCCAGGTATTGCAGCCCTAATACTTGGGGTTGGTATTGCCGTCGATGCGAATATCATCGGGGATGAACGTGTTAAAGATGAACTTAAAAAAGGTCGTTCAGTAAAAGCAGCGTTTAAAGAAGGAAATAAGCACTCACTTGCTACAATTATTGATGCACACGTGACAACTTTCTTAGTCGGTGTCGTACTATTTGCATATGGGACAAGCTCTGTTAAAGGTTTTGCTACAATGCTTGTGATCTCTATCGTAGTCGGGTTTGTGACAGCTGTTTTTGGAACACGTGGATTGATGAGCCTTTGGGTAAATAGCGGGTTCTTTGATAATCGACTAGGCTGGTTAGATGTTAAAAAAGAAGAAATTTTAAATTTAAAAGATGTTGAGGATGATTTAAATATTCCAACAAGATATGATCGTTTTAACTTTATTAAACCAATAAAATACTTCTTTGCTACTTCAATCATTATGACTGCTATAGGTTTGGTGGCATTGCCAACAATCGGTCTTAATGCCGGAATTGACTTCTCAAGTGGATCTCGTATTGAAATCACTTCTAATCAGAAGTTAACTGTACCAGAAGTTAAAAAGGAAGTTGAAAGTTTTGATATAGAAGTGGAAGATGCAATTCTTGCTGGAACAGGAAGTAAAGCAGCCATCGTTCGTACAAAAGGTGTCCTTTCTAAAACGAAGATTGAAGAAGTGAAAAAGAGTATTGAATCAAAGCATGGAACAGAACCAAATATTAGTACTGTTTCACCAACTATTGGTAAAGAATTAGCGAAAAATGCGATGATTGCAGTCGTTATAGCATCAATTGGCATCATTATTTATGTAACACTTCGATTTGAATGGAGAATGGCGATTGCGGCCATCATCTCCTTGCTACATGATGCATTCTTTATTGTTACATTCTTTTCATTGTTCCGTTTCGAGGTTGACCTAAACTTTATTGCTGCCGTCTTAACGATAATTGGTTATTCAATAAACGATACTATTGTTACTTTTGACCGTGTTCGAGAAAACATGAAGAAGATGAAGAAACTAAAGACCGTTGAGGATCTTGAATTTGTTGCTAACGTTTCAATACGTCAAACATTAGGACGTTCAATTAAAACAGTTTTAACAGTAATTATTACGGTTGTAGCAATGCTTTTATTTGGAAGTTCATCAATTTTCAACTTTAACCTAGCTTTATTAGTAGGTTTAGTGATTGGTATGTATTCTTCAATTCTAATAGCCGTACCTTTATGGGTAATGATGAAAAAGAATGAAATACAAAAAAATGGACCTATTAATACTCTAAAACCAAAACGTAAAAGTATTGAAGGCACTGTTTAAGAAATTTAATGTACCGAAAAGCTGGGATCCATACTCCCAGCTTATTTTTTTTGAAAGTATTGGTATTTTAATCCTAATAGATTTGCTATCATATAGATTGATTGAATGAAACTTTTTTGTTCAGAAATGTTTATTAATGTCTATTAAATCCGTGACACTCCTAGGGAAGAAAGGTCTTTAAAGACCCAACAGATGTATAGCTCGGTTATACATCGAGGAGGCTGAGAAGGCCTTCCCAGGAAAGGGAACGGATTTATCTGACAATTAATAGGGATGAAGCTTATTTTTTGCTTCACCCCAAAATTTGACATAGAACCGAATGTAACAAAACTTTGTAGCAACAGATAGAGGTGTAAAAATGATTAAGCCGAAAAATGAATGGTGCTTGTTAGAACCGGACCATTCTCTCGTTACGAAGTTTGAGCAAGAATTAGAAATTCCTCAACTAATTGCAAAGATTTTAGTAAATAGAGGTATAACAGAGCTTGAAGCTGCTAGAGAATTCTTAGAAGTAGAGAAGCAGGATTGGCATGATCCATTCCTGTTCTTTGATATGCATAAAACCGTTGATCGCATTAAACAAGCCGTTCAACTCAATGAAAACATAGTCATTTTTGGTGATTATGATGCGGATGGAGTAACAAGTACCGCTATTATGATGTTAGCACTCGAAAAACTTGGCAGTAAAAATCATCGTTACTATATACCGAATCGTTTTTCAGAGGGCTATGGGCCCAATAAAGCTGCCCTTGAAACGTTACAATCGGTTGGCGCACAGCTTATTATATCGGTTGATACAGGAATCTCAGCGATAGAAGAAATTCGCTTTTCAAAAGAAATAGGTATCGATTTTATTGTAACTGACCATCATCAAATGGGTCACGAACTGCCAGAAGCCTATTCAATCATTCACCCTATGCGTACAGAATTGGAAGAGGTTTACAAAGATTTATCAGGAGCTGGGGTAGCTCTTAAATTAGCTCAGGCATTATTGGGAAATAGTTCGGATGAACTATTAGCTATCGCAGCTATAGGGACTGTATCAGATTTGGTGGCTCTTTTAGGAGAAAATCGAAAAATTGTTTTTCAAGGATTAAAAGCCATTCGACATACTAAGTTGCCGGGATTGATTGCTCTTTCCCAAAATGCTGGACTGGACATGAATGCAGTTAATGAAGACAGTATTGGTTTTGTCTTCGCGCCAAGGATAAATGCAGCAGGAAGACTGGGCAGTGCTGATCTTGCTGTGGACCTATTGCTTTCTAGTGATATGGATACAGCAAAACACATAGCCAAGCAACTTGAAACATTGAACAAGGAAAGACAAGAGATTGTACAAAAGAGTAGTTTAGAAGCTGTAGAAATGGTGAATCAGCTCTATCCAGCTGAAGCCTTTCCGGTCATCGTAGTGGCAAAAGAAGGTTGGAATACAGGAGTAATTGGTATAGTTGCATCAAAACTCGTAGATAAATTTAACCGTCCAGCTGTAGTTTTAAGTATTGATCCTGAAACTGGTGAAGCAAAAGGCTCCGCAAGGAGTATAAATGGCTTTGACCTCTATGAAAATATATCTAAATTAGGTGATAAGCTGATACATTTTGGGGGGCACCCAATGGCGGCTGGCTTGACCATCAATCAAGAAGACATACAAGCGCTTCGCGACTTGCTTTGTAATATGGCCGAAGTGAATATCTGTCAGGTAAATATTCAAGTCGATACTTGTATTAATTTAGATGAAATAAATAGTGAACTCGTTCGACAACTTGAAAGTTTAGCACCATTTGGGGTTAAAAACCCAAAACCACTTATCCAAATAGACCGGGTATTTCTACACTCAGCTCGGAAAATCGGGAGTGAATGCAATCATTTAAAAGCAGTTATATCAAATAAAAAGCAGAATCTAGACATGGTAGGGTTTGGATTCGGTTCGAAACTGGATGAAATAAGTGAATCTGATTCTGTATCACTAGTTGGCCATTTATCTATAAATGAATGGAAAAATGTATCAAAACCACAACTCATGCTACAAGATATATCATGCAATTCGATACAGATCTTTGACTTTAGAAGTAATCCAATAACTCAATCAAATTTAAAAAGCATACCTTCGCCAAGAAAATTCTTTTTATTTAATGAAGTTGAGAGTAACCGAGTTCCATTAGAATTTCACAAAGAAATTCTTTCAAAACAACTTGATTTGCTTACTGTGGATGACTTCAAGGATAGTGAGAATCTTGTTATAGTGGATCTTCCTAGTAACATTCATGAACTGGAAAAACTATTTAAAATAAAACAGTTTTCAAAGATTTACCTTTTCTTAAAATCAGATTCTGAAAAAATGTTCCAAACAATACCATCTCGTGAAAAATTCATGAAAGTTTATGGTTTTCTGCTTGCTAATAGTCCTTTTGATTATGATAGAAATCAAGCTCAATTAGCTAAAAGTCTGGGTTTTTCAAAAGATTTATTAGATTTCATAATTAGTGTGTTTTTTGATTTAAGTTTTGTTACAATAGACAATGGATTTGTTCATGTAGAGAAAAACGTTACTAAAAGACCGTTAGATGAATCCCAAGTTTATTTGCAAAAACAAGCGCAAATGGAATTTGAGAATATGCTTTTATTTTCTACCCGTGAAGAAATAACAATCTACTTTCAACAGCTACAAAGTAATTTAATATAATAGTGCTAATAGAGCACCTAGAAAAAGGGGATTTATATGAATTTAAAAGATTACATTACAATCGTAGAAGATTGGCCAAAACCAGGAATTCGCTTTAAGGATATTTCTACTTTAATGGCTGATGGAGATGCATATAAATATGCGACTGATCAAATTGTGATGTATGCAATTGATAAGAAAATTGATGTTGTGGTTGGTCCAGAAGCACGTGGATTTATTATTGGTTGTCCAGTTGCTTATGCACTTGGAGTTGGCTTTGCACCTGTTCGTAAGCCTGGTAAATTGCCACGTGAAACGATTGATTATGCCTACGATCTTGAGTATGGAAGCAATACACTAAGTATGCACAAGGATGCTATTAAACCAGGTCAACGTGTTCTAATTACGGATGACCTATTAGCAACTGGCGGTACAATTGAAGCAACTATTAAATTAGTTGAAGGTTTAGGCGGCGTTGTTGCTGGTATTGCATTCCTTGTAAACCTATCTTACCTAAATGGTAGAGAAAAATTCAAAGGATACGATAGTATTTCTCTTTGTGAATATTAGAATAGAATCAATTGTAAACTCTGCTTCGGTAGAGTTTTCTTTTTTTAGGCAGAAAAGTAAAATTTTAATACTTGTGCTTTACTTTCGTCACATTTTTGTCAATAATAAAGGGATATATATAACATAGGTAGGCGACCCCTTAAAGTGTTGTCAAAAGAAGATAGGGAATTTCATGGAAAAGGGTAAAATATACACATTTGAAGACGTGCTTGCGAATGCAAGAAAGTATCTAACAGATCCAAAAGATATTGCATTAATTGAAAAGGCTTATCATTTTGCGTATGACCTACATGTAGGTCAACAGCGCCAATCTGGTGAGGCTTATATTGTTCACCCAATTCAAGTAGCGGGTATTCTTGTTGAATTGGAAATGGATCCTGCAACAATAGCAGCAGGCTTTTTACATGATGTAGTAGAAGATACCGACACAACATTAGAGCAAATTAAAAATGAGTTTAACGAGAATGTTATGCATCTAGTTGATGGTGTAACGAAACTCGGAAAAATAAAATTTTCATCACTTGAAGAAACACAAGCGGAAAACCACCGAAAAATGTTTGTTGCGATGGCGACAGACTTCCGAATTATTCTAATCAAATTTGCTGACCGTTTACACAATATACGGACATTAAAGTTTCTTTCAGAAGAAAAACAAAAGAGAATAGCTAATGAAACCCTTGAAATTTTTGCTCCACTAGCAAATCGATTGGGTATTTCAAATATTCAGTGGGAACTTGAGGATATTAGTTTAAAGTACCTTAACCCTACCTATTATCAAAAAATTGTAGAACTCATCAACCAAAAACGTACAGAACGTGAAGGATTTTTAGCTGAGGTAATGAACGAGATTCGTAAAAGTCTCGTCGATGTGAACATCGAAGCAGAAGTATACGGGCGTCCCAAACATATTTACAGTATTTATAAAAAAATGTACAAAAAAAATAAACCATTTGATGAAATTTACGATCTTTTTGCAGTGCGTATTATTGTAAAAGACATTAAAGATTGTTATGCCGTTTTAGGAGCTGTACATTCGATTTGGAGGCCAATTCCAGGTCGTTTTAAAGATTTTATAGCAATGCCAAAATCAAATATGTATCAATCGATACATACAACCGTAATTGGACCAAAGGCAGTTCCATTTGAGATTCAAATTCGAACTGAGGAAATGCATCGCATCGCACAATTTGGTATTGCTGCACATTGGGCTTACAAACAAGGTAAAGACGTTACAAATTTAAAAAATGCAGAGAAGAAATTAGACTTTTACCGCGAATTCATAGAAGGAACGGACCAAGATTCTGGTGCAGTTGAGTTTATGAAATCACTCAAACAAGACTTGCTTGAGGATATGGTCTATGTGTACACACCAAGAGGTGATCTTTTTGAATTACCAAAAGGTTCTGTACCAATTGATTTTGCGTACCGGGTTCACTCAGATGTTGGTAATAAATGCGTTGGCGCCAAAGTAAATGGACGTATCGTTACACTTGATACGGCACTTCAAACGGGCGATATCATCGAAATTTTAACGAATAAAAACTCAGCTGGTCCAAGTCGTGATTGGTTAAAAATTGCCTATTCAGTTCATACCAAAAATAAGATTAAGCAATTTTTTAAGAAACAGAATCGTGAGGAAAACGTTAAGGGTGGACGCGATGCGATTGAAAAGGAGATTCGTGACCTCGAAATCGGGGTAAAAGAAGCCTTTGCTCCCGAAAACCTTAAACGTGTCCTTGAAAAATATAATTTCTTAAATGAAGATGATTTGTACGCAGCAGTTGGATATGGCGGGATGAACGCGAGTCAGATTGCGATGCGTTTGACAGAAAAGATTCGAAGAAATCGAGATACAGATTATTTAGAACAGCGGTTAAAGGAAAGTGCAAACGAACCAAAAGTTCTTCCAAATTACCGACGTGATAGTTCCGGAGTGATCGTGCCAGGTATTGATAACTTACTCATTCGTCTATCTAGATGTTGTAATCCAATTCCTGGTGACCAAATTTTAGGTTTCATTACAAAAGGTAGAGGTGTTTCCGTTCATCGATTTGATTGTCGAAATGTTATGGCAAACGAAGAACAGGCAAGATTAATTAACGTTGAGTGGGATGCATCTCTTGAAACAAAGGAATATACAGTCGAAATCGAAATTCAAGGGTACGATCGAAGCAATCTTCTCAGAGATGTTTTAGCTGCCGTCAGTGAAACTAGAACAAGCATAGATTCCGTTTTTGGTCATGGAGACAAAGATAAAGGTGCTGTAATCACAATGTCTTTGCGTGTACCAAACAAACAACATCTTGAAAAGGTTTATAATCGGATTCGGCAGGTTCCTGAGGTGTACGACATCAAACGCCTCATGAGCTAATAATTTTACACAATAAGCAGTCATCTTCGTTGTCGACTACGTTTTTTCGTCTCCTCATGTACCCAAAAGTACACTCCGGGACTCAAAAACTTGTCTCCTAGAATCTGACCACTTCTTGTGTAAAATTTGAATTTCGTTTGATAAACGACCATCTTCGTTGTCAGTTACGCTTACTCGCTCGCTCATTTACCTTTAAGTAAACTCGCGTCGACTCGCAAGCTTGCTTCCTAGTATCTTAATACTTTTGATGCGAATTATTTTACACAATAAGCAGCAAATTTCGTTTTCAGCTACGTTTTTTCGTCTCCTCATGTACCCAAAAGTACACTCCGGGACTCAAAAACTTGTCTCCTAGAATCTGACCACTTCTTGTGTAAAATTGGATCTAAAAAATTTCAATAACAATAACACCTCACGTATTCTATGAATGCGTGGGGCGTTTTTAAAATCAAATATCAAATAATGTGACTTTGGAGGATTACATATGAAAGTCGTATTGCAAAGAGTATCTGAAGCTTCAGTTTCAGTCCATGGTAAAATAGTTGGACAAGTAGGTAAAGGATTTATGCTGCTTGTTGGGGTTACACACGACGATACTGAATCTGATGCACGATACTTGGCTGATAAAATTTCTGGTCTTCGAGTTTTTGAAGATGAAAATGAGAAGATGAATCTGTCGATTCAAGATGTTGGAGGTACCATCCTATCTATATCGCAGTTTACACTTTATGCAGATACAAGAAAGGGGAGACGCCCTGCGTTTATAGATGCAGCCCGTCCTGAAATAGCAAACCCTCTTTATGAAAAATTTAATAGTTTCTTAAGAGAGGCTGGACTTATAGTTGAAACAGGAATCTTTGGAGCGAATATGTCGGTTTCTCTAGTAAATGACGGTCCAGTAACGATTGTAATTGAAAGTAGATAATTATAAAAAATCAATATTTAATTAGAAGAAAATCTTAATTGGAGAGGTTTTCTTCTTTTTTAACATTAATAGGTTATTACTTTTGTAGGAGGATAAATTAATGTTATTTCAATTAACAATATGGTGAAATATTACTTTAGTTTAGATTACTTACATACTATATTAACAACCCTGTGAATTTGGTTGACCTAGATAAAACACTAGAAGTTTCGTTTCTAGTGTTTTTCTTATTTATTGAATAGATATATTTAGAGTACTTTTGAATGATTTCAAGTGATTCTGCTGAAAATATCTATATAAAACAATTAACTTATTTTCAGTTACCGTTCTTTAAATAGAAATTTTGCTCTTAAAGTCATTTATAGGATAAAAAATCTACACATTTCACTTGATATTTTTCTAAATCAGTTGTTGACAAAATTTTTAAAGCAGGTATAATCAGAGATGTCCAAGTGATAATGATTCTCATTATCATAATAAAAAAGAATTTCGAGGAGAATTTAAATGTTTAAAAAAGTAGGCTTATCAAAGTTTTTTGCAATGATTATGGTTTTAATAGTAGCTATCGGTCTAGTAGGCTGTTCTTCAGACTCAAACGATAAAAAAACAGATACAGAAAAGAAAACTTCTAAATTTACAAGTGTTACCGTTGATACAAAATTTGGCAAAGTAGAAATTAAAGAAGAACCAAAAAGAGTAGTTGCTCTTGGTTGGGGAGATGCAGAAACTGCATTAGCACTTGGTGTTGAACCAGTTGGTGCTAGCGATTGGTTGGCTTTCGGTGATGAAGGTGTTGGACCATGGTTGAAAGGTGCTTATAAAAATGCTCCAGAAATTCTTGGAACTATGGAATTAGATTATGAAAAAATTGCTGCACTTGAGCCAGATTTAATTCTTGATGTAAGATCTTCAGGTGATCAAGAGCGTTACGATCGTTTATCAGAAATTGCCCCTACAATTGGTGTTCCAAAGGGTGGAGATAACTGGTTAACAAATACAGAACAACAAGTTCAATTAATTTCAAAAGCACTTGGCAAAGAAGCAGTAGGTGAAAAACTTTTAAAAGATGTAGATACTGCATTTGAAAAAGCAAAAAAAGAATATCCGCAATTCGCAGGTAAGACTGTAGCGGTTGGAGCTCTTTCTTCAGAAGGATGGGGAGCTTATGTTAAAGGTGATGGTCGTGTTGACTTTTTGACAAAACTTGGTTTCAAAAATAAAGATGAAATTGAAAAGCAAGCTAGTGGTTCATTCTATGTGAAAGTATCAGATGAGAAATTAGAAATCTTAGATGCTGATCTAACTGTTATTTTACCAATTTGGGTCGACACCAAAGAAGTAACAAACAGTGCTTTGTATCAAAAAATACCTTCTGTTGTTGACGGAAGATCAGTGATTATTGAAGGCGATTATTCAAATGCTTTCTCATTAAGCACCGTACCTGCTTTATTATGGGCAATTGAAGAATTACCAGTTATGTTTAACAAAGCCTTAGAAAGCGGGGAGTAATTTCTGTGACAGCAAGTAAGCAGCCAATTGGAAGAATACAAACAGGTAATAGAATTGATAATAAGACATTTACCACCATGCGGTTGCGACGGATTTTGGGACTTGTTACTGTACTATTTCTTTTAGTAGTCGTTGTTTTCCTAAGTCTCATGGTTGGAGCAAAGCAAATACCTCTTGGTGTCGTCTGGGATGCATTGTTTCATTCGAGCAATAGTTATGATTACACGATTATTCATGAGTCTCGTATACCTCGGACAATTATTGCCCTTGCTGTAGGTCCAGCTTTTGGACTTGCAGGGGCAATAATCCAGGCTTTAACAAGAAATCCTTTGGCTGACCCTGGCATTCTAGGTGTGAATGCAGGGGCAGCCTTTGCTGTTGCATTAGCTGTTGGTGTTTTCTCCGTTACTTCATTGTCTCAATACATATGGTTTGCCCTTATTGGCGCTTTTGTTGCGACAATTGTTGTTTATATTATAAGTGGCGGAGCTGGTAAAAAATCACCATCACCCATCCATATTACACTAGCTGGAGTGGCTTTAGGGGCTGCTTTAAGTGGAATTACAACTTCACTAACTTTAATGAATAGAAGAGCATTTGCTGGAATGCTAAATTGGAGTGTTGGCTCTATAGCGAGAAAAGGTATAGAGGATCTTTGGCCGGTACTTCCATTCCTTATAATTGGTATCATCCTTGCATTGGTTATTGCACCGTCTTTAAATGCAATTGCTTTCGGTGATGACCGTGCATCGTCTCTAGGTGTAAATGTTGGCATGGTCCGAATGGTAGGATTAATGTCAATTACATTATTAGCTGGTGGGGCGACTGCCATTGCAGGACCAATCGGTTTTATTGGATTGATGGTCCCTCATTGTGTACGTTGGTTTATTGGCCCTGATCAACCTTGGATTTTTATATTTTCTTTATTCGTGGCTCCATTGATACTTCTCTTATCAGATATCATCGGAAGAATCATCATGTCACCATCTGAAATTGCGGTAGGTATCATCACTGGTTTTATTGGAGCACCAATATTACTGATTCTAGTAAGAAGAAAAAAATCAAGAGGGTTATAGCAATTAATTAAGGCTCTGATAAAGTCTGTTGATGATATATTTTGAATTTTTATTAACATCCATATAATTTGTTGGGAATTAGAGAAAATGGGTGGTATTCCCGTGGCGAAAAGGGCTGAATGGGACTATAGGCTCACAGCCCGGCCACAGGAATTTCCGCCATTTTATCAATTAACAATATGGAAATTTTGTTTGATTAAATATTAAACAGTACCAGCGCTTTGAAAAATGGGAGTGGGAATTATGCAACGGATTAATTTTGGTCGAAAGTATCTACAATTGAATGGACCGTTAAAGATGCGTTTGGATGTAAGAAATGCCACTATTACAGCCATTTTTCTCGCTGTTATTGTAGCCATTTCGGTATTTGCTCTTATGGTCGGATCACTAAAATTAAGTATAGATGAAGTTTTTTCAGCTTTATTTGGTCAAACATCAGGATTTAAAAGAACTATTGTAGTGAATTGGAGATTACCACGTGTCATTGTGGCTATAATTTTTGGTGCAGGACTGGCGGTTAGTGGATCTATTTTTCAATCCATAACAAAAAACCCACTAGGTTCACCTGATGTAATAGGATTTAGTTCCGGATCTTATACTGGGGTTTTGTTTGTGCTTCTCGTGTTAGGATCAAACTCCTTTTCAAGTGTAGCGATAGGATCATTGATTGGTGGATTCGCTACAGCACTCATTATCTATTTACTAGCTTTTCAAGGAGGGACACATGGATTTCGCTTAATAATTGTGGGTATTGCTATGTCAACCATATTAGGAAGCATTAATTCAATGTTGTTATTGCAAAGCAAGACGGAAGTAGCTTTATCAGCTGCTGCATGGGGCGTTGGTTCACTAAATGGTATTGATTGGGAACATGGTCTACCAGCTGTCTTTCTTGTTATTGTATTTTTACTGCTTGCAGTCGTCATGAACCGACCCTTACGAGAGATGGAGTTAGGGGAAGATACGGCAAAGTCTCATGGGGTTCGAATTAATCGTACACAAGGACTACTCATTATTATTGCTGTTTCATTAACGGCTTCAGCAACCGCTGTTATGGGACCAGTAACGTTTGTTGCTTTAGCAGCTCCACAAATTGCACTTCGATTTACCAAAACAACTGGAAGTTTTGCGCCAACAGCTGTCATAGGGTCCTTTCTTTTGTTAGGTGCTGATGTTTTGGCACAAAGAATAATCCCGGGTACGATCCTTCCAGTAGGCGTTGTAACACTTTCAATAGGTGGTTTGTATCTCGTATGGTTATTGTTCCGACAAGCACGAACAGCTTCATAATGAAAGTTAGATTGATGAACACCTTTCATGATTTTTTTGATGGAAGTTTTATAATGTACTATTTTGTTGAAAGAGGTTGCAATTCATATGACCATTACAAAAGTAAATGTTCGTAACCAAGTAATTTCAAAGCCGAATGCTAGACTCTTGGCAGAGAGTATTACGATACAATATGATCATCGAGTCATTTCTAAAAATTTATCAATTGAAATTCCTGAAGGTTCCTTTACGGTTATTATTGGACCGAATGCTTGTGGGAAATCAACGCTCTTACGTGCTCTTTCAAATTTACTAAAGCCTTCAGAGGGTCAAGTTTTACTAGATGGAAAGAATATACATTCATATAAATCGAAAGAAGTAGCGAAAAAACTTGGTTTACTGCCACAATCTTCAACTGCACCGGAAGGCATTACTGTAGCCAATTTAGTTGCTCATGGTCGTTATCCGCACCAAAATTTGATACGACAATGGACTGAAGCAGATGAACTAGCAGTTATAAATGCGATGGAATTGACAAACACGTTAGAACTTTCGAATCGTTTTGTCGATGAGTTGTCCGGTGGGCAAAGACAAAGAGTGTGGGTGGCCATGGTCCTTGCGCAACAAACACCTTTACTTCTCCTAGATGAACCAACAACTTATTTGGATATAGCACACCAAATTGAACTTTTAGAACTGTTTAAAGATTTAAATGAGCAGGGGAATACCTTAATTGCAGTTCTTCACGATTTGAATCAGGCAGCTAGATATGCAACCCATTTAATCGCAATGAAAAATGGGAAAGTTATAGCTCAGGGTAAACCATGTGAAATAGTTACGGAACAACTAATTGAAGAAGTTTACGGGTTAAAGTGTATGGTCATTGAAGACCCAGTTACTCATACACCTCTCATCGTCCCATTGGGTAGAGCGGGAATAAATGAAAATTAATATAAAAAATTTATTGACTCAGTTTCTGGTGGAAAATTGAGTCTTTTTTATCTAAAATGAAATCAAACAAAGGTTCTTGAAAATTTGTTAGAATAAAAAATCAACATTTAATATTGACAGAGCTAAAATAAAAAGAAAAATGAAAGGTGGTTTTATAATGTCAGTTTATGATTATTCAATTAATTTAATAGAAGGTAGAAAAGAGGAGTTGTCATCCCATAAAGGTGAAGTACTGCTACTTGTAAATACAGCAAGTAAGTGTGGGTTTACACCACAATTTGAAGCATTGGAACAACTTCATAAAAAATATGCAGATAAAGGTTTAACAGTAATAGGCTTTCCTTGTAACCAATTTGGTGAACAATCTCCAGGATCTAATGAGGAAGAACAAGAGTTTTGCCAGATTCGCTATGGAGTTACTTTCCCACTATCAGAGAAAATAGACGTGAATGGAGAAAATGCACACCCATTGTTTCAATACTTAACCTCAGTAACTGAATTTTCGGGTTTTGGAGAAAATGAAAACCTGAAAAATATACTTGAAACGAAATTTGGAGTTGAATTTAACAGCAGCACTATAAAATGGAATTTTACAAAATTTTTGGTGGATCGTTATGGGAATGTTACTCGTTTTGAACCAACTACTAAGCCGGAAGATTTGATTCCAGCCATTGAAGCGGCACTTTAAACGAATACTAAAGACCAGAGCAGAAATTTTTTTGCTCAGGTCTTTCTTAAAAGATAGGAAAGTATAAATTTTTTTGGGCTTCAACTATTGATACCAGAGGCTTTAGAAGGATGAACAAAATGGATGATTTGGAAATGAAACCCGCAGGACTCCCGTAGGAAAGTGGGTGCCTGAGACCTTAGGCTCAGGTGCTCACCCACAGGAAAGCTCTGCGGGAATTCATCCAAAACATCCGCAAAAATGTTTTAAAAGGACCAGCTTGCTGGTCTTTCTTATTAGAATTGCATACATATATAGTAAGAGAAATTATAGGAAATTCTGTAAAAATAAGATGAAAAATGTTAGAATTTAGTAGACAAGTAGTTTATAAAAAGGTGATTCTAATGTTGAAGCAGCGAATAAATGTAAAATTTGTTGAACGTCTAAAAAGGCTTTACCTAATAGTTGCTTTAGTGGTAGTAGTCTCCTTACTTTTCGTGAAATACGGATATTCTATGGTTTTTATGGAAAGAGCTTCTGGATTAATCAAACAAAAAAATAATAATGAACAGAAAATTACTTATAAGAAACCTTCTCGAATAGTTAAATCTCAAAATGAAACGATTCAAAAGATATCATTCGTAAAAAATTCTACTAATATATCAGATTCTACTTCAGTGCCATTTGTCGATCCTGTAGTTGAGCCAAGGTTTATTCGAAAAGTTGAAGCACTATTGGTCGAAAAAAATGGTGATCCAAACTCTACATCAAAGAACGGCTATAGCGTTCAATCCATTATAGATGCAAGTAGTAAGTATCCATTATTATACGCAAAATCTACTCCTGTTATTGAAAATCAAAACCGCATTGTGTATTTGACATTTGATGATGGGCCATCGCCGGTAACAGTTGATGTTTTAGAAGTTTTAAAGTCTCGTGGAATTAAAGCCACTTTTTTTGTTGTTGGAAACCAAGTGGAACTATACCCAGATATTTTGAAACGGATTGCTGATGATGGGCATGCAATAGGAATCCACACAAATACCCACATTTATGAAGAAGTATATGCTAGTCTCGACTCTTTCCTTGCTGATTATGAACAGTGTTTTAAGAAAATAAAGGTGGTTACTGATTACCCTATCACGGTAACAAGATATCCTGGAGGCAGTAATAACATTTTTAACAAAGAAATTAGGGAACAAACTCGAGAGGAACTTAAGCGTCGTGGATTTTCCTATTTTGATTGGAACGTATCATCGGGTGATTCTGCACCAAAAGGCATCACTTCTGAACAGTTTGTTAACAATGTTATAAGGGGAGTTAGAGGTAAAAATGTTGCCGTAATCCTTACCCATGACGCGATGGGAAGAACGGTCACGGCTGAATCAATCGGAACAGTAATCGATGAGATAACGAAAATGGGCTATCAGTTTGGAGTTCTTGGTAATAATATTGAAACACTTCAGTTTTAAAAATCATCCATTAAAACAAAGAATATAAATTTTAATTTAAAATAATTATGTGAGATGCAAAAAAGTCTCGCATTTTTTAGTTGTGAAGATTATATTTGATTGCTCGATAAACTACTATCTAAGTACCGCGGTTGCACCAAAACAGCTTAAATCAGAATCTAATTCGCGCCGAAGGAATGGTATTGAAAGATTGTGACTTTAGATTTTTATACAAATTAAATTAGGCGTGGAATTGTTGTATATCATAAACAAATGTCATGGGAGTAATGTGGGATAGTCAGCGGTGTAAACGTCGAAAATGTCCGATATAACTTGTAAAGCCCATAACAATTTGTGGATGAATAAACAACATTTCCACGCCATAGCAAATTCTAAATCATCAATATTTTTTTATATTATTCAGTATTTATCTTTTCATATAAATGAGAAAAACTTATCCCTTATTTCCCAAGCAATGTTTTCTTAATAAATTTCAAATATAATCCAACTGTATTTAGTTCAGTAACTTTGCTCAGCGTTCTGCTACCCACGACATCCTCGATTTCATTTAATAGAGGTGCCCCATTTTCCCCGTAGACAAAATCAATGCCTACAAAGCCAAACTCAAACGTATTGATCAGTTTTGCAACAATTTGGGTTTCAGTTTCGCTTAGGATGTATTTGTCAGCTTTTCCACCTAGTGAGAAGTTTGCACGAAAATCTACATCACTTGTACGTTGAATAGCACCAATAATCTCTTTTCCAATCACAAATACACGAACATCTTTCCCTTTTGTCGCAAGTTTTTGACCGATTTGATTCTTAGATGGTGTAAATTGTTCAGCATCTTCAATTAAAAAGACTTCGTTACCACTACGACCATTTCGGTTTTTTACCACGTAAGGTAATTCATATTTCGGTATTTGCTTATCACTTAAATAAACTGTATCAGCCATTGGAATACCCAACATACTAGCAACTTGATGCGTTTTCGCTTTGTCATTACAAAGTTCAGAAACAACTGCTGAGTTAAACGTTTTTACACCCAAAATTTCTAATTGTCTTGTAAAAATCGGATCGACACAGCGTACAATTGCAAAGTTTGGTAGAATGTTCTGCCCGGCTAAATCACGAACATAAGGTCTGCCATCTTCTACTCCTATAAATAAATCTTCACGGTATTTGAAGTCTAACTTCATGCCGTTTTTTTCAGCCTCTGAAAGCATCCATTCAATATAATCTTCATTTTTACTTGCATCTTCTCTTGTATAGACAAGAATTCCGTTTAGCATGTAAAATCCCCATTTTTCTTTAAATTTTAAACCCCTGCTGGACAAAAAAAGTTCAGCATTTGGACAAGCAATATTCTATCATAAAATCAGCTACATTGATCCCCGTTGTGTGATAAATATTCAGTAAATGCGCATTTGAATTAACCTCGCAAACAAGAGGGCCAGTTTCACCGAATAAGAGATCTACACCCGCGAAGTCTGCTCCAACTGCCTTCGCAGCCGCTATGGCAAGTTCAATTTCACTACGAGAAGGTGAATAGGCAGACAATGTACCACCTTGGCTTGCATTAGCCCGGAAGTCTCCATTTGCAGATTCACGAAGCATTGCAGCAACAACCTTGTCACCTACTACATTTAGTCGTATGTCCCGACACTCACTTGTTTTTACAAACTCTTGCATCAAGAAAGGCGTATGACCTAATTCCTTTACTTTCTCTAAAAAGTCAGGTAGATTCTGCATTAAATAAACTTGGTTCCCAAAAGAGCCACGTGCTTCTTTCAAAACAAAGGGAAAGCCTAGTTCTCCGCTAACTAGCTTGAATAACTGCTCTCTCCTATGTTTCATCCCATCATAAAGGAAAGGTGAAAAGAATGTTTTTGGAGCAGGTAACCCTACTTTTGCTAAAGCTAAGTGCGTTCGAATTTTATTGTCACAAACTTCTATGGATTCAGCGGAATTAAATACGGGTATCCCCAATAATTCCAAGTATTCTGCTAGATGAATATCTTTGTCGTTAAATAGTACAAAATCGGGGATATCAAACATCGATTGCAAACTCAATTCTGTATTCCCAATACAGGCTCCAAGTTCATTATTTTTAACAATTTGAGCAGAAACATGGAATTTTTCTGCTGCTTTTTTTATAAAATCATAAAGTTCAGTAAACTTAGGTAGTTCAAGTTCCCCATTTACTACGATCCAACACTTTTTCATGTTTTTTGGCTCCATTATAGATTAAGAGGTGTTTAATGTATTTTGAACCATTTCAAAAAAAAATGAAAGACTCTAAGTACAAACGTATGATGAAAATTGACATTTTATAAGGAGTTTTAGGATAAAAAGGTAGAAAATTTGTCTTACTTTATCTGCTTTTTTTATGCAAAATTTGTAATACGATTTAAAGAACGCGCCGACAAAAAGCTCGTTCTTTTTTGATTTCATTCTCTTAGCATAGGAGTTACTTTAATTGTCCTATGAGCAGAGGTGCCTCCATGAAGAGAAGTCAGAATAATACAATTCATATTAAGTTGAATAAAACAAGTAACAATCTGAGACCACAAAGCGATGAGTTAGATATGAGTATTGGAAATGGATGGGTAATGCCAAATCAATCGGAGGCGCCAATCCTAGAAGACGTACGTGATGAAGAAGATTTCAACAATGATTTGAATCCTTTAACACAAAATAGAGTGTATCAGATTTTCAATAATCAGTATGATGAAACACTTGACGATCAAGAAGAAGAACCCTCAGAGCTCAAAAAACGACTAATCCCGAAATCAACGGTGGTAATGAAGTTTTTTTTGCCAGTTGTTGTTGCATTAGTAACTGGAAGTTCCCTCGGTTTTGGTGCATTGCATATTTTAGAAAATCAAAATATGAAACAGGTTAATAATATAAAAACGATTGGTAATACGGGGAATTCAGAGGATAGCAAATCAGGTGCTGTGGTTGCTTCTTCTAGTAAGTCTACATATGAACGAAACCTTACCGTTTCTATGGTACAAGCTGGAGTATTCTCATCTAAAGAGGCAGCTGAGACTCAGAAGTCAACATTACCCGTAAACGTACCTTCAGTTATTATTGAGCAGGATCAAAAATATATTATATTTATTGGTATAGCTGATAAAATTGAAAATGCCAAAACGTTTTCACTTAATTATAAGAAGATTAACTTAGAGTCATTTTGGAAAGACGTACCATTTGTTGGGCCAACAAAGGAGTCATTTTCCAAAAAAGAAAAAGAAAAAATTGATATCATTACGAATAATTTCAAAATGCTACGGGCAGGTTTGGTTTCAGAAAAGTTTGGCAATCCCGTTATGGAAATGCATGCAACAGAAGTAGAATTAGAAAATGACACAGAAGTTTTAGCTGAGTTGATCATGGCAAACAATGAAGCATTAAAAGTTTTTGACTCTTACAAAAAAACACCTACAGCATTAGGATTAATTAAATTTGAACAGAAATTGCTTGAAGTGTTGAAAGCATATTCAGAAATGTAAAACTGGTGTGCACTTGTGAGAAAAGTTTCCTTCTGTTATCTTTAGAATTTGATATAACATGGATGATTTCTATCTTTCAGAAGGAAATGGATTTTGATGAAAAAAGTTATTTTAGCCTCAACCTCACCAAGAAGAAAAGAATTAATGAGTTTATTAAATGTTCCATTTGTCATTGATGCAAAAGAAGTAGATGAAAGCTTTGATGCTTGCCTTTCACCAGCTGAAGTGGTTCAATTTCTAGCCGAAAAAAAAGCGAAAATTATTGCTGAAACAAATCCAGATGCCATTGTCATTGGATCCGATACTGTCGTTGTTTTTAAAAACGAAATCATTGGGAAACCAACGAGTACTGAAAATGCAATTGAGATTCTTGAAAAGCTTTCTGGAGAAACTCATCAGGTTTATACAGGAGTAGCAATTCTAAATGGGGAAGTTTCTGAGGTTTTTTATGAAGCGACTGATGTAAAATTCTTTGATCTCACGCAAGAAGAAATAGAATGGTATGTCGCTACAAATGAACCACTAGATAAAGCGGGCGCATACGGCATACAAGGCTATGGTTCGACATTAGTTGAAAAAATAAATGGCGATTATTTTACAATTGTAGGACTACCAGTTGCAAAGCTTAAAAGAAAATTAAAGGATTTTTTGTAGAAAAATAGAATAACTAAATATGCGTAAAGGACTTCTAAAAAGAAGTCCTTTTTTTAAAAGAAAGTATTAATTTTTCATGAAACCCGCAGGACTCCCGTGGGAAAGTGGGTGCCTGAGACCTTAGGCTCAGGTGCTCACCCACAGGAAAGCTCTGCGGGAATTCATCCAAAACATCCGCGCAAGTGTTTTAAAAGGACCATCTTGCTGGTTTTTCTTACTTTTATTATCAATTTTAGAAGTTAAAACAATAACAAGAAAAATAAAAGGAGTATTCCATTGAAAAAAGAAAAATTTATGATACGAGATTATTACAAAGAGGAACGGCCTCGGGAGAGAATGATACATGATGGACCTAAGAGTTTATCTAATCAAGAAATCCTCGCAATTCTACTCCGCACAGGTTCAAGAGACGAATCGGTCGTTCAACTGGCTCATCGAGTCATTGAAAAATTCGAAGGACTAAGAACGATGCGTGATGCAACATTAGAAGAACTAACAGAGATAAAAGGGATTGGTGAGGCAAAAGCAACACAACTGTTTGCAGCCATAGAACTAGGAAGACGAGTAACCAATCTCAATTTTGATGAACGTTATGTCATTCGTACCCCAGAAGACTGTGCAAATTACTTAATGCATGAAATGCGCTTTTTACCTCAAGAACATTTTGTCGTTCTATTTTTAAATACGAAAAACCAAGTGATTCATAAGCAATCCGTTTTTATTGGAAGTTTAAATCGTTCTGTCGTTCACCCACGTGAAATCTTTCGTGAAGCTGTAAAAAGAAGTGCAGCCTCCTTTGTTTGTGCCCATAATCATCCCTCAGGTGATCCAACCCCATCAAAAGAAGATATTGAATCCACAAAGAGGCTCGTTTCTGCAGGAAAAATCATGGGCATTGAAATGCTCGATCATCTCATTATCGGTGAAAATCAATTTACGAGTATGAAAGCTCAAGGCTATATATAATAGTTAAATTACCTAATAATAAAAAAACAGTGGTTTTTGATTCATTTTTAGTATACAATAACACTCTTTTGAAAATAATCATTAAAAATGTTTGAATACTTTTCGCTTGTCCATAATAAAAGTGAATAGTTATGTAATCTGTCTTTGAAATCCGTGTTCTAACAAAACATGTAGATTTATATGTGGGTTTCTAAGCATTTTAAAAAGGAGAGTACTATGTTTGGATTAAACCATCGAGATCTCGGAATTGATTTAGGAACAGCAAATACACTTGTTTTCGCAAAAGGAAAAGGGATTATATTACGAGAGCCATCTGTGGTTGCTTATAACCGAGATACAAAGGCAATAGTTGCTGTTGGTAGTGAAGCAAAAAAAATGCTTGGAAGAACACCTGGGAATATTATAGCGTCACGTCCTTTAAAAGATGGCGTTATTGCAGACTTTGATACAACCGTTCAAATGATGAAACATTACCTTGGACAAGCACAAAAAATGGGTGGATTTTTTAGTAAAAAGCCGTCCGTTATGGTTTGTGTACCATCGGGTATCACTTCCGTAGAAAAACGAGCTATTGAAGATGCCACACGACAAGCTGGTGCAAGGGATGCTTTTACAATAGAAGAACCATTTGCAGCGGCTATTGGTGCAGATTTACCAGTTTGGGAGCCTACGGGTAGTATGGTTGTAGATATTGGTGGTGGTACAACTGAAGTGGCTGTTATTTCATTTGGTGGAATTGTTACCTCCCAATCTATCCGAATTGCTGGTGATAAGATGGATGAAGCAATTTCAACTTATATACGAAAAAAATATAAGTTAATGATTGGAGAACGAACCGCTGAACAAATAAAAGTTACCATTGGTGTTGCTGGTGATGGTGATCCAAATGAGAAGATGGAGATAAAAGGTCGTGACCTTTTATCAGGTTTGCCAAAAATTATAGAGATTTCTTCCGATGAGATTGGGAGGGCACTTCAAGAGCCAGTGCATGCCATTGTTGAGGCCGTTAAAGTAAGTCTCGAGAGAACGCCTCCTGAATTGTCTGCTGATATTATTAATAGTGGTATTGTATTAACAGGCGGAGGAGCTTTATTGAAGGATCTCGATAAGGTGATCTGTTTTGAAACGAAAATTCCTGTTTTTATTGCAGACAACCCGCTTGATTGTGTTGCAATCGGCACAGGAAAAGCATTAGATACAATACATACTTTAAAAGCAAAAAAAATAAGATAGTTCAAGCTTTTTGTATTTCAATGTTGAATTCACCAAATAATTATTTTTAAAAAATTAAGATTCAATAAAAGCACCTATCTTGAGTACCTCTCAAAGGTGCTTTTTGTGTTAATGAAGAAAGATCAATTTATCATTGAAATTATGAACAAAATAAAAATTTTTTATATTTTTTCAAAAAAACGCGAAAAAAGTCAAAAAAATTCGTTACAATAAAGATTGATTATTTATTTTGGGGAACTAGGCCTTTTTAGGCTTATTGGAGTAAAAATGCAAAATTTCTTTCTAAATAAAAGACTTTTAATTGTATTAGTGAGTGCAATTTTTATAGTAGTTTTAGTTGGTTACACATTACGTGATCGACTTGGTTTAAGTTGGCCGGAAATGTTTGTTAGAGATACGGTAGGTTTGGTTCAGTCTTCAGTTAATGGAACTTATGAATCTTTTACTGGATATTTTGACAGGATGTCAGATTTAAAAAATACGTACAAAGAAAACGAAGTTTTAAAGTCAAGGCTAGAAGAGTATGTAAAAGTCCAAACAGAAAAATATGAACTTGAAAAAAAAGTAAAAGAGTTAGAAAAAATAGTTGGGATTAAAGATACATTAAAGGATTATGATGTTACCTACGGTACGGTTATAGGACGTTCTGCAGATTTATGGTACGAAAATATTATAATTAATAAAGGGAAAAGTTCTGGTGTGAAACCAAATATGGCTGTTATGACAGCTGACGGTTTAGTGGGTAAAATTAAAACAGTTACACAGTTTACTTCAACAGTTCAACTTTTGACTAGTAATGATCAATCCAACCGAGTTTCTGCAGAAATTCAGGATCAAACTAGCATTTTCGGTTTTATACAAGGGTATGATTCAGAATCAAAATGTCTACTTTTTAAATGTAATGAGCTAACAATGGATATAAAAAAGGGTTCACATGTGATTTCATCCGGTAAGGGTGGTGTATTCCCTCCTGGTTTACCAATTGGATCTGTTAAGAAAACAACAATTGATTCTTATGGACTAAATAGAATCGCTTACATTGAGCCTTTTGCTAATTTTTATGACATAAATCAAGTTGTAATTGTGGAACGTTTTGCAGCACAAGTTGATGTAGATCCTTCGCGTGAGGGAGATCTTTAATGATTAAAAAAATAAATTTACTATTTATTGGGTTCATCTGTTTTGCAATTGAAAATGTATTTGCTAAAAACATTATGACAGTAGTTGGTAATACGGATCATATTGTAGTGTTACGTTTGGTCATAGTTTATTTAATTTTTCTTGCAATTTATGGGGAACGAAATTTTGCTATAGGTGTTGCATTTGTACTTGGGTTAGCGTTCGACATCATAAATCTTGAAATTATAGGGATATATATGGCAATTCTCCCAGCAATAGTATATTTAGCAACTAAATTCATGCGCTATTTACCTGAATATATGGCAACTGTTTCAACTGTTTGTTTTTTTTCAATTGTACTATTAGAGTTTATTATTTTCATTTCTTTTCGATTAATGGGTATTGTCCAAATGGATTTAATGACATTTGTTGAAAAAAGACTTGTATATACAATGGTATTAAATTTTGTTACCATACTCATTTCGAGCTATCCTTTTGCAAAAATAAGTTCTAAATGGGCATTTTCTGAGTTTTAAATTAGTAGTCAAGTGCAACAAATAAATAATTGATTTAGATGGATAGGGATTCAATACTATCTTTTTGTCTAATAGGTAGGGGATTATGATGGGCAAGGCAATCGTTTTTACATCTGGAAAAGGTGGCGTTGGCAAAACAACAACAACTGCAAATGTTGGGGTTGCCTTAGCGCTTCTTGGAAAAAAAGTGTGCTTGGTTGATACGGATATTGGGCTTCGTAATTTGGACGTTGTCATAGGACTAGATGATCGTGTTTTTTATGATCTAGTAAATGTTGCAGACGGTAGATGTAAAATTGAACAAGCTATCATTCCAGATAAACGGATTGAAGGAAAGTTATTTTTACTTCCTGCAGGACAAACTTCAAATAAAGATGATGTCACTGAGGAACAAATGAAACAAATTGTTGATTCATTGAAAAAAGATTATGATTATGTTTTATTGGACTGTCCAGCTGGAATTGAACAAGGTTTCCGTAATGCAATTGCTGGTGCTGATTTGGCTATTGTAGTTACCACACCAGAAAAAACAGCTGTTCGAGATGCGGATCGAATAGTTGGACTTCTAAAGAGAAGTGCTGTATCTGAGCCGCCTAAATTGATTATTAATAAAATAAGAACCCAAATGATAGAATCTGGGGGCATGTTGGAAATAGAAGAGATTGCTGAACGTCTAACAACTGATTTAATTGGTATAGTTGGAGATAGTGATGATGTGATTCATGGGTCTAATACAGGAAAACCAGTTGCATACTTATCTAAAAACCGATCAGCTAACGCTTATCGAAATATAGCTCGAAGAATCATAGGAGAGAGTGTTCCGTTACAACCAATAGTAGAGAAAAAGAAAAAAGGGTTATTTGCAAGTTTGTTTGGATAAGAAGAAATAAAATGTTAAAAAAGCTGTAATCAAAATTTAATTTTTGATTACAGCTTTTGCATTTTTAGATTGTGAAAAACATATATTCTACCATCATTATGAAATGTTAAATACGTTGTAAATTGAGGTAGATAACTGTGAAAAATAGAAAAGCAGAAGCTGTTAAAAAAAGAATTGCTGAAAGAAAAAGAGTAATCTTACAAAATAAAAAATGGCAACCAGAGCAAGAAATTTTTGAAAATAATGACCTTCCTCTCATCGAAACAACTGAAAATAGCAATAGCAATGATTCTTTTCAACAGGAGCCAAACAAAAGTATAGGGCAGAATACCCACACTTTTTCAGATTGGTTTCTGTTTCGATTACTAGTATCCATGTGTTTTGTTTTAATAGTAGCCATTATGTTTCGATCTACAAATCCCTCTTTGGATTCGTATAAAACTTTTCTTAAAAATTCTATGAAAAGGGATTATCAATTCGCCAAAATATCTAACTGGACAAGCAAAACAATGGGGGACATGTTTTCCTTTTCCCCAATTGAATTCTTTAAATCAAGTGAGGGTTTAAGAAAGAATAGTGATGTTATTCCCGTTTCGGGGAAGGTAGTAGAAAGTTTTAAGAAAAATGGAAAAGGAATTACTGTTGAAACAGAAAGGGATAAGGATGTTACTTCAATTCAAGATGGAATTGTTATATTTGCTGGAATTGACAAAAATCATGGAAAAACCATTATTGTCCAGCAATCAGATCAAATGAATGTGTGGTACGGGAATTTGGGAAGTATCAAAGTGAATCTTTATCAACATGTATCCAGTGGTGAATCTTTAGGTAAAGTATTAAATAAATCTACATCAAATCGTGGTGAGTATTATTTTGCGATTGAGAAGGACGATAAGTTCTTTGATCCTTCAAAGGTGATTTCTTTTGAATGAGTACCTTCCATTGTTTTCAAAGATAAAAATTCACACACTAACATGGATTCTAATCGCAATCAGCTTACTTTCTGCTCGTTTTATAGAAATCATCATCATGTTCTTTATAGTTTTCGTTCATGAAATGGGTCACGCTTTCATGGCGCAGCGATATAAATGGGATATTCGACAAATCAGAATTCTTCCATTTGGTGGTGAAATGGAAACTGATGCCTTTGGCTGTAAAAATTTTGCCGAAGAATTTTTGGTCATCATTGCCGGACCAATGCAGCATGTGTTTTTATTTTTAAGTGCCTATATTTTAAATTATTTACAGATGATGCCAGACTGGATCTATGTCTTTTTTCAAAAATTCAATTTAATGATCCTAATAAGTAATCTTTACCCAGCCTTACCACTTGATGGTGGAAGGCTACTCTTCCTTCTATTTGCGAAAAAATGGCCATTTGTTATCGCACACCGAAGGATAATGATCTTATCTTCATTATTTGCTTTCTCTTTAATCGTTTGCATCCTACTTTTAAATCCAACGCATGTAAATAGTTGGTTATTCTCCTTGTTTATCTCCTTTTCCATTTTTAGAGAATGGAAACATCGACATTTTTTTCATATGCGTTTTTTATTATCAAGAAATAATGAAGAGAAAATCATTAAGAAAATAGTCGTGAGACCAGATGAAAAATTGATGAATATCAGTCGTAAATTTTATAAAAATCGAAAACATGAAATTGTTGTGAAAAAAGGGAATCAAATAATTGGAATAGTTACCGAAGTTGATTTAATCAAAAATTGTTTTTATGATAAGAAACCATTCGAAAAAGTTGGGAATCTACTTTGATAGTTATCTTTTGCCTTAGCTTTTTTCTAAATCGTTCGAAATAAAAATACCTTTTGACAATAGAATCTTTTTTATGATAGAATTCTCTAGTATGTTTGTAGCTGACTGGCTACAACCGCTCGGGGTAGGTTTAAGTGCTATTTGACTATCAAATAGACACCTGACTAAAAGGCGAGTCTTAGAATATAGGAGGTGCAAGTATGTACGCAATTATCGAAACTGGTGGTAAACAAGTAAAAGTTGAACAAGGTCAAGTGATCTACGTTGAAAAGTTAGACGCAGAAGCTGGTCAAGTTGTAACTTTTGACAAAGTTCTTTTTGTTGGAGACAAGAAAGTGAAAGTTGGTGCTCCTTACGTTAAGGGTGCAACTGTAACTGGTACTGTTGAAAAACAAGGCAAACAAAAGAAAATTATCGTTTTCAAGTACAAGTCTAAAAAGAACGAACGTAAAAAGCAAGGTCACCGTCAACCGTACACTAAAGTAGTTATTGATGCTATCACTGTAGCAACAGCTAAGAAAGCTGCAAAAACTGATGATCAAGCTGAAGCTTAATTACAACGATGAACAAATAAGTTCATTTACGGTCGAGGGACACGCAAATGCCGGTAAATTTGGTGAAGATATTGTTTGTTCAGCAGTTACAGCAGTAACGGTAGGAACGGTCAATGCAATCGAAAGATTAGCCAAATTACATCCGATAGAAACATATGTAGAATACAATCAAAATGGTGGGTATTTAAAGTTTGAAGCACCAACAAATGTTGATGAAGAAACTCATAAAATAATCCAAACATTGCTTCAAGGCATGGTTGTATCTCTAGAAACAATTGAATTAGATAACAAAAAATACATGAAAATTAACCATCACAAATAGGAGGTGGAACATATGTTACGTTTAGGACTTCAGTTTTTCGCATCGAAAAAAGGGGTAGGTTCTACAAAGAACGGTCGTGATTCTCAAGCGAAACGTCTTGGCGCAAAACGTGCTGACGGACAATTCGTTACGGGTGGATGTATTCTTTACCGTCAACGTGGTACAAAAATTTATCCAGGATTGAACGTAGGTCGCGGTGGCGACGATACATTGTTTGCAACTGCTGATGGCGTTGTTAGATTCGAACGTCTAGGTCGCGACAAGAAGAAGGTTTCTGTTTATCCTGTAGCTGTTGAAGCATAAGAGATAAAATTTACTGCTCTAACCAATGGTTAGAGCTTTTTTATTTCCAAAAAAATGTGTAATAATATTGGGAATAAGGTAGAATGGTATAATGTGTAAACATTAACAAGGAATAATTGAGGTATAAATATGTTTTTAGATCAAGTCAAGATATATGTGAAAGCCGGAGACGGTGGAAACGGAATGGTTGCCTTTCGTAAAGAAAAATACGTGCCAATGGGTGGCCCAGCTGGTGGAGATGGAGGAAATGGCGCTGATGTTATTTTCGAAGTTGATGAAGGTCTGCGTACACTAATCGATTTCCGATTTAAACGACACTTTAAAGCAGATCGTGGCGAACACGGAATGTCGAAGGGTATGCATGGTAAGAACTCGCAGGCAATGATCGTAAAAGTCCCACCGGGTACAGTTGTTACCGATGTAGATTCTGGTAAAGTAGTAGCAGATTTAACACTTCATGGGCAAAGAGCGGTAATTGCAAAAGGTGGTCGTGGCGGTAGAGGGAACTCACGTTTCGCTACACCTTCAAACCCTGCACCAGAGCTTTCTGAAAATGGTGAACCAGGACAAGAACGCAATATTCAAATGGAATTAAAGCTTCTAGCAGATGTTGGTTTAGTAGGATTTCCAAGTGTAGGGAAATCTACTTTCCTTTCAGTCGTATCCGCTGCTAGACCCAAAATTGCAGAATATCATTTTACAACTATTGTTCCAAATCTAGGAATGGTTAGTGTAAGTGATGGACGAAGCTTTGTTTTGGCAGATTTACCAGGATTGATAGAAGGTGCACATCAAGGTGTGGGACTTGGGCACCAATTCCTAAAACATATCGAAAGAACACGAGTTATTATACATGTGATCGATATGGCTGGATCTGAGGGCAGAGATCCCTACGAGGATTACGTTACAATAAATAATGAATTGAAGGAATACAACCTTCGTTTGACAGAAAGACCACAAATAATTGCTGCGAATAAAATGGACATGCCAGGTGCTGAAGAGAATCTTGCTACTTTTAAAGAGAAAGTGGGAGATGATGTTGTTGTATTCCCAATTTCTGCATTAACTCGTGAGGGTATCAGAGAAATGTTGTTCACTGTAGCAAACAAAATAGATGAAACCCCTACTTTCCCTATAAATGAAGAGGAAGAAGAAGCAAAAGGTGTTCATCGTGTTGTTTACAAACATGAAAAAGCGGAAGAAGAATTCTTTGTCACTAGAGAAGATGATGGAACTTGGGTACTAACAGGTGATCAAATAGAACGTCTATTTAAGATGACAAACTTTGATCATGAAGAATCAACGAAACGTTTTGCTCGACAACTTCGTACAATGGGAGTTGATGATTCACTTCGTAAGCAAGGTGCAAAAGATGGAGACACCGTTCGTATCTTGAAATATGAGTTTGAATTTGTTGAATAAATAAATAGTTCTAGTAATACTTCATCTATACGAAGGATTACTAGAACTTTTGTTATTTTTACTAAAATATGTAATTTATCTATGTAATCATGTATACTCTTAGAAATTGAAATGAAAAAAGGAGGGAAAAAATGGACTCGAACAGCGTATTAAGGGGAAGAGCAAGACAATCTTTGAATGGAAATTGGGGAACGGCGATTTTAATAACTATTATTTTTGGTGTAATTAACGGATTAATTGCACAATTTGGGGAGGATGATACCAAAGTAGAAATTTTAATAACATCTTTTGTAATTACTCCAATAATAAGTGCGCTGATTGCTTCACTAAGTTATGGTGTCGATTGGGCATATCTAAATTTAGTTCGTAATAAAGAATTTAAAATGGGAACAATACTTGAACCTTTAAAAATAGTCTTTCTAAAAAGTATTTTTGTTGAAGTATTAAAATGGTTGTTGACAACGATTGGCCTAATTCTTTTTATTGTACCTGGATTTATTGTAGGTGCAGCTTTATCACAAACCTCATACATTCTGAAAGACCAACCGCACCTTTCGACACTTGAAACATTGAAATATAGCAAAAACATGATGTATGGTTATAAGTGGAAATATACTACGCTTATGTTCAGTTTTATTGGGTGGAGTTTTCTATGCATTTTAACACTAGGAATTGGATTCCTATGGTTGTCTCCTTACATTTCCGCTTCTACAGCAGAATTTTATAACAATTTGAGTGAAAGTTATCATTCAAAAAACGGGATTTTACTTTCAGATTTAAACAATAAAACCTATGATTACGATCAAGTTAAAAATGATCTTGTGTAATTGGAACTTAATAAAAAATTTAGAAGTGAAACCATCCCAATGCATTTGCGAAGGGATTTTTTATATCCGCTACTATTCGGTTTTTGAATGTTTTAAAAAATTTTGTCATTTTTTTAGAAAAAAATGTATACTTTTAATGAAATTTATTTTGAAAAGGAGTATGAGGATGAAGGAAAACTTTTTAATTAAAAGAAGAGCAAAAGAATTATTAAAGGGTAAGTGGGGAACGGCAATTTTAATGGTTATTTTATATGCTGTTATTTCAAGCGTTTCAAACTTAGTGAATGCAGGTTCATCAGAACCAGATTTAGGTGCAGGTCTAATCATAATGATATTATCCATTTTAACCATACCTTTAGGCGTAGGTTTTAAATGGGCTTTCTTATATTTGGTACGTGGTCAGGATTTCAAAATTGAAACAATATTTGAGCCCTATACGAAAATCTTTGGGAAAAGTATTTTAACGTCAATTTTACAAGCTATTCTCATTTTCCTTTGGAGTTTGCCGGTGATAGTTTTGGGCGTTATTGGTGTTGTTGTTAGTATGCCTAAATATATAGATATGGCATTAGATGGTTCAGGAAGTGGAATTTCAGGTGAAATGATTTTAAATGGTATTTTATATTTTATTGTGTTTTGGATCCTTATTATGGTACCTATAATTATTAAAAGTATCTCGTATTCACAAACATTATTTATTTTAAAAGATAAACCTGAATTAACTTCTCTTGAAACCATTACAACAAGTAAAAAAATGATGGCAGGTTATAAGTGGAAGTATTTTACCCTTTATTTAAGTTTTATTGGATGGGCTTTCCTATGTCTTTTAACTCTGGGGATAGGTTTCTTGTGGTTAGTGCCATATGTTCAAACATCTTTGGCTGAATTCTATAATCAATTAAGTGGAGAATACTTTAAGGTAAATGGACTTAATACTGAAAGAAACGATATTATTAGTAATGATTCTACGATAATTTCAGAAGATGAACCAAATAAATCCGATTTATAATTTGTATGTAATTGTATGTTTTTTTAAAAAACCTCTTGCTTATCGCAAGAGGTTTTCGCTTGTTCGTACTATGTTATTCTTCCTCAACATCGAATTGAGAATTGTATAGATTTGTGTAGAATCCATTTGCTTCGAGCAATTCTTTATGTGTACCTTGTTCGATGATATCCCCTTTATCCATTACTAAGATTAAATCTGCATTACGGATGGTAGATAAACGGTGAGCAATGATAAAACTTGTTTTATCCCCCATTAAACGTGCTAATGCCTCTTGAATCATAACTTCTGTTCGTGTATCTACCGAAGAAGTTGCTTCATCTAGAATCAAGATTGAAGGGTTAGCTAAAATCGCACGTGCTATCGTTAAGAGCTGCTTCTGGCCCTGAGATACGTTACTTGCTTCCTCATTTAGAACCATGTTATAGCCATCTGGAAGGGTGCGTACAAAATGATCAACATAGGCAGCCTTTGCAGCTTGTTTTACTTCATCATCAGTTGCACCTGGTTTACCATACCGGATATTTTCCATAATGGTTCCGTTAAATAACCATGTATCTTGAAGAACCATACCAAAATGAGAACGCAAATCTTGGCGAGTGAATTCACGAATTTCATGACCATCAACGAAAATTTCACCGTCATTAATGTCATAAAAACGCATTAGCAACTTCACAATTGTCGTTTTCCCAGCGCCTGTCGGGCCAACGATGGCAACCTTTTGACCTGGTTTAATTCTAGCGGTGAAATTGTTAATAATGATTTTGTCCTCATTGTAGCCGAACTTCACATTTCTAAACTCCACTTCGCCTTGTACTTTTTCAAGTATTATAGGGTTTGAAGTTTCAGACACTTCCTCTTCTTCTCCTAAAAATTCAAACACGCGCTCAGCTGCGGCTGCAGTTGATTGCAATACGTTTGCAATTTGAGCTGTTTGAGAAATAGGATACGTGAACTGTCTCATATATTGCATAAATGCCTGAATATCTCCAACTGTAATTTTACCTTGAACGGCTAAGTATCCTCCAAGTATGGCAACGCCAACATAACCTATATTTCCGATAAAGTTCATAATTGGCATCATTAAACCAGAAAGGTATTGTGATTTCCATGACGATAGATAAAGTTTATTGTTTTCCTCATTAAACTTCTCAACGCTTCTTTCCTCACCATTAAATGCTTTCATGACAATATGGCCAGAATACATCTCTTCTACATGACCATTTAAGGTGCCAAGAAATTTTTGTTGATTCTTAAAATGTCCTTGTGATTTTTTTGCAATGATTGTAATGAAAACCATTGAAAGAGGTAGGACAAGAAGTGAAACAAGTGTCATCATCCAATGGATTGAGAACATCATGATGAGGATACCGATAATCTGAATCACAGAGTTAATGATTTGAGACATACTTTGATTCAGTGAGTTACTAATTGTATCAACATCGTTTGTTACCCGTGATAGAACTTCGCCATGCGTTCTTTTATCAAAATAACGCAATGGTAGCCGGTTCATTTTCTCAGATATCTCTTTACGTAAATTGTAAGAGATTTTTTGTGAAACACCAGACATAACGTACATATTGAAATACATGAATAAAGAGCTCAATAAGTACAAGAAACAAAGAATTAATATGATATTTCCGATATAGCCAAAATCAATAGTGGCATTTGGTGTCCCAGTTGTTTTTGCAACAATACCTTCAAATAATTTCGTTGTTGCTTTCCCTAAAACTTTCGGTCCTACAATAGCAAAAACTTGCGAGACGATACCAATTAAAATTACTGCAATCATGCTATTTCTATAAGGTTTCAGGTATTTTAAAAGATTCCTCATGGTCCCTTTAAAGTCTTTGGGTTTTTCAACTTTCATACTACCACCAAAGGGGCCGCCGCCACCGGGCCCGCCAGAACCACGTTGAGGTTGTTTTTTTACATTGTTATTCTCACTCATGACTCAGCTCCTCCTTTGACAATTGTGATGAAGCAATGTCTTGGTAAACAGCACAATTATCTAAAAGTTCATGATGTGTGCCGATTCCTGCAATCTTTCCGTCCTCAAGTACAATAATTTGATCAGCATTCATAATAGTGCTAACACGTTGAGCAACAAGTAGTATCGTTGCATTTTGCACTTCTTTATGAAGGGCTTTTCGTAAGGAAGAATCCGTTTTAAAATCTAGAGCTGAGAAGCTATCATCAAAAATATAAATTGGTGCTTTTTTCATTAAAGCTCGAGCAATTGATAAACGTTGTTTTTGACCACCCGAAACATTTGTTCCACCTTGAGATATATTCGATTTGAAACCTTCTTCTTTTTCGGATATAAATTTTTCAGCCTGTGCAATTGAGGCAGCAGTTTTCATGTCAATCTCTGTTGCGCCTTCTTTAGCAAATTGAAGATTGCTTTCAATTGTTCCAGAGAATAGAACAGCTTTTTGTGGGACGTATCCGATCAGATTACGAAGGGCTTTTTGTGTGACCTTTCGAACATCGACGCCTTCTATTAACAGTTCCCCATCAGTAACATCATAAAATCGTGGAATTAGATTAATAAGAGTTGTTTTACCACTGCCTGTACTGCCTATTATCGCTGTCGTTTTTCCAGGTTCTGCTGTAAAATTTATATTTTTTAATGCATAATCTTCAGCATTAGGATACTTGAACGATACATTGTTAAAAACCACTTTTCCAGTCTGCATTTTATCGAGTGAAACTGGATTATCTGGGTCGGTGATAACTGGCTCAACATCTAAAACTTCAGAAATTCGTTTTGCTGAAACTGAAGCACGAGGGACCATAATAAAAACAATTGAAACCATTAAAAATGAAAAAATAATTTGAATAGTGTATTGCATAAACGCCATCAAATTCCCAACTTGCATTGTACCTTTATCTACATGATGCGATCCAACCCAAATAATGAGCAGTGACGAACCATTCATAATGAGCATCATGATTGGCCACATTGCAGACATAACACGGTTAACAAAAAGATTTGTTCTAGTTAAGTTTTTATTGGCTTCATCAAACCGTTCTTCTTCATGTTGTTGTGTATTAAAAGCTCGAATAACCATCATTCCTGATAGTCCTTCACGCGTAACGAGATTAATTTTATCCACAAGTTTTTGAACGATTTTGAATTTTGGCATTGCGACTGTAAACATGAAGGCAATTAAAGCAAATAATGCTCCAATAGCAAGGGCTGTGATCCAGCTCATAGAAGCGTCATTTGTCACAACTTTGTAGATACCACCGATTGCCATAATTGGTGCATAGAAAACGATTCTTAACAACATAATCATCAACATCTGGATTTGTTGTACGTCATTCGTCGTTCTTGTTATAAGTGAAGCTGTAGAGAATTTATCAAACTCTGTATTTGAAAAGCTTTCAACTTTTGTAAACACTTTTGCACGGAGATCACGTGCGAAACCAGCACCAACACGAGCCGAAATATAACTCACAGCAATCGCGCAAACACCACCGATAAAGGTTACAGCAAGCATCAGGAATCCGATTTTCCACATGTATGCATTTTGTAAAGAATCCGTATCCATGCCAATTGCTTTATATTCTTCTTTTACAAATTTTATAGCTGATTGGTCAAGTAGGGAATTAGGGAGTTCTTTAATTTGGGCAGATGCCTGTTCTTGAATTTTTGTGATTTGATCAGGTGCTTGCTTTGCTAATGAAATAATTACATTAATTGCTTCGTCACCTTTTAATGTTTTACTGCTATTTGAGTACCAGGAAGGTGTTGGAACACCTTTCATCTTTATCCCTGAAACAATCATCATTTTTTCGCGGAAAATCTTATTTAACTTTTTGATTGAAACATCACTAACATTTTTCAAAATATAAATTGGTTCTTTTGTTAGTACTGGATAATCTTTTTTATATTCATTGTAATCATTGCTAGTTAGTTTGTTTTTATCTAATAATTTATAGCTTTTCATGACTTCATTTTTTTGGACATCTGTCATGAATAGCTTTAGCAGTTCCATTTCGCTTACACGAATGGCTGCTGGCGAAGCGTTTTCAATCCCACCTTGTTGAATTCCGTTGTTCACTATTTTTGAAGTGTAGTCTGGTAATGCCAAATCGGTCATTGCTTGAACAAAAAGCAAAACAAAAATGACTATTATACCAAACAAAAACGGCTTCGCAAATTTTGTTAATTTCAGCATTTGGTTTGTTCCTTTCGTATTTTTTAAAAATTACACACGCTATCCATCAATATGCGAAGATTAATCTTAAGCACAAACCATACTTTTATTACTCTTCGGAAGCTTGAGATTGTTCTGTTAGTTTTTTTGCAAATTCTTCAAATTCCTTAGATTTGTTCAAGAAAAGGGTAGCTAATTGGTCAAATTTTTCGGATTTTATTAAAAGTACAGATCCTTTATTAGGACTTCCAAAAACAACAAATTTATCCCCTGCTTCAATTCCCAGTTCTTCACGTGCATCTGAGGGTATAACAACTTGACCTCTTTCTCCTATTGAAGTTGTACCGTACATTTTTCCGTGGTGCATATCTTCATTCACTCCTTCCACAAGGTTTAACAAACTTATAGTACCCTAAATAAAATATATTCAAGAAAAAACATACTCTTGTTATTAAGTATGATAAATCATATAAATCATATTTACAAATATCAGATTAAAAAATTTATAGAAAAATTACGAAATAAAAACAGGAAAATTTTAATTGCTTGGGAAGAATGGGCTTTTGTGCCTAAGCAATACGACTAGCCCGTCATATGATGTAAGGAGAAATCGTGTTATGAAAGCCTATTTTGTAAAATTCGCATTAAAAAATAATGAAATAACCTATTTATATATGAAATTTAAACTTAAGAGCAAAAGCGAAATGATTTTTACAACAAAAAGGACTTAACGCGCTGTAATTAGGGAGGGAAATCTGCGTGAAACTTCACATTGTCAAAAAAGGCGATACTCTCTGGAAAATTGCGAAAAAGTATGGGGTAAACTTCGATTTATTGAAGAAACATAATAAACATTTAAGCAATCCAGATTTGATGATGCCTGGTGATAAAATTCATGTACCTGAGCATGAGGATTCTGTAAGCATGCATGATGGACAGAAAAAGGTGAATATCCAAGCGCAATCGGGACTTGGAAATTTAATAGGAAAAAAAGAAAAAGTAATGCCAAAAAAAATATTACCAGTACAACCACCGGTAAAAGAGCAACCGATCCAACAGGCACCAGTGAAAGAACACCCAATTCATCTCACACCAATCAAAGAACAACCTATTAAAGAGATTCCTGTGAAAGAGGTGCCAGTTAAGGAAATGCCTAAAAAAGAGTATCCTATTAAAGAAAAACCAGTAAAAGAAATGCCTATCAAAGAATGAAATTGATATTAATAATTACTTCTTAACAAACATGCAAAAATTGGATGTAACTGTTCCTGCACCAAAACCTAAATCAAAACCAATGCCTAAACCGGTACCAGTGCCGGTACCGGTGCCAATTCCTATGCCAGAGCCTAAACCAGAGCCTAAACAAGAACAGCCGATTTATTTTGAAGCATGTCCAATAGAACCAATTAATCCATGTCCAGTACCATGTCCACCACCATGTCTAGTGCCATGTCCACCACCATGTCCTCCGCCATGTCCAGTGCCATGCCCACCACCATGTCCTGAACATATGCATTTTGGACAAATGCATTACGGACAAATGCATGATGGTTTGATGAATCTACAATATGGACAAATGCCTGTTGAACAATTTGGAAGTCCTACACAATCTATGGTTAATCCTAGTTTTGGAAAACCAATGATGTCTCAATACCAAGTTCACTTTGAAAGTCCAGAGGAAACACATTTACCATGGGAATCTTCTTCGCATTTATCCAGTATGCCAATGCATACAGGATGCAATCTTGGTCAACCAAAATGGAATCCAGGACTTGTAAACCCAGTGAAAGCACCTAAAATGATGCCAGGAATGATGGGACCACAGGCTATGCCAGGATTAATGGGTGTACCGACAGCTGAAATGTGTGGAATGCCAGAAATGATGATGGAATCATCAGCTGAATATACAATGCCAGGAATGATGGGACCACAAGTAATGCCAGGAATGATGGGACCACAAGTAATGCCAGGAATGATGGGACCACAAGCTATGCCAGGAATGATGGGACCGCAAGCAATGCCAGGAATGATGGGACCGCAAGCAATGCCAGGAATGATGGGACCGCAAGCAGCCAGGAATGATGGGACCGCAAGCAATGCCAGGAATGATGGGACCGCAAGCAATGCCAGGAATGATGGGACCACAAGCAATGCCAGGAATGATGGGACCTCATGCAACTCATGCAATGCCAGGAATGATGGGACCACAAGTAATGCCTTTTGGTAAACATCCGCAAACAATGCATCCTTTCGCACAACCGCAAGCTGTTCCAGTCGTGAACAAACCTGATTTTGGATGTGGCTGTGGTGGTCATGTTCAAGCACAACCAATGCCACCAATTGCAACACCATACCAAGGAATGCCACGTCTATACTTCTAATGATTTCACAAACAAATGTACAAAGAGACAGCCACTTTATTAGCTGTCTCTTTTATTTTCTTAATTGCTATAATATAAAAGTGCGAAATATGCGGGTAATCAAAACAAATGTGTTATTGCTTGATACAAGCAAGGAACAATTGATTGTTAAAAAATTTGATAGATCTAAAAATGTTGAAATTCAAATAAAGCTTATGAAGAAACTGAAAGATTTTGGTTTTAATCAAGTTTATGAATTTTATGAATCACTACCATTTTTTAAATATAATGGGGAGTTATTTGTTTTTCTCAAATATATAACTCCTTCAAATGATTATTTTCATTTTAAAAATTTTGCAAATCGCGAACAGGGTTTAAAATTATTATCTAATTTCCATCATTATACTAAACAAATTTTAATGGAGAATTCTTCTGAGTTTAATCTTTTGAAATATGAACAGATTGAAAAATGGGAAGACAGAAGTAGAGAATTTAAGCAAAATGTGCCCATTATACAAAAGTATACGTCATTGGAAGCCGTTCAAACCTATTTACAAATAGGGGATTTTTCTATTGAAGGTATGAAAATAACAAATCATATAGACAAAGGGGATATGGCTATTATCCATGGTGATGTAGCTTATCATAATTTTATTCGCAATCAATTGGGTACGTTGTATTTAATTGATTTTGATTTGATTGCGATTGCACCACCAATGATTGATTATCTTCAATATGCTAATCGAATTTTGTTGCATTGCCATTTTGATGTAGAGAAATTAATGTTACACAAAATTATCGCCAACCAAATGAAAAATCCGTTTTTTCTTTACGCTCTCTTATTCCCAACAGATATTTATCGTGAATGGAATAGGCTTATTCGTGAAAATACATTTTTCTCTGATAAAATTCACCAAATGAAATCGTTAACTGAAAATCAATTAGAACAACGAATCAATTTTTTCTTTCAAATAAAAACTATGATAAAATGATGTCAATTTATTTTTACAGTGCTAAAATGAATACTTAAAAATATCTAGTGGAGAACTAACATGAAAGAAAAAATTGATTATTTGGTTTCCTGGTTGCAAGAAAAAGTGAAAGAAGCAAACGCTAATGGTCTGGTTGTAGGAATCAGTGGTGGTATTGATTCTGCAGTTGTAGCTAATTTAGTGAAGAGGGCATTTCCAGAAAATAGCTTAGGTGTCATTATGCCTTGTAAGAGTATCTCTAAAGATCGAGAAGATGCATTACGTGTCATTGAAAATTGTGGAATTGATTATATGGAAATCGATTTAACCAATACTCATGGGTTAATTTTTACAGAAATTGAGAAGGCTATTCGAGAAAAAAACCAATTAAACGAAGAGACTACAAAATTAAATGATGCAAATACAAGGGCACGCCTTCGAATGACTACGCTATATGCTGTTGCTGGAAATTATGGATATTTAGTGGCTGGAACAGACAATGCTGCGGAGTGGTATACGGGTTATTTCACTAAATTTGGTGATGGTGGAGTGGATCTAGTTCCGCTTGTACATTTAACCAAAACTGAAGTTCGTCAAATGGCTATTGAACTTGGAGTTCCAGAATCTGTTGTAAACAAACCGCCGAGTGCTGGCCTTTGGGAAGGGCAAACGGATGAAAATGAAATGGGAACATCTTATGCAATGATTGATGCCTTCTTAAAAGGGAATGAAATCCCAGCTGAAGATCGTGCGATCATCGAACGTATGCACAAACGAACTGAACATAAGCGAAGTATGGCTGCCGCACCAAAAAAGGAAAAATTTTTATAAAATAATGTCAGAAAAGCTACCCATATTAAAGATGAGCCAAAAAATGCTCAAATTTAAATAGAAGGTGGTTTTTCTTTTGAATAAAAAGTGGTTTGCTCTACCTGTTGTAGCTTTTATGATGATTGGGTTAGTAGGTTGTGCGGATAATGATAATGATGATAAATTTGGAGTAGACAACAACAGAAATAACAGAAATAATACTCAAAATGTTCGTTACAATCCGAATGATAACCGAAATAATAATGGTAATGGTCGTATGAATGATGCAAATCATTTAAACGATGATACTAATTATTATGGTGATAATGATGGACGTCGTAACATCAATAACCCAAGAAGTAAAACGTACCCATACGATACAGATACAAAGGCTAATGACTTTTGGACAAACGCAAAAACAATGGACACAAAAAGTGAGCGTCTTGCTCAAAAAGTAGCAAAAATTGCTGCCAAACAAAAGAATGTCAACTCTGCTCAGTCGTATGTAGCTGGAGATATGGTTTTTGTTACTCTTGAAGTAAAAGAAGGAGTTAACGACGGTAAGGTAATTGAAAGTGTTCGTTCTGCCTTAAGACGTCAGGTAAAAGGAAAGAATTTTAACATTGCATCTGATGTAGGTTCTTTTGATGAAATGAGAAATAGTATGCGTGGCGTTACAAGTGACAATGCACCAGCAAACAGAGTTTTAGAATAATTTCTTAAGTATTTTAATCAAAGTAATAAAAGACATGGTTTACATGTTGCACTCTAGAAGTTGGACTAATAATTCTAGCTTTCTGGGCACATAACATGACCATGTCTTTTTACTTACAGTTAATAAATCCATTCCAATACAAATCTTGAAGCAGTAACTTAATTAATATATTTTTGTTTATTGTATTTTAAAAATGTGCACACTTACATAAAGGTTGCCTACATTTTAGTAGGTATAATATAAAATTTTATAGTTCATTTATTATGTTTAGATACCAACGTAAAAATGACTTTTTATGGCAAATATATTGCAAGCTTTAAAAACACTATGTTATAATCCATTTCAACTAAAATTTCTAGATTTGGAGAGAAAAAATGACCAAAATTAAAATAGTAACGGATTCTACTGCTGATATTTCTAAAGCACTTGCTGAACAACTTGATATTCAAGTCGTTCCGCTTAATGTAACTATTGATGGTGAAACGTACCTTGATGGCATCGATTTTACACCAAGTGAATTTATTGAAAAAATGAAGCAATCAAAAGAATTACCAAAAAGTTCACAACCATCAGTTGGTGCTTTTGCAGAAGTTTTCGAAAAAATCAAAGGTGAAGACGTAGAAATTCTTTGTATCACAATCTCTCAAAAATTGAGTGGTACATATCAGTCTGCATCAATGGCGACTGAAGTGGCTGAAGCGAATGTTACTTTGTTTAGTTCGGATTTTGTTACAGCACCATTGAAAACAATGGTTTTAGAAGCGGTTGAAATGGCAAACAGAGGTTGTACAATGGAGGAAATCGTTGCTAGACTAACTGAAATTCGCCAAAATATTAAATTGCTTATAGCTGTAGACACTCTAGACAATTTAATCAAAGGTGGCCGTATTGGAAAAGCAGCAGGTATGATTGGTTCTTTTTTAAATATTAAGCCTATTTTGACTATTCAAGATGGTGTAATTGTCCCAGCAGAAAAGGTTAGAAGTACAGGACAAGTGATTAAATATTTTATAAAATGTCTAACTGAAGATTTGCAAGGTAAGACCTTGAAAGCAGTTACAATCGTAAGTGTAGGTTCTCAAAAAAATGCTCAAACATTGGTTGAAGAAATTAAAAAGGTTGCTCCTGTTGATCAGATTGAAATTATTGAAGCAACTTCTGTTTTGGCAACCCATACTGGTGAAGGAACGCTTGCAATTAACTATTTAGCAGAGTAGATATTAAAACTATAGAAATCATAAATGGCATAATTAAGCCTTTATGATTTTTTTTATGTACTAATAAATACGTTTATATGGGATTGACATTGGTTATCACAAAAGAAGAGGATAGACTTGTATTTCAAATTGTTTATTGAAATCGTTACGCAATATCTGTCTTATCAACATATGTAGAACCAAGGTACTTGAAAAATTTTATATAGCAGAGTAAAATTTTAGAGTTAAAACAAAAGAGAGAGAAGTGGAATTATGGGTCGTGTACAGAATCCCAAAAAAGGCGCGATTGACGCTAACAGAAGTAAAATTTTCATGAGAATGTCAAAAGAAATCTATGTTGCTGCAAAAAATGGTGGCACAGATCCGAATGGTAATACAGGTCTCCGTCTTGCAATTGAAAAAGCAAAAGCAGCACATACACCAAAGGACACAATTGACCGTGCCATTAAAAAGGCAGCTGGTGGTGGTACAGGAGAAAACTACGACGAAATTTGGTATGAGGGATACGGACCAGGTGGTGTCGCGATTCTTGTACAATGTATGACTGACAACCGCAATCGTTCAGCAACAAATGTACGTACAGCATTCGGCAAAAATGGGGGAAATCTTGGTGAAACAGGCTCTGTATCTTACATGTTTAATCGTAAAGGGTACCTTGCAATTAGCCGTGAAGATTACTGACTACGCTTTCGAAATTTACACAGAAACGAATGATTTCTTAACTGTAAAAGAAACTCTTGAAAAGCAAGGTTACGTATTTGTTTCAGCTGAAATTTCTATGATTCCAACATTGTATAATCACCTGGATAGCGGAAACGTTGCTCAAATGGAAAAACTACTAGCAGTTCTAGAAGATGACGATGATGTTCAAAACTATTGGCATAACTGGGAAGAGTAATAGGAAGGGCCTTAAACTGTTGATTCTATTGGGTTATAAGAGAATAAGGTCTCGAAATATTGGCGGAAAATGTGTTAGTTACGGCATACATAATACCAATATTGAGCATATATAATAACATACATCTTTTGTGTTTAAAGGATCAATTTTAAGCATAGGAGATGTTTTTTTATGTAATTAGAAGATTTGTAAAAGTGTTTCTGTATCAAGTCAGTCAATAACTATTCAAAAAGGTCCATTAAGGATATGACTTTTCTGTTTTAATGAAAAAAACTACTATTACAAATTATAATTTCATTCTACAACTGTCGCTATTACTCTAATTTTAACTTTTATCTGAGGTTGTTTTAAATGTAATGGAAACCTAGAGTGTGAAAAAGTGTAGTTAAATTGTTAATGGCATTCTCTATAAAAGAAATCATTATGCTAACGGACAAAGGAGCGATTTAGTCGCTTCTTTTTATTTTAAAAAGTAAACTATTAGAGATTGTTCATTGGTAAAAATTTACCTGGGTTATTTTGTAAATTAATTAAAAGTATCTAAAGGGGAATTTCTGTGGCTAAATTTAAAAAACATCCAAGAATACTAATTGATGGGATCGATAATGCTTTTTTAGACAGGGCGCTTCTATCAAGCTTTAATATAGAAACACTAAAAAAAGTTGTTTCTGATGATAAAAATTATCAAAAACAATTGAAATTATTAAAGTACAGAAACATGGATTCGGACGCCTTTACAAATACTTTTAGTTTAAACCTTCAGTATTGTTACGATTGCTTTAATCAATTAATGAATGCTTGGAATAAACTATTTAAATTGGATTTAATGGAGAAATTTGAAGTCGATTCAGAACTTTCAACTATAGACAAAATTCTCGCCTATTTGGAAGAACTTCATAATGAGAGGAAAGTTAATGTAAATGAAATTATTTGTTATGTCTGGCTAGTAAAGAAGGAATGGCATGGCTATTTAAAGAAAATTTTAGAAAATTTCGCAGAACAATATTATATAGAGAATAAGATAAAACTAGGCACAGAGTTTCATGTTTCAATAAATTATGAACAATTGGATAAAAATCTTCTCTCGCAAGATGAAATTGAAAAAAAAGAAGAAAAATCTGAGCAATATGAACTTCTACAAGAAAAATATAATAAACTTGAAAAAATATTAGAGAAAGAAAAGACTAAGTTTAAAGATAACCTAGGGAAAAAAGACACAAAAATTAAAGAACTAAGGGATTCAAAAAATGAATTAAACCAAGAGCTTACAAAAGTAAAAAACGAACAGAAAAAGTTAACCCGAGAAAATGAAAAGTATTGTTTAAGAATTAAAGAGTTAGAAAATGTTGTAAAGCATAGTTCTGATAATACCAGTCCAAAAGTAGATAAATTAAAACGAGAATTTGCGGCACTCCTGGAGGAACTTAAAGAATCAGAAAAAACAATTAAACAATATGCTGTGTTGGTTGATTCACTTGAGGCAGAAGTTATTAAACTTCGCGCACAAAAAGATGAATTATCAAATCAAGTTGATTTATTAAATGGACATTGTCAAAGCCTTGATGAAACTTTAAATAAAACTAAATCATTAGAAGATTACTCTATACAGAGTGAAAGTCAGGAAAGTCATAATGCAAATGAAGAATTAAAAAACTATATCGAAAATAATCCAGTAAAAATTGAAATAAATTCATTTAGAGATAAACTTAAAGATGAATTATTTGCTGAAATTGTTTCAGAATTACGTGGTGTTATTCATTCTGAAATTGATTTGGCTTTAAAGAATAAAAAACAAGTGTTTGTAAAATCCCCTGTAATCGAGGACCCAAACATAACAACCTTACAAGATGAAGTATGCTCAACGTATGTTTTAGAACGGAAACAAACAGAAGTTCTTGATGAAAATCAACCTTTGAGATTTGAACGGGTACTTAAAGGCGGGGTTATTCCAGAAATAAATGCCTATGTACCAGAGAAAATTATTATGAAACTGGATCTCCAACACGGCGATTTAGTTACTGCAAAATTAATAGAAAGATTTGAAGATCGGCCAGATAAGTATGAGTATAGTATAGTTGAAAGAACTGGAAATATATCAGAATATGAAGATATACATAGTATTGAATGTGGGATAGTCGGTTATGAGCCGCAATATGGTACTTTGGGTATTCGTAATACTGTATTTTCTAATCAAATTGAGTGTGATGGTGAAGTTCATATTTTGAAAATATGGGACAGAGATATTCAGGAATTTGACCTTCGTGAAGGTGATATCGTAAACGCTGCTTTCTATAAAAAGAGACCTGAAGAAATGCGGATACGTCATAAATATTCCATTTCGGAATATATCGCAATTACAGAATCTGCAAAACAGTTGAATTCTCGTAAAAAAGATGAAACTTCAAGTTATGCATATTTTAAAGCTGATATTGAACCGATTTTTGAAGGGAAAAGGATTTGTATAATTGGTTTTGAACCAGGACATTCAACCTATAAAAATGAAATTCAAAAACGAAAAGGGGAATTTATTGGCGTTGGGGGGGATGCTCCAGATAGAACTTTAAAAAGCAACTTGTTAAAATCAGATGTTGTTATTTTCATGCAGAGCCATATGGGACACGCTGTCTATTATGAAGCAAAAGACATATGTAAGCAGTATAAAATTCCTTTTACAAGTGTTGTTACATTTGGATTGAATGCAGTATTAAATGCTGTTGAGTATATACTAGAGAGACAAATTGGAAAAACTTCTAACAGTTAAGACGATGAAGACGTGCAAAAATATTCGAAAAAACTCCAAGGTGCAAAGAACTACATAGCGAAGCCATTTGCCATTCCGCGATTAATAATTAAACCTTATAAAAAAAATGTACCCCGGCCGATGTGAAGGTTTGTGCGAAGCATGAATCACAAGGTCGGTTTTTATCTTTTGTATGGTCTGGATAAGTGAGCCCGTTTAAACCGCAATCCAACTCTGTAAAAAGAAAAAATAGTAAAATTAATAATACACTCCTCACTTTGTGACGCTTATTTTTAGGAAGCATTAAACAATAGAATTATATAAAATAAAAATGTAAAATAAATATGAAAAAAATGATAGTTAACTATGTTTCAGGAGATCTAATGCGAATATTACGAAGTGTTTTGATTGGGATGCTATTAGGGACTATTATCGCTGGGGTAGCTTTGTATGTAAACCATGTCTCATTATTAGACTTAATTAGGGATTTTAATGATAAGAGAACCTCATCGAAGAAAACTCAAAATATTGATTTTTTGAAGGATACGCTGACCATTGAAAAGCCAATTTTAGTAGATGATGGTAGTGCAAAAATCAAAAAAGAAGTGGAAACTGGCTATGAAGCTGTCTGGAAAGCTTATCAAAAAGGTGAGCCAAGAACGCTTAATAGTCGAGATCAGCAAGTTTATAGCAAAGCGCTAACGATTATTGGACAGGTCATTAAACCAAATATGACTGATTATCAAAAGGAAAAAGCGCTTCATGATTACATTGTCTTGAATACAAAATATGACTATGAAAATCTACTAAACAATTCGATTCCGGATCACTCTTATCGTGCGTATGGTGTTTTGATTAATGGGGTAGCAGTTTGCCAGGGATATGCTGAAGCAATCTACCTATTACTCAATATGGTAGGTATAGAATGTCAGATGGTTTATGGAACCGCTGATAATGGTAGTGGAAAGGGTCCTATTAATCATGCTTGGAACGCAGTGAAAATTGATGGAAACTATTACATGCTCGATTCTACATGGGATGATCCAGCTCCAGATAAAGCAGGACGGGTACAATACGATTACTTTAATGTAACTTCTAGTCAGTTGGCAAAGGATCACACATGGGAAGAAGCGAGTGCTCCAGTTTGCACGGCTACAGCAGCAAATTATTATGTTGTTAACCGTCTAGTAAAAATCGATGGCATGGTTGTCTCTTTGGATCAAGTCATTTCAACAGAAGTAGAATTTAAGAACAAGGTTCTTGCAGCAATTCAAAATCGGAAAGCTGAATTAATGCTTTTTACACAGAATGGTTTAGATTTGAAAGCTATTGATCGAAAATTTATTTTCGATACTGAATTAGTAAACGAATATAGCTATGGATTTTCAACCTCCGGTATTTTATTAAAATTTAAGTACCAATAATTAAAAATTAAAAAATTATCAAAGGACAAGCATTGTACCACGCCCAATAATTTAGATTCTAATTGCTAACTTTCTGGGCGGACTACAAAAACATGTCCTTTTTTAATACCAAAAAAGTAAACGGATTAAGTTTGGTGTTCGCATAGTTTTGGCATTGGTCTCATGGTAAAATGTTTTGAGAAATTTATTTTCGTGGGGGAACCAAAATGTACGAATATATTAATGGTCGTTTAGACTATGTTTGTCCTGAATATATATCTGTTGAAGCAGGTGGTGTAGGATACCTAATTAACGTTCCTAACCCTTTTGCATTTGGTCATAAAGTGGACACCAATGTAAAAATTTATGTCTATCAACATATTCGAGAAGATTTCATTGGCTTATATGGTTTCTCAACTCGTGATGAGAGGAAGTTTTTTATAAAACTCATAAACGTAACAGGAATTGGTCCAAAAGGTGCATTAGCTGTACTGGCATCTGGACAGGTTGATCAGGTTGTTCGCGCGATTGAAGCTGAGGATGAATCCTATTTGGTAAAATTCCCTGGAGTTGGTAAAAAAACCGCTCGTCAAATGATTTTGGACCTAAAAGGGAAGTTGAAAGATTTTACAGAGGGTACTGGAGAAATGGAAGTTTTGAAGGTCGCTGACTTCCAAGCTAAAAATAATGAACATTTGGATGAGGCTATGTTGGCGTTACAAGCACTCGGCTATTCAGAAAAGGAATTAGCGAAGATTGCCAAACAGCTTGCTAATGAAACGCATTCAACAGAAGAATATATAAAATTAGCATTGAAATTAATGTTAAAATAGATACCTAATACTTAACTAATTTAATAAGAACATTGTTGAAACATTTATTCCCAATTCTAGGTATGTATTTTCATAAACTTTCAATCAATAATTTTGCTTGAAGAAGCAAAGGATGATATGGTGGGAGAAAGTTCATTTTGGGGGAGTAAAATGAATAAAAAAATCTTGGTTGCTGTAGTAACAATTGGTTTAGAAGTTTTTGTTTCACTATTGATAGCGATGAAGTCTGGTATGTCATTTATAGAATCTGCATTTTTTGTTGGTATTTTTAGTACATTTTCTCTTTATTTCTTAAATTCAGAAGGTGGGTTAACTACTGATATCCTAGATGTTAACATACAAGGAAGTACAGGGATGAAGATGAAAAGGCAAGATTTTGTTTTCAAAAGAGGTATAGCATTCACAAGTTCTCTTGCATTTCTAATTATCATGGGAATCGCTGTTTGGATTAAATTTTATTTATAGATTTCAATTGTGGGGCAAGATCATTTGAATGATTTTGTTCCAATTTTTATGTAAATATCCATAGATATGCCGGCACGGTTTTGTGTTTGAAATGAACAAGTTCGGAGCCTGGATGTTCGCATAGTGTGATCATTTGGATTGTGGTACAATGTTCAAAGCGAAAAACGATATGAAGACATGTTTAAAAAATTGGTGGTGACATTTTGGACGAGCGAATTTTAGATGGGAAAGTTCTTGAAAGTGAAGAATCTATTGAATATAGTTTGCGCCCACAATGGTTACGTGAATATATTGGACAAGATAAAGTAAAAGAAAATCTAAGTGTGTTTATTGAAGCGGCTAAGATGCGAGAGGAAACCCTAGACCATGTATTGTTGTATGGTCCTCCCGGGCTAGGTAAAACAACACTTGCTGCCATCATTGCAAATGAAATGGGTGTTCAACTTCGAACAACATCTGGCCCTGCTATTGAAAAAGCTGGTGATTTAGCAGCGATTTTAAGTTCACTGCAACCGGGTGATGTTCTATTTATCGATGAAATCCACAGAATGCCCAAAGCCATTGAGGAAGTTCTTTATCCAGCGATGGAAGATTTCTGCTTGGACATTGTGATTGGGAAAGATTCAGGTGCTCGATCAGTTCGAGTAGAGTTGCCTCCATTTACACTGGTAGGTGCAACAACTCGTGCAGGTAACCTGTCAGCGCCACTACGTGACCGTTTTGGTGTTATATCACGACTGGAATACTACAACGAAGGACAATTGAAAGAAATCGTGACTCGAACAGCCGATATATTGAAAACAGAAATCCATGAAGATGCAGCAATTGAAATTGCTCGTCGTTCTCGCGGAACGCCTCGTATTGCAAATCGTTTGCTTCGCAGAGTACGTGACTTTGCACAAGTAAAAGGTGATGGTAACACAACTTTTGAAATTGCGGACTATGCTCTCGAACTTATGCAAGTGGACAAAGTGGGCTTAGATCAAATTGACCGCAAGCTCCTTTTAGGTATTATTGAAAAATTCAAAGGTGGCCCTGTTGGTCTTGATACCATAGCAGCAACAATTGGTGAAGATTCAGGAACTATAGATGATGTGTACGAGCCTTATTTACTACAAATAGGTTTTATACAACGGACACCTCGTGGCCGTGTCGTGACTGAATCTGTTTACCGACACTTTGATTTACCAATACCATGCGTAGAACCTGATAAAAAATCCGTACAGTCGTCATTTGAACTATAAATATTTTAAAATCAGGCAAAGTTCTTTGCTAGCTTACATTTTATTTAAGAAGTTTTACTTTGAGGAAACAATATGAGAGTAGAAGATTATGACTTTAATTTACCAGAAGAACTGATTGCGCAAACACCTTTAGAGAAGCGTGAGAGTAGTCGTTTAATGGTAATCGATAAAATGACTGGTGAATTTGAACACCGCCATTTTTATGACTTGAAAGAATACCTGAAAACGGGTGATATACTCGTTTTAAATGATACAAAAGTATTGCCCGCTCGTCTGTATGGAAAAAAAGTGGATACGGATGCCAGTATTGAAATATTGCTTTTAAAACAAATCGAAGGCGACACTTGGGAGACATTAGTGAAGCCGGCAAAACGTGTAAAGGTTGGTACTGTCATTGAATTCGGTGACGGCCGTTTGAAAGCTGTTTGTACAGCTGAACTTGAGCAAGGTGGACGTCATTTAGAATTCCAATACGAAGGTATTTTCATGGAGATTTTAGATCAACTTGGAGAAATGCCATTGCCACCTTACATCAAGGAAAGGCTCAATGACCGTGATCGCTACCAAACTGTTTATGCAAAGGAACAAGGCTCAGCTGCGGCTCCTACGGCAGGATTGCATTTTACGAAGGAGTTTCTACAATCAATAAAAGACTTGGGCGTAGAACTTACCTTCATCACTCTTCATGTAGGACTTGGAACATTCAGACCGGTTTCTGTAGATTCTATAGAAGAACATGAGATGCATTCTGAATATTATTCAATGAGTTCTGAAACAGCAGATATTTTAAATCGAGCAAAAACCGATGGTCGTAAAATTTACTCAGTGGGTACAACAACAACAAGAACACTTGAAACGATTGCGAGGGCTGGAAACGGACATTTCGCGGAGTCAAGCGGTTGGACAAATATTTTTATCTATCCAGGTTTTGATTTTAAAGCGATTGACGGCATGATTACAAATTTCCATTTGCCAAAATCAACTTTGATCATGTTGGTAAGCGCATTAGCGGGACAAGAGAATATTCTAAGAGCTTATGAAATTGCTGTAGAGGAAAAGTACCGTTTCTTCAGCTTTGGTGATGCAATGTTTATACGATAGGATTTAAATTAAAAATCACATTCGATTATTTTATTAGAATAAATTTTTTGATTAACACATAAACGTTTAGATATATCTTTCGTTTATGTGTTTTTTTTTAAAATACACATAATATAAGAATAATATTTTCCAAAAAAATATTTTGCTAGATAAGTTGACAGAATAGTCGGAACAATCGTATAATCAAAAAATAAATTTTTAGAAAATTCCAACAATTAATAGGAAGACGTGTTGAATTTTCTGAAAATTCATTCAATTCAAAAATATGGACTAATAGTCAACTTAATAAGTGACTTGTTTTATAGAAAAGAGTGTGATGCTATGAACGACCCCCTGATTAGTACGAAATACGGAGTGACTAACAAACAAAAAAACTAATATATTGGAGGATTATTATGAAAAAGAGTTCATTTACTTTAGTAGCAATCATGTGTGTTTTAACTTTATTATTTACAGGATGTGGATCGAAAAAAGCAAGTACTGATGAAGCAAAAGAAATTAAAATCGGTGGGCTTGCTCCATTAACAGGAAACGTTTCAGTTTATGGAATTTCAGCAAGCAACGGAACAAAACTAGCTTTTGATGAAGCAAATGAAAAAGGTGGCGTTTTAGGTAAGAAAATTAAATTCATTGTTGAAGATGAAAAGGGCGATGCTACAGAAGCTGTAAACGCTTATAACAAATTGGTTAACAACGAAGAAGTTATGGCTATCATTGGAGATATTACAAGTAAACCATCTGCAGCGGTAGCAAGTGCTTCGCAAAAAGAAAAGTTACCAGTGATTACACCAACAGCAACTGCTGCTAACGTTACTACGTATGGTGCAAATGTATACAGAGCATGCTTTTTAGATCCATTCCAAGGTTCTGTAATGGCTAAATTTGCGAAAGATAAGTTAAGTGCGAAGACAGCTGCTGTTATTTATAACACAGGGGATGATTACTCTTCAGGTATCGCAGAAGCGTTCAAGAAGTCTTTTGAAAAAGCTGGCGGAAAAGTGGTTGCTTATGAAGGATATGGAGCAACTGATAAAGATTTTAAATCACAATTGACAAAAATTAAAGGTGAATCACCAGATGTACTTATGGTTCCAGACTATTACAACACAGTTGCATTAGTCGCAGCTCAAGTAAAAGAAGTTGGGTTAAAAACAACTTTATTAGGTGCTGATGGATGGGATGGTGTATTAGGTTCTGTACAAGATCCATCATTGGTTGAGGGGGCATACTTCAGTAACCACTATTCACCGATGGACACAAATACAAAAGTACAAGACTTTATCAAAAACTATAAAGCGAAATTCAATGCTGAGCCAAACGCACTTTCTGCTTTAGGCTACGATGCTGCAAAAATTTTAATTGCTGCAATAGAGAAGGCAAAATCAACCGATAAAGATAAAGTTGTAAAAGCGCTTAAAGGCGTAGAAATTGATGGTGTTACTGGTAAAATTTCATTCGATGAAAATCGTAATCCTATTAAGAGTGTTACAGTTTTAAAGCTTACAGGTGGAAAAGTAGAAATGTTTGATAAAATGAATCCTTAATTTTTAATGGTTCACTAGGTGTCTGAAAGAGTGCTAGACATTCTTTCAGGCACCTTATCGAATTTTTAGGTGACGTTTCTAAAAAAAGTAAAAAACAGCAAAATTAGGAAAATATCATGATTGAATTGATATGAATGTCCTAACGGAAGAGGTTACTATGGATTTTGTCTTACAAATCATTAATGGATTACATGTTGGAAGTATTTATGCCCTAATTGCCCTAGGGTACACCATGGTATATGGGATCGTAAAATTAATTAATTTTGCCCATGGTGATGTCATCATGATTGGTTCCTATGTGGTACTGTTATCTCTAACTGAATTGCATGTGCCATTTTGGATTGCAATTATTGTCGCTGTTGTTTTTTGTGCATTATTAGGAATGCTTATTGAACGCTTTGCATATAAGCCACTCCGAAATGCGTCAAGAATCACACCTTTAATCACAGCAATTGGGGTGAGTCTTCTCCTTCAGAATATTGCAATGAAAGTCTTTTCGGCTAACCCTAAGCCATTTCCGAATGTTATTTCAGGTGAACCATTCCAATTTGGTGGAGTTCAAGTTGGACAGGTTACGATCTATACTATATTGATTTCAGTTGTATTAATGGTTCTATTGGAATTGTTTGTTTTAAAGACGAAAATGGGTAAAGCAATGCGAGCTGTTTCCGAGGATGCTGGAGCAGCAACTTTAATGGGAATAAATATCAATACAACTATTGCTATAACTTTTGCAATCGGATCTGGTCTTGCTGCTGTTGGTGGTGCACTATATAGCACAGCATACCCGATTGTTGATCCATACATTGGTTCAATGCTTGGCTTAAAGGCTTTTATTGCAGCAGTTCTTGGAGGTATTGGTAAAATACAAGGGGCGATGCTTGGGGCATTTATTATCGGTATTACAGAATGTTTAACGAAAGGCTATGTTTCATCTCAATTATCTGAGGCAGTTGTTTTTGCAATCTTAATTCTTGTTTTACTTGTTAAGCCTGCGGGTATTTTGGGTCAAAACATTCGAGAGAAAGTGTAGGTGAACGTTTTGAAAAAGAAAATACCTTCTTATATTGTAAATGCTATTTCAGTGATTGCCATTTATCTCATAATCTCTCAATTGGTATGGATAGGTGTAATCAACAATTATTATCTAGGAATTATCATTGTCATCGGCATTAATATCATTTTGTCGACGAGTTTAAATTTAACTACAGGGTTCCTTGGTCAATTGACATTGGGGCATGCAGGATTTATGTCAATTGGGGCATATGCGTCTGCCCTATTCTCTATAAATGCGAATCTCCCAGAGTCCATTGAATTCTATTTTGCTCTACTGGTTGGGGGGATATGTGCTGCCATTGTTGGTATTTTAGTAGGTATTCCAGCTCTACGTTTAAGAGGGGATTATTTGGCGATTATTACCCTTGGATTTGGTGAAATTATTCGTGTTATTATTTTAAATCTTGATTTCACAGGTGGAGCAAAGGGATTGTTCGGAATTCCATATGCAACAAATTTTACAAATGTATTTTTCATCATGTTGCTTACAATTTACATCATTTGGACAGTAATCGATTCTAGACATGGACGTGCGATTAAATCCATCAGAGAAGATGAAATTGCAGCTGAGGCAGCTGGTGTTCCTACGACATACTACAAGTTATTTGCTTTTACGTTAGGTTCCTTTTTCGCAGGAATCGCGGGAGGATTATATTCACATTATATCTTGATCATTGATGCAGCTAAGTTTGATTTTAATCGATCCATCGAGATTCTTGTTATAGTTGTTTTGGGTGGTATGGGAAGTTTAACAGGTGCTATTCTTGCTGCAGTTACATTAACCATTCTCCCTGAGTACTTACGTGAATTCTCGGAATATCGTATGCTCATATATGCTGTTATACTAATTTTTGCCATGATTTTCAGACCGAAAGGCCTGCTCGGAACAAGTGAATTTTCATTGCTTAAAGTATTTCAATTCATTAAAAGAAAGGTGATTGGATAATGACAAAGTTATTAGATGTGAAGAATTTATCCGTTTCCTTTGGTGGATTGAAAGCAGTTAATCAGTTTGAGATTCAAATTGGTTCACAAGAGCTAGTTGGTTTAATTGGTCCGAATGGAGCTGGTAAAACAACTGTTTTTAATCTTTTAACAGGTGTTTATACTCCAACAGAAGGATCCATTTTACTAGATGGGAATTCACTCATTGGAAAAGGTTCGAACAAAATCGTAAACATGGGTGTTGCGAGAACTTTCCAAAATATACGACTTTTTAAAAATCTTTCTGTAATTGATAATGTAAAAATTGCATTCCAATCTCAGATGAAATACTCAGCATTAGCTGCTGTTCTGAGATTACCTTCCTATTGGAAAGAAGAAAAGCTTTTTGAAGAAAAGGCATTGGATCTCCTGAAAATTTTTAAACTTGAAAATTTTGCTTATCAAAAAGCTTGCAATCTTCCTTATGGGGAACAACGTAAATTAGAGATTGCAAGAGCTTTAGCTACTGAACCGAAGCTCTTGCTTTTGGATGAACCTGCAGCTGGTATGAATCCAAGTGAGACAAATGAACTTATGGAGACCATTCGCCTTGTCAAGGAAAAGTTTGAAATTGCTATATTGCTTATCGAGCATGATATGTCTTTGGTAATGGGTATATGTGAAAAGGTCGCTGTGTTGGAGTATGGCAGTATTATTGCATCAGGCTCACCGGAGCAAATTCAAAATGATCCTCGAGTCATTGCATCTTATCTTGGAGAATCAGACTAATTTCAGAATCTATATAATCGTTTCTCAAAGCCATATGTTAGGAGAATTCAATGTTAACTGTAAATGATCTACATGTCCATTATGGTTCCATTCACGCCATAAAAGGTGTTTCATTTAATGTGAATGAAGGAGAAATTGTTACACTAATAGGTGCTAACGGTGCTGGTAAAACATCCATTCTTCATGCCGTCTCTGGCTTGCTTAAACCAAGCAAGGGTGAAGTTCTGTATTCAAATATTAATTTGAATTTAATTAAACCACATAAAATTATTCAATATGGACTCGCACATGTTCCTGAGGGGAGACGCGTTTTTTCTCAGTTATCTGTTCGAGAAAATCTGGAGCTAGGTGCATTTATTGTTAAGGATTCGAAACAAAGAATGCTGGATTACAATAAAGTTATGCAGTTATTTCCAAGATTAAAAGAGCGTGAAAACCAGTTGGCAGGTACATTAAGTGGAGGAGAGCAACAAATGTTGGCAATGGGACGTGCTCTCATGTCAAGTCCCAAAATGCTCTTGTTGGATGAACCGTCCATGGGATTATCTCCAATTTTGGTTAAAGAAATTTTCACCATTGTTAAAGAATGCAATAAACTCGGGATGACCATTTTACTTAACGAACAAAATGCTAAAATGGCGCTATCTATTGCTGATAAATGTTATGTTTTAGAAACGGGTAAAGTTGTCTTGCATGGTGATGCGAAAGATCTATTAGACAATGATATTGTGAAAAAAGCTTACCTCGGTGGTTAGTTTTACTATCATATTTTGAATAAATAAATCTCTTGTTGATAAATGATTTTGATTGTGGTCAAATCAAATTCATAATAAACAAGGGATTTTTTTAAATTACATTCTAACCTATTATAAAAGTCATTTTACCTCACTCGCGTTTTTTTGTTATAATGGACAAATTGAAAACAAATGTTTCAAAGGGACATACTCGGAGGAAGATAGATTGACAGCTATAAAATATGAATTAATCAAATCATGTAAACAAACAGGTGCTCGTTTGGGTATCGTTCATACACCTCATGGATCATTCGAAACCCCAACTTTTATGCCAGTTGGGACACAGGCAACCGTAAAAACAATGGCGCCAGAGCAAATTAAATCGATGAACTCCAATATCATATTAAGTAATACGTACCACCTATGGTTGCGCCCAGGACACGAAATCATCCGCGAAGCTGGCGGATTGCATAAGTTTATGAATTGGGATAGAGCTATATTAACGGATTCTGGTGGTTTCCAGGTATTTAGTTTAAGTGATCTTCGTAAAATTGAAGAAGAAGGTGTTCATTTCCGAAATCATTTGAATGGGGACAAGCTTTTCCTTTCTCCAGAAAAATCGATGGAAATTCAAAATGCACTTGGCTCAGATATTATGATGGCATTTGATGAGTGTCCACCGTTTCCAGCAACATTTGAATACATGAAAGACTCGGTAGAACGTACTTCACGATGGGCGGAACGTTGCTTAAAAGCACATACGAATACAGATAAACAAGGACTATTTGGAATTATTCAAGGTGGCGAGTACGAAGAACTACGTAAGCTAAGTGCAATGGACTTAACTTCGTTAGATTTCCCAGGTTACGCAATTGGTGGTTTATCAGTTGGCGAGCCAAAGGACATTATGAATCGCATGCTTGAATACACGGTTCCTCTTTTACCAGCAAATAAACCTCGTTATTTAATGGGAGTTGGTTCACCGGATTCTTTAATCGATGGCTCCATACGAGGTATTGATATGTTCGACTGTGTTTTGCCAACACGTATTGCACGTAATGGCACTTTAATGACTTCAAAAGGCCGTTTGGTTGTGAAGAATGAAGCATTCGCACGTGATTTCGGTCCGATAGACGATGAGTGCGACTGCTATACTTGCAAAAATTACAGTAGAGCTTATATCAGGCATTTAATTAAATGTGAGGAAACATTCGGATTGCATCTTACTTCTTACCATAATCTTCATTTTCTGATAAAATTAATGGAGAAAGTGAGACAAGCCATTCGTGAAGATCGATTGGCTGATTTCAAAGCTGAATTCTTTGAAAAATACGGCTATAACAAGCCAAATGCTAAGAACTTCTAGCTTTTCGACTTATAAAATTATAAAAGGGGTTTTAAAAATGGAACAAATAATGGGCTATTTACCAATGGTAGTTTTGGTTGCGGTATTTTATTTCTTGTTGATTCGTCCGCAACAAAAGAGAGCGAAGGAAGCACAAAACATGCAATCTTCTATCGAAAAAGGAAATAAAATTGTAACAATTGGCGGCATGCACTGTACTGTTGATGAAGTAAAAGAAACGACTCTTATTGTTAAGACAGTTGATGGTTCTAAAATGGAATTTGAAAAATCAGCTGTTCGTCAGGTTAAGAGAGAAGAAGTATAAAAAAATAACAAACCAAAACAAAAAATTGAGTACAAATACATGTACTCAATTTTTTAGTATATACATTTAATTAGTAACTCAAGTTCTATCATATGGAATAGCGAACTCTATCTCACCAAAGGGGTTTTCTTTATTGATATGATCGTAATACAAAATACCATTCAGATGATCGATTTCATGTTGTAAACAAATGGCCAATAATCCTTTCGCATGAATTTCTATTTCTTCTCCATTAATAGTATTTGCCTTTACACGAACCTTAGCATAACGTGGTACAAAACCCGGGTAATTTTGCTCCACTGACAAACAACCTTCGCCGGATGTAATATATGTTTTTTCAACTGAGTGACTGATAATGCGAGGATTGAAAAGTGCAAGACTAATTGGCTCTGATTCTGGAACTTCAATATAAACTGCAATCATTCTCTTTAGTATATTGATTTGAGGAGCTGCCAGTCCGATACCAGGTCGAATGCCATGCATTTCTGCAAATTCTGGGTTTTGGCTATTTATCAAAAATTCAAGCATTTCAGCTAAAGTACCTTTATCTTCTTCACTTGGTGGCATCGTTACAGCTGCTGCACGCTTTCGTAAATTAGGATGGCCATCCGTTAAAATTTCTTTTCCAGTTAACATTGTTTATTCCCCTATTTACTTTCTTGGATAATAGTACATGATTCGATTATTAAAAAAATGTACTTCTGCTTTATATTTCTCGCCGAGTAATTTGCAGAATTCTAGAGCTTTATTTTTATCTCCATGGGTTGAGAGTTCTCCTAAAGAAAACTGAATATAGAATTGACCATCTATCTGATCAACACCAACCCCAATAATGTGGTATCCAGGTTTATTTGATTTTAAATAGAACCACTTATTTTCATTTTTTTTAGGTACAACTATGTCGTACTGAAAAGTCTGTTTACCATACTCCCAATCAATTTGTTTTCCCGTTTTCGCATTCTTTTCTTGGTACTTTTTAAAGAAGTCCATAACTTCATCTATGTTAATTTCCTGTTGTGTTGATGCAGGAACTAATCTGATAGTTGCATTTTGATTCATAATAAGTCCTCACCTATGTATTAAATAAATATCTCAGTATTATTTTATCATTTTAATCGTTTTTTGAAAAACAGTGATTCAATTCATTACTGATTTTTGGAGTTTGAAAAAACTTTTGCTAAAATAAATCCAATGAAACTTGAAAGAGTGAATAAAATGGTAGATTGGCAGATGATTTATAAACAAGCGAAGGAATGGGTCGTTGAAGCTGGGGATTTGATCAAGAAATCTTTAGAAAATGAACTTACCATCGAAACAAAGCGTAATGCAAAAGATCTTGTTACCAATGTTGATAAAGAAATAGAGACATTTTTTTATCATAAAATTCAATCAAGTTTTGCTGAACATCGTATAATTGGTGAAGAAAGTAAGGGACATGATATCTCAGATTTATCTGGAATCGTGTGGATTATTGACCCAATTGATGGCACTATGAACTTTGTAAATCAAGGTCGGTTTTTTGCGATTTCTGTAGGTATTTATGAGGAAGGTATCGGTAAAATTGGAATTACGTATGATGTGACGCGTGACGAAATGTTTCATTGTTTGAGTGGAAATGGCTTTTATATGGATGATAAGAGGATCAACACTTTAAAACCGTTCAAAATGGATGAAGCTCTTATAGCAGTTAATTCAGGGTTAATGATGGAAAATCGCTCGTTTGATTATAAAATCATACATAAACTTATTCGGGACGCCCGAGGATCAAGACACCTTGGAACAGCTACAATTCAACTGGCATATGTAGCTGCTGGGATTCTTGACTGTTATTTTTCGACAAAGATTAGTCCTTGGGATATTGCAGCCGGACGTGTTTTCTTAAATGAGGTTGGTGGGGAATTGACAAATTTTAAAGGGCAGGAATTAGAAGTGTTAGAAAGAACTTCAATCATTGCCTCAAAACCTGGATTTCATGAAATTTTCTTTAGAGATTATCTTCGTGAAAAATAAAAATAATAGTGGTTTTAGTTATGAGTCGTTTTTAGTAGCAGTACTAGAAACGACTTTTTTATTTTTAGCCCTGTTAATGTTTATGTTGTTTTCTTATCAATTAGAAATGCCATGTTGTTAATTGATAAAAAAACGGAAAATCCTGTGGTCGGGCTGAGGGAAACGTATACGTTTCCTCGTTTTAAGATAAGAAAGTATAAAACTTTTAGGGCCTCAACTATTGGTACCAGAGGCTTTAGAAGGATAACAATATGGATGTTTTGGCAATGAAACCCGCAGGACTCCCGTGGAAAAGTGGGTGCCTGAGACCTTAGGCTCAGGTGCTTACCCACAGAAAAGCTCTGCGGGAATTCATCCAAAACATCCGCTCAAATATTTTAAAAGGACCAGTTTGCTGGTTTTTCTTATAGTCTCATTCAGCCCAGAAACGTATACGTTTCTTACCACGGGAAAAAACATATATGTTTTTGGTGCTTTTTCTCTAATTTCCAACAAATTAAGTAGATGTTGATTAAAAAATCAAAAAATATCAACACAACTTTAGTAAAGCCTTTTTATTTATAAATCTTTTTTATACTAAATCCTAAAAGCATAACAACAATCCATACGATAATACTAATTTGAATGAGCGTGCTATTAGCAGTGGCTAATGCAATACAAACAAAAATAATACTTAGGACTGCTAAAAAGGCAAGCGACATCGATATGTTTTTTTTATTCATTTTTAAACTCCATATTTTTTTAGTGTAACGGACAAGATTTCTCTAATTGTAATCAAAATTTCTGGAAAATACCTGAAATAACAAGGTTTCTTAAAATAATATTTGCTATTGTATAGATAAAACAATTATAATTGTAAAGTTGTGTATATAAAAGCCTGTGATTAATTGGAATTACATATTCACAGGATTTAATGAGAGGATTTTTATAGATGAAAATTAGAGAAGATGTTCGTAATATAGCGATTATCGCACACGTTGACCATGGTAAAACAACTTTGGTTGACCAATTATTAAAACAAGCCGGTACATTCCGTGCAAATGAGCATGTTGAAGAGCGTGCGATGGATTCTAACGATCTTGAAAGAGAACGTGGAATTACTATTCTAGCAAAAAATACAGCAGTAAACTATAAAGATAACCGAATCAACATTCTTGATACACCTGGACACGCCGATTTTGGTGGTGAAGTGGAACGTATCATGAAAATGGTAGATGGTGTTGTTTTGGTTATCGATGCGTATGAAGGTTGCATGCCTCAAACGCGTTTCGTATTGAAAAAAGCATTAGAGCAACATTTAAAAGTAATTGTTGTTGTAAACAAAGTTGACCGTGATTTCGCGAGACCACTTGAAGTTGTTGATGAAACTATCGATTTGTTCATTGAGTTAGGTGCTGAGGATGATCAGTTGGATTTTCCAGTTGTCTATGCTTCAGGTATCAACGGAACGTCAAGCTTAAGTCCAGATCCTGCTGACCAAGAGGATACAATGGAATCACTTTATGAAACAATTCTTAGTGAAATTCCAGCACCAATTGATAACTCGGATGAGCCACTTCAATTCCAAGTAGCTTTACTTGACTACAATGAATTCATTGGCCGTATTGGTATCGGTCGTGTATTCCGCGGTGAGATTTCGGTTGGTCAACAAGTTGCATTGATGAAACTTGATGGTACTGTTAAACAATTCCGTGTAACAAAAATATTTGGTTTCCATGGTCTTAAACGTGTTGAAGTTCAAAAAGCTATTGCTGGTGACCTAATCGCACTTTCAGGAATGGAAGATATCAACGTGGGTGAAACCGTTTGTCCAATTGAAAAACAAGAAGCACTTCCGCTTTTACGTATCGATGAGCCTACGCTTCAAATGACTTTTGTAACAAACAACAGTCCATTTGCTGGTCGCGATGGGAAACATGTAACTTCTCGTAAAATTGAAGAGAGATTGCTAAGCCAATTGCATACAGATGTAAGCTTACGTGTAGATTCTACAGATTCTCCAGATGAGTGGATTGTTTCAGGACGTGGAGAACTGCATTTATCAATACTAATTGAGAACATGAGAAGAGAAGGCTTTGAACTTTTAGTATCAAAACCAGAAGTTATTTTCCGTGAAATAGATGGTGTTAGATGCGAACCTGTTGAGAGAGTTCAAATAGATTTACCTGAAGAAAACACTGGAGCTATTATGGAATCTCTAGGTGCTCGTAAAGGTGAACTGGTTGATATGATTAATAATGGAAGTGGCCAAGTTCGTTTGATTTTCAATGTGCCATCACGTGGTTTAATCGGTTATACTACAGAGTTTTTAACATTAACTCGTGGGTACGGAATAATTAACCACACATTTGATTCATACAAACCAGTTGTTTCAGGTTATGTTGGTGGACGTCGTCAAGGTGTCCTTGTATCTATGGAAAATGGTAAAGCAACACAATATAGTATTTTCGCTTTAGAAGATCGTGGCGTTATTTTTGTTGAACCAGGTGCAGAAGTTTATGAAGGAATGATTGTCGGTGAACATAGCCGTGATAATGACCTTGCCGTAAACATCGTTCGTGCAAAGCAAATGACAAATGTTCGTTCATCCAACAAGGACAATACCGTAACAATTAAGCGTCCACGAATCATGTCGCTTGAAGAATCACTTGAATACTTGAACGAAGATGAGTACTGTGAAGTAACACCACATAACATTCGTTTACGTAAGAAAATTCTTGATAAAAATGAACGTGAAAAAGCAGCAAAGAAAAAGAAATTAGGCGAAGAAATATAATTAATATAAAATGGAGTCAGGTGAACAACATCGCCTGACTTTTTCTTATTTAAATTTAAAAGAGGATAGTGCAATGAACGTTTCAACTCAAGACGCAATTTATAATTGGTTATCTATTCAAGTAGTCGTTGAAAAACGCCCGACTGATAAAGCTGCTAAAGAGACAGCAGAATTTTTTTATGAAATTTTAAAGGAAGATTATCAAATAAATAATATTGAGTACATAGTTACTGAAGATAAATATATTGTGAATTATTTAATAAATGGGGAAAAGAAATCAATGGAATATCCAATTGAATATATGGAAGTTATTTTAAATCAAATTGAAAGTAACTCGGAGCAGTTTGAATAGTATGGAATGAAACAAAAATAACTACCAGATATAGAGGGAATTGTACTTGTCTTGAGAACTGCAAATGGCAAGCATAGAATGAATGATGAAGATTTTATAGCTATTCAAGCAGATCAATTTGTTCAATCAAAAAACATTCCGTGAGTAGAATTTCAAAAAATATAAAGTGTTTGATTTTTGAAAAGGATTTTATAAGCAAGCGATACAATTAAATTGTGGGGAAAATTATATTAGGTGGTGTTAGACAGGTGGTTACAAATACGGTGTTTGAAGATATATCTAATAAATTAGCTTTAGGCTCCGCTTTACAAGTTGAAAGAGTTTTTGGTGGTTATATGCATAAAATGTATAGTTTGAATACAGAAAAAGGCAAATATGCAGTAAAACTCTTAAATCCTAAGATAATGAAACGACCCGATGTTTTCAAAAACTTTCAAATCGCAGAGCAATTAGAAAGAACACTTGAAGAAAAAGGGCTGCCCATTGTTTCCGCGATAGAATTTAATGGAAAGAAAATGCAATGTCTAAATAATCAATACTATTATGTTTTTAAATGGCTTGATGGTAAAGCATTGGGCTCAGGAGAGATATCAAAAGAGCATTGCGAACAAACAGGAGCACTTTTAGCAATGATTCACAAAATCGAGCAAAAAAAAGAGCCGTTTGTAAAGGATGAACTTAACATAGATTGGGATTTTTACATAAATATTGCCTGTGATAAATGCCCAGAAATAGTAAATCTGTTAAAAGACAACATAGAACTTTTATATTTTTGCCAGTCTGAGGGAAACATCGCTTTCAAGAGGATACCCTCTATTACGAGCATATGCAATGGAGATATGGACATTAAAAATGTTTTATGGATTAACGGAAAACCGAATATCATCGACTTAGAATGTTTGAAATACGGGAATCCATATATGGAACTTTTTCAGTTGGCTTTATGCTGGTCGGGTTATGAGCATTGCCTTATTGATTACGAGTTGTTAGAAACTTTCATAAGAGCTTATTGCAAGGAATATGGATACTTTGAAGTTGATTGGGAAGTGCTATATAACAGCAATTGTGGCATGCTAGAATGGCTTGAATACAACATAAAAAGAGCTTTAATGATTGAATGTGAAAATGAAGAAGAAAGAAAACTTGGTATAGAACAAGTTAAAGAAACAATTAGTCATATTATTTATTATAGTTCAATAAAAAATGAATTGTTGCATAGGTTAAATTTATTGTTAACTATATAATATGCTCTTCTACATAGTATAAGCATTTTATACGTTAAGAAGGTCTAGAAACTAATTCTCTAGACCTTCTTTAGTGTGCCGTCAAAATCTTATAAAGCTATTAAATCTTCATATTTTTTACACGATAGTTTTCTTAAAAACGCTATATATTCAACCAAAATACAGCGGAACATAGTGCAATTACTTGACTCGCGGTAATCATACTCTGACAGGATTATGTACTTTTACAAATTATAAACTAAAGTAAAAAGATTTTATGAAACAAGATTTTCTGTTATTTTTATAACTTGTTCTAATATTTCAATGTTTCTTTTCATGCTGATTTCTGTCTCAAGGCCATGATCAGCATCAGGAATAACAATGAGCTTTTCGTTGCATTTACATTTTAATAAATCAATACTTGAGACTGAGATTGCTTTATCCATTGATCCTGTGACAGCCAGGCAATCAAATTTCAGAATATATGGAATTGTTCTCTCTGTTGGTGTTAAAAATAGATTTTTTATTTTCAGGTTACTTAATAATTCAGTAACTTTTCCAGCAAATACTGTACCTATACTCTTACTTATAAAATAAATATTCGAATATGAATGCAGATCACACTTTTCAATTATTGAACATGATTCCAACAATGTTTTTTCAAAATCTTCAAAATCGAAGTTTTTATTAGCTCTTTGAAATCCATATTCCAAACTTAAAGTATCGCAACCTTTAAATAAGACAGCCATTCTGGCGTAGTTAAGTATTGGATGATCGCAGGTATAATAGCTCCCAGGAAAAAAAATAACAAGCGAAGATGGTTTTTGTTCATGGGTTAAAAGTAAATTCTTTAGACTGCAATCAAATACTGATTCAAATTCAATGTAAGATTCGTTTATCATCTTTAATTCCTCCAATTTCTTATTTTTTATCAGTACTTTTTCTAATGCTGTTACCCAAAATCGGTAAAGAACAAACCTTTATTTTCCATTTATATCCATATTTAAACATATAGGTAAATTTTATTCAAATATCAGCACCTAATTAATACTGTCCCTAGAAAATAAAGGATTGTCCCATTGCGAATCGAATAAATAATTCTACAAGTGACAATCCTCATCTTTATTTTTCTTTGTTTTTCTCGATTTTTAGATAAACATCAACTAGTACTTGTTCAAACTTACCAGTAAATTTTGGCTGGTAATATTTTTTGTGTTTGATTTTATCAGGTAGGTATTGTTGATTAACCCAGCCATTTTCAAAATCATGTGGGTATTGATAATCAATGCCTCTACCTAAATCTTTTGCTCCCTTGTAATGAGCGTCTTTCAAGTGGAGAGGTACATCACCGTAGTTACCAGCTTGAATGTCCGTAATAGCAGAGTCAATCGATACAACGCCTGAATTGGATTTTGGCGATAAGCAACATACGATCACAGCAACCGACAAAGGAATACGTGCTTCTGGCAATCCGAGTTTTTCCGCCGCTTGAATTGCAGATAACATACGTGACCCAGCTGAAGGGTTTGCTAAACCGATATCCTCATAGGCAATGACTAATAAGCGACGCGTCAAACTAAGTAAGTCACCAGCTTCGATTAGCCGAGCCATATAATGAAGAGCAGCATTCACATCGCTTCCGCGGATTGATTTCTGTAGAGCTGAAACGACATCGTAATGGGCATCACCGTCTTTGTCATGCTGCAAAGCTTTTCTTTGAACACACTCTGATGCCACGTCTTGATCAATATAAATTGCGCCTACATCATTCGGTGGCGTAGATAAAATAGCTAACTCGAGAGCATTCAAAGCACTACGTACATCACCGTTTGATGAAAAAGCAAAATGCTCAATAGCCGCATCATTCAATTCAATCTTTTTATCTAAGAATCCACTTTCTGGATGATTCAATGCTCTTCTTATAGCAATCTTTACATCCTCAGGTTCTAATGGCTTCAATTCAAAAATCTGACAGCGACTTCGAATCGCGGGATTGATTGCATGATATGGGTTTGAAGTTGTCGCACCAATTAAAACAATTAGACCGTTTTCCAGATGAGGAAGTAGGAAGTCTTGCTTTGGTTTGTCCAATCGATGGACCTCATCCAAAAGTAAGATTAATTGTCCATGCATTTTTGCTTCTGCTACAGCAGTTTCTAAATCTTTTTTATTATTTGTTGCTGCATTTAAAATTTTGTAAGGAACGCCTGTACTTCCTGAAATCGCACTTGCAATTGAAGTTTTTCCAATACCAGGTGGGCCATATAAAATCATGGAGGATAAACGACATGCTTGCACCATTCTGCGAATAATTTTTCCCTCACCAACTAAATGCTGTTGTCCTATGATTTCATCAATATTTTTCGGTCTCATCCGAAAAGCTAACGGATTTACAATCATGTTTCACTCCTGCTAAAAATATAATGCTTAAATTTTATCACAACCAACAATAGAAAAAAGCGAACAAGCACATATTATTCATGAGTTATCTATCATTTACAAGAAAGTGACAATTGGTCAAATGTTGACTGGTTTTTGTTTTTGATATTTTTTGTTATGATAAAGGGTAAACATTTAATTTAGTAAATCGGGCTTCGCGTGACTGGCCCTCGAATTACTTTCTAATTTCCTTCAAAGCCGAAAAACATGGCTTTTCCAGGAAATTCAGGTAAACAAAACGTATACGTTTTGGGAGAGTCAATACGTCACCCTTAGCATCTAAAACTGGAGTTGAAAAAATGAAACGAATTTATCTTGATCATGCTGCAACGACCCCAATGCATCCAGAAGTAATTGAAACGATGTCAAAACTAATGGGTGAGATATATGGAAATCCTTCAAGTACACATTCATTTGGTCGGGAAGCCAAAAAGCTTGTAGACAGTACTCGTCGCAAGATTGCAGCTGCAATTGGCGCTGCACCTCAGGAGATAGTTTTTACGAGTGGGGGCACTGAAGGTAATAATACAGCAATCTTTAGTGCGGTTCGATCAATGAAAGATAAAGGCAATCATATTATTACAACTCAAATTGAACATCATGCTGTACTAAATGTATGTCGTCAGTTAGAGAAACAAGGATTTACTGTTACGTATCTACCAGTTGATCAGAATGGGTTTGTATCCGTTGAAGACGTTAAAAATGCACTAAAACCAGAAACGATCCTTGTATCCATTATGTATGTAAATAATGAGATGGGAGCAATCCAACCAATACAGGAAATTGGAGAAATTTTAGCGGATCATCAAGCTCTATTTCATGTCGATGGTGTACAGGCTTTCTGTAAAATCCCATTAAATGTTGAGAAGCTGAAAGTTGATTTTTTATCTGCTGCTTCTCATAAAATAAATGGTCCTAAAGGTGTTGGATTTCTATATGTTAAAAAAGGAGTTCCCTTTTTTGCATTACAGTTTGGTGGAGACCAAGAAAGAAAACGTCGTGCTGGTACTGAAAATACCATTTCTATTGCTGGATTTGGGAAAGCAATTGAAGTTTATGAAAAGAATCTCGATTTATATACAGAACGAAATAAAAATATTAATCAAATTTTACGTGAAGAATTAGAAGGAATCGAACACTTTATAAATAGCCCAAAAGAAGGAGCTGTCCCAAACATTTTGAGTGTTAGTTTTCATGATGTATGTGTTCAGGCTTTGCTTACGAACTTAGATATTGTTGGTCTTGCAGTTTCAAGTGGATCAGCATGCTCAGCAGGTTCTCATGAGCCTTCACATGTATTAAAAGCAATGTTTCCAGATGATGAAGATCGTGCACAAATTGTCATACGATATAGTTTCGGACTCGGTACAACAGAAGAAGACGCTAGAAAAGCTGCTCGAAAAACAATTGAAATTGTGAAAAAACTATAGTGGGAATAAACTATAGATTAAATAAACTATAGATTAAATAAACGGGCTTCGTGAGCCAGACATTACGAAAAATTTCAAAGAATTTTCGCAACACGCACTTCGTGCTAACCTTGCTAGAAAATTTTTGAACATTTTTCTATATGTCTAAACGGCTCGCTCAGCACCTAAAAATGGGATGAGAAGAAATGAAACCAATTAGCGAAACAAAAGTAGTGGTAGGCATGTCAGGTGGGGTAGATTCGTCAGTTGCAGCCTATCTGTTAAAAAAACAGGGATATGAAGTCGTCGGAATTTTTATGAAAAATTGGGACGATACAGATGAAACAGGATTTTGCACGGCAACAGAGGACTTTGAAGATGTGATTGCCGTTTGCGAACATTTGGATATTCCCTATTATGCTGTAAATTTTGAAAAAGAGTATTGGAATAAAGTATTTACGTACTTTTTAGATGAATATAAGGCTGGTAGAACTCCTAACCCAGATGTAATGTGCAATAAAGAAATTAAGTTCAAAGCCTTTTTGGAACATGCAATGAAGTTAGGTGCAGATTACTTAGCAACTGGCCATTATGCTCGAGTAGCATTTGAAGACGGCGAGTACAAAATGCTTCGTGGACTAGACGAAAATAAGGATCAAACATACTTTTTAAATCAATTAACACAGAAGCAATTGTCGAAAGTACTCTTTCCAATTGGCGATTACAACAAATCTGAAATTCGAAAGATTGCAGAAGAGGCGGAATTGCCTACTGCAAAGAAAAAGGATTCAACTGGCATCTGTTTTATCGGAGAGAAAAACTTTAAAGAGTTCTTAAGTCAATATCTACCTGCTAAAAAAGGCGAAATGCGCACTATGGATGGCAAACTCATGGGGACACATGACGGGCTCATGTATTATACAATTGGCCAGCGTGGAGGACTTGGAATTGGTGGTCAGAAGGATGCTGAAAACAATGATCCTTGGTTTGTTGTCGGTAAAGACTTGGAGAAAAATGTCTTATTAGTTGAACAGGGATTTCATCATGAAACGTTGTATTCGACTTCACTCGAAGCAATCTTAATAAACTGGATTCCAACTCAAAAACCAGATGGAAAAATGAAGTGTACTGCCAAATTCCGTTATCGTCAAAAAGACTCTGGTGTAACGATTGAGTGGATTGGTGAAGACCGTATTCGTGTGGAGTTTGATGAACCTGTTCGAGCAAATACACCTGGCCAAGCGGTAGTTTTCTACGAAGGAGAAGTATGCCTCGGCGGTGGAACAATCGATACGATTTTTAAAAATGGAGTAAAGTTGAATTACGTGGGATAGGTTTAACTTTAGATGATTGGGGGGAGAAATCATGATACAAGCTTCATTTGATTTAAACGAAGAGAAGCAGTATATCAAGGGAACGCATGTGATCACGATTTTTCACAACGAATCGAATTTGTATTCTGTTGTCAAAGTGCTTGTACATGATTCCAACATAGTTGAA
>JARBTR010000012.1 GCA_029240105.1 Caryophanales bacterium | reverse complement strand
TCGCTTTAAAGACAAATAAAGTGTACCTTCTTTTAATTCAAACTGATTTTCGCTCTTTTCACGAACATATTTAGCTAACTCATATCCATACATATCCCTACTATGTATTAGGGAAAGAATCAACGTATCTATATGTCCTTTTAAAACCTCTTTATTAACTTCCAATTTTGTTCACCTCGTTTACTAATATAAAATATAATACTATATAATACAAGGTATTAGTAAAATAATATATTATTTTTTAATCAACTAAACTGACCCGATAGTTGAAAATATATAGAATAAGATGAGAAGCAAGAAATGAAAATTTTGTAGAAATTTGTAGATAATTAATAGTCTCCCTTGGAATTTTTTCCATGGGGGTTTTTGGTATGATATAGATGAAGCTTTCAGGATGATAAACGGGGAACTGTATCATTGGTAACATCGTTTTTTAAATGAACTTGTATGGATATTCAGTTTTAAACCGGTTTTTATAGAAAAATATGAATAGTAAACTTTTATTTTAGGAGAAGCTAAATGGGAAATGATGTAACGGTAGAAATAAAAAACTTATGCATGAAATATGGAACAAAAGAAGTTTTAAAGGATATAAACTTAGAAGTATATAAAGGTGAAATTATAGGTTATATCGGTACCAATGGAGCTGGTAAAAGTACAACAATTAAAATAATTTTAGGAATTGTTGAAGGGTTTACAGGAGAAATAAAGATATTAGGACAGGATATATCAAAAGATAAAATTGAATACAAGAGAAAAATTGGATATGTACCCGAGGTTGCTGAGCTATTTGATAGTTTAACAGCCAGAGAGTATCTTACTTTTATAGCAGAATTGTACGGAATGAGTTATGAAAAAGCCAACATTAAGGCTGAAAAACTCATGCATCTATTTGGAATTAAGAAATTTTATGATTCAAGAATTAATACCTATTCTAAAGGAATGAAGCAAAAAGTATTAATTATATCAAGTTTGCTCCACGATCCAGATATCCTATTCTTAGATGAACCCTTAAGTGGACTTGATGCAAACAGTGTAATGATTGTGAAGGAAATTCTTTTTCTTCTATCGAAGCAGGGTAAGACCATATTTTATTCTTCTCATATAATGGACGTAGTCGAAAAAATTAGTAATAGAATAGTCCTTTTAAATAACGGACATGTTGTTGCAGATGGTAGTTTTGAGCAGCTTAAAGAAACCTCAAAAGGTGGATCTTTGGAACAGATCTTTAATCAAATAACAGGGTTTAACGAATTTGAGGCAATAGCAGAAGAATTCGTCTCTATTGTTAAAGAGGTGTAATGGTATGAAGGATTTTAAGATTTTAAGATTATTAGATAAGCTAATGCCTTTAATCGAAAAAACGGGTGTTGACTATTGGTCAATGAGAAAAATCCTCCAAGTTAAACTCTTAATGGATGGCAGAAGAGTACCAACTGTTTTTTCTAATAATAAAAAAAGTAATGACACTGACGATAATAAATTTTTAAAGTCTCTAGGGGTATATATTTTAATGGGGTTAGTATTAATTCCATTTGTTATTATGAAGAGTAACTATATGTACCAGATGAGCATTGTATTCTCGATCGTTATGTTTTTTATAACCACTTCCCTGATTTCTGATTTTTCAGCTGTTCTATTAGATGTTGGATATAAAAATATAATTGGTACAAAACCTGTAGGATCAAGAACCATAGGCATGGCAAAGGTAATTCATTTAACAATTTATTTGTTTAATATAACAATTTCCTTAATTGGGCCTGCACTTTTAGTAAGTCTATTTACCCAAGGGGCAATATTTTTCCTCGTTTTCCTCGTTACAATCGTTTTGCTGGAACTGTTCATCATTGCACTGACTGCATTGCTATATTTTTTAATTTTAAGGTTTTTTGATGGTGAAAAACTGAAGGATATAATTAATTATATCCAGATTATTCTAACAATGGTAATCTCAATTGGATATCAGTTAGTTGGAAGAGTGTTCAGTATAGCGGATTTAAAAATTAATTTTATCCCCAAATGGTGGCATTACTTTATTGCGCCGATTTGGTTTTCAGCACCTTTCCAAATGATAAAAAATTCAGAAATAAGTGATATTTATATAACCTTCACGATTTTAGCCATAGTGATTCCAATTACTGCATTTGCATTTTACATTAAGTTTATAAATCATTTTGAAGATAGCCTTCAAAAGTTGAATAATAATCATTCAAATACTAATAAAGTAAATAGAAGTTCAGTTGATTTTTTTGCAAAATTATTATGCAGAGATAGTGAAGAAAGACTGTTTTATAGATTCGCTTCAAATATGATGAGAAATGTAAGACAATTCAAACTTAAAATATACCCATTATTAGGTCTTAGCATCATTTTGCCTTTTGTATTTATATTTCAAATATTGGGAAATTCAACAATACATGATATCTCAAGTGGTAAGATGTATTTTTTAATATATTTCTGTGGAATGATGTTACCAACACTTATATGGATGATTAGATATTCCGAAAAATATAAAGGTGCATGGATTTATAAGAGTTTACCAATACGTAATGTTGCACCAATATTTAAAGGTACAATAAAAGCATTTTTAACAAAGCTTTTTCTACCCATTTTTATACTTGAATCGATTATTTTTACTATTATTTTTGGTACTAGAATATTACCTGAACTCTTAATCGTTTTATTAAATATACTTATTTTTACAATGATATGTTTCATGACAATGAAGAAATCACTACCATTTTCTGAGGCATTTGAATCAGCACAACAAGACAACTCGTTGTTTAATCTACTCATAACATTAGTGCTTGCATTATTGGCAGCGATCCATTTTGGATTAGCTAATTTAAATTATGGTGTATATATACTTTTGGTTTTAGGTAGCATTGTTAATTTGTTTCTATGGAAAGCAGCATTTAATATTTCTTCTGAAAAATTAATTAGGAATTAGGAATCATGTAAAAGTTAATGTGCGGGATAAAAAAGTGTAAGTAAAAACATACTTAACAAAACTGTTATAATGTTCTAGTAATATTATTTCTTAAGTAAGTGGAGTCTAAGGGATTTTTATTTAAATTGCTGGTGCTACAGTCGATGTAAGAAAAGAAGGAAGATTTCTCTTGAATCATTAATAATGTCCAACTGTGACTCAAGGCCATTATTATCGATCTATCAATTTTTATGTCTTTAATGAAATAATTTATTATAATTTATGAGACATAATAAATTTTAAGGAGTGATATTCTAAAATGAATGAAATTAGAAGCATTGATTTTTCAAAAAAGTATAAGCAATTAGCAACAAAGAATGAATTTATGATTTTTATACTGACAACTTTGTTATCTATAATTTTTTTAATCTTAACTTTTGTACAATCAATATGGTGTTTATTATTGATATTACCAATCAGTATTTTTTGGGGTGTATATTCAAATTATAAAAAAATACAGTACGTTGAAGAAGTTGATACAGGTACCAAGTTATTTGTCTATAACAAAGAGTGGAAGAAATATAAAAAACAAAAATAATTCTCTTCTTATTCAACAAATGCATGACCACGATTATGTGGTCATTTTTATTTTAAAAGATAAATGAAATGAAAGTTTTATTTAGTTCAGAAAATATTAGGATAATGTTAAGAAAATCCTCGCATCCCTTTTTAGTTAATTCGAAACAGCTTCAGCATAAGAATTAAAAGTGCCATCTAAATTCAACTTAGTGTTTGAGTTTTCTATTCATCTGAGGTCGTTCTAGAAATCCAGTTGATATATTAAAAATCGCTCATTCGGTTGATTGTTAAATAAGTCTGATAATCCAACTTCCTTAACTAATATAAAATTCGTTTTGTTTTGTAAAAAATAAATATAATCGTTTGACGGATAGTATAGAACCAGCTCTATTTTTCGTTTGTATTGTTCTACTGAGTGTAAAATACGCTGAATGATTTTCATGAAAATCTGGATAGAAAATGGATTAAAAAAATAAAAGCGATTGTCTACTAAGTCAATCTCATACTCTTCCGCTTTGCAACATTGGAAGTAAATAGATTTGTTCCTATTTCTGTACTTCTTCAAATATTCCTCTCGATTGTCAACAGCCGCTTGGTAGAAGGTTTCGTTCATCTCAATTCCTACCACAGTTGCTTCAAATAAATAATGAATGAAGAAATTCAATCTTCCTTTTCCACATCCAAAATCAACAATTCGATCGCTCCTCTTTAGTTCATATTCTTCAAATAACTTTTCTAGTGCAGCGTAGGGCGTAGGTTCGTATCGATTATAGTGATATGAGTCAGGGAACCCTTCTTGGTCTCCACACGTTTGAATGTGTAATAATTTATCGTAGTACTTTTCGCTCATAGACTTTCTCCCATAAAATACATCCACTCAATAACCGTTCTTCTTCAGATAAGTCAGTAGGGCAATAAATCAAATATAACATTTCTTGATATAAGAATTATACAACCTCTTTGGGAGTTGGATAATATCCATTTAGATTGGGATACTTGTTTTTCCTTCTTACATCCACTGTTGTATTAAATAATAGATGAGAATTGCTCTAAAAACTCTAAAAACAGATGTTTATCATCCTGAGATAGGACGTTTTTTTTTAAGTGATTGTGAATTTTGTACACTTTTGAGAAAATTAGTTAGAATTAATTGGATAATAAAAAATTAGGGAATGTCTCTAATTATGAAAATAGAGTAAAGTCAATTTCTTAGCAAAACTCTATTTTGTAAAACATAATTAAGGTGGTCATATGGAAGTAATTCATATTGTTTTAATCATTTCAGTATCTCTTCTATTAGCATATCTTGGCAAAAGAGAACAAAAAAAATACTATGAACGGGCTTCGGAAGATCATTTTCTTGTAAGCCAGCCAGTATCGGGGATATGGATTGGCTATTTGACATTGGCTATATTTGGCGGGGCATTCTTTATCGATTTCTCTTATACTTTGGTACATCATCAAAAATTTGATTGGGAATTCTTGATGTTGTTCGGCTTCTTTGCATGCATGAGTATTACAATAATCATTTTAAACCGCAAAAAATTAATCGTCAGTAAGAAAAATATTATCTTAATTCCTGTTCTAGGTAGGCGTAAGAAAATAGTGAACAATGAAATTTCATTTGTAAAAGTACTAACTAATAGCATCAGGATTTTTTTAAAGGATCAACCCAAACATGTATTCACTATTGGAAATAGTGAGGTTGGCTTTGCTAACTTACTTCAATATTTCTTTGATGAAGGAATTGCTCTTCAACCGAATTTCGAGACGATTTATCTTGTGGGGATGGATAGTGTCGGAAAGACAACCGTTGGTGAACGTTTGAGTGAACTTCTAAACTATGAATTTATTGATCTTGATACGAAAATGATACAATTTGCTGGCAAGTATCCGCAAGAAATCCTTAATTCAATTGGAGAAACAAAATTCCATCAAATGGAGCTAACATACCTTTCTGCGATTCCTAAAAAGAATACCATAGTGGCGATAGGTAGCATGACTATTGAGTCACCCGAGAGCAGAGAGTGGTTGAAAGAAAATGGGATGGTTGTTCATTTGACCGCAGAGATCGACAAGCTTGTTGAGAGAATGAACAGGAAGAGTCAAGTACGGGAGTCAAGTATCAAGGATAAAAACACACTTATATACTTAAATAATGTCCGTGAACCTTGGTATGATGAAATCTCCCAAATCATTGTAAAAACAGATGATTTCCTACCTAATGAAGTTGCCCGCATTATCGTTTCTGCAGTCTTTGGTTTTGTAGGCAGTTACAATAATAATAGAATCCCAAACTAATGTTGGAAATAGATTTGGATTGAGATTTTTAGTATAAAATAGTTATTACACTATCTCTTTTTCTTGTTTATGCAACAAAATCATGTTATTACAAAACCAAAAGCGCAAGAGAACTTGCGCTTTTGGTCTGTGTATATTATGCGTTTCGGTATTGCAATTAGATGATTTGCACCTCAAAAGCGGACCCTATAGGTTTTAATCTTTAATACGCTGATTTCTTAAATAATTCGATATCTCCATCTGTCAATCTATATTTGTTATTTTCAGAAATAAGTTGAAAAAAATTTCGTCACTGTTTGGCTTTTCTATAATTTTTGGGGCTTTAATATATTTTGAACAGTATCCATGCCACTAAACTTTGAACTTTTTACAAGTAACCGAAGTTTTTTCTTGGATAAAGATTTAAAATATTTGTGTTTGTCAAAGGACTTAACTATATCTTCTGACTCAAGTATAAAGAAATTATTCCAGATATTGCTCTTATTTTACGGTTGTTGGGCAGATTGACATTCACGATATGCTCTCGTATCATATTGAGTTGGTCGTGCATTTAGTTTTGCAGATAGAATATGAAAGAAGTGTTGTATATTGAATGGACAAAATAGATCAGCTATTAAGATTGGGGCTGAAGTAGAAATTGTATTAAAAAAAGACCAGCCAACAGGCAAGCTTACTAGAGGTCATGTAAAAAGGATATTGACCAATAGTACCTCTCACCCGCATGGTATTAAAGTGATGCTCGTTGAAGGGGATATGGTTGGTAGAGTGCAGAATATTATCAACTAAGTAAAACTCACAACTAACTTGAAGCGGATGTTTTTACTATAAAATGATCAATATCAGGGAGCAATTTATTGATGGTAAACCATATATCATAGATTGTCCCTTTATACCACAGAAAATAGGAGTTTTACCCGATGGATAATGTAGAGCAAACGCATAAGCGTCGTGTTCGTTATAAAGGAACACACCCAAGAAGTTATAAAGAAAAATACAAGGAACTTCAGCCAGAAAAGTATGCAGATACAGTGGAGAAGCGAATTCAAAAAGGTGACACTCCTGCCGGTATGCACATTTCTATATGTGTTAAAGAGATATTAGAAATCCTGCAGATAAAACCGGGAGAAACTGGTTTAGATGCAACGCTGGGGTACGGCGGACATACGTTAGAAATGTTAAAATCATTACAGTCCTCTGGACATATTTACGCTCTTGATGTAGACCCGATTGAATCTGCTAAAACTAGAGCTCGGCTAGAGTCCTTAGGTTACGGTTCAGATATTTTAACTATCCAGAACATAAATTTTGCAAATATCGATCATCTATGCAAATAGACAATCCTGATAGGGGATTCACTTTTAAAAGTGAGGGGCCGCTTGATCTAAGATTAAATCCTGAAAAAGGGTTAACTGCAGCACAACGGTTAAGAGGTATAACTAGAGATGAATTAGAAGGCATGCTAGTTGAAAATTCTGATGAACCTTATGCTAAGGAAATTTCTAGCACAATTATTTCCTTCATTAAATCAGGAGTGCAGATTTCTACCACAACAAAGCTCCGAGAAGTCATTGCAAAAGCACTTCAATTTATTCCGGCAAATATTCGTGATGAACAGATAAAGAAAGCATGTCAACGAACTTTTCAAGCATTACGAATTGATGTGAATAGTGAATTCGAGGTGCTATATGAACTTTTAGAAAAATTGCCTAACGTTTTAGCGAAGGGCGGACGTGTTGCGATATTGACCTTCCATTCAGGTGAAGATAGACTTGTCAAAAAATCGTTTAAACACTTCTTTAGAGAAGGCGTATACTCGGAAATTGCGAATGAAGTTATCAGACCATCAGCAGAAGAGTGTGCTAAGAACGGCAGGGCCCGTTCTGCAAAATTACGATGGGCTATCAAAGCTTAGTGTAGATGTATTATAATCTTACTGTAATCACAGGTACAGTAAGATTTTTTAATAGTTAAGATGTTGACGCAAGAAGAATTCTTTTGGACAATCCTGAAAAATTGCAATAACCTGTTTTTAAATATAAACGAAGTAGAGGTTCATCATGCATTCGAAAACATGTAAAGAAACGCTCGTGGTTCGAACGAGCCGTGTATTCCTCAATGATTTAAATAATCATTACACATTATTTGGTGGTAAATTAATGAGTATGATCGATGATATTGCATCGATTTCTGCTGCAAGACATGCAAGGAGTGAAGCGGTTACAGCATCGACCGATTCAGTCGATTTTTTAGGCCCAATCAGACAGAATGATTCCGTTTGCTTACAATCTTTCGTCACATGGACTGGAACTACTTCAATGGAAGTGTTTGTAAAAGTGATTGCAGAGGATTTGATGACAGGTGAACGAAGAGTCGCAGCAACTGCCTTTATAACCTTTGTGACACTGCCCCGGGAAGGCAAAAAAGTAATTGTTCCTACAATAGTTCCTGAAAGTGAAGAAGAGAAATACTTGCACGAAACAGCAAAAAGTCGGGCACAAGCTAGACATGCTAGAAGGATAAGAAGTCAAGAATTAGCTAGTAAAATAAGCGCGTATAAACCGTGGGATTAATTAAGTGATACCACAAAAGGCTTAGTTTAAAGGTGTAAGAAAAGCGCAAACAAGCCATAAGATAATAAATGTTCCCCTATTATCTAAACAGATAAGTGGAAAAACCGTGTATGTAAACCTACTAGATAAAAATGAGTAAGTTAAATAACTGGCTTAATAAAACATATATAATGTTCTATTGATTTTAGTGAATTAAAAAATATATAACCTGGAGGTAACTATGGGTAGAGTGGTTCATTTTGAAATTCATGTAAGTGACATGGAGAGAGCAAAGAAATTTTATGGGGAAGTATTTGGTTGGACATTCCAAGATTGGAGCGAATATGCTGGAATGCCTTATTTTGGCGCTGTAACTGGAGAAGAAGGACAGATGGGAATCAATGGAGCATTGATGCAAAGGCAAGGTGCTGCACCAGAAATGGGACAAGCTATGAATGGTTATGCCTGTACGATGGGTGTAGAAGATTTCGATATAACAGCAGCAAAGATTATTGAACTGGGTGGACAAGTATCATTACCAAAACACGCGCTACCTGGAATGGCTTGGCAAGGATACTTCATTGATACAGAAGGTAATGTATTTGGGGTTCACCAGCCAGATGCAAATGCAAAATAAAACCCACCATTATATTTTTTATTAAACAATCTAAATTTGATAAGATACGGAGAAACGTGCCACAAATAACTGGTTTTTTTATTTGAATGCTGAATCTTAAGTTGTGCCTTATTTAATATCCCAATTTTCGTGTATAATATCCCCTTTTATTGAAATGATAAAAATACAACCCAAGACTTTAGGAGTTCGTGTAACCAAAGGGAAAGAGTTGTAACTATAAATTAATTTTAAGGAGATATGTACATGAAAACTTTACAAAGAATTGCATTAACATTAGTTATCATTGGTGCTATTAATTGGGGGTTAATCGGATTATTTAATTTTGATTTGGTTGCTGCCATATTCGGTGGACAAGAAGCTTTTCTATCAGAACTTATTTACAGTCTAGTTGGGCTTAGTGGATTAATTTGTTTAACCTTATTGTTTAAACAATGGGATCCTAGTACTGAAGGAGAGACAAATAATAAGGGTACCTATGGTAAACTTAATTATGGAACTGAATTTGGTGAGGAAACAAACACAAACATGTCAAATATGTCATCCATGTCTAATGTAAATAACCCTGTAAATAACCCTGTCAAAAAAGATCAATAAAAAGAGAAAAGAAGAGAGGGTTACTAAAAATTATTTGGGACACTCTCTTCTTATTTGCAGTCAGGATTTAGGTGAAATCTTATTATTTGAGTATAGGCCCAAATTATAAAAATTGCGCACCTTGACTGTGCGAACGACAAATAGCCGAATATGCAACTTTATCCATTGTATAACGGCTTATTTTTATTCGGCATATTTTTCGAAATAGATTCCTCAGTATACAATACAAAAAAACGAAGCTGCACCCTTATAAAGGTTGTGGCTTCTATTATGTAAAAATAAAGTGATATTTTATCTTTTATCCAAAAAGAATTTACCTTAAAATAGTTAAGAACAATGAAGAATTTGCATCGATTGATTTATTGGGATTAATCCCAGAAAATCAGAGAAACCTTTTGCGAGCTGGATTATGGATTGGGAGAAAAAATGGAATGAACAAGGGAACTCTGGCAGTAAATGCCGAAAATCAGAAGGCGGCTGATTTGTACTAAAGCGAAAGTTTTTATAAAGATAAAGTATACAAAGGCTATAACTATAAATTGAAATAGAAAATTTATGCGGAGTTTAGCACTTACACTTACATGAATGCGACGGATAGAAGTGCAAAGCGCCTATGAATTTGGGGTTTTTAAGAATTATAATTTGAGAGGATTTCAAAATGAATATATTTAACAAGTTTCCTGTGTTAGAAACCAATCGATTGGTATTAAAAGATGTTTCTTTGCATCATGCAGAAGAGGCGTTTGAGTTTTATAGCGACCCTGAAGTGATGAAAGGCCATGGTAAATCGGGATTAAAAACATTAGATGAAGTTAGAGATAGAATACAGCAGTGGTATTTAAATCCGTTTGAGCATCATACCGGAATCAGGTTTGGAATCTTTTTGAAGGATACAAATAGGCTTATTGGGTCTTGTGGATTCTGGAGAATAGAAGAGCAACATTTTAAGGCAGAAATAGGGTATGAGCTATCATCAAAGTTTCATAGAAAGGGCTATATGAAAGAAGCATTAAAGGAGTTAGTTCGATTTGGCTTTATAGCGATGAAATTAAATCGGATAGAGGCAAATACGGATCAATATAACGTAGCCTCACAAACTACACTTGAGTCCATTGGATTTGTAAAAGAAGGGGTTCAAAAAGAGGCAGAATATGAAAATGGCAGCTTTTTAGATATGCATTCTTATGCTTTATTAAAAAAAGAATGGGAAGAAGAGCAACTTTGAGACATAGTAAGGTAGATAATTAAGGTACAAGATACCGCACTTTCTAACAAAATCATAACCAAATATACCTATTTTAAAGAAGAAAAGATGAATCGATTAGTTATGAAAGTTCTGAGAAAATTAGTCATATACTGTAGGAAGAATATTTGTAAGTTCCCAATTATGTTAATTTTTTTGTAAAAATTTAAATTAGAAAAGCTTAGTGCTATAAACTAGCAATCAGGTATGTTATAAAAAAGTTGCGAAAAGCTTAGTACTTTATCACTAAGCATTCAAGTTTGTTACTAAATGTATTATTTGAATTTAAAGGATTAAAGCACTATTCTTGCCGGATTGGTGCTTATTTCTTTGCGATTGAGTTCTATAATTAAAGGTTCAATTTCTTATTTTGATAAAACAAATCAAAGGTAAGTATTTGATATTTTTTGACAAACTTCAAAACTTTTCGTGAACTTTCTGATAAAATCTTGTTATAATTAGGTTTAAATAATCTTCAAGTGTAGTTTTATGTCGTAAATATTCTGAATATTCGGAAATATAAGGGGGTTTTATGGTGGTTTCAGGGGAAATGTACGAGTTAGGTAGTAGGAAATCAACGATTCGAGAACTTTTCGAATACGGTAAACAAAGAGCGGCTATTGTGGGAAAGGATAATATCTTCGATTTTAGCTTAGGGAATCCCAATGTACCCGTACCAGAATATATAAAGGAAACAATTTTTGAATTATTAAATGGACAAGATTCAACGAGTGTACATGGCTATACCGCTGCCGCCGGTGATTTGGAATCCCGAGAATGTATAGCACAAAGTTTAAATGAGCGGTTCGGAACAAACTTCGCAGCGGAGAATTTATTCATGACATCGGGTGCGGCAGCAGCTATTACGATTTGTTTCAAGGCTTTAAGTGAGAAATCGGATGAAATCATAACCTTCGCACCCTACTTTCCTGAATATAAAGTTTTTGTGGAATCCGTAGGAGCTAAGCTTGAGGTAGTTCCAGCTGAACCAACAAATTTCCAAATTAACTTTGCAGATTTCGAAGAAAGAATAAACGAAAATACAAAAGCTGTGATCGTAAATTCCCCGAACAATCCGAGTGGTGTGGTTTATTCAGAAAAGACGATTCTGAAACTAGTCGAGCTGTTGAAACGGAAAGAACAGGAATATAATCATCCCATCTTTTTAATTTCAGATGAACCTTATCGGGAACTTGCTTATGACCATGTTCCAGTTCCATATCTGACAAATTACTACAAAAATACGTTAGTCTGTTATTCCTACAGTAAATCCTTTTCACTGCCAGGTGAGAGAATTGGCTATATCGTTGTCCCAAATGAAATCGTGGACTTTGACGTGGTTTACTCTGCTATTGCAGGTGCAGCTAGGGTTTTAACCCATGTTTGTGCACCAACACTCTTTCAGAAAGTTGTAGCAAAATGTGCAGGCAAGCCCTCTGATATTCACATTTATGAAAAAAATAGAGAATTGTTATACAACAGTTTAATTGAAGCAGGATTTTCATGCGTAAAACCTGAAGGGGCATTTTATTTATTTCCAAAAGCGCTGGAAGAAGATGATATTGCCTTTTGTGAAAGAGCTAAGAAGTACGATTTATTAGTCGTTCCAGGCAGCAGTTTTGGATGCCCAGGATACTTTAGAATAGCCTATTGTGTGAAAACGTCAAACATTGAAAGATCCCTTCCTCTGTTTAGAAAATTGGCAGAGGAGTACACAAATAAAGGAAAAACAGAGATTATCTAAAGAATCAATTTGATGGATAAATACTTTTTGTTGCAATGGTTCTAAAGTAGTTTAAACAGTGGAACTGCATAAAATTTTCTTGAAAAATCCCCCGAACTCCTGAGGGAGAAAAGGGAAAGGTGAGACCCAAGGCTCACCCCCGCCCTAGGAAAGGAGGGGTGATTTTTAGAAAATTTTGTATAGCTTCCTATTTGAAACCTTTATAAATGAATCATTCATTAAAGGTGCTTGAGAAAGGAATACGTATGAATTATAGAAATTTTGATGAGTTAATTTTAAAAGTTCAAAATAGCGTAGCCAAAAAGAAAGTAGTTGTCGTCGCGGCTGAGGACGAGCATACCTTAGAGGCAGTATTCAGGTCGAAAAACGATGGGATTATAGACCCAATTTTAGTTGGTAATCAAAAAAAAATACAAGAGATTTTGAATCGCCTCCAATTTGAACTAGATGAATCTGCAATTATTCATGTGGAAGATGAAAACGCATACGCAGTAAAGGCAGTTGAGATTATTCATGAAGGCAAAGCAGATTTTATCATGAAAGGAAAGGTTCAAACATCAGATTTATTAAAGGCTGTTGTCAACAAAGAAAAGGGGCTTCGAACGGGTAATGTCATGTCACATGTGGCGATGCTTGAAATTCCAACCTATCATAAACTCTTGGCGATTACAGACGGCGGTATGATGCTAGCTCCAAATTTGGATGAGAAAAAACAAATCATCGAGAATACTGTTCGGTCTTTTCTTGCAATGGGTTATACCTGTCCGAAGGTGGCTGTTGTTGCGGCAGTCGAAACAGTCAATCCCAAAATGCCTGAAACAGTAGATGCAAATTCACTGAAAAAAATGAATCAAGATGGTGAAATTCAAAACTGCCTGATTGAGGGACCCATCTCATATGATTTAACAATGAACAAAGAATCTGCAGAAATCAAGGGCTATCAAAGCCCTGTCACGGATGATGCAGATGTATTGCTTGTACCGAATATCACCGCAGGCAACCTTCTGAGTAAAGCGCTCATTTATTCTGCTGGCGCTAAAATGGCGGGTTTTATCGTGGGAGCAAAGGTTCCTATTGTACTTACTTCAAGAGGTGCTACAGCGGAGGAGAAATATTTATCACTTGTTTTATCGGCATCAGCCGTTAAGTAGCATAAATAAATTTTTTAAAACATGTCGTAAATGGATGAATCCTTGCAAGGCACGGGGATTGTCAGATGAATTTTATGAAAAACTCGATAAAAAAGAAAACGCAAATAAAGGGGGAGCGATATGAGAAAATTACTTACTGGAAATGAAGCGATTGCACGTGGTGCATGGGAGGCCGGGGTAAAATATGCATCCGCCTATCCAGGAACACCGAGTACAGAAATACTTGAAACAACAGCTTTGTATGTTGATGACATCTTAGCTGAATGGGCGCCAAATGAAAAAGTAGCAATTGAGGCAGTCATTGGGGCGTCATTTGCAGGTGCACGAACGTTTGCAGCAATGAAACATGTCGGGGTTAATGTTGCGGCTGACCCGTTGTTCACGTTCTCTTATACGGGAGTAAATGGGGGCATGGTGCTGATTTCAGCGGACGAACCGGGTTACCATTCTTCCCAAAATGAGCAGGACAATCGGAATTATGCGAAGTTTGCAAAAATCCCGATGCTTGAACCCTCAGACAGTCAAGAGTCAAAGGATATGATGAAGTCGGCTTTCTCCATCAGCGAGAAGTACAATACGCCTGTTTTACTTCGAATGACAACGAGAGTTTGCCATTCTAAGAGTATAGTAGAGTGTGGAGAAAGAGACGAGGTTGGGATAATGGAATATACAAAAAGCTTAGACAAATTTCCAATACCAGCGTTTGTCGGTGGAATGAGAGCAAGGGTAGAGGAAAGACAAGTTCTGCTTAAGGATTTTTCAAACCAAACTGAATTAAATTTCTTCGAATGGAATGATTGTCAAGTTGGTGTAATCGCATCTGGGGCTTGCTACAAATATGCAAAAGAAGTGTTTGGCGACACGGTTTCGTATTTAAAACTTGGTTTTACAAACCCCCTTCCAGATGAAAAAATCAGAGAATTTTGCTCAAAAGTAGAAAAGGTTTATGTTATAGAAGAAGTTGATCCCTATATAGAAGAAGTGGTACGAATATTAGGATTCGATTGTTTTGGGAAAAATCTTTTTCCAAACACAGGTGAAATGACACCCGATACAATCAGAAAAGCCATTTACGGAAAAACCTTTGATCATGTTGAGACTGAAGCAAGTAAAGTTGTACCAAGACCACCAATCCTTTGTGCTGGGTGTCCTCATAGAGGCTTTTTTGTGGGATTAAAAAATAGAAAAAATATCGTCGTAGCTAGTGATATTGGCTGCTATTCGCTTGGTTTTGCTGACCCCTATAAAGTAGGTGATTGGTGCGTCTGCATGGGCGCGAGCATGAGTAGCGGACACGGTGCACAACAGGTGTTTGATATGGTGGAGAATTCGAACAAGAGGGTCGTATCGATCCTGGGCGATTCTACTTTTCTGCATAGTGGCATGAATTCACTATTGGATGTCGTGTATAACGGCAGTAAGACTGTCAATGTCATCTTGGACAATCGAATCACGGGTATGACGGGACACCAAGAAAACCCTGCATCTGGATATACGCTTCAAGGTAAAAAGACGAAGGAAATCAATTTGGAAAAACTGGTTAGAGCGCTTGGCTTTGAACATGTTATGGTAATTAATCCGAATGACATAACGGCTGTTCAGCATGCACTGGATTGGGCATTAAGTCTTGATGAAGCATCTGTCATTATTACACGATGGCCATGTGTGTTAAAAACACTTTCTACCGAAGATAAGAATGAATTCAAGGAAGTGTTCAAAAATAAATGTACTGTGTTAGAGGAGAAATGTACGGGTTGTCGTGCGTGTATTCGAACAGGGTGCCCTGCTTTATTTTTAGATAAAGCAAATAAGAAAGTGTCCATTGATGTAAATAGCTGTGTGGGTTGTGAAGTATGCCTACAGGTGTGTAAATTGGATGCGATTGTAAAGGTGGGCGTGTAAATGACAAAGAGTATTCTTTTAGTAGGCGTTGGTGGACAAGGTACGATTTTAGCCAGCAAATTGCTCACAACAGGTCTAATGGAAGCCGGCTACGACGTGAAAATGAGTGAAATTCATGGCATGTCTCAAAGGGGAGGTTCTGTATCCTCTCAGATTCGATATGGTAACCGGGTAGAATCCCCCGTCATTGAAATTGGTGGAGCGGACATATTGGTTTCTTTTGAGAAAATGGAGGCACTTAGATGGCTGAAATATCTCAAACCTACTGGGAAAGTAGTCGTAAATAATTATGAAATCAATTCGATGCCGATCCTTTCCGGCAGAGTCGATTATCCCGCGGGAATTTTAGAAGAGCTTTCAAGTAAAGTGGATACGACAGTCATAGATGCGGCTAGGATAGCTACAGAATTAGGAAATTTCAAGGTGATGAATGTCATCATTCTCGGCGTAATCATAAAATCCATGGGACTGACTGAAATAAATTGGGAGGCCATTATTCGAGAGAATGTGAAGCCTCAATTTGTTGAGTTGAATTGGCGTGCACTGAATGCGGGAATGAATTTGGTATAGTTATCGAAGATTACTAAAAGAGGGAAAAGAAATGAATGTTCAGATTTTAGCAATCAATCCGGGTTCAACTTCAACCAAAATTGCTGTTTACGAAAACGATAAAGAAATATTCTGTAAGACATTGAGTCACTCAGAAGATGAATTGGAGAAATACAGCCGAATTCAAGATCAATTTGAAATGAGAAAAGAAGCTGTGCTCCAACTCCTACAAGAGAATGGGTTCAATGTAGAGAACTTGTGTGCTGTCGTGGGACGAGGCGGCTTGCTTCCACCTGTGAAGTCAGGGGCATACATCGTAAATGACAAAATGATTGATCGTTTGAAAAACAACCCCATAATTGAGCATGCATCGAATCTTGGAGCACTTATTGCATACGAGATTGCAAGTTCAATTGGAAAAATAGCGTATATCTATGATTCAGTCTGTGTGGATGAGTTGCATGAACTGGCAAGAATATCGGGCATGCCAGATTTGCCAAGAAGAAGTGCAGTTCATGCCCTGAATTCGCGAGCAATGGCCATGAAGGTTGCAGATAAGGTTGGAAAGAGTTATTCAGAAATGAATCTGATCGTTGCTCACTTAGGCGGAGGTATTTCCATCAGTCTACATGAAAAAGGACGCATGGTGGATATCGTTTCAGACGATGAAGGACCTTTTTCTCCTGAAAGAGCAGGAAGAGTTCCGTGCCAGTTACTAATTGACCTATGCTATTCTGGAAAATTCAATGAAAGAGAAGTGAATAAGAAGCTCAGGGGAAATGGTGGACTTAAAGCCTATCTCGGAACAACAGACGCACGTGAGATTGAAAGACGAATAGATGACGGAGATGAGTATGCCAAATTGGTTTACGAAGCAATGGCCTATCAAGTTGCTAAGGGTATAGGCGAACTTGCAACTGTAGTCGATGGAAAGATTGATGCTATCGTTCTTACAGGTGGAATTGCTTACTCAGATACCTTGACATCATGGATTCGAAAACGAGTGGCATTCATCGCCCCAGTAGAAATCATTCCAGGTGAAAACGAGATGGAATCACTCGCCCGGGGAGTTCTCAGAGTATTAAGTGGAGAAGAAGTAGCGCGAGAGTATAAGGAATAGGGATCAATAGTTTGTAACAGCATTTAACTACTTTGGACTATACTAAAGTAGTTTTTTTGTTATTATGAAATTGGAATAATTTTCTTGTATTAATAGGATAATGCCAAATATAACTGTATTATAAAAGAAGTAGTAATTTTAGGTAATTTTATCATTGGTTATAGAAAAAAGAATACATAATCAAGGGAGCAATTAAATTGGGGGATCAATCTTTTGTAAGTAAAAAAAAGAACTTATTGATTGTTTTATTAGGGATTATCTTTGTAATTTATGCATTTATAAAAATATATAGTGCATTTTTTGACGGGTATAAGACAGTTGAAGACTACTTAAATTCTAACTATTCTTTTAAATGGGAAATAGTTTCTGAGCCTGGTTCAAGAAACATGTTAGATGCAAGCAAACTAGTGAATAAAGTGAAAATTCTCAGTGGAAGTAACAAGGGAGTAGAATTCTATATAGTCGATGATGGTTTGTATAAATTCCATCTCCAAAGAGATACATATAAAGAGACTATTAAAATAAAAAAATTAGTAAAATTATTTAAAAAGGAACACGGTGACCAACTGAAAGACAAAGGAGTAGAACTCACTGGTTTTATATATGAACCAGAGCTTTCGGGAAACGTCCAAAGAGAAGGTGTAACACTTAAAGTAGCAAATTCAAATTTTATAAAATTAGACGACAATTCAATTAAAAATATTTGGGATGCTTTCAATATCTATATAAAATTTGCGGAAAAGAACAACTTTCAATATGATGGGATCTATGCAACCTCAGTTGGAAATGGAGACACAATCTACCTGAGTAATAGGAAGGATGGCTTTAATCAATCTATAACTAAAATCCCTAAGACATATGAGGAGTTTGTTAACACGATTATAGCAACTTCATTAACAGTAAAGGTTCGTATTGAAAGGGAATGGAATGCTGAACATCCAAATGCAAGAGCTAACCTAGTAGAAGAACTCGTTAAACGAGGGTATCGCCAATTTAAGGACAAACCTATTGTTAATAATTTAGGAAATCCTCAAGGGGTAGATATTTGTGTTGAAGGGCCATATGGAGAAAAAGAGGTAACGGATTTAATAAATTATCTGAGCGGATTCGAAGCCCCAGTAAATTTTCTTCAAATTAATGCACCTAACCATGTAGAAAGTGAATTCAACTTCTATTTCAATAAAATATTTGATAAAAGTAATAAAATGACAAAAGAAGGTACGAAATATATTCAAAATGAACTAGAAAAAGAATAGCATTATTTACTGTAATCTCACGTCTATCAATCTGAAAAATAAAGGGTGTTTTCTCATATATTGTTGCTCTTAAGATTAGAGCTTCTGATTTAATGTATAAATCTAAAGTGTTTTCATAAGGGAGTTCAAACAAGGAGAAATTTCTATGTCTAAATTTTTCAAGAAAAACACAATCATATTAAAGGTGATATGGTTACTATTTCTTTTATCACTTTTACTTCCAACTTATACTTTTGTAGATGGGGAAAAGATTTGGGGATATAGTTTATTTTTATTCGGATGGTTTGACACTCTTATGGCTAATGATATTAAAGAGTGGTATTGCTGGTATGCCAACATCACTTTTATCATACTTTCTTTCCGATATCAAAAGCGAAGTATTAGCAACTTGATTTTTGCCATTCTGACACTTTGTCTGGTAGCTAAAACATTTTTAATCACAGAATATTGGCAAAATGAAGCCTATCCTTCTCAAATACTTACTCGTGACTTGGGATACTATCTTTGGGTTGTGGCGTTGGTGCTTTTATCTTGCTATATAATTATTAAGTTTTTTTTCAAGAAACAGCAATTGTAAATTAAAGTGGGTAATAGTTAAGTTTACTTGTTTAGAGCAACAATTTTTGCGAAAACAGCCAAATTTAAAGGTGTTCAATTTCAGTAAATCTCTCCACAGGATACTTCCGGTGGAGTTTTTACTTTGATCACAAATAATTGTAAGCATTACTAAAATGTATACCCATTTCATACTGTCGAAAAATAAAGTACTCTAGTAAAATGTCGAAATAGTTAAAAAATTTGTCACTTATTGTATAATGTTGTTATATACTAGCTTAAATTACAAATCCTTATAATGATTCTTTAATAGATACATAATTAATTGTGCAAGATGAATAGTCTTTTGGGGGCGGGCCACGATGCTTATTAAAAGAAAACTACCTTTGATGTTTATTGTGCTTTGTGCGTTACCACTGATTTTTCTGAGTTTTATAGTGTATCATTTTTCTTCTGATTCACTAGTAAAAAGCAGTAAAAATCATATTATGGAGACAACAAAGCTTGAAAGTGATGTTCTGAATTCTCTTATAAGGGAGCAAAGAACTGAAGTGGAACTTGCTGCGAAAAGAGATAGTGTTATTCAATTTTTAAATAATAGATTGAAAGAGAATGACACCAAGGAACTTAGAGATAAAGAAGCATCGAAATTGGCTAGTGAACTTAACAGAAGAGTAAAGGAAGTTGGATATCTAAGACGTTCTTTCGTAATCGATTCGAACGGAAATATAACCATAGACAACAATAATGAACTTAAAGGAATGTCATTAAGTGATCGAAGTTACTTCAAAAATGGCATGAAGGGAAAATCGAATATTAGTGAAGTCTTACATTCCAAAGTAGATGGACAGCCAATGGTCGTTTTGGCAGCACCAGTAAAAGATGAATCTGGAAGAATAATAGGCGTATTTTGTTTTGAATTTTATACAGAATTTTTTGTGAGATTTACTTCTACAATCAAAATTGGTGAGACAGGATATGCCTATATTATTGATAAGGAAGGAAGGGTAATCGCCCACCCGAAAAAAGGGGAAATTGGAAATGTCCCTAATAATAAAAAAATTCAAGAGATTTTTAAGAACTTAACCAGAGATGATAAAAGCAAAATGGGAATGGATTCGTATACCTATAATAATCAAAGTAAATACATGGGATATAGTTATATCCCTGAATTGAAGTGGGTATTAGTGGTTGCTCAGAATATTGAAGAAGTTTTTGCTCCTGCTAAATTCGTGCTATATATCATCATTGGAATTACTATTCTGATGATCATTATTTCTACTGTGTTAAGTGTACTTGCTTCAAGATCGATTACTATGCCCATCAGTAAGCTTACTGAATCAATGAATCGTGCCTCAGAGGGTGAATTAACATCTGTCTGTGATTATAAGTCCAAAAATGAACTGGGACAGTTATCGTCAAACTTTAATCATATGATTAAAAAATTAGGTTCGAGCTATCAGGATCTTGCACAGCTAAATGAAGAACTGTCTGCTCAGCAAGAGGAAATTATTGCACAAAATGATGAGTTAATAGCAAGTCAGAGAAAATTAACGCAAAGTGAAGAAAGGTACAAGCAAGCCCTTAATGGAATTAATGATGTCATCTGGGAAATTGATTTAAAGACTCATAAGTTATTTGCATCAGAAAAGTGGGTTGAGGTAATTGGATATCAGCTGGAAGATGTTCATTTACGAAAGTTTCTGAAAAACATTATTTTACCTGAGTACCGTCAATTGGTTTTTGAGGATATTAAAAATCATATAAATCTACGAACATCAAATTTTAGTACTGAGTTAAAAGTGAAAACAGGAAATGGCGAAATCAAATGGATTTTGAATAGAGGAAATGTACTTTATGATAATTCAGGTAATCCAATAAAGCTTGCAGGCGCACTAACGGATATATCAGATAATAAAATTACAGAAGAAAGAATTCAGAAACTTGCATTTTTTGATACGTTAACAAATCTTCCTAATAGAACAGTCTTTTTTACAGAACTCCAAAAGGAAATACAAAAATGCGAGGTAAATCGCACTAATGGAGCAGTTCTTTTCTTAGATCTGGATAATTTTAAAATAGTAAATGATTCTCTTGGACATGATGTCGGTGATGTTCTTCTCCAAGAAATCAGTGGACGATTATCCAGTGTATTAGAACTGGATGATATGCTATGCAGATTTGGGGGAGATGAGTTCCTGATTCTAAAGAAAAATTTAAAAAATAAAGATGAACTTAAGGTGCTCTGTGACGAAATTCTAATGCTACTTGAGGATAGCTTTGATTTAAATGGGAAAGAAGTATTTATGACTGTAAGTATTGGCATCTCCGTTTTTCCAGAAAATGGGGATAATACAGCAAGTATACTTAAAAATGCAGATACTGCCATGTACAGAGCAAAGGAAAGTGGGAAAAATAAATATAAATTTTATAATGAAGAAATGTCTAGAGGATTAATACGTAATATGTTGATTGAAAATGAGCTGCGAGATGCATTAAGAAACGAACATTTCTTCTTACATTATCAACCTCAGGTAGATCTTAAAACAGGCAGAATAATCGGTACCGAAGCCTTAATCAGGTTAAAAACAGAGAATCTTGGGTTTGTTTCTCCAATTGAATTTATACCTGTAGCTGAAAAAGCTGGTCTGATTCCGTCAATAGGTGAATGGGTCATGAGAACTGCTTGTGAACAGAATGCAAATTGGACAAATAAAGAATATGGAAATCAGAGAATATCCATCAATGTTTCAGCTTTGCAATTAAAGCAAAGAGATTTCGTTGAAAAAGTAGAAAGTATTATAAAATCAGCAGGTCTCTCACCAGAAATGGTAGAAATAGAGATTACAGAGAGTACGCTGATGAAAAATATGGAGAAAAATGTAAAAGTGCTTAAGCGATTAAGAGAGATTGGTGTAAGAACGGCTCTTGATGACTTTGGTACAGGTTACTCTTCCCTAAATTATTTGATGATGATTCCAATTGATACACTAAAAATTGATAAGTCATTTATTGATAATATTTGTGTGCAAGGTAAACAGGAAGCAATGGTTGATTATATCATCAAGATGGCACATGAAATGGGTGTAGAAGTAGTAGCTGAGGGAGTGGAAGACTTTGATCAGCTCAAAATGCTAAAAAGGTTAAATTGCGATGTCATCCAAGGATATATATTCAGTAAACCATTAGCACCAAATGAAATTGACAAACTCCTACTTAAGGATGATTTTTTTCAATATTTATAGATATTTGATTAGTTTGGAAGCGGTTTAAACCCAATGGTTTTAACCGCTTTCTCTATTATATAATGAAATATTTTTTCACTATTTTTTTATCAGTAAGGGTCGGTAGTTTTCAATCTGTCGAAATTTATAGAATTTTTACGATATAAAACATAAATTATGTGTACAAAATGACAAAATATTCTGACTTCTTTTTGTTATCGTTATTACCTAAAACAATAAAAAGGGAGGATACAGATGAAAAAAGTTTTATCAATTTTATCTACTATCATGCTGTTAGGAAGTATGGTAGCGCCTAGTTTAGCAATTGCAAAAAGTGCTAGTTACAATCCAGATCCAATCGCGCAAGAAGCAGATTCTAGTTTTCTGTCACAACCTGCTCTAGAGGCCATTCAAAATGGCAAAGTTGAATTTAGTGTTAAAGGCGAAAATTCATCAGAAGGTGAACAATCTGAAGCCTCAAAATCTGTAACCTCCGGTGATGTAGGGCTTGTTAAGCCTTGGGTAGTTTCCAATAATTTAACTGGGAAATATAGCCTTAAAAACTTTACCCTAAAAGGCGTAGGCAAATATGGAGAGATTTGGGTTGCAAATAATCTTAAATTTCCTGCTGGGGATCCAAGAAATGATGCTGGTGTAGCCAATGTTACAGATGCACAAGTTAATTATCTTTTAAATGAATTCGATACAAAAATGTATGAACAAGAGGTTGCTTTTTTTGGTGCACCTGCTGAGAGAACAGGGGAGAATTCATTAGTAGATCCTGAGTTATATGCTGATGGATCAGGTCGAGTTGTTATCCTTGTAGATAATATATTAGATGAAAATTACTATAATCCGAATTACCCTAGTTATATTGCTGGTTATTTTTCATCAACAATTAGTGATTTTACAGATCGAAATGTCATGACGATTGACAGTTTGGACTGGACAAATCGTACAGGTCCTAATGCAAAGAGACCATTCATGTATGAAGGAACTTTCGCTCATGAGTTTCAGCATTTATTGCATCATGACAGTGATTCTGCTGAGGAGAATTTCATAAATGAAGGACTATCTGATTTTGCTCAGTTCTTAGTTGGATACGGTCATGCTGATTCACACATTAACTTTATTATGGAAAATCTAAAGAACTCCTTAACACTATGGGAGGATCAATCTGATCTACAAATTTTAGGGGATTATGGAATTGCTTATTTATTCCAACTTTATTTGTATGAGCAATTTGGGCAAAGTTTTATCCAATCAGAATTTAAAAACCAATTACAAGGTATAGATAGTATTAATGCCGTTCTAAAAGAAGTGGGTAGCGACAGAGACTTTAATGCTGTTTACCAAGATTTCATATTGGCAGTTCTGTTGGATGGTAAATATCAGGGGGATAGTAAGACCTATAATTTTGAAAGTATCAACCTTACACCTAATATAGAAGCTGCTGTAGGTTCAGAGACTTTTGCACCAGCGTGGGGAACCGATCTTAAAGTAATTACTCCAGATAAGAAAATGGGGATCAAGCAGATAATTTCTTAATTAAAGAGCTTGATTTAACTGGTAAAACAAATCCAATTCTTTCTTTTGATACAAATTATACGATTGAAGAAAATTGGGATTTCGGAGTTGTTCAAGTGTCAACAGACGGTGGAAAAACATGGACTTCTTTAGCGAATGAGAATACTACTGATGCACTTGTTGATGAAGGTTATCCAAAAATTAGAGAAAATCTTCCTGGTTTTACTGGTAGCTCAAATGGCTGGGTAACAGAAAGCTTTAATCTATCGCAATATTCTGGTCAAAAAGTGCTTGTAGCTTTCCGTTATTTAACTGACTGGGGTTACAATGATGCTGGTTGGTACTTATCAAATTTACAGTTGAATGGTGAGCAAATCGATCCAATGACATCAACCGATGGTTTCATGAGTTTACAGGAAGCAACAAAGGATTATGTAAATTATCAAGTTTCATTCATCGGATACAAGAAAGGGAATGCATTTGGAAAAGACAATCAAGTCAAAGTAATTAAATTCCCTGACCTTTTAAACATGAGTGAAAGCGATAAAGTGGATTTACGTGATATGTTACAAAGTTCTCAGTACTCTAAAGTAGTCATGATGGTTACTTATGCTCCTGATCCAGGGGTTGGTGGAAGTGCTACTTATGACTATGAAGTGGTTATGAAAAGTAACATAAAGAAATAACCATTTAATTAAAGTTAGAGACTTTAGATTATTTATGTAAAGAAGTTGCCTGAAATAGGCAACTTTTTTTAAAGATAAGCAAGTATAAATTTTTTTGGTCTCAACGATTGAACCAGAGGCTTTAGAAGGATGAACAATATGGTTGTTTTGGCAATGAAACCCACAGGAAAGCTCTGCGGGAATTCATCCAAAACATCTGCGTATATGTTTTAAAAGGACCAGCTTGCTAGTTTTTCTGAGTCTTGAAATAATGTTTGTTAAGGATTTAGAATTATAAAATGCAAAAAAATCTTTAATTTAAAGGATATTTTAAAGTGGTTATAAAGTATTAAATATTTGTAAAAACGTATTGTAGTTCTTATAAAATTACCCTACAATTAAAGTATAATGACGTGAATTTTTACAACGATACTAGCAAACCCAATGAAAGTTGGGGACGCAAAGCCACGGGTCTAAAGCATGAGTGCTATGATGGCTGGGTTGCCGAATTGATCAGCTAATAAATTAGCTCCTTTTTGTCAACGAAACCCTAACTTTTGTAGTTAATGGTGATTCAGAGATTAGAAAGGAGTTTTTTATTAATACAAATGGCAACAAGGTTATTAAAAATGTTCAATATCTAAAAGAATGAACAATGGAATGTTTCAAACAACTATTTTTCGGTGAAAAGGAGAGGTGAATTTTTATGACTGGTAGTTTAAGAGTTACACAGAATACTAGCAATCCAACTGTAGATGCATCCATCGAAGTGACTTTATCAAAGGATCTTTTAGAAGCATTTATCCAATTCGAACCGCCGAAAAATGATGGTGAGCCCATAACCCTAGAGAAGGTAATGCAGGAAATTGCTAACAAAAAGGTCGTTTTCGGTATAGATGAACAGTTACTGATAAGCCTTGTTGAAGAACCGAAATATCAAACTAAAATAGCATTTGCCAATGGAATCCCTAAAAAAGATGGTGAAAACGGCACCATTTCATGGCATGTAAAAACCAATTCTTCTCTTCAGCCTAAAGAAAATCCAGACGGCTCCGTTAACTTTCGAGACTTGGGTATAGCTGAAAACATCACTAAAGGTCAAATTCTTTGTACCATCAACCAACCCATAGTTGGTGAAGAGGGTATGACTGTTACAGGTTTAAGAATTGCACCCGCTATTGGAAAACCTGTACCTTCTCCACTAGGCAAAAATGTTGTTTATAGTGAGGATGAGACTCAGGTACTTGCAGACATGGATGGACAATTAAATATTGTCTCAAATAAAGTGAGTATTGAACAAACTTTAGTCATAGATGGAGATATTGATAATTCCACAGGAAATATAAATTTCCTGGGTAATGTTGTGATTAAAGGCGGAGTTAATTCAGGATTTACTGTAGAGGCCCGCGGCACAATAGATATAGCTGGTTTTGTAGAAGCTGCAACCATTAAAGCGGGGGGAGATATCGTTTTACGTAGCGGTATGAACGGTGCCTCAAAAGGAACCATTGAATGCGCTGGTAACTTAACTTGCACATTCATACAAAATAGCGATATTTTTGTTAATGGCAACCTCTACACACAGTATTTGGTGCAATGTCAAATTAAGGTCGGAGGCAATATTGACCTTGTTGGTAAAATATCATCTCTTGTAGGAGGAAACTGTTTCACTGGAGGAAGCATTTCTGCAAAAACGATAGGCAACCAGTTCGGTTTAAAAACAACGGTAGTACTAGGAGTATCACATTCACTTATTGTTCGCCAAATGGAACTTAATAATGAAATACCCGATCTAACGACCAAAATAGACAATTTATATAAAATTATCAACTTGCTTTCACCGCTTCATGAAGCCAACCGTCTACCGGCGGAGAGAGTCTCCATGTTAGAGAATGCAACCCTATCCTTTACAACTTGCTCAAAAATGCTTGAAGAATGCAAATTGGAACTTTTAGATATAGAAGAAAAAGTCAATGTTCATACTTTTGGAAAAATTTCTTGTAAAGGTACCATTCATCCTGGAACAATGGTTACGATCGGTAGTGCTAAATACATGGTTGAACGTCCTTTAAACTTCTCAAGTTTGTATTATTCATCAGGAGAGATTGCTATCGGTTCTGCATGACCATTAAACTAAAATTATTGATAGACATTAAACAAATTTAAAAAATTATTAACTATATTTGATTTACTATAACTTACCACCTGTTTTGCTGGTGGTAAGTTTTTTATAATAGTTAAAAAGGTAGAATAATACGCTAAAATTTGTAATTATTAATTAACTTTAATGCTATGGATTTGAGAATTTTTCAAAATGGATAAAAGAACGAAAACAGAGGATTATTAAAATGGATAAGTTAGTGAGAGCATTTGTGGAAGAGTTAGCAACAACGGTAGTACCACCGAATGTATATAATCAATACTCATATGAGTGCCCAGAGAACTCAGTAAGAAGAGAAAATCTACTTATTTATTTGCAACAAATGAGTATATTAAGGCCCAAGGTGCTCCTTGTTGGTGAAGCTCCTGGTTACAGAGGATGCAGATGTACCGGCGTACCATTTACTAGTGACCATTTGCTAATGAAGAATAAAGATTTATTTGGAGAAGAAAAAGGGTATAAGTTAGCTAGTAAGGGAGATAAGCTACTTAAAGAAGCAACGGCGACTATAATATGGGAAACATTGGTTAAATACAACTTTACTGTGCTTTCTTGGAATGCTTTTCCCTTTCATCCCTACAAAAATGGTAATTGTGAAAGCAATCGAGCGCCGATAAAAAAAGAATTGATAATAGGTGAAAAATCTCTACTTAAAATGATTGAAATCTTTCATATTGAAAAAGTAATTGCTATGGGAAATAAAGCAGAGGAAAGCCTTACAAAATTAGGTATAGTTTGCGAGAAAGTAAGACACCCAGCACAGGGGGGGAAAAATAAATTTATAGAGGGCATGTGTCAATTAAAGTAAAAAAGAACGAATAACATGAAAGCTTTAATTATAATCTAGATTCATTCATAACATCCGCTATACTTGCGATTTTACTTTGATATTACCCATCTTAAAAAAACACGAACATTGTACAGTAAATAAAACAAGAATTTTAAAAAATTAATTTTTAGGAATTATAAAAATAAACTCCACCGGATTTGGTGGAGTTTTGCTATGTATTGGATGTTTTGTTGCTTGGTGCAAACCAACCGAATAAAGCAATAAAAACTAAAACTCCATAGAAAATGAATGTCCAAACGGTACTATGTGGGAATTCATGATCTAATACACCAATATCTTTATGCGCAAGCGTGATAACAGAAAGTTTAACACCTACCCATGCAACAATGGCATATGCAGTAGTTTCCAACGCGGGTCGTTTTTCTAGAAGTTTCACAAACCAGGTCGCTGCAAACTTAATCAAGATCAGGCCAGCAATACCACCAATAACCACAACAGCAAACTGACCTCCATCCATACCCCCAAAGTTGTTAAGAGGTGAATCCGGAAGACCAAGGGCTATAGCAACTGCTGCTAAAATAGAATCAACAGCAAAAGCAAGGTCAACTAACGCAATATTTCCTACTGTTGGCCAGAACTTTTTTGTTATAGACTCAGAGTCCTTATCACTATTCTCAGCTTTTCCAAACCGTACCTTAATGATATGTTTTAAACCTATATACAGAAGGTAAGCCGCCCCTACAGCCTGTATCCACCAGACATTTGCGATAAATGAAATAGCAAAAAGTGCAGCAAATCGGAAAGCGAAAGCCATAATAATCCCGTAATTTATTGCTCTTTTTTTCTGATCGTTTGGTAAATGCTTGGCTACGATAGCTAGAACAAGTGCATTATCAGCTGATAACAATCCTTCTAATCCAATTAATACTAGCAAAGCCCAAGTGTATTCGAGCCAGATAGAATCCATCTAAATTGCTCCTTTCTAAACCTATCTGTTTTGTTAAAGGTATCATTTACATTAGATTGACCTTAATCGTTAGGAGTAATACAAAAAAGTTTTTTTAAAGAAAATTGCAATCCTTGAGCAATCAATTTCTCAGTTCATATTTAGTTAATATTTAAAAGTTATAGTGTTTGTGGGTTAAAAAGTAAGAGTTTCTTTAAATGTAAAGTTACACTATTAAAGGGGAAAAATGATGTCAAAACTTAAACTTTCAAACATTCAAAAAATCTATGAAACAGGTGGAACAAAGGTTGAAGCACTGAAAGGTATTTCAATTGATTTTCGAAACAATGAATTTGTTTCAATTCTTGGACCTTCGGGTTGTGGAAAAACAACGATGTTAAACATTATCGGAGGTCTTGATCGATATACAAATGGGGACCTTATGATTAATGGAGTATCGACGAGAGCCTATAAGGATACTGATTGGGACACTTATCGAAATCATTCTATTGGTTTCGTATTTCAAAATTACAATCTCATATCCCATCAAACCATTCTTCAAAATGTTGAGATATCGATGACTCTATCTGGAGTTCAAAGTTCAGAGAGAAAAAATAGGGCTACTGAAGCACTTCGATCTGTGGGACTCATTGATCAAATTTATAAAAAGCCTAATCAACTTTCTGGAGGGCAAATGCAGCGTGTGGCAATTGCCCGTGCGCTTGTTAATAACCCGGACATTATCTTAGCAGATGAACCAACTGGAGCACTTGACTCGGTTACCAGCATTCAAATCATGGATCTTCTTAGGGAAATATCAAAGGAAAAACTCGTGATAATGGTGACTCATAACGGGGAAATTGCTGAAGAGTATAGTAGTCGGATTATTCGTTTTAAAGATGGTCAAATACTGTCGGATAGTAATCCAGTCATAGAGGAGACAATCGAGAGTATTAACAAACAGCAAGATAAAAAGAAAAAATCATCTATGTCTTACATGACTGCCCTCACGCTATCATTTAAAAATCTGTTGACGAAAAAGGGACGAACATTTTTAACTGCATTTGCTGGAAGTATAGGTATCATTGGTGTTTCTCTCGTGTTAGCTCTATCAAATGGGCTTTCAACGCAAATTAATGAATTGCAATCCAATGCTTTATCAGGCTTCCCAATTTCAATAACGACAATAACACAAAAAGCTGATTTTGGACCACCTCCAATTGAAAAAGATAATGGCGATGAAAAAGGAAAGTTTACCAAGGAAAATGTCATTTACTCTTATGAAGAAGTGGATGATTCTGTAGACCATAAAAATTTGTTAACAGAAGAATTCTTTAATTACGTTGAGGATATAAAAATAAAGCTACCAGATTCTGTGAATGCTGTTTCCTATCAAAAAGCTGTTTCAATCAATCTATTGGCAAAAGGCAATGGAACTGTTGTAAAATTTGATCCATCATCTACTAGTAAGAGGGATCCCAGAGAGCCATCAGATTCCTTTTGGCAGGAATTGCCTGAAGATGCTAAATTTATTAATTCTCAATATGATTTGATTGGAACTGATAGTCGTTTGCCAGAAACAAAAAATGAAATCGCTCTAGTGGTCAATGAGTTTAATCAAATTAACAAAGAATTCTTTAAAAAATTAGGGTATACATCTGACAATAATGAGTTTAAACTCGAAGACTTCATTGGTAAAACGATATTGAAAGTTGTTCCCAATAATGAGTTCTACACTAAAACAGATGCTGGTCTTTATGTCTCGGCAACTGCTGGAGATTTTAAAAAATTATACGATAAAGACACAAATGTGGAACTTACTATTACAGGGCTTCTTCGTATAAAAGAGGGAGTAACAAGTGGATATCTGAATCATGGATTTGTGTATACCTCAGCATTAACCAATTACATTGTGTCTGACGCTTCAAAGTCTGATATTGCGATAGACCAAAAAGGTTCAGATGTAAATGTTCTTACAGGTGCCCGATTTGCAGACGATGCGAGCAAGGAAATGGTTCTAAAAAACCTTGGAGCAGATACAACACCAACTGGTATAAATATTTATCCGACAAATTTTGATAGCAAAGATGAAATAAAAAAATATCTTGATAAATATAACAAAAATAAGTCCGTTAAAGAAAAAATTGTTTATACCGACCTTGCTGAAAGTATCTCTAATATGATGGGCACAATTCTTAAAACTGTTACATCTGTTTTGGTTGGTTTTGCAGCTATATCTCTAATTGTTTCAACAATTATGATTAGTATCATCACATATGTTTCTGTTATAGAAAGAACAAAGGAAATTGGAATACTTCGTAGTGTAGGAGCAAGAAAAAAGGATATTACCAGAGTGTTTAATGCTGAAACTATTATTATAGGTGCTATTTCTGGATCCTTTGGTGTAATGGTTTCATATGTATTATCGTTTCCAATAAATTCTGTGATTTCTAAAATTAGTGATTTTAAAAATGTCGCTGACTTGTCACCTTTAGCAGCTATCAGCTTAATTGTTGGAAGTGTGATTCTAACGCTTTTTGCTGGTTTAATTCCAGCGAGAATGGCAGCTAAAAAAGATCCGGTTATAGCGCTTCGTACTGAATAATTTTAATCTAATAGTGGTTTTCAAAAAGAGTGAACATAAAATTCTGCGGGTACAGACATTAAGTCTTGTACCCGTTAAAATAAATTCAGAAGAATTACGTTAAATTAAAAACAGGGCTCTGTTAATGTTTGTTGTTGATATATATTGATTTTTTAATCAACATTTATATAATTTGTTGGAAATTAGAGAAAATGAGCGGTATTGCAGTGGTGAAAAGGGCTAAATGAGACTACAGGCTCACAGCCCGACCACAGGAATTTCCGCCATTTTATCAATTAACAACATGTCATTGCTGTTTATTAACAGAGCCAAAAACAAAAGAGGTATTCTCATGATTAAAATTCTCGTTGTTGAAGATAATGAAAGCGTTCAAAAACTTATGAATGCCTATTTAAAAAGAGAAGGCTATCAAGTTTTGCTTGCCAACGATGGAGTAGAAGCGCTTGCAATTTTAGACCATGAACAAATTGATCTTTTAATTTCAGATATTATGATGCCGAGAATGGATGGTTACAGTCTAACAGAAAACCTGAGAAGTACTGGTTTTGACATGCCTATACTGATGATTACTGCCAAGGATAGAATTGAAGATAAGAAAAAGGGTTTCCGACTAGGAACTGATGATTATATGGTCAAGCCTATCGATTTTGATGAAATGGTTCTACGAGTTACTGCACTTCTTAGACGAGCCAAAATTTCAAAGGATAAAAAGATTAGCATTGGCGAGGTGACAGCAGATTATGATTCGCTTACTGTTTATACTCCAGGAAAAAACATTTTACTTCCTCAAAAGGAATTTTTACTATTATTTAAGCTAATGAGTTACCCGAATAAAACGTTTACAAGATTTGACTTAATGGAAGAGATTTGGGGTATGGACTCAGAAACTGATGAGCGTACAGTCGATGTCCATATTAGAAGGTTAAGGGAAAAATTTGCTGATAGAAAAGAGTTTTCTATTATAACTGTTAGAGGTCTTGGTTATAGGATTGAGAGAGTGTCGGTTAAATGAGTAAGATTAAAATATTTTTCAGATCAATGGGATTTAGATTTTCTTCTATTCTTCTTGCCATTATGTGGATTCTTAATTCAATAACATTTATTGCTATTTCCACTATTTTAAAAAAAAGTAGGGTTCGTGAACTTGCACCACAACTAGAAGGAATGATTGGAGAATTTCACAAAATTCAAAGGGCAACTGGCCTTGCCTTTTTGCTAAGTTTCATTCTTGGAACATTTTTCATCCTTCTAGCACTCCGAGGTATTATAAAACCTATTAAAAAATTATCAATGGCATCTAAAGCTGTCTCTAAAGGTGATTTTAATGTAAGAGTGGAAAATAAAAGAAAAGATGAAATTGGTGAATTTACTGATGATTTTAATAAAATGGTTGATGGCCTCCAAAGTATTGAAACTTTAAGAAAGGATTTTGTTTCAAGTGTGTCCCATGAATTTAGAACTCCCATAACTTCTATTCGTGGATTTGCAAAGCTAATACAAGACGAAAATTTAGACCCACAGCTTATAAAGGAATATAGTGATATTATTATTAATGAAACAGATCGACTCATGGGTCTTTCTAGCAATTTATTGCGGCTATCTGAACTGGATAATCAATCGATTAATAGGAATGAAAGTGATTTTATGCTGGATGAACAGATTAGAAAGATAATTCTAATGCTTGAACCTCAATGGTCTGTTAAACATATCCATATGGAAGTTCAACTCCAAGAGTTAAGCTATTTTGGTGATGAAGAGCTTCTACAGCAGGTTTGGATAAATATTATTCAAAATGCTATTAAGTTCACTGGACAAAATGGCATTATTCAAATCTCAGCCTACGCTAAAGAGAGCTCTATTTATGTGACTGTTACAGATAATGGGATAGGCATTTCGGTTACAGAACTTCCAAAGATATTCGGACAGTTTTACAAAGGGGAACATTCTAGGGGAAATGAAGGAAATGGCTTGGGCTTGTCAATAGTCAAAAAAATTGTCGAGTATGAAAAAGGTTCAGTTACTGTATTAAGTAAATTGAACGAAGGCACTCAATTTCAGATCAGACTCTCCAACTCAAGAAATAAAGAAACAATTATTTCCTAAAAAAGATGTTGCTCTGGCATAGAGGATTTAAAGTGGTTTAAAATTTATTTTCCCTTGGTATAACTTACAAGGGAATTTTTTTTATGGCTACTTATTTTGTGTATTTTTCAAATCACAAAATATGAATCTATTAAATTATAAACTTTGTTAAAATTTAACTTTTATTAATGCAGCTAGAGTTGATATAATTAGAAAATTATTTTTATTCTAAATTTTGAGAAAAGGTGGATTTTATGAATAATAAATTATCAAAAAGAGATATCCTGTTTATGAGCTTTATGTTATTTTCTATGTTATTTGGTGCAGGAAATCTTATTTTTCCAGCATATTTGGGACAGGCTGCTGGTGAAAATGTTTGGCAAGCAGTTGCTGGATTTATTATTTCTGACGCGGGTCTTTCTGTATTAGCTTTTATTGCCATTGCAAAATCAGGAACTTTTGATCATTTAATCAATAGAGTTCATCCTATATTTGCTTTACTTTTCCCAATGGCTATTTATTTATCCATCGGACCAGGACTTGCGATTCCACGTGCAGGCAGTTTGGCATTTGAAATGGGTGTGAAGCCCTTTTTACCGAATGCATTCGCAACTTCACCGATTGCCCTTTTAATTTATACAGTCGTATTTTTTGGTGTTGTATTTTGGTTTGCGAAATCACCGAATAAACTAGTAGAGAGGTTTGGAAAACTTTTAACACCTTCACTATTAATTCTAATCGTAATTGTTTTTATTAAAGCTTTATTTACTGATTTACCTAGTTTTAAAGAAGCTACTTTAACATATAAGGATAATCCAATTTCACAAGGATTTTTAGATGGATATCAAACAATGGACGCGATTTGCGCATTGATTTACGGCATCGTTTTTACCAATATTTTTAGAAGTAAAAAAGTTACTGATCAATCTTTACAAGTGAAATATTTAGCAATTTTCGGGGTTATTTGCGGTTTGATTTTAACTGGTTGTTATCTTATTATTTCTTATCTAGGGGCTTCTGCAGCGATTCCAGGGGAAGTTGAACATGGAGCGGTTGTTTTAAGTACTGTGTTAAATCAGTTGTTTGGTCAAGGCGGAACCATTGTTTTAGGATTAATCTTCACATTAGCTTGTCTAAGTGTTTGTATCGGATTAATTACATCATGTGCTGAATTCTTTTCAACTGTATTCCCAAAATTATCGTATATCAAATGGGCAATCATTTTATGTTTAGCAAGTGGTTTTGTTGCAAATCTTGGTTTGGCTCAAATTTTAAAAGTATCTGTACCAATCTTAAGCTTAGTTTACCCAATGGCCATTGCAATAATTGTATTAGGACTTGTACATGAACGATTACCGTTTAAGGAACGTCCAGTTTATTTCATGACGATCAGCCTCGTAGGATTATTTACATTAGTAGAAGTTATGAATACTACTTTTTTAAATGGATCATTGTCAGAATTATTATCAAATGTTCCGTTACAAACTATGGGCTTTGGTTGGGTAATTCCAGGTTTTATTGGTTTCGCTATAGGGTCCATTTATGAAAAATTTACGTTTAACAAGAATGCTTCTATTTAAAAAATTATAACGGTTATAACAAGGTGACTTTACTTTCTAGTTTCTAATATTAAATGTTTTTAAAAAATTCAATAAAATGCCAACTCCACTGGATAATTCTGGTGGATTTTTTGTTATAATGTGTAAGTGTTATTTTTAGGTATTTTGTATGGAACTGCATTATAATTGAGAAGTTCCATAATTAGATAAAATGATGTTCAATTTTTTAAGCATTTCAGGGGGATGTATAATGCTAGTCCAATTAGAGAAAGAATTTCAAGATTTAATTACAAAAATCTGTGTAGAAGTAATGGAACTTTCTATTACAAAGTCAATACCAAATACATCAGAAATAATGGAAGAACATGCTCCGGAAATGGAAAGAAACATTCAATCACTTAACGAAGCATTACATTCACTTTATAACATTAATTCAAACTTATCTGACCATATAAAGAATCATACAGAGAGAGATCAATCATTAAATGATAAACTTATATCTCTCGATAGATTCTTTTGTGCTGAATTTAAAAAGACATATGATAATGTTTTATCCTTAAAAAACGAATTAGCTAATTCAGTAAATACATAAGGAATATTATGAAAAACATGTATTTAAATAAGCAGAGTTTACTTTACTTAATAGGGTAGCTCTGTTTTTTTATTTTGCTTAGTATATCCTGTTAATTAAATATCGCTTATTGCATACTCCCTTGTTTAAAAGTATATTTATAGATAAAATTAAAATAATTATAATCTGGCAAAATAGTACTTATTTCAACATTTTTTGAGTACTATAATTGATTATATACATTTATATTTTTGTAAAATTAGTTTATAAACATTTTTCTATTAAATTTAAGTTTAATAGATTAGATAAAGAGGTGCTTTATGAAAAGAATAACATTTTTTAAAGGTAAGAACAGAAAAGCCATTCGGATTTCAATTATAGTTGGATTAATCAATTTGATACTGTTGACAAGTTTCCTAGTCATATTTATTCGTATAGACAATCAAAAGAAAACTTTAGAGCTTACCCAAAATTATAATAAATTTGACGATAAGCTACGTGGTTTTTTTATTTATAATACGAATTTTATAAAAGGATTTACGGCCTATATACAGACATTTGAACAGTATAATGATAAGGATGTATACACCTATATTGGTCATTTGCTGGATAACAATCTCGATTATATTCGAAATATAGGTATTCTAAAAGATACTACTATAATGTGGAATTACCCAAAAGAAGAAAACGTAAAGACTATTGGTGTAGATTTATTAAATATACCCTCTCAAGCAGAAGGAGTTAGACGTACTAAGGAAACACTAAAATATAATTTTGAAGGTCCAATTGATTTAGTCCAAGGTGGTACTGGTTATGTCATGCGCATTCCAATTGTTAAAAATGAAAAATATTGGGGAATGGTAAGCATTGTTTTAAAAGCTGATAAGGTAAAAAAACTGTTTGAGACTTATGAAAAAGGGAGTAATATCAAGGTTGCTATATTAAATAAATCATCAAATGACAGCTTAGTATATGGCGATAAAAGTATGTTGCACAATAAAAAGGCAGTTGAGTTCCATAGTGGTTTTTCCGGTGGATATTGGAATATATATGTGCTTCCATTAAGTCACAAAGGAGTGGTGCATAACAAATTACTGTGGATTGGCGTTTTTATGGGATTGTTGTTTACTCTATGGGTTTCAATTCGTAGTTACAAATATATCCAAATGAATGAAGAAATAAAAAATATGAATAATTTGTTAAGCTTAGATATTGTTAAAGATAAACTAACGGGTATTTACAATCGGAATTTTCTTGACTCAAGAATTATAGAAGAAATTGAAAGAGTGAATAGACACGACGGAAACCTTTCAATGATCTATTTTGATTTAGATCTTTTTAAGAAAGTAAATGACACTTATGGACATCGACAAGGTGATGCAGTACTCAAAGAAGTTGCAAGGGTTGTATCGGGTGAGTTAAGAGCCAGTGATATCTTTGCAAGATGGGGTGGTGAGGAGTTTGCTATTCTTATGCCTGAAACTACCTTGACTGGCGCAATTGCTGTTGCAGAAAAGCTCAGAATTGCATTAGAGAATGTTGTGCATCCAGTTGTTGGCAAAGTAACTTCTAGTTTCGGAGTTGCAGAGTACTTTTCAGATGAGTATATCGGTAGCTGGTTTAATAGAGCTGACAATGAACTCTATATAGCAAAGGTGAATGGTAGAAACAGGGTTTCAGGTAAAGTAGTTAGTAAAACCGATGTTTCTGTTCTAGTTAAAGTCAAATGGACGGATGAATGGCTATGTGGTAATGAATCTATTAATCAGGAACATAAAATATTACTTAAGCTTGGAAACGAAATGGTTGAAAATTCTTATAAGTTTTCAAAACAAGATGAAATCATTCAAAGCGTGAGTAATTTCTTAGTTCATATGATAGAACATTTTGAAAATGAGGAAGTAATTTTGAAAAGCATTAATTATGAGCATTATCAACATCATATGGATACACACGAGAGACTCATTAATAAATTTAATAAATTAAAAAAAGAGCTAGAAGATACAAACGCAAAACCAGAGGAACTTCTAAACTTTCTGTTAAATGATATGTTAATTGGTCATATAGAAAAAGAAGATTTAAAATACTTCTCATCTTTAAGTAAAGAATAGTAGTTTATTATAACTACATGCAATATTAAATTCTTTCAAAAAAATAAAATAAATCAGGTAATAAGGCTCCCTTTGAAATTTTTCAAGGGAGTTTTTGATGTCTTAAAAGTATTTTTAATTTTTAGAATAACTCCATTCTCACTAAGATACTTGTAATGGTATGCTTTCGTCCAAGGAAATCTAGTGGAATTCAACAAATAACAACCTTTAACTATAACGGAGGCAAATTTTAAAATAAAATAAGTATTTCTTTAAAATAATTCTAAAAAAGAGGTAGTATTTTGTAGAAATATGGTATAATATGGCATATTTCGATAGAGGAGAGGTGCTTTTTATGATTAAGTGGAGTGATGATTATTTAATTGGTATTGAGGAACTAGACAGACAGCATGAAAAATTATTTGAGATTGCTGGAAGAGCCTTTGAACTATTTAAGAACAATATATACTCTGACAAATACGACAAGATAATAGAAATCCTAGAAGAGTTAAAGGATTACGCTAAATATCATTTTAAGGCTGAAGAAACATATATGATTAGCATAGGTAATAAGAAGATCTTTTCTCATAAGATTGAACACGATGAATTTATTAAAAAGGTAGAAAGTATTGATTTGAATAAAGTAGATGAGAATCAAGATAAATACCTACTATCTATACTTGAGTTTGTTATTAATTGGACAAGTGAGCATATCCTACAAAAGGATAAAGCGATGGTCCTGCAAAAGGTGAAGTAAAAAAATAAGTTTACATTTACATGTGGAAGGCTTGCATACTTGCAAGTCTTTTTTAAATAGTTAAGGATTTCTTTTATTTATAAAGAAATGGAACCTAACAAAGATTACTCAAACACTTATTGTCAAATACAGCAATTCTTATACAATTAAAGTTTTTGCAGTAATTAATTTTTTTATAGTTTCTTTACAAAAAATACCCCTGCCATCGTGGAGGGCACTGAAAAAGTCCTTTCTTCACTAAAACGAGTTATGGAACGAGCAATTGTTCTATAACTCGTTTTTTTTATTATCTATTCAAATTAATTGTGATTTACGTTACAGACGGACGCTTTCCGCGGGCGGTCCGTGAGCCTCCACGAAAGGTAAAAACCACCTTTCTGAGGGGTCTCACTTGGCTTCGCTTTCCCGCAGGAGTCGCCGTCTTCCACTTCAATCACGTGTGAAAATCAGTTTCAACACCTACAAAAATGTCATTTCTATTATAATAAAAGAAACAATTAATAGGTGGTTATGCACGATGATTTCTAGCCAAGAATCCTTTCACTTAAGCCCTTACCTGGCACTTTACGATTTGCTTGTGCCAAAGAATAATATGCTTCGACAAATCAATGAATTGGTAGATTTCACTTTTATCTTGGAAGAATTAAAAACAAAATATTGTATGGATAACGGACAAAATGCAATTTGAAATTAGTAAATGAAAAAAAGCAAGAAAATAGAAAGAAACCTGGGAATATTTATTCATCCCTTTTCGGAGTGAATATTCCCAGGTTTTTATTTTGAAGATTTGATAATTTTAAGAATATGATGCTTTTTCAGTGCCCAGCCAATTGGCATGTAAATTTTGAATTTAACTATTTTTCATTTTGCTGTGTTTCACGCCGTAAACGAAATAAATCACAAGACCAATTACCAACCAGACAATAAATCCTATCCAAGTGAGTTGTTTTAATTGTGTCATAAGGAATATGCAGAACACCATTCCTAAAATAGGGATAACTGGAACCCAAGGAGTTCTAAAACCGCGTTTTAGATTGGGTTGTGTCTTTCTTAAAACAATTATACCTAGACAAACGGCTGCGAAAGCGAATAACGTTCCTATACTAACTAATTCAGCAAGCTTGTCCAACGGAACGAATCCAGCAAAGAAGGCAACGAGTATACCCGTAATCCAAGTGCCTTTTACAGGGACTCCCGTTTTTTTCGATACTTCTGAAAAAGCCTTCGGTAAAAGTCCATCACGACTCATTGCATAGAACAAACGAGTCTGACCGAACATCATAACGATTAGAACGGTTGTGATACCAACGATGGCACCAAGTGAGATGAAATAGGCGGCCCAACCTTGGTCAACGTATCTTAATGCAAATGCAACCGCATCAGGTACGTTAAGAAGTTTATAAGGTACCATACCTGTTAAAATAAGCGTTACGATCATGTATAAAACTGTACAAATTGCCAACGAAGTAATAATTCCAATAGGTACATTTCTTTGTGGATTTTTCACTTCTTCAGCAGCTGTAGAAACAGCGTCGAAACCAAAGTATGCGAAAACAACAACTGCGGCAGCAGCCGTAACACCAGAGAAATGGAAAGGCATAAATGGTGTCCAGTTTGCTGGCTCTACATAGAACACACCAACAATAATGAAAAGTAGAACAACGGCTACTTTAATTATAACCATGATGGTGTTCCATTTTACTGATTCCTTTACACCACGAGATAAAAGGAAAGTAATTATTAAAACGATTAAAATAGCAGGTAAATTAACTATTGTTCCTGCATCTGGGTTGAACGCACCGGTTAATGCTTTTGGTAAATGGATATTGATTTGAGAAAGAAGTCCTTGGAAATAACCTGACCAACCACTCGCAACAGTAGAAGCCGAAACTCCATACTCCAGTACCATATCCCACCCAAGGATCCATGCGAAAAGTTCACCAAAAGTGACATATGTGTACGTGTATGCACTACCGGCTTCAGAAATCGTCGATGCGAATTCTGAATAACATAGTGCTGCAAATGCACAAGCTATACCAGCAATAATAAAAGAGATGATAAGTGCTGGACCAGCATTAGTTGCTGCTTGGATACCAGTTAAAACGAAGATTCCGGTACCGATAATAGCACCAACACCCAATGTTACTAAATCAAATGCACCTAAAGTTTGCTTTAGATTACTAGTTGATTGAATAACAGGTTTTTTACGAAATAAGCTCATACATGTAGCCCCCTAAAAATATAAATCTGAAAATCTATTAAACTATAAATAGTCAGACAATTCAAAATGATAGCACAACAACCGATTCAAGACAATGGATATTTTTTTATAATCTACTTAGGAAAATTTAAAAAATCGAATGTGATGAAAGAATCATATTAAAAATCTGATTATTATAATTTACAACAATATTCAGAATTTTTACTTAGTAATATATGGTATAAATAAATCTAAGTTATCCATTACTGTGTGTAAAATTGAAAATTAAATTGAATGTTCTTTCACTAAAAACCTTCTTTTTACTTTGATGATATAAATATTTCCAACTAATAAGAATTTATGTAAAAAAGAACGATATTTCGAATTGGAATAATTTTCTATCTAAAAGTATGATGTATTTATTGGGACTTTTTAATTAGATATATGTAATGAAGATTATTCTTGCTTTCTTATTAATGGATTAATGGGACTTATGTTATGAGTTTTTAAATTAAGGAGGGTGTAGGGATGAAATTTGCTATTTATACTTCAATTGAGAAATTTACGGGTTTAGTTGAACAACCTCTGCTACATAGAGAGGCAGAAAATAACTTGCTTTTGAGTCTATTGTTAAAAATCAAAAATGGTGCAATCCCATCAGAAACCTGCTTTATGTCAGCTGTCATTGATAATGATAAAGTTCTACTTGCGTTCCTACAAACACCTTCATATAACTTAATTATTGGTACGACAAATGATATCAGTGAAGAGTCTATACATTTTGCTGTTGAAAAATTTTATAAGTTGGGCCTAAGATTTCCTGGTGTAATAGGTAGCAAACCTTCTATTGGTTTATTCGTTTCAAAGTGGCAAACCGTATTTAGGAATACACCAAAACAAGTAATGGATCAAGGGATATATGTTTTGAAAAAAACCAATCAAATAGTTCAATCAACGGGTTCAATGCGACTTGCAAACGTTTCAGAAATTCATTTAATTTGTGGGTGGATGAAGGATTTTACTCGTGTAACTCCAGAAAGGCTAACTTATGAGCAATGTCTTGAAAGGGCATTGACACATATTGCAGCGGGACAAATATATGTCTGGGATGTCTACGGTGAACCTGTTTCAATGGTTATGAAAACACGTCAATCTCAAAATGGTGCAGTAGTATCATGGGTTTATACACCGATGGGAAAGCGAGGTCATGGTTTTGCAACTTCCTTAGTTCATCAGTTTTCAAATATGCTTTTAAAAGAGTATAAATTCTGTTGTTTGTATACGGATTTGAATTTTCCAACTTCCAATAAAATTTATAAAGAGATCGGTTATAAATTGGTCTGCGAATCAGCAATTTACAACTTGTAATAGACATATATCTATTTATTTGGCAAACGAGAATACAAAATTGAACTATAACAGCTATATTAGGTATTTTTGGACTGTATAACAAATTTAAAGTGGGGATGGGGGTTTAAGTTATGAATTTTGAAAATTTACTAAAATTTTCTCAGAAGCCAGAGATCTTTGAAGAGGGAACTTCAAACTTTTGGACTGATGAATACATTTCTAAGAAAATGCTTGAAGCACATTTAAACCCTGATTGGGATGCTGCCAGCCGGAAACCAGGCACTATTGAAAAAACTGTAGACTGGATTCATAAAAACTTTCTGAATAAAGAATCTAAAGTTTTAGATTTGGGATGCGGCCCTGGTTTGTATGCTGAAAGATTAGCTAAATTAGGGCATAAAGTAACGGGAATTGATTTTTCAAAAAATTCGATAGAATATGCCAAAGATTCCTGTGCAAAACAAGGGTTAGATATAGATTACATTTATCAAAATTATTTGGAACTGGATTACCAGGAGCAGTTTGATTTAATTATTTTGATTTATTGTGATTTTGGAGCATTAAGCGATGAAAAGAGAGATGTTCTTCTGAAAAAAATATACAAGGCTCTAAAACCTGGCGGTACATTTATTTTTGATGTGTTTACAGAAGCTTTCAAAGAAGATAAGCAGGTTACAAATGAATGGTATACCAGTCATAGTGGCTTTTGGTCACCAGAAAAGCATATTGTTTTATCGGAAGTGGTTCATTATCCAGATGAAAAAGTATTTCTAAATCAGGATATCGTACTACTGGAATCGAATAAATTTGAAGTCTATCGCTCATACGATCATTATTATTCTGAAGAAGATTTAGTGCACTTACTTTTGGAGAATAGTTTTAAGAATAACCAATTCTTCTACGACCTCATAGAGAACAGTGATTTTGCATCTAATCATGTGGTTTTTGTCACAACTGAAAAATAACTGAAAAAAGAAGTGACTAATTTAAATTCACTTTTAATAAATAGAAGGAGCCGATTTTGCCACGGCTCCTTTTAGTGTAACTTATCACCAGTAAAATCCATGGGTAGCTACATATTTATACAATTTTTACTGCTTAGAGTAGTACTGGAATCATTATAACTGATAGATGTTATTGATGTCCCAAGTCCTTAAATAACTGCTCTTTTTCCTTCTTGGTAAGGTCACGCCATTGCCCTATAGGTAGATTCTTCAAATGAATATTCATAATTCGGATTCGATTTAACGTAACAACTTCATAACCAAGCGCTTCACACATTCTACGGATTTGGCGATTTAAGCCTTGCGTTAAAATAATTGTGAATTCAAACTTTGAATTCTGTGTAATTGTACATGGGAGTGTCTTTTCTCCGCCTATATTTACACCTGCCGCCATTGTTTTAAGAAATTCCGGCGTAATTGGTTTATCCACTGAAACGACGTACTCTTTTTCGTGTTTGTTTTCAGATCGCAAAATTTTGTTTACGATGTCGCCGTCGTTAGTCAGCATGATTAGTCCAGTCGATTCTTTATCAAGTCGACCAACATGAAAAATCCGTAAAGGATAATTTACAAAATCAATAATGTTTCCTTTAACATTTTTTTCAGAAGTGGAAGTGATGCCGTAGGGCTTATTTAGTACAAGATAGACTAATTGCTCTGCGCTCGAATTAGCAAGACGATTACCGTCTACTAGAACTACATCACCAGGAGATACTTGTACACCCAATCCTGCTACTTTACCATTTACCTTCACTCTTTTTTGCTCGATTAATTTGTCCGCACCACGACGGGAAGTATACCCTGATTCACTAATAAATTTATTAAGTCTCATTACTCTTGCACCTTTAAATGTTTTTATTTACTAGAAATAGTTCATTTCCAAATGATTCTGTTACTAATCGTAACATACAACTCTAGTTCATTTTTATCGAATATAAAGGTATTATACTATGGAAATAGACCATATTGCATATTGCACAAGGCTTTAACATTTAAAGTTTATGATGTAAACGATTATCTATTGTAATTTTACAAGTTCGCTCAATAGCTTTCCATCACCGGTTTCAGACCGGATTAACCCTACATTTTCTGCATAATAATGCCGAAATGCAATTTCTGTTTGCTCTTCATTTGATTGACTTACCTCAATGACATTTTGAAAGGTTCCGGCAGGAGTCGTCATATCATCAAAAATCCGTACTACTATCATTTCATTATCTTCGATGTACCATTTTTTACCGACAATCACTGGATAGCTTATTAAAAGAGCCTCAGCTTGATCGTCACGTAATCCTTTTTCATTCTCAATGAAAAAGTGTCTGTATTTGCCATAGGCCCAGCTTTCATTAATAAATTCCCACGTTTGTAATTTCCCGTCATACAACTTGATTTTATTTCTAGTCGTCTTGTATAAATATTTTTTGGTGGTATCCATCATGAAACTTGTCCCAACCGGTAGCGATTTATTTTTGGAAATGCTAACTTTAATTTTTTTTTGATTTAAATATGTATCTTTAGAGGGATTTAGAAATAGCATTGCCACTGAAACAAAGATTGCCACAATACTAATGGTAAAAAATATTATTTTGTGTTTTTGATCCATTCTAGAATGCATCATGGAATATGGCTCCTCTTATAAAAAATGTAACTTAAAAATTTAATTTTTTAAGATTGAATTACTAATCTCTAAAGATCAGCTGTTTTATTGGTTAATCCTGAAATCGTTATTGGTAATAATAAATGGTTGTTATTTTTAGTATAGAACTATACTACAAGATCACAGCATTTTGAAAAAGTTGGAGATATCGTTAAGATAAATTAGGTAAGCAAATAGTCTCCGTATCATTTACAAGTAAATACAATAAAAGTATATAAAAATCCGAAGTGACATTCACTACGGATATGGTCTAATTTATAGGGCGCATTACAAATCGAGTAGACTTTTTTTAAGGGAAATAAATAATCATTAAAAAACAAAGAAGTTACAACGAGAGTTGTATCAAGCTTTTTTCATCAACAATTTTAATCTTTCCACGTGAAAGTTCTACTAAACCGTCTAATTGGAATTGTTTAAGCAATCGTGTAACTACTTCACGTGCCGTACCAAGATCAGTTGCTAATTTTTCATGAGTAATACTTAACGAATTACTTTCAAGTAGATTTTTTTGTTCCAATAAAGAAGAAGCTAACCGTTTGCCAACATTGGAAAAAACCAAATGCTCAAGTAACCACATTACTTCAGAAAATTTTGATGACACAATAGCCAATGTGAAGTCTTTAACTGCACTATTTTCCTCGCTAATTTCTTGGTAGACATTACCGTCAATTACTACCGCTTCACAATCAGTCTCTGCTTCTAAATTCACTCCAAAATTCAGGTTCTTAAGCATACAACCAGCGCTTAACATGCAAACATCCCTATCGAGTAAACGATATAGTGTAATCGCACGCCCATCTGGTGAACTAATGAATACCTTTGCACGTCCGGATTTAATAATCTGTACACCAGTACAATTATCCCCTGAATAGTTCATGATTGTACCTTCTTTATAATTTTGGAAATAGGAATGCTCAATCATTTTTTCTTTTTGTAAATCAGTAAGTATACTCCAAAAAGGAACATTTTCTTCCATGAATTTTCTCAAAAAACATCAACCTTTCTTACAAAGGGTTATAAACCAACCAGATTGCATTAGCTCATTAATTGTCAAATATGATTATACATTACATTATTCATCTATTTAACCCAAATGATAAAAAGAAAATGTTAAAAGCCCCCTTGATTGAAAATTCAAGGGGGCCCATTTTACAGTGGAAGACATAAACAATGTGAATGAAATAACGCTGGTTTACTGTAATGCCATAACCATACAAGTGTTTATTTAAAGAACCAAATCATTGATTTACATTTTTTCACGAATATATTCAATCATTTTTGGTGTTACATACGGAATCAGTAATGGAAGCATATTTGGCATTAGAGCATCCATTGTTTTTGGAAGTAAGTCTGGCATTAGCTTTTCCATATCCTCTGGAAGTGGTCCAACTCGTCTTGACACCTCTGCTAACATCTGAGGCATAACCTTAGGCATAATACCAGGTACCAGTTTCGGCATCATTACTGGCATCATTTTTGCCATCATGTCGAGACCTCCAGGAACATATTTCATTCCTTTCATCATAGGTACCATACCAGTCGGCATTGCTTCCATCATATCTGGAAGTAGAGAGACCATTAAGTCAGCCATAACTTCAGGTTTCATTAGGATGATAAACTTCTCAAAATAACCCCACATTTCCATTGAATAATCAGAGTGGCTCTTTACATCAATTCCAAGCCCTTTCATGACATAACGAGCTAGATCATCAACTTCTATGTCTACATTGTTCTTGCATGCAGAGTCACGAAGCTGAACCTGACAACAAGGGCAGAGTGCAAGCAATTTACTCGCCTTTACATCAATAGCTTCTTGAAGGCGCATCCCACCAAGTACAGGAGCAACTGGCATTTCGCCAATCAGAGTAAGTACGGAGCCGCAGCAGTAACCTTCCTCGCGATTGTGTTCCATCTCAACAACTTCTAGACCTGGAATAGCTTTTAGTAATTCGCGAGGTTCTTCATAAATACCTTGTGCTCTTCCAGCGTGACAGGAATCATGGAATGTTACACGCTCATTTACTTCATAATCAAACGTTAACTTGCCTTCTTTAATAGCCTCTGCCGCAATTTCGGAGTAGTGCTTTACTTCAAAGTCATAAGGAATACCTTTCTTCTCAGCTAATTCCTTATACATTTCCTTCCAAACAAGACCACATGCAGGGCAAGAAGTGACGATCGTTTTTGCACCACGCTTATTTGCTTCAGCAATGTTATGTTCAAAAATCTCTTCAAAAACATCCCATTTACCTGAAGCTTTCATTGGAATACCACAGCAAGCTTCATCTGCTCCCATATAGGTAAAATCAAGTCCAGCTTTATCTAGTAAACGAACAGTAGCTTCCGATACATCTTTGTTAACGTAGGATGCCGTGCATCCTGCGAAATAAAGTACCTCACCTTTATCTTTTATTATTGGCTTGATATCCTCAGGTAACCAATCTGCACGTTTTTCTCTTTTACCAGCCCAAATATTCTTTTCTCCACGAAGGGATGCAGCCATCATTTCAAAAGGAGGAAAAGTCATGCGTTTTTCTTCATTTATAAGCTGACCACGCATCGTCATCCAATTATGTTCAACTGGCATATCTAACTGACATTTGTTATTACAAACTTCACAAGTAGTGCAAAGAAGGAACGTGTTGACTTGGTTTTGATCGAATTTTTCACGGCCAGCTACGACTTCACGGATGTAGTGATACTTTCCTCTAGGAGATTGAGATTCCCAGCCGCGTCCAGAAAATTGTTCGCAGGAAGGGACACAATACCCACAACGTGCACAAGCAGTTGCGTAGTATGAGACATCTCCAGGAATTCCTTTTTTCTTCGCCTCGCGAACAGCTTCTCCAAATGAAGTGGTTGCAGCATTGGCAAATGGACGTATTAGTGGTTCAAGGGAAGAGGCTGCGCCCATAAGAGTATCTATCATTCCACCGCTACCAATTACTTTTCCTGGGTTAAAAATGTCACTTGGATCTTGCTCCTTTTTAAACTGCTTAACCTGTTCTACTTTTTCTTTCCCAAGTACTCGCTCAGATTCTCTTCGGAAATATAGTCCAGTAGAATACACGTTTCCATTGAATTTTTTTGCAATTTCTATAACTGATAGCGACAATGCAAACGCCATGTTGAAAGTGAATTTACGTTCATCATGTGGAATAAATCCGAGAAGAATCACTTGATTTCCTTTTGTCACCATACCTTCGAGTACAAAGGGCTGTTTAATTTTTTGATCAATCTCATTTAAAACGATTGCTAAGTTTTCTAATGGGACGATAATTTCTGTTGGAATAATGGATGGACCCATTCTTTTAAAACGCATTGGTTTGAATCTCTCGTTCCATTCATGTTCGGCAGCTTCTTGAGGCAGTTCTTCGCCACCAAATTTTTCTACAAGATTCACTAAGTCATTTTCAATTTCAATATGTTTTGATTTTGGATATGCCATCATTACCACAAATTTTTCTGGTAGAAATGGGGCCTTTGGCCGATCTAACTCTTCGTAATAATGTCCGTGACGATGAGGAATTTGTTTTTTCAATTTCATAGATTCAGGGTTTAAAAAACCTAGTGACCAAATTGGAAGGTCGGCAGATGAAATTGCTGTTACCCAGTCTGTTAATTGCTCACTTGAATCAAAGGAAAACAGTCGGTGAACTTCTTCCTCAAAATGACGGATTTTCATGGTCACCTCAAGAATGATACCTGTAGTTCCTTCCATGTCTGCTATATAGGTGGTTAGTTCCTGACCTGAAACTGTTCGAATGGATTGATCAGGGAAAATAATTTTAGCTGATAGTATATTCTCTTTAAAAAAACCATATTCGTAAGCACCAAAACCGGTTCCACCTTGTGCTAATAGCCCACCGACAGTAGAAGCGGGAAGTGATGATGGATAGAGAATGAGGTCTAACCCTTCTTTATTTAGTTTCTTTTGAAGATGACCCCAAATGATTCCAGCTTGAACAGTAACTTCTAAATGCTCTTTATTAACATGAAGAACTTGATTCATACCTGAAACATCAACGACAATAGCACCTTCTTCTGGAAGCACACCACCATAACCTGATGTAGACATTCCTCTAGGGACAATTTTGATTTTTTCTTTGTTTGCTAGTTGAATCAGTTGAATGATTTGATCTTCATTTTCTGGACGTACAACCGCTCCCGGAATCCCAACTGGTACAAACGGTTTAATTAAAGAAGGCAATGCACCGATATCATAGGAATACATTTTTCGCTCAACATGATCAGTTCGAACACGATCTCCAAATATTTTCACAAGCCTTTTTTCAACATGGTCTTTTACTTTTGACATTGCTTGTTCCTCCCCATATGTAAACTTTACCGCTTATAATTATTGCAAATTGACTATCTATACTCCGTGACATTGTCACATTCCATAGGCGAGGTGGAATTTTTAAGTATCAAAAAAAGCCAGAAAAGTGAATTTCACTTTTTCTAGCTAGCATTAAATTTGATTAGTTATACAAACCCAACTTTATTTTGATTTGCCAGTTGGTTTTAAAATAGGCTGTCCACCATTATTAGTTGGACCTGTTTTTTGATTACTCTTTTGTGGCATTGTTCCTTGACTTGTTTTTCTTTTCATTTTAATACCCACCTTTCTTTATTTCTAGTATGAGAAATCGAAAGTGTTACTATTCGTTATTAATTATGAGGTAAAAGGTAATTAAATAGCGATTTTACAGGCATTAGGGGATGGGTGTTGGACCTGATTTTTGTCTGATAATGATTGGCTGTTACTTGTATGTTGAGGTGAATGCGGATTCAAATGTCAATATATTAACTTGTACATATAATACAGTAATTAAAATTATAGTGTATGAAGTTAACTCATTACACGGATTTGGAGAATGTAATGATTACTATTAGTTTATGTATGATAGTTAGAAATGAAGAAAATGTTCTATCAAGATGCTTAGATAGTGTAAAAGATGTGGTAGACGAAATAATCATAGTGGATACTGGTTCAACTGATAAAACAAAAGAAATTGCATATCGGTACACAGATAAAGTTTATGATTTTGAATGGGTGAACGATTTTTCCATAGCGAGAAATTTTTCCTTTTCAAAAGCAACGAAACAGTATCAAATGTGGTTGGATGCTGATGACATCCTCACCAAAGAAGATAGGCAGAAGGTATTAAAATTAAAGTGTGAATTAAATACAGATGTCGATATCGTTGCATTTAAATATAATACGCACTTTGATAAGTATAATAACCCAATTTTAACTTCAACAAGAGGACGGTTGTTTAAAACAGAAAGAGGTTATTTATGGAATGATCCTATACATGAATACATTGAATTTAGCGGTAAGATATATTATGCCAACGATATTTTCATCACACATAAAAAAGAAGCGAATTATACAGACCGCAACATAAAGGTATACGAAAATCAGATAAAAGAAGGTAAAAAACTTAGCCCTAGAAGCCAGTATTATTTTGCGCGAGAGTTGAAAGACCATGCAAGATATATAGAAGCAATTTATTATTTTGAACAATTTCTTGAAGGAAGATTGGGGTGGGTAGAAGATAATATTGCTGCCTGCTACAATTTGGCATTATGTTATAAAACTCTTGATAATGATGAAAAAGTTTTTCAGTCACTAGTGAAAAGCTTTGAGTATGATTCACCTAGAGCGGAAATATGCTGCGAGATTGGATATTTCTATATGAATAAAAATAATTACAAAACGGCTTCAAAATGGTTTTTGTTGGCTACTTACTTAGAAAAACCAAATACGAGAGGGTTTATACTCAATGATTATTGGGGTTTTATACCGAATGTTGAATTGTCTGTTTGTTACGATAAATTGGGCGATATTGAAAAAGCGATTTTGTTTAATGAAATAGCTTATAAATACAAGCCAAATTCAAATGCAGTTAAACACAACAGAAATTATTTTGCTACATTGAAACAAAAAAAGGATAAATGACCGTTTCAGTTTGTCCACTTTCTTAATATTTATATTAAGAAAGTGAGGTGATTTAAATGTCATCATATCTAAGAAGGTACAAAAAACATGGCATAAACTCGTATCTCAACAGCAATAGTTCTTCCAACAGCCAAGATCACAAGAGCAACTGCGAACACAAGAGCAACTGCAAAAACAAGAGCAACTGCGAACACAAGAGCAACTGCAAAAACAAGAGCAACTGCGAACACAAGAGCAACTGCAAAAACAAGAGCAACTGCGAACATAAGAGCAACTGCGAACACAAGAGCAACTGCAAAAACAAGAGCAACTGCAAAAACAAGAGCAACTGCGAAAACAAGAGCAACTGCAAAAACAAGTGCAACTGTCAACACAAGAGCAACTGCGAACACAAGAGCAATTGCGAACACAAGAGCAACTGCAAAAACAAGTGCAACCGCGAAAACAAGTGCATCTGTGAACACAAGTGCAACTGCGAACACAAGAGCAACTGCGAACACAAGTGTAACTGCGATCATGACTTCCATTGTGACCGTAAATGTATTTGTTGTTGTCCAAAGGGAGCAACAGGAGCAACGGGAGCAACAGGAGCAACGGGAGCAGCAGGAGCAACTGGAGCAACCGGCGCAACTGGAGCAACCGGAGCAGCAGGAGCAACAGGTGCAACGGGAGCAGCAGGTGCAACCGGAGTAGCAGGAGCAGCAACAGGAGCAACAGGAGCAACGGGAGCAACCGGTGTAGGAGTAACAGGAGCAACGGGAGCAACTGGTGTAGGAGTAACAGGAGCAACCGGAGCAACGGGAGCAACTGGTGTAGGAGTAACAGGAGCAACGGGAGCAACTGGTGTAGGAGTAACAGGAGCAACAGGAGCAACAGGAGCAACGGGAGCAACGGGAGCAACTGGTGTAGGAGTAACAGGAGCAACGGGAGCAACTGGTGTAGGAGTAACAGGAGCAACAGGCGCAACAGGAGCAACGGGAGCAACCGGTGTAGGAGTAACAGGAGCAACGGGAGCAACTGGTGTAGGAGTAACAGGAGCAACCGGAGCAACAGGAGCAAGCAACGGGAGCAACCGGTGTAGGAGTAACAGGAGCAACGGGAGCAACTGGTGTAGGAGTAACAGGAGCAACCGGAGCAACAGGAGCAACGGGAGCAACGGGAGCAACGGGAGCAACTGGTGTAGGAGTAACAGGAGCAACCGGAGCAACAGGAGCAACGGGAGCAATAGGAGTAGCAGGAGCAACAGGAGCAACCGGGGTAACAGGAGCAACGGGAGCAACGGGAGCAACGGGAGCAACGGGAGCAACTGGTGTAGGAGTAACAGGAGCAAATGGCGCAACAGGAGCAACTGGAGCAACGGGAGCAACCGGGGTAACAGGAGCAACGGGAGCAACCGGCGCAACCGGGGTAGCAGGCGCAACCGGGGTAACAGGAGCAACGGGAGCAGCAGGAGCAACCGGAGTAGCAGGAGCAACGGGAGCAACCGGGGTAACAGGAGCAACTGGAGCAACCGGCGCAACCGGGGTAGCAGGC
>JARBTR010000011.1 GCA_029240105.1 Caryophanales bacterium | reverse complement strand
GTATTAAATGATTTGATTGCTCAATTCTTTTAATTCATTGACGAGATTACTTATAATCTCTTACACTTGGCGTTTCGTTTTGTTTAGTTTTCAAAGAGCAATTTTTATTCGCTTCAAAACAGCGAGATATTATCGTATCATTGTTGCGAATCATTGTCAACATTTATTAGAAATATTTTTTGATAACATTCGACAAAATTCGACTATGTTTTGCAGCAACGTTCATAACTTTATCATGGCTAATGATCAATGTCAACACTAATTAAATACTTTTTTACATAGTTACCATTAAATGAAGTTATACCAATGTTTTAAGAACCAGAATAACTATGAATCCCGGCACACCTAACACACCAACTAATAATGTAGTAAATTCATTAACTGGAACTTTAAATCCAAATTCGTTTCCAAAATAATTAATTGTTAATAAAAGAAATAATCCTATTACTATATTTATCCCTAATCTTTTCAATATACGGAAAGGTGTCATAGCTGTGCCTACAACTAGAAGAAGTGCAATAGTAAATACAATTGATAAAATTATTATTAACGGGTTCATTTTAATCCTCCTTTTCATCTTCTAATTTTATGGACAAGTTCAAAATTTAGACTTAAAAATATTAAACATAAAAAAACAAACCAAAAGAATGATTTGTTTTAATTTGATTTTATTTTTCTATACTTTGCTTCTTTAAATAAGTAGAAATATTTCATTTCACTTAACTTTAATTCACACTCAGTTTCTTTTGATGGTGAAAATGTAATCTTATACATTTCCTTTTGGCGTAACCACTCTTTTTTTAAATCAGATAAATCCTTTAGTAGTTTTTCATCAAAATCTTTTCTAAGATGATGTTTTCTTTTGAAAAGCACGTTGGGATCCTCCTTTTAACTTGAATTAAAATTCTCTTCTGCCCTCCATTGCTTTAAGCAACGTCACTTCATCAGCGTACTCTAAATCTCCCCCTACAGGTAGTCCGTGTGCCAATCGAGTAGTTTTAATTCCTGATGGTTTTAGAAGTTTAGAAATATACATAGCTGTTGCTTCGCCCTCTATGTTTGGGTTTGTTGCAAGTATAACCTCTTGAACTGTGTCATCCTGAAGTCTTTTTAAAAGGCTTGGAATATTTATATCCTCTGGTCCTATACCTTCCATTGGCGATATGCTTCCTTGAAGAACATGATACAAGCCTGTATATTCTCTCATTTTTTCCATAGCTATTAAGTCTTTAGATTCCTGCACTACACAAAGAACAGTTTGATCTCTTCTTTGGTCCGAACAAATTATACATGGATCTTTATCAGTTATATGACCACATATAGAGCAATATGTAAGTTGACGCTTTGCATTTACAAGCGCTTTCGCAAATTCTAAGACACTCTCTTCTTCCATATCTAAGACATAAAATGCTAATCGAGTTGCTGTTTTTGGTCCAATACCAGGTAGTTTAGTAAAGTTATCGATTAGTTTTGAAATTGGCTCTGGATAATACATAAATTCACCTATTTATTTCTTTCATTAAAAAAAGCGGTAGTGCATTCAAGATATAATGCAATCTACACACTTTTTAAAGTATTTTAGAATAATCCTTTTGGTAAATTCATACCTTTTGTAAATTGTCCCATTGTGTTATTTGAAGTTTCTTCGACCTTACGGAGTGCATCGTTTACAGCTACTATTATTAAGTCTTGAAGCATTTCAATATCATCTGGATCAACAACTTCTGGTTTAAGTGCTACTTTTAAAACTTCTTTATTTCCGTTAACAGAAATAGATACCATTCCGCCGCCTGCAGTTCCTTCAAATTCCTTACTTCCTAACTCTTCTGCAGCTTGTTGCATTTGTTTTTGCATTTTTTGAACTTGCTTCATCATATTTTGCATATTGCCCATTCCACGCATTTTTCTTTTCCTCCATTAATCAATAATTTCGACTAAGTCGCTTCCAAATAAATTTATTGCCTCTTCTACAACTGGTTCTTTCTCAATTCTTTGTTCAGTCTGCTTATTCTCATTTTTCTGTTGTTGTTTTTTTGTGTTCTCTAAGAAATTTTCTCTTTCTTGCAACCATTCTGGTTCAGATATACATATAATATCAAATTCTATTCCGATAATCGATTGTACGGCTTCAGACAGTCTTTGAATAAAATCAGGATACTGAACAGTTAGTTGACATTGAAAATCATCTTTAAATTTTAACACAAAGGCGTTTGGTGATGCAGCAATCGGTTCAGCATCATCTAACCAAAAAGATTGAGATTCTTTTTGATTTTTCATTTCTTGTTTTACTTGATCCCAAAACTTTTTTATTAGGTTACGATCAGCGCTCGTAGCTTTTGCTAAAATTTCGTGTAATTTACTTACTGAATATTTATAGTTTCTAATTTCCTGTTTCATTTTTTTAATAGGTTTTGTCTCCGTAGTTTGAAAACCTGTTTGTTTTAGTTTTAATACTACTGTTTCTAAATCTTTTACTTTTTCCTCTAATTTATTTATCAGTTCACTGTACCCATTATCAACAGCTTGAATTGGCTGGCAAAGTTTTACTAGAGCAACTTCTAAAAAAATACGAGCGTGTGAAGAAACTTTTAAATCTTGAATAGTCTTATTTAATTGTTCTATATAATGGTAGAGTTGTTCACTCGATAGTTGTTTGGTTAGAGTGATAAATTCTTCGTCTATTCCCTTAGCTTCTAGCTCTTTATTAGAAGAAACTTGATATAAAAGTATATCTCTATAGAAAAAAATCATTTCTTCAATAAAACGCATTGGATCTTTTCCAGAACTAAACAGCTCATTAAAGAGATTCAATGCATCTGCAGTTTTTCTCTCAAAAATAGCTTTTGTAATATTTATTAAAAATGTTTTAGAAACAGAACCCGTTACCAGTAAAGCATCTGATTCTGTCACTTTTTCATAACTATATGAAATAGCTTGGTCAAGTAAACTTAATGCATCACGCATCCCTCCATTAGCAGCACGTGCAATGATTGGTAATGCGTTTTCTTCATATGCAATATTAGTTTCCTTTAAAATAATTTCCATTCTTCCAATTATGTCCTCAATTGTGATTTGTTTGAAATCATATCTTTGACAACGGGAGTGGATTGTTAATGGAATTTTATGTGGTTCAGTTGTTGCTAAAATAAAAACAACATGAGCTGGAGGTTCCTCTAGTGTCTTTAATAAGGCATTAAACGCCCCAGTAGATAGCATATGTACTTCATCAATAATATACACTTTATACTTCATAGAAGTAGGAACGTATTTCACTTTGTCTCTTAAGTCACGAATTTCTTCTACTCCATTATTTGAGGCAGCATCAATCTCTAGAACATCTGTTGCAGAACCTTCCATAATATTCACGCATGTTGGACAGTCATTACAAGGTTCACTTGACGAACTGTTTTCACAATTTATGGCTTTTGCTAAAATTCGTGCACAACTTGTTTTTCCTGTTCCACGAGGTCCTGAGAACAAGTAAGCGTGAGATATTTTCTTCTGAGCAATTGCATTTTGCAAAGTTTTTGTAATATGCTGCTGGCCAATCACATCGTCAAATGTTTGAGATCGCCAAACTCGGTATAAAGCCTGATAAGCCATGGTTCACGTTCCTCTGTAAAAATCTTTCTACTATTATTATATCTTTCCATTTATAAATAAAAAACATCTGATTGCTAAATATAATACAAAAGTTGTTTAATAGATGAAATTTAGTTTTTGAAAAGTATTTATAAAAAAAACACCTAAGAGAATGATTGTATAACAACTTCAGACAGGTTACTCTGCGGCACATAGAAAGCATCCCTTAATGCTGCTTCCTTCCGGACCTGACATGGTTCGAGAGTTTCCATTGCACAGGACCCGCCTGAAGTTCTTACACAATTTTTCTTTTAAATGCACGAGAATTATTATACATTCTCTAAAAAAATAAGGCAACCTATTACCATCTGGAAATTGTGCCATTATTTTTTCTTTTTCTCTCTAATTACTTTAAAAAAATCAGTTAGAAGTTGTCCACACTCTTCTTGAAGAACTCCTTGTTCAACTTGACATTGATGATTGAAACGTTCATCTTGAAGAAGATTCATAAATGTTCCTGCACAACCAGCCTTAGGGTCTGTAGCACCAAAAACAACTCTTGAGATACGTGACATAATAATGGCTCCTGCACACATTGGACATGGTTCTAATGTAACATATAAAGTAGCTTTATCTAAACGCCATGAACCAACTTTCCTACATGCTTCTTCAATTGCAAGTATCTCAGCATGAGCTGTAGAAGTTTGTTTTGTTTCTCTTAAATTATGACCTTTTGCAATTATTTCTCCATTAAGTACAATTATTGCTCCAATTGGTACTTCTCCCATACTACCCGCTTTTTTTGCTTCTTCAATTGCGAGGTTCATATAGTTAATCGATTCTGACATAATATTTCTCCAAAAAACTATTTTCAGATAATTTTTTACTTGCTTACATGTTACAATTATACTCATTATTAGACAAAATAATATATATTCAGGGGGTATTTTTTATATGTTGCAGACGCCCTTTATTTCTGTTGAAGGTCCCATCGGAGTTGGTAAAACTTCTTTAGCAAATAGAATTGCAAATCATTTCCAATTTACTTTATTAAAAGAAATAGTAGAGGAAAATCCATTCTTAGGGAAATTTTATGAAAATATAGATGAATGGAGTTTTCAGACTGAAATGTTCTTTTTATGTAATCGTTACAAGCAATTGAACGATATAAAACAGAATTACATTTCAAAGAAGCTTCCTGTTGTTGCTGATTATCATATTTTTAAAAATATGATTTTTACACAACGGACTTTACATGGTGAGCAATTTGAAAAATATCGCGCAATCTACGATATTTTAATTCAAGACATGCCAAAACCAAATTTAGTTATTTATTTAAATGCAAGTCTCAATACTTTATTAGAACGCATTGAGTCTCGTGGACGCGATATAGAAAAATCAATCGAACCAGGATATTTGGAGCGCCTTTCTGAAGATTATGAAACATTTATGAATGAATTTGAACTTTTCCATCCAGAGGTACCAGTTATTCGATTAGATGGAGATAATCTTGACTTTGTAAAAAATTCTTATGATTTAGAGGTTGTTTTGAAAAAAATAGAAGAACAACTGCAACAAGGGGGCTATCGTTATGAATTTGCGTGAAAAGTATGAAATACCTTCAAATGCAATTATAACTATCACAGGTACCGTTGGTGTTGGAAAATCTACTTTAACAAATGCTTTAGCTACAGCACTAGGATTTCGTACTTCTTTTGAAAATGTTGAAACAAACCCCTATTTAGATTTATTTTATAACGATTTTGAGCGATGGAGTTTTCATTTGCAAGTGTTCTTTTTAGCTGAAAGATTTAAGGAACAAAAACGTATGTTTGAATATGGTGGTGGCTTCATTCAAGATCGTTCTATTTATGAAGATACAGAAATTTTTGCTAAGCGCCATTTTGAAAAAGGGACAATGACAAAGGTTGATTATGAAACCTACTCTCGTTTATTCAAAGCGATGATGTTGACACCTTATTTTCCAAAACCAGATTTACTGATTCATTTAGAAGGGCCTTTAGAGGATATTCTAGGACGTGTTAAACTTCGTGGTCGTGAAATGGAACAGAGGACTCCAATCGAATATTGGGAAGAAATGTACAATCGATATAATGATTGGATTGATAATTTTAACGATTGTCCAGTGATGAGATTAGGTATGCACGATTATTGTCCAAAAAATCATGATGACTCTATTGAAAAGATTATCGCTCGTATCAGCAGTTATTTAAAGTTAGTGCAGAAGAAATAATAATAATAATAAGAAAGGATTTCCAAACTTTGTTATAAAAGTTTTGGAAATCCTTTCATTTTATTTAGTTATTTTTTCCCTTCCACCCATATAAGGTTGAAGTACTTTAGGAATTAATACAGTTCCATCTTCTTGCTGAAAATTTTCTAATATTGCGGCTACAGTACGCCCAACAGCTAACCCTGATCCATTAATTGTGTGAACATGCTCAGGTTTTCCATTTAATTCACGTCTGAATCTGATATTAGCACGGCGTGCTTGAAATGCTTCAAAGTTACTGCAAGATGATATTTCTCGATACCCATTATGACTTGGAATCCACACTTCGATGTCATATTTTTTTGCTGCCGTGAATCCAAGATCTCCAGTACACATACTTAATACTTGATACGGAAGCTCCAATAATTGAAGAACTTTCTCAGCATTCGCTGTTAATTTTTCTAATTCTTCATAAGATTCTTCTGGTTTAGTGAATTTTACTAATTCTACTTTATTAAATTGATGTTGACGAATAAGACCTCTGGTATCACGTCCTGCAGATCCTGCTTCAGAACGGAAACATGCACTATATGCAGCGTATTTAATTGGCAGTTGATCTGCAGTTAAAATTTCATCACGATGCATATTTGTTACAGGTACTTCTGCAGTTGGAATTAAAAAATAATCTGTGTCCGCAACCTTAAATGCATCTTCCTCAAACTTTGGAAGTTGACCTGTTCCTGTCATACTCATACGGTTTACTATATAGGGGGGTAAAACTTCAGTATATCCGTGTTCTTCTGTATGAAGGTCTAACATAAAACTTTGCAGCGCTCTCTCCAAACGTGCACCCAATCCTTTATAAAAAACAAAACGACTTCCTGTAACTTTTCCTGCTGTTTCAAAATCAAGTATCCCAAGATTTTCAGCTATTTCCCAATGTGGTTTTGGTTCAAAATTAAATTTTGGAAACTGTCCAATGTTACGAATTGGTATATTATCATCTTCAGATGCTCCTACAGGAACACTTTCATGCGGGAGATTAGGTAAGTTCAACATTACATCTTGTAAATTTGTTTCGATACTATTTAATTCTTCGTCTAAGTTTTTAATTTTTTCCCCAATTTCTCTTGTTTCCAAAATTAATTGGTCTGCATCTTTTTTCTCCCGCTTTAATTGTGCTACTAATTGTGAAGCCTCATTACGCTTGCTTTTTAATTGTTCAACTTCTATGATTAACTCCCTACGGCGTGCATCTAGATCCTTAAATTTATCTAAACCTGATAAATCTTCACCGCGATGTTTTAGTCTATCAATTACCTCATCAAAATTATCTCTTACGTACTTTAAATCTAACATTTCTTTTCCTCCTTTTTAAACTTAAATAAAAAAAGTCCCGTCCCCATAAAGGGACGAGACAATATAAACAGTTCCGCGATACCACCCTAGTTAAAAGTAGAAAGACTACTTTTCACCTCAAATTGATAACGGCCATGCACCGGAAATCATTACACATCCTTAAAGAACTTCCTGATTTCACTCAAAGATGGATTCACAAATCGTTGTACTAGTTTTCACCAACCACTAGTTCTCTACAAACAACTGCACTTGTTACTATTTCTTCTCATCGTTTTTTATTTTTACTAATATACTATACATTTTAACCCTATGCAACGGATTTATGCCTAGAATTTTTCTTTTATTGATCTAAAGAATAAAACAAATATATTTGCTTTTTCTACTTTTTGAGTAGTTACTACTACTGTTTGTGTAGTAGATAAACCTTTTTCATCAATAAAACTAATTTTTTTACCTTGCGAATCAACTAAAATAGCTGTTCCTACTTTTTCTCCTTTTTTAACAGGAGCTGTTAAATTACCTTTTTTATCAAATTTCTTTTTATCAGGAACAAATTTTAATTGATATTTTTCTGAATTATTTTTACCAACGATGATATCAATTTTTGATTTAGCAGCAATTTTAACTTTGTCTGTCTTCCCTTTTAAAACGGGTACTGTTTTTTTACTCTTAATTATTGAATTTGCTTTAGAAACTTGCTTTTTTGAAAAATTACTAAAAGCATAATTTAGGACTTTTTGTGTTTCTTGGAAACGAGCTTCTTTGCTTTTACATTTCATTACTATAGATATTACTCGTTGGCCATTTTTCTTTGCAGTTATCGTACAACAAGAACCAGCAAAATCTGTTGACCCCGTTTTAAGACCATCAACTCCGTTATAACCAAAAGTTAATCCAGGTAACATCCAGTTAAAGTTTGGATATGTTCTACCATCTTTAAACTGTAATTTTTCAATGCTAGTAGTCTTTAAAATTTCTGGAAAATCTTTTAATAATGAATATGCTAATAGCGCAGTTGAACGTGCTGACATTAAATTTTCATCAGTTGGACCACCTGCTGGGATTTGACCTAATAAGTCTTCATTATTAAGTCCAGAGCTATTTACAAAGTAATAGTCCTTCAATCCTAATTCTTTTGCTTTTTTATTCATTAGCTTAATGTAATTAGCTTCTGAACTACCTAGAAGTTGAGCAAGTGCAACAGTTGCTCCGTTACCAGAATAAACAGCCATAGCTTCAAAAAGTTCTTTAACGGTATATGTTTCCCCGTCTGTTAAGCCAACATTAGATAAGTTAGGTGCACCTGATAAATCATGTACATACTTATCAATTAGCACCTCTTGATCCCAACTTATTTTATTTTTATTAATTGCCTCAAGTACCAAGTATTCAGTCATCATTTTTGACATACTTGCTACTCCAAGCATTTCATCAGCATTTTTTTCATACAATACTTGCCCAGTGTCTGCATCTATTAGAATTGCAGCCTCCGCATTTAATGAGAGTGTATCCTCCTCAGCACTAACACTTGCGATATTTACAGAAATGATAGACGTAAAAATAATCGCAAACAACATTACTTTAATACAAATTTTTTTAATAATAGCCATTGCTTCCTCCAAATTATCCTGCTATGTAAACTTTGATATTCTATCATAATTCTATCAATAAAAATAGTTGAATTGTTTCCATCAAATTAGCTAAAAATAAGCTAAAAATCATTGGGGCGCTTTCTTTGCATAATGTTTTAGATTATGAAAATTTTTCAGTATTTTTTTCATCGAAGTTTACTACTTCATTTTTACAAAAAAATTATGAGAATTTAAATGTCCAAAATCCAAAGATTTTGGCATATGAAAATTGTTATTCTTTCATTTCTTATCTTGAACATGGAATCATATATTTTCGACAAGCTGAAATAAGTCCTATTCAAATAAAGCCTCTGCTTCTTTTTTATGGTCTCCTTCACCTTATGAAAGCATGTGTGTTAAAAGTTGACCCTTTTTATCCTGAAAATTCTGCTGTTTTATCTCATGGTGTTTCTACTCGAAAACGTAAGAAAAGTGGTTATGAATTTTTAAAAGATGAGATTAAGATTCAAAAAAATGGTTTTTTTTCACATGCTGCAAACCAACTTTATCAAATACAGATTTCACCTTTCGAAAAATACTCAATGCTTCAGTTACTTGATCAGGTAAAAGATTTATCTAGTACTTTTAAACTTCTATCGATTCATTTAAATAAAAAAGTTATCTTGCCTGAGTTACTTACTCATTACTTACTTTTATACAACTTAAGTATGATTGTCAGATATGAATCTGAATGGTGGTCAGATTTATTAAAGAATTTTTCTCATTTTGACTTTATTTTTATTAATCAATTTTTAAATATTTCCTTGAAAGAAACACAATCTCTAGTTTTAAAATTTTTACTAGAATTTTAAAAATAAACAGTAGAAAAACCTTTAGTTTTTCTACTGTTTTTAACCTATTCTAAAGTTAAATCTTCATTGGTAGTTAACATTTCTACTTCTGTTAACTCATTTTCAGATTCTAAAATATCATCTTCTATATCTTCTTTTTCAACCTTAGTTACACTGGATACAAAACTTTGATCAGAATCACCAAGTTTAATTAAGCGAACACCTTGAGAATTTCTACCGAAAACAGATATTGAAGCTATATCCATACGAATAATAACTCCCTCGGCAGTTATTATCATAAGATCTTCTTCGCCAGTAACAGTTTGAACAGAAACGACAGGTCCATTTTTATCCGTAACGTTACATGTTTTTATTCCATAACCGCCTCTGTTTTGTAAACGGTATTCTTCTTCACTCGTACGTTTACCATATCCATTACGGGTTACTGTTAGAATTTCATTACCTGGTTTTAATATATCTACACCTACAACGACGTCATCAGTACGAAGTCTAATTCCTCTAACTCCTGCCGCTGTTCTTCCCATGCAACGAATATCATTTTCGTCAAAACGAACCAACATACCGCTTTGAGTTCCTATAATTATGTGGCATTCTCCATCAGTTAACTTTACTGACATAAGCTCATCGTTATCTCGTAGACCAAGAGCAATTAATCCATTCTGTCTAATATTTGCAAAGGACGACAATGAACATCGCTTTGAAACACCCAGTTTTGTTGTGAAGAATAAATACTGATTATCAGTAAATTCTTTTACAGCAATCATTGTGTTTACAGTTTCGCCTGGGTCAAGACTTAATTTATTTATAATTGGAATACCTTTTGCTGTACGACTAAATTCAGGAAGCTCAAAACCTCTTAGACGATATACTTTTCCTTTTGTTGTAAAGAATAGGATTGTATCATGAGTTGATGTTGAAACGAGTTGTTCAACAAAATCATCCTCATTTGTACTCATTCCTTGAATACCTCTACCACCACGGCGTTGACTGCGATACGTATTGGCTGGTAATCGTTTAATATAGCCCTTATTTGTTAATGTTATAACAATATTTTCTTGTGGAATTAAATCTTCGTCTTCTAATGTTTCAAGTCCTGCAGAAATAATTTCAGTACGGCGTTTATCATTGAAGCGTTCTTTTATTTCATTCAATTCATCTCGAATAATTTGAACTAATTTTTCTTCATCAGCTAAAATTGCTTGAAGTTCAGCAATTAACGTTACAAGTGCTTGGTATTCTTCTTCAATTTTTTCACGCTCTAAACCAGTTAGGCGTTGTAAACGCATGTCTAAAATAGCTTGTGCTTGTTTTTCAGAAAGATTGAATTTTTCCATTAAGCCTTGACGTGCTTCATCTGTAGTTTTTGAAGCACGAATTAAAGCAATAATTGCATCAATGTGATCAAGTGCTATTCTTAAACCTTCTAAAATATGTGCTCGTGCTTCAGCTTTTCGTAAATCAAATTCCGTACGACGGCGGATAATAACCTTTTGATGTTCTAAATAATGTACTAAACATTCCTTTAAGTTTAGTACCTTTGGTTGTCCATCAACAAGTGCTAATAAATTAATACCAAAACTTGATTGCAACGCAGTATGTTTATAAAGTTTGTTCATAAGCACATCTACATTTGCTTCACGTTTTAATTCAATTACAATGCGCATTCCATTTCGATCAGATTCATCACGTAAATCTGAAATACCATCAATTGTTTTATCACGGACTAAATCTGCTATTCTTTCAATCAAGTTTGCTTTATTTACTTGGTAAGGAATTTCATTAATGATAATAGAAAAACGACCATTTGATTTTTCTTCTATTACATGTGTTGCACGCATGATAATTGATCCACGGCCTGTTTCATAAGCACGACGTATACCACTTTTACCAAATATTTTTCCAGCTGTTGGAAAATCTGGACCTGGAATATGCTCCATTAATTCAGCTATAGAAACATCTTGGTTTTTACTTAATGCCAAAATGCCATCAATAACTTCTCCAAGTTGATGTGGCGGAATATTAGTAGCCATACCAACTGCGATACCTGTTGAACCATTTACTAAAAGGTTTGGAAAACGTGCTGGCATAACAATTGGCTCTTTTTCAGAACCATCGTAGTTATCACGATAATCAATTGTGTCCTTATTTATATCACGAAGCAATTCCATTGAAATTTTTGACATACGTGCTTCTGTGTAACGCATTGCTGCCGCAGAGTCTCCATCAATTGAACCGAAATTTCCATGACCATCAACTAACATATAGCGATAGTTGAAATCCTGTGCCATACGAACCATTGTTTCATAAACAGCTGAATCACCATGTGGATGATACTTACCAATTACTTCTCCAACAATACGTGCTGATTTTTTGTATGCTTTGTCTGAAGTCATCCCTAAGTCATTCATCGCATATAAAATTCGACGATGAACTGGCTTCAATCCATCACGAACATCAGGTAGCGCACGTGAAACAATTACACTCATCGCGTAGTCTAGAAATGATGTCCTCATTTCCTTGCTAATATTTATTTCTTTTACTCTAGGTTGTTGAATTTCTGACATGAATTGTCCTCTTTCAATCTGTTTCATTAAAAAGTAAAACAGAAATTTATTAAACGTCTAAGTTCTTAACATATATAGCATTTTCTTCTATAAAGTTACGACGTGGTTCTACTTTATCACCCATAAGCATTTCAAAAGTTTCATCTGCCTCAATTGCATCCTTTAAGGTAACTTGAAGTAGTGTTCTTACTTCTGGATCCATTGTTGTTTCCCATAGTTGAGAAGCATTCATTTCTCCAAGACCTTTATAACGTTGTAGTCCTGGTTTTGGGTTTTGAGGCAATTCTTCTAAAATTTTTGCAAGATCTCTCTCATTATACGCATACTCAATTCTTTTACCTTGTGAAACTTTAAATAGTGGTGGTTGTGCAATATATATATATCCACTTTCTATTATTTGACGCATATAGCGATAGAAGAATGTTAGTAATAATGTTCGAATATGTGCACCATCGACATCGGCATCAGTCATTATAACGATTTTATGATAACGAGCTTTTTCGATATTAAATTCATCTCCGATTCCACAACCAAGTGCTGTGATAATGGCACGAATTTCATTATTTGCTAAAATTTTATCCAAACGTGCTTTCTCTACGTTTAGAATTTTTCCACGAAGAGGTAATATAGCTTGGAAATGACGATCACGCCCTTGTTTTGCTGAACCTCCTGCAGAATCACCCTCTACAACATATAGTTCAGAAATCGATGGGTCTTTTGATGAACAATCTGCTAATTTACCAGGTAAACCTGAAAATTCAAGTGCACCCTTACGACGCGTTAGTTCACGAGCTTTCTTTGCTGCATCACGTGCACGTGCTGCCATTAAACCTTTTTCTACCATTCTTTTTGCAACTGGAGGATTTTCTAATAAAAATCTTTCAAGTTGATCTGCAAAAATATTATCTGTAATAGCACGAACTTCTGAATTTCCTAATTTCGTTTTTGTTTGTCCTTCAAACTGTGGATCTGGATGTTTTACAGATATTATTGCAGTTAACCCTTCACGTACATCTTCCCCAGATAAATTTTGATCGTTTTCTTTCAATAATCCGTTTTTTCGAGCATAGTCATTTAATACACGTGTTAGGGCATTTTTAAAACCCATTTCATGTGTTCCACCCTCGTGTGTATGAATATTATTAGTAAAGGATAGAAGAATACTAGAATAAGCATCATTGTATTGCATTGCAATTTCTACTGATACAGGTGCTTTTCTTACATGATCTTTTTCTTTAATTTCAATTACTTGTTCACCATTTACATAGACTGGATTCTCATGTAATACTTCTTTTTTTCTATTTAAGTGCTCCACATATGAAGATATACCACCTTCATAATGGTACTCTTTCAATATTGGATTTTCTCGTTTGTCTTCTATTGTTATTTTTAAACCTTTATTTAAAAATGCTAATTCTCTAATACGTGAAGACAATGTTTCAAAATCATACTCTGTTGTCTCTGTAAAAATTTCTGGATCCGGTTTAAAGTGAATGGTTGTTCCTATACGTTCTGTTTCTCCAATAATTTGTAAATCTCCAACTGGAACTCCACGTTCAAAAGATTGTTGATGTATTTTCCCATCTAGATAAACTGTTGCATCCATACGTAAAGAAAGGGCATTTACTACAGATGAACCTACCCCATGTAATCCACCAGAAACCTTGTAGTTTGAACCATCAAATTTACCTCCAGCATGGAGTACAGTTAAAATGACTTCCAAAGCAGGGCGCCCAGATTTATGCATATCAACAGGTATACCTCGCCCATTATCTATAACTGTAATACTGTTGTCTTCTTCAAGAATGACATTAATCTCATTGCAGTATCCAGCTAATGCTTCGTCAATGCTGTTATCAACGATTTCCCATACTAAATGATGCAGACCACGACTACTAGTTGAACCAATATACATTCCTGGGCGTTTACGAACCGCTTCAAGACCTTCTAGTACTTGTATTTGACTAGCATCATATGAATTTTCTTGCTGTTGTTCAATCGTCATTTTCTCACCTTTATCCAATTCATTATATTAATAGTTTTCCACTATTTATATTGTATCTAGTAGCATTATTAATCGTCTCATGATCAATTCCATCAACATTTGTCGTAGTAATAAACGTTTGTACTTTTCCTTCTATCGTATTTAATAAATGTGATTGTCTATGATCATCCAATTCTGATAAAACATCATCTAATAGTAAGATAGGGTACTCTCCTGTTTCATTATGAATTAATTCTATTTCAGCTAATTTTAATGAAAGTGCAGTGGTTCTTTGTTGTCCTTGTGAACCATAAGATTGAACTTCTTTTCCGTTTATGAAGAAAACAAGATCGTCTCTATGTGGCCCAATAAGTGTTACACCTCTCTCAATTTCCTTACCTTTTATTTTAACAAAATTTTCTTCTAATAGGGTTATTATTTTGGTCAAATCCATTGATTCTGAAACATTAATCGAGGATTGATAGTTTATTTCCAATTTTTCAAGATTTCTAGAAATCCCTTTATGAATTGAATAAGCACTTCTCTTTAATTTTTCTAGAAATTCAAATCGTTTTTGTATAATTTTTGAACCTAAATCAACCAGTTGTTCATTATAAACATCGATCAAACTATGTTCTGTTGTTTTAATACCAAAACTTTTCTTTAAAAAGGCATTTTTTTGTTGTAAAACACGGTGATACTGCTTCATTTCATGAAGATATATTTGAGATATTTGTCCTATTTCCATATCCAAAAATTTTCTTCTTATTTGAGGGCTTCCCTTTACTAAATTTAAATCTTCAGGAGCAAACATAACAACATTCATATTTCCCATAAATCTGCTTAATTGAGTTTGCGTAATATGATTTACCTTTGTTGTTTTTCCTTTTTGACTTACTTGCAGTTCTAATGGAACGACTCCTGTATTTTTTTCAATTCTTCCCTCTATTTTAGTAAATTCAGAATCCCATTTTATGAGTTCCTTATCATTGTTTGTACGGTGGGATTTAGCCATTGATAGTAAATATATAGCTTCTAGAATATTTGTTTTACCTTGAGCATTTTCACCAATAAAAATATTTATTTTATTTTGAAAATTCAAAGTACAATTTTCGTAATTTCTGAAGTTTTGAAGTTTAAGATTTACTAAATGCATAATTGTACCTATAAGTTACTTAATATACATCAAGTAACTAACCTTCATTTTTTACAATATAACTTCCATATCCATTGATTTCTATATGATCGTTGTTTCTTAATTTTCTTCCTCTTCGATTATCAATTTCTTTATTTATGATTATTTCATTTTCTGAAAGAAACCATTTAGCTTCACCACCAGATTGGATGATATCCGCTAATTTAAGAAATTGTCCTAATGTTATATATTCAGTTTGTATATTTATTTTTTTCATAAAAACCTCTCAAAATTAAAAAATCCCTTAAACATTTATTTTACTATAAATAGGAAATAATCACAAAAAAACCTGTAAAAAACGAATGTAAATTACAGGTTTAAGCTTCTTTTTATACAGTTCTAACAGGAAGAATTAATTGTGTTATAGAATCATCACCAGCACCTTTTAATACGAATGGCCTCATAATTCCTGTGAATCGAATGATTGTTTCCTCGTCATCAATTGTTCTTAAAGCATCAATAACATATCTAGCATTAAAAGAAATTTTAAGGTTTTCCCCGTTAAATTGGCTTGCTTGAATATCCTCGACTACATTTCCTACTTCTGGAGTAAATGAGGAAATTTCAATCATTTCGTTATTTGATGTAAATAAAACTGTATTTGTTCTATTTTCTCTAGCTAAAATAGAAGCACGATCAATGGATTTAAGAAAATCTTTTGTATTCAAAACGATTGTTGTTTTTGTATCTGGTGGAATTAGTCTTTCTATATCAGGATATATACCTTCTAAGAGTCTTGAATAAAACATAATATTTTTAGATTTAAATAACACCTGATTTTTTGTGAAAAAAATCTCAACAGATTCAGCAGAGTCTATTAGAATTTTGCTAAGTTCTTCTAAACTCTTCCCAGGGATGATAATGTTTATTTTTTGTTCTTTAGTAATAAAAGGGATTACCTTTTTAGATAAGCGGTGGCTATCTGTTGCAGCACATGTTAATTTGCCATCTTCAATTACCCAATTTACACCTGTTAGTATAGGTCTCGTTTCTGTTGTTGCTACAGCATAAACTGTTTGTTTTATTATTGTTTTTAATAAGTCAACTGGAATTGAATAACCATTATCTTTTTCTACGGTTGGTAATTGTGGATAATCATTAGCATTTAATCCATTAATTTTAAATTCTGATTTTCCAGATTTAATTGTAGTTAAATAATTTTCTTTTACTTCTAATTCAACTGTATCTTGGGGTAATTTTTTAATTATTTCTGAGAATAGGCTTGCTTTTAAACAAATAGATCCAGTTTGTTTAATTTCTATTATTTCGTCACCAGCTTCTTCTGCTGGGATAAAAGTCTCAATAGAAATATCAGAATCACTTCCAGTTAAAATTAATCCGTTTTTTTCTACTGAAAGTTTTATGTTTGTTAAAATTGCTAGCGTTGTTCTTGATGTGATAGCCCTCAAACAGTCATTTACTCCTTGAATGAGTCGATCACGTTGAATAATTATTTTCATTTTGTCCTCCAAAATATTTCATAGTTTATTTTTTATATTTTAAAATAGTAATAGAAGTAGTAGTAACTGTGGATAAGTGGATAAGTTATGTTTACTATTGGTAAAACAGACGGTTTTTGTGTGAATAAATTGTTGAAAAGAAACAAATAGTTATCCACAATTTTGACTATTAAAATTTAAGACTTTTCTTGAATGTCTCCATTTGTTGATAGAAGATTTTATCTTCTTTTTGTAACTCTTTTATTTTTTCACACGCATGCATGACTGTTGTATGATCTCTTCCACCAAACTCTTCACCTATTTGTGGTAAAGATAAAGATGTTAAATTTCTTGTTAAATACATTGCTATTTGTCTTGGGAATGCAATAGTTTTAGTTCTCGTTTTAGATTTGAAATCTTCTAATCGTATATGATAGTGATTCGCTACTAATTTTTGAATGTCTAATATACTAACTGTTTTATTTGAATTAGAGGTAGGAATTATATTTTTCAATGCTTCTATTGCAAGGTTTTCTGATATTTCTTCATTCATTAAGGAAGAGTACGCCAAAACTCTTGTTAATGCACCTTCTAATTCTCTAATATTGGTCTCTATTGAATTTGCTATATATAGGAGTACATCATCACCTATATCTAAACCTTCAGATTTAATCTTTCGTTGTAATATAGCGATTCTAGTTTCTAAATCTGGTTCTGATATATCGGTAATTAGTCCCCAACTAAAGCGTGTTCTAAGTCGATTTTCTAGTGTTTGTATTTCGTTTGGCGGCCTATCACTAGTAATTACTATTTGTTTTCCAGCTTCAAATAAAGTATTAAAAGTATGAAAAAATTCTTCTTGCGTCCCACTTCTTCCAGCTAAAAACTGAATATCATCAATTAAAAGTAAATCTACTTTACGATATTTTTGTCTAAACTCTTCACTTTTTGATTCCCTAATAGATTGAATAAATTCATTCATAAATTTTTCTGAGGAAACATAGACTATTTTAGATACTGAATTTCTATCTCTAACAGAATGTCCTATTGCTTGTAGTAAATGTGTTTTACCAAGTCCTGAACCACCATATATAAATAATGGGTTATACGCATTACCTGGATCTTCAGCTACTGCTAAACTGGCAGCATGTGCGAATTTATTACCAGATCCTACAACAAACTTATCAAAAGTGTACTTATCAAGTAATGAAGCAAATTCAAATTCTGCTAATTCAAAATTTGATTGATCTATAAATTTGTTAATTGGTACAGATGTATGTATAAGGGTTTCACCAGATGTGATTATAACTTTGTAAGTTTCTCCAGTTATATTTAATAATGCTTGCTGTATTGTATCCAAATAATTAGTCTGAATTCTATTTTTTACAAAATCACTAGTTGCTTGAATAGAAAATTCATTTTTTTCCAATTTTAATGGACTTAGATCTTTAAACCATGTGTCAAAACTGGACTTCGCAAGGTTTTTTTTAATATCTTCCAATGTTTTTTGCCAAAGTGAGCTTAAATTTTCCAAAATTATATCCTCAAAAATAGTTTAGTATTATTCATTTTATATTAAAAATAGCCAATTCGCACTAAAAATAGAGCATTTATTTTTTTAAAAAGTTATACACAATTTTAATGTTAAAATTAACATTGTGTATTATTTATACTCATTTTATCCACAAGTTGTTGATAATCTAGCTTTTTTAAAATAGTTTTCCACAGGAAATGATACTTTTAATAGATTATTTGTTGCATTAAATAATAGTATTATAATAATTATCCACAATTGTATTAACATGTGGATAATTATTATTCACATGTTTTGAATATGTGTATAAGTATTGAAAAAAATGTAGATAATTGTTTGAAAATAAAATATTATTTTTTTCACCTGTGTATAACGTATGTAAAATATTTTTTAATAAACAAAAAATTAGTAATTTATTTGATTAATTGTTGACATACTTTTAAGTGGAATATATAATTTGAAGATAATTGTCTAATTTCAGGAGGTGTATACAATGAAAAGAACATATCAACCAAATAAACGTAAACACAGTAAAGTACACGGATTCCGTGCACGCATGAGTACAAAAAACGGACGTAAAGTCTTAGCTGCTCGTCGTAAAAAAGGAAGAGTCGTACTATCAGCTTAACCAGTAAACCACTTGCAGAATGCAGTGGTTTTTTTTATACACATATAAATTTTAGCTAACAAAGAAATTATTGAAGGTGTATTTTGAAGAAAAATAGAAGAATTAAATCTGAAAAGGAATTTCAATTTGTTTTTAAAAAAGGAAAATCTTTTGCAAATAAACAAATTGTCATTTATGTCATTTCTAAAACAGATCAAACAAACTTTCGAATAGGTTTGTCTGTTAGTAAAAAAATTGGAAATGCTGTTGTAAGGAATCGAATTAAGCGTTATTTGAGGCAGTCTTTTATTGAGATAGACCCTTTATTGATAAAAAATATTGATATCATTGTAATTGCTCGATCACAATTATCTAAATTTAATTTCTTTGAAGTAAAAAGTAGTTTAATTCATATTTTGAAAAGGGCATCATTAATAGAGGGCAAGATTAGTAATAGTGAAACTAAATAATAAGAAAGACGTAAAAGAGGATTGTTGCGTCTTTTTTACTATTTTATGATAGAATCATTTTTAGCATTTAAAAAGAGGTTAATGGTTTTACCTATATAATAAAAAAAGTAAACGGAGGGTTTATTTTGAAAAAAAGAAATATCTTTTTTCTAGTTTTAATCGTTGCTCTAATGATGATTTTAACTGCATGTGGTTCACCAGAAAAACAAAAAATTGTAGAAATTACTTCGAGTTCACCAGGTTTTTGGAATCATTATTTTGTCTATCCATTATCATTTTTAATTAAGTGGGTAGCAAATATACCTTTCATCGGATATGGTATGTCAATTGTAATTGTAACTATTTTGGTTAGATTTGCTATGTTGCCATTAATGGTAAAACAAATGAAAAGCTCAAAAGCTATGCAAGCCTTACAACCGGAACTTAACAAATTAAAAGAAAAGTATAGTTCTAAAGATCAAGCGACTCAAATGAAAATGCAACAAGAACAAATGGCTTTATTTAAGGAAAATGGAGTAAATCCTTTATCAGGCTGTTTACCATTATTTATTCAAATGCCTATTTTAATTGCTTTCTATCAAGCAATTTCCAGAACAAGTGAAATAGCACAACACAATTTTTTATGGTTTGATTTGGGAAATCCAGATCCGTTTTACATTTTGCCAATAGTTGCTGCGATTACTACATTTTTACAACAAAAAATAACAATGATTGGTCAAGATAATTCAAGTCCAATGGCACAGCAAATGGCAATGATGACATACATCATGCCAATTATGATTTTAATGTTTGCGATTAATTTTCCAGCAGCTTTATCTTTGTATTGGGTTGTGGGTAACATTTTTATGATTGTCCAAACTTATTTTGTAAAAGCGCCTGAAATTAAAGCGGCTAATGCGAAAAAGGCTGGGGGTAAAAAATAATGAAACAAGTTACTGCAACTGGTCAATCTGTTAAAGAAGCTGTCGATTCTGCTTTAAAACAATTAAATGCAACCTTGGATCAAGTAAATATTGTAACTATTGATGAAGGTAAAAAAGGGTTTTTAGGAATTGGTTCCCGATTAGCAATAGTTAAAGTTTCGTTAAAAAATGAAAGTGCTTTAGAAAGATTGGAAAGAGAAACATCGGAACCAAAAGTACAAGAAAAAGCTAAAGAAGAAAAAGTTGTTTTTAAACCAAAGACTGAAACTAAAATTTCAAATGTAGAAATAAAAAGTGAAGGTATTAAAGAAAAAGAACAATTAGTTCAACAAATTGTTATTAATGAAGAATCACAAAAACTAGCTATTGATAAGACAAAAGAATTTGTTTTAGATGTAGCAAAAAATATGGGTGTACTAATTGATATTGAGGTCTCTATCAATGGGAAATTTGTTACTCTGAAAATGTCTGGTGAAAAAATCGCATTATTAATTGGTAAGAGGGGACAAGTATTAAACTCCTTACAATATCTAGCTCAATTAGTAGCAAATCAACATTCAGAACAGTTTATGACAATTTTACTAGATGCTGAAGACTATCGTAAACGTAGAACTGAAACATTAGAGAGTTTAGCCTTTAAAATGGCAGATCGAGCATTATATACTAAGAAAGAAGTTGCACTTGAACCAATGCCTTCCTATGAGCGTAAAGTTATTCATGCTGCATTAATGAATAAGAAAAAAATTAAAACTTATTCAAACGGAACAGAACCATATAGACATATTGTGATAGCTCCAGATTTTTCAAAATAAAATTGATTTGAATCTCCTTTTTGGGGATTCTTTTTCTTTTTAATTTTTACTTCAGTTTGTTGTTATTCTAAAATGAATCAGTTAAAATAATTATTACCCGGGAAATAATTTTTCGGAAAATTATTTTTATAAAACTAATGTAATAGTTTTTTGAATGGAGTATTTATGGAATTTGATACAATTGCTGCTATCTCTACTCCAATGGGTGAGGGTGCTATTGCAATAGTACGTTTAAGCGGAGAAAAATCAGTACAAATAGTTGAAAAACTCTTTAAGAGTGTTGGAAACAAAAAACTGTCGTCTGTTACATCTCATACTATTCATTATGGGCATTTAATAAATCCAAAAAATGAAAAAGTTATCGAAGAAGTTATGGTTACTGTTCTTAGAGCCCCAAATACTTTTACAAGGGAAGACATTGTTGAAATTAATTGCCATGGTGGTATTGTTTCTGCAAATACAGTTTTAAAACATGTTTTATTGAGTGGTGTTAGACTTGCTGAACCAGGAGAGTTTACAAAACGCGCTTTTCTTAACGGACGTATTGATTTATCACAAGCGGAAGCTGTTATGGATTTAATCCGTGCAAAAACTGATAAGGCAATGAATCAAGCTCTTTCACAAATTGAAGGAAGACTATCAATTCTAATTAGAGGATTAAGACAGCAAATTTTAGAAACTTTAGCACAGGTAGAGGTTAATATAGATTATCCTGAGTATGATGATGTGGAGGAAATGACACTTCAACAGTTTAAGGAAAAGGGATTATTAGTAAAAACCGAACTTATTAAAATACTTGAAACTGCTGAGCAAGGTAAAATTTTGAGAGATGGTATTTCGACTGCAATTATAGGAAGGCCAAACGTTGGGAAATCGTCTCTATTAAATAGTTTATTAAATGAAAATAAAGCTATTGTTACTGACATTCCCGGTACAACAAGAGATGTGATTGAGGAATACGTTAATGTAAGAGGTATACCTTTAAAATTAATTGATACAGCAGGAATCAGGGAAACAGAAGATATTGTTGAAAAAATAGGTGTTGAAAGATCCAAAAAAGTACTTGAAAATGCTGATTTAGTTTTATTGGTACTTAATAGTGCTGAAGATTTTAGTAGAGAAGATGAAGAATTATTCCAATTGGTTGAAAGTTTAAAAAAGAAAAACGTCATCATCGTATTAAATAAGTCTGATTTGATTCAAAAAGTAGATGAGCAAGTATTATATAAACGATTTAATTTTAAATATATTAAAACGTCAGTTTTTGAAAATAATGGTGTGGAATCTTTAGAAAAAGAAATTTCTCATATGTTCTTTCAGGGCAACATTGGCGATTCAGATATGACCTATGTTTCAAATGCTAGGCATATCGCTTTATTAAATATGGCACTTCAATCTATTGAAGAAGCGTTATCCTCTTCTGAAGAAGGAGTACCAATCGATTTGGTTCAAATTGATTTTAAAAAAGCTTGGGATTTTCTTGGAGAAATTATTGGTGAAAGTGTTCAAGAAGATCTAATTAATCAATTGTTTTCACAATTTTGTTTAGGTAAATAAATTTAGTAGTAGGGAGGAGAATTACATGGCTTTTGAAGCTGGAATGTATGATGTTATAGTCGTTGGTGCTGGTCATGCTGGCTGTGAAGCTGGACTTGCTGCGGCAAGACAAGGAGCAAAGACCCTTGTGTTAACCATTAATTTGGATATGGTTGCTTTTATGCCTTGTAATCCTTCTATTGGTGGACCGGCTAAAGGAATTGTTGTTCGTGAAATAGATGCTTTAGGCGGCGAAATGGGTCGAAATATTGATAAAACATATATTCAAATGAGAATGTTGAATACTGGAAAAGGACCAGCTGTTAGAGCACTTAGAGCTCAAGCAGATAGACATTTGTATCAGAGTGAAATGAAAAAGACGCTTGAAAGTGAGTCTAATTTAACCCTTATGCAAGGGCTTGTAGAAAAGTTAATCGTTGAAGAAGGTACTTGCAAAGGTGTTGTAACACAATCAGGAGCTGTTTATTATTCAAAAGCAGTTGTTATTACTACGGGTACTTACTTAAGAGGAGAGATTATCCTTGGTGAGTTAAAGTATTCTAGTGGACCAAACAACTCACAACCATCCATTCGACTTTCAGAAAATTTAGTTGAAATGGGTGTTGAACTGGTTCGTTTTAAAACAGGAACCCCTCCTAGAATCCATGGTGAAACAATAAATTATAGTAAAACAGAAATTCAGCCTGGTGATGAAAAATTGCGGTCCTTTTCTTATGAATCAATCTCAAAGTTTGTTGATCAGCTGCCGTGTTGGTTGACTCATACAAATGAGAAGACACATCAAATTATAGAAGGAAATCTCCATCGCTCTCCAATGTATTCTGGAATGATTAAGGGGACTGGTCCACGATATTGTCCTTCAATTGAAGATAAAATTGTCCGGTTTAATGATAAACCACGACATCAGATTTTTCTTGAACCTGAAGGAAGAAACACACATGAAGTATATGTACAGGGTTTATCATCTAGCTTACCTGAGGATGTTCAAAGAAGCGTTTTACAATCTATTAATGGTCTTGAAAATGCCCAAATGATGCGTTCTGGTTATGCCATTGAGTACGATGCAATTGTGCCTACACAACTTTGGCCAACTTTAGAGATTAAAAGTATTAAGAACTTGTATACTGCGGGTCAAATTAATGGGACTTCTGGTTATGAAGAAGCTGCGGGACAAGGGTTGATTGCAGGGATAAACGCAGGAAGAAGATCATTAGAGCGGGAAGAAATTATCTTAGGTAGAGAAGAGTCTTATATTGGTGTCCTTATTGATGATCTTGTTACTAAAGGTACAAATGAACCGTATCGTCTTTTAACGTCTAGAGCAGAGTATCGATTACTTTTAAGACATGATAATGCAGATTTGAGACTTACAGAAATTGGACATTCTATTGGTTTAATTAGCAATCAGAGATTTTCATCTTTCTGCGAGAAGAAAAGGAATATTGATCAAGAAATAGAAAGATTAAAATCTATTATTATAAAACCTAATAAAACAACACAAGAATTAATTGTAAGTTTAGGAGGAAGTGAGTTAAAAGACGGTATTCGAGCTGCAGATTTCTTGCGTCGTACGGAAGTAACTTACGATCATATTCATCACTTAATTCCTTCAGAATTTACACTATCTGAGGAAGAAAAAGAACAAGTTGAAATTCAAATAAAATATGAAGGTTATATTGAAAAGTCCCTTCAGCAAGTTGAAAAACTAAAAAAGATGGAAAACAAGAAGATACCAGAAAATATAGATTATGATGCTATCAACGGATTGGCCACTGAGGCAAGACAAAAATTAAAAAACATTCGTCCACTCTCTGTTGCACAAGCTTCTAGAATTTCTGGCGTAAATCCAGCGGATGTTTCCATTTTACTTGTTTATATTGAGCAAGGTAAAATTTCAAAGGTTGATTTGCAAGAGGAATTGATATGAATATAGAAAATTTTGTTTTATCATTAAAAGAAAAGGGAATCAATCTCAACTCAAATCAAATTAAACAATTTGACCAATATTATCGAATTTTAGTTGAGTGGAACGAGAAAATGAATTTAACTGCTATAACAGCAGAAAGTGAAGTTTATTTAAAACATTTTTACGATTCCATTACACCTTCCTTTTATTTTAATTTTAATGATCAAATGTTATGTGATGTTGGTGCAGGTGCTGGTTTTCCAAGTATCCCTTTAAAAATTTGTTTTCCAAATTTAAAACTTACCATTGTTGATTCATTAAATAAAAGAATTCAATTTTTAAATTTTTTAGCTACAGAATTAAATCTTACCGGAATTCATTTTGTACATGATCGTGCTGAAACTTTTGGTAGAATAGAAAAAAATAGAGAAAAATTTGATATTGTTACGGCTAGAGCAGTTGCTAGAATGTCTGTGTTAAGTGAATTATGTTTACCATTGGTTAAAAAAGGAGGCAGCTTTATTGCGCTTAAAGCTGCAAACACCGAGGAAGAATTAAATGCTGCTAAAGGAGCTCTTTTTACGTTAGGTGGTAAAGTAAAAGAAAACATTGAGTTTGAACTTCCAGAAGAACAAAGTGAAAGACACATTGTTATTATAGAAAAAACGAAGCAAACACCACATAAATACCCAAGAAGACCCGGCATACCCAATAAGGAACCGCTTGAATAGACCTTATTTATAAGAAAATCTATTAGTTTCTAAAAGGAGATAAAATGAGAAATTCTTTTTCTAAGTTATTTAATCTATCAGATAAAGAGACTGTTGATTTTCAACAGTTAACAAATCCATCGCAAGAGGAAGTATCTGATTCTTATCTAGAAATTCCTATAAAATCAGTTCAACCGAATCGTTTTCAGCCAAGAACTGTTTTTAATGAGGATAAAATTAATGAGTTAGCTGCGACACTCTCTGTGCATGGTATTATCCAGCCTATAGTTGTCAGAGAAATTGATAGCGGTAAATATGAGATTATTGCTGGTGAAAGAAGATGGAGAGCAGCATGTAAATTAGAATGGGAAAAAATTCCAGCAATTATAAGTAATTTAGATGATAATGAAACTGCAGCTGTTGCGCTTATAGAAAATTTACAGCGAGAAGAGTTGTCGCCAATAGAAGAAGCTAAAGCTTATGAAAAACTCCTAATTTTACACAACTTGACTCAAGAGGGCTTAGCACTACAATTAGGTATTGCACAGTCAACTGTTGCAAATAAACTCCGACTTTTGAAGCTTCCCGAGAAAGTTCAACAAGCAGTTCTTAATAAAAACATTTCTGAAAGACATGCGCGGTCTTTAATACCTCTTAAAGTTGAAGAGGAGCAATTGAAAATCGTTGAGGAAATTATTACTAAGGGTCTTAATGTTAAACAAACAGAAGAAAGAGTATCGAAGTATTTTAATTTAGGTAACAAAGAGGATAATTTAAAACCAATCAAAAAGGTTATAAATAGGGATGTAAGGATCGCTTTAAATACACTTAGGCAATCAATTTCTATGATTTCAGATCACGGAATCAAGGTGGAAACTGAAGAAAATGAACACGATGATTTTTATGAGGTAACTATAAAAATACCAAAAAACAAATAATGTTCCACGTGGAACATACAATAATTGACGATAAAATCGTCAATTTTTTTTATGCCTTTTACTATTAAAACATGATACTATATTAATGCTTAAGAAAGAGGGTATTAGTATGGGAAAGATAATAGCAGTAGCAAACCAAAAAGGCGGGGTAGGAAAGACTACCACTTCTGTAAATCTAGCGGCATGCATAGCTTTTACAGGTAAGAAAGTCCTCTTGGTAGATATTGATCCTCAAGGAAATGCGACCAGTGGGGTAGGAGTAGAGCGATCAGATGTTGATTATTGCATTTATGATGCCATAATCGATGAAGTAGACGTTGAAAAACTGATAAAACAAACAAAAATAGACAATCTTTTTATAATTCCATCGACAATTCAATTAGCTGGTGCTGAGATTGAACTCGTACCAACAGTTTCAAGAGAAATCCGATTAAAAAAGACACTAGATTCTATTAAATCAATCTTTGATTATATAATAATTGATTGTCCTCCTTCTTTAGGGTTGTTGACTCTTAATGCTCTAACTGCCTCAGACTCAGTCTTAATTCCTGTCCAATGTGAGTACTATGCTTTAGAGGGGTTAACGCAATTAATAAACACAATTCGATTGGTTCAGACTCATTTTAACAAAAAGTTAAAAATTGAAGGCGTTTTGATGACTATGTTTGACGCAAGAACGAATTTAAGTATTCAAGTTGTTGATGAGGTTAAAAAGTACTTTGAGGAAAAAATTTATCAAACCATAATACCTCGTAATGTTCGTCTAAGTGAAGCGCCAAGCCACGGGGAACCAATCATACTTTTTGATCCTAAATCAAGAGGTTCTGAAGGATACTTAGATTTAGCGAAAGAAGTGATTAAGAATGGCTAAACCTACTAAAATGGGAAAGGGTTTAGGAAGGGGATTAGAATCATTATTTGCAGTAAATACCGCAGAAGTTGAAGTATCCAAAGAGGATTCAATTTTAAATATATCTGTTGATGTTCTAAGACCTAATCCGTACCAACCGAGAAAAACCTTCTCACCTGAGGCGTTAGAAGAATTAAAAAATTCAATAATAGAGAATGGTATTTTACAGCCAATTATTGTAAGGAAGAGTTCGATTAAGGGTTATGAAATTGTAGCCGGGGAAAGAAGATTTCGCGCTGCAAAAGAAGCCGGTTTAAAAGAAGTTCCTGCAGTTGTTAGGAATTTTAATGATAATCAAATGATGGAATTAGCTCTTCTGGAAAATTTACAGAGAGAAAATCTATCTCCTATTGAAGAAGCTGAGGCATATTATTCTATAATGGATAAATTGGGATATACTCAAGAGGCTATAGCAGATAAAATGGGTAAGAGTAGGTCACATGTTGCAAATCATCTTAGACTCTTAACAATGCCAGAGCAACTAAAGGAGCTTGTTGCAGTTGATAAACTGTCTTACGGACATGCAAAAGTTCTTTTAGGTATAAAGGACAGAAGTGATATGGTAAGAGTGGCTAAGTTGGTTGTAGATCAAGGACTTAGTGTCCGACAGCTTGAACAATTATTAAAAAAGGAAAAAGCAAAAAAAACTACAAACATCGAAAAAACTCTGACAAATGAACACTTAGACTATTTTGTTCAAGAAGAAACTGAAAGATTAAGAGAGGTGTTTGGTACAAAAGTTTCTATAAATCTAAATAAAGAAAAAGGTAAGATAGAAATTGACTTTATGTCCCTAGAAGACCTAGAAAGAATTGTTGGATTACTTAAAAAATAAAAATGTTCCACGTGGAACAAAAAGCTAGGGTTTTATATCCTAGCTTTTTTTAGTAAAGAATAAAAATATTTTTAAAATAGAAGAAACATAATCTAATTATTTGTTAAAATAGAAAAAAATCGTATGAATAATCTTCATATGAATGCATACAGGGGGAATAGTATGATATTAACAGGAACTATAATAAATGGTGTATCCATAATTATTGGAACAATAATAGGTATTTTCTTTCAATCAATCCCTGTTAAAGTAAAAGAAACAGTATTAAAAGTAAATGGTTTGTTTATTATTGTGATGGGTATTCAAATGGCAATATCATCAAAAAGTTCATCATTAGCAATTATAAGTTTAGTAAGTTTAGTGCTTGGAGCTGTTATTGGAGAATACTTAGATATTGATAAAAAATTTTATAGCGCAGGAAATTGGATAGAAAATAAAATTAATAGGAAAGAGTCAAATGTATCAAAAGCATTTGTAACATCATCCCTTATGTTTGTTATTGGAGCTATGGCTATATTGGGCGCTTTAGAGAGTGGGCTTAGAAATAACCATACAATATTGTTTACAAAATCATTATTAGATGGAATTACGTCCATTATACTGGCTTCGACACTAGGATTTGGAGTAATGTTATCAGCAATTCCAGTTGTGATCTATCAGGGCTTGATTGCCTTAATGGCAACACAAATAAACACATTCCTCCCACAAGAATTACAAAAAGAAATAATTTCAATCATAACCTCAACAGGGGGAGTACTAATTATAGCAATAGGAACTAATTTACTAGAGTTAACTAAAATTAGAATAGCTAATCTATTGCCATCTGTTTTGGTAAGTTGTCTGTTAGCAGCGATATATTTTTATATTTAAAACTAAAGAGGAACAGGGGTCTTTTATGGGAAATTTTGCAAGTGAAATTGAAGGGTATAAAAACAAGTTGTTTAGTGAGGACAATTGGTTTGCGTTAGGGGAGGCAATTTTAAAAATTATTGTTGTGCTACTTATTGCAAAAATAGTGTCAAAAATGCTTAAAAGTGTAATTCGTAAATTTTTTAATATCAAATCAAAAAGTCCTTTAACAATGACCATAAGAAGAGAGCAAACACTCGTAAAATTATTAGAAAATGTTGTTACATATGTTGTTGGTTTTATTACATTTGTTACAGTACTTTCAATAGTAGGGATAGATATAGCGCCAATATTAGCTGGAGCAGGGGTACTTGGTCTGGCAATAGGTTTCGGGGCACAAAATTTAGTAAAAGATGTAATAACAGGTTTTTTTATTATTTTTGAGGATCAATTTGCAGTTGGTGATAAGGTTAAGATAAATGGATTTGAAGGAACGGTTGAGGAAATTGGACTTCGCACTACAAAAATTAAAGGGGAAAATGATGAAAGACATATCATTCCGAATGGAAGCATTGTTCAGGTAACTAATATGTCTGTTCACCAACCAGAAATGGGGAAGTAATATTGGAAGAAAAAATATTTGGATTGAACGATATAGTAGAAATGAAAAAAGCACACCCATGTGGTGAGAACCGTTGGAAAATTATTCGTCTAGGAATGGACATACGCATAAAATGTGAAGGTTGCGGCCATAGCGTGTTAATACCAAGGAAGGAATTCGTTCGTAAATTAAAAAAAATTTTAGTGAAACAAAATGAAGAAAGTTAGGGGTTCAGTGCGAACCTCTATTTTTTAATTGCAAATGAAATATTGCTATTACCGTGTGAAATCATTACAATTGAACAAGTTGAAAAAAATGAGATAAATTAGGAGAGATACTATATGGCACTAACAGCAGGAATAGTCGGTTTACCAAATGTTGGAAAATCTACTTTATTTAATGCAATTACACAAGCAGGTGCAGAAATGGCAAACTATCCTTTCTGCACAATAGACCCAAATGTAGGTGTGGTAGAGGTGCCGGATTACCGTCTACAAAAACTTACAGAATTAGTAGTTCCTAAGAAAACGGTTCCAACTGCATTTGAATTTACAGATATTGCTGGAATTGTAAAAGGTGCAAGTAAAGGTGAAGGTTTAGGAAATAAATTTCTTGCTCATATAAGGAATGTAGATGCAATTTGCCATGTTGTTCGTTGTTTTGAAGATGAAAATATAACCCATGTTTCTGGAAAAGTTGATCCGATTTCAGATATCGAAACAATAAACCTTGAGTTAATATTGGCAGATTTAGAATCTGTAGAAAAAAGGATTGAGCGTGTAGGAAAGTTAGCTAAACAGAAAGATAAAGATGCGGTATCTGAACATGAAGCTCTTATCATGTTACGAGATGCTTTTGAAGAAGAAAAGCCAGCTAGAGCGTTAGAATTTACAGAAGATCAAATGAAGTATGTTCGTCACATGCATCTTTTAACAATAAAACCAATTCTATATGTGGCAAATGTCTCAGAAGAAGAAGTAGGAAATTATTCTGATAATAAATATGTAAAACTTGTAAAAGAATTCGCACAAAAAGAAAATGCTGATGTAATAGTTATCTGTGCAAAAATTGAGAGTGAAATAGCAGAGCTTGAAGGCGAAGAAAAACAAATGTTTTTAGAAGAAATCGGCATAGAAGAGTCTGGATTAGACCAATTAATACGTTCTGCATATCATCTTTTAGGCTTGGCAACTTACTTTACAGCGGGTGTGCAAGAGGTACGCGCTTGGACATTTAAAAAGGGAATGAAGGCACCAGCATGTGCAGGAGTAATTCACTCAGATTTCGAAAGAGGATTTATACGAGCAGAAACTGTTGCGTATGTCGATTTAATGGAGTATGGATCGATGAACGCTGCAAAAGAAGCAGGTAAGGTTCGATTAGAAGGTAAGGAATATGAAGTAAAAGACGGCGATATTATGCATTTTAGATTCAATGTATAAAGTCTAAAAAAGATTTCTGTGTATTTACACAGAAATCTTTTTTGCTCAGAAAGAAATAAGAAAACAAATATTTCCCAAAAAATAAAAAAGACCAAAAGGAGGTGTACGAGATGAGAAAATACGAAATTATGTATATCATCCGTCCGAACATTGAAGAGGAAGCAAAAGCAGCTTTAGTTGAACGTTTTAATGCGATTTTAACTGATAATGGTGCTGAAGTTCTTGAAACAAAGGACTGGGGCAAAAAACGCCTTGCTTACGAAATCAATGATTATCGTGATGGATTCTACATGATCGTGAAAGTACAGTCTGAAAACGCAGCTGCTACTCAAGAATTTGATCGTTTAGCTAAAATTAGCGAAGACATCATTCGTCATATGATCGTTAGAGAAGAAGAGTAAAACTCAGTTTTATAGTACTTTAACTGAATCATCATAAACGGAGTTGATTCGCATGTTGAACCGTGTAGTATTAGTAGGAAGATTAACAAAAGATCCTGAATTCAAAATGACGACTACAGGTGTAGCAGTAGCGACATTTACAATTGCAGTAAATCGAACTTTTTCAAATAATCAAGGTGAAAAAGAAGCCGATTTTATTCCAATTGTTGTTTGGAGACGTCAAGCTGAAACGGTTAACCAATACTTGAAAAAGGGAAATCTTGTAGGAATTGATGGCAGAATGCAAGTTCGTCATTATGAAGGACAAGATGGGAAACGTGTTTATGTAACGGAAGTAGTTGCAGAGAGCGTTCAATTCCTGGAAACAAAAGGTTCTGGTCAATCAAACAGTGAGTCAGGATATAATAATCAAAGTCAAACCTATAACCAGGGTCAAAATTTTTATCAGGAACAAAGGAAGCCGAATAACTTCATTAAACATGACGAAGATCCATTCGCTAATATGGGTGGAAAAATTGATATTACTGAAGATGACCTTCCTTTCTAGACGAACAAATAATGGGTAAATACCTATTCAAATCCAAGTAAAGGAGTGAATAAAATGGCAGGAATGCGTAAAGGCGGACGTCAAAAACGTAAGAAAATTTGCTATTTCACAGCTAACGGAATCACACATATCGATTACAAAGATACAGAACTTTTGAAAAAGTTTATCTCTGAGCGTGGGAAAATTCTTCCTCGTCGAGTAACTGGAACAAGAGCAAAATTCCAACGCAAATTAACAATCGCAATCAAACGTTCAAGAATGGTTGCTTTATTACCGTTTGTAGCTGAGGAAAGATAAAATAATTATCTTGATTAGATTACTGTAAAAATAATAGTGAAATATGATAGACTAAAAAAGCAGAGAACTTAGGTTTTCTGCTTTTTTCATACTAATTTTATTTAATTGTACAGAAGATTAGGTATAATGAAAGTTAGTATATTAGACATATCAGGGGGCGGACCATTTGCCATCGTTTCTTAAAAACCAGATGATAAGATATCCGGTGTATATATTAATGATAATAAGTGCATGCACAGTTGGGGCACTTGGTTATCATAATCCAAAACTTTCATTTTTATTATTTATATTAAATGTAATTGTATTTTTTATAATGGTAAAAGCATTAATCCATTTTCACCGCGCTACTGAGGCATATGTATCGTCATTTGCTGATCGGTTTAGTCAAATTAGTGCTGAGGCAATTGAACAAATTCCATATGGTGCTCTTCTTTATAACGAACAATACGAAATTGAATGGACAAATAAAATGGTACATTCTATTTTTGCTGATAATCTTTTAAATGGGAAGCCTTTGGATGACGTATCAGAGGATTTGATAAATATCATTTTAAAGAAATCAGATAAAGAGCAAATTGTAATTAATAAAAGAACGTATTTAATAACTCATAAAAAAAATCAAAAACTTGTATTTTTTAATGATGTAACTGAAAAAGAAAATTTAGAGAAAGTATATCGAGAAGAAAAGACGGTACTTGGTATTATTTTCTTAGATAATTATGATGATGTAACTCAGGGAATGGATGATCAAAAGAAAAGCAGCTTACATAATTTAATTTCCTCCGAAATTAACGAGTGGTCAAATAAGTATGGAGTTCTTTTAAGAAGGGTTTCCTCTGATCGTTTTATTGCAATAATGAACGAAAAGATACTTACAACATTAGAAAAAAGCAAGTTTTCAATATTAGATGATATTAAAGAAACGACAATGAAACAAGGAGTTCCAGTAACCATTAGTATAGGAATTGGTAGTGGATCAGACTCTCTACCTGAATTAAATACAATTGCTCAATCAGGACTTGATTTAGCCCTAGGCAGAGGTGGCGATCAAGCAGTAGTAAAGACGGTGAATGAAAAGTCACGTTTCTTTGGTGGTAAAACTAATCCAGTTGGTAAAAGAACACGAGTAAGAGCAAGGGTCATATCCCACGCACTACGTGATTTAATAAGAGATAGCGAAAACGTAATAATAATGGGGCATAAACATCCCGATATGGATGTTTATGGATCAGCCATAGGTCTATTAAGAATTGCAGAAGAAAACAAAAAAAATGCTTATATTGTACAAGATAAAAGTGAACTTGATTCAAGTGTGATACGGTTGTTTAAGCTTATAGAGAAAAACCCGAAGTTTTCTACAAGTTTTGTTTCAAAGGAATATGCATTAGAATTGGCAACAAACAAAACCTTACTAATAGTAGTGGATACACATAAAAAATCTTTATTAATAGAACAGAAATTATTAAGTAAGGTTGAAAAAGTAATGGTAATCGATCATCATAGAAGAGGGGAAGAGATGATTGAAAATCCAATATTATCTTATATGGAACCATATGCATCATCAACGTCAGAACTAGTTTCTGAATTGATAGAATATCATCCAAATTTAAAAAAACTAGACATTATTGAAGCTACAGCATTACTTGCAGGAATAATGGTCGATACAAAATCATTTACATTGAGAACAAATGCAAGAACATTTGATGCAGCTTCATTCCTGCGTTTTCATGGTGCTGACATGGTAGGTATACAAAATATGCTTAAGGATGATATAGAATCATTTGTAGAACGAAATAAACTAATTGAACAAGTGTATTTCTGTAAAAAAGGTATAGCAATTTCAAAAGGAGACGAAAGTAAGTATTGTAGCAGAGTTCTTGTTGCAAAAGCGGCAGATTCATTGCTTTCGATGGATGATGTACAAGCTTCATTTGTAATTGCTAGAAAATCTGAAGATACTATTATAGTTAGCGGAAGATCACTTGGTGAAGTAAATGTTCAAATAATTTTAGAGCAATTGGGTGGTGGCGGTCATTTGACTAACGCTGCTACTCAATTAAAGGATATATCGATTAATGAAACTGAAAACATGCTGAAACAGGCAATGGAAGCCTATTTTGAAGGGAGAAATGAGTAATGAAAGTGGTTTTTATTAAAGACTGCAAAGGTCAAGGTAAAAAAGGTGAAGTTAAGAATGTAGCTGATGGATATGCACATAACTATTTAATTAAAAATGGTTTTGCTATTGAAGCAACCTCAGGAGCTATAAAAACACTTGATATTCAAAAGAGTAAAGCAGCACAGCTTGCCGCTGATGAACTTCAAGCAGCGAAGGATTTAAAAGAAAAAATTGAAAAATGTACAGTCCTTATTAAACATAAAGCAGGAGAAGATGGTCGATTGTTTGGCTCAATTACGACGAAGCAAATCGCTGAAGCAATGGAGAAACAATTTGGTTTTTCATTAGACAAGAGAAAACTTGATCCACATGAAGGGATTCGCATACTTGGAAACACAGAGATACACGTAAAATTACACCAGGAAGTTGCAGCCACATTTGTTGTAAAAGTCATTGAAGAATAATAAAGTAAAGATAATAATTTACTGGGTAGAATATCAATTTCAATAGGGCATAGGATATCTTTCCGCTATTCTACTAGTACTAGCTAGCGGAGCGCTATTAAACACTCAATCAATTTATTAGAAAACTTAAAATTTTAAAAAGGACCTAAAGGTCTTTTTTTATTTGAAGATTTAAATCACAGCAAAGCAAATGTAAAATATTTTCGTGTAAAAACACTCTTTTTACTGCTAAAATAGATTGATAAGTACCATTTAGAAATTGGGGATAAAGTGATGAATGAACAATTTACAGGTCTTGTTCCACCACATAATTTAGAAGCAGAGCAAGCTGTTATTGGTGCAGTATTTCTAGAGCCAAAATCAATAGAATTAGCAATGAAATACGTCAGATCTGATGATTTTTATCGTCAGCAGCATCAAAGAATCTTTCAATGCATGGCGAGTCTATATGAGTCAGGAAGTGCTGTTGATCTAGTAACTGTTTCTGCTAGTTTAAATACAAAACAAATACTGGATGAAGTCGGGGGCATATCTTACTTAACAGAGTTGGCCTCATCCGTACCGACTGCAGCAAATATCGAATACTATGCTGAAATTGTTTCACAAAAATCAACACTTAGAAAATTGATTAGCACTGCGACTGAAATCGTTCAAGACGGATATGTTCGCCAAGGCGAAATTGATGAGTTGCTAGATGAAACAGAAAAAAAAATTCTTGAAATTTCAAATCGAAAAAACGCAAAAGCTTTTCAAGAGATTAAAGATGTTGTTTTCCAAGCCTATTCTAAAATAGATATGATTTCTCAATTAAAAGGAGAAGTTACAGGAATTCCAACAGGATATAAAGAGTTGGATCGTTTAACTGCAGGATTCCAAAGAAATGATCTTATAATAGTTGCTGCACGTCCATCAGTTGGGAAAACAGCTTTTGTTTTAAATATTGCACAAAATGTAGCAAAGCAAGCTAAAGCTTTCCGTGTAGCTATTTTTAGTTTGGAGATGGGAGCAGAACAACTAGTTATGCGTATGCTTTCAGCTGAAGGAAATGTAGATGCGCAAAAACTAAGGACTGGTAAACTGGAGAACACAGATTGGAAAAACCTTCAAATGGCAGCTTCAAGTCTAGAAAAAACAAATATTTTTATTGACGATACACCTGGAATTCGAGTGAGCGAAATTCGATCAAAATGCAGAAGACTGAAACAAGAGCATGGTCTAGATCTAATTATGATCGATTACCTCCAACTAATTCAGGGAAGTGAAAAATCAAGAGAAAATCGTCAACAAGAAGTTTCTGAAATTTCTCGATCCCTAAAAGGGTTAGCAAGAGAATTAGAGGTTCCAGTAATTGCTTTATCACAGTTGTCTCGTGGTGTGGAATCTAGACAAGATAAAAGACCTATGATGTCAGATATCAGGGAATCAGGTTCTATTGAGCAGGATGCAGATATAGTTGCGTTTTTATATCGTGATGATTACTATGATAAAGAGTCTGAAAATCAAAATATTATTGAGATTATAATTGCAAAACAACGTAACGGTCCAGTTGGAACTGTTAAACTGTCATTCCAAAAAGAATACAATAAATTTGTGAATTTGGATTTCCATGCTTATGGAGATTCAATGCACTAAAAACTCGCGAAAGCGAGTTTTTTTGTATATAAAAATAAATATCATAGCGCGCTATTGTACTTCAATAACAAGATTGATAAAATGGAAACTTGTTGGGATATTCAACATGTAATCCTATATGAAATGTAATACTAAATAAAAATATAGACCTGAGAGGAAGTTTTTAAATGACATCAGTTGTAGTAGTGGGCGCTCAATGGGGCGACGAGGGAAAAGGAAAAATAACTGATTTTTTATCAAATAAAGCCGATTGTATATCTCGTTTTGCCGGTGGTAACAATGCAGGCCATACAATAAAATTTGATGGAGTTACATACAAATTGCATTTAATTCCTTCTGGAATCTTCTATAAAGACAAAATTTCAGTTATTGGAAATGGGGTTGTTATAGATCCTAAAGCTTTAATAGCTGAATTGAAATACTTACAAGATCAAGGTGTTTCTACAGATAACCTACGTATAAGTAATCGCGCTTCTGTTATTCTCCCATACCATTTAAAACAAGATGAAGTGGAAGAACTTCACAAAGGAGACAATAAAATAGGCACAACGAAAAAAGGAATCGGACCGGCTTACATGGATAAAGTGGCTCGAATCGGAATTCGGATGGCTGATTTAATTGATAGAGAAACATTTGCTGAAAAGTTACAACATAATGTAAAAGAGAAAAATCGTCTTTTCGAAAAGTTTTATGAAACATCAGGGTTTACCTTTGAGGAAATTTTTGAAGAATACTACCAATACGGTCAACAGCTTTCTAAGTATGTTTGCGATACATCTGTTATATTAAACGATGCAATAGATGAGGGGAAAAATATTCTGTTTGAGGGTGCTCAAGGAATAATGCTGGATATCGACCAAGGAACATATCCATATGTTACATCATCGAACCCAGTTGCAGGAGGGGTTGCAATTGGAACGGGTGTCGGTCCTACAAAGATTGATCGTGTTATTGGGGTCTGTAAAGCGTACACTACTCGAGTTGGTGAGGGAGCTTTCCCTACTGAATTATTTGATGAAATTGGACACCAAATTCGAGAAGTTGGAAGAGAGTATGGTACGACGACTGGTCGTCCTCGTCGAGTAGGGTGGTTTGATAGTGTCGTAATGAGACATTCGCGTAGGGTAAGTGGAATAACTGATCTTTCCCTTAATTCAATTGATGTACTGACAGGGCTTGAAACGGTAAAAATTTGTGTTGCCTATGAGTATAACGGAGATGTAATTAAAGAATATCCAGCGAGTTTAAAAATACTTTCAAAATGTAAACCAATATACGAAGAGTTTCCGGGATGGAAAGAAGATATCACTGGTGTAAAAACATTAGAAGAACTACCGGAAAATGCACGAAACTACTTAAAACGTGTTGAAGAATTAAGTGGAGTAGAATTGGCTATTTTCTCAGTTGGTCCAGACCGTACACAAACAAATGTGTTAAAAGAGTTATACTAAAAAACATTTTAAAACGACAGATTTCTGTCGTTTTTTATGTTTAAGAGCATTTTTCTGTAAAATCACAGTTTCATTACAAAAACGTTACTTTTCACAATATGAAAATAAAATATGATAGATTATAGAAGGATAAATAACGAATCTACCATATTTGGAGTTATAAAATGAAATATATAAATAAAAATATCTACAATAATAAAATAGTCAGATCAATTCTGATAGTATTAGCGATAGGAGTATTTCTTTCTAGTTATTCAGTTAATGCAAAAAACAGCGAATCACTAAATACTGTGTACCATTTATACATTGATGGTGAATCGTTTGGAACCGTTACTGATAACAAAGTTGTTGATACTGTAATTAAACAAAAGCAAAGACAATTTAAAAAAGTAAATGCAAACATAAAGGGAGCACTGAGCAACAAAATAGAGTATGTTCCTGAAACTATTTTTGGGAAGGCTAGAAATCTTACTAACACAGATGAATTGGTAACAAAACTAGACAAAACACTGAATATTAAAACCACGGTAGCTGCACTATATATTGATGGCAAAGAAGATTTCTTATTTGAAAAAGTAGATCATGCTGAGCAGGTTTTAGAACAACTAAAAATTGAAAAACTTGGTCTTGATCAAGTAAGAGCTTTTGAAGCGACAAAATCAGGGAATAAATTAATCGGCGCATCTGCAATAGAAGGATATGGAGAAACAATAACTGAAATCTCTTTTGATAAGACAGTTGAATTAAAAGAAATCGCTGTAACACCAACTAAAATATATACTCCAGAAGAAGCATTAAATATTATCCGTAATGGTTCTGTAGCACAGCAACAATATACAGTACAAACAGGAGACGTATTTGGAAAAATCGCAGAAAATTTTGGACTAACAACGCAAGAGTTAGTTAACTTAAATCCTACTGTAACTGCAGATAAACTTAAAGTTGGTCAAGTTCTAGTAGTAACAGGTGTAAAACCATTACTGCAAGTTAAAGTTACAAAAGAAGTAAAAAAATTAGTATCAATCCCTTATGAAACTCAGTATGTGGATGATAACTCTATGTTTAAGGGAACAACTAAAATCTCTCAAAAAGGCGTAGAAGGTGCAAAGGAATCTGCACAAGTAATAACTGAAATAAATGGATCGGTAATTGATACTAAAATAATCTCTGAAATAGAGGTTGTTAAACCAACGACTCAAATTGTTTTAAAAGGGACAAAAATTGTTCCATCAAGAGGATCTGGAGAATTAGCTTGGCCTTGTGTTGGGGGATATGTATCAAGCAACTTGGGATATCGATGGGGGGCATATCACAAGGGGCTCGACATTGCTAGACCATCTAACTACACGATTAAAGCAGCAGACAATGGAACAGTTACTTTTGCTGGCTGGGATTCTGGATATGGAAACAAAATAGAAATAAACCACAATAATGGATTAAAGACTGTATATGCACATTTAAAATCTCTATCGGTTTCCAGTGGCCAGGTTGTAAGTAAAGGCCAACAAATTGGAGTAATGGGATCAACGGGAAATTCAACAGGTGTACATTTACATTTTGAAGTTTACGAAAATGGTGCTTTAAGAAATCCTTTAAATTACGTATCTAGATAATTTAGAAAGGCGCAGACTAATTACCTGCGCCTTTTATGTATTTTTTATTGTTAAATAATTGATAATTTAATTAAAAGTAGAAACGGTAAACATAAAGAAATCCAAAGGTATGAAATAACCTCAAGAAAATGTTAAAGTAAAAGTGTATAATTTTGATTAAGAAGAACCTTTAGGGAGGTTTAATTATGGAAAAAAAAGTACTGGTTGTAGACGACGAAAGACCCATTGCTGATATATTAGAGTTCAATTTAGTTAAAGAAGGTTTTGAAGTTTATTGTGCGTATGATGGTGCAGAAGCGCTTAAGTTGGTTGAGGAAAAAAATCCAGACATTATCTTACTGGATATCATGTTGCCAATCATGAGTGGAATGGATGTATGTAGAGAGGTAAGAAAAAAATATCATATGCCAATAATTATGCTAACAGCTAAAGATTCTGAATTTGATAAGGTCCTTGGTTTAGAACTTGGAGCAGATGATTATTGTACAAAACCTTTTAGTACGAGGGAAATCATTGCACGTGTGAAGGCAAATTTAAGAAGAAGTGCAACACAACAAAGCGTAATAGAAGAGGCTGTTGTATCTAACGATATCGTTATAGGAGACTTGGTAATACATCCGGATTCATATATTGTTTCTAAGCGAGGAGAAAACGTTGAATTAACACATCGTGAATTTGAATTGATTCATTACCTAGCAAAACATATAGGTCAGGTCATGACACGTGAGCATTTATTACAAACCGTCTGGGGTTATGAGTATTTCGGGGACTTAAGAACAGTAGATGTTACGGTAAGAAGGCTCCGAGAAAAAATAGAAGATAACCCAAGCGAGCCAACATGGATTTCGACAAGAAGGGGCGTAGGTTACTTCTTAAGAAATCCAGAGTAAAAGAATATCTGCTTTATAAAGCAGGTTATTTCGAGAGGTATGGAATGGGAAAGGTTCGTTTTTTTAATTCAGTTAGAATGAAGCTTGTAATTATCTTTGTCCTTTTAATTTTTGTGTCCATGCAAATAATTGGTGTTTATTTTGTACGAAAATTAGAAGATCAAATGGTTAGTAATTTTGAGAAATCTATAACAGAAAGAGTTAGTCTATTGAAAATACCTGTTCAAGGAGAAATGACAAAAACAAGAACAGGTAGCGATGAAAAACTAGAAACAAGTCTAAAGAAAATTTTAAAAGATTACTCTTCAGAGGATATTGAAGAAATAATAGTTGTTGATACAAATGCACAAATCATTGGTGTATCAACGACTAATGAACAAGGGTTAGTTGGAAAAACTTCAAGGGATGGAATCATAAAGAAATCATTAACCTCAGGTGTAGGAGATGATGAACAATTGGTTCAAGAAAGTAGTGGAGACCGGATTTGGGTTTTAGCAGAACCAATTAAAAAAGGAAATGAAACAATTGGATGTATCCGAACCGTTACAAAAATTGAAAAAGTATATAAACAAATAGAAAATATTAAAGATATCATGAAAACTGGAACATTTCTTTCTTTGGTTATTACAGCAGTCTTGGGGCTAATTGTTTCGGAAATGATTACTAAGCCTATATCTGAACTTAGAAAACAAGCCATTGCAATGTCAAAGGGTAATTATTTTCGAAAGGCTCGAATTTTTGGAAATGATGAAATTGGTCAACTTGCATCAACCTTTAATAGTTTGTCTAGAAAGTTACAAGATGCACAGTCTACAACAGAAGCTGAAAAAAGAAAGCTTTCATCTGTATTAGCGTATATGTCAGATGGTGTAATTGCAACTGACAGAAAAGGAAACGTTATACTAATTAATCAACCTGCATTGAACATGCTTGATGTGACTAATGAAGAGGCACTTACAAAGACAATCACAGAACTCCTTGATATAGAGAATGAATATGATTTTGAATCCTTATTAGAAGGAAAAGAATCCTTAGTTTTAGATTATAGTGATGGAAGTAAAAAGTACTATTTACGTGCAAACTTCTCAGCTATTAAAAGGGAAACTGGATTTATTAACGGCTTAATAACTGTCCTTCATGATAGTACAGAACAAGAAAAGAATGAGGATGAACGAAAAGAGTTTGTTGCTAACGTTTCGCATGAGCTACGTACACCATTGACAACAATGAGAAGTTATTTAGAGGCATTGACAGATGGTGCATTGAAAAATGAAAAGCTAGCAGACAAGTTTTTAGGCGTTGTACGTGAAGAAACAGAAAGAATGATTCGCTTAGTAAACGACCTTTTAAATTTATCAAAACTAGAAAATGGTTCAGGGACTATTAATTTACATTGGATAAATTTTGGTAAATTTTTTAACAAAATAATAGATCGCTTTGAGATGACGAAAGATCGTCAAGTAACTTTCAAAAGAGAAATACCAGAAACACCGATACTTGTAGAGATAGATCCAGATAAAATTAATCAAGTAATTGATAATATAATATCAAATGCGCTTAAATATTCTCCAGAAGGTGGCCAAATATCCTTTAAAGTTCAAGTTCTTGAAAAATCTATAGAAGTCAGTATTCGGGATCAGGGTATGGGGATACCTAAAGGAAATGTAGAAAAAATATTCCAAAGATTTTATAGAGTAGATAAAGCTAGGTCTAGAAAACTAGGAGGAACTGGCTTGGGTCTGGCAATTGCTAAACAAATTATTACATCACATCAAGGTAATATTTTTGCAAGAAGTATTGAAGGTGTCGGGACAACTATAATTTTCAGCTTACCCTATGAAAATAGTGAGGATGAATGGGAATGAAAGTGGAACGTGTAAAAACAATTATCCTAGCTACCTTGGTATTCACGAGCATTTTTCTAAGTTTGAAGATTATTAATTATCAGCCTTCGTTTAAAAAGATGCAGAAGGAAAAGAATGTCCAAGAAAATTATTTCCAAAAAGTAATAAGTGGAGAGAAACTACTTTCTCCAGTTCAAATGATTATTCACGCCGATGGAGAGCATTTTGGCAGAAGTAATGAAATGCAACTAAAAAGTGTTATGGAAGAGTTATCAAAAAACACTATTATAAATTTAAAGGATATATCTTCAAATTATACCGATATAAACTTGGTGGAATCTATTAGGGATTTTAAGAATATTGAATTGGTTTTTGCAGACAGTATTCCATTTGACGTTTACAAAAAGTACATCAAGATTTCACATAAAAGCCTCCTCGATATATCTTTTGATAGAATTATCATACCAATAGATTCCGAAGAAAATGCAATTCTTTTTGTATCGACAGAAAATAAAAGGGTGTTAGAAGCTAAGGTTGATAGTGGGAGATCGAAAGAGTTTTTTCAATTAATAGATTCCTATAAATCAACAATGATCAGAGTTACTCCAATAGTGATTAATCATACAATAATATACGTTCCTGCAAATGAATTAAAAATCACTGAGAAGAAGTATTTTAGAAAAATTATTAATCAAAAGAAAATAGAACAAGCACTATTTAGTGATTCGCAAAACCTCCGCCAATCAGTATCAGGTAATGTTGAAATGATTTCTGACGGCGTAAGTATGATGAGTATATTCTTAGATTCACTTACAATGACATACGTTAAGCCTGTGCTAGGCAATTTTGAAACTCTAGGATTGTCAGAGAAATTATCTCGAAGTATTGATTTTGTAAATAGCCATGCGGGTTGGGATGAAAGGTATCGCTATGTTACCTCGAATGGTTTTGAGTCTTCCATAAGGTTTAGACTGTTTATTGATAACAGCCCAGTTTTCAATAATAAAAAAATGACTGAGATTGAGGTAAGGCCAGGGAAAGAAAACATAGAAATGTATAGTAGACCAATATTCTATCTTGATTTTGAATTGGAATCTCCTGATATGAAGAAATATACGCTAAAGTCAGGGGCGGACGTTTTAGAACAATTAAAACAAGTTCAGGGTTTTCAAATAGAGAATTTACAAAGTTTAATAATTGGTTACTCAATGGAAATGGATGATGGGAAAAATGATATTGTTAATCTTGTCCCGAGTTGGTATTACAAATATAATGGAATTTGGAACAAAATAGAGAATTAGATAGCCATAAGAAAAGGAGGAATATGCTTGGATTGGAATAGAACAAAAACTATTTTTATAGTAATATTCCTTCTGCTAAATGTTATTTTGCTGATCGATTTTAATAAAATAAAAAATGAAAACAAACTAGAGATTGCGAAAGAAAGTTCAATTGAGGAAAAGTTAAAGGGTGAACAAATCGAGTTTGGTAAATTGCCTAAAACGACTAAAACACTAAGTAAATTAAGTGGAAATCTTTATGAATTTACATATGAAGATATTAATTCTTTGAAAGAGGTAGAAGTTAATAAAGTTAGTTCTACCAAAATTGAAGCAATTCTATATACACCCTATCAAATATTTGAAGCACCAAATAATGATAATTTAAAAGTATTTCTAAAAAATTATGTTTTTAAAGGAGAAAATTATCAATTTTCATCTTTTACAAATGAAAAAAAAGAAATAATTTTTTCTCAGTCGTTTGAGGGGGCAAAGTTATACGAAAATACCGGTGCTCAGATAATAGCTAAGGTAAATAACGAAAATCAAATTATCTCATATGAGCAGACAATGCTAGGTGATATAAGTCGTTTTGGAAAAAAAGAAAAAATCATTCCTGCCTTGAAAGCCTTAGAAAATTTGTTTAGCAAAGGTGAATTGTATAAAAAAAATAAAGTGACACTAGTGGAATTGGGGTACTTCACTTTATTTCAGACATCTTACCAAATACTAGAGCCAACTTGGCGAGTGGAAATAAATAACAATAAAAGCTATTATGTGACTGCTTTTGAAGGAGAGATTCATCAACTAGGGAGTCAATCAATAAACGGGGATTTTAAATGAAATTAAGTGTACTAGCAAGTGGAAGTTCAGGAAATGCGATTTATATAGAAAATAAAGAAAGTAGATTTTTAGTTGATGTAGGTTTAACAGGAAAGAAAACAGAAGAATTATTAAAAACAATTGGAAGAAGTCCAAAAGATTTAACAGGCATATTTATTTCACATGAACACAGAGATCACGTAAGTGGCGCTGGAATATTAGCAAGAAAATATCAAATTCCTATTTATGCAAATGCAAAGACATGGGAAGGTATGAATGCAATTGTTGGAGTTATTCCAACGGAGTTAAAATTTGAATTTCCTACCGGAACAATTAAAACGTTTGGAGGACTAGAAGTAGAGTCGTTTGGCGTGTCTCATGACTCAAGGGAAGCGATGTTTTTTGCTTTTCATCAAGAGAATAAAAAAATTTCCCTACTGACGGATACTGGCTATGTAAGTGATCGAATGAAAGGTATCATTCAAAATTCAGATGCATTCGTTTTTGAGTGCAATCATGATATAAATATGCTACGAATGGGTGGTTACCCATGGAAACTGCAGCAGAGGATACTTAGTGATCGCGGTCATGTTTCAAATAGTGACGCTGCATACGCTCTAAGCGAAGTAGTAGGAGAGCATACTAAACGAATTTATATGGCGCATCTTAGTCGAGAAAATAATTATAAAGAATTAGCTAGAATGACAGTTGAACAAATTTTACAGCAACAGGATTGTTCAGTCGGCCATCAATTCTTTTTGTACGATACAGACCCAGATACACCAACAGAACTGGTGCAAATTTAAGCCCACTTTTTCTTTAAGGAAAATTTAAGGATTCTTAAATACTATATGATTAAATAAAAAGAGTCTATATGTGTAAGACTCTTTTTTAAACAATAAAATAATCTAGCTGAACATTATAAGTTTTAACTGAGTTTGGCAAGATTAGATTTATAGGGGTTGGAAATACTTTTATAAAGGGTATTCAAAACAAAGTGTTTAAAAAAGAAAGGAAGGAATTACAATGGAAAACACTAACCAAGAGACTAAAAATACAGAATTTAATAAAGAGAATCCTTTACATGAGAATGAAGGATTACATAATACAGAATTTAGTGAACCAACATATTATTCTCAAAATCAAACAAATTCTTATAGACATTTTGTACCAGAATCGAAAGTTCGAAAACAAAGTCTTCAAGGCTATTTTTTTACTGGTTTCTTAGGGGTAGTAGTAGGGGCATTACTAGTTTATTTTTCATTAGGACTTTTTAATGATTCAAGTAATACAAGCGAATCAAAACTATCCAATTTTACTGGAAAAAATGATGGTAATGTAAATGTAACGAAAGTTTCTCTTGATGTTACAACCGCTGTAATTAAAGCATCTGAAAAAGCAAGCAAATCGGTTGTAGGGATATCAAATATTCAACAGGGCTTTTTTAATTCCCAAAGTCAAGAAGCAGGAACAGGTTCTGGTGTAATTTATAAAGTAAATAATGGAAAAGCATATATTGTAACAAATGCGCATGTTGTCGAAGGAGCAAACTCTCTTGAAGTAACTATGCAAGGTGGAGAAAAAAGATTTGCACAGTTAGTAGGAGTTGATTATTGGACTGATTTAGCTGTCATTACAATGGAAGCAAAAAAAAATGAAACTATAGCAGAGTTTGGTAATTCTGATACCCTTAAACAAGGTGAGCCTGTTATTGCAATCGGTAACCCTCTAGGTTTAAGGTTCTCTGGGACAGTAACTGAAGGAATTATTTCGGGTCTTAATAGAACAGTTCCTGTTGACATTAATGAAGATAGCATAACAGATTGGAACGCAGAAGTTTTGCAAACAGATGCAGCAATTAACCCAGGGAATTCTGGCGGGGCTTTAGTTAATATGAATGGAGATGTCATTGGAATTAACTCAATGAAGATCAGTCAAAACGCTGTTGAGGGAATTGGACTTTCTATACCCATTAACACAGTGGAACCAGTTATTTATGATCTTGAGAAATTCGGAAAAGTAAAACGACCTTACATGGGAACTGGTTTACAATCTCTAAATGAAATTTCTACTTATGATAAGCAACAAACATTAGGGCTACCGAAGGAAGTGGAAGAAGGGGTTCTTGTAACTAGTGTTGAGAAAAATTCACCAGCTGAAACGGGTGGATTAAAAGCGTATGATGTTATAGTTGAATTGACTAGTGAAAAAACTCCAGATTTACCTACCCTAAGAAAGGTACTATACTCTAAAGTGAAAATTGGTGAAAAAGCCGAATTAAAGGTTTACCGAAATGGAAAGATAGAAACTGTCACTATTACTTTCGGTGAAGCAAATATTTCAAGCTAATATAGATTAGATTCAAGGGCAGCACACTTGCTGCTCTTTTTTTATATTCAAAAACTTTATATAATTCATTAAAATAAAGAAATAAGGATGTGTATGATATGAAGTTGTTTTGTTGTATAGAACATGTGGAGAGAGCCTTAGATGAAATCGTTTATGAATGTGAGGAAGCACCAATATTAAATGAATTAGAGAAAGAAGAAGTTTGTGAGTATTGTGAACAAAGAGCGGTATATATAGTGGCGAACGAATTTTCGGATACTAAATGTGAGTAACTATGTAGATATGTGGATAAGTGTCTTTATTTAGTATATAAACAAGATTAAATTTCAAGTAAGGGAAAAATAATGCAAATTACAATCATTAGTGTAGGAAAACTAAAAGAAAAGTATCTAGTGGAAGGTATTTCTGAATATTTGAAGCGACTTACTAGTTATACAAAAATAGAACTCGTTGAAGTAGCAGATGAAAAAGCTCCTGAAAATTTAAGCAGTGCTGAGGAACTGCAGGTAAAGAAAAAAGAGGGAGAGCGAATTTTAGCAAAAATAAGTGCTGATACATACATGATTGCACTCGCAATAGACGGAAAGCAGCGTTCATCTGAGGAATTAGCAAAAATGTTTGATAGTCTTGGCACATATGGTAAAAGTAAGTTAGCTTTTGTAATAGGAGGATCTCTAGGGCTAGGTGAGAATGTTATGAAACGAGCAGATGATAAACTTTCCTTTTCAAAAATGACATTTCCACACCAACTGATGAAACTAATTTTGATTGAACAAATCTATCGTTCTTTTCGAATTATGAAGGGTGAACCTTATCATAAATAACTACAGTTTTTATAACCATTAAATTTTATATAGTGACTATCTAAATACGAAGTGTAATATATGAACGGATATAATTCAGTATACCTATGAGTGCAAAGCGCCTTTGAAGTTGGAGTATAAGAATTAAGATTTGAAAGGAATTGAAAATGAGAATATTTAACAAGTTTCCTGTGTTAGAAACCAATCGATTGGTATTAAAAGATGTTTCTTTGCATCATTCAGAAGAGGCTTTTGAGTTTTATAGCGACCCTGAAGTGATGAGAGGACATGGAGAATCCGGTTTAAAAACATTAGATGAAGTAAGAGAAAGAATACAGCAATGGTATATAAATCCGTTTGAGAAACATACCGGAATCAGGTTTGGAATCTTTTTGAAGGATACAAATAGGCTTATTGGATCTTGTGGTTTCTGGAGAATAGAAGAACAACATTTCAAGGCAGAAATAGGGTATGAGCTATCCTCGAAGTTTCATAGAAAGGGCTATATGAAAGAATCATTAAAGGAGTTAGTTCGATTTGGCTTTTTAGTGATGAAGTTAAATCGGATAGAGGCAAATACGGATCAATATAACTTAGCTTCACAAAATACTCTTGAGTCCGTTGGTTTTGTGAAAGAAGGGGTTAGAAAAGAGGCAGAATATGAAAATGGCAGCTTTTTAGATATGCATTCCTATGCTTTATTAAAAAAAGAATGGGAAGAAGGGCAACTTCGCGGATAACAAGATAGATAAATTATTTATCTGACACCGCACTTTCGATCATATTCAAAACCGCAGTTAGAGCGATGCGGATAACAGTATCATAAGTATGAGCTTTTACTTAAATATATCCATTTATGGGAAGTTAGTTTTAACAGGTTATTTTAATAAAGGTTCAATATAAACACAAAAGCAGCTTAGAGTAATTCAAAGCTGTTTTTTATCTTAATCCGATAATATCCGTATAGAAAATATCGAGTGAAAAATCAATGGTTACACTATGATGTAGTTGTAAAGGAGGGAAATGAATTGATACAAGAATTTAATCAATTGATGGATTACATCGAAAAAAATTTAACAGAAGAAATCACTGGGCAAGAAATATCAAAAATAGTCGGACTATCCGATTATCATTTTAAAAGAATGTTTTCGTATATGGCTGGAATGTCATTGAATGAGTATATCAAAAACAGACGTTTATCAGTAGCGAATGTTGAATTAATAAACGGTGTGAAGGTGACGGATATTGCCTATAAATATGTCTATCAATCGATCGAGGGATTTTCAAGAGCTTTCCGTGATTGGTGTGGCTTCTTACCTTCAGAAGTAACAAAAAATAAAATTCAATAATCATTTCCCAAATTTTCATTCTTTATAGATACAAGAGGAGGAATTTCCATGGAATTCAAAATTGAAAAGAAAGAGAAATTTAATATTGTTGGCGTATCGAAAAGGGTGCCTATACAATTTGAGGGTGTCAACAATGCAATTTTAGAACTAGCCCAGTCCATTATCGAACAACAAAGAAATGAGATGCGTCAATTAGCTGACTTAGTTCCTCATCAAGTATTGAATGTATCGTATGATTTTGAAGAGGTTTACTTAGAAGAAAATGGGTACTTAACGCATATGATTGGTTTTGCCACTACTAAAGAAAATCCATACGATGATTTGAACAAATTTCGATTGAAGAAAGTTTATGGGCAATATTCCCTAATCAAGGGCCATTTCCTGCTACCCTTCAAGAAACAACTGCAAAAATTTATTCGGAATGGTTACCATCTTCAGGTTATGAATTAACTGACCTACCTGGAATTTCTTTTACAAAGCACGATGGTACTTATGAAAATGTATATAGCGAAATTTGGGTGCCAGTTAAGGAAAAAAGGTAACGTTAAGTCATGAAACTGTAGGTATAAGTTTAAGTGTATCGAATGGTTGAACTGATGTTCAGAATGTTTCACAAAGAATCATAGGCCTTTGGTAAAAACCCTCATTTAGTATGGGCGCGGAGAACCGTACCACAAATGACGTAGACTTTTTTACAGTGATGTATGAAGAACTGTATCATAAGTAACGACGGCTTTTACAAAATAATGATAAGTGTTTTTGTTGATTTCGATACGGTAATCGACAAAGCTTTTAGTAGAGGATATATATCAACTATTTCCTCAAAGATATTTCTCAGAATTTCCTCATTTATACCGTGGGTTTTGCCTCGGGAGTCAGCTATAACAATAAAGCGGTAGTCCGGCAGGTTAGCCCTCATGTGGCTTTTGTTTTGTTTGCTGGGTCTATTCCTATAATATGGATTTCTTATAAAAATAGACAAAGATAGTCATCAGCCTTTCAATATAATTTTCAGTGACATACAATGGTTATTACTATTGTATGAACCAACCTTGGTTTTGCTAATGTTAACAGTTCGTCTTAAGTTGGATAAGAGCCATACAAAATGTATCACATATTTTGTGAATACATTATTGGAAATATTATAGGAGAACAATACACTATCGCAATTTATTTAGTTAATTATAGCAGTATTGGATTTACTATGTTGGGGCATATTAATCTAGTACATAGGTTTTAAGAGAGGTGATTCTACATGCATTTATTTGAAGAACTATTAGTTGTAGCTGGCAGAATAATTACAATCTTACCTTTAATGTTATTTGTAGCACTATATATGGGGAAGCGCTCAATTGGAGAGCTGCCTGTTTTTGATTTTCTGGTTATAATTACTTTGGGAGCTGTTGTCGGCGCAGATATTGCTGAGCCTGCAATACCCCATATACACACTGCTGTTGCAATAGTACTAATAGGGCTTCTTCAGAGAATCGTATCAGGAGCAATTATTAAGTATCAAAAATTTGGGCATTTAATTACTTTTGAGCCCACAATAGTAATTCAAGATGGTAAATTAATTGTTAAGAATCTTCAGAAGTTAAGATATTCCATCGATAATGTACTTCAAATGCTGCGGGAAAAAAATATCTTTGATATCAATAATGTACGCTTGGGTATTGTAGAACCAAATGGAAGGGTATCTATATTAAAAAAGGATAGTAAGGCATCGATTACCGTAGAGGATATGAACTTAGTAAAAAAATCTGTATCTATTTCATATCCAGTTATTTTAGATGGAAAAGTATATGAGGATGTGTTGCAGAAGTTGGAATTAAATGATTCTTGGCTAGAACAACAGCTAATAGATCATAACGTCAGCACTGTTGAAGAGGTATTCTTTGCGTCAGTTAACGAAAAGAAAGAACTTCATATATCATTGAGGGGATTTATAGAGGATAAGGAAGGTTTATTGCCAATATATCACTAAGAAGAGGCTGCTATTTTATGGAATTAGTTAAGGAACTTTTTGTGCTTGTCGGCAGAATAATAACAATTTTACCACTTATGCTTGTTGTTATTTTAATCATGGGAAAACGGTCCATAGCAGAACTTCCAGTTTTTGATTTCCTTGTTATTATCGTGCTAGGTGCGGTAGTTGGTGCTGACATTGCAGATCCGGAAATTAAACATATACATACGGCGGTAGCAATTGTACTAATTGGAATCTTTCATATTATAGTTTCAAAGCTTAAGATAAAATATAGAAAGTTTGGACATATTATTACTTTTGAGCCTACTATAGTTATACAGCAAGGTAAATTCATAGTTAAGAATCTCAAAAGAATCAGATATTCAATTGATAATGTTCTTCAAATGCTTAGGGAAAAAGATATTTTTGATATTAATGATGTGCATCTAGGAATTGTAGAGTCAAATGGAAATATTTCAGTATTAAAAAAGCCAAATAAGTCTGAAGTAACTATAGAGGATTTAAATATAAAAAAAGGTTCAAATTCAATATCGTATCCAATAATAATGGAAGGTATAGTTAACAAAATAGTATTATCAAAATTAAGTCTTACAGAAGAATGGTTAAATCAACAATTAACGAGTCTTGGGATTAAAGATAAGAGAGAAGTATTCTATGCTTCGATTAGTAGTGCGAAAATATTGCATGTATCGCTTAAGAATTATATGGAAGATCAAGCTCAACTTCCTCCAATTTATAATTAATGATAAGATTATGTATGCTTTAGTACCAATTAACTGTTAATAATCAATTTATAGCTTAACGAAAAAAAGTAGTAAGTGAACTAGATATTTGCCTCGGAAACTACTTAAAGTCTAATGTATGGTATCCTAAATTTCATTTAGTAGAGACTTCTAGAGTTATTGAAGGGGAATAGAAGTAATTACAATAGAGATACCGTATCGGACCGTATCGAAAATAGGCGAATTTTTATCTACATTTGAATAGGTACGGTGAACCCTTTCACAAGTAGTGATAATTGAATATCTTTATAAGTAAAAAGAGTAGAGTAATTAGTAATGAAACATTATATTTGAGATCTAAAAGGGAAATTCTTAATAATAAAAAAAGGGAACCGCAACTAAAATATTTTAGTTGTGGTTCTTTTGTTGTACAGAAAGGATTTAAAAGTTGCTGTAATTTTTTAGATAGTATTTTTCTTTAAGAGCGATTCATTGGATGTTTGATAAATCAATGAATATTTCAACCGTATCAATGAATAATTAGTAAAAGCCTAACTATGAAATAAAGTAAAAATAATGAAAAAAAGACTTGTAGCTTGAAAATAAAGAAATATTTTATTTTAAAATTGGAATCCTATTATAAATAAAAATAATTAGTTGATCTGTCAAAATTTAATGAAAGAGAAGTGTCACAAAAATGAATATTGCAATAATGGGATCAGGATTATCAGGTCTTTCGTGTGCTATTACATTAGAAAAACATGGTATAAAGCCTACCATTTTTGAAAATAGGAACCGAGTCGGAGATAGATTTGTTAATGGAGAAGCTACCTTTAGTTTTTTAAATAGGCCAATTAAGGATGAACTAAAATACTTGAAAGAGAAATTTGATATTTTATTAACTCCTATCGATACAGTTAATAAATTGGTTGTTCATTCTGAAAATGAAGTCGGTAGTATTGATGGAAATATAGGATATATCAATATTAGGGGAAGGCATGAGAACTCGTATGAGTGCCAATTAGAAAAACAGGTAACTTCTAAGATCATTTTCAATTCAACACATGAATATGAGCAACTGTGCAAAGAGTTTGACCGTGTGGTATTGGCAACGGGAGACGGAGAATACGCATCCAAACTTGGCAACTACAAATCAGATCTTACATGTACAATAAAAGGAAAAACAGTAACAGGGGATTTTTTAACGAGTATTACTCATGTATGGATTAATTATAAAGTAATACCAAAAGGATATGCCTGGTTAATCCCCTTCTCAGAAAAAGAGGCTAATTTGGTTATCGCATACCCTGATTATCCGAGTAATATTAAGCTAGATATAAATGAGATGTGGGATACCTTCTATAAAATGGCATGTAAAAAATTAGACCAAAATCTTGTTGTGACGGATTCATTTGAAATTACAAGATATATGATGGGAATTTGCAATAAGCCAATTATTGAAAATACTTATTTTGTTGGGAATTGTTTTGGTTCAATGTCTCCAGGTCTTGGATTTGGGCAGATTGCAGCAATATTAACTGGTGTTTACGCAGCGTATGACATTTGCGGCTTGGGTAAATATGAGGAGTTAACAAAACCTTTGTTTGAAAATTATAATCACGCTCTTGTTTTCAGAAGGTTTTTAGAAAATCTAAGTGATAATGAGATTGATGTAATTATTAAGAATTTAGACAACAAATACCTAGATAACGTAATCAATCAATTGTTCAGTAATAAAAGACAATTAGATTTTATGGAGGGGTTGGTCCCAATTATGAAGTTATGGAACAGTTTTAAAAAATAAAATAGTACAATAGTTCTTAAATTGTTGAAAAAAGAATGGAATAGGAGGTTCCATTCTTTTTAGTAAACAAGTAGCTTTGAAAAATAAAAAATTCTAGATTATAAATGATGAGTTAAACCATAAAGTCAAAATCTATTATTTAATTTTATATTAAAAATTGTAAATAAAGGAATAATATTTAAAATAAAAAGTAAAGAATTGTATATTTTTAAGTTTTATTGCTTCCATTCATATTACAAACGCCGAATAAAAAAAATAAAGCTGTTTAAAATAAATGCATAAGTATTTTTGAAGGGAGTTTGTACTGTGTCAAAAGCAAAAAGTGAAAGAGAACGTGAATGGTTGAATAGAAAACAAGAACAAAAACCACACGGTAAAGTAGAATCCTTAAAGGAACTTCATGAAAAGCATAATAAAGGATAACTAATTAACGAATTTAAATTTAGGGAGACATCAAAAAAAGAATGTCTCTTATTTTATTTTTAAAAATACCTTTCTGAATGTACCATCTTTCGTTTATTCATGAAGTATGTAACGAGAAATTGTAGTCTCGGAAGGAGGTAATAGAATTGCGAATCCCCAAAAATTCAATTTCTTTGATGGCAAAGGTGTATTATAAAGTAATTCCACAAGTAAATCGGGAATTGGCTGAGTGGAGAAAACGTGCCAACCAAATACCAAATGAAGAACTCCGTAAACAAGCCTTAATGAGCATTGAAATGAAAGGGTTTCACTGTGAAGGAGGAAGTATCCTAGCCCTTCTGGCATTAAAAAATTGGGTAGAGTGTATTCGATTTATAGTTGCATATCAAACAATAAGCGACTATTTAGATAACCTATGTGATCGTAGTACATCCCTGGATCCTGAAGATTTCACCTCTCTACATTTATCGATGAATCATGCCCTTTCTAACACGAAAGGGGAATATAATTACTACAAATATAGACCTGACCAAGACGATGGTGGCTATTTAGCTGCCCTTGTGGCCACTTGTCAAGAAAGTCTTGGAAAGACAAGACATTATAAGAGTATTCATAAATCAATATTAAAATTAGCTGATTTTTATTGTGACCTACAAGTCCACAAACATGTTCTTATAGAAGAAAGAGAAAATAGATTAACGGAATGGTTTAAAGTGCACGCATCGAATATTCCAAAAATGCATTGGTATGAATTTTCAGCATGTGCAGGCTCTACTTTAGGAATATTCTGTCTTGTTGCGTATGCATTTTGTGAAAAGTTTTCTGAAGAAAATGTCGAGAAAGTACTTAATGGTTATTTCCCATATGTACAGGGGCTACATATTTTACTGGATTATTTTATAGACCAAGAAGAGGATAGAATCGGTGGAGACCTCAATTTTTGTAGTTACTACAAAAATGAAAGATACATGCTAGAGAGGTTTTTTCATTTTATTACAAAAGCAGATGATCAAGTAGTAGGTATCCCAAATGAAAAATTCCACAGAATGATCTACCAAGGGTTAGTAGGAGTATATCTTTCTGATGGAAAAGTTCAACAACAAGACGGTTTAAAAGAAATTGCTAGCCAAATTGTGAAACAAGCAGGGATAACATCACTCTTTTTTTATCTAAACGGAAAATTGTATCACTTTATTAAGGCAATTAAGAAACGAAAAGGAATGACTTTAAAAAAACCAAAAAAGGTATTAAATGTGAAGTAATAAAAAGAATACGTTTGAAGTTTAGGGCAATTTAACAAGTCACTTTTTTCGCTCTAATGATTTAGTAAATATGAAATTAGATTTCATAGCATGTTTGTTTTCATCGGAGATTGCGTAAAAAAATACTCCGTGCAAAATTGCTGTTACATAGAGCGTCCTAAATGGTAAAAATCTAACTTTTGAGGCGCTCTAAACAATTACTTCTTCTATATTATAAAGAGGTTTATTGTTCAATTTTTTCAAAATTGCTTTCTGCGTACCTAGGATCCTTCCAAAAAAACAAATAAAATGCCAAGCACATAGTAATGCTAATAAATATGAATGCTTTTAAAATCATGAATGTATTTGAAAATCTCATGGCTATTTTGAAACTTTGAGTAATAGCAGCAGAGGTTAGTGAAGAAATTACGGCGTAGATTGTCATGATTTTTCCAATTGACTCATTTCCAAATCGTTTTTTAACAATGCTCATAAAACCCATATACATAAAAGCGAAGTTTATCCCATGGAATAAGAATGAAAAAGTAAATACCCATGGTGAATTAAAAAAAGCAGCAATAACCCAACGACAAACACTTGCTAACATACCAAGTAAGATGGTTCTATTTGCACCAATCTTTTCTATAATGCGATCAATATACCAAAATGCAGTAACTTCGGATACACCTGCACTAAAAAGAATAGAGATTCCCGAAAAGAAAACTGCCGTTCTTAAAGTTGTTCCAAGTTGTTCTCGATAATGAAGATTCATTAGTACCCCGAAACTATTAGGAAGTGCAAGTAAGATAAGGATTAGGAACATTAGTAATATAATGCTTGAATCAAGCTTAGTAGCAACATGTTTTTCTTCTAGAGTGGGTTTGATTTTAATCGGCCGGTAAAAAGACATGGCTAAAAAGAAACTATTGATAATTAAAGCAAATACAATGATTGAATCAATAGAATTGGTTAATTTTAGAAGGAAGGATGCGGCAAGGCCACTAATTGAGAATCCTAGAGAAGCGAACATACGAATCCTACCAAAATTTTGATTCTCTTCTGATACCCATTTCATGAGTTGTGCTTCATTTGCAATGTCCAGGCTTCCTGAGACGGTGTTGTAAAGTATGGCAAGCGCAATAAAAATTGTATTCTGAACATGAAAACACATCAACGCAATAACAGTTATTCGAATAACAATTCCAACACGTATAACCATATATCCTTTTTTAGATCCGTGAACGATTTTTCCCCAAAAAAGTGTGGCAAAAATGGAGAGTATTTGAACGACTGAAAATACAGTTAAAATGGTTGAGGTAGAAATACCTCGTGCAGCCATAATAGGTTCAAGTTGAAATATAAAAAGGCCAAGAGACAAACACAATACAAATAATTGAATACGATAGGAAATTAATTTAGAAGTCATAATAGGTCCTTTATAATCATGTAGTTTTTAATGAATCAGTTTTTATATTATTTTTTACATTTCAATGTTAATACATTAAATTTAGTGATCGGTGTATTGGTCTGAGAATAGCGCTCGGGATAAGTATAAGTTACAATTATCTCGAAAAGTTTAAACCAAATGGAGGATACTATGATACTCGAACATATAGCCCTTTATACAAATGATCTAGAAGGTATGAGAAAATTCTATGAAAAATACTTTGGTGCCAAATCGAACAGTATGTATCATAATCTAAAAGCTCTAGGCCTAACACATATGGCGTTTCGTGTTGGTAACAAAGAAAAAGTAGATGAGTTAACAGAAGATTTAATTAAGGATGGTTTTTTACTAAAAAGTGGCCCTAGAATGACAGGTGATGGCTACTATGAAAGTTGTATCTTTGACCCAGAAGGAAATGAAATAGAAATTGTAGCTTAAAATATCGCAAGTAATAGGAAGAACCTCCGTTAAAACACAATCAGAGGTTCTTAGTACCCTAAACACTTTCAACACAATTAATATAAATATTTTAGTAATCGGGTATCTGCTAAATTTGTATCAACAGCGCATTCCTTTGCATCGCGTCCATATTGCCACGCCCAAATATTGGAGCTGCAGTTGGGCTTTGATGGATTGAACTGAGGTGCCGCCGTACGCTTGGTTGTACCAGGTCTTGGCCAAGAACTCCAAATAATGGTTTGGATTCCAACTTGCTTATCTGTATTTACAGCTTCGCAGTATGCTTTTCCAAATTCCCCATTTGCAGGATTTGCATAAAATCCAGCTCTATATCCGGAAGGGTATATAGTATTTTTCCATGCTATAAGCCAATTAGCATCAATATTAAAAAAATCCTCGATGTTTGCAAATAAAACGGTTTCTTTAGGGATTCCAAGTCTTTTGGCATGGTAAATAGCGTTTCTGGCAAACATATTTTACCATCACAAACCCCACCCATTATTTTTATAAAGGAAAACAAGTTCCTATAGATATATATGAATAAAACAAAAAGAAATTGATTTATCAGTAATGCTTTAACAAATGTTTATTGAAGTTTACGCACTGGGCAAATTAATTTATACTGTGTTATTAATAGTTGTTTAAAAACAAGGACATCTGGCTAATGAAATTGGTATTACAACTTTTCAGAAAGGAGTTTTATGAAATTAATTATAAATAACTATATGGCTAACCCAACGGATTTAATTCTAATTGGAGTAATTTGCGGCGCAATTATAGCAGGTTATATATACCTTCAAAATGAATGGGTTGAAGTTGAAAAGTATAAAATCGGCTTTCCCAATCTACCTAAATCTTTTGAGGGATTCAAGATCGTTCATGTCTCAGATACGCAATTTCCTTACAACGCGTCAAGTACTAGGAATTTACTAGCACTAATTAGGAAACAAAAACCAGATTTGATTGTTATGACTGGTGATATGATAGATCGAAGAGGAAGGGATTTAGTAGAGGATGGTACCGTTGAATTTTGTCGTGAACTCGTAAAAATAAGTGAAGTTTATGCAATTACAGGTAATCATGAGTATACTAGTCCGTTATATGAGGAGTGGAAAAATCTCGTTAAAAGTAGTGGTATTTGTTTACTAATAAATGAACATGTCATTTTCGAGAAGAATAATGAAAAAATTGCATTGCTTGGCCTAGATGTCGATGTTCCTTTTCACGAAGACTTGTTCCGAACAGATTTGAATGAAGTAAAAGATATGCCTAGAATTCTTTTATCACATAAACCCAATTTAAATAAGAGTTTTGAATCGGACAAAAATAGTATTCGACCTCACTTAGTACTAAGTGGACACGCCCATGGAGGTCAGTTTAGGGTCCCGTTCTGGAGAGGGTTATATTCACCAGACCAAGGAGTGTTACCTAAGTATACGTTTGGATTGTATCAATTAAAAAATAATGTTCGTATGCTTGTCAGCAGAGGGTTAGGTAATAGTAGCTTTCCGTTTCGGTTAAATAATCGACCTCACATGCCAGTCATCATTTTAAAAAGATTATAGATTAAGTTTAAACGTTTCTGATTATAAAAATGAATATTTCATTAAAAAAGAGGGTAAAAAGATGAATTATATGCCACCAAACCCAAATGTGGGTCTTGCATTTGAAGAAAAAGATTTGAAGGATATTTACGTTGCTGGGGGATGCTTCTGGGGGGTTGAGGCATACATGACTCGGGTTTTTGGTGTTGCACAAACCTCTGTTGGTTATGCGAATGGTATCAAAGAAAATCCTACGTATAAAGAAGTTTGCACAGGAAAAACAGGTCATGCAGAAACCTGTCATCTAATGTACGATGCTGGAAAAATATCGTTAAAAGAACTTCTTGAAAAGTTTTTTGAAATTATTGAGCCGACAAGTTTAAATAAACAAGGTGAAGATATCGGAAGTCAATATCGAACAGGCATTTACTTTGTGAATGATGAAGATATTAAAGTTATCGAAGAGGTTATGGCTTCCGAGCAATTAAAGTATGAAAAGCCAATTGTTACAGAAGTAAAGCCACTACATAAGTATTATTTAGCAGAAGAGTATCACCAAGATTATTTAGAAAAAAACCCAGATGGATATTGCCATATTTCATTTGACACAGTGAAATAAAAAATAACTTATAGTGAACTAAGTTGGGTGATTTTTATGAAAAAAGTAGATTATAAAAGGGATTTTAAAACCCTATATTTACCTAAATTAGAACCAGAAATAGTGGACGTGCCTGAAGCGGCATATTTTATGATTGAAGGCGAAGGAGATCCAAACGGAGAGGAATTTGGGGTAAGTGTAGAAGCTCTTTATTCATTAAGTTATGCGGTAAAAATGTCCTATAAGGGGCCAAGAATGCCAACGGGATATTATGATTACACGGTGTTCCCGCTTGAAGGTGTCTGGGATCTAATTGATAAAACAAAGCCTGTTACAGATAAGAGTAATTTTAAGTATACGTTGATGATTAGGCAGCCGGATTTTCTTTCAAATGAATTATACGAGTATTTTTTAGAAGAAACACTAAAGAAAAAAAAGAATCCGAAATTGGACAATGTAAAGTATGTAAAGTCTATGGACGGACTTAGTATACAGATTCTTCATAGGGGATCGTACGACAATGAACCTGCAAGTTTTGAGAAGATGGAAAACTATTGTAAAGAAATGGGTTATAAAAGAAGTTGTAAAACGCATCGTGAGATTTATCTTTCAGATCCAAGGAAGACAGCTTCGGATAAACTGAAAACTGTCTTACGGTACAAAGTGGAGAAAATATAGTCTATATAAAGTAACACGCTTCGAGCTATTATGTTCGACAGCGTGTTTTTTGTCAGTTAATTAGAGGGTTAAACTGGTTATAAAACCATTTTCAAAGCATAGGCTTTTAGAGTCTCAAATTAATTTGAGAAAACCAAAAGAAGGAGGGAAAACGGCGGCGAATTAGATAAACTTTGATAATTTGTCAAAACATACATAGAAATAAATGCAGACCAAATTCTATATTATATTGATTTAAGGTTTTGAATTTTTAAGAAAAGGTATACGATTTTTTATTAATAAACACTTAAGTCAGAGTTTAAAATGACCTATATTAAGAATTAAAGGTAACTATTAAAGGAAGTGATAGGAACTTACTTTATAAAATCTTTAAATCGATAATAACAAATAAAATAAAGAACATTTGAACATAGATCAACAAGAAGATAAAACAATCATAAACTGTAGCGACCTCTCTCCGCTACAGTTTTATTTTTTCTAAATTACTTAAATATTCAAAAAAGACCGAGCTCTTCACACTCGGTCATTTAATTTATTTTCTATTCACCTAGAATTTCTAATTCCACATCACGAATAGCTTTTTTACCTTTTCTTCCAAACCAATCATGAAGTAAAAGTTCAATACCTACAACAGTCAATGAGAAAAAATGGGCAAAGTTTTTTGTTGTTTCCCATTTCAATTCGTGTTGTCCAGCAATACTATGACGATTAATATTTTTAATATTTGATTTTATTTTCTCCATTTCAGCTTTTTGTTCAGCTTCAGGAAGTTTCATATAATTATCAATTAAAGCTATGTATTTTCTGGACTCTTCTAGTCTCGAAGCAACACCATCATGAGTAGCCTTATCGATTATCCCATGTTTAAGTTTGAAATCATTTAATTTTTCAGCCGAATCATACGTTGAGCGAACAATATCATCACGTGACATTGATGTTGTTTCATAGCTAAGCATGTACTTCCAAGAAGGAGCAGTGATTGCTTTTCGGTGATCTTCAAATGTATGGCAATGTCTTATATAACCATATTTCTCAGGCTCTTCAAATGCTTTACAAGCAGGATCTAAGAAAGGAGCTAGAGGAGCAACAAAATAACATAATCGCGGAGTGTTTCCACAAGCAACGTGTATTTCTTCAACAAAATCAATATTTTGCATTGCACTTTCATATGTCTGATCAGGAATGCCTGTCATAAAAAAGAGATCAATTTTTTTACAGCCATGTTTTAAAGCAAATTGTAATGTTTCAATCACTTTTGCATTCGTGCAATTCATTTTTCCGTTGTGGCGTCTAATAGCATAGTCATGTGTTTCAAGTGTAATCTCAATGCTATAGCCTTTATCGGGAAGTGCCTCATTCATTCTTTGATAGAAAGACTCAGGTGCATATTGAAAAATTTCAAAAACCAGTTCGTTTTTAACCTTTACATTTTTTAGCAAGTTAAAAAACTCATCCATGTAATCGTTACCAATCTGACGAAGATCATCAAGGATAAATATCGGTGCACGACTCCACCGTTGTATAAATAAAATATCTTCTACAAGTTTTTTTGGAGAGCGTGTTGCTATTTTAGGGCGATTACAATTTGTATTTGCTGCATTCTTTGATCCACCGCAAATAATACAGTTGTTCGTGCAACCCTTTGCTGATAATAATGCTGTATTTGGATACTGTAACCACCCCTTGTATGGAAGCGGGTCAAGAAAATTCATATATTTAAAAACATTTTTTATACAGTACCGATATCCCGGGATATCATAATCATCAAAATCTTTTGGAACATATGATAAATCATTGAAGTGTTTAACACCATCAATTTTCCATGTTAAATTCGGAATGTTTGAGAAATCTTTGATTCCCTTTGTGAGTCGATCAATCCACAACAGCATTAATTTTTCGGTTGTGTCTCCACGCATAACAAAGTCAATGCAATCATAATTGATTAAATCTTCATGATAATAAGTTGAAGACAATCCACCAAATATAACAGGAACATTTGGGTGTATTTTTTTTACAACTTTTGCAAGTTCAATAGATCCATGGCAATGGGGCATCCAATGCAAATCAATCCCGAAAGCCTTTGTTTTAATACCTCGAAGCTTTTTCTCTACGTCAAAATTTTCATCCATCAACATACGATTTGCTATATTAATAATCTTAACTCGAAAACCAAATTCCTCAAGGTATTGAGCTATGCTAGTAATGCCAATTGGATACATTTCAAAAATTGGAGATGATGGAACAACGTCACTAATTGGTCCGGACAACATTGAAGAATGTCTAAAATCATAAACACTAGGTGCGTGTAGAAGCACTAAATCATACTGAATAGCCATAAAAATCACCTTTAAAAAATTTTTTTAATACAACTTGTGAAATATTTCACAAAGTAGTAGAATACAATTGAAATAGATTGTGAAACTTTTCACAATGCCTAACATCCAATTTCTATTAAGTATACATTTTACTAATTGGAAAAAATATGAACGAAAGAGGGAGTTATTGTGTCCAAAAAAAGAATTGTCATCTTAGGTGGAGGATTTGCTGGACAACTCGCAGCCACTGAATTTACGAAAGTTTTAAAACCTGGTGAAGCTGAAATTATAATGGTGAATAAACACGATTATCACTTTGTTACATCTAAACTTCATGAGACGGCTGCTGGAAACATATCTGATAACTCAATTTCAATCGATATTAAAAAAGAATTACTGAATCCTGATTATGTAACTTTTATAAAAGATACTGTAGTTTCTATAAATAAAGAAGAGAAAAGGGTGCAATTAGTAGGTGGAGAATTAGAGTATGATATATTAATTGCTGCCTTGGGTGCTGAACCACAAACATTTAATATACCGGGAGTTTGGGAACATACGTCTTTCATTTGGACCTTAAACTCTTCTGCAAAAGCCCGTGAAAAGATGATTGAAAATTGTACAAAATGGCATGAAGACCATGATGATTCTAGACTACACTTCGTATGTGTTGGAGCTGGCCTTACAGGTATGGAGTGGGTTGGCGAGATGGTAGAAAGAAGAAAAACAATTGCAAAAGAATACAATGTACCTATTGAAAAAGTCAAAGTTACATGTATTGACGCAATGCCGAGAATTCTCCCTTTTTTCCCTGAAAAAGCAGTAAAGTATACTGAGAGTTTCTGTAAAAAGCATAATTTAGTTTTACGCACAGATTGTAAAGTGGATTCGATTGATTCTGAAGGAATCAACCTAATAGGTGGAGAAAGAATTGCAACCAGAAATGTTATATGGGCTGCAGGTGTAACAGGAAATAGTATTATTCACGCAGCTGGTTTCCCCGAGTTGAGAAATACAAAACGTGTTAAGGTTGATAAGAATCTTCAAGTTGAAGGTTGGGAAGACCATTATGTTATTGGAGACGCAGGTGTTTCAGTAGATCCAGACACAGGAGAAGAGTACGGCCCAACAGCTCAAGTAGCACTTCAGCAAGGTGTCTATGTTGCGAAGCATATTGCTAACAAATTACATGGCAAGCCAACAAAGAAGCCATTTAAATTAATCTATCGGGGTACTATGATGTCATTAGGTAGCAAACATGCTGTAGGTTTAGTTTATGGTTTTAGAACTAGTGGTGTGATAGGACATTTATTTAAAAAAATAATTGAATTACGTTACTATTGGGAAGTAAAAGGAACCTTATTAGCAATAAAAATGTTTTTTAAAAAGTAGAATCAATGAATACCTAATTAAATAAGGCCTTTACGATTTTATCGTAAAGGCCTTTCATATTGATCCTATGTGTATTGAATTTTATAGTAAAAACATGCCTTTTTCATGGCAATCTTGAACCATTTCTTCAGGCCAAACAGAAGCTTGAACTTCACCAATATGTGCTTTATTTAAAAAGAACATACAAATTCTAGATTGACCAATTCCTCCTCCAATTGTAAAAGGAAGTTCCTCGTTTAGAATACCTTGATGGAAAGGTAATTGTAGTCGATCTTCAACATTTGATTTTTGAAGTTGAGATTTTAATGATGCAGCATCGACTCGAATTCCCATTGAAGATACTTCAAATGCCTTATTTAAAACGGGATACCAAAAAAGTATGTCTCCATTTAACTGCCAATCATCATAATCCGGAGACCTTAAGTCATGTGGCATTCTATTAGATAATTTATCACCAATCTGTATTATGAAGACAGCTTTATGTTTCTCAGTAATAGCATCTTCACGTTCTTTAGGTGACAAATCAGGATACATTTGCAGTAACTCTTCAGAAGTTAAAAAATAGATTTTGTCCGGTAACGGGATATTTAAATCAGGGTATAAATTAATTAAATACTGCGCAGTATTTTTAAACACTGCAAATATTTTATCAACAACGGTTTTAAGTTTTTCAATGGTTCTCTCTTTCTCGGTTAGTACCAGTTCCCAATCCCATTGGTCAACATAAATTGAGTGAAGGGCATCCATTTCTTCATCTCGGCGAATTGCGTTCATATCTGTATAAAGACCTTCACCTGTACTAAATCCATATCTCTTTAATGCAACTCTTTTCCATTTTGCAAGGGAATGAACAATTTCTACATGTTTATAATTCAAATCCTTAACATCGAAAGAAACAGGTCTTTCAGAGCCATTTAAATTATCATTTATACCTGTATTTGACATGACATATAGCGGAGCAGAGACGCGTGTTAAGTTTAATGTATCTGCTAGACACCTCTCAAAATAATCCTTTATTTGTTTAATTGCAATTTCAGTTTGACGGATATCTAATAAGCTCTTATAATCTGTTATTCCCTTTTCCATTGTTGCCCTCCTAAAATAAGTAATTTTTTAAAACTTATTGTATCCTTAACAGAGTAAAAGTAAAAGAAAAAGTTATTTATGGGGTAAATTGACTAGTATTAATTATTATTAGTACAAAAGTAAAGATTAAATGTGTTGTGCTTATTGAAGATACGATAATAAAATAATTGAACTAAATGCAAAGTTGCAGCCGAATTTAAAGGTCAAAACTAATTGGATAAAAATAAAGTGGCTGAGTTTAGTTACCAGCCACTTGAATTATTATTTACATTTTAAATGAACTTTTTAAAGATACGATTCGGTTGAAAACTTTATGTTCGGTAGTTGTATGTTTTGAATCAACATTAAAGTATCCGTGTCGGAAAAATTGAAATTTATCTTGTGCGATACAGTCTTTCATGTTTGGTTCAATATAACCATTTAAAATCTGTATACTATTAGGATTTACATGATCAAGGAAAGTTTCACCTTCGGAAATTTCAACATCATCCATAAGCAAAGGCTCATACATACGGAATTCTGCCGGTATGCCTTTCGTTGCTTCAACCCAATGAAGTGTACCCTTTACTTTGCGCCCTTCGAAACCAGTGCCACTCTTTGTTTCAGGATCATACGTGCAATGGATTTCTACTACGTTACCTGCTTCGTCTTTTACTACTTTTTCACATTTAATAAAGTAAGCATGTTTTAGGCGAACTTCATTTCCAGGGAATAATCGAAAATATTTTGCAGGAGGGTTTTCCATAAAATCATCACGTTCAATATAGATTTCTCTGCTAAATGGTATTTGACGAATGCCCATTTCCTCATTTTCGGGGTTAACTTCAGCATCGAGCCATTCAACTTGATTCTCAGGATAGTTTGTGATAATTACCTTCAATGGATCTAATACTGCCATTGTCCTAGGTGCTTTCAATTTCAGATCCTCACGAACAAAATGTTCAAGCATTGCAATATCAACAACACCATCAGTTTTTGCAACAGCAATATTATCGCAGAAATTACGAATAGCTTCTGGGGTGTACCCTTTGCGTCGTATGCCTGAAATAGTCGGCATACGAGGATCATCCCATCCGTCAACAAATCCTTCATCAACAAGTTTTTTCAACTTTCTTTTACTAGTTACTGTATTAGGAAGATAAAGTCGCCCGAATTCATATTGCATAGGCTGTGCTGGCATTTCACAATTTTCGTTTGTCCAAAGGTAAAATGGTCTTTGATCTTCAAACTCTAATGAGCAACAAGAATGAGTAATGCCTTCTATCGCATCTTCAAGAGGATGAGCGAATGTATACATAGGGTAAATACACCACTTATCTCCAGTGTTATGGTGCGAAGCATGAGCAATTCGATAAATGGCAGGATCGCGCATGTTTATGTTTGTAGAGGACATATCTATTTTTGCACGAAGAACTTTTTCTCCATCTTTAAATTCACCTTTTCGCATACGATCGAAAAGCTCTAAGTTTTCTTCAATGGAGCGATCACGAAATGGACTATTTTTTCCGGGTTCGGTAAAACTTCCTCGATATGCTTTCATCTCTTCCTGAGATAAATCATCAACGTAAGCAAGGCCTTTTTTAATTAACAAAACAGCACGGTTATACATTTCATCAAAGTAGTCGGATGCAAAGTATAAACCATCCCAATGACATCCCAGCCACTCGATATCCCTTTTTATCGCCTCTACATACTCAACATCTTCTTTTACAGGATTTGTATCATCAAATCGCAAATTAAAAATTCCATTAAACTCTTTTGCAAGTCTATAGTTAACATAAATTGCCTTTGCATGACCAATATGTAGGTATCCATTTGGTTCTGGAGGGAATCGTGTAATAATCTGCTGATGTTTACCAGACTTTAAATCCTCTAAGACAGCGTTTCGGATAAAATTTGATTGATTTGGTTCCATCAGTATCAACTTCCTTCTTTAATAATATCTACCTATTTTATAGGAAAAATCACTTAAAAAACAAGTGTGTATGTTTTGGGACAACTTTAGCTGTTGTCATATAAAGTTCACAATTAGTACATGCGGATGATATACTATTAATGGAGCAAAGGTAGAGGGGAAAATATGGCTATTCAAAATAATAGAGAAAAATTACTTGAAAAAATTCAAACAGACAGTTTTTTCTTTAAATCTACGAAACCAATGATCGTTTTACCTATGGTGACAACAACAGGTTGCTTGTTACCAATAGGTTTAGTTGCATTGGATTATTCTATTGATAATAAAGTTGATGGTCCGATAGGATTAACTTTACTGGCAATAGTGTCTCTCATCTGGATGATTTATATTTGGGTATACTTTTTTACAAAAATGAAAGAGAAAAAGTCATTTAATACTGCAGCATTAGTAGAAGTAAAAAAAATGATTTTAAATAACGTTGAGATATCTGATGATGAACTAGAAGCTAAAATAAATAATTACTTACTTCGTATAACTGCAGAAAGAACAGCACGTCTTAGAGCAAAAGAAGGAAAACCGCCAATTAAGGATGAGATAAATGAATAAAGCAGCTAATAACAAAAGTTCAATAGATTGGGATGGTTATGTAAAGGATTTTTCACTAAAGTTGTGGAAAGAAAGACCTAAAAAGCCGATAGTCCTTACTCTACTACTTTTATCTCAGATTTTTGTGGTGTTAAAAAACGATGCAATCTTAAATTTACCTTTAATATACACGGTTGTTTTATCTATACTAACGATATTAGTCATTATCTTTTGGGTTGGTTATTTTAGACAAAAGGGGAATTGGAATCCCTTTTTTAACGAAGTGATAGTTGGTTTGAAATCGATTATTGAAAAAAACCGACATCTTTCAGATATTGAGATCCAGCATAAGGTAAATGAGTATCATGCGAGTGTTACCACAGGAAAAAATGATTAAGATTCTAAATAAGAAAAAGAGGTTATAGGGTATGTCTAAAAAGCAAGTACTAGATGAAAATTTATTATCCCCTTTGGAAAAACAAGCTAGAAAAGTCATGAGTTTTGTGCAATACAATAAACCTAAAAAACCAATTGAGTGGTCTTTTGTTTTGTTTGGGTTGGTTCTCTATTACTTATTTGCAACAGTTAATTATAACAGAGAGATTAGTCCGATTTATTTAATTGTAGGCGGGGTAGTAACGATAATAGTATTGCTGCATTGGTTTAGTTATATAAATAGAACGAAAACATGGAAAGTTTTAAAAGAAGAATTAAGCGAAGAGAGTAAAAACCTAGTTACTAAAGGGAAACTATTAACAGAAACCGAGTTAAGAAATCTCTTAACTAAAAAAGTGAACGAAGTAAATATGAAAAACAAAGGCTAAAGCAAATAATTTTGCTTCAGCCTTTTTTATTAAAGTTTTTTTAGATCTTTTTTAGCTGGACCTGATAGTACCTCGCCATCTGTATTGAACCGAGACCCATGGCAAGGGCAGTCCCAAGAGCGATCTCCACTATTCCATTTCAGCTCACAGCCCATATGGGTACACGTAGTATCAACTATGTGCAATTTGCCATCCGTATCACGGTATGCTCCGGCTCTTTTACCATTAACTTTAACAACATCACCCTCATCGTTTGCTAAATCTTCAGGATCCCTTAGAACCATTTCAAGTTTTCCGTTTAACATTTCTGTCGCCATATCTTTAAAATTCATCGCGAGGTTTTTAAAAGAAGGGTTGCTATTAAATCTTGCTGGGCTTACAAGTTCGCCATATGAACTTTCTTTTCCAACAATATAATCGCGTAATAAATGAGCTGCAGCAGTCCCATTTGTCATTCCCCATTTTCGATAGCCTGTTGCTACCAATATATTGGAATTACCGATCCCGATTGGACCAACGAAAGGAAGTTTGTCTAAAGTTACTAAATCATGTGTAGACCATCGGTACTTTATTTCTGTAGATTCAAAATTTTCTTCAGCAAAATCCATTAAAGCTTCATAATGGCCAATGGTTGATTCTCCACGACCCACAATATGAGTTTCTCCACCAATAAGCAGAAGATCATCCCCATTAAAAGAAGTCTTACGAATAGACCGGGCAGGTTCTTCAGCACTCTTATACATGCCGCCGGGATAGGTTAAATTAGTTTTAACACCTAGAACATACGATTTCTCTGCATGCATTCGAGCAAAATAGAACCCTAACTTATCTACAAAAGGGAAGTGAGAACAAATTGCAACATGATTACATGAAATTTTTGGCCCCTCTTTTGTTATAACAGTTGGATGTTTATCAGTGTCTAAATCAATCGCAATGGTTTTTTCATAAATCTCTCCACCCATATCGAGGAAATCTTGAGTTAATCTTACTAAATATTGAAGTGGATGAAACTGTGCCTGATTGGACATTTTAATTGCTGCTTTTACCTGAAAAGGAAGGTCTGTTTTCTCTAAATAATCACCAGCAATTCCTAGTGCCTGATAAGCCTTGAACTCATTTTGTAAGGCAATTAATTGAGCATCAGAATTTGTATACATGAATGCGTCTTCATTTGTAAAACCACAATCAATATTTTTTTCCCCTACAATCTGTCTAATAAAGTTAAGTGCCTCTGTTTGTGTATCATAGTAGCATTTTGCACTCTCTATTCCAAAAAAATGAATAAACTCATCATAAATTAAACCGTGTTGTGCTGTGATCTTAGCTGTAGTGAATCCAGTAGCACCTTTGAAAAGAGTATCTGCTTCGATTAACACTGTTTTTATTCCTTTTTGAGCAAGTAAGTAAGCTGTACTAATACCAGTAATTCCCCCGCCAACAATACATACTTCAGTTTCAACATCAAATGATAAACTTGGAAATGAAGGTAAACGTGTCGAAGAGTGCCAATAAGATTCTGGAAATTGAGGTAGTGAAATAGTCATAAATGTCCTCCAATAAAATCATTACTTTTAATTTGCACAAAAGGACAAGATTTGAAACGATATTAATATTATTTAAATTGAATAATGTTTGTATAATGAAAAAGACTATCTACATAAGCATGCAGATAGTTCTTGTTTAAGTTTGAAAGGTTATGGATTAAACGCCCATTTTACGGCGAGTATTGGATGGTTTTTTCGACAATTGGCTTCTCATTCCTTGAGTTTGAACAGGTTTAGAAGACACACCAACTCCAGATTGTTGTTGTTTTTTTGCGTTTAGTTTTTGTTGAACAAGATCTTGTAAGCTAACTTTCTTTTTTTCTTCAGTCATAATAAAGCTCCTTTAAATGTGTACTTAATGCTATTATAGTACATGTATTAATAAATTTCATACACAAAACAGATAATTTTAAAAGGTCAGGATTAATATGAAAAAATATACATCAATAGACTATCTTGGTTATTTATACGTAATAATAGCTTCATTAAATTATTTTGGCCCTAAAATTGGCGGGAAAATAGTTTCTTTTGTTATAGTATTTATTGCGTTTTTTCTAGCATATGGAAACCATAAACGTAAACAAATAAAAAATGATCCAGTTGAAAAGAAACAAGCCACTTTATCAGCTGCATCCGTGAGAAGAATGAAAAAGAGATAACAAAACCCATCTTCACTAAAGGGGATTAGATTGTCCGTAAAAGATAATGAGGGAACATCATGATAGAAATGAAGAAATTTCTGAAAGATGAATGGGAGAAAACTGGTTTCACAAAATTAACTTCCATTCAAGAAAAAACATTTACATTGATAGAAGCAGGGAAAGATATCATAGCTGAATCTCCAACTGGTACAGGAAAAACTTTAGCCTATTTACTTCCCATACTAAATTCAATGGACTCAAACAACCCAAATATTCAAACAGTTATCTTAGCGCCGTCAAGAGAACTGGTTATGCAAATATTTGATGTGGCACAAAAATGGGCCAAAGAAGGCAAAATACAAGTAGCATCCTTTATAGGTGGAGTTGCAATAGCAAGACAGTTGGAAAAACTAAAGAAAAAACCACAAATTGTTATCGGTACACCTGGCAGAATTGAAGAACTTATCAAACAAAAGAAAATGAAAATGCATGAGGTAAAAACAATTATACTTGATGAAGGTGATCAACTTCTATTACCTGAACACATGAATACAATTGCCTACATTCTTAAAAGTGCAAAGAGAGATCGTCAAATTGTTCTTTTTTCTGCAACACTTTCTATTCAATTTGAAGGGTTAGCCAAACAGTGGATGAATGATCCTGAAGTTGTTCGTGTTAAAAAAGAGGAAACAGTTCAATCTCAGGTTAAGCATCTTTATTTTGTGTGTGAGTACCGTGATAAAATAACTTTACTTGAAAAACTGGCAAAAACTGGTCAAGTATGGGCTCTAGTTTTTACTAAAGATATTGGTAACATGACAGTTTTAGCAGAGAAGCTGTCGTTTAAAAATGTAGATTTAGAAATAATTCACGGGGACTCAAAGAAAGCAGAGCGTGAAGCGGCTATTAAAGGTTTTAGAAATGAAGAATTTCCAATTCTATTAGCAACTGATGTTGCATCAAGGGGTTTAGATATTGTTGGACTTAAATATGTTATACACTATGATTTACCACAAGATGTCCATCAATATATTCATCGCTCGGGTAGAACAGGTAGACAAGGGGCTTCAGGTACGGTTATTTCATTTGTAACAACTAGGGAAGAACGAGAGTTGAAAAAATATGCTAATGACCTTGGAGTAGAAATTACCAAAGTTCGTTTATACCATGGGAGAATTGTAGAAGACAAGGGATTTGAAAAAGAAGTTAGCGTGTACCAAAAGGGTAAGAAAATAAGTTTGAACAAAAAAAGTCCGAATAAAAAAATCTTTGTAAACAAAAAATAGGATTTGAAAAATGATTCCAATACATTTTGGAGTCTTTTTTATTATCATGGCTAAAAAAGCCCAATTACAAAGGAGAAGTTTAAATGAAAAAAATTCTTGTATCTCTTTTTGCACTTACGTTTATTCTGTCAGGATTAACAATTTCATCAACAGTGAATGCTGAAATGAAAAAGGCACCAACACCAGCTCCAACGCAACAAATTCAATTAACTACAGAGCAAAAAGCAGAGTTAGCAGAGTTGTACAAAGAAAAACAAGCAGTTGAATTGAAAATATTAGACAAATATGTTGAATTTAAAATTTTAACTGAAGAACAAAAAAATAGAATCTTGGAACACAAGGCAAAATGGCTTAAAAATTTGGAAGAAAACGGGTTTGCGAAACCGCATCAAGATCACGAAAAATGGAAACAATCAAAACCTAAATTTTAATGTGATACCAACGCAAAAGTAAGTATCATGGCCGTTTTGTGTCCACAAAAATTTATATTAAAAATAATTCAAAAAGTTTGTAATTGGAAAATATTTGTGATAGGATAACAACTGTAAGGATTTGAACACAGTAAACGTTTTGGTCTGTGAAGGTCAAGAAGTTGAGTTCGAGATCACTCAAGGCGATCGTGGACCACAAGCTGCAAACGTAATTAAATTATAATTTTAATTAAAAACCACAAAAAGGTTGCATTCATTGAATGCGGCCTTTTTATTTTTAATTTACTACAAATAAAAGTATAGTATTGAATATAGATTGAAACAATTGTAAGAATAATAAATTGTAGAAATTAGCTAAAAGAGGTAATTTACAATGGATATCCAAATTGTAGCAACAGATGTCGATGGAACTTTATTAGATTCAAATCATGAATTACCAAAAGAAAATCTTGAAGTAATTAAAGAAGTTAAAAGTGTCGGAAAACATGTGGTTATAGCAACTGGAAGACCGCCACTTGAAGTACATAGTCTATTAGAAGAAATAGGGTTGCCTCTTCCGATAATCTGTGCAAACGGAGCTGTCATTTTAGACGAAATTGGCAAGGAAATTGCAAAAGACTGTTTGTCAACAGAAGATGTACGAAAAGCTATTTATGCGTTAGATTGTAATGGTTTCTATCAGGAAATCTACACCAGCAAAGGAAATTTTATTAAGGATTTCAGAAATCCCAAACATGCTAATGAAATGCTAAAGGTTATGTTGGAAACGCATCCAAACAGAACGATGGAAGGATTAATTGCATTTTTAAATGAAAGAATTAATCGTGGAGCATTGTTTTTAGTGGATGATTATGAAGAGATTCTTTGTCGTGGGGATATTGAATATTACAAAATATTTGGAGTGCATTCAAGTGATTCCACAATTGAAAAAGTGAAGAATATTATTGAAGATGAATTTAATTTAGCCGTAACAACCTCTTGGTCAAATAATATAGAAATAAACACACTTACAGCGAGTAAAGGTAATGCACTACTAACGTATGCAAAACTTTTGGGTTGTAAACGAAATCAAACCATGGCTATTGGGGATTACCTAAACGATCTACCCATGCTTGAAGCAGCGGGTATTTCGATTGCTATGGGAAATGCACATCAAATGATAAAAGAGAAATGTGACTTTGTAACAGGTACTAATAATGAAGGTGGTTGGTCAAACGCAATTCGAAAATTTATGTTAGAAAATAGAATGTGAAAATGTAATATGCAAGATGTGTATAAATGAATATAATCAACGAAATGATGGAGCAGGCAAATAGTTTTGAAGTTTTTCAAAATTAACTATAATTGTAAAAGGATACTAAAAGGTAGTGTCCTTTTTAATTGTCTAAAAAAGTAAAATAATTTTGTAATCATTTTTATGCACCTTTTTAATTTTACAAGGTCTTTATTTATTGTTAGTTTGGGTTGTTGGGGGAGATTACATGAATAGGGGCAATCAAGATATGAGTAACTATTTTCGAATAACAACTAAACGATATAAACAGGCGCTCCTTTCGACAGCGGTTTTATTAATAATCAGTCAATTACTTATACAGTTTAATATCCTCCGAATGGAAACAGATGCAAATAGAATAAATATATCTGGACGTCAAAGGATGTTATGCCAAAAAATAGCCAAAACAGCTTCAAATATTTATACGTCTAAGACCAATGTTGAAGTAAAAGAGAACTTCGATGAACTTATTTCAGCAAAGAATCTCCTGAAAATACAGCAAGAAGGATTGATATATGGAAGTGAATCTTTAAATTTGCCAGCAAACAATAGTGAGACTCTAAAAGTCATGTATCGCAATGTTGATCATTCGTATCAGAATATCTTAAAAGCTGTATCCCAAATAGAATGGTTTGTTAAAAGTTCCCCTTATAACAGAAATTCGATTTCTACTTCAGTAGAAATAATACAGGAAAATGAAAACATATTCTTAGAACAAACAGATAAAATAGTTTCACAGTATGAGAAAGAGGCTGAAGAAAAACAGAGGAACCTAAGAATTTTAGAAATAGCAATATTATTGGCCGCCCTTTTGGTTTTAATAATAGAGTGGAGACTAGTATTTAAACCAACTCAGAAAACAATTACAGCAGCATATAATGAAATTGAACGTAATGAACAATATTTATCTATGTTATTTGATACTGTTCCAACAGTAACCCTGGTCTTTGATGCAATTACTTTAAAAGTAACTAAATATAATAATGTTGCAGTAAAATTACTTAGAGAGTGGTTAAACATTAATTTAGATACAGAAACGGAATTTAATGACTTATTTAAGGGATATGAAGAAAATGAAAATATGAATGTAAAACTTCTGAATGAAATCGTTCAGAATGGAGGTTTTTCCAATTTAGAAATGAAACTTTCTGATAAAAAGACGATACTTATATCTGCTAAAAAAGTAAAAGTTGAGAATCGATATCAATATTTCATTGTTATTTCAGACATTACAGTTATCAAGCATGCTGCTACAATTGATAGCGTGACACAAATGTTAAATCGCCGCTCAGGGATTGAACATGCTGAATACTTATTTAACAAATTAACAAGTTCTAACCGTGCTCTAACTATTGGTTTTATAGATATTGACGGATTGAAAAGTGTGAATGACACTTTTGGCCATCTAGAAGGAGATTTTTATATTAATACAGTTGCCAGAACAGTTTTAGAAAGTGTTGATAACAAGTTTAAATGTATGCGTTATGGTGGGGACGAAATTTTATTAATGGGTACTGATATAGATGTTGATGAATCTAGAAGAGTACTAGAAGAAATTGAAATAAAACTTCAAAGGTTCGGTAATTCCAGTAAAAAACCTTATGAATTTTCAATAAGTTATGGCATTAGTGTGAGTAATAATAGGACTTACCGTGATGTTAAGGATCTAATTGAAGAGGCAGATGATGCTATGTATACATTTAAAAAAGCCAAGAAGTTAGTAAAAAAATTAGAGTTGCAAGTATGATAAAAATATATTTTTAATGGCTTGAAATTATATATTTTTATATTAAGAAGACTTAGCAAAGAAAATATGATTGAAATTAAAAAGATGATTCGGAAATAAATCCGAGTCATCTTTTTCTAATATTGGCGTAGCCCCTTTAAAATAAACTGAATTGTATGTTCAAGCTCGTTATCTTGATGAACGCTCCGTTCTGGAAAAAGAATAAAGTTTGAAGCAACATATCCAAATAAACTAGAAAAAATAAGTTGAACAACCAATTTAGGATGAATTTTAACAATTTCACCTTTTAACTGAAAATCCTCTATTCTTTGGCAAATACTTTTAAATACTTCTTTACCAACTACCTCAAAAAGTTTTTCTTTTAGCTCAGGATGAAAAGGAATTTCTTGAATAGCAATTTTTATTAAAATTTGGTTTTTTTCTACAAGCTTTAATCGATTCGAAAAAATAGCTCTTAAGAAAGATTCGAAATCCTTATAATCGGCTGTAATTACCTTATCAAAATCCTTGACAATAATTGGTGCTATAACCTTACTAATCATGGGGCCAACGATGCTCATTAGTAGTTCTTTTTTTGTTTTATAACGCCGAAATATGGTACCTTCAGCAACGCCTGCTTTTTTTGCAATTTCGCTCGTAGAAGCACCTGAATAACCCTTAGCTGCAAAAATTTCAATTGCTGCATCAACAATACGCTGCTGTTTCTCGGTCAATTGTTCTTGACCAACTTCTTTATTTTCCATATTAATTATCCCTTACGATACTTTCTTAAAGCAAAAATATTTAAAGTCATGAAAATTAATGAGAAACCAACTAGGACAAGCAAATTGTTGCTGATTTCACCTAATCCAAGTCCTCGAATCATCACATCTCGCATTGCTTTAGCTGCATAGAACAAAGGTGTTACAGCTCCTATCCAACTAATATACGATGACATTGTTTCAAGATTAAAGATTCCAGAGAAAAACACACTAGGAACTATTACAATTGGGATGAATTGAATCATTTGTAATTCGTTATTTGCAAAAGCTGATAGTAATATTCCAAGCGTTAAGGCTGTAAAAGAAAGTAGAACAGTTGTTAATAAAACATAGAAGAATGACCCTTCCATCATTAAATCTAGAACGTAAACACTAAAAGTAGATATAATTGCAGCTTGAATCAATGTAAATAAACCAAATCCAATAACATATCCAACAACGATCTCCCATAATTTCATGGGGCTACAAATCAATCTTTCTAATGTTCCACCCGTTCTCTCACGTAAAAAAGAAACCCCAGCAAGTAAGAATACAAAGAAAAAAGCGAAAAACCCAACTAGAACGGGGCCAAATGAATCAAAGGAGTTCATACTTTTTGATCCATGTTGGAATTCTGTTTTGATATTTATACCAATTGCACTCTGAATCCTATTCTTTACAGATTCTTGAATCCAAGACATGACAGCTTGTGTTACGGTAGGATCGCTTCCTTCTAGATGAACAACCACTGATCCATTATCAAAAGAAAGGTATGCATGAATAGTGCCTTCTTCTAAAGCTAATTTTGCTGTGTTATCACTATTGAATTTAGAAATATCAGCTTTATCTTTTTGTAACATTTGCACTACAGGATCAGGCATTTTTACTAAACCTATTTTTGGCTCAAGCGGATCCGAATTAAAAACTAATGAAAGGAGTGTAAGAATCAAAATGGGTGCAACAAACATAAGAGCCATAGATCGTTTATCGTGTATAAACTGTTGGATAATCCTTTTTGCTAAAGCGCGTACTCGCATATTATTTACCCCCCAACACTAAGAAAGCATCTTCAAGACGAGAAACCCCAGCTTCTTTGATGATTTCTTCTGGTGACCCTTCTGCAATTATTTTTCCGTCTCTTAAAAGTCCAACACGATCGCATTTTTCGGCTTCATCCATAACATGGGTTGTGACTATGATGGTTTTTCCTTGATTTTTTAAAATGTTAAACTGTGTCCAGATTTGTTGACGTAATACAGGATCGATTCCTACAGTGGGTTCATCTAGTATAAGTAAATCTGGTTCATGTAAAAGTGAAGCGGCTAAAGATAGACGTCGTCTCATCCCACCGGAATAGTTTTGGATGGATTTCTTCAAGTGATCTTGTAGGTTAACAACCTTAGCTACTTCATGAATTCGAATAACACGTTTTGCAGCAGGAATACCGAATAATGCAGCAAAAAAATCAAGATTCTCCCCCGCTGTTAGCTCTTGATAAAGTGCATCAGATTGTGACATATAACCAATTTTATGTATAACTTTGGATGATGGGAGATTAATTCCTTCAAAGGTTATATCACCAGAATCCTGTTTTTCTAAATTAGTCAACATTTTTACCAATGTTGTTTTTCCAGCGCCTGATGGGCCAAGTAAGCCATATATTTCACCTTGTCGAACATCGAGGTTGATTCCATCTAGTACTTTTTGTGCACCAAATGACTTAGTTATATTTCGGATGGATACATAAGAGAGATTCATTTTAAATACACTCCTTAATATAGTTATCTATTGCTAAAAATGAGTGATTACTCACTTACTATTGTAGTGAGTATTTTTAAAATTGCAAGGGAAATGATAATAGAAAAGTATTTTATTTTAACAAGGAATAACGTGAAGGAGAGTCGGCTCTTGTTTATTAAGGAATTAGAAGGAAATTATCAAAATTTTGGTTTCAATTATTGGCTCATGATTTCGGTAACAGTCATTTTAATTTCTTTTATCATTTCTAAAAAAGAATTTTTTAAACAGTTTCGTTATGAGAAATGGTTAAGATACACTGCTGCCGTAGCTTTATTAATGGGATTAATATCTGAGCAAGTTTGGAATTTATATAACGGTAACTATAATTGGGGAGCTTCGCTACCCTTGTCTCTATGTTCGGTATCAGCATTTTTGTCTGTATGGACTTTGATTCGAAAATCTAAATTTACATTTGATATTCTTTTTTTTACGGGGATTGGAGGAGCATTTCTAGCCTTATTACATGCAGATATTAAATACGATTTTCCACATATCACTTTTATTAATTTTTACGAAAAGCATATCATTGTAACGCTTGTACCGATTTATATGATGGCGGTTCATTCCTTTCTACCCTCGTTTCGATCCTATAGAAGAATGTTGATATCACTTTTATTACTATTACCTTTTGTAACAATCATCGATCTAATAACTGAGGGGAATTATTGGTTTATAATGAGACCTGAAATTGGACCTAATATACTTCATTTTTTATGGGAACCACCACTTAAAATCATTGGTGTAGTTGTCATAATGTCAGGATACTTCTACTTGCAACTAAAAGTATGGCTTTTATTATATGATAGAAATATGGCTCCTCAAAGTAAGAGAAGCCATAAAAAAATAATATAATTTATCCAAATTTGTATGTCCAAAAACGTTCTGTCAAAAAGCGATTCTTTAACGAAGGATCGTTTTTTTCTATTAACTTCTCCCATCCTTTGGACATTGCTTCAGTTTGAGAGCGATGTGCACGCAATGCTTCTAATTTCTTCATAGCATGTTTTTTGATGTCACGTACTATATCAGGTTGCCCGATTTCATCCTCACATCCCTTAGAAAATGCGGATAACCATAATTTAGGACGCTTTTCAGAAGGCATTTCTTTTAAGGTTTTAACAACGATTTCTCCACAAGCATTATGGTCAGGATGTACAGCATACTGAGGATAGTGTGAAATAATTAGTGAAGGATTAACAGCATCAATAATGTCTAAAACTTGAGCTGATATTTTGTCGTAATCAAGAAATTCAATTGTTTTATCACGTAATCCCATCGCAATCATTTTACATCCGAGTACTTCACCCGCAGCATCGAGTTCCTTTTTTCTATAAAGTGGTAAGGTTTCTCTGGTTGCAAAAAATGGGCTACCCAAGTTTCTTCCCATTTCCCCTAGTGTCATGCAAAGATAGGTAACAGGAACACCTTGTGAAACAAAATCTATAATTGAACCTGAAGTGCCAAAAGCTTCATCATCAGGATGTGGAAATATAATTAAAACAGCTCGTTCTTTTTCCATATTGTATTTGGCCCCCTTATTTAGAAAATGGCGTATCGCTCAATTGAAGAGCAACTGCTAATTTTCCATCATAATCAATTCCACACATTAAAAGCCGACCCTGATCATCAATTTGATAATGTGTCAAACCTTCTGCATAAATCCATCCAATCTCCATTTCGAGCCCTACTCGATGAGGATGGTCAGGTGTAATTTTCCCGTTTGAATATACAATCTTCGTATTTCGTATAAAGGCGCCCGATCCAAATTTATTCTCGTGATGGCTCGCATAAGCCCCATTTGTTGTTTCTAAGTGTATGTATAATTCCTGATTCATCTTTGAATCAATATATTCCTGTACAATTTGTACATCAATTTCTTGCATGTTTTCTTACTCCTTCATAAAATATATCCATTAAGTAAATATCATTAATAAGAGGGTTTCATATCTCTTTGCTTATTATACAAAAATTCGCAATTGTAATGTACACAAGGTAATAATGAAATTTTTAATGAAGTAAAAACTTTTAAAATAAACTTTTTGAACTTCTCATGCGTCTATAATTTATAAGGCTTTCGCGAAGCTTAGTTGGGAAGCAAAGACTCTCTACATTTATGAATGGTGGTGTCATATTGGAGTTCGAACAATATATCTGGCAAAACAAAGAAAAATTCTATCGTATTGCATATACCTATGTGCAAAACAAAGAGGACGCTCTTGATATCGTTTCTGAGTCAATAGTTAAAGCAATAAAAAATAAAACTAAGTTACATGATGAGCAAATATTTAAGACCTGGTTCTATCGAATCGTAGTGAATACAGCAGTTGATTTTACACGAAAGAATAAAAGAGTCATTTATCTATCTGATGAATTGATAGTTAGGGAAGAAGGTAGAGAGGATCAGTATAAGGATTTTGATTTAGAAAAATTGATGGCGATCCTTCCTGACAAATTCAGAATTGTACTCGTACTCAGATATTTTGAAGACATGAAGATTGAAGCTATCGCAGATGTGCTAGAGGAAAATGTGAATACGATTAAATCTAGATTATACAAAGCGCTTTCTATATTGAAAATCGAAATGACTGAAGAAAAGTTGGGAGGTTTTATAAATGAAAGTAAGTAAATTAACCGACTTAAAAAAAGAATACGAGGATATTGAAATTCCTGTATATGAGCTGGATGAAGTAGTAAAAAATGCTTTAACAACAAGTTTAGATTCAGTTAAACCGAAAAGAAAATTGAATTGGCAAACAATTGCTGGAGTTGCGGTTTTAGTGATAGCGTTAATTTCCGTAGTATCTTTTACACCAGCAGGTGCGAACTTAATGCAGAATATTAGAAATGCATTTCCAAAAGTTGTGGAAACTCCTCAAACTTCAGAGGACCTAAGTCAAAAATATACCCGTGAAGAGGAAGAAGGTCTTAGAAATGCGCTTTCGTTAGGGTTAGGACAGATAGTGAACCAAAGCGTAACCAATCAAAATGTGACCATTAACTTAGATGGTATCGTTTCAGATGGAAATAGAACTGTTTTGCTTCTTTCTGCAAACAGTGATGCTGTTAATCTAAAGGGAGTCAATTTAGATCTCTATCCGACTGAAAAGAATAAGAAAATTGAAATAAATGGGAAACAGATTGAAGGGGGTATGGGTAACTCTTTCTACTATGATGAAAAGAAAAATCAGGCTATTTATATAATAGATATTTGGGACACTAAGAAATATGCAGGCAAACAATTGTCACTTAGTATAGAAAATTTAGAAACAAGTGACAATGATATCTATTTAAAAGGAGAATGGAATTTCAGTGTTATGATTCCTGATCTATCAACAGTGAAAAATTTGACAACTGAAGTTGACATAAAAGCGCATTTTGAATACAAAGGAACAAAATATAATCTCAACAAAATTGTATTCACACCATTTGAAACAACAATTTTTGGTAGCATGCCTGAAGATTCACCAAAACCATTTAATTGGGAAAATGGGCGAAACGCCTATTTACAAACAAGTGCAGGAAAACAGGGGATGAAAACAGGCTTGTGGACTGAAGGTGGCAAACTGGAAATAGGTTTTGGTCCAACAAAGGTAGAGGATTGTATATTGTTGATTTGTGAAGAGTACGATTCAAAAAAAGAATGGGAAGGTACTTTGGTACATACCAAGGACACGCCAATACCTTTAAAAATTATAAAGTAAAATCAAAAACACTTTGCAAGGAGTTTATATCTTGCAAAGTGTTTTGTTTTAAAATTAAAAAAATTATCTTATTGTTACTTTCTCTGGTCCATGTAAGCGGTATGCACTATGCATAACCGGTCCAACAAATTCATTTAATTTCCAACCATGTCGGATACCAGCACCAACAAACGATTTTGCTTGAATAGCAGCTTCACGAGGTGATAACCCATGTGCTAAACCAGCAGTGATTGCAGCAGCAGTCGTACAGCCAGCACCGTGTGTATAGGTTGTATCAATTTTCTCAGTTTCTAAGAGTGTGAATTCTTCGCCATCAAAGAATAAGTCAACTGCAGCATTTTGTCCTACTAATTTGCTTCCGCCTTTTATGTAAACGTTCTTAGCACCAAAGCCATGAATTTTACGAGCAGCATCTTTCATCTGTTCAAAGGTTCTGATTGGTCCATCAAGCTCGGCAAGTTGCCACGCTTCAAAAAGATTTGGAGTAGTGACTGTTGCGCGTGGTAATAAAAACTCTCGCATTGCCACAGTATTTTCTGGAACAAGAACCTCGTCTGTCCCTTTGCAAACCATAACGGGATCAATAACCACATTCGGGATTTGGTATTCATCTATTTTACGAGCTGCTAATTTAATCATGTCTACCGTTGGCAACATGCCTGTTTTCATAGCATCTAAACCAGTTGAAGCAGCTGTATCCATACCAGCTTCAGTAGCAGCAATTTCAACAGGGAAAATACCATGTGCCCAGTTATTTTTTGCATCCATTGAAACAATTACAGTAAGTGCACACATTCCGTATACATCTAATTCTTCAAAGGTTTTTAAATCGGCTTGAATGCCAGCGCCACCACTTGAATCTGAGCCCGCCATTGTTACTACTTTTCTTAAAGTCATTAATCATACCTCCATCAGGTCTATAGACTATTCAACTAGAAAAAATTTACATAATCTTGTGAAAAAAATATCAAAAACTAGAACAAATCTCAATAGAAATAAGAATATTCAAGTTATTGTTTTCTAATTTCACAATTTTTATTTTAAAATGGTGTAAAGAAGATGGATTTTAAAAGAGATTTGTGCAATGTACAATTTCAAAAAATTCCAAAATTACCAATAAACAAATTGGTTTTAATATAAGTTTTTCTTTTTTTTTAAGGTTAATGTATTGTACAATGACTCTTAATATATTTTGGGAGGTAATCAAAGTGGACAATCAAATGTTAAAAAATGATTGGCAGGCAATTTTATTTGAAGAGTTCAATAAGCCTTACTTTATAAACCTCCGTACATTTTTAAATGTAGAATATGAACGCCAAACAATTTATCCACAAGAAGAAGAAATTTTCTCCGCGTTGCATTATACACCTTATGAAGAAGTTAAAGTTGTCCTTTTGGGACAAGATCCTTATCATGGTCCTGGACAAGCCCATGGTCTGAGCTTTTCAGTGAAACCAGGAATTGCACTCCCGCCGTCTTTAAAAAATATTTATAAAGAATTAAAAAATGATATAGGTTGCCCTATCCCAAACAATGGTTACTTGAAATCGTGGTCTGACCAAGGTGTACTTTTACTAAATACTACTTTAACAGTAAGGGCTGGTGAAGCAGCATCGCATTTTAATAAGGGATGGGAAATTTTTACGGATCGCGTGATTGAGTCGCTTAATAAGAAGCGAACCCCTATAGTTTTTCTATTATGGGGGAAATCAGCGAAAGCGAAAAAGAATTTAATTGATATGGAAAAGCATTACATTATAGAAACAGTTCATCCAAGTCCGCTATCAGCGCATCGCGGTTTCTTTGGAAGTAAACCATTTACGAAAGTAAATGAAATTTTACAAACAACTGGGCAACAACCAATTGATTGGGAGATTAAGTAGAATAAGGGGATTGAATATTTTCAGTCTTAGTGGTGGCAGGGATTTTTCTACTTCGAAAAAAATATAATCATATTGAACAATCATACAAGGTGCCGTTTTATCCAATTATTCCAATTGTAGGAATGATTGGAGGATCAAATATTGTTTTTAGTTCTTTGGTTAACGATACAAGAAATGCACTATATGGCGTTTTCATGACATTGTTTCATTCCCTGTTTATTATTTAATAAAAAAATGTAAATAAAAAAAGTCTAGGTAGCAATGTGAATTAACATTGCTGACCTAGACTTTTTTATCTTGGAGGGAATGTGCTAAGGGGTGGTTGTACTTGATGAAGTGGATAAGAATATTCAATTTCTTCATCAAATGTCACATAGTCTAAGTTTATTAAAGGTAACAAATATCGCATCCCTGTTGTTGGGTCACTTATGATTACATGATCACGACCTGCTGCTTCGACAATCCCCTTAAATATTTTTGCATTCCATTCTCTGTTGTTTTCAAATGTCATGTATATAGTAGCTAATTTTCCTCTGTTTAAACGCAATATATTTTCAATATAAGATTGCTCAATTACTAGCTCTGCTGGTGGAAGACCAGTAGGCATTGATGGAATCTGCAACTGTTGTTGAGGTAAAGATGGTGGCACTGGAGTAACTTGAGATGGGACTTGTTGTTGGAATGGTTGTTGGGAATATGGCGGAATGTTTTGTGAAGGCGAACCCCCTGTCATATAAGGGTTATACGGCTGTTGATATCCGAATTGACCCCCAAATTGTTGTGGATTGTTTTGTGGCATCTTTTCATCTTCCTTTCATTCGCTTAATTAATAAACTTTTGGGCAATTTGACCGTGTCGGTATAAAGAAACAGTGAGATTTATATCGACCACTATTCCACTGTCCGTACCATCTTGCTGGACATCTGCCACTCGGTCTGAAATACCATAATGAAAAACTAGCCGGGTCGTGTCTTTCCCCACGCAGAGCTCTTCTCGCTATCCGAATATCCTTATCACGCGCTTTTTGGTAGAAGTAACTTTTTTGAACTGCTTCAAAGCCACCTGGACTTTGATAAATCATTCTTTTTATCGTATTAATATTTTTGAAATCTAGGCATTTGGATAATACTCGATTAACACCTGTATTCCCAACTAATAGCATGCCAAGAGTACCTTCACCCTCAGCCTCAGCCCTTAAAAGTCTAGCTAGCAGTTTTTCTTCTTCGCTTGTGTACCTGACTACAGCCCCCATTTGTTTCACTCCAAATATTGATAAATTTTATGAATTCTTCAACTACTTTATGAGAAAAGCACCCAATTTGTGATAAAAAACAGTAAATAAAATTTATTTATAATTTATGTAGAACTTTTATGTGCGAAAAAATGCCTTACACACTTTCAATAAAAAATTTACCTATTAAAATTTAAATTAAAAAAAACTTTAATATCCACTGGCAATGGTAAAAATTGAAATTTTTTCAGACGTTACCTTGAATAGTAAGAAATAATTTATAAGCTACTATTGAATAAATTTAGAGTTTTTATTAACACTAAGAAATCATGAACTAAATTGTTTTCTTGTCTTAAAAATTTTATTTTCATACTTCGTAAATTACCTTTTGTTAGTATCATTTATTTATTTAATAAAACCTATATAATTTTATAATAAAAAATAAAGCGTGTGCTTATTTAGGAAAAAATGGTAATTCAAAAAATTAAATTAATGAAAAACAGGGGATTTTGAAATAAAAATAATTGTTTTATCAAGATTTATAGTTGCAAATTCAGTTAAGGAGATTTTAGAAAATGGATAGTTTATTTGGATTATTACAGGCAAAGATCAAAAATACGGGTATTAAAATTGTATTCCCTGAAGGTTATGATGAAAGAATTATAAAAGCTGCAGGACGACTTTCTTCAGAAAAAGCTATCTCTCCCCTTCTTTTAGGTGACAAAGATCAAATTCTTTTGAAAGCGGATTCCTTAAATGTAAATCTTCACGATGTGGAAATTTTAGATCCAAAAACGAATCCTTTAATTGAAGAAATGATTCCAATTTTTGTCGAAAAGCGTAAGGGAAAAGTGACTAATGAGGATGCCCGTAAAATATTACAAGATGAAACCTATTTTGGTACGATGTTAGTTGAATTAAATCACGCGCAAGGACTTGTTAGTGGTGCAGTGCATACAACTGCAGATACAGTTCGTCCCGCTCTACAAATTATCAAAACAAAACCTGGTGTAAAAAAGACTTCTGGAGTTTTTATTATATTTAAAGATAATGATCGTTTCATCTTTGGTGATTGTGCAATTAATGTAAATCCATCAAGTGAAGATCTTGCAGAAATCGCACTCGAAAGTGCAAAAACAGCAAAAATATTTGGTATTGAACCAAAGGTTGCAATGCTTAGTTTTTCTTCACATGGTTCAGCTGTTACAGAAGAATCGCTAAAAGTGTTGCATGCTACAAACATGGTAAAAGAAATGGATCCTAACTTAGTGGTTGACGGAGAAATCCAATTTGATGCAGCAGTAGTAGCTGAAGTTGCAAAACAAAAAGTTCCTAACTCACCATTACAAGGAAAAGCAACAGTTTTTGTTTTCCCTAATTTAGATGCTGGAAACATAGGTTATAAAATTGCGCAACGATTTGGCAAATTTGAGGCTGTAGGACCAGTTCTCCAAGGTCTTAATAAACCAGTAAATGATTTGTCTCGTGGTTGTAATGAAGATGACGTTTATTACTTGTCCTTAATTACTGCGAGCCAAGCTATTGAAGAGCAACAACTTAAACTAATATAAACAAAATATATGAAGACTATTTAAGAAGTGTTTCCTAATTGGAGGCACTTTTTTTGCATTATTTGAGGAAATTGTGTAGATTTTTTGAATCGGGACTTATTTTGACCTTAAAATTTTAATAAAAGTATTGTGGTGAGCCATTCAGTTCGCTAAAATAGTTGAAAGTTTCAAAAAAGTCATTTTTTTCAAGTAATAGTTAAAGGCTTCAAATCAAAAGTTGAAATGTTGGGGAGAGAAACTATGAAAAAAGGTATTCTAGAGTTCGTTCAAGGAGATTTCCATTTAAAAAATTACGACGAAGAAGTAGCAAAATTTGATTGGAAATCTGTTGAAAAAAACTTCACTTGGTCAGAAACAGGAAAAATGAACTTAGCGCATGAGTGCATCGACCGTCATGCAAGATCAGATAGAAAAGATAAAATTGCTTTGCATTATAAGTCAGATAATCGTAAAGAAAGCTATACATACGAGGATTTAAGAATAAAATCCAATCAAGCGGCGAATATGTTTCGTAAGTGTGCCAACGTTCAAAAGGGAGATCGCGTATTCCTTTTTATGCCACGGTCACCAGAATTGTATTTTGCAGCTTTAGGTGCAATCAAATTAGGAGCGATTGTTGGGCCGCTCTTTGAAGCTTTTATGGAAAGTGCTGTTCGTGATAGATTAGAAAATAGTGAAGCAAGTGTATTAGTTACAATACCATCTATGATTAAACGAATTCCATTTGAGGATCTTCCATATTTGAGATATGTTTTTGTGGTTGCAGAAGAGGGAGAACGAATACCAGGTATAACGATAGATTTTAAAAGAGAAATGGCGCAAGCAGGAACAGAATTTGAAGTTGAATGGGTGCAACCAGATAACAGCTACATTCTCCATTACACATCTGGATCAACCGGTAAACCAAAGGGTGTACTGCATGCACATAATGCGATGATACAACAATATCAAACGGGTAAGTGGGTTCTCGATCTCCATGAAGAAGATATATACTGGTGTACGGCCGACCCTGGTTGGGTAACAGGTACAGGAGAAGAAGCGTATAAAGATAAAAATTTATCAAGTCTTCGTCACATCTTAAGTGTAGGAGAGCCTTTAAATCCAGAAGTTGTTCGTTGGGGATGGGATTCTTTTGGTGTACGTATTCATGATACTTGGTGGATGACGGAAACAGGTTCACAAACCATTTGTAATTTCCCATCGATGACAATACGCCCTGGATCTATGGGAAAACCAATTCCAGGAATTATTGCTACTATTTTAGATGACAATGGAAATGAACTTCCTCCTGGAGTAATTGGGAATTTGGCAATCAAAAAAGGTTGGCCCTCAATGATGAGAGGGATTTGGAAAAGCCAAGAAAAATTCAATAGTTATTTCGTAAATGACGAATGGTATGTTTCTGGTGACTCTGCTTATAAAGATGAAGATGGATATTTCTGGTTTCAAGGACGTGTTGATGATTGCATCATGACAGCTGGAGAGCGAGTTGGCCCATTTGAGGTTGAAAGCACATTACTGGAACATCCTGCTGTTGCGGAAGCAGGTGTAATTGGTAAACCGGATGTCATGCGTGGGGAAGTTATAAAAGCATTTGTAGCATTGAAAAATGGGTATGCTCCAACACCACAATTGAAAAATGAAATCTCGTACTATGTAAAAATGCATCAAGCAGCTCACGCTTATCCAAAAGAGATTGAATTTATTGAAAAGATACCAAAAACAAGAAGTGGTAAAATAATGCGACGTGTGCTGAAAGCTATGGAATTAGGCCTTCCTGTTGGAGACATTTCAACTATGGAAGATTAAAAATAATTGAATTCATGAAAATAAGCTGGAGATTTTCAAAAAGAAAGGTCTCCAGCTTTTCATTTTATTCTTATACAAAATAAAACTATTCTGCTAACTTCTCAAGGTTTCCATTTCGATCCATTCGAAACTTCGTATTGTTTCGCTCTTCCTCTTCTATCATAGCAAGTTTACGAGCCTTATTCATTATATTGATAAGGGTCTCATAGTCTTCTTGAATAGAATTCGATTTTCCTTGCAACCCAGCTATTTTAGACTCTAACTCTTGATTTCTTTTGCTTAACTCTTTAACTTCAAAACGAAGTCTCTCATTTTCTGCACGTACTCCTGCAAGGTTTGCTTCAACGCCTCGGAATTTATACAAATAGGATATAACGTTTTCTAGATTAAGAGAAGAAGTTGCCTGCGCTTGAGTAGCTAGATTTATAATAGAAGCATTTACTGTTTCTGTAGGACTGCTTTTTTCTTCAACTTCTGCTTCTTCATATGAATTTTCATCATCAAAATCAATTTCCATAGTCTCGAAATCTGCCAAAGTAGGTGGTTGGTAGAGTAATTTTTTCTTTCCACCTTGATCTATCCCTAGCATTCTTTGACGTTGTTTTCGTTGTTTTCTAGAAATAACAAGCGCTTGCTCATATTGGTGTCTCACAACTGAGTTCCATCTAAACCCACATGCAGCTGAAGTTCGGTCAAGCTTATCACCGACTTCTTCAAAAGCATTTAACTGCGTGCTCCCTTCGCGAACATGGCGAAGAACCGTTTCAGCTAAAAGTAAATCGTTTTCTTCTGTCCATGCATCTTGCCTTACCTTCATTTTTTTCATCTCCTACATTTGAATTAAAAAATACAAATCTACTTGTAGAATGGCCTTGCTTTCAAGAAAATATACATTAGTTTTCAGTATATTCGATATTTTTAAAAAACGTTAGTTTATTGCTTGATACGTTACAATATCCTATAATCAAAGAATATAGAAATAGGGAGTTTTAAAGAATGAATGAATTTCGCATTTGCGAAGAGTGCTTAGGAACAAACATAAAAACATTAGTTCCAAAATTAAAAAAGCTAGATTCTGATGCAAAAATAATTATTGGTTGTCAATCTTACTGTGGTCCTGGAAGAAAAAAATCATATGCATTTGTAAATAATCGTCCAATAACTGCTGTTAATGAAGATGAGTTAATTGAAAAAATTAAGAACAAACTAAAAATGTAAAACTAATGATCACCTGCGAGCAGGTGATTTTTTATAACTGAGACCTGAAGAGTTTACTGACAAAACATAAGTGTCAGATTGCCTGTTCGCAAATCTAGCTCTAACGGTCTGCAACGTCTGTATTCGCATATCTTTCTTAATCATAAGATGGGTGACCATCTTCTCTTAGAGAGATACTTTTAAAGAGTGGAAGGATTGCAGTAAAACTTCTGCACCCGAATCAGATCGAGGACTGCAGAACAAAATGGATAAACCAAAAAATGGAGTTGAGTGCAGTGAGTTATGCGTTGGCAAAAATAGCAGAGGAAAAAGTTTTTAGAGATCCAGTTCATGGTTATGTGCATGTTAAAGATCAGGTGATTGTTGACTTAATTGAGACAAAAGAGTTTCAACGCTTGCGTCGAATTAAACAACTAGGTACAACTTCAACAACTTTTCATGGTGCAGAGCATAGTCGCTTTAATCATTCGTTAGGTGTTTATGAACTAACTCGTAGAATTATAGATGAAATTTTCGCTGGGAGATCTGAGTGGGATGAGTCTGAACGATTACTCTCTCTATGTGCAGGTTTATTACATGATTTGGGTCATGGTCCATATTCGCATTCATTTGAAAAAGTGTTTGATTTAGATCATGAGGAGTTTACTAGAAAAATTATTTTAGGCAGTACAGAAGTCAATGCTGTTCTAAAAAAGGTGGAAGTAGATTTCCCTGAAAAAGTTGCTAGCGTAATAGAGAAAACATATAAAAACCCCCTAGTAATAAGCTTAATATCCAGTCAAATTGATGCGGATAGAATGGACTATTTACTTCGTGATGCTCACTATACAGGTGTAAGCTATGGAAAGTTTGATATAGAAAGAATTCTTCGAGTTATTAGGCCAACTAAAAAGGGCATGGTGGTTAAGGCAAGCGGAATGCACGTAGTTGAAGACTATATCATGAGCCGTTATCAAATGTATCGTCAAATCTATTTCCATCCAGTAAGTAACAGCGCAGAGGTTCTTTTAACAAAAATTTTTCAACGTGTTAAAGTGCTTTTTGAAACAGGCTATCAATTTAAACTTTCGCCAGCGCATTTCGAGTCGATTTTCAAGAAAAAAGTTAGTGTTGATGATTATATAAAACTAGATGAATCAATCGTACAATATTATTTTCAACTTTGGCTGAAAGAAGAAGATACCATTTTAAGTGATTTGTGTGAGCGGTTTTTGAATCGCCACCTCTTCAAGTCAGTTGAATTTCATGATTCGGATGAGGATTTCAAAAAATTGGAAAGATTGACAACTCTTTTCCATAAAGTCGGTATTGATCCAGATTATTATCTGACTGTACATACATCTTCTAATATAGGTTACGAGTCACACGCATTGGGAACACAGCAAATTACATTGCTCTTGAAGAACGGAGAGTATGCTGATTTATCTGATCACTCGACAATTGTTTCTGCAATTAATGGGAAAAAGAGTGTTTATAAATATCTTTACTATCCAAAAGACAAGATTATTTCCTTAACAGAAGAACAGCCATATAAAAAAGAGATTGTAGAATTGCTAGGATTAAAATAGATATCTGTTGCAATAAAAAACACATCCTATATGGATGTGCTTTCAATTATTATTTGAAGTTAGTCTATTAAACGCTTACCAGCTAACCCATAATTGTCTTTTGTCATTTCATCTATAAAAACGACGATTTTTTCAGCAGGTGCACCAGTTGTTTCAGAAACAACATCTGTTACCTTTTCAATAAGTGCTTTTTTCTGTTCATCCGTTCTTCCAGCTAACATTTTTACAGTTACATATGGCATAATGGATATCCACCTTTTCATAAATTTGTTGAATCGAAATCATTTTTTCATAGATAAACTAAAAAATCAAGTGGCATTAGTTGAGTATCAAACATTTAGATAAGTTGATAAGGGGGAGTAAAATGGATTTTTCATTTCCAGAATTAAAAGAGATACCGAATATTTTAATTACACTAGCTATCGCATTTTCAGTGCATGAATTTTCGCATGCTTTTGTAGCGTATAAATTTGGGGATCCAACTGCTAAAAGGGAAGGACGTTTAACATTAAACCCAATATCCCATGTTGATCCTTTAGGAGCTATATTTTTAATATTATTTGGATTTGGTTGGGCGAAACCAGTACCGGTTAATTACTTTTATTTTAAAAAACCTAGGCTTGCAGGAATCCTTACTTCATTAGCAGGCCCAACAAGTAACTTGATTCTAGCATTTTTAGGCTTTATAGTAGCAGGTGTTTGCATTCGTTTTAATGTGCAATCGGATATCATATTTAATTTTCTAGACACATTTACGTGGATGAACGTGGTGTTGTTCTTATTTAACTTGTTTCCGATTCCACCACTTGATGGATTTCATATTATACAAGACTGTTTGTCGAGAAATAATAAGGCACTTTTATCTCAATATGAAAAATACAGCAATCTTATCTTTTTTGTAATTGTTTTAACTCCTCTTAGCAAAGTTACAATTGATCCAATTTTTAATACTATCGCACCAAAAATATGGAATGTCTTATTTTCTATTGTTGATGTAATCGCATAAATTCGTATATTTTAATACTGTTATAATAAATTGTAAAAAATAAAATTGCGCCAAGAATCCAACCAGTCTAAATCTCTGCACAAGTGTGTGGAGATTTTTATTTTATAAAGGGATTGACCCGAATGTAGAGTAATAATAAGAATAGAGAATTATCTGCAGCTTATTCAACAATTACAGTTAAAAATCCCCAAATTATATTAGAAAATTATTCCATATAGCAAAAAAGTCAAAATTGAATATTTTTTCGACATATTATCTTGGTATTCTGATTCTATAAAAAATGGGGGATATCAATTATGAAAAAAATAATAATTACACTATTGATCGTTTTAGCAGTTGTAGCTGGTTTGGGATTGGGGAGTCTAGCCAATAATGAAAAGGCAGGAACATTACCGGATATTTATTCAGCAAAATTAGCAGGGACACTACCGGATATTTATGGTGGGAACTCGTTCAAAACTGGAATTTAATCGTGTTAACTAAACAAAAATCACTGATATTTAATTTTTAAATATCAATTCTGGAGAGGAGTAATATATGTCAGTAGATTTATTGATGTCAATAATAAGTTTGGTAAGCTGTATATACTTCTTTCTAGCCTTATTCTTATTTATTTTTACTTTAAAAAAGATATGATTATAAATTATAAGTCTTCATAAGAATAGACCTACGGAGAAACCCTAAAAGGGGAAATGTAGGTCTATCTTTTATGTTAAGTTTTATAGGAATTTCAAATTGGGTAAAATTAACCTCTATGGTGATTACTTTCTAATATATTGAGAATACAAAGTTAATAAAATTTCAATATAATCAGTGCGATCAAACTCTTTAAAAAAGAACAAAGCTTTTTCAAAACACTCAGAAATCTCATTATGCTCTTTTTTTAAATCGATCAAACATTCCCCTTTTAGGTAGTACAAATTTCCTAAATTACCTAGTTCCTTAGTTTCCTTAGCGATTTTAAGAGCACGATTAACAATCTCTAAAGATTTTTCAAATTGTTTAACAGTATGTAAGGAATTTGCGTAATTAAACATTACACTAATAAAGAATTTTATGTTGCTAATATAATTATTGGTATAAAGAATTTTTTCAAATTCTGTAAATGCAGTTTTAATTTCACCGGCATCCTTATATAGATTCGCTAATGAATTTCGAATGAACATGGTTTGATTTGTGTCCATATAAAAGAATTTTTGATTTAATAATTCTTCAATTTTTTGTATGCATGTAGTTAACCAAATTTTGTTGATTTTGTATCCAGAGATAGCAAGGGCCCAATCAAAAAATTGTTTATGCTCGCCTGAAAGATACTTTTTTTCAAGTTCCATATTTGATATAGAATAAGCTACTTCATATTGATGCTCGTTTAATAACTGATGAACTTCCTTTTTTAATTTTTCAACATGATAATATTGATCACTAATTGCAGCTTCAAACCAATAAGAAATAGGTTTTTTTAATCTGTCAGAAATAGGGCCCAGTACCTCCATCGTAGGGAATACAGACCCCCGTTCAATCTTACTAATTTCAGATTGACCACATATCCCGTCCGCTAACTCATATTGAGTCAAACCGATTTCTTTACGTACCCTTCGAATTTCTCTTCCTAGGAATACGCTATCCATTACGTTCACCACCCACTAAATCTCTTTAGAGATACTATTATTATATCAAACAAAGTTATGCTAAAGTTTAAACAAAAAAAGAAACATAATTAGTCTAACTAAATTACAAAGAAAAAGGCAATATATCCTAAAATTTAATATATTAAATAGTTTTTATTAGAATTTTATTCTATTTAAAAAAGCTTTTTCAAAATAGATAGTTTATTCTTATACGGTGCATATCTTAAGGGAATGTCAAATGCATTAGACTTTTGTAAGACACTTTTATAATGAGTAAAAGTATCAAAGCCAAACTTTCCGTGACAAGACCCAAAACCACTGTCGCCTATCCCGCCAAAGGGCATGTAAGGTGTTGCTAAATGCATAAGTGTTTCGTTAATGCATCCTCCTCCAAAACTTAGCTCCTGAATAATTCGTTTTTTTATAGTTTTATCAGTTGTAAATCCATACAAGGCTAAAGGTTTTGAACGATTTAGGATAATTTGGAAAGCGTCATCTATTACCTTAAATGAAATAACAGGTAGAATTGGACCAAAAATTTCTTCCTGCATAATCGGTGAATTCAGTTCGACATTTTCAAGGATTGTTGGTTCGATATGCAGACTAGAACTATCTGATTTTCCACCAAATACAATCGCCTCATTGTTCATCAGCCCAATCAATCGATTAAAATGCTTTTCGTTAATGATACGAACATATTCGTTATTTGAATTTGGATTTTCACCCCAAAGCGACACAATCTCTTTTTTCATGCAGTCTATGAGTAAATCCTTTACCATCTCATCAACCAAAATATAATCGGGTGCTACGCAGGTTTGACCAGCATTCAAAGTTTTTCCCCAAATGATTTGTCTTGCAGCTAACTTTAAATTCGCAGTTCGATCCACAATACATGGGCTTTTACCTCCCAGCTCTAATGTGAGCGGAGTTAAATGTTCAGCAGCTTTACCCATAACTATTTTACCCACACGAGTGCTACCTGTGAAAAATATATAGTCAAATTTGTAATCTAGCAGGTGTTCTGAGGATATTTCATCGCTTGCTATAACTTTTACATAGTTTTCATTAAAAATTTCTGAAATAATTCTTTGTATAATTTCGTACACATTTGGCGTAAATCTTGAGGGTTTAACAACAGCAGTATTTCCAGCAGCAATAGCTGAAATTAGTGGTACCATCGTTAATTGAAACGGGTAGTTCCAAGGAGACATAATCAAGACAACACCATAGGGTTCAGGGTGAATCGTGGATGTACTATAAAAATGAGTAATAGGCGTTCTTACTTTTTTGGGTTTTACCCATTTCGGTAAGTTTTTAATTGTGTAGTCAATCTCACTAAGAACAAACCCAACTTCTGCTGCATAGCTTTCGAATTCCGATTTATTTAAATCCTTTTTAAGAGCATTTAAAATTGCCTGTTCGTTATTTTTAATAGTGGTTTTTAATTTCTTTAAATGCGTTATTCTAAAGGTTACTGATTTTGTAATTGTTTTAGCAAAAAAAGATCGCTGACCTGCTAAATGATTTTCAAAATTAGACATACTAAAATACCTCCGATTAAATTCAACTTCAAATCTAGTATAGGACTTAGAAAAAAATACATCAATTGTGATAGAATAGAAATTCGAATAATAATAAAGGGTGACAACCAAATGTTGTTTGTATTAGATGTAGGGAATACCAATATTGTTTTGGGTGTATATAAAAATGAGAAATTAATCCATCACTGGCGCATGGAAACAAACAAAAATCGCTCTGCTGATGAATATGGAATGTATATAAAAAACCTTCTTCAACATGTTGAACTTAAGTTTGAAGATTTTGATGGAATTATTATTTCATCAGTAGTACCTCCGATTATGTTCTCTATTGAAAGAATGTGCGAAAAATACTTTAACATTAAACCAATTGTTGTAGGGCCAGGGGTTAAAACAGGTTTAAATATTAAGATTGAAAATCCAAGGGAAGTTGGAGCGGATCGAATTGTGAATGCGGTTTCGGGTATACATGAATATGGGGCCCCGCTAATTCTAATCGATTTCGGAACAGCTACAACATTTTGTTATATAGATGAAAATAAAAACTATCATGGTGGAGCAATCGCACCAGGAATTGGTATATCCACTGAGGCACTCTATACTAAAGCGGCTAAACTTCCATATATAGAACTAGCAATGCCTGAGAATGTTATTGGGAAAAATACAGTTGCGGCAATGCAATCTGGCATTTTATATGGGTACGTTGGTCAAGTAGAAGGGATTGTGTCTCGAATGATAGCACAAAGTTCAGATAAACCAACCGTAGTGGCAACTGGTGGACTTGCACCTCTTATTGCATCCGAGGCGAAGTGTATTGATTACGTTGATTCATTTCTTACTTTAAAGGGATTGCACTTAATTTATAAGAAAAATTGTTAGATAGGAAATTTAAAAATAATGAAGGATTATCTAGTAAAAGCATTAGCATATAACGGGCAAATACGTGCTTACGCAGTTTGTTCCACAGAAACAATTCAAGAAGCTGTGAAGAGGCAGGGAACGATTCGAACTTCATCTGCAGCTCTAGGTCGTGTAATGACCGCTGGTGTAATGATGGGATGTATGCAAAAGGGTGAAATAAAAACAAATATAAAAATTAATGGTGGAGGCCCAATCGGTGCAATTCTAGTAGATGCAAATGCAAAGGGGGAGGTTCGTGGTTATGTAACGAACCCAAAAGCAGACGTTGAAGCATTCGAACAAGGAAAATTAGATGTCCGTAGTGTTGTTGGAACGGATGGAACACTTACTGTTATTAAAGATTTAGGTTTAAGAGAGAATTTCTCCGGTCAAGTTCCGCTTATTTCAGGAGAATTAGCAGAAGATTTCACCTATTATTTTGCAGCATCTGAACAAACTCCATCTTCGGTAGCGTTAGGCGTTTTGGTTAACCCTGATGATACGATTAAAGCAGCAGGTGGTTTTATTGTTCAGTTATTACCAGGAACAAGTGAAGAGGTTATCACGAAACTAGAAAACTCACTTGCGACTTTTCCGCCTATTTCTCGACTAATTGAGCAAGGGCTAAGTCCTGAAGAAATTATCGAGTGGTTATTTGGTGATGGCAACTATACAATACTTGAGAAAATGCCCGTCCAATTTAAATGCCAATGTTCTAGGGAACGAATTGCAGGAGCAATCGTTAGTCTAGGTAAGGAAGAAATTTTAGGTATGATAGAGGAAGACGGAAAAGCAGAAGCACATTGTCATTTCTGTAATGAATTTTATGAATTTGATGAAGAAGAATTGTCGCAACTTTGCAAAGAAGCGAAATAAGGTATTTCTTAATAGAAAAATGGCACCTTGGATAGATGGGTGCCTTTTACTTTTTAATCACCGAATAAAAGATTGTAAATTAAAGTGCAACATGAGAAAATAGAAAAGATGACTTTTTATTAAAAAAATAAAAAAATTTTATGTGGTAAATACATACAATTGATAGAATCGTATCAAAATAGATATAGAAGTCTTTTTGATTTTGTTGCTTTGGATGATTTTACTCCTTATAAATCTTTGAAAGGGATCGTAAGAGTGGAAAAACTTTTAATTGAAGGCGGAAGAGCCTTAAAGGGAACTGTAAAAATTAGCGGTGCTAAGAATAGTGCCGTTGCACTTATACCAGCAACCATTTTAGCGGATTCTCCTGTAACGATTGAATGTTTACCGGACATATCAGATGTAGAACTTTTAAAGGGGCTACTTGAAGATATTGGTGGTAAAGTTACAATAAATGATTGTGAAATGACAGTTGATCCATCTAATATGGTTTCAACTCCATTACCAAGTGGACGTGTAAAAAAATTACGTGCTTCTTATTATTTAATGGGTGCAATGCTCGGGAAATTTAAACAAGCTACGATTGGGCTGCCTGGAGGCTGTTATTTAGGGCCGCGACCGATTGACCAACACATAAAAGGATTTGAAGCATTAGGTGCTGTTGTAACAAATGAGCAAGGAGCTATACATCTTCGTGCTGAAAAATTGGTGGGTGCTCGAATTTACTTGGACGTTGTCAGTGTTGGAGCGACTATTAACATTATGCTTGCAGCTGTTTTGGCTGAAGGAAGAACAGTAATTGAAAACGCTGCAAAAGAGCCGGAAATAATTGATGTAGCGACGTTGCTTACAAACATGGGTGCAATAATTAAAGGGGCTGGTACGGATGTCATCCGTATTGATGGTGTTCCTTACTTGCACGGTTGTCGTCACACAATTATTCCAGATCGAATTGAAGCGGGAACATATATTATTGCGGCTGCAGCGGCTGGTGAGGGAGTTATCATTGATAATGTTATCCCTCAACACTTGGAATCACTGACTGCAAAGTTACGCGAAATGGGTGTAGAAATTGAGACAAGTGATGATCAGGTTTTTGTGCCAAAATCATATGGATTAAAACCCGTGGATATAAAAACACTTGTATATCCTGGTTTTGCGACTGATTTACAACAACCTTTTACATCGTTGCTTTCAAGAGCAAATGGAACGGCTGTTGTAACAGATACCATTTACAGTGCTCGATTTAAACATATAGATGAACTTAGAAGAATGAATGCATCGATTAAAGTTGAAAGTAGTTCGGCAATAATTTCAGGACCGGTACAATTGCATGGTGCAAAGGTTAAAGCAAGTGATCTTCGCGCAGGAGCAGCACTTGTTGTTGCAGGTCTTATGGCTGAAGGCGTTACCGAAATTACCGGTTTAGAACATATTGATAGAGGCTATACCTGTTTAGTTGAAAAGTTAAGCGGTCTAGGTGCAAGAATTTGGCGTGAAAAAATGACAGTTGAAGAAATAGAAGAATTAGAAAGTATGTAAATGTTATTTAAAACTCAGACAACAAATCATATTGATTTCTAGCCTGAGTTTTTTTATAAAAACTTAATTTAAAAATTCATAATTTAAAGCGGGGAGATTCAGCCATGGAAAGATCTTTAACAATGGAGCTTGTCCGAGTAACAGAAGCGGCTGCACAAAAATCAGCAAGATGGATGGGTTTAGGAAAGAAAAACGAAGCAGATGAAGCAGCAACAAGCGCAATGCGAGAAGTATTTGACACTGTAGATATGAAAGGTGTCGTTGTTATTGGTGAAGGTGAAATGGATGAAGCTCCAATGCTGTACATAGGTGAAAAACTAGGTACAGGGTATGGACAAAGGCTGGATATCGCTGTAGATCCTCTAGAAGGAACTAATATCGTTGCTTCGGGAGGGTGGAATGCACTTGCTGTTGTTGCAATAGCAGATGAAGGGTGTTTATTGCATGCTCCAGATATGTACATGGAAAAAATAGCTGTTGGTAAAGATTGTGTTGGCAAAGTAGATATAAATAAATCAGTTTTGGAAAACATTCAAGCAGTTGCAACCGCAAAAAATAAGCAAATCGAAGATGTTGTAGCGACAGTATTAAATCGGGAAAGACATCAAAAATTAATTCAAGAAATCCGTGATGCTGGCGCAAGAATTAAATTAATTAATGATGGTGATGTAGCAGGAGCTATAAATACAGCGTTTGAACATACTGGTGTTGACATTTTGTTTGGATCAGGCGGAGCGCCTGAGGGTGTTTTAGCAGCAGTAGCATTAAAATGTCTAGGTGGAGAAATTCAAGGGAAACTGTTACCACAAACGGACGATGAGTTAGAGCGTTGCAAAAACATGGGAATTGATTGCGGAAAAGTTCTTTACATGGAGGACCTTGTAAAGGGAGACGATGCGATTTTTGCTGCAACAGGTGTAACTGATGGTGAGTTACTAAGAGGTGTTCAATTCAAAGCGGACGTTGCTACAACACATTCAGTTGTCATGCGTGCTAAAACTGGAACAGTTCGTTTTATAGAAGGTCAACACAGATTACCGAAAAATCATTAATTTAAAATAAAAGCACATTCTTTTCTGCCTCAAAAGGCATGTGAAAAGGATGTGCTTTGCTTTTGTATTCTACTTACTTGCTATAAACAAAAACATCATTTTGTCTATTCAAAAATAAAAATAGTAAAATTTATTTTCGTCTTTGCTTTCGGAAAAATTTTATGTAAGATTGAAAAGAATATTTTAAGGAGTTAAAAAATGAAGTTTGGAAAATTTGATTTTGATTTTGAGAAAAAAACATATGTGATGGGTATTATGAATGTGACTCCTGATTCATTCTCTGATGGCGGCCGATTCAATCAAATTGATCAAGCCTTATACCACGCTGAGAGGTTGGTTCGTGACGGTGCGGATATTTTAGATATAGGCGGTGAATCAACGCGTCCTGGGTCAGGTTTTGTTTCACAGGATGAAGAACTTAACCGTGTTTTACCAATAATCGAACAAATTTCCCGGGAAATGGATATTCCTATATCTATAGATACGTATAAATCAGAAGTAGCAAAACAATCTCTTCGAGCAGGAGCTCATATTATAAATGATGTTTGGGGTGCAAAGTGGGATCCGTTGATGGCTGAAGTTGCTGCGGAATATGAGGCGCCAATTATACTTATGCACAATAGAAAAGAGACGGGTTATAAAGACTTTATACAAGATGTTATAACTGATTTGTTAGGTAGTATAGAGATAGCAAAAAATGCAGGCGTGCATTCAAATAAAATCATTCTTGATCCAGGTATCGGTTTTGCAAAAACATTTCAACAAAACGTATTCTTAATGAAGAACTTAGATAATATCACAAATTTGGGTTATCCTGTTCTACTTGGAACTTCTCGAAAATCAATGATTGGAAACATACTTGATTTACCGGTAGAAGAACGATTAGAAGGCACGATTGCCAGCAATTGTTTTGGGATTCAAATGGGATGTCGGATCGTACGTGTCCATGATGTAAAAGAAATGGTAAGAGCAGCAAAAGTTATGGATGCCATTTTAAGAGCAAATTAACAAAGGAATCAATAATTATGGATAAAATATGTATTAAAAATATGGAGTTCTACGGATATCACGGAGTATTCCCTGAAGAAACGAATTTAGGACAGAAGTTTCGTGTACAAGCAACTCTTTTTTTAAATACTGCTTTAGCTGGTCGTAGTGATGATCTTACAAAATCTGTGCACTATGGCGAAGCTTTTAATGTAATTAAGGAAATTGTCGAAGGAAAGCCTGTTCACCTTTTAGAAACACTTGCTGAAAAAATTGCGATGAAACTTTTAGAAACGTTCGCAATAATTGAAGAATGTTCGATTCAGGTCGAGAAGTTAAATCCACCAATACCTGGACATACAGGGACAGTTGCCATTGAAATTTATCGTAGACAATTAAAACATTTAGCTTATGTATCATTAGGGACAAATGTGGGCGATCGGGAACAGTATCTGCAAGATGCGTTAGATATGTTGCAAGGAAATGGAGATATAGAGGTCATTCAGAAATCCTCCATTTACGAGACAGACCCGGTTGGGTACACAGACCAATCAGCATTTTTAAATATAGTTGTTGGTATAAAAACAGCGTTATCACCGCAAAATTTACTGGAGTATTGCCAAAAAATTGAAAACCAATTGGGAAGAGTTCGTTTTATTCGCTGGGGCCCAAGGACGATTGATGTAGATATCTTATTGTATGATCAAGTTAGAATAGATCAAAACAATCTACAAATACCACATCCACGTATGCATGAACGAGCGTTTGTTTTGGTGCCACTTTCAGAACTAAACAAAGATTTAAAATTGCCAAATTATGAGCAGACAGTTGCTGAAATGGCAATCGTTTCACCAGATGTAGAAGGAGTTCGAAAATGGCAAAATCATTCAAAATAGGGAATGTCGATATAAAAAACCAAGTAGTGTTAGCACCGATGGCTGGCGTCTGTAATTCAGCTTTTCGTTTAACAGTAAAAGAATTTGGCGCGGGGCTAGTTTGTGCTGAAATGGTTAGTGACAAAGGATTAATATATGGTAATGACAAAACCATGGAAATGCTCTATATAGATGAGCACGAAAAGCCACTTAGCCTTCAAATTTTTGGTGGTGAGAAAGAAACGCTAGTACAAGCTGCACAATTAGTTGAAAAACATTCGATTGCAGATATAATTGACATAAATATGGGGTGCCCCGTTCCTAAAATAACAAAGTCAGATGCAGGTGCTCGGTTACTTTTAAACCCAGAAAAAGTTTACGATATTGTAAAGGCAGTTGTAGAATCGGTACAGCTACCTGTAACAGCAAAAATACGTATGGGTTGGGATTCAGAACACATTTTCGCCGTTGAAAATGCTAAAGCGATTGAAGCGGCTGGGGCAAAAGCGATTGCGTTGCATGGACGCACTCGTGTTCAAATGTATGAAGGTGTAGCAAATTGGAATATCATTCGTGATGTAAAACAAGCCATAAATATTCCGCTAATTGGAAATGGAGATGTGAAAACACCACAAGATGCAAGAAGAATGCTGGACGAAACAGGCTGTGATGCAGTAATGATTGGTCGTGCAGCATTAGGGAATCCATGGATGATTTATCAAACTGTTCGGTACTTGGAAACAGGTGAATTAATACTTGAGCCAACTCCAAAAGAAAAAGTGGATGTTTGTATGTTGCATCTAGATAGACTAATAGCAATCAAAAACGAAAACATCGGTGTACGTGAAATGCGGAAGCATGCAGCCTGGTATTTAAAAGGAATTCATGGTAATGCCCGTGTTCGTAATGCAATAAATGATTGTACAACTCGTGCAGAAATGCATGCATTGTTATATGGTCTTGTGGAAGAAGTCGAAGAAGTGTAAGTTGTTATTAAAAAGCAGAGGATCATTTACAAAATATGTTTAAAATTAATGAATCCTTATGAAAATGATAGGTAATTTACAATATTTCAAGAAAATCTACTTGAGAGTAGGTTTTTTTGTAGTTTTAGATATGATATAGTATTTGATTATCTTAAGTTTTCTGTTTTTAGGAATTCTGAGATAATGATAAAAATTAATAGTTTGGAGTGGCAGTAATGAGTATGGAGGAATTAAACGACCAATTGCTTGTTCGTCGAGAAAAAATGAACAACCTACGTGCGAAGGGCATTGATCCGTTTGGAAAGCGCTTTGACCGCACGCACGAAGCGAAAGACATCCATGTTGAGTTCGAAAGTTTTGACAAGGATGATCTAGTAGAAAAACAAATTGATGTGACAGTAGCAGGTCGCATCATGACGAAGCGTGGTAAAGGTAAAGCTGGTTTTGCTCACCTACAAGATATGACTGGCCAAATTCAAATCTATGTACGTCAAGATGCTGTTGGAGAAGAAGGATATGAAATTTTCGATGATGCAGACCTTGGTGATATCGTTGGTGTAAAAGGAACGGTTATGCGTACACAAACAGGTGAATTATCTGTCAAAGCTACAGAGTTTGTTCATCTAACAAAGGCATTGCGTCCATTACCAGATAAATTTCATGGATTAAAGGATGTTGAAGAACGTTATCGTAAACGTTACCTTGATTTAATTACCAATCAAGAAAGTCAAAATACATTTATAACAAGAAGTAAAATTATCCGTTCAATGCGTCGTTATTTAGATGACCATGGTTATTTAGAAGTTGAAACACCAACTCTTCATTCAATTGCTGGTGGTGCAGCTGCAAAACCTTTCTTAACGCATCATAATGCTCTTGATATGGATATGTTTGTTCGAATTTCACTAGAGTTACATTTGAAACGCTTAGTGGTTGGTGGACTAGAAAAGGTGTATGAAATTGGTCGTGTTTTCAGAAATGAAGGTGTATCCACAAGACATAATCCAGAATTCACAATGATAGAGTTGTATGAAGCGTTTGCTGATTACAAAGATATTATGGCTTTAACTGAGAATTTGATTGCTCATGTAGCTCAAGATGTATTAGGCACCACAACAGTTCCGTATGGTGATCATATGATTGACTTAAAACCTGAATGGAAACGTCTTCATATGGTTGATGCAGTAAAGGAATATGTTGGAGTTGATTTTTGGGAGCCAAAAACCCTTGAAGAGGCACGTGGTCTAGCAAAAGAACATGGCATTGAAATAAAAGGGACTATGGAAGTTGGCCATATAATCAATGAATTCTTTGAACAAAAAATTGAAGAAAAATTGATACAACCAACATTCATCTTCGGTCATCCGGTGGAAATTTCTCCGTTAGCGAAAAAGAATCCAGAGGATCCGCGTTTTACAGATCGATTTGAATTATTTATAGTTGCTCGTGAACATGCAAATGCTTTTACAGAATTAAACGATCCTATTGATCAAAGAGAGCGTTTTGAAGCTCAAATGAAAGAAAAAGAGCAAGGAAACGATGAAGCCCATGACATGGATGAAGATTATATTGAGTCAATGGAATATGGTCTTCCACCAACTGGCGGATTAGGAATTGGCATAGACCGATTGGTTATGTTGTTGACAAATGCTCCATCCATACGTGATGTTTTATTGTTCCCACATATGCGTCATAGATAATATAAGAGAGATTATGCCATTAAAGTTCTAAAAACGCGCCCGTAGCTCAATTGGATAGAGCGTCTGACTACGGATCAGAAGGCTATGGGTTCAAATCCTTTCGGGCGCGCCATTTTTGATAAAGCACAAACCAAATAGCGGGAAGTATTTTTTATGCTGCTAACTTGGATTTGAAAACCACGTAAAGAAAATAATCCGGTGGATTATTTTTAGTGGTCGGCCCATAGGGAAATCCTTTCGGGCGCGCCATTTTTCAAAAATGATTTGGTGAAAACTAAATCTACATAGTCTGGTGATGATGGCGAAGAGGTCACACCCGTTCCCATACCGAACACGGAAGTTAAGCTCTTCAGCGCCGATGGTAGTTGGGGCACACGCCCCTGTGAGAGTAGGACGTTGCCAGGCAAACAAAAAAGCTAATCCAAAAAAGGATTAGCTTTTTTCGTAGTTTTACATTATCATTTGATATTTTATATTCAGAAACCCTGCTCGTCCTTGTATGCACTCTAATTATTAAATCGCATTCCATTTAGGGACTCGTGGATAGGGTCATTGCTATGCAAAATTTGGATCAACCTTTTGGTTGGTCTTTTTTTATTAAGGGAAAATTAAGCAATGTTATTAATAATAGAATAAAAAATTGGAGGTATCATTATGGAAAATAATCATGAACAACAAGAAACTAACAGTAAAATTTTTCAAGATCAAAACAATTCTTTTCAAGTGCCAGATGCAACAATCTTTCAATCTCAACCAGTTGTCTACCCGAAACAGGAAAGCTTTTTCCGAAGAATGGTTAAAGATAAACAAAAGCTTTTATTGTTGTTATGTAGCTTGGGGTTACTAGTAGGAATTACAAACTCTATTGCCCTTATGCATGTTCTAAGTAGACAGGATCGTCCGGCCAAATATTTATACCATAATGGAATGATGTGGCAAGATGGTCAAAGTGAAAAGTTCAATTTTGAAGATAGAGATGGAAGTGAGCGAGGAAACTTCAAAAGAAATCTGCCAGGAATGAATGGGAAATCTTTTCAATTTGAAGGAGGTACCTTCAAATTACCAGGTGGGGGAACTATTGAGATCAAACCGGGTACTGGAAACTCCTCATCAAGCATTAAACCGAATACAGGTATTACAAATTAAAAGAAAAAAAGATCAACATTTGGTTGATCTTTTTTTGATATCATTTCACATTCTAGCACAAACGTTTATAGTGAATTTTGAATAAAAAAAACTTTTTAAACGCTCAAGGATTTCCTAGTCCAGATTGTATTAATAATGAAAGGGGGATTTTGAGTGAAAAATTCTTCGCCACGATCGAACGAAGAAGTTAAACAAATCTACAACCGTCACGTAGGAACTGTTTATCGTGTTTGTTTTATGTACTTGAAAAATGAATATGATACGGATGACTTGGTTGCAGATACATTCTGTAAGTTAATGAAAGATAGAATACAATTTGAAAGCGAAGAACATGAAAAGGCTTGGCTTATTCGAGTCGCTTCAAATCTTTGTAAGAACCACTTTCGACATTGGTGGAACAGAATGAAAGTAAATAAGGATACTGAAGAGGTTTTCATTGAGCAAGGTTTTGAGATAGATGAAACCATGGAAATGATTATGAATCTTCCTGATAGATATAAAACAGCAATCTATCTTCATTATTATGAAGGATATTCCGCTGTGGAAATTGCAAAATTGCTACATATAAAGGAATCAACTATATATGGACATTTACATACAGGGAGAAAGTTATTAAAAATCCAAATGGAGAGTGGTCTTTATGGAACATGAGGATATTAAGAGTTCGCTAGACAAAATTAAACCAGATAGGATAAAAAAACAAATGATCTGGGGTAAAGTCCTTTCTAAATCTCAAAAGAAAGAAACTTTAAATATTAGAAAATTAACGCCTGTATTTGCTATAGGCCTTACGATTGTAGTTTCTTCATCTATTTTATTCTATAATTTGAGTTTCTCTAATGATGAAAATGCAATCCGCAAACCTGAAAGTGATAAATCCAGAAATAGTTTTAACCAAACCAATACGATAGAAAGTATGGATAATACAACTGATTCTATTATGATGGTATCGCAATTTCAATTTGATAAAAAATACTATATCCTTGCTGATGAGGGAACGATAAAGTCTTTTGGATTCTCAAAAACGATACATTCGAAAGATATTGGAAAAAAGATTACAACCATTTCTTCAACTGACAATTCAGAGCTTAAGGGTTGTGATGTATTTGAGTATGTTCCAGCAAAATCTACTGCAATCGTTGTTGTGAAAATTGATTCGGAGTATAAATTTTACAAATTTATAGCTTTTCAAAGTTATTGGAATAATCAAGATGAGGATGCAACTGACTATCTTAAACTTCATGGAATCAATGAATCTTCTGATATTGAAAGAATTCAGTTCATCAGTCATGATGAACAATCCAAAATCAATGGAACGGTTAATATCAAGAAAGAAATTTCAGATACAGTTGAGATTAAGAAATTTTATGACCTATATTCAGTCATTAAAAATGGGAGTGACCTGTACTTTAACAAGTTAATGGGCGCTAAACCTCAGCAGGCTCCTGTAAAGGGGACTGAAGATAGACCTATAAATGAGGGTTCTGCAACTGTAGCTCCAGATCAAATTCCTTCAGATTCATCATCGAGTAAGGAATCAGATAACAATAATAGTGTTTCTTCATCAATAGTTTCAGACCAAAACACAACAACTAACTCATCAGGGAAGCCAATTGTTTCAGATTCCTTAGGAAGAACACCTGTTGTTGATTTGCCTGCAACTACAGGTTCTACTGAACCCTCCCAAGGAAGCGTAGGAGATGCATTTTCAAATTCTGTGATAATTCGAATTATAGCTAAATCGGGTATTTATTATGATGCAGAATATTATCCAAATATAGGGTTTATCTCTAGACAACAGGTTACAGAGCAACTAAAGGTTTTTCTTAAAGGGTATACTGAGTAAGTTAATTTTAGAGTTGTAGAGAAAACATTTTTCAAAAATAAATTTCCCTAATAAATATTCCCTGAGCATTTGTACTGAAGAGTATTAAATGTTTGGGGATTTTTATTTTGATTAATTTTTTTTGAAGTTAATTTTAATCCTTATGGCTTTTTAGAGTCTAAGCCATATTAATTAAATAATTTTTTGTAATAAGAAAAATACTGTTAAACAACCACTGTTTAAATATAAGATTTAATAAAATATAGAAAAAGTGATGACTATTTTTAAGAAAATGTCATTATATGTGTACCTGAATTATAAATTAATAAAGAAGTGTACAACCATATTTTCAATTTTGTTTAAATCTGTTTTGAAATATAGCGTTACAAAAATTAAGGAAATAAGGGTGAGTCGAATGAAAATGTATACAGTAGAAGTTTGTATTGATGAAAGAAAAATAACTCGAGTTGAAGCAAGTGATTCTGTTTACGATATTAAAAAGAAATATTTAGATCTATATCCTAATTCAACAGTAAGAGTTATTTCAAAATCAACAAATAATATCTATTTTTTATTTGGAGCGATTATACTCATGGCAATTATACTTTTTATAGCATTAATAATTGGTGTAGCTAAAGGTTAATTATGCGAAGGGTTTCGGTGGTTTTAATTTACATAAAGAGAGAATTGCCGATATAAGCAAAGTATTAATAAATGATTAGCGTATGTAACAATGTTGTTATTGAACACAGATTAGTACAGATAATTTATGTACTAATTACAATTTAGCGTAGGGAACAAGAAAATTAGTTTTTCAGATTTTTAATTAAATGTGATTCAACTTACGAGATCCGTTAACCTTTAAACAAATTTGCATTATAAATAAATGTACCCCATAAGGGAGACTTAAAAGTGTCTATCTTATAGGGTGCATTTTTTCTTGTGTTGGTACCTTGTAAACCAACACCTACTAAATCCAGTACTGGACGCGCACCATATTAGCCCAATACACATATTTTTACACTAAGTCGGAAGATGGAAGTGAGAAAAATGTATGATTTGGAAAAAATGTTCAAGACTCAGTCAAAATTCATAATACTTTTAATACTTATTTATGCGATTCTTGCGTTTGTTACTCCTTTTCACGAGCAATTTACGGGCCTGTTAGTTGGAACTGCCGGAAGCCTTTTTAGCCTTTGGTGGATGGTAAGAAAGTCAAAAATATTTAGAAAAAAATTCGCACCAAATAAAAGGACTTTTACTTCACTAGGTGTATTACAGAGATTTGCGACTGTGGCGGCCTTAAGCTTTTTTGCTCTAAAAAATCCAAGCATAGTATCAATCGATTTTTTGTTATTGGGAATAGCTACAATGTATATTGTCATTAAAATTGATTATGGAACTTTTCTTTTTAAAAGATACAGCATCAAGGGAGTGGCAAGAAAATAACAAGCATTTTTACTACGATATCAAAATGTGGATTTGGCTGACAAGTTCGAAAAGTATCACTAATGATAAAAATTATTAGAAAGACAAAAAAACCAGGAGGTATTTTATCATGGCTGGATTTATTATTGCAGGAATAGTAGCATGTATCGCTGCAATTTGTGCAGCATTTTGTAACATGATGATGATTTCAAAAACACTGGATAGTATTGCTCGTCAACCTGAAGCAGCTCCAGTTCTACGAACTGTAATGTTTGTCGGCATGGCCGCAATTGAAGCAGTACCGATCATCACGATTGTTATCTCGTTTATATTAATGAATAAGTAATTATGTAACAGGCGGAGATTCAGTGAAGGGTCTTCGCCTATTTTTTATTTTGATGGGTATGGTCAAGCAAGCCTACAGTATTAATTGTACAGACTCACATTCCCTCTAAATTCAGTTTCGTGCTTTCTGTTAACTTTTCAATTCAGAAGCGTATTCCATGCCCATCGCAATAACCAGGTTCAACAGGATCTGAGAACGAGCGTTTCATTTTATCTGCTTTAACGATTTCAATGATGGATGCGTTTTCACCAGTCCCAAATACTTTAATTGCTTGTTTTACAAAACTAATCCCAAATTCGTTATCGATGTTCATTTTTTATATTTCTCCTTTAACTATTTAAAAGATAATCTCACTTCAGATTGTGCTCTTTTATATTTTTTCCTTAAATTTCGTTAATATGTAATTGCAAATTATAAACCACGCAATTTCATCACTATATTTAGATTGGGTTTGCATAAAATAAGATTAAAAAAATCCTGAGTGGACATTAATTATAAAGTGTCTTGTCAGGATTTTTGTGGGTTTAGAGGTACTACCTTTTGATAAAACGATGTGTATATTTGTTTCGTGAATTAATGTACGCAAATGGAAGTCACTGAACACATCAATCAAAAATCATTTGAAATTTTTCGTAAAAGAGAATAAAATAAAGGTCAAATATAGTCAAAGTCAAACAATCGGGTGAATAGTCATGAAAAATATTTCGGATATCATTGAACAATATTTAAAAGAAGCATTATTACTTAATGAATTGCAACAACTTGACTTAAGAAGAAGTGAGATTGCGGAACAGTTTCAATGTGTACCTTCTCAAGTTAATTACGTAATTAATACTCGTTTCACTTTGGATAAAGGATTCCTCGTTGAAAGTAAGCGCGGTGGGGGTGGGTATATTCGTATTGTGAAGGTCCAAGCACATGATCGTTCAGATATTTTAGAGCAAGTTGAAAAACTTGTCGGAAAATATATTTCTCAAGCAAGAGCAGAAGATTTGATTATTCGACTATATGAAGAGAAGATTATTACACAGCGAGAAATGAAAATTATGATGTCAGTAATGGATAGAGATTTACTCTCATTTGAAATTGAAATTCGAGATGAATTACGATCTGATATTTTAAGAAGAATGATTCAAACACTGAAATATGTAACAGAATAATTGAAAAATATACAATGGAGTGATCTAAATGCTTTGTCAGTTTTGTCAAGAAAACCAAGCAACTGTTCACATCAAAAAAACGATTAATGGTTCCAAACAAGAACTCATACTCTGTGAAAATTGCGCTGCAGATCAGGGGCATTTGAATGGTTTTACAGATCCATTTTCATTTCATCAATTTGTTTTTGGTATATTGGGTGGGGAAAATCAACATATCCAGCGTCCGACAGTTCTGGAATGTCCTACATGTCACTTAACAATGCAGGGATTTAAAGAAACAGGTAAATTTGGTTGCCAGAATTGCTACCGAATATTTGAAAGTCAACTCCCAGGGATTTTAAAAAATTTCCAAGGTGGAAATTATACGCATCAAGGAAAAGATTCAAATCGAAGAGAAAAGGTTCTGAAACACCAGACTGATGAACATAAAAACATAGCTGAAATTGCATCTAAAACAGGTTCTGTTGTTGGAGAATTAGCCAGATTGAAAGATGAACTCCAAACCTGTATTAAACAAGAAAAATTTGAGAAAGCAGCTGAATTAAGAGATGTTATCCATGAATTTGAGAAAAGATTGAAGGAGGCAAATGAAAATGTCTAGTGAAAACTTTTTAAATCAAATTATTAGTCCATGGATGAGGCAAGAAGGACCAGATTCAGACATAGTCATGAGTACACGCATTCGTTTTGCAAGAAACATTGATGGTGTTCCCTTCCCGACAGCCTTTACAAAAGAAGATAACAATCGAATAATTCAACAATTCGGAAGTAAATTTGCAAACCAGGCTTTAAGTGGTATAGGAAATTTTGAGTTGGTCAAAATGGATAGTCTGAAGCCTGAAGAAAAACAGGTTCTTGTTGAGAAACATTTAATTAGTCCGAACTTAGCTTATCAAAATGAGCTAGGTGCAGCACTTATTTCTGTTAATGAAGAAGTAAGTATCATGATTAACGAGGAAGACCATTTACGAATTCAGTGTCTTTACCCGGGGCTTCAACTAAAAGAAGCACTCGAAGTAGCGAATAATATTGATAATTGGATTGAAAATGAAATCACATATGCTTTTCATGAAAAAATTGGCTACTTAACAAGCTGTCCATCAAATGTTGGGACCGGGTTAAGGGCATCCATAATGCTTCATCTACCAGGCATTGTATCAACGGGGCAGGCGGAGCGAATTTTACAGTTTATTCATAAAATGGGTTTAGTCGTTCGTGGAGTTTATGGAGAGGGAAGTCAATCTACAGGAAACATATTTCAAATTTCAAATCAGATGACTCTTGGGAAATCAGAATCAGCTATCATTGAGGATCTTGAAAGGGTTGTTCAACAAATTCTTCTATATGAAAGACAAACACGAGAAGCATCCTTAGAAAATACTAGAATACAATTAGAAGATAACGTATTTCGTTCACTGGGCACCTTGCAAAATGCTCGAAAAATCACTTCTAATGAAGCGGCTTTCTGTTTATCTCAAGTGCGTGTTGCAATAGATTTAGGTGTTATAAAAGACATACCTAGAAATATTTTTAATGAGCTGATAGTGGCTATACAGCCAGGTTGTTTACAAAGATTTGCAGGAAAAACTCTTTCTCCCGAAGAAAGAGATGTCTTCAGGGCAAGTCTTATTCGTGGGCGATTAAAACACTAATATTAGAAATAAAATGTAAAATTATTTGTCGTAAGAAAGGTGGTTATTCATATGATGTTTGGAAGATTTACAGAAAAAGCTCAAAAAGTATTGGCTCTAGCTCAAGAAGAAGCAGTACTTCATGGTCACGGAGCAATAGGAACAGAACATATTCTTTTAGGACTTGTTCGTGAAGGGGAAGGGATTGCTGCAAAGGCATTGGACTCTTTAGGGCTAAGTACTGAAAAAATCCGTACTGAAGTTGAAGCGCTTATAGGTCAAGGTAATGAAGAAGCTACGATGATTTACTATACGCCTAGAGCAAAAAAGGTTGTTGAACTTTCAATGGATGAAGCACGTAAATTAGGTCATTCATATGTTGGGACGGAACATATTTTACTGGGTCTGATTCGCGAAGGAGAAGGAATAGCAGCGCGAGTTCTTAATAATTTAGGTGTTGGCCTAAATAAAGCACGCCAACATGTATTACAATTGCTTGGTGGTAATGAACCTATGAACCCACAGAGTGCAAATGCAACAGTAGCTGCAAACACTCCAACTCTGGACAGCTTAGCTAGGGATTTGACGGCAATCGCTCGAGAAGGAACACTAGATCCTGTAATTGGACGAAACAAGGAAATTCAAAGAGTTATCGAAGTTCTTTCAAGACGCACAAAAAATAATCCTGTTTTAATAGGTGAACCTGGAGTTGGTAAAACTGCAATTGCAGAAGGGTTAGCTCTCCAAATTGTTAATAATGATGTGCCTGAGACATTGTTAGATAAACGAGTGATGACGCTTGATATGGGTACGGTTGTAGCAGGTACAAAGTATCGTGGTGAGTTTGAAGATCGTCTAAAAAAAGTAATGGATGAAATTCGTCAAGCTGGAAATATCATTTTGTTTATTGATGAGCTACATACATTAATTGGAGCTGGTGGTGCGGAAGGTGCAATTGATGCCTCCAATATTTTGAAGCCATCTTTAGCTCGTGGTGAAATTCAATGTATTGGAGCAACAACTCTAGATGAATATCGAAAATACATTGAAAAAGATGCAGCGCTTGAGCGTCGTTTTCAACCAATTCAAGTTAATGAACCAACAGTTGCGGAGTCCATCCTTATTTTAAAAGGTCTACGTGATCGCTATGAAGCGCATCACCGTGTTTCAATTTCAGACGAAGTTATTGAACAGGCTGTAAAGCTATCTGATCGATATATTTCAGACCGCTTTTTACCAGATAAGGCAATCGATTTAATTGACGAAGCGGGTTCAAAAGTTCATTTACGGTCTTATGTTACTCCTCCTAATTTAAAAGAATTAGAGGTAAAACTTGAAGAAGTTCGCAAGGAAAAGGATGCATCCGTACAAAGTCAAGAATTTGAAAAAGCAGCTTCTTTACGAGATGCAGAACAAAAACTTCGTGATCAATTAGAAGTAACAAAAAAAGAATGGAAAGAAAGCCGTGGTCAAGAAAATAATCAGTTAACAGTTGATGATATTGCTGAAGTTGTTTCGAGTTGGACTGGAGTTCCGGTTAAAAAACTGGCTCAAACTGAGACTGAAAAGTTGCTCAATATGGAAGAAATTTTACACAAGCGTGTAATTGGCCAAGAAGAATCAGTTATTGCCGTTTCAAAAGCGATCCGCCGCGCAAGATCCGGATTAAAGGATCCAAAACGTCCTATTGGTTCGTTTATATTTTTGGGACCAACAGGTGTTGGTAAAACAGAACTTGCTCGTGCACTTGCAGAAGCAATGTTTGGTGATGAGGATGCCATGATTCGCGTCGATATGTCTGAATATATGGAGAAACACTCGACATCTCGATTAGTTGGTTCGCCTCCAGGGTACGTTGGTTATGATGAAGGTGGTCAATTGACAGAAAAAGTCCGCCGTAAACCATATTCAGTTATCCTTTTAGATGAAATTGAAAAAGCGCATCCTGATGTGTTTAATATTTTGCTACAAGTACTTGAAGATGGAATCTTAACTGACTCTAAAGGACGACGTGTAGATTTCAGAAATACTGTAGTCATCATGACTTCGAATGTGGGTGCAGAACAACTTAAAAATAACAAATTTGTTGGCTTTGATGTTCAGGACTCATCAGTTGACTACAAACAAATGAAGGAGAAGGTGCTATCAGAGTTAAAAAAAGCTTTCCGTCCTGAATTCTTAAACCGGATCGATGAACTAATTGTTTTCCATTCTCTTGAGAAAAAACATTTGAAAGAAATTGTAGATTTAATGAGCCAACAACTTATTAAGCGATTGGACGAACAACATATTCAAATTCAGTTATCAGAAGCGGCTAGAGAAAAAGTTATATTAGAAGGTTCGGATCTAGAATATGGTGCAAGACCACTAAGACGAGCGTTACAAAAACATGTAGAAGATTTTCTATCAGAAGAATTACTAAAGGGAAATCTCAAAAAAGGAAAACCTGTTTTGATTGATGTAGAAAACGGTTTGTTTGTAGTAAAACCGCAAGAGATTGAAGTTGTTTAAATTAGAAAAAGGCTCCTAAACACATATGTTAAGGAGCCTTTCTATTGTAAAGATTGACGCAAAGTCATATTGTTGATTATATAGAGGAGTGTTATCCTAGATTATTATTCTGTAGATAAAAATAGGTTGAGGTGAGGACAGTGTCTGTTTTGCAACTGTTAAAGAGAGTATGGAGTTCCTTTTGGTTTAAAAGACTTTTTGAATTTACTTTATGTATTGCAGGTATTGTTCTTTTTTCTTATTTCATTTCTGAAATTCTTTATTATTTATTGTTGGGACCTAAGACAACTTCGGTTGTGTTTGACCCATTAACTAGGCAGACTGATATAACCAAAACTACTCCAAGTTTAGAACACTTTTTTACATACATTCAGAATGTTTTTCATCCATCAAATATACAAATCAAATTAAGCTATGGTAACTTTGGCTATATCGCAAAAACATATTCATTTCCCGAATATATTCAAGGAATGTATCAACCGTCCATCACACTATTGCTAATCTCAGTGGTTGCTACTGTATTTCTAGGACTGTTACTTTCGTATGTTTATGTGTTGGTGGAGAGATGGTTTAAAAAAGCGCTAGAAGGTATTGCTATATTTATAGAGTCTATTCCAGACTTAATGTGGATATATTTGTTCATCTTGTTTTTTATATGGATTTATCAAAAAACGGGATGGAGACCATTTCAAGTCGTTTCTTTTGCGGAGCAGGCATGGGTTGGTCCAATTGTCTGCATGACAATTGTCCCCATGTTTCAGGCCTTTAGAATGATTATATTATTTACCAAGCAAGAGATAGGACAGATGTATGTAGAGTATGCTTATTCGCGAGGATTTAGCAAAAGTTACATAGTCGTAAAACATGTATTAAGAAATATACTTAAAAGCCTATTAAACCAGTTTTCGTTAATTTATATATTTATAGTATCCAGTTTATTTATAGTGGAGTCTGTATTCAACATCCGTGGAATAATGAGATTTTACTTAGAAATATATAAGACAAATGCACAACCAGAACTGTTCTGTTTATGGATGATTATGCTTTTTGTACCGTTTTATCTAATACGCACATTTTTTGAGTATCTTGTTTTTTTGGTATTGGGGGCAGAAGCGTATGAATAAAAGAATATATAAATCGAAACGTTTTATTTTTGGAGTTATATTTTTTATTGGTTTAATTGTTACTAGTTTTATTGTTTCACAGTATTCTAAAACTTTTTTTAATGAATTGCCTCAATACATGAAGGATGATGCAGGTAATTTGGTGGCTTCGATTCCTTATTCGCCTGAGTATGTTTTCCCTTTTGGATCGAATCGTAGTGGTGAAAACATGTTATATAAAGTGCTCGAGGGCTCAAGGTACACATTAATGATTATAGGTGGGGCAACGCTAATACAACTAGTTTTTGGGGTGCTTTGTGGAAGTGTTTTAGCAGTCATAGGAAAGCGGTTTTATAATGGCATTCTAAAACTTATGCAATTTTATTATTTTGTTCCGAAATTAATGTGGGCGTTGTTGCTTTGGCAATATACATCTGGAGTCTATAGTGAATATATACTTATTACCTTAATTCTAATACCGCCTCTCATAATCACAATTGCAAAAGAAGTTAAAATGATATTGCAAAAGGAATTTATTGAAAGTGCTCGCGTACTTGGAGCTAACAAATTCTACATTTTTCGGAAACATATCTGGGTCAATATACGAGAAATACTTGTGCTGCAATTTTTACAACAGGCTGTGCAGACGTTTACCTTACTCATTCACTTAGGATTCTTCAATGTTGTTATTGGAGGAACTGAACATATAGTTGATATAGATACCGGTGCATCTAGGTATGAAGGGAATATCAATGAATGGTCAGCAATGCTTGGTATATACAGGGTGGAAGCATTTCGGTGTCCGTGGATGACATTGTCGCCAATGATTATGCTATCACTTTCAATACTTGTCCTAAATATCATGGCTCAAGGGTTGAAATCAAGGATGGGTTCAAATAAATATTCGGTATTGTCATGAAATGTATGTTGATTTAGCTCATTCATTACTCTCCTATCTTTGTGATTTTTTAAAGAAGGAGAATTTTAACATTGAAGGGGACGCTTGCTGTATAAAAATTATAAAAACTAATAAAGGAGAAAAGAGGCTGAGGGTAGAACTATTATAAATGCAGGCGTATAATCACTATACAAGGTTTTGATGACATTTAAAATAACGTAAATGAATTCAAAACCAATGAATTGGAGAATGAAATGGCAAAAAAAACAATCAAGTTTGTCTGTGGAAGCTGTGGGTATGAATCCGCTAAATGGGTAGGGAAATGCCCAGGATGTAACGATTGGAATACAATGGTGGAAGAGACAAGTATAACTAAACCAAATAAAAGAAGTGCTTTCACACATTCTCAAGTTGGTGATAGGCAAAAACCGATATCTATTACAAAAATTGAGACTAAAGATGAACCACGTGTGTTAACTAATTCAAACGAATTAGATAGGACACTGGGTGGGGGTATAGTCCCAGGTTCGCTTGTATTAATTGGTGGAGATCCAGGAATCGGTAAATCTACCCTATTGCTTCAAGTATCCTCTCAATTGGCAAATGCTCATCATAAAATCCTGTATATTTCAGGAGAAGAATCTGTCAAACAAACTAAATTACGTGCACTTAGACTTGGTGTTACATCTGATAATTTATATGTTTTTTCTGAAACGGATATGGAAACAATTGAAGAGGCAATTAATCAAATTGAACCAAAGTTTGTTGTGGTTGACTCAATTCAAACTGTTTTCCATGGAGAAGTTCCATCGGCACCAGGAAGTGTGACACAAGTACGTGAATGTACCGCTCATTTAATGCGCATAGCTAAAACAAAAGGAATTGCAATTTTTATTGTTGGTCATGTTACAAAAGAAGGATCTATTGCGGGTCCTAGAATTCTTGAACATATGGTAGATACGGTACTTTACTTCGAAGGTGAAAGGCATCACACATATCGAATTCTCCGAGCGGTTAAAAATCGATTTGGATCTACAAATGAATTGGGTATTTTTGAAATGAAAGAAGATGGTTTAGACGAGGTCGAAAATCCATCTGAAATTTTCCTAGAGGAACGGTCAAAAAATGCTGCTGGTTCAACAGTGGTTGCAACAATCGAAGGGACTAGACCAGTTTTAGTAGAGATTCAATCTTTGATTGCGCCTTCGATTTTTCCGAACCCACGCAGAACAGCATCTGGAATAGATCAAAATCGTGTAGCTTTATTAATGGCTGTATTAGAAAAAAGGTGTGGGTTGCTTTTACAGAACCAAGATGCCTATTTAAAAGTTACAGGTGGAATGAAATTATATGAACCTGCAATAGATTTAGCTGTAGCTGTTAGCATTGCTTCAGGTTATAGAGATCAACCATCTGCAGCAACAGATTGTATTGTTGGTGAAGTTGGTCTTACAGGTGAGGTTCGTCGGGTTTCAAGAATTGAGACAAGAATTAAAGAAGCAGAGAAACTTGGTTTTAAACGAATCATAGTGCCAGCAAATAATCTAACAGGATTAAAAAAATCAGGTTTGATTGAAGTGATTGGTGTCCATACTGTAAAGGAAGCATTAAAAATCTGTTTAAATAGTTTTTAATAGAAACTAATTTTATTTTGCATCGTATAAATGAAATGGTTATTTAAGCAAAAATTAATAAAAAGGTTTATAATTTCCATATGTGAATCAGTTCGATTGCCTATAACTGGTAGCATAAGATTTATATAAAGAAATGCAAAATGAAGGGAGGGGGATATATGTTAAGAAGATTAATTCAAATAAGCTTTGTAATTGTTGGTGGTGCTTTGGGCGTACTTTTAATGCCTTTGTTATTTGGACTTATAAAATTTCATCATTTTTTACTTAATAATTCATACTCTTATGCAACCATTGGAGCGCTATTGTTTTACTTCCTAACCTTTTGGATGGTCGATTATGTAGAAAATTTTATAAAATGGACTGAAGAAAAGTTAGTGAAAACACCGATTGGTGATATCTTGTTTGGTACTTTAGGACTTTTGTTAGGTTTGATTATTGCATTTTTAGTTACCTTGCCATTTTCAGCGATAGAAGTACCGATATTAGATACAGTATTACCTTTGCTTTTAACGGTCGTATTAGGCTACCTTGGGTTAGTTGTTGCAATTAAAAAACGACAAGAAGTCATTGGGTTATTCAACGTTGGAAATAAGAAAAGTAAAAAACACGATGCAGATGAACTATATGCGAATAAGAAAAAGATTTTAGATACAAGTGTAATTATTGACGGTCGAATCGCGGATATATGTTCAACCGGTTTTCTTGAAGGGACTATTGTAATTCCGCATTTTGTCCTATCAGAATTGCAATATATTGCAGATTCATCTGACAATTTAAAAAGAGCTCGTGGACGACGAGGTTTGGATATACTGAATCGAATTCAAAAAGAGATTCCAATCAAAGTAGAAATGTTTGATGGGGATTTTCCTGAAGTTCAAGAAGTAGATGCAAAATTGATACGGCTCGCCAAAAAAATAGACGGTATTTTGGTAACAAACGATTTCAACTTAAATAAAGTGAGCGAGTTCCAGAATGTAAAAGTGTTAAATATCAATGATCTCGCGAATGCAGTCAAACCGGCAGTGATACCTGGGGAAGATATGCAAGTCCTTGTTATCAAAGATGGCAAAGAGCATAATCAAGGAATTGCATACCTTGATGATGGAACGATGATTGTAGTTGATGATGGTAAGAATTTTGTAGGAAAAAACATCCGAGTTACAGTGACTTCTGTATTACAAACATCTGCGGGTAGAATGATTTTTGCAAAACCGCAACAAAAAACAGGTAGTTAATTTTTAGCTATAATACAATAAATCCCTTTTAGCAGTATCTAAACAATGGTTTAGATACTGCTTTTTTGTTATAGGTGCTTTTTTTCTTGCAAATGATAAAGCGATGTTCTTAGGAACTTATAAGCAATTTCTAACTTTTTTGTTTACGTGTTTTTCAACTGTTTTTCCAATTTTAATTTAGGTTTAAATATTTAAAATTACAAAAAATTCCTTTGACTTTTATAATTGATGCGACTATAGTAGTAAAAATATATTTAAATAACTTGCTCATATAATCCTGAAAATATGGTTCAGGAGTATCTACAGGAGGCCGTAAATCTCCGACTATGAGTGAGGCCTTTTTGCAACCTTCTTGCATACTACGCCCTCACTCAAGGGAGTAGTATGTTTTTTTTATTTACCCATATGAGCTGTTTTTAAGAAGTTAAAGTCAAATTTTGAAAGAGGAGATATGATGGCAAAAATTTTAAAAGAAGCGTACACCTTTGATGATTTGCTTTTGGTTCCACAGAAATCAGAGGTGCTACCCAAAGATGTTGAACTCGTTACAAATCTTACAAAGAGTATCAAACTTAACATTCCTGTTATGAGTGCTGGTATGGATACAGTGACTGAAGCGAAAATGGCTATTGCTATTGCAAGGGAAGGTGGAATAGGCATTATTCATAAGAATATGTCTATTGAGGAACAGGCTCGTGAGGTTGACAAAGTAAAGCGATCCGAACATGGTATTATTTCAGACCCATTTTATTTGACACCCGAGCACACAATAACAGATGCAGATATTCTTATGGGTAGATATAGAATATCGGGGGTCCCGATTGTTGATGGAATAAAATTGGTTGGAATCCTTACAAACAGAGATATTCGGTTTGAGAGAGATTTTTCAAAGAAAATAAAAGAAGTTATGACAAGCGAAAACCTGATAACAGCTCCAATAGGAACAACCTTAACAGAAGCAGAACAAATTTTAGGAAAGTATAAAATAGAGAAACTACCAATTGTAGATGATTATTTTAATTTAAAAGGGCTTATAACGATAAAAGACATAGAAAAAACAATTAAGTTTCCTAATTCTGCTAAGGATTTAAAGGGAAGACTTCTTGCAGGCGCTGCAGTTGGTGTAACTTCCGATGTACTTGACAGAGTTGCTGCCTTAGTAAAATCTGGTGTTGATGTAGTAACAGTAGATACTGCACATGGACACTCAAAAGGTGTTTTAGATGCAGTGTTTTCCATTAAAAATGCCTTTCCTAATCTACAAGTTATTGGTGGGAATGTTGCAACAGCTCAAGCAACAAGGGATCTTATTGATGCAGGAGCGGATTGTGTAAAAGTAGGAATTGGGCCAGGTTCTATCTGTACGACTAGGGTGGTTGCAGGGGTAGGTGTTCCTCAATTTACAGCAGTAATGGACTGCGCTGAGGAGGCAGTGAAGTCAGGAGTGCCAATTATTGCAGATGGTGGAATTAAATATTCTGGAGATGTAGTTAAAGCTCTTGCTGCGGGGGCCTCTGTTGTTATGATGGGGTCCATGTTTGCCGGATGTGAAGAAAGTCCAGGTGAAGAGGAACTCTATCAAGGTAGAAAATTCAAGGTGTATCGAGGTATGGGCTCAATTGGAGCTATGCAACAAGGAAGTTCTGATAGATATTTCCAAGATAAAAATAAAAAGCTAGTTCCCGAGGGAGTAGAAGGAAGGGTTGCCTACAAAGGGATGGTAGCAGATACGATCTACCAACTTATGGGAGGACTAAGATCCGGGATGGGCTACTGTGGAGCAGGAACACTGGAAGAATTACGAAACAAAGCAGTATTTGTTGTACAAACATCTGCAGGCTTAAAAGAAAGTCACCCGCATGATATTCAGGTGACTAAAGAGTCACCTAATTACACTAAGGAACTATAGGGAGCAAAAATGGATAAAGAATTAGTATTAATTTTAGATTTTGGAGGTCAGTACAATCAACTTATTGCTAGAAGAATAAGAGAGTGTCATGTGTACTGCGAGATTATTCCTTGGCATACAGAGGTTTCATGGATCAAAGAAAAAGCACCAAAGGCAATTGTTTTTACAGGTGGCCCAAACAATGTAAATGATGAGGGAGCGCCAAGTGTTCCAAAAGAATTGCTAGGATTAGGGATTCCGATTCTGGGCATTTGTTATGGACAACAACTAATTGCCCATGTACTTGGTGGAAATGTGGAGCAGGCAAGTGCTAGAGAATATGGAAATACAACTATTCAAATCGATAAGACTTCTCCGATTTTTGAAGGATTACCAATGGAAAGTGTTTGTTGGATGAGTCATACATTCCATGTTTCTGAACTGCCTGAAGGGTTTAAATCGATTGCAACAAGTGAGAGTTGCCCAAATGCTGCAATTGAAAACGAATCGCTAAGGATATACGGTCTTCAGTTTCACCCTGAGGTTAAGCACTCTAGGTTCGGCCAGAAAATTATTGAGAATTTTTTATTCAATGTTTGTGATCTTAAGGGTGATTGGAGCATGTCTTCTTTTGCAGAGAGCAAAATAGAAGAGTTGAAACAAGAACTTGGTGATAAGAAAGTACTTTGTGCTCTTTCGGGTGGAGTTGATTCTTCTGTAGCGGCAGTTCTTGTGCATAGAGCAGTTCAAAAAAATCTAACTTGCGTGTTTGTAGATCATGGTTTATTGAGAAAAGGTGAAGCAGAGGAAGTTTACAAGACTTTTAAAGAACAATTTGATATGAATTTGATTATGGTTGATGCGAGCGAGAGGTTTTTGTCCAAACTTTCAGGGATTTCAGATCCTGAACAAAAAAGAAAAATTATTGGAGAAGAGTTTATTCGAGTATTCGAGGAAGAAGCGGGGAAACTTGAAGGAGTTGACTTTCTTGTTCAAGGAACTATTTATCCAGACGTTGTTGAAAGTGGAACATCAACATCAGCAACAATTAAGAGTCACCACAATGTAGGTGGCTTACCTGAAGATCTTCAGTTTAAATTGGTTGAACCACTTAGAGAGCTCTTTAAAGATGAAGTAAGAAACGTGGGAAGAGAGCTTGAAATACCTGAAAGTATTGTATCGAGACAACCTTTCCCGGGGCCGGGTCTTGCCATAAGAATTATAGGTGAAATTGACGAAGAAAGACTTCATGTATTGAGAGAAGCAGATTTTATTATGAGAGAAGAAATCAAAAAAGCTGGCCTTTCTACTGAAATTTGGCAGTACTTTGCTGTTCTCACAGGTGTGAAAAGTGTGGGAGTAATGGGGGACGAAAGAACGTATTCGGAAACACTAGCTTTAAGAGCAGTTGAAAGCGTTGATGGAATGACATCAGACTGGTTCAGAATTCCTTATGAAGTACTTGCTTCAATTTCAACAAGAATTGTTAACGAAGTAAATGGAATTAATCGAATTGTTTATGATATTACTTCAAAACCACCTTCAACAATTGAATGGGAATAAAAGCTACGTTTGTAGCAATAATGTAAAATGTAAAATTTTATTGTATAATCGGGGTGAGTTCACGAATCTTACATGGATCGTGTGCTCGCCTTTTTTACTATTATTTAATGAAAATCGGTGAGAAAATGCACTATGAAGTAATCATTCCTGCTGCTGGTTCCGGGAAAAGAATGGGTGAAATATTTAATAAGTTGTTTATAGACCTTGATGGAAAAACAATAATTCAGAGAACGGTTGAGGTTTTTCTTTCGGATCCTTATTGCCGAAAAGTAATTTTAGCTATCAAGCCTGAGGAAAAATGTATATGTGATCGAATTTTTGCCGATAAAAAGTCTAAAATAACTTATGTAAATGGTGGTTCAGAAAGACAGTACAGTGTTCGAAATGGACTAGAGGCAGTTTCTAAAGATACAAAAATAATCCTTGTACATGATGGTGCTCGCCCTTTTATAAATCATAATCAGATTCAAGAACTTGTTGAATGCGCTCGTAAGATGGGTAGTACGGTTTTAGCAGTTCGAGTTAAGGATACAATTAAAAAGACTGATGGGTTAACAATAACAGAAACTGTCGAAAGAGATAACCTTTGGTCAATTCAAACTCCTCAAGCTTTTAGGACTGAAGTTTTAAAACAAGCACATAGTTGGGCAGATGAAACCGGATATTTAGGGACAGATGATTCTAGCTTAGTTGAAAAAATAGGTTTGTCAGTTTCTGTTACTGAAGGCAATTATGAAAATATAAAAATAACTACAAAAGAAGATATACTATTCGCTGAGGCAATATTAAAAAAGAGGAGCAACTAGATGTTTAAAGTTGGACAAGGGTTTGATGTGCATCAATTGGTAGAAAATCGTCCTTTAATTATAGGTGGTGTTTCGATTCCGTATGAGAAAGGTTTGCTTGGACATTCTGACGCAGATGTTCTATTACATGCAATTACAGATGCAATTTTGGGAGCGGTTGGCGAAGGGGATATCGGTAAACATTTTCCAGATACGGATATGTCGAATAAGGATGCTGATTCAAAGCTTCTTTTATCGCATTGTTGGGAAATTGTAAAAAGAAAGGGATATTTCCTGGGAAATGTCGATTGTACAATTATTGCACAAAGACCTAAGATGTTGCCTTTCATTCCTCAAATGCGCGGAATCATTGCGAATTTGTTAGAAACAGAATTAGAGAATGTTAATATAAAAGCTACAACTACCGAAAAGTTAGGTTTTACAGGTCGCGGTGAAGGTATAGCGGCACAGGCTATCGTCCTTTTAATGAAGAAATAGACTTTAAACAGTTCCTATTCCAAAAAAGTGAAGGAACTGTTTTTATGAAAAGGTAAATTTAATGTATAGACTAGCGAGTTAAGACTGAATAGTATACACTATTACAAGTATTTATTTTGTAGGAGGTTTATTATGTCAAATGAAATTCGAGTGCGTTACGCGCCGAGTCCAACCGGGCATTTACATATTGGGAACACAAGAACTGCTTTGTTTAATTATTTGTTTGCTAGAAATGCTGGCGGCAAATTTATTATTCGTATTGAGGACACTGACCAAAAACGAAATGTTGAAGGCGGAGAAGAAAGCCAGTTTAAACATTTAAAATGGCTGGGAATCAATTGGGATGAGAGTTCAGATATCGGTGGTCCATTTGGACCTTATCGTCAAATGGAACGTCTGGACATGTATCAAAAGTACACAGATGAGTTACTAGAAAAAGGTTATGCTTATAAATGTTATTGCACTGAAGAAGAATTAGAGGCGGAACGTGAAGGTCAAGTGGAGCGCGGAGAAAATCCGGCGTATTCTGGCAAATGTCGTCATCTTACTGCTGAACAAAAAGACGCATTGCAAGCAGAAGGACGTATGCCAAGTATCCGTTTTGCAGTTCCCTCTGGAAAGACATATACGTTTACGGACATGATAAAAAAGCAAGTTAGTTTCGAATCGGACGTCTTTGGGGATTGGGTAATCGTTAAAAAAGATGGTATTCCAACGTATAACTATGCTGTTGTCATAGATGATCATTTAATGAAAATTACTCATGTTCTTCGTGGGGAGGAACATTTAACCAATACACCTAAGCAGTTGATGCTCTACGAAGTGTTTGGTTGGGATGCGCCAACTTTTGGACATATGACATTGATTGTGAATGAAAACCATAAAAAGTTAAGTAAACGTGATGAGTCTGTTATTCAGTTTATTGAGCAATATAAAAATTTAGGATTTTTACCGGAAGCAATGGTTAACTTCATTGCCTTGTTAGGATGGCACCCAGGTGGTGAACAAGAAATCTTTTCTTTGAAAGAATTGGAAGAAATTTTTGATTCTTCTAGATTATCGACATCACCAGCTATGTTTGATCGTCAAAAATTGTCATATCTCAACAATCAATATATGAAAAAAGCAGATGTTGAAAAAGTCGTTGAGTTGGTTCTTCCTCACTTAGTCCAAGCGGGGCGTGTTTCTTCTGAAATGTCAGCAGAAGAAACGGAATGGGTTCATAAACTTGTAGCAATTTATAAAGACTATATGAGTTTTGGCGCAGAAATCGTTGATTTATCAAATTTATTCTTTCAAGATGAATTAAAATTTGACGATGAAGCAAAAGAAGTTTTAGCGGGAGAAACAGTTCCAACTGTTCTTGCGGCATTCCTGGAAGAAGTAAAAACGATAGAAAATTTTGTTGCTGAGGAAGTTCAATCTGCAATGAAACGTGTTCAATCAACAACCGGTCAAAAGGGAAAAAACCTTTTTATGCCAGTGCGTGTAGCAATCTTTGGACAGGTGCATGGTCCTGATTTAATGAAATCGATTGAATTGCTAGGTCGTGAAAAAGTAATAAACCGTTTAAAACAAAATTTGAGTGTAGAATTCTAGAACTAATTTTAAAATAAAGGTTGCAGACTCATTTAGTTTCTTTCTTAATGGGTTAACATTTTTTTGAAAATAGTATATAGTATGTAACACAAAGTTTTTTACAAAGATTCTATAAAAAAAGCAATGACAGGGATAAGTAAACTTTCTACTTTTAAAGAGAGAACCACATTGGTGTGAGTGGTTTAAAGGATGAATTTTGAAATGCACCTTGGAGCCCTTGGTTAAAAATTTGAAGAGAATGAGTAAACAAGGCGTCCTTCCACGTTACGGAGTTTGAGTTGGGAAGTGCTTTTTAAGTGTTTTCCAAACAGAGTGGAACCGCGTACTACGCCTCTGTACCCTATGGGTGCAGGGGCGTTATTTGTTTTATATGTGTCTATCGTTACGAAGTGATGATTTTTTTGGGGACGTCCTCTATTTAGAACTTGTATTACGCTATGGACAGAAAAGGTAGACGCTACTTAAATTAGATTTAATTGAAAAGGGTGATTAAATGTTTAAACGATTAAAGGAAGACGTTGAAAATGTTTTAGAGCAAGACCCTGCTGCCAGAAATTTTCTTGAAGTCATGCTAACCTATTCAGGTTTACATGCTCTTTGGCTTCATCGAATAGGACATTATTTGTATAAAAAGGGGTTTCTTTTTACTGCACGTGTTATTTCTCAAACAAGTAGACTGATAACTCAAATTGAAATCCATCCAGCTGCCAAAATTGGTCGTAAATTTTTTATAGACCACGGAAATGGTGTTGTAATAGGAGAAACATGTCAAATTGGGGATAATGTTACAATTTATCAGGGTGTTACACTTGGAGGAACTGGAAAGGAATGCGGCAAACGTCATCCAACAATTGGAGATAACGTGGTAATAGCATCGGGTGCAAAAGTACTTGGCTCTTTTACAGTTGGGGAAAACTCAAAAATCGGTGCAAATGCAGTTGTATTGAATGAAGTTCCACCAAATTCTACAGTAGTGGGTATCCCAGGGAAAATAGTTGTGCGTGAAGGTAAACGAGTCGGGAAAGATTTGGATCATATGAATATGCCAGATCCAACCGCAGAAAGATTTTTAAGATTAGAACAAGAAATTGAGCGATTAAAGGAAATGCTATCAGAAAGTAAAGGAGATATCTAAAATGAAAATTTACAATACACTTACTCGGCAAAAAGAAGATTTTATCCCACTGGAACCTGGTAAAGTAAAAATGTACGTATGCGGACCAACCGTGTACAATTACATTCATATTGGTAACGGCCGTTCGTATATTGCGTTTGATACAATTAGAAATTACCTAGAATATAAGGGGTATGAGGTTAATTTTATAAGTAATTTCACCGATGTTGATGATAAATTGATTCATGCTGCAAACGAATTAAAACTAGATGTTCCTACTGTCGCTGAACGATTTATTGAAGCGTTCTTTAATGATACAGCAGCTCTTGGTTGCCGAAAAGCTACACACCACCCACGCGTGATGGATCATATGGATTTAATTATCGAGTTTGTTGGAGAACTTATAAATAAAGGTATGGCATATGAGTCAGAAGGTGATGTCTATTACAGAACCCGTAAATTTGCAGGTTATGGAAAACTCTCTCACCAATCGGTGGATGAGCTAAAAGTTGGCGCTCGCGTTGAAACTGGAGATAAGAAAGAAGATCCGTTGGATTTTGCTTTATGGAAAGCAGCTAAGCCTGGTGAGATTTATTGGGAAAGTCCATGGGGATATGGTCGTCCTGGTTGGCATATTGAATGCTCTGCAATGGCACGTAAATATTTAGGGGATACAATAGATATACATGCAGGTGGACAAGACCTAACTTTTCCACACCATGAAAATGAAATTGCCCAATCTGAAGCATTAACTGGGAAACCGTTTGCACGTTATTGGATGCATAATGGATTCCTTAATATCGACAATGAAAAAATGTCTAAATCACTTGGGAATTTTTTAACGGTACATGAAATGATAAAGGAATTTGATCCACAAGTCTTTAGATTCCTAATGCTATCCGTTCATTATCGTAATCCAATAAATTATTCATTAGACTTATTGGAAAGTGCTAAAAATTCTTTAGATCGCCTTCGTACAACTTACCAGAATTTAAAGCACCGTCAAGAAGCAAGTACAGATTTAACGGAAAATGACCAAGTTTGGATAGAAAAATTAAAAGATATTAGATCTCAATTTGAGACTGCGATGGATGATGATTTTAACACTGCAAATGCGGTTTCAGCTTTGTTCGAACTATCTAAACAAGGTAATTATTATCTTTTAGAAAAAAATACAACGAAGCAAGTTGTTCAAGAGTTCCTTAATGAATTTGAGACTCTTTTCAATGTCTTAGGTTTAAAACTTGAATTAGAAGAAAATATAGATGAATTAGTTGAAAATCTCATTGAAGAAAGAATTGAAGCTAGAAAAAATAGAGATTTTAAGCGTTCGGATGAAATTCGCGATCAATTAAAAGAAATGAATATTGTTCTAGAAGATACAGCACAAGGTACGCGTTGGAAACGCCTTTCATAAGAAGATTAGAAAACTACCACTGTGTTTTAGGAGAGATTTTGCTTTTAGCATAGTCAACCTTTCAGGTTAATAATTGAGGGAAAAAGAGGATAATCTATGTGGACTGATCTTCCGAAAGTTGAAGAAAAGAGTTTGGGTAGTCTTGCTTTTGCATATATGGGTGACGCCGTTTACGAAGTTTTTGTTCGTAATCACCTTCTGGTGACCGGACAAGTAAAACCGAACAAGTTACACCGCGAGTCAACAAAATATGTCTCTGCCAAAGCTCAATGTGCATCGGTTCGCTATCTAGTTGAAACAGAATTTTTATCCGATGAGGAAATCCTTATCGTTAAACGTGGTCGAAACGCTAAGTCAGGTACTATACCGAAAAATACGGATGTTACGACATATAATTATGCAACTGGATTTGAGGCGCTAATAGGACATTTATTTTTAACTGGACAAGAAAAAAGGCTAACAGAAATTGTGCATGAAACAATCAATTTCTGTAGAAAAGGAAATGAGAATGGATAACGACTTAATTATGGGGCGAAATTCTGTTCTGGAAACACTAAGAACAGACCGAGATATTCATAAAATATGGATTCAAGAAGGAATTAATAAGGGGCAAATTAGCTCAATTTTAAATCTAGCAAATGAACGAAAAATAGTTGTTCAAAATGTTGCTAAGCAACGATTGGATCAAATGGTTCAGGGGAATCATCAAGGCATTGTCGCTCAAGTGACAGCGTACCAATATGCAGAAGTTGACGATATACTTGCCAAAGCTGCAGGTCGGAATGAAACTCCATTTCTACTAATCCTTGATGAATTAGAGGATCCTCATAACTTAGGATCTATACTAAGAACATCAGATGCAATTGGTGTACATGGTGTCATTATTCCAAAACGACGGTCTGTAGGTTTGACAACAACTGTTGCAAAATCTTCAACTGGAGCGATTGAACATGTGCCAGTTGCTAGAGTAACAAATCTTGCTCAAACAATAGATCAATTAAAAAAGCAAGGTCTTTGGATCGCAGGTACAGATGCGGCAAAGAGCCAGGATTACAGAAAATTAGATGGTACTTTACCACTAGCAATCGTAATTGGATCAGAAGGTAAGGGTATGAGTCGAATCGTTAAAGAAAAGTGTGATTTTCTTATTCATCTTCCAATGGTAGGACATGTAACGTCTCTGAACGCATCTGTGGCGGCGAGTCTATTAATGTACGAAGTCTATCGTCAACGTAACCCTTTGTGATCTATAAAAGATAGAGCAGTGCTTTTCGTATATTTTAAGCAATTTATTTTGTTGATTAGTATGGTTTCAATATAATGATAGAACAAGAATGGGGGATCTAAATGTCTACAGGTGTGGAAATCAGAAGTAAAACAGATTATGACTGCTTATCTGATGAGCAAATAGTAACGTTAATTCAGGCTGGGGACTGCGATGCCCAAGATTTCTTAATACAGAAATATGCAAAGTTTGTTCGGAAAAAAGTGAAGCCATTTTATTTAGTAGGAGCTACAAAAGAAGATGTCATTCAAGAGGGAATGATAGGTTTATTCAAAGCAATACGGGATTATAATGACGAAAAAAAATGTTCATTCATCAATTTTGCTGATGTATGCATTACTCGTCATGCTATTACTGCAGTAAAATCAGCCTCTAGAAAAAAACATACCCCATTAAACACTTACGTTTCATTGGATAAGCCGATGATGGAAGAGGAAGAGGTAGAAAAGACACTAATAGATGTTTTAGTAGAAATAGAAAGTGTAAGCCCAGAGGAAATAGTTCTTTTGAAAGAACAGTCTGAAATTGTCAATGCTAAGGTAAATGAGGCGTTGAGTGATTTAGAAAAGCAGGTACTAATACTAAAAATAGAAGAGAAGTCCTATCAGGAGATAGCAGATATTTTAGACTGTCCGCTAAAGTCGGTTGACAATTCAGTGCAGAGAATTAAGAAAAAGCTTGATAAAATTTTCAATAAAAAATAAAAGAAAACATTGTTGTTAAAATAATACGAATGAAAATTGTGCGTAAGTTATTTTAAAAGGTTTTATTGACATAAGAAAACGCGCATGATACAGTAACAAGGTTAGAGAGTCAGGGTAATCAAATGAAAAGAATGATTTTGGCATGTGAAAAATGTGGTTCTAGAAACTATAATGTTCCGGAAACCAAAGACAAAACCACTCGTTTAGAGATCAAAAAGTTTTGTAAGACATGTAATGCCCATAATATTCATAAACAAACAATATAGCCTATTTTACACGAGTTGGAGGTTTCGAGATGGAACGAATTGCTGATTTTTTCCGTGGTGTAGCGCGTGAAATGAGAAAAACAAGTTGGCCAAAAAGAGAAGAATTAGTTAAATCTACAATTACCGTTATGGTAACTGTAGTAATTATGATGGTCTTTTTTGCAATAATCGACTTGGGATTCTCTGAGTTGATTCGCCTGGTGATTGAATAATCCAATCTATTAGTTGATTTAGATTAAGATAAATGCTATTATCTGATTATAAATTTTGAGTACAAAACCCTTCTGTGAGGGTTTTTTATTTTGGAAAAAAATACATAATGGTAATGTCTATATAGGAGGATACAGTATGGAAAAACTATGGTATGTTGTACACACTTATTCTGGTTATGAAAACAGAGTAAAACAAAACTTAGAAAAAAGAGTAGAAACAATGGGGATGTCTGATTATATTTTCAGAATCATCGTTGCTGAAGAAGATTATGAAACAGAAACGAAAACAGGGATTAAAAAACAACTAAAGAAAAAAATATTCCCAGGTTATGTTTTGGTTGAGATGATCATGACGGATGAATCATGGTACGTGGTTCGTAATACACCGAACGTTACGGGTTTTGTTGGTTCAGCTGGTTCGGGATCTAAACCAAATCCATTATTACCAGAAGAAGCTACTAAAATCCTTTCAATGATGGGTTACTCAATTCCAGTAGAACATGACTTTGTAGTTGGGGATGTAGTAACAGTACTAGATGGTCCGTTTGCAGATTACACTGCTAAAGTTCAATCAGTTGACGCTGTGAAAGGCAAATTAACATTGTTTATTGATATTTTAGGTCGTGAAGTTCCAGCGGAATTAGATTTTGCTTCTGTAGTTAAAATCTAATAGAAAACGGTACTATCTTAGTGTCATCTGTTTTTAAAAGGGCTCCTTGTTAAGCAAGGATTCAACAAGATCCTGGTCTGGAGAGCACCGCATCAAAGTAAGTAGATAGATACTTTCAATCAATTTAAATTTTGCGCGATTAGAAAAACGATTGATTTTAAATTGAAAAAGTGATAAAATTCCAAAGGTTAGTCTGCCTTATTTAATAAGGCGTTTAACATACCTTTTTCTAACTTTTAATAGAAGTAGAAAAAGCCATGTGTGGGAGGGTAAAAAACCAATGCCCAATTAACCACAACACGTAGAATAAGGAGGTGTGTCTCGTGGCAAAAAAGGTTATTAAAATCGTAAAGCTACAGATCAACGCAGGTAAAGCAAACCCAGCGCCGCCAGTAGGTCCGG
>JARBTR010000010.1 GCA_029240105.1 Caryophanales bacterium | reverse complement strand
CAGTATATCAAGGGAACGCATGTGATCACGATTTTTCACAACGAATCGAATTTGTATTCTGTTGTCAAAGTGCTTGTACATGATTCCAACATAGTTGAAACAGATGAGGAGATTACCGTAACAGGTAATTTCCCAACGATTCAAGAAGAAGAAATCTATACATTTTTCGGAAAAATGAAAGAACATCCACGGTTCGGGATGCAGTTTCTAGTTGAAACATTTAAACGTGAAATTCCTGAAACAAAAGCCGGAGTAGTTGCTTATTTGTCTAGCCCGATTTTTAAAGGAATCGGAAAGAAAACAGCTGAATCAATTGTTGAAACACTAGGAACTGGTGCAATTGAGAAAATTCTAGCGAGTCCTTCCGTTTTAGACACAGTCCCAAAACTTAAAAGTGAAAAAGCGAAAATAATTGTAGATTCCTTGATTGAAAATCAGGGACTTGAACATGTGATGATTGGTCTGAACCAATTTGGATTTGGCACACAACTCACCATGAAAATCTTCCAAGTATACAAGCAAGGCGCTCTGGATATCATTACTGAAAATCCTTATCGACTCATTGAAGATGTAGAAGGAATTGGTTTTGGTAAAGCAGATGAAATCGCAAAGCAACTTGGGTTTGATGCCTTACACTCATTTCGTGTACGTGCTGCTATTTTTTACACACTTCAACAAGTCTGTGTAAAAGAAGGGCATACCTATTTAGAAGCTGAACAACTGATAGATGCTGTTTGGAATATGCTTAATGGTGGTACCAATCCGCATGAAGAAGCGGACTTCTCTCTGATAACTGCACAAATGGTTGAACTTTCAAAGGACAGCAAAATTAAAGTTGAGGGAGGTCGAGTTTTCGAACCAACCCTTTATTTTTCGGAAAAAGGTATTGCAGAAAAAGTAGAAGAAATTCTGTCACAAGATATTTATGCAGATCAATTTCCTCAATCAGAATTTTTAAAAGAATTAGGATCCTTGGAAGAACGGTTAGGGATTTCTTATGCAGAGGCACAGAAGGATGCTATTTATCAGGCATTACATTCACCTATGATGATTTTGACAGGTGGACCTGGAACTGGTAAGACAACCGTTATCAAAGGAATTGTTGAATTATTTAGTGAAATGCACGGCGCCCCAATTGACCGACATGCTTACAAAGAAAGCGATGTATACCCGTATGTACTTGCTGCTCCAACAGGTCGGGCTGCAAAAAGAATGACAGAATCTACCGGAATACCAGCTATGACAATCCACAGACTGCTCGGTTGGAATGGACAAGATGGTTATTCCCATGACGAGGATAACCCGATTGAAGGAAAATTAGTCATTATTGATGAGTCCTCTATGGTGGATACGTGGCTTATGTACCAACTTTTACGATCACTACCGTCACATGTACAAATTATTTTCGTCGGTGATGAGGATCAATTGCCTAGTGTTGGTCCAGGTCAAGTCCTTAAAGACCTTCTTGCTTCATGTAAAATTCCTACAGCTCGACTGAAAACAATTTTCCGACAGGAAGATGGTTCTTCAATCATTGGTCTAGCACATCACATCAAAAATGGGGTTCTACCCGATGATTTTAGAAAAAATTCTAAAGATCGATCTTTCTTCCCTTGCCATACGGACCAAGTGTTGGAGGTAGTAAGGCAGGTTGCTGAAAACGCTAAGAAAAAAGGCTATTCAGCTAAAGATATCCAAATTCTTGCACCCATGTATCGCGGTCCCGCAGGAATTGATGCTTTAAATGGAATGTTACAAGGATTATTTAATCCTAATGATACTAAATCGAAACGTGAAATACAGTGGGGTAACATTATTTATCGAGTTGGAGATAAGGTTCTTCAACTTGTGAATCGTCCAGATGTAGGTGTCTTTAACGGTGATATCGGTGAGATTATTTCTATTGTTTATGCAAAAGATAATATTGATAAAGTAGACGAAGTTTACGTCTCTTATGATGGTATAGAGGTTGAATACAATCGCGGAGATCTCATACAAATAACACATGCATTTTGTACTTCTATTCATAAATCACAAGGAAGTGAATTTCCAATTGTTATACTTCCTATTGTTAAAAGTTATATGAGAATGCTTCGGCGAAATTTGATTTATACGGCAGTTACACGTAGTAAACAGTTTTTAATTTTATGTGGGGATGAAGAAGCTTTACGTTATGGGGTTAGTCGTAGTATTGAAAATGAAAGAAGAACTACCTTACAAGAACGGTTAAACCCAAATTCTTCTACTGTTATTCGAGAGGAAATGACGGACTATTTAGTTACAACCATTTTTGATAATAAAACTGAAAATGAAGATCTTACATATGAGGAAAAATTATTCCTAGTTGATCCGATGATTGGCATGGAAAATATTACGCCGTATCAAATTATAGATATGTGAAAAAATATACCTATCACCTGATAGAGTATATTTTTTTTCAGTTTGGTACAAACTTCTAGAAAAATGGAAAACCTATTTTTATGGAAAAGGATTTTACTTTTACATATTGAATTCTTAAAAAAATAAGTTTTTCAAGAAAAAAGGAAGTAATAAAGTGATTTGTCCAAACTGTAATAAAAAAGACATCGGAAAAATCGGCCCTAATCAATACTATTGTTGGAATTGTTACATCGAATTGTCCATTTGGAAAGGTAAAATGCATGCTGACCAGATTGAATTAGATGGAACATTAAGTTCTTTGGATGATTTATTCTTTGAAGAAGAGCAGTCCACTGGTTAACAATTGATGAATGCCTATTACAAGATACTCTGAAGTCAGGTCTAACAAAATAAATTAGACTGGAGTGTACAAATATGAAAATGGGAAGAACAATGTCAGTATTAACTGGTATCGCAGCGGGAATGGCACTTAGCCAAATGATGAATGACAAAAGTATGAAAATGGTTAAAAGAGCATGGAATAGAATGATGTAATTTGCCATCATTCAATTAACACCCTTTTCATTGACCTATTAAGGATCAATGGAAAGGGTGTTTTTATTGTAATTTGAAAATGATTTAGTATTGATACCTTTTAATTCTTTAACTCTTTCCAGTAATTCACATACATAATAGCTTTTAAAACATTTCTCGTTTTTGAATAGTAATCTGAAAGGTTTAGATAGATTTCTGACCTAGCTTCTCTATTCATTTTTACAGAATGGACAACTTCGATATTCTTTTCAATGTATTGAATGGCTTCTATTTCATTTTCTAATAATAGATTATAAAATTTAGCAAGAACTACATATTCTTCGTTTTTAATGGATTCAGCTAGTTTCAACAGCTTAAAAATTTCATCTCTACATGTTTGATCCTTACATTTAAATAGAAGTACACACAAATTAAATTGCATCAGTAGCAAAGTTGCATCAATGGGTTGATTAAATTGTAGAGATTTTTGATATAATTCAATTGCTTTCTCGGGTTGTCCCTTTTTTTTATAAACAGAACCTTTTAAATGATATAGAATTGGTTTCTCATTAGGTAATAAATTTAATACATTCTCGAATCTAAATAATTTTTTCAATAATTTTAAAGCTTCATCATACATTTCAGTTGAAATATATAAACTAATCAGTAATTCTGCAGCAACAATCCCTCTTTTATAATTAAAATGCTCATTGTAATAACTTGTTGCTTTGGTTGCAAAAAAGGTTGCAGCACTATAGTCATGTAATCCAGTTTTAGCCTTACTCACATAAAAGTAGAGATCCCCGGTGTTTACAAATGATATGTTTTTTTCGTTTGTAAGAAATTTGGTGAAATTAATATCAGCAGTTTTAAAATCTCCTTTATAAATTAAATAAATAGAATAAAAAAATTCTGCTAATACTGTTTCGTAAATAAGTAAATTGTTATTAACATTTTGTAGTTCATTCCAAACAATTTCTGCTTTTGAAAGGTTATTTGTTTGGATAAGAAAGAAAAATTTATATAAGGTATATTGAATAAAATGATCACTGAATTTAATAAAATCTTCTTGTTTTTGTAACTCTTTATGTAATTTTTCAGCCTCTTCTAATTGTAAATAATGTGTATAGATAAAAAGATTTTCTATTTTTTTTCCCATTTCTACTTCTTGTTCTAAAAGCTTTGGAAAGTCAATTTCTAATTTATTTATGAAATAATCATAATGTCCTTCTTGTACTTCTGAATCATCGTTTTCTATTCTGCTTATTAACGATTTGGAATGGGTAGCACTGACTAATTCCCTCTGTTTTAACCCTTTCCGAATTCTTGTTAATTTAATTGCGGAACCCCGTTTCATAATTTCACTCCACTTACATTAATGTTACTTGATTGTTGATTTTAAAAAATTTGAACTTATATAAAAGGGATACCCTTTAATATGAAATATTCCGTATAAATAAGTAAAATTACTATTTTAATAGTATGATAACATGGTAAAAATTAAATTGTATCAATAGTATAACAATTTTATTTATTCTGTAAATTTTAATTCAAAATTTAATAGGTTATTTTTGGGAATTAAAATAAGGGGTTCGAATTAACTTGAATTAAATTATATAAACGGGATATAGTGTTACTGATTTGGAAAGGTACTAATATTTTAGTACATAGTGTAACTAGAGAATTAAAAATACCTCGCACTATTTAGCTTAATGAAAAGCCAAAATGTTGCGAGGTTAATTAGTATGTTGCGCTTCTTAATCATAAGCGCGCAATGTAATTCATTTACCAAAATTTTTAAACTCTTGGTAGTGGTTCATCTAATGGGTTTATTATACCAATAAATTGCTCTAGCATATTTCTCACTCCTTCCTTTTTAAGATAAAAACATTGTTTTATACAATGCGAGAACCTTGTTGAAAAAAGAGATACAGATATTCTGAACTTTTGCCTGGTATTCTTTGTCAGAAGTAAATAGGGATATTGTAAATATTTACATTTTCATAATAAAGCAACATAGCATATGCAGTCAAACAATACGACTTGGACTCGAAATTCGTTGAAATTTAGTGAAACGGAAAATGTATAATGGAAAATTTGTAAATAAAAATAGAAGCTTGTTTAAAACTGTTACATTTGATTGGAAATGAAACTGAATTTATACAAGGTCGCTTTATCTTTCCATTTTTGTGATCCATTCACTAATAATAGTATTCATTTCTTGAGCATTTTTTGTAGGAATTTGATGTTTTGCTCCTTTTATCCAATGCATTTGATTATTTGGCAATCCTTTTTGTAATTTTTTTGCATAACGGTGAAAGCTTTTATTTTTTTCACCAAAAATGAGTAAACAAGGAGTATGTATTGTAGGTAAGTCATCCGTACGATTAAATTTAAGTGAAGCTTCATAATATTGCTTCCAACTATCAATATTACCCAATAAAGCACTATTATATAGACGCATGTATGTTAGTTTATTATTTGAATTTCCTCTAGTGATAGCATGGGATAGTAGTTTATATCCAGTTTTTCGACAAAGAGATATAGCCATCTTTATTTCAGAACGAAGGAACCAATCACTAGCATCAGACTGGGTGCCCACCAAAATACTACCCGCAATACGATCTGGGTCGGTGCACATACCTTCAAGTGCAATAGATCCTCCTGTTGAATAACCGCATAAATAACACTTCTCGATTTTTAAAAAGTCCATCAAGGCCAAAATATCTTTTACAATCAAAGGGTACGTAATAGGTTCATTAGAATAATCACTATAACCATGCCCACGAATATCAAAAGTGATTACCCGGAATTGTTTTCTTAATCCTTTGGTCTGATAGTAAAAATTATCTAAAGTTAATAGTGGGGGATGTATGAAAATAATGGGGATCCCAACACCATTTTCAGTATAGTGAATCACGGTTCCATCGAAACTGTTAAAGAATTTCATAAAAATATCCTTCTTAAAGAACTTATGTCGTTTTTTAGTTGTTTGTATGTTTCCCATAAGTTGTAAATATCAAACTTCATCTTCCAGTTTCATTGTATGGAATTTCTGTTAGATTAAAAATCAACAATAAACGCTGATTGAGACTTGAAATGAAAAAATCGTCCCATTTGGAAACGATTTTTTTGGATTGATTATGCTTTTAAAAAGTAAAACCATGCTCATAAATCAGTAAAAAACGTATATTATTGGTACTTACTGATTAGGAGTGAATTTAATGTACTATTATTATGTATATCCCTATTTGAATCACTTCATTAATGATTCTAACTTAGGTATAGATTTTAAACATTCAAGCGTACTTAACGAATATCCAAGGTTCCCATCGAATACTATTTCAACTTACAACTTAAACAGGATAAGAAAAAGCTTTACTAAAAAGGAAGCTGAAGCAATCGCTTTACTTTTAGGTATTGACTTTAATATAGAAAAATTTGATTTAGACGGGTTTTGGATGGGTGTAAATGTTGAGCTTGAACACGGAAATCAATCCACCCAAACGAATGTTACTGGAGATGACCCTCTTTTAACTGGGAAAATTGCATGGGCTCATCTTAATGAATTTCCAGATTATTACAAAAGATTAAAAATTCTTGAGGAAGAAGCAAAGGCCTATTGGAACAAATAACCATAGAAGAATTTTTATTGTGTTTTAAAGAAAATCGTCCCGTAATGAACTGCACCTTATTTCGTTAGTTTTATCTAACAAATTGGGTTCTCTTCAAAAAGGAACGATTTTTTGACTAAAAGTATTTTTGAACTAGTAAAGTACGATTTTTTTTGTTGCAATTTTATCTGTAAATGAAACATCGTGCTCAACAAAGAGCATTGTTGGTTTTACTCGTAAAATTAGTTCTTCAATTTGTTTTCGCGAAAGGATGTCAATAAAATTGAGTGGCTCATCCCAAATGTACAAATGAGCTTCTTCACATAGGCTTTTTGCCATCAATAGTTTCTTTTTCTGTCCGCTGCTTAGCTCTGACAAATCTCTGTCGTACTGCTCCTTCGAGAACCCTAATTGATTAAGTGTCGTTTTAAAAATCCCCTCATCAATTCCACTTGACTGTATAAAGTCCCTCATTTTTCCATTTAAGAAAGAAGAATCTTGCGGCAGATAGGATATTTTTAGTCCAGCAACAATGTCCAATTCTCCTAAAAATGATATATCTTCTCCAAGAATTAGTTTTATAAAACTGGATTTTCCAGAACCATTCTTCCCAATTAAGGCAACTCTATCACCTTGATTAATGGACAAATGAATATTGTCCATAATCCTTTTACAGCTATATATAATAGATAAATCTGAGGCACTGACCAAAGTCTGTTTATAATGCCTTATTGGTCTAAGAATCAATTTTTTACTTTCATCTATATTTTTTAACAACTGTTTTTTCTCTTCAATGTTTTTTTCCGCTCTTGCCTCGATTGACTTTGATCGTTTCATCATCTTAGCAGCTTTATGGCTGATAAAACCTTTATCAAAAGACCCATTTTTGCTTTTTTCTACTTTGTCCGACCATTCCGAAGTGCGTCGAGAAGATTCAGTAAGACGTTTAATTTTCCCCTCGTAAGCGGTCGTTTTGTTTTAACTCCAATAAGTCTTTCGACTCTTTACTTTTCCACCAGCTGGAAAAATTCCCTTTAACCAGTTCAATATTTGTTTTATTGATTGAAAGTACATGGTCGATAGCATTATCAAGAAATTGTTGGTCATGTGACACAACGATGAAGCCCTTTTTACTTTTCAAATAATGACTAACTAATTCTCGTGCTTCAATGTCCAAGTGGTCAGTAGGTTCATCAATTAAAAGAAAATTTTCCGGCTTTAAAAATAAAGTGGCTAAAAGTATTTTAGTCTGCTCTCCATGACTCAAAGTTTCAAATGGACGGTCCAAAATACCCTCATTAACTGCTAATAAATTTAATTCCCTATTAAGTTCCCAATCAATAAAATCAGGGTATATCGTCTCAATTATCTCTAGTGTTGTTTTCTTTTTATCTGGCACGTCAAAAGGGAAATAGTCAAATGAAACATTCGTTGAAATGGACCCTTTATATTCTAGCTCTCCTAATAAAATTTTTAAAAAAGTGGTTTTTCCTCGACCATTACGACCAATCAAACCAAGTTTCCAGTCTGTATCAAGATGAAGGTTTACCCCTTCAAAAATAGTTTCATAACTGCCATCATATGAAAAAGATAATTTAGATATATCTATAATTGTCATAAAAATTACGCTCCTTTTGTATTGTTATGGACTTGTTCCATAACAAATTGATGTTGAAAAGAATTTCAAATAAAAAATTCTTGAAACGAATTTCAAAAAAAAATCATGCAAGAAAGAGTCTTCTTGCATGATTAGAATCTCGAATTCAAAAGAAACGTAAACATGTAAAGAAGATGAGGATATTCAACTTTCTTGCCAAAGCACATCAAACAAGCAGCTCAAATTCGAGTTGCGAATTAACGGCTATTTACCAAAAAGGTATGACAAGAATTAGTTGTCCATCTTTTCATCTCCAAACTTATTTAATTGCTCGGAAGGTAACATAGGTCCCTAAACTTTTATGAATAACAAAAGAGGTTGTTCTAAGTCATGAAGTTATTCAGTAAGTTTTTTAGGAATGTTATTCGAGTAAAGGATTTACACAATCATTATTATATATTGCCTTTTGTTTGTAAAGTGCTTGTCAAAAATGGTACCATTAAAGGAAAATTTTTACGATAATGCTATTTTAATTGAAATATAGGTTATCCACTTGTAATACTATGAAGAAAACTATTTAGGGGGGCGAAACAAAATGCGAATTCTTCATGAAATGATTAAACACTTTAAGCCATATTGGAAGAGTTTAATTCTCGTTTTAATTTTTACATTATTAAGTGGTTTTATTGCGGTTGTTCCGCCTATGCTTACTGGTGGTATCGTACAGAAAGTACTTATAGAGCATCAAAAAAGCTTATTTCCAATCCTAATTGGTGGGATTTTGATTTCTTTTGTTTTGAAATCTGTATTTGATTCACTTCAAGAGTTTATTCAAGTAAAAGCGGGTATGGCCGTTATATCAGATATTCAAATGCGAGCTTTTAAGAAAATTCAAAAAACACCCATGTCCTTTTTCTCAAAGACGCCAAGAGGGGATATTCTCTATCGATTAACAATTGATGTTGAAGCCATTCAAAATGTAAACAACAGTGTCATTCCAAGACTTATTCAGCAAATCATAAGTGCATCTTTTGCCATGGTTACCTTGTTATCAATCTTCTGGCAAACGGGTTTAGTGATGTTTGCCATATTTATTGTATTTATCATTCCATCCTATTATCTAAGTAAGTATGTAAAAAATTTATGGGCAATACATCGAGACATGTATGCAGATATGTATGATCATTTGCAAGAGAGTATCGAATCAACACGATTAATTCGTACGTTTCAGACACAGGATTATGAGCTCTCAAAAATGGAGAATAAATTAACTGCATGGAAGAAATTTTCCATAAAAGTTGCATTAATCAATAAAGCTGTTAGGCATATGGGAAGTCTTTTTAGAATTTCAGGACCTGGTATTATTATGGTTATTAGTGCGTATGCCGTATGGAAGAATCAAATAACTTTGGGCGAGGCTACGACTGTTTTAACTTTGTTACCGATTATGTTTATGCCAATGTGGTCAATAGCAGACAATGCAATCACTTTTCAACAAGCGGTTCCGGCACTTTCAAGAATATTTGAATATTTTGATCTTCCAGAAGAACATGACGAAAATCTTCCGACATTTGGAAAGCTCCAAGGAGAAATTATCCTCAAAGATATATGGTTCCGTTATCCAGATACAGAGGAAGATGTATTAAAAGGTGTCGATTTAGTCATACAACCTGGAATGCACATCGGAATCGTTGGTACAAGTGGTGGTGGTAAAAGCACACTTATTCAACTTGTTTTAGGAATCTACAAAACGAGTCAAGGGTATATAACCATTGATGGTAAAAATTTAGATTCTTTTAACTTAAATTCATTTCGAAAACAGGTGGGAATTGTTTCTCAAGAAACATTCCTTCTTAATGCAACTCTGAAACAAAATTTACTTTATGGAAAGCCTGATGCTTCAGATGAAGAGATATTTGCTGCAGTAGAAGCAGCTCATCTAACAGATTTTGTAGAATCATTAAGTGAGGGGTACGAAACCATTGTAGGAGAACGAGGTTTAAAGCTCTCAGGAGGTCAGCGGCAAAGGCTGGCTATGGCAAGGGCACTTTTACGTAAGCCAACTCTCCTCATTTTTGATGAGGCAACCTCTTCATTAGATGGAGAAACAGAAATGAAAGTTCAGGAGTCATTGGAAGAACTAATGCCTGGTCGTACAACTATTACCATTGCTCATAGGTTGGCAACTGTCCGTAATTCTGATCAAATTCTGTTGATGGATCAAGGGGTCATAGCTGAACAAGGTACACATGATGAATTAATGACTCTAAAAGGCCTGTACTACAAACTCTATATGTCCCAGTATTCTGATGTAGAAAGGGAGGCAACTGTATGACGTCAAAATCAAAATCAAGTGACGGAAGGCGAGTCCTTCGATTTCTAAAACCCTATAAAAATTGGGTGTTTGCAGATTCTTTTGTTATTGCCATCACCCAAGTAGGCGGCACGGTTTTGCCAACTTTATCGTTGGGTTGGTTCGTAGATAGAATTATCCCTAATCACGATGTGCAATTTTTATGGATATTGTTACTTATGCTGTGCATTGCTGCATTTCTTGATTGGTTTTTTATGATTGTAGATGAATATTTTTGCCATCAAGTTGCAAAATCGGTTACAAACGACCAAAAAATGCGACTTTATAAACATATTCAACTGCTCCCATTCTCGTTTTATCATCGAAACAAAACGGGTGAATTATTAGCAAGAGTCTCAGATGATCCTGATGTTTTACACAACTTTCTTGCATGGGAAGGTTCAACTTTTATGGCAGCCACACAGGGTGTCTTCATGTTTAGCGCTGTTCTTTTTTGGTTGAATCCTTATCTAATGGTAGTTAGTGTTATAACGGGTGTTATATTCTTTTTCCTTTCAAGCTATGTTGGTGGAAAATCTAGAGAAGCTTCGGCTGCTGCAAGAAAAGAATCTTCTCGTTACTTAGAGCGAATACGTGAATCTGTAACAGGTATCCATCTTTCAAGAGTACTTGGCGTTGGTGATGATGAGATTGAGAGTGTTACAACAATTAGACAATCTTTTGTAAACGAGTCAATTAAAGAACTTTATGCGAAGATGAAATCCTACATTATTTTGGGAAGTTACAATGGTGTCGGGTTAGCCTCGGTTTATCTAGTAAGCTACTATCTCATTTCAAATAAACAGCTAACGAATGGAGAAATGCTCTCAGCTGGGACACTTGTTTCTACTGCTTCTTGGCAAATTAATAATATGCTTCGAAATTGGTTATCCGTAAAGAGAACAGGTCCAGCATTAGATCGTTCGGAATTGCTTTTAGGAGAAGAAGTCTCGAAAGACGAAGCTGTTACTGGAATTATAGAAGACAAATTAAGTGGGGATATTGTTTTTCATCAAATGCAATTTACCTATGAAGGCAAGTCAATTCCAGTTTTAAAGAATATAAGTTTTACAGTTAAAGAAGGAGAAACAGTTGCGGTTGTTGGGCCAAGCGGTTCAGGAAAATCAACAATTTCAGACCTTTTGATAAAACTATACAGTCCAGATTCAGGAGATATTACGATTGGGGAACATCCTCTCTCTAAATGGGATACAGGGTTTCTACGAAGCAATATAGCTGTTGTATCTCAGGACATTCAGTTAAAAAGAGGAACCATTGCAGATAATATCCGAATTGGAAAGCTGGATGCTACAGAAGAAGAAATTATGGATGTAGTAGAAATGAGTGGACTTACAGAATTAATTGAGTCTTTACCAGATGGAATTTTAACTGAAGTTGGTGAAAGAGGAAGCTTACTTTCTGGCGGTCAAAAGCAGCGTATTTCACTGGCAAGAGCACTCATAAAAGATGCACCGTATTTAATTTTAGACGAGGCAAGTTCCGCACTTGATCCGATTACCGAAACAAAGGTAAATGAGGCCATTAAAAATCGCGCTAGCAAACAAACCATACTGATCATTTCACACCGTCTGTCCTCCATTTTATCTGCCAATAAAATTGTTGTAATTAACAATGGTGAGGTCGTTGAAACGGGAACTCATGATGAGTTGCATTTAGACGAGGATTCAATTTATAACACGATGTTTGGTAGGGAAGCACTGATGGGGACGCAGGTTCAAATATCTTCATAGGAGTAAAAGAAAATAGTTCCATTTAAATACTTAAAATTAAAATATCCCAACTAGATTTATCAAATGCATACTATAACTGGGATAAATTCTTCACACCATGTACTCATAGAATGGCAAGAAGAATTGACGAACGTATAACTAATTTTTTATAAAATTCATAAAAACTTTTTCCCTAAGCGGAAAGAGTTTTTTTGTATAGATAAGAAAGTATAAATTTTTTTGGGCCTCAACTATTGGTGCCAGAGGCTTTAGAAGGATGATCAATATGGGTGTTTTTGTAATGAAACCCGCAGGACTCCCGTGGGAAAGTGGGTGCCTGAGACCTTAGACTTAGGTGTTTACCGACAGGAAAGCTCTGCGGCAATACATACAAAACATCCGCTCAATGTTTTGAAAGGACCAGCTTGCTGGTTTTTCTTAAAATAATATTTGTGTACTTTGCCATTAAAAAGAGAGAAGGGATTGTGTAGATGAATCCCATTTTCAGTTTAAAACCAGTTAATGAAATTATTTAAATTCAATATGAATAGTAGTTTTTAATAGAGAAAGTGTTAAAAGACGTATGTGAAAGTCGTTTGACTGAAAAATAGTAATGGAAAAAAGAAATTGTTTTTTGTAAACACTGTTTCTGGATGTGAAAGGTTTGCATTCACTGTTTTCTGTTAAAAATAAGAAGATTAAAGGAGTGCAATCATTATGTGGTTACTCGTTATTTTATCATTTTTACTACTTATTTTTATATTTGTAGTTGTACGTCATAAAATGTTACCTCAATTTGGTGCAAAACCAACAGGAGAAAGTTTTAGAAAAATTAAACAGTCTGAAAACAGTCATCATAGAAGGTTTAGGAATCGTACCAATACTGAAATAAGAAGAAACTTTAAAGTGAAATCAATGTTAAACTTTTCAGCCGATTACGATGCTACACCTAAAATCCCACTGCCTTTTAAAAATAATCAATCAAGTGAATTTTCGGATAATGACGATATTAAATTTACTTGGTTCGGGCATTCAGCTGTTTTATTAGAAGTGAATAGAAAGAAAATCTTTCTCGATCCAATGCTTACAAACGTACCAGCGCCTGTCAAAAATAATTTAATGAAGCGGTTTCCAACTGAACATCCGATTGAAATTGACAAACTCCCAGAATTAGATATAGTTCTTATCTCACATGATCATTATGATCATTTAGACTATAAGACCATTATTCAAATTAAAGATAAAGTCAAGATGTTTGTAGTACCGTTAGGTGTTGGAGCCCACTTAAAACGATGGGGAATCATCCCTTCTAAAATAATTGAGCAGGATTGGTGGGAGAAGAGTAAGGTAAATGATATTCAATTCATTGCCGCACCTTCCCATCATTACTCTGGTAGGAGTGTTTTTGATCGAAATAGAACACTCTGGTGTTCGTGGATTATCAAAACAAATGAATGTAACATTTACTTTAGTGGAGATTCTGGTTATCGTTCAACTTTTAAAGAGATTGGTGACAAGTTTGGCCCATTTGATTTAACGTTCCTAGAATGTGGCCAATATCATGAAGAGCGGGCAGAATTTCATATGTTACCCGAGCAGACAGTACAAGCCCATTTAGATTTGCAAGGTGATTACTTGATGCCTATTCATTGGGGTGCATTTAATTTGTCAAAGCACTCTTGGTATGAGTCAGCTGAACGGATTGCAATTGCTGCAGAAGAATACCAAGTGAAACTTATCACACCAAAACTTGGCGAGATGGTGGAAATAGGAAAAGCAGATACATTCTCTCGATGGTGGAGAGAGGTTCAGTAATAGTTCACACAATTATTTTTATAGTGTAAAAAAGAGGTTGCAATAGCCCACTGAAGTGATAGTTGCAACCTCTACATTTATCTAAAATAATCCTACTGCATTACCGTCAGCATCAACATTCATATCAAGACCTGCAGGGCGTTTTGGTAAGCCCGGCATGGTCATTACGTTCCCTGTTAAGCAGACGATAAAGCCTGCACCAATTGATGGTTTCAATTGACGAATATGAATCTTAAATCCAGTTGGGCGACCTAATTTTTTTGGATCATCCGATAAAGAATATTGTGATTTTGCCATACAAACAGGCAAGTTACCCCAGCCAAATTTCTCAAAAGTGGCAAGTTGTGCTTCAGCCACATCTGAAAACTCAACGCCATCAGCTCCGTAAACTTCGCGGGCTATTGTTTCTATTTTGTACTTCAATGAGTCTTCCAAATTGTATAAATGTTTAAAGTTGTTTTCGTTACCCTCAATTGCCGCTAACACTTTATCGGCTAAATCAATGCCTCCAAGGCCACCTTTTTCCCAAACTTCAGTTAAGGCAAAGGTAATGCCGTGTTCCCTAAACAACGATTCTAATATGGTTAATTCCTCATCTGTATCCGTCATAAAGCGGTTTACAGCTACTACAGCAGGAAGCCCAAATTTTGAAATAGTTTCACAATGCTTAACCAAGTTAACAAAACCAGCCTTCAATGCCTCGAGATTTTCTTGTTTCAAGTCAGCATATTCAACGCCGCCATTTTGCTTTAATGCTCGTATTGTTGCGACAATCACTACCGCACTTGGTGTTAATCCAGCGTATCTCATTTTAATATTTAAAAATTTCTCTGCACCAAGATCTGCACCGAACCCTGCCTCAGTGACAACATAATCACCCAGTTTCAAAGCTGTTTTAGTAGCCAAGATACTGTTACAGCCATGTGCAATGTTCGCAAAAGGTCCGCCGTGAATTAAAGCTGGTGTATGTTCAATGGTTTGAACCAAATTTGGTTTTAATGCATCTTTCAATAACAAAGTTAATGCACCTTCAACACCGAGTTCTCCCGCACTTACAGGTTCACCATTAAATGTGTAAGCAACAATCATGCGTGCTATTCTTTTCTTTAAGTCATCGAGATCACTTGCTAAACACAATACTGCCATAATTTCAGAGGCCACCGTAATGTCAAATCCATCAGTTCGTGGTGTTCCATTTAATGGACCGCCCAGTCCAACCGTAACCTGACGTAATGCACGATCATTTAAGTCCAGACATCTTTTCCAAATAATGTGTTCTGGATCAATGCCAAGTTCATTTCCTTGATGGATATGATTATCTATAAAAGCTGATAAAGCGTTATTCGCACAAGTAATGGCATGGATGTCCCCTGTAAAATGCAAGTTAATCTCATCCATGGGTAAAATTTGTGAATAGCCACCGCCAGTTGCGCCACCTTTAACACCCATTACAGGACCAAGTGAAGGTTCGCGCATGGCAATAATGGATTTCTTACCTCGTTTTTTTAAAGCGTCACCTAATCCAACTGTGACTGTTGATTTACCTTCTCCAGCCTTTGTCGGATTGATTGCTGTTACAAGTATTAATTTTCCATTCTCTTTCGACTGCAACTTTTTTAATACATTTAAAGAAATTTTACCTTTATATTTTCCGTAAGGCTCAAATTCATTTTCCTCAATGTTTAATTCTCTAGCTATTTCTAATATGGGCTTCATTTTTGATTCCATTGCAATTTCAATGTCACTTTTAACAATTGTTTTCTTGTTCATTTTTTACCCCCTAGATAGTCTATTTGCAGAGATTTTGCGAGTAGAGTGCAATTCAAAACTCACAAAATCCGCTAGGGCTTCATTGAAGAGAGTTTACTAAAATTGCCATCTTCATCTTTTTAGTGAAAAATATATGTCCAATATGTGAACAACTAGAATTATAACAAATTTTTATCTTTTGCAGTAAAAATTTTTACATTTTTTTCTTGTTGTTTATGTGTTTCAAATTTTAAAAAAGTTATAATAGGTAAAATATAGTTAGAGTTATGGAGTTGAGTAGGATGATAAAAAAACTACAAGATAAATGCTCAGAATATAAAGTAAAAGTTTTAACTGAAGAAGATCGTATGGATATCTTTAAATTGTACATATCTAACCCTGATTATTTTGATATTGTAGAAGCGAGGCCACCAAAATTAGAAGATTGCATAAATGATTTAACGGAATGTCCACCAACTTTATCAAAAGAGAAAAAGTTTTTTATAGGGTTTTATAAAAACAAAAAACTTTTTTCTGTAGTTGACTATCTAATGGGTTATCCAGATGAGGATATATTCTATATAGGTTTATATATGATTGAGGGTAAGAATCGGGCAAAGGGTTATGGCACAAAACTACTATCAGAAATCATAGAAGTGGCAACCGATGAAGGTTTTAAAAAACTTTGGTTAGGTGTTGTTTCTGAAAATTTGAATGCAGTAAACTTTTGGACAAAAAATGGGTTAAAAGAAATCAAAAAAGTCCCGAGAAAAAGGGATAATGGCACTGTGGCTGAAGTAATCGTCATGGAGAAAGAGTTGATAAGTGAATGAATCAATATGAATTGTTACTAGGTAGACTGGCGAAGCCAGCTCAAAGGGCCATTCAAAACGCACAACTAAAGAGTTTAGAAGATATTTCTGCATTAAGTGAAATAGAATTTTCAAATCTACATGGGATTGGAAAGAACGCAATTAGAGCGGTTAAAGAAATATTAAGTGAAAATAAATTGCAATTTAAAAAGGATTAGGATGGGAAAACAATGAATGATTTTATAAAAATAAGACGTGATTTACACCAAATACCTGAGACAGGATTCAAAGAATTTAAAACTCAGGCGTATCTATTAGATTACTTATCAAAACTTCCTCAAGATCGTCTTCAAATTGAACCATGGACAACCGGAATATATGTGTTTATTCCAGGTTTAAACCCGTCAAAAACGATTGGATATCGAACTGATATTGATGCACTTCCAATTGAGGAATTACATGAAAGCGAATTTAAATCGCAACATGACGGATGGATGCACGCTTGCGGCCATGATTTTCATATGAGCATCGCTCTCGGAGTTCTTACTCATTTTGTACACCATCCAATTGATGATAACGTGCTCTTCCTGTTTCAGCCTGCAGAGGAATCAGATGGTGGAGCAGAACCTATGATACAGACGGAAACCTTTGCCAAATGGAAACCAGATCTGATTTTGGCACTTCATATTGCACCTGAGTATCCAGTTGGAACCATTGCAACAAGAACAGGTGTCCTATTTGCTAATACCTATGAGCTATACATTGATTTTGAAGGAAAGGGTGGACATGCTGCTTATCCGCATAAAGCCCATGATATGGTGGTTGCTGCAGCGAATTTCGTGACACAGGTGCAAACAATCGTGTCTCGAAACACAAATCCAATAGACTCCGTTGTTGTAACAATTGGTCGTTTTGAAGCAGGAACTGTAACAAATATCATCGCTGAACATGCACGTTTAGAGGGCACGATTCGTACTCTTTCAGCTGAAGCAATGGAAGCGGCTAAGAATCGAATTTTTGCTATTGCCCGAGGAATTGAGACTAGCTTTGATTGTAAAGTTTCATTCACACCAGGTAGCGCTTATTATCAGGTAAATAATCATAAAGAACTCACTGAGGAATTCATGACATTTGTTGAGGAACAACCTGATTTCAGGCTTGTTGAAGCAGAAAAGGCGATGACAGGAGAAGACTTTGGATTTATGCTTCGTGACATTCCCGGATTTATGTTTTGGCTCGGAGTTGAGTCCGAATATGGTTTGCATCATGCGAAACTCAATCCAAATGAAGCGGCAATTGAGAAGGCAGTTAAGTTGATGACATCGTACATTTCAAAAAAGGGAAACAGGTAAAAAAATCAAAATAAAGCCACCCTGCTAGTGATCGAACTGGCAGGGTGGCTCATTTATATTGGGGATAGGTATAGTTTAGAAATTAACGATTTAACAATTTTGCCATGTCTGCTTCAACTGTAGAAATTGGAGCGATTGCAAATTTTTCAACAAGAACGTTTAATACGTTTGGAGAAACGAATGCTGGTAAAGTTGGTCCAAGGTGAATGTTTTTGATACCAAGAGATAATAGTGTTAATAGCACACATACTGCTTTTTGCTCGTACCAAGAAATCACTAATGATAATGGTAGGTCATTTACGCCACAGCCAAATGCTTTCGCTAATTCTACTGCAACCATGATAGCTGAGTAAGAGTCGTTACACTGACCCATATCCATGATTCTTGGAAGTCCACCAAGTGTACCCATATCAAGATCATTCAATCTATATTTACCACAGCCAAGTGTTAAAACTACTGTGTCAGATGGCGTTTGTTTTACAAATTCAGTGAAATAGTTACGTCCAGCTTTCGCTCCGTCACATCCACCAACTAGGAATATATGTTTTAAGTCGCCAGCTTTAACAGCATCAATAACTGTTCCAGCAACAGACATAACTGTGTTAAAACCAAATCCTGGTGTCATGGTAGTTCCACCATTTGTTCCAGTCATTACTTTGTCTTCTGCAAATCCACCAAGCTCAAGAGCTTTTTCAATTACAGCAGTAAAATCTTTTTTGCCATCTACTTCCACGATATCGTGTAGGTCAGGATATTTTACAACAGCTGTTGTGAAAATACGATCTGCATAGCTACGACGAGGAGGCATTAAACAGTTTGTAGTATACAGGAATGCTCCCGGTGCATCATGGAATTCTCTTTGTTGATTTTGCCAAGCTGTACCGAAATTGCCTTTTAATTGGCTGTATTTTTTCAATTCAGGGTATGCATGTGCAGGCAACATTTCTCCATGTGTATAAATGTTAACGCCTTTGCCTTCTGATTGCTCTAAAAGTTGTTTTAAATCATGTAAGTCATGGCCTGTTACAACAATGAAAGGTCCTTTTTCAATAATTGTTGTAACTGGTGTTGGAACAGGATGGCCGTATGTGCCAGTGTTCGCATTGTGTAATAGGCCCATACATTTTAAGTTTACTTGTCCAAATTCCATTAATAGTCCAAGCCACTCATCAACTGTATGATTTTCGCCTAGTGCAGCAACACCTTTATAGAACCAAGCAGTCACTTCATCGTCAAAGTAATTTAATACGTTTGCGTGACGATTGTATGCTGCCATACCTCTCATACCAAGAAGAAGCATAGTTTTTAATGAACGAATGTCTTCGTTGTCTGTCCAAACATCGATTAGTCTTAAATTATCAGCGCCACCATTTGCAGCTTTTTCTGCTTCAATTTTACCAATGAATTCTTTTAAACTTTCTTCATCAAAGTTTACGTTTGTGATACATGTAAATAAGCCATCTATCATCAATTGATCACTTGTTTTTGTTCTTTGACCATTATTTACTGCTCTTGCTAATCCAACTAGAGCACCAGTAAGCTCGTCTTGCAAGTTTGCAACATCCGCTGTCTTACCGCAAACACCACTAGTGATACATGCTGTTCCTTCTTGAGTTTGCTCGCATTGGAAGCAAAACATTTCATTCGTTGTCATGGAATACGTCCTCTCATATTGTAGTGTTGCTTGGAGTTTTTAAATAGACATCCTAAAATTTTCAAGCAAGCAAAACTACTATTTACAGACTCATTGTAGTACAATGAAATTCAAAAATCGGTAGCCATGGCTACAATATAGAATGGATGTTTCTTACAATGTTAGAAAACTATTTAGATATACTTGAAGGCGTCATCCTTTTTAAAAATATTGAAAGAACGGAACTAATAGAGACATTGAAATGTCTTAAACCTCGAATAAGTCATTACAGAAAGGATGAAAGGGTGGTAAATACAGGAGACCCACTTACCGAAATGGGAATTATTTTATCAGGGGAATTGGATGTATCCAAGGAAACTGCCACCGGTGAAAAAATAATAATAGGAAAATTAAAACAGAAAAGTATATTTGGTGAAATTGTTGTACTTGCAAAAGCAAATTATGCACCAGCACAAGTAACAGCAACCACTCCATGTACCATCTTGTTTATTTCGCCAGTAACGATTTTGGGATCTTGTAGTAAGCATTGTATTGGTCATGTGCAACTTATAAGTAACACCGTTCAGTTAGTCGCACAAAAAGCTCTTAACCTTAATCAAAAAATTGATATTTTGGTAGTTAAAAGTATGAGGGGAAGAATATGTACGTATCTTGCTCGTCTTTACAAAAAAAGTGACAACTACATCATGACAATTCCATTTAATCGTAATGGTCTTGCAGAGTTTTTAAATGTTTCCAGACCATCTCTATCTCGTGAGTTAGGAAAGATGGAAGACGAGGGAATTATTCAATTGGATGGAAATAAAATTGAAATTTTAAATATTGAAGAAATTTTAAAATGGTTATAACAATAATTTATTAGAAACTGGTGCTCAATGTTTACATAAATGTATATCACTTATGTAAATCATAGACTATAAATATTATTTTCTGATTTAATAAGTCTTTTGTTTTTTCATAAGATTAAGTTAAATGGGAGGTGAGAACTTTAGTTTGAAAACTAGAGGAAAATATGGAAGTGTTTAATATAATCTTTGTCATCTTACTCATTGCTATTACAGGATTTTTTGTAGCATCTGAGTTTGCAGTTATTCGAGTACGTGGAAGTCGAATTGATCAATTAGTACAAGAAGGAAGAAAGGGTTCATTAGCAGCTAAGAAAGTAAAATCAAATTTAGATGAATATTTATCTGCATGCCAATTGGGTATCACCTTGACGGCATTGGGATTGGGTTGGCTAGGAGAACCTACGATTCATCATCTTCTAAAGCCAGTTTTTGAGAATCTCGACTTTTCTGCAGGTGTCGCAAATACCATATCTTTTATTATTGCTTTTAGTTCAATCACATTTCTACATGTTGTTATAGGAGAACTGGCTCCAAAAACATTAGCCATTCAAAAGGCAGAAGCTGTTACATTACTGTTTTCTTCTCCTTTAATATGGTTTTACAAAATCTCGTATCCAATCATCTGGGTACTTAATAATTCTGCTAGATTTATTACAAAGTTGTTTGGTTTGGGTGTAGTTTCTGAACATGAGGAAGCTCATTCAGAGGAAGAGCTTAGAATCATTTTATCGGAGAGCTACAAAAGAGGTGAAATAAACTCGGCTGAGTATAAATATGTTAATAATATTTTTGAGTTCGATAATCGTATTGCAAAAGAAATCATGATCCCTAGGGTTGAAATGGTGGGTATATTTGTTGAAGATTCTCTTGAAGAAATCAAGGAAATTATTCAAATAGAAAAATATACAAGATATCCAGTCTATCACGATGACAAGGATACTATCTTAGGAATGATTAATGTAAAGGATCTTTATCTTAAAAAAGAATCCACTTCAACGATTAAAGATAATATTCGTCCTGTGTTGCATATTATTGAAACAATCCCAATTTATGATTTAATGTTAAAGATGCAGAAAACACATATTCCTTTAGCCATACTACATGATGAATATGGGGGTACTTCTGGGATGGTAACTTTAGAAGACATACTTGAAGAAATCGTTGGTGAAATTAAGGATGAATATGATTCAGATGAAAAATCAGCGGTTGAAAACATAAGTGAAAATCATAAAGTTGTAGACGGTAAAGTACTTATCTCTGAGCTAAATAATTTATTGGATATAGATATTCCTGAAAGTGACGTCGATACCATTGGGGGATGGATACTTACCCAAAATCTCGAAATTGAAGAGGGTCAATCATTATTTATAGGAAAATATGAACTAAAAGTAATTAAAAAGAAAGCTAATCAGATATTATTTATTGAAATTAAATTAAAAAGTAATGAATAAAATGGTTTGTAAAAATGCATAGTAAATCATTCTTCAAATGAGCGCACAAAGCCTCCCTGTCTAAAAACTATTGTTTTTTAGGCGAGGAGGCTTTATGAATTTTCAATCCCGAGGGGATTTTTTTATAGTGGGTAAATTCAGGCTTGACAATAAATCTTTGTAGGTTCAGATATAGATAACAGTCATGGAGGTAACCATTGCCACCATGACTATTTTTATATGGTTGTTAAGGATCAAATACTATTCGTTTATATGGGCCATACCTAGCTCAAAGATACTTGCGATATGGTTGTCATCTAGCGAGTAGTAAACGTTTTTTCCGTCTTTACGATATTTAACTAGTCGAGCTTGCTTCAACACACGTAGTTGATGGGAGACGGCTGATTTAGTCATGTTCAATAATACCGAAATATCACATACACACATTTCTGCATTATCTAGCGCCCATAAAATTTTGACACGGGTTGTATCGCCAAATACCTTAAATAATTCTGCCAAATCATATAGATTTTCTTCTTTAGGCATTTGCTTTTTGACACGAGTTACAACTTCCTCATGAACAGCCGAACAATCACATCGAAGAATTCCATTATCCATCATTTCAATCACCAATTTCTCTTAATGTCTAAAATTTTAACATTTTTATCTGTATTAGTTATTACTTTTCATCGCTCGTGTAGCATTTAAAATCGCAATCAAAGCAACACCAACATCAGCAAAAACAGCTTCCCACATGGTTGCGAGGCCACCCGCACCAAGCAATAGAACTAGTCCTTTTACACCTAATGCGAACGCGATGTTTTGCCAAACAATTTGTTTTGTTCGTTTAGCGATACGGATGGCTGTAACCAATTTAGAAGGTTCATCTGTCATTAAGACTACATCAGATGCTTCAATGGCTGCATCCGAGCCTAATCCTCCCATTGCAACTCCAACATCTGCTAAGGCTAACACTGGAGCATCGTTGATACCGTCACCAACGAAAATTAATCGACCATCCGTTTTCTTCGTCACCTTCAGCTGTTCCATAACTTCAACCTTTTGGTCCGGTAAAAGTTCTGTATAAACTTCATCCAATCCTAAAAGACCAGCAACTTCTTCGCCAACTGTCTTACTATCTCCAGTTAACATGATCACTCGGTTAATTCCCATTGAGTGTAGTGCATCAACTGTTGCTTTACTATCCTCTTTAATTTCATCAGAAATCACGAGATATCCAGCAAAATTTCCATCTACTGCTATATATACAATCGTTCCAAATTCTTTTGCTTCAGTATGGTTTACGTTGTATTTGTGCATCAACTTTTGGTTTCCAGCTAAAATGGTACGACCATCAAATTTTACTTTTAACCCATAACCGGCAATTTCTTCAAATTCAGATAACCGACCTTCATCAATTTTCTCTTCGTACTTAGCCATAATGGATACAGCAATAGGGTGATTTGAAAAAAATTCTGCATAGGCTGCAGTTTGCAGTATTTCTGTTTCAGTAAAATCTCCAACTGCTTGAATTTTAGTGACACTAAAAGAACCTTTTGTTAAGGTGCCTGTTTTATCAAAAACAACGGTATCCACTTTATTCAAAGCCTCTAGATAGTTGCCACCTTTAATCAAAATGCCTTGCTTAGATGCACCACCAATTCCACCAAAAAATCCAAGTGGTATTGAAATTACTAGGGCACAAGGACAGGAGATTACAAGGAAAACGAGAGCGCGGTGAATCCAATCTGTGAAACTTGCATCAGTAAAAATAGGCGGAATTAATGCCAAAGCAAGTGCAAAATATACGACAGCAGGTGTATACACTTTTGCAAATTTCGTAATGAACTGCTCTGTTTTTGCTTTTTTATTACTTGCGTTTTGTACCAAATTCAAAATCTTTGAAACGGTTGATTCTCCAATTGTATGTTTCACTTCTGCAGTAAGTAGTCCGGTAAGGTTGACTGTTCCTGATAGGATCATATCCTTCGAATTTACTATACGAGGTACAGATTCACCGGTAAGTGCAGACGTGTCAATTGTTGAACTTCCATTTATAACAACTGAATCAAGGGGAACTTTTTCACCAGGTTTGACAACAATAATGTCGCCAATAGTTACTTCTTCTGGTGAAACAGAAACGATTTCATTGCCTTTTTTTACATGGGCAACTTCTGGTCTGATATCCATTAGGTCAGCAATCGATTTACGAGATTTATCTAAAGCTTGCTTTTGAAAAATCTCACCAATTTGATAGAAAAGCATAACAGCTACTGCTTCAGAATGTTCTCCAATTGCAAATGCTCCAATCGTTGCAACACTCATCAGGAAAAATTCATCGAAAACTTGACCTTTTAATATGTTTCTAAAGGCACTGTAAACGACATCTCCGCCTATAAGTATATAAGCAATAATAAATACAATATTTTCACCAAAGTTGTTTATATTCCCTAAAATACCTATAGCAAATAAAATGATTCCAATGCTGAAACGGAGAACTTCGAGTTTTGAAATGGAAGAATTACCGTGAGAATGATCATGATCGTGATGATGGTGGTCATGATCATGATGTTTTTTACCATCATTTTTTACTTTGACTGTTATTTTTGGTTCCACATTTTTTATCAATGTGGATATATCTTCATAAAGATTTTCATTTTTACTTTCAACAACCATTGTTTTTGTAAAGGAATTGACAGTTACATCTGAAACATCAGGCATTTTTTTAACTGCATTTTCTACCTTTGCTGCACAACTTGCACAATCTAAACCTTGTAAAATAAACTCACTTTGTTTCCCCATGTATACACCTTCCTAGAAACAGTTGAACAATCATTCAACTATGTTAACCCTATAATATGCTAACTGTAAATTTTGGTCAATGAATTTTTCAAAAAAACCCACTGTTACAATTAAATGTACCCAATAGAATAGACAGTTTAAAAAAGTCTATCCTATTGGGTAATTTTTACAAGTAACAATGGGCTAATTTTTATTTAATATAAATTTATTAAATTAAACTAAAGCACATAATTAAAAATGCTATAGAAATGGGAGAACGATCCGAAAAGTACGAAAAGGTGAAAAATTTCGTGGAAACCTAGAAACTTAGTTTTCATCCAAGCAGGTTCAAGACCATAAATAATGCCACCTAATGTATACGAAACTCCGCCTACCACAAGAAAAACGACTCCACCAGTAGCCATATTAGTAGCAAGAGGGACAAAAGCAATGATGATAAGCCAACCCATCGCAAGATACAGTCCTGTTGAAACCCACTTAGGTGATTTGAACCATATAAACTTGAAAAGTATACCGGCGACAGCACATCCTGTCACGATACCCCAAACAGTCCATCCAATCCAACCGTTTAACGTTATTAAACAAAATGGAGTATACGTTCCGAATATCAACAAGAAAATCATCGAATGGTCCATCTTTTGAAGAAAGCGAATGACTTTTCGTGATGCAATAACCATATGGAATGTTGCAGAAGCAGAATAGAGTAAAATCATACTAATTCCAAAAATTGTTACAGCTGTAATAGCCAATGCTGATTTTGTAACAAGGGAAGCTTTTATAACAAGCATAAGTAGTCCCGCAAAAGCAAGAACAGCTCCAGCTAAATGTGTAAATCCATTTATAGGTTCACGTACAAATCGTTTCAAAACTAATTCCTCCTTAACTAATACGTTGTTTATACTTTTGTTATTTTACAGATTTAAAACCATTATTGAAACTAATTTTAAACAAAAAAATGTGATTTATGCTATGATTTATAAAATATAAACTAAATTAAAAGAAAAGGACAAGTCAAATGATCGAATTTTTCAAAGCAATTTTACATATCGACACATATATCTCGCAATTTATTGATAGTTACGGGTTTCTAACGTATTTTATCTTATTTTTCATTATTTTTTTAGAGACTGGTTTTGTTGTAACACCATTTTTACCGGGGGATTCACTTTTGTTTGCAGCAGGAGCTTTTGCGGCCAAGGGTGATTTTAACATTTTTTTGTTGTGGATTCTTCTAATTAGTGCCTCTATCCTAGGGGATAATATAAATTACTATATCGGCCGAAAAATAGGGAAAAGGCTTGCTGAAAGTCGTTTCGTTCGAGTCGAGTATCTGCTCAGAGCAGAAGGATTTTATGAAAAATACGGTGGTAAGGCTATAATCGTAGGTAAATTTATGCCTATTGTACGTACTTTTGTGCCTTTTGTTGCTGGAATTGGAAAAATGAATTATCCGCGGTTCTTGTCTAGAAATATTGCTGGAGCATTCATATGGATTACTTTATTCTTAGTGCTTGGTTATTTCTTCGGTAATATACAATTTGTTAAAGAGAATTTCTCGATTGTTACTATAGGAATCATCGCTATTTCTTTTTTACCGGTGGTTTACACATTCATTCAAGAAAAAATGAAATCAAAAAAATAATACAATCTGGTTTGAGCTTAGCACATGAACCATATTATAAGTAGGACTGAGCTTCATCTCAGTTCTTTGTCGTAAAAACTTCAATTTAGTAACGAAAAGCATACTTTTTCCCTTAAAGAATAAAATTTTTTCAAACTGACTCGTGTATAGACAGCGAGTCGGTTTTTTAATTTTAATAATTTTGCTACAAATAATTTTGTAATGGACAACTTTATTCAACCTTTTTCTATTCTTTGATTACTACTTTAAATTTGGTACAAAATATTTGTGATACGAACAGTGAAAAATAAACTCACAACATTTTGTAAGAATCAAATTTCATAGTTTTGAAAGGAATTTATGATGGAGAATCGAAAGGAAAAGAAAGCGAAAAAGGTTAGCACTTTGAGTAAACTTAAAGCAATCGATTGGTCAAAACCTGCCAACAAATGGAAAGCAGTTTTTGCTTTATTAGGCATCTTTGTGGTTTTTATAGGTTTTACTCTTAGTGCAATGGCTGCGACTAATTCGACTGAATTCTGTGGTGTTTGTCATGAGATGGCTCCAGAGCGTTCGAGTCATGCTATAAGTGCGCATAAAAATGTAAGATGTATAACGTGCCATGTTCCCCCAGATGGTCCAGTAATGTTCGTTTATCACAAGGTAAAGGCTTTAAAAGAGGTATATTACCATGTGGTTGGATTACCAAATCCAATTCATCAACACGAACATGAGGCAGTCCCAGATAGAACGTGTCTACAAGAGGGGTGCCATACATTAAATGATATTCAGGTTGGGAAATTACCTAGTGGTAAGAATAAATCAGATACAGGGTTAATTTTGGATCATAGTAAGCATGTTACAAAACGGGGAATTGGATGTATATTTTGTCATTCAGGAGTTGCTCACGGCAAATTAGCAGAACGAGATCTTTTAACATCAGACCAACTAAAATATTACGATAAAAATGATTTGAAAACAGCGGGTATTTTAATTACAGATGCAGATCGAAAGCCGAATATGGGAACTTGTATTGAATGTCATACGCGAGTGAATAATGGTCAAAAGCCATACGAAGATATTAACTATGCACTCCCATATATGGAGCCAAAGAAAGATCACACAGAGAAGACGAAATTAGTGGCTCCTAAAGAGTTTGCGAATGTGAATACAGAAGTGCTACAAAATGTTTTAAAGCAATCTATGGGATTAGCTTCACAAGGCAAAATTTCTATGGAATGCTCTACTTGTCATACGAAGGATTCAGCACCAAACTCACATGCAGATTCAAACTTTATGACAGGAGGACATGGTGCATTAGCATTTGAAGACGTTCAAAAATGTATCAACTGTCATAAAGATCAAAACTGGATTCGTCGTTTACCTCAGTCCAACGTCAAGGATTTATTAAAGGCTGCTGAAAATAAAAAATATGTAGGCAAACCTAATGTTACACCTGATCAAATGTCTAAGGAAATACAAGGTAACGCTTATTGTTCTACATGTCACGGATCTACAGCTTCTGTTCCAGAAAATCATAAAGTTGCTACATGGTCAATTTCACATTCATATACAAATACAAATACATTAGAATCACAATGTAAAGTGTGTCATTATGTGTCAAAGCCAGCTAAAGAAGTGAAAGGTATGAGTAAAGTATATTGCGAAAAATGCCATGGTAGTGGTGTAGCTCCAAAATTAAATATTAAATAAAATGAATCCATATTTTAACTACCGTTAAAGTATTAAAACTCCTTGAAATTTCGCGAGTAAGAAATCCGCAATCTTTTAAGGGGTTTTTTATTTGGTTCTATAATGAAAAAAGTAAAAGTTGGGTATGAATAATAGTAATAGTAATGCCTGTTAAAAATAGAAATTAGTATAAAAACAAAAGGAAGTATAGTTAAAGACTTATGAACAAATTACAAGAAAAATTGATAAAAGGTAAAAATACGAAAAAATTCCTTGATGGTGAATTTACATTAAGAACTACTGTAATCGTCCTTGTCGTTACAGTTATGGTAATGAGTATTGCAACATACTTCATAAACGATCAACTTACTTGGAGGCATAGAACAAACTCAATTTTACTTGCAAGAATTGATAATTTTGAACAAAGGATTAAAAAATCACCTAATCAACCCTCTAATTATGTGGAACTTGGTTATGCATATTTTCTTGCAGGAAGACTAAATTCCGCAATTTCTGATTATCAAAAAGCTATTGAAATAGACAAGAAATACTACCCAGCCTATTTGAATTTAGCGGCCGCTTATTATGAAAGCGATAAAAAGGAAAATTCACTTGAAATGGCAACTAAGGCATTTAAATTAGCACCAAAAGATTATAAATCGCTTTTGATACAAGGGAAATGCTATGCAGACCTTAAACACTATAAGAGAGCTGAAATTTCACTCAAAAAAGTACTAGAAATGTCGCCTGCTAATATTGATGCTGCTTATGAACTTGGAATTATTAGTGAAAAGCAAGGAAATAAGAAAGAAGCTATTGACTACTATAAGCTAGCATCGTCATTTGATCCTTATAATAAAGAAATTCAAGGTGCATTGAAAAGAGCACAGAGATTGTAAAGGAGAAAAAATGGAGCAAAACAGCAAATTTACTAAAATAAAAAAAATCTATGTGTATGCAGCTTTAGCAACTATTGTTTTGTTATCAACAGCTTACATTGTAGGGAACTTAATTTGGGGTGGGAAAGAAAGTGAGTACACAAACAAACCTTTAAATATAAAAATGAGAAAACCAGGAGCAGATCCGCAATTTTATTTTGCTATTTCCTCCAAAGGAGAAAATGAACTTTTAAAACCAATGGATATTTATAGCGATGGAAAACAAGTTTATGTAACAGATGCTACAAAGCTAAAAGTGTTTGTTTATGATGAAAAAGATGGAAATCTAATTTTTTCTTTCGGTAAGGCGGGAAATGGTAAAGGTCAATTTGCCTTTCCTTATGGAATTACAGCAGATAAAGAAGGAAATATTTATGTAGCCGATACTGATAACAACAATATCTCTATCTTTACGCCAGATGGAAAATTTAAAAATTATTTTAAGCCAGTAAGTAAGGAAGATGCGATTAGTTCTCCTTCAGCGATTCGGATTTTTGATGAAAAATTATATGTACCGGAAATTCAAACAGGAAGAGTTAAAATATTTGATCTTAATGGAAATAAACTATTTGAAATCATGATTCCTAGTGAGCAAGAACAATTAAACTCTCCAAATGGTATTGCCGTGGACAAAGATGGAAATATATATGTTTCTGATACGGTAAATGCTAGAATTGTTAAATTTGATAACACAGGAAAATTGGCAGCTACCTTTAATGGAGAAGGCTCAACAACAGCTTCAGTAATGACAAGTCCGAGAGGTATTGTTGTCGATAAAGATGGAACAATTTACGATGTTGATTTAGTTTCACAATGTATAATGAAATTCGATAAAAATGGAAAATTCTTGAATAAAATAGGGGATGTTGGTTCTGGAAATGCACAGTTCCGTGTTCCTAGCGGTTTATTCTTAGGAGACAATGGAAGTATTTATATTACTGATCGAATGAATCAACGTATTCAATTAATGAAATAATATCTTACAAATATGAAAAAGTTTTTAAAAATACATATGTGTGTTGCATGTAAAAAAAAGTGTGTACTCATTATGTGAAAGGTTTCCAAAAAACCACTAAATGGAGGAAACAAATATGAAAAAAAAGAACTATCTTTTCGTAATAACATTCATGGTTACTCTGTTATCGTTTGCGTCTCAAACATATGCTTTTCACAGCAATTTCTTAAATAATGCAAATAATTGTAACTACTGCCATAGCTTGCATGCATCAAAAGACGATATGCTACTAACAGGTGCTCTTGCAACTGATGGAACATCTACGTGTATGGGATGTCATGACTCAACTACAAAATCTTATGGTGTTAAAAGTCATAATTTAAATGCAGGTACGATGACTGCTTTAAAGGGACCAAATACTGGTGATACATCTGCAACATATCCAGGTGGATCTGCTCATGATGTTGGCCTAGGCAAACTATCAAGTCAAGCACCTGGAGCAAATCATGCAGGAACAACAAATGGATGGGGAGACAGCTTTGGTTGTACAAGTTGTCATAGTGGACATGAATCCCTTGGCGCTGCTCCAAATGTTGCCTTGTTAAAATTCCAACAAATCTCATCAGGCGATATTAAAACTACTGATTTTGCACAGACAAAAGCAACTGATTCATTTGATGTTGTAACTTCAATACCTACTACAAAAACGACAAAATATGTTTTTGTAGATACTAAAGTAAGAACAGATAGTTGGGCAGGTCCATATGGTCCAAAATATGGTTCTTTTTACAGTCCATATATGAAAAGTCTTGCATCAAAATACTCACTAACAAATGGCACTTCATATGTATTAATTCCATACATTTGGGTGCCAGGATTACCAACTAGTGCGACAACAAATGGTGGTTATGTATCAGTTAACACACATATTGCAGGTACTGTTACGGGATTAACAGGTGTAAACGTGGCACCAGAAGGTTTCTTATACGGTTCAATTACTCCTACAACAACTGGATCAATTAAGGGTCTTACAATTACATTCACCGTAAACCCATTCCGTTATGGCACGGACTTAAAGGGATCAGATGATACTGCAGTAGCTAACTATACCAATGGTCTAGGTGAATCAACTTCTGTAGCTAATAAAGTTGATAACAGTTCATATTGGGATGTAACATCAACAAATTACAGAAATGGTGCTGGGAACTCTTTATCATTATATTGTTTGCAATGTCACACTGACTACATGTCCAAGAGCCATGGTACAAATGCTACTAACTACGATGCATCAACAGGATACCGTCATACGAACATAAATGCTTCTTCTTTAGATGGAACTTCTGGAGATAGATTATCTTGTACTCGTTGTCACTTTGCACACGGAACTGACTACGCCATGATGCGTGATGCTGTAGGTTATAACGCAGCAACTCTTCCAACTGATGGATCAATTACAGATGCTAATACTCGAAAACCGGTTACAAAAAATGCTGGTAATGATCCAAAGACATACTTTACAGATCCTAACACAACTTCAGCAATGAAACGACAACCTGGATTCTCTGGATGTTTACAATGTCATGGTACAGCTGTTGGGAATACATCGAATGCAAATTACAAATCTAAAATGGGAAATGCTCCATTTTAAAACGTATATAGAGAAAATAAAAGGGTTGGGATAATACTCAAAATCATAAGAATGCAATTCTCAGGCGAAGAGGCTATAAACTTCGTCCTCGGAAAGCAAACAGAAAATGATTTTAAAGTGTTATATCCCAGCCTCTTTGTATTTAAATACAAATTTTGTTGGATAGTCATTACTGTCTTCACATTTTTGAAATACTGTCATCAAAACTTTAAATTTCTGTGGGTGAAATTTTCAGTAAAAGTGTTGGAGGACTACCCAATTTTTCTTATAAAGTATTTGAAATGAATAATTTGTACAAAATAGTTTGAGAGGTAAGATGATTTTATATAAAATTTAGTCATTACTACCTTTATTTACACTAAAAAACTACAAGAGGAAATTTATGAAGAAAACAAAAAGTATAATTTATATTCTAATAATAATTTCCGTAGTTACTTTCGCTTATTTTAAAATGTATCAATCGAATGATCAGGTTAGGGTTTCTAAAGAATTGTTGGGAAACAAGCTTACATTATCAAAAATATATAAAAGTAATGCTAAAGCTAAACTTATAAAGCCTATGGATGTAACTTCCATAGGTAACAAAATATATATAACTGACGCGGCTTCGAGTTCTATTAATGTATTTTCTAAAAATGGTAAATATCAATTCTCATTTGGAAAAAGAGGGACTAATAAAGAACAATTTCTTTATCCATACGGTATAACCAAATATAAAAAAGAGATCTATGTTGCAGACTTTCAAGGAAATAAAATTTCCGTTTTTAACGAAAGTGGAAAATTTCTAAGACCTTTTAAATTAGAAGGTTCAAGAAATATACAAACCCCTGGAATCATTAGAATAGAAAGAGACAAAATCTATATTTCCAATATTACAACTGGATCTATAGTTATATCTGATTTAAAAGGAAGAAATTTAACGACCATTAAATATGCTAAAGATAGAAATGACAAAATTAGTGGGCCTAATGGTTTGGCAGTGGATAAAAAATCTGGAGATATTTTTATTTCAGATAGCAATAACTCGAGAGTTCTTGTGTATAACGAAAATGGGGAGTATTTATATAAAATTAATAGTGATGGTAAAAGATACAATTTTCAGTACCCTAGAGGGATCGCAATATCTAAAACAAAATTATATATTGTGGATGCTTTAGCTAGCAAAATTATCGTAACAGATTTAAAAGGAAAATATATTTCGGAATTTGGGCAAATGGGTAATGAAGACAAAAACTTTGTATTACCAAACGGTGTCTATGTAGAAAATTTCAAATATGTTTACGTAACGGATACACAAAATCATCGTGTGAAGCAACTTAATTAATAAATTAAATTTGGTACATATTTATTTTTTCTTCAATGGTAAGTCAACTTGATAAATTAGTAGAAGAAAATGTGGAAATTGAATTTATAAAGGAGAGCAAGATGTTAAAAATCAGATACGGATTTGTATTTATTGTATTAATGCTAGCATTAATAACGAGAGTACAAACGGATTTCGCTGCACCTGGAACAGGTGATGGGCAAGCTCATAATCTTGTTCAAGGACAACCAGTCCATGGGTTGTTTCAAAACAACGCAAACTCATGTGGATTTTGCCATTCAGTACATAATGCTAATGATCCAAGTAATTTGTTTAGTGGAAATATAAATAATAAAGTTACTGTGAATCCAACAGCTTCAAATCAGTTCTGTGAGTTTTGTCATGATGGTACAAATGGTGTGGTAACAAACACGATTGGATATAATCCAGATTTTGAATTGCTTTTTACAGATGAAAAAAACAGTCCAACTCCAACATATAATGCACATGGTTCTGGCTATGTAAATTGGTTAAGGAACGTCAAAGATTCTACTGGTTATACAATGGTACAAACAGCAAATCCACAAGTAACACCGATAACCTTTAAAGAGGCAGCGCTTCAAAGCTTACATCCTAAATGTTTAGATTGCCACTCTGCTCATGGAAGCTCAAATAAATTTAACTTAAATACACGTTTTGGAATTAAAACAACAGATGCACAAGGTAACGATACAAGAGCGATTTACGATACAAGTGCATCAAACAGATTAAGGGATAATAATCAGCACATTGATACTTATTACTTCTGTACGCAATGCCATAATGGGGTAACAAGAATTCAAGCAAATGTGGACATTAATGGAGACACTAAAATTGATACAAAAGACTATGTAACTTTATATGATGTAACAAATAGTGCATTCCCGTACCCAGGAGCTAAAACAACTGGAAGCCATCAAAATGCAACGCCGAATGCAGATGGAACTGCTACAAGGTCTTGTGGAGCTAGAGGTGACGCGGGAGGCTGTCACACACTTAATGGTACATTTACACCAACAACAGGTACTGCTACAACAATTACAGATTACGTGCATAGACCACCATTTCATAGGGTGCCAACTCATTACTAACTAGTAAACCTGCCCAACGGCAGGTTTTTTATTTAATTAAAAATAATTCAAATTTTTATTTTAAAGGCTCTGTTAAAGCTTAATGTTGATAATTTTGATTCATTAATCAATATATAAATTATTTGTTGTTAATTAGAGAAAATGCGCGGTGGTAAGAAACGTATACGTTTCTGGCTAATGAGACTATAGGCTCACAGCCCGACCACAGGAATTTCCGCCATTTTATCAATTAACAACATGGCATTTCTGTTTGATTAAAAACAACATTAAACTTTAACAGAGCCATTTTAAAAAGGGAATTTTTATGCTTAGATGTTTGTTTAAAATTGTTAATGGATGTAACGATTTTATAAAATAAATGCTTTGATACCAGATTTTAAAAAATTAAACTTATATGATTGGAATAAAAAAAGGTAAGCAAAAGCATGATAGAAACGAAGTAAAAAAACGAGGTAATACTAATTCTTGTTTATATTCATCTCTAGTTTTAAAAGGAATTAGTAAAAAAGGTAAAAAGCAGTGAGTAATGAAAAAATATCAATGAATCGTTTTAAATCAAAAAAAAATATCCTTCTGTTTTCTTTAATTGTCTTTATTCTTGTAATGGCATATTTTTCTTTTGTATCGGCAAATTCATTTGTTATAGAAGAGGGATCAGTTCAAAATATTGAAAAGGTTATAAAGAAAAAAATTTTAGGAGACTATTCTGTTAAAGTAAAAGATAATTCGATAGTTACGATAGATTCGAAAGGGAATATTTATGCTAAAAAGGTTGGGAAGACTTCCATTACCTTAGGGAATGACGAAAGAAAAGGAAACAAGACAAAAATTATAAAAATAGAAGTTGTTGAACCTACAATTGCTCTAAAACCAAATAGCCTAAATCTAAGTCTCGGTGAAGAAAGAAGACTTGTTGCCTATAATGTCAAAAACAGAAAAGCTATAGTAAAGGGAAGCTGGTCAAGTGAAAATTATCAAAAAATTCAGGTCGATGATTCAGGAGTAACAAATGGCTTGAAACAAGGAAATACGTATGTTTACTATAAATCAGAAAATGGCGTTACATATTATACGAAAGCTTCAGTATTTAAACCATCACCTTTTATTTTACTAACTGCGAACAGTGAAGAAATGAAAATCGGTGATACAAACATAGTAAACGTAGAATATTCAAATGACCATACGGGGTTAAAAGAAGGGCATTGGTCTACAACAGACAGTTCTATCGCTAAAATTGACAATGATGGCTTTGTACATGGAAAAAAAGCCGGAGAAATCTTAGTTTCATTTAAGGTGAAAGACCAAGAACCAGGTTTTGTAAGAATTAAAGTAATTGATCCTAAAGAAAAAGAAATCGATATAAGTGCATTAGCTAAACAAAATGGTCATTCAAAGAAGAACGGTTCGATTATTAAAACAAATTTTAATAAAAATGATACAAATAAAAAAGTTGGCGATGATTTTGATTATGTAATAGATAGGAGTTCAACTGGCTTATCTAATTTTGATACTTTAGATGGGTCTAACATTATTGGAACAAAACCAGAATCGATAGAACTTACATTAAATAAATTTGAAACGAGAGTTTTAAGTAAAGAATTTGATATTCCTTTGACTGATGTACAAATTACTCAGTCAAATCCTAATGTAGCTTATTTCTCTATTTCATCTAAACGTGACTCCGATAATACAAAAGTAATTAGAATTAAAGGGTATTCTCCGGGTGAAAATCTCGTTACAATTCAATATTCAAAAAATCGCATAAAATACGTTTATACAATTACTATAAAAGTAACTTCTAACGAGTATGTACCAATAACTATTTTACCGCCTAGTTCATCCTTAAAAAATGGTAGTTCAGGAACAATCAGTGTAACGGGAAATGCAGAGGCGATAGCAAATGGAAGATGGAGAAGTAGTAATACTAATGTCGCGTTCGTTGATGAAAACGGCACTTTGAAAATTTTAGGAAATAGTGGAGAGAAATGTTTTATTATCTTTGATTCTGACCGTACAGGTGAGTCAGTTAAGTACTTGCTCACTGTTATATGACCAATCGATCTAATGATTTGGTAAAACTGAAATTGATCCTTTTAGAAGTAATGTAATTTTTTTCCGTTTCATTTTAAAATTTTCCAAAAAATTCCGAAATATTTTAGTACCAAAAATGCTAATAATAACCTTTGTTAAAGGAAGAATTTGTATGTTTCTAAAACTTATACGGAGGTTATTTTTTATGTTTAAAAAAATCACGACGATCATAGCTATTCTTTGGATCATTCCTACAATTGTATTTGCGGCAGATACTTACATTGTTCAAAAGAATGATTCCCTTTGGAAAATTGCAGTTAAATACCAGATTGGGGTTAGTGAAATTATTCAGGCAAACCCACAATTTAAAAATCCAAATCTCATTTATCCTGGTGACAAGGTATACGTACCGAATATAGATGAATTAAAAGCAATTGAACGAGAGGTCATTCATCTCACAAATGTGAAACGTCAACAAAATGGATTGCCACCACTTTACGAAAATTGGGAACTATCAAGGTGTGCACGATACAAATCAAATGATATGGCTGCAAAAGGATATTTTAGTCATCAATCACCGACATATGGCTCTCCATTTGATATGATGAAACATTTCGGCATTTCTTACAGATCCGCAGGGGAAAATATCGCAAAGGGGCAACAAACTGCTGCTGCTGTTGTTGAATCTTGGTACAACTCACCGGGTCACCGTGCTAATATGCTATCTAGAAGTTTCAATCAAATTGGTGTTGGTTACAATGCTACGCAAAAAGTTTGGACACAGATGTTTATCCAGAAATAAAAACCAGCAAATATAATGATAATTACAAAGTTCCCAACAGGTAATCTTGTAGGGAACTTTCTTTTTTTGTTTCACTTGTTTTTTATAAAAGTAACACTTTTCATTCCGTTTTTGGATATGTTAATTAGGACTGTTAGTTAAGATAAAGAAATATTAAACTTTACTCTAGTCAGAATGAAAAAAATAATATATAATTCATATTGCTTTCGTATTTATTACTGAAAATACGTTAGCTAAATTGGAAAGCTACTATTTAGATATACCAGGATCTTTCCAGCAGATAATTTTGACTACTTCCTTTAGGAAGTTATGGCCATACGGACAGCCTGGTCAAACGCCGACTGGCAACTTTGGTTGCCTTATTGATTGAGTTAAAAGCTCAAATTTTATAAGTTGGTTACTTTATAACCAGTGCATAAAAGCACATCAACTTGTGAAACGATCAATAAGAGTGGTAAAAGTAGTTATTTGCTATATAGACTCTGATCCTGTGATATTTTACTATTAAAAACTTTCCTGATGCTAGACATGAAACTTTTGTCTTTCATTTCATATGCTTTTTAATATCTAAAATAATGTCCAAAGCAAGTGTGTGCGCGAATCTGCGTTATTGCACTTGCTTTTTTATTTATTGTGAAAATTGGGAATTATAACCCTTGAGTAAAAAATCTAATGTAATAGGAGAGATGAACATGGGTAAAGCACTAATTATTGGAGCTGGTGGAGTTGCGTCTGTAGCTATTCACAAATGTGTCCAAAACAGCGAAGTATTTGAGGAAATATGTATTGCAAGTAGAACAAAGTCGAAATGCGATGAATTAAAAGCAAAACTTGATGGTGGAAAGACAAAGATTACAACTGCGCAGGTAAATGCAGATAATGTTGATGAGCTGATTGCTCTAATCAAAGAAGTGAAACCAGACATCGTTATGAACCTTGCCTTACCATATCAAGATTTAACCATTATGGATGCTTGTCTTGCTACAAAAACGAATTATATGGATACAGCAAATTATGAGCCGGAAGATACGGCTAAATTTGAATATAAATGGCAATGGGATTATCGTGAACGCTTTGAAAAAGCTGGAATTACAGCTTTATTAGGAAGTGGATTTGATCCAGGTGTTACTGGTGTTTTCTCTGCCTATGCACTAAAACACTATTTTGATGAAATAGAATACATTGACATTCTTGATTGCAATGGTGGGGACCATGGATACCCGTTTGCTACAAACTTCAACCCAGAAATCAATATCCGTGAAGTAACTTCTAACGGAAGATACTGGGAAAATGGTGAGTGGATTGAAACGAGCCCGATGGAAATAAAGCGTACTTACGACTTTAAAGAAGTTGGCGAAAAGGATATGTATTTGCTTTACCATGAAGAACTTGAGTCTCTTGCTGTAAATATGCCAGGATTGAAACGCATTCGTTTCTTCATGACATTTGGACAAAGCTATCTTACTCATCTAAAAGTCCTTGAAAATGTTGGGATGACATCTATAAAGCCGATAGAATTTGAAGGAAAACAAATCATACCTCTTCAGTTCTTAAAAGCTGTATTGCCTGATCCAGCATCTTTAGGACCACGCACGGTTGGTAAGACAAACATCGGATGTATTTTCCAAGGTAAAAAGAACGGTGAAAGTAAAACATATTATGTTTACAACATCTGCGATCACCAAGAATGTTATAGAGAAGTTGGCTCTCAAGCAATTTCCTATACAACAGGTGTACCAGCTATGATTGGTGCAATGATGCTTATGACTGGTAAATGGAACAAACCAGGAGTATTTAATATAGTTAACCCAGTCCTTGTTGATTAACCAAATACAAAAGAACCGGAGCTCGTTCAATGCGTTTTGAAGAATTACCAACACCATGCTATGTTGTTGATGAAGATAAATTAGAAAAGAACTTAAAGATTTTAAACGGTGTTATGCAGCGCACAGGTGCAAAGATCGTTTTAGCGCAAAAAGCATTTTCAATGTCTACTATGTACCCACTTATCGGAAAATATTTAAGTGGGGCTACTGCTAGTGGTTTATTTGAAGCGCGCTTAGGTTACGAAGAAATGGGCAAAGAAAATCATGTCTTTTCCCCTGCTTACCGCGAAGATGAAATTGACGAAATCATTTCTATTTGTGACCACATCATCTTTAATTCTTTCTCTCAATTAAAAAAGTTTAAAGAAAAAGCCCTACAAGCTGGTAAAAAGGTTGGATTGAGAATCAATCCTGAATGCTCAACGCAAGACGGACATGCGATTTATGATCCGTGTTCACCTGGGTCTAGATTTGGAGTAATCTCTGATCATTTCCAACCTGATTTACTTGATGGAGTTTCTGGGCTTCACTTCCATACCCTTTGTCAGCAAAATTCTGATGATTTAGAAACAACATTACAGGCTGTTGAGGATAAATTCGGTAAATGGTTACCACAAATGGAATGGATTAATTTTGGTGGTGGTCACCACATTACAAGAGAAGATTATGACATGCCAAGATTAGAATCTTGCATCAAAAGAATGCAAGAAAAATACGGTTTAGAGGTTTATCTCGAACCAGGCGAAGCTGTAGCTCTTAATGCGGGTTATCTGATTACTTCTGTGCTTGATACGCATCATAATCATTTGGATATTGCAATTCTTGACACTTCAGCATCATGTCACATGCCAGATGTTTTAGAAATGCCTTATCGTCCGCCTCTATTTGGTTCAGGTGAAGCTGGTGAGAAACCATATACGTACCGTCTAGGAGGTCAGACTTGCCTTGCTGGTGATGTGATTGGTGATTATTCGTTCGATCAGCCACTTGAAAGTGGAGACCGCTTAGTATTTGGTGATATGGCCATTTACTCAATGGTGAAGAATACTACTTTTAATGGTATGCCATTACCTGCTATTGCTGTTAAGGATAAAGATGGCGATTGTCGTGTCGTTCAGAAGTTTGGCTATCAAGATTTTAAAGTGAGATTAGCTTAAGTTCTAAAATAATTTTAATTTAAATTTCTAGGGATTGAACATAGAGTTTTTAAAGCATTGAGTTATTAAAAAATGGATTGCCGATTATTTTGGCAATCCATTTCTTATATACACGTAATTATACTTCCATTAGAATCGGTAACACCATTGGGTTTCGATGGGTTTTTTCTCTTAAGAATGGAATCAGTTTATCAAAAATAACACCTTTGTAATCGTAGGCATCATATTCATTATTTTCAAGGTAATCATTTAATTCCTCGCGAAGCATTTGCTGAGCTTCTGAAAGTAACTCACCTGATTCACGCATATATACAAATCCACGAGACAGTAAATCTGGTCCTGAAACCACTTTCTTCTTTTCAAGATCTATGGTTGATACAACAATAACAAGACCTTCTTCGGAAAGGATGCGTCTGTCACGTATAACCATATTCCCGATATCTCCAACACCTTTTCCGTCAACATAAACATCACCAGCTTGAATTCTACCTGCAACACGAGCTTCGTCTGAGCTTAGTGCTAGTACATCACCATTGTCCATTAAGAATACGTTTTCTTTTGGAACGCCACAATCGATAGCCATTTTTCCATGCATCATTTGCATTCGGTATTCACCATGTATCGGCATAAAAAATTTAGGCTTCATTAGTTGAATCATCAGTTTTTGTTCCTCTTGACTCGCATGTCCAGAAGAATGTACCTTTTTATCTTTACCGTGGATGACATTAGCACCAGCCTTGAACAAGCGGTTAATTGTTTTTGCCACACTTAACTGATTACCCGGAATTGGCGAAGATGAAAAAACAACTGTATCTCCAGGGTTAATAGAAATATGTCTATGAGTTCCACTTGCAATACGAGAAAGTGCAGCCATTGGTTCACCTTGTGATCCAGTACAAAGAATAACGACTTGATCTAGCGGTGTACGGTTTAGTGTTTGCACATCAATAAATGTTTCTTTAGGTACTGTAATATAGCCAAGTTCTAGACCTACCTCAATGGCGTTGTCCATGCTTCGACCGAAAACGGCAATTTTACGGCCGTATTTAACAGCTGCTTCACAAGCCTGTTGCACACGATAAACATTTGATGCAAAAGTTGCGAAAATGATTCTGCCTTCAACTTTACGAAAGATTTCACTAATGTTTTCTCCAACAACTCGTTCTGATGTAGAGAACTCTTCAACCTCTGCATTAGTAGAGTCGGAAAGTAGACATAGTACACCGTCTTTACCGATCTCAGCCATTTTTGTTATGTTTGCAGGTGCTCCAACAGGAGTAAAGTCAAACTTGAAATCGCCGGTATGAACGACTTTCCCTTGCGGTGTTTTAATACAGATACCGAAAGAATCCGGAATACTGTGTGTTGTTTGGAAAAAAGAAATCTCCAACTTATTGAATTTGACAATTTCATCTTCAGTAATTGGGTGGAGTTTTGCTTCACGTTTTAAGCCATGTTCTTCTAATTTTTTAGAAATAAGGGCAAGTGCTAGTTTCCCACCATATATAGGTACATTTAATTTTTTTAAGACATATGGAACACCACCAATATGATCCTCATGACCATGAGTGATGAACAATCCCTTTATTTTATCAGCGTTCTTTTCAATAAAACTATAATCCGGAATGACATAATCAATCCCTAGCAATTCATCTTCTGGAAATTTAATCCCAGCATCGATAATAATGATTTCATCCTGAAACTGAACACCGTATGTATTTTTTCCGATCTCATCAAGCCCGCCAAGTGCGAAAATAGCAACTTCATGATTTTTTACAAATTTCATTTCAAACCTCCTTATATTTTTAAATCCTTAAAAGTCTAATCGTAATTAACACAATAATTATCTAAAACCCATCTACAGTAGACAGGGTAAATTTTAAAGATTTTTTAAATATATTTTTTATATGTATTTTTTATAAAATTAATGTAAATTAGCTAGCAAAAACAGACTTCTACCATAGGGAAGTCTTAATATTATCCAGTTAGCCGATTTTGTCTAGTCCAATTTGAACTAAACAACAATTTTATTTATCTATCATGACATATCTTGTCCCAAAAATGCAAGTTATAAAACTAAGCGACCAAATTGTTTATGCTCAAGAAAATCAGATAATTGTAATAACTAGTTTTTAAATTTTCTTTCATGTAAAATTTAATTTGTACCTATAATTTATAAAGTTGCAGTAATATTTTCTATCAAGTAAAAGGTAGGATTGGATAAGGAGAAACAAATGGGGAAAAAGATTGTTTTTTTTGATATTGATGGAACTTTAGTGGATTTTAATAAAAAATTGCCAGACTCAACTAGGCAAGCTTTGAAAGAACTGCGGGAAAATGGAACACATGTGGCTATAGCAACTGGTCGTGGACCGTTGATGGCGGAACACTTACTAAAAGAATTAAATATTGATTGTTATGCTTGTTATAATGGATCTGTCTGTGTTTACGATGGTGAAATTGTCTATAGTAATCCGATTTCAGTTGATTTATGTGAGAAGGTAACACAGTTTGCAAACGCTAATGGACACTCTGTTGTATACATGGGCGAATTCCATTATTACTCTTCCAAAGAAGACCCATTTATTAATGAATGTTTTAACGAATTGTACTCTCCACTTCCAGTAGTAGATCCTGAATTTTATAAAAACAAACCTGTCTATCAGATGTTGATTTTCTATGAAGAGAAGGATAACGAAAAATACGCTAATGAAATTACAGATTTAGAAATTGTACGATGGCATAACTATTCAGTAGATTTGCTACCAAAGGGTGGATCAAAAGCATACGGCATTCGTCAAATGGTTGAACGAATGGGTTATGAAATGAAAGATGTATATGCTTTTGGTGATGGGCTCAACGATTTACAAATGGTAACAGAGGTTGGAACAGGAATCTGCATGGGAAATGGACATCCTCTTGTTAAAGAAGCGGCTGTTTACGTGACGGATGATGTTACAAATGATGGTGTTTACAAAGGTCTGAAGCATTTTGGTTTAATATAATTTATCAAATTAACAGTATTTTAATTCTCAGTGATTTTTTCATTGAGAATTTTTTATATATCAATTTCATAATTTATAAACATTGCAATGGGAATGAAATGATCATAATAAGTAACAACTTAAATTTACATGGAAAAATCCCCGAACAATAAGTGGTTTTACTTCCAATTTATAAATGGTAATGTATACTAAAATCAATATTATATAGGAGGTTATTTATGACTAAATCGAAGTTTATAATTGAGCAAACAGATAAGTTTGGTGCGCATAATTATCATCCACTACCAATTGTTATTTCAGAGGCTGAAGGGGTATGGGTAACTGATCCAGAAGGCAATCGCTACATGGATATGTTAAGTGCCTATTCAGCAGTTAATCAAGGGCATCGTCATCCGAGAATTGTCCAAGCTTTAAAGGATCAAGCGGATCGTGTTACTCTGACCTCTCGTGCATTTCATAGTGATCAATTAGGACCTTGGTATGAAAAAATATGTAAATTAACAAATAAAGAAATGGCTCTACCAATGAACACAGGTGCAGAAGCTGTCGAGACTGCATTTAAGGCTGCTCGTCGCTGGGCTTATACTGTTAAGGGTGTCCCGGAGAATCAAGCAGAAGTGATTGTATGTAACGATAACTTCCATGGGCGAACAATGTTGGCTGTTTCTCTGTCAACTGATCCAGATTACCGCCGAGGCTTCGGGCCATTTTTACCAGGGATTAAGTACATTCCATATGGGGATCTAGAAGCGCTTAAAGCAGCCATTACACCAAATACAGCTGCTTTCATTATCGAACCAATTCAAGGTGAAGCTGGAATTTTAATTCCTGAAGAAGGGTTTTTAAAAGCGGCTTCTGAACATTGTAAAAGTCAAAACGTGTTATTTATTGCAGATGAGATCCAATGTGGCCTTGCACGTACTGGCAAAATGTTTGCATGCGAATGGGAAAATGTAGAGCCGGATATGTACATACTTGGAAAAGCACTAGGGGGAGGCGTCATGCCCATCTCATGTGTGGTTGCCAATAAAGATATTTTAGGAGTATTCAATCCAGGTTCCCATGGGTCAACTTTTGGTGGGAATCCACTTGCATGTGCTGTTTCAATTGCCTCTTTGGATGTTTTAGTGGAAGAAGATTTAGCTGGTCGTTCATTTGAACTTGGTGAATATTTTATGGGGGAACTCCGTACCATTGCAAATCCAAAAATTAAAGTAGTTCGTGGCCGAGGCTTATTTATTGGAGTGGAATTAACTGAAAAAGCTCGTCCATATTGTGAAGCACTGAAGGAAGTTGGACTACTTTGCAAGGAAACACATGAAAATACGATTCGTTTTGCTCCACCTCTCATTATTTCAAGAGAAGACCTAGATTGGGCAATCCGACAAATAAAGAAAGTATTATCCGTTTAACTATTCATTTATTAGTTTTATGAATTGAAGTGCAAATTGTAAAAAAATATTGAACATAATTTATGGTCGGGGAAACCTGACCATTTGCTTTGTGAAACAATAATGTAAAATTGATAAAAATAAAAGTGTGTGTCTATTTCATTTTTGTTCCTATTTGCATCATTAAAATTCATTTACTCTTATGGAAATGAATTATGTTGCTAAATCTTTGGTAATTTTTAAAGAAAGAGTTATAATTCTTTTCGTATCAATTTTTTGGAGGAAATATAATGAGAAATTTTGAGTTCCAAAATCCAACAAAATGGATTTTTGGTAAAGGTCAAATTGAAAAAATAAAAAAAGAAATTCCAAAGTATGGTTTACGAGTACTTGTTACATATGGTGGTGGAAGTGTTAAGAGAAACGGCGTTTACGATGATGTAATGACCAACTTAAATGAAATTGGAGCGGAGATTTTTGAACTTGGGGGCATCGAACCGAATCCTCGTGTTTCTTCTGCTAGAGCTGGAATTGAAATCATTAAACGTGAAAAAATTGATTTCATCTTAGCAATTGGTGGAGGAAGCACAATTGATTGCACAAAGCTGATGGCTGCTGGTGCATTTTATGACGGAGATGCTTGGGATATTGTTATAGGAAAGCATTACCCGACTACTTCGTTACCATTTGGTACTGTCTTAACTATTCCAGCAACAGGTTCAGAAATGAACTCTGGTAGTGTTATTACAAATTGGGAAACCAATGAAAAATACGGATGGGGTACAGATCATACTTTCCCTAAATTCTCTATTTGTGATCCAACATATACATTCTCATTACCTTTAAATCAAACAATCTATGGTATCGTAGACATGATGGCACATGTGTTTGAATTGTATTTCCATCACGGTACGAACCAGCCTCTCGTTGATAGAATGGGTGAAGCTGTCCTAAAAACCGTCATTGAAACAGCACCGAAATTGGTTAAACACTTAGATTGTTATGATTGTCGCGAAACCATCATGTATTGTGGAACCATAGCATTAAATGGTTACCTAAGAACAGGTATTGTAGGTGATTGGTCAACTCATAATATTGAACACGCAGTATCAGCTGTTCATGATATTCCACATGGCGCAGGGTTAGCAATTTTATTCCCTAATTGGATGAAACATGTCATGTCTGAAAATGTGGCTCGATTTAAACATTATGCTGAATCCGTATTTGGTATTGACCCAACAGGTAAAACAGATGAGGAAGTTGCGCTTCTAGGTATTAATGCGACACGAGAGTTTTGGAATTCAATTGGAGCACCTAGCCGTTTAGCAGATTATCATATAGGTGAAGCGGATATCGATTTAATGGTCGAAAAGGCCATGGTAAATGGTCCATTTGGCCAATTCAAAAAATTAAACTCAGAAGATATACGAGCTATATATGTGGCTTCTTTATAATTGACTTTAATTCTCATGTTCTGAAAAGAACATGGGAATTTTTTTCATTCTTTTGGTAAGGATACTTGATAAACGAATAGACTAGTCGTAAAGTAATCTAGGAGATTTTTAAAATAAGGCTGTGTTAAAGATTAGTTGATATTGATTATTTAATCGGTATCTAAATAATTTGTTGGCAATTAGATAAAATGAGTCAAAACATAAAAACAACATAAAACATTTACAAAGCCTAAAATTAAGAAAGAAGGAAGAACATGTCTCATATTCAATTTGATTACAAGAAAGCACTAGGCTTTTTTACAGAAGAAGAGGTTTTAGCTTTTAAAGAAGAAGTAAAAAAACAACATAATGCTATACATAACAAAACTGGGAAAGGGAGCGATTTCTTAGGGTGGGTTGATCTGCCGACAAACTACGATAAAGAAGAATTTGCAAGAATTCAAGTAGCAGCTAAAAAGATTCAGTCAGATTCAGAGGTTTTATTAGTTGTAGGAATTGGTGGATCATATCTTGGTGCACGCGCTGCAATAGAAATGTTACAACATCATTTCTACAATGTACTACCTGGTGAAAAGCGTAAATTACCGCAAATTATATTTGTTGGTAATAACATCAGTTCTGCCTACATGAGTGATGTACTTGATTTGTTGGATGGTAAAGATTTTTCTATAAATGTAATTTCTAAGTCTGGTACAACAACAGAACCAGCGATAGCTTTCCGTTTATTCCGTAAAAAATTAATTGAAAAGTACGGTAAAGAAGAGGCTAATAGAAGAATTTATGCAACAACTGATGCAGTACGCGGAGCATTGAAAACGGTTGCAAATGAAGAAGGCTATGAATCTTTTGTTATTTCTGATGATATTGGTGGTCGTTTCTCGGTGCTTACAGCGGTTGGTTTATTACCAATTGCAGTGGCCGGAGTTGATATTTTACAAGTAATGAATGGAGCAGTTAAAGCCGAATTGGAATGTAAAGATGAAAATCTTGAAAATAACATCGCCTACCAATATGCTGCTGTACGAAATGTGTTGTACCGTAAGGGGAAGACGATTGAAATGTTAGTAAATTATGAACCTGCCTTGCAGTACTTCGGGGAGTGGTGGAAGCAACTATTTGGTGAATCTGAAGGAAAAGAGCAGAAAGGTATTTTCCCAGCGTCTGCAAATTTTTCTACAGATCTACATTCTTTGGGGCAATATATTCAAGACGGTCGCCGTGATTTATTTGAAACTGTTCTAAAAGTCGAGACACCACTAAAAGAACTGTACATTGAAGCGGAAGAAAACGATCTTGATGGGTTAAACTATCTTGAAGGAAAGAGTATTGATTATGTGAATGAAAAGGCTTTCCTAGGTACCTTATTAGCACACACAGATGGTGGTGTTCCTAATCTTATTATTACCTTGCCAAAACTTGATGCGTATACATTTGGATATTTGTCTTACTTTTTCGAAAAGGCATGTGCTATGAGCGGATACTTACTTGATGTAAATCCATTTGACCAACCAGGTGTTGAGGATTATAAAGTGAATATGTTTGCATTGCTTGGTAAAAAAGGCTATGAAACAAAGAAAAATGAGTTAGAGAAGAGACTCTAGTATAAGGCTATGTATAATGTATAAATTAAACTCTGAGACTTAAGTGGAAACCTTTTTCTCAGAGTTTTCTATACAAATAATGGGAATGGATTTCATTAAAATTTTCTAAATATGGCTAAATTTTAACGTTTTTTGATTTTTACCTTTTGTACTTAAGATAATAGGATTTCTTCATATTAACTACATATTGCAACTATAAAGTGTTAGGTAGAAAGAAATGATTTTAAATTATAAATTTTTAGGAGAGAAATTGATGTTGAAAAAGCAATTTTCCAGGTTTTTAGTTTTATGTACAGTTTTTGCAATGAGTATTTTAGGACCGCTTTCATCGATTGCTTTTGCAGAAGGTGAGGCATTTAATGCAAAGAAATTTCCGATGTCAAACTTTTATTTAGAAATCGCACCAGAATATGATCAACCAGCTGAATGGCCAAAAGATGAGCCTTCTATGATCTTATTCCAAAAAGCTACCATAACAAATATGTCTGGAAGCAATTATGCAGGACCAATTGAAGTGCCGGTTCCAGCTAAAGAGAAAGGGTTTCAAGTTTTGTCTGTAGGCGAGTTTGATCCTAAGGCTCAAAATAATGCAGACTCAACCCCTGTTGAGTATAAACTTGACTCAGAAAAGGGTGTTATTGTTTTTACACCTAGTAAACCAATTGCAGATAAGGGATCATACACTTATGGAGTCTCTGTTATCTACAATCCTTTTAAAATAGATGGAGCTAAAAAGTCACTAGAAGTAGCGTATACATCACCTGCTAATGTTGTAGAGTTTGATGTAGCAATTTACACACCAATTAATGCGAAAAATCCACAGGTTGATCCAAAACCTGATAAACAAGAAGAAAAGAACAAAGAACAAGTATTTACTTATCATTTCCACGATGTAGTTAAGGCAGGGGATGTAAAAACATTTAAAGTACAATATGAAAAAGCAGATAATAAAACATCGAATCAGTGGATTCAAGAAAATGGCGCACCTGAAAGTAATACATCTACTAGCAAAACCCCAACAAGTGCACTAGATACAAATGTTGCGTTAATAATTGGTGGAGCAATACTTATTTTTGGTCTGATTTTATTCTTCGCAATTAAAGGGAAAAAAGGTAGCCAAGCTACTACACGTCAACAAAAAAGAAATGAAGCACGAAAAAATCAAACAGACAATAAGTCGTATCAATCTGCTGCTGTTAAGAAAAAAGTTTTGAGAAAACTTTTAATTGATGGTGAAATTACGGAAGAAGAGTTTGCAGAAGAAATGAAAAACTTATAAAAAATAAAATTAGGGGAGAAAAAAATGAAAAAGAACAGATTAATTTTGCTAGCTGGATTTATTATTGCACTTGGTGTTGTTGTGATTCTAATGGCTGCTACTCCAGGAACTACAGCTATTGAATTGAAACTAAAAGACCTTGTAACAAATCAAGAAAAATTTGAAGACGATTACATTACTGTTGAGGGATTTCTTGTAGAAGAATCTATACAATGGGATGCAGACAAAATCGAATTGAAATTTGATGTAAATGATGAAAAAGGAAGTTTAATGCATGTAACATATGAAGGTACAAAACCGGACAATTTTAGTGAAGGTGTTATCGTTATCCTTCAAGGGAACATTAAAGATGCTAAAAACGGAAAAGAAGCTAATTTCGTAGCTGAAAAGGTTCAAACTCGTTGTCCTTCTAAATATGAAGGTGCTGATATGGAAAATTATGATCCTAAAGAACACAAACAATATATCGATAACAAATTAGAAGAAAAGTAATAATTTTTCATAATTAAAAAATAATAAAGTAGATGACGTTCAGTTGTACGGGTAGTAATACCTAATAAACTGAACGTCAACATTTGAAAAAGAGGTGTATAAATGGTTTCGTTAGCAGTTGCTTCCATATATATCGGATTTATGTTATCGGTAATAACAATTCTTTTATATATAGTAGGTATTGTAAAAAAAGACCACGGGTTGTTAGCAGGTGGGAAATGGAGTGCTGTTGCCACTCTAGGCACAATAACATTATCAATAGTTTTTCTTGAATATTTTCTTTTAACTAATAATTTTAGTATTAAGTATGTATATGAATACACAACGAAGGATTTAGAATTACTTTATAAGATTTCTGCATTATGGGCTGGTAAATCTGGTTCACTACTAACATGGACGGTTGCATTATCCATATTAACAACTATGGTAGCTTGTTCAAAAAAATTACAAAAAGCAAATTATGCACAATATATTACGCCAATTTTAATGATTAATATCGCTGTGTTTATGGGATTGATAGCGTTTGTAGATCATCCATTTCAACCAATGGTTGACAACTTAGGAAACGCGGTTTCACCAACTGATGGATATGGTTTAAATCCAATGCTACAAAACTTTTGGATGATTATCCATCCAATTACACTTTTATTAGGTTATGCAGGACTTGCAGTACCGTTTGGCTTTGCAATGGCCAGCTTAATTAAAAAAGACACTAGTAACGATTGGACAAAACTATCTCGTCGTTGGACTCTTTTTGCTTGGCTTTTGTTAACACTTGGAAACGTTATGGGTGGTAAATGGGCCTATGCTGAGCAAGGTTGGGGTGGTTACTGGGCATGGGATCCAGTAGAGAATGCTTCATTAATGCCTTGGTTTACAGCAACTGCTCTATTGCACTCAGTTATGGTAGCAGAACGTAAAAACATGATGAAGTTCTGGAATTTATCACTAGCATTTGTTTCTTACCTTCTAACTATATTTGGTACGTACTTAGTGCGAAGCGGTATTATATCTTCAATTCATGCATTTTCTGAAGACCCAATCGGTATTTACTTCTTGGTTTTCCAAATAGTTATTATTTTGTTCTCATTGTATTTAATTTTTAGTAGATTCTCACTTGTGAGAAATTCTATGGATGAAATGACTGATTTCTTCTCAAAAGAAGGTAGTTTCTATGGGGTTAACATTCTTTTTGTCCTAGCAACTTTGGTTGTATTTCTTGGTACTACTTTCCCATTAACTTCTGAGTGGTTAACTGGACAGTCTAAATCATTAGGTGTCCCTTTCTATACAAAATTAGAGGCTCCAGTTCTTCTAATTACAATGATTTTACTATCATTTACTCCACTAGTAGCTTGGCATAAATCAGCTAAGAAAGACTGGAAAAAAGATTACATTATTCCGGCTATAGTTACACTTTTAACAATTGTATTAGTTATAGTGCTTGGAATTTTAAAACCATATGCAATTGTTGGTTACGCAGTCGTTGCTTTTATGATTACATGCCACCTCGTTGACTTTGGTAAAGGTGCGATTGCTAGAAGTAAATCTACTAAAGAAAACTATCTTGTAGCATTATATCGTTTGATGACTCGTAACAGACGCCGTTACGGTGGTTATATCGTTCATATCGGTGTCGCGCTTATGATGATGGGTGTTGTTGGATCTCAAAACTATTCTGTAGAGCATACAGTAACAATCCCTCTTGGTGGTAATGAGGATATTAATAACTATCGCTTAGTATATGAAAGTCTTGAAGAGAAAAAAGAAGGTAGAAAAGACGTTTTATACGCTACAATTACTGTCTTTAAAGATGGAAAAAATGTAGGAACAGTTCATCCAGAAGTTATTTTTTATAATGACGCTGCAGAGAATTCACTACCTGAAGTTTCTTTAAAATCAAATTTAAAAGAAGACTTATATATCGTTCTAAAATCATGGGAATCAGATGGTAGAGGGACGTTTATGATTAAAATTAATCCAATGGTCATTTGGATTTGGATTGGTACGTATGTACTTTCACTTGGTGCCTTATTTGCGCTTTGGTCTTCAAACGAAAGAAGTACAACAACAACTCGTTCTGAAAAAGAGATTATGACTGATGTTGAAGCTGAAATTCAAGCAGCAATAGAAGAGGCACGAAAAAAGGGGAAAAAATAATGAAAAAGTTTTTATTTATTGTTGTAGCAGCGTTTCTTTTAATGCCTGTTACTAGTGCATTTGCAAACCCAAATGCAGAAGCAAATACAAATTACATGTACTTACTACCACAAGAGGACGGTACAGTTTTAGTTATTAATAAGTTTGTTGGCGTTAAGCAAGCGGGTGTGGTTTTTGATGTACCAACAAATGCAACTAATTTAAAGGTTGTTGCTGGTAGTGAGCTGAAGGATGGTAAAGTAATTTCTCTGGCTCCAACCGAAGCCGGTAAGATTGAATACCATTATAATATAGTAATGACAAATGGTGAGTTCAATTACGTAACTCCAGTTGAGAATACTTCCCTAACAATTATGACACCTGAAGGGAAGGGTATTGTAAGTTCTAAAGAAATTGAATTAGAAACAGACACAAGTGGCGCTGGCGATTTTAATATGGATGGTTTGAACGACTATTTTTTTGCTGCGTTCATTTCTGAAGCAAATAAACCAGTAAAATTGGTATATGATCAGTCAGCAAAAGCTCCTAAACCGGCAGTAAATGAGGAGCAAAACACTGAGCAAAACAATGCACAGGATGATGAAACAAAAGTAACTCCTGCAGAACCTGATAACACTACTTTGTATATTGTTTTAGGAACATTGGGTGTTGTACTTGTAGCTGGTGCTGGATTATTTTTCTACTTCCGTGGTCAAAACAAAAATCGTAATAATTCCGATTCATCAAGTGATGAAAGTGAAGATGATTTTGTTCAACTTGCTCAACAAAGAAAAGATATCTTAAGTAAAATTTCTGAACTTCAAGAAAACTTAGAAGCTGGTTTGATTACTGAAGAGGAACAGTTAGAAAAAGAAAAAGTATTACGCGAAAAACTATTAAAAATAACTGTTAAAATTAAAGAATTTACAGAATAAATGGTTTGCAAATTACTCAATAGCGCCTCATATTCAGGCGCTATTGGTATACATAGGCACACTTTGGTAAGTTACGAAGTCTCTAATGGATTAATTAGTTAAATATATGACCATTCTCGGATTTTTGGGAGGTGCTAGTTTTTGATAAAAATTCAAAAATTAGTGAAAAAAATGGGGAACAAGATGATCCTCAGAAACTTGGATTTAGAAGTTAAGAATGGCGAAACAATTGCTGTTCTTGGTCCAAATGGAGCTGGAAAAAGTACCTTGCTTAAGGTTATTGCAACATTATATAAACCAACTTCTGGTAAAGTAATGATTCATGGAATCGACTTAAATGAAAACTTGAATAAGATTCGCGAGAAAACAGGCTATTTACCCCATGCGAGTTTGTTGTACGAACACTTTTCACCTCTAGAAAACCTAGAATTTTTCGGTAAATTGTACGGTGTCAAAGATTTAGAGAAGCGCTCCAAAGAACTCATTAAACAAGTTGGTCTAGCATTCTTTATGAATGAACCAGTTAAGGGATTTTCAAGGGGAATGATTCAACGTGTAGCGATTGCTCGAGCAATCATTCACAACCCATTGCTTTTATTACTTGATGAACCTCATACGGGCCTCGATCAAAAGGCTGTTGGTATCTTAAATGATGTTGTAGAAACAAACAAGCAAAAAGGGATGACTACACTAATGGTGACACATGATTTCAAGCAGGCTGCTACTTTATGTGATCGTGCCATAATCATTCAAAGAGGAATTGTGAGTGATGATTTCCCTATAGAAGTTAGAACAGAGGAATGGTTACTAAATAAGTACAATGAAAAAGTAGGAGGCGAAAATTAATGTCTATTCTACGAAATGCATTGACTATAGCCGGTAAAGATTTACGTGCTGAAAGAAAATCTAAGCAAGTCCTTCCAACCATGCTTGTTTTTGCTGTACTTGTTATTGTTGTTTTCAGTTTTGCATTTGATCCGGACAAAGAATCTACAAAAGCGTTAATTCCTGGACTAATTTGGATTGTATCTATTTTTTCTGCCATACTAGGATTAAATCGTTCGTTTATTTCTGAATTAAAAAATGATAATATACAGGGCATGATTATCGCACCTGTGAATTCAATAAGTATTTTCTTAGGTAAATTTTTTGCTAACTTTGTAATGATTTTAATTGTACAAGCAATAGCGATTCCAATGCTTTTCTTACTATTTGATTACCAGTTTAATGGATCTTTACCTTGGTTATTATTAACTATATTTACTGGAACATTTGGGTTTGTTGGAATAGGTTCGTTTTTATCGGCCATAGCTTCGAACTCTGGTATTAGTGAAATGTTATTGCCATTATTATTGTTTCCAATTGCGACACCCGCTTTAATAGGCATTGTTTCTGCAACAAAAATCATTTTGCGTCATCCAGACCAAATTGAGAAAGCCTATGGTTGGTTGCAATTAGTTGGAGGGTATGACATCATATTCTTCGGAATTTGTATTGTATTATTTGATTATATTTTGGAGGTGTAGGAATGAGTTTTTTCAAAAATGAAGAGGAACTAGGCTTGAATTTGAATACTAGAACTACTCTAGTTAATCACATTGTCTACGGAATCGCATTTGCAATGATCCTAGTATCAGCATATTTAATTTTCATTTACTCAAATATTGAAAAAACAATGGGTGCAGTACAAAAGATTTTCTATGTACACGTGGGTACTGCTTGGAATGCATTATTAGCTTTTGGTGTTGTTTTTGTTTGTAGTATTTTATATCTAGCTACAAAAAAACGTATATATGACGTATATGCAACGGTTGCTGCTGAGATTGGTGTTGTTTTCATTATTATTGTAATGCTTACTGGGCCAATTTGGGCAAGATCTGCTTGGAATGTTTGGTGGAGCTGGGAACCTAAACTTACATCAGCATTGATTCTATTCTTTATTTACATCGCTTATACAATGATTCGTTTCATGGACGGTTCATGGGATAAAAAAGCTCGTTTGTGTGCTGTTTTTGGAATTATTGGATTTATAGATGTGCCAATTGTTTACTTTGCTTCAGAATGGTGGGGATCAAAGTTCCATCCAACTGTAGTAGGACAAGAAGGTGGCGGTTTAGAAGGGAATATGGTATTTGCTTTAGTCTTTACCGTTTTTGCATTTTCTTTCTTCTTAACGGCTCTTATTCACAAAGGTGTACGAATCGAAAAAGCTCGTATTGAATTACAACATATGAAAGATAAAATTGCTGAAAAAATCGGCAGATAATTGGAGGAAGAGTATATGACATTTTTATATACAGCATATTCTATTACAATGGCTATTCTTTTTGGTTATATTTTCTACCTAGGTTCAAAGCAAACAAAGGTAATTAAAGAAATTGAATCGCTAAAAGAGTTGTATAAATAATACCTATTTAATAAAAATAAACCCGTCTGTTGTTGAGTACTCTACTGTTTAGATGTAAATCTAACGTTAATGTGCTCTTCAATAAGGCGGGTTTTATTTTGGGCCGAACTATACTTAAATGAATTGAGATTTATTATGTAGAACATATAAAAAAGACTTTCTGTCTTTTGACAGAAAGCCTAGATATCATTTGTTTAAGAAACGGTTAATAAAAAATTCCCCAAATCCGATAGCAATAACAAATAGAATGAACAAGAATATATATAGCATTTATTTACCTCAACATTAAATTTAAACACTATTATACCATAAAAATGGTTTTATTCACCCTTTGTACTAGTTGCTAACTCTATTGCAGCTTTACGAGCTTGTTCTTTCGCTGCAGCTACAATTTCTGGAGCTTGACGAGGATTATGGTCTAAACCTTCTGCATAGATTACTGGTTGGTACGTCAATCCCATGAATTCCATTGCGATTTTCAAGTAACGATCGCCAGATTCAAATTCAACTAATGGACCAGTTGAATAAGTGCCGCCACGTGTTTGAATGTGTTGAACATGTCCAGTTAATAAACCTCTGCGCTCATCTGGTTTCGCAATAAAAGTTTTACCATTCGCAAAAAGGTTATCTATGTATTTTTTCATGTAGTGAGGTGAACCTAAGTTCCAAATTGGTGAAGCAAATACATAAAAATCATGATCAATAAAATGATCACAACAAGCAACGTGATTCTTATATTTACGTTGTTGTTCCGGTGAAAGATCTTCAAACTTCAAACCACGGAAAGAAAGTCCTGCACGAGCAAATATTAAATCTTCATCAATCTCAGGAACTAAATCTTCTCCTGCATGAAAAAGATTGATTTTGTCTACAATTAAATCAGGTTGAACTTCTTTGAATGCATCGATATAAGCTTCAGCAATTTGTTGTGATCTTGATGCATTTGAATCTTGCTTTGGGTTACAAACTACATATAGTAATTTCTTAGCCATGATATACCTCTTTCTCTACCTTTTTGATAATACTGTTTTATTATAACCGAAAGTCCTATGGAAAATCTTGAACAATGTGGAAATAAAATTTGAACGGTAAGTGACAGATTTAAATGAACAATTTATTTTTTAATAGTTTAGAAATATGTAAAAAGAAAATCTGATCGAATAAGTGATAATCTGATTCATTACATTTTTAACATTGGAGTTTACAATGAACAAAACAAAACCTTCTCATCTAATCTTGTTATTCATTAATATCAGCTTTTTAATATGGTCAGGGATTAATCCAACAGAACGACTAACTTGGTTGCTGGAAGTTGGACCAACAACAATTGTTCTACTAGTGTTAGTCTTTACGTACAGAAAATTTCAATTTTCGACTTTGTCATATTTTATTTTTTCGATATTAATCATTCTTACCTATATTGGTGGTCATTTTACCTATGATGATGTTCCATTATTTGAATGGATTAAAGATATGATGCATTTAAAAAGAAACCATTATGATCGATTCGGTCATTTATTTAAAGGACTCTTTATAGTTCCAATAAAAGAGTTGCTTATAAGAAAAGGTTGGATAAGGGAAGGGGTACTTTTAAACATCATGTTAGCTTCCTTTGTATTGTCATTGGCCGCGCTATATGAACTTGCGGAGTGGATTTCTGCAATGATTGTGGGAGAGTCAGCACGTGATTTTTTAGGGACACAAGGTGATGTTTGGGATTCGCAATGGGATATGGCACTAGCATTATTGGGGGCATACATAACAATGTTGATTTTTAGAAAAAAGAAAGTGTAGCAATTGTTTTGCTACACTTTTAATTGTTATATAGGTTATAAAATACTAAAGCTTCATTTAATAATACAATAATTGGTAAATTTTATATTATTTTCCGCCACTAAGTCCATTACGATGATCCCAGAATCCTTTTTCTGAACAGCCAATACAAGCGTTGCCAGAACCGATTGGTGAGCAAATGCTGCCGTTCCAGCCGATTGTTTCACATGCATTAAAAGTCGTCGGACCCTTACACCCCAGTTTAAAAAGACACCAGCCATTTTTAAATCCTTCATCGTTATAGGTCTCTGCAAATTGCTTCGTTAAAAAGAAAGGCTTACGAGGGCAACTGTTATGTACACTTGTGCTGTAAAACATTTTAGGGCGTAATTTTTTATCTAATTCAGGCAATTCGCCATGAAAATGAACGTGCAGGATTGTTCCAAGAATAACCTCTGCAATTGGAGGACAACCAGGCACAAGAGCAATGGGTGTTCCTTCAGGTAAAATTTCAGTAACTGGAACTGCTCCGGTAGGATTTGGTGCAGCAGCTGCAATACCACCCCAACTAGAGCAACTTCCAACTGCAACAACAGCCTTCGCATGCTTTGCAGCATGAATAATATCATCTTTTACGGATTTACCAGCAATTCGTAAAAAGTCATCACAACCTGCTATACTACCTTCTACACATAAAATGTACTCACCCTTGTATTTTTCAATAATAGCCTCTTTATTACCCTCAACTTGAAATCCGCTTGATGTTGAAAGAAGATCGCTATATTCTAATGAAATAAAATCAAGGAGTGTTGAAGAAGCAGAAGGTTCGTTGGAAACGATAAGTGACATAGCACAACCAGTGCAATCTTGAGCTGCAATGTATAGTACAGGTGTTTTTTTTGCATTTGATTTAAGTTTTTCTTCAGAAACTTGAAGCGTTTCCAACCAATTGTAAGTCATCATAATTCCTCCGCAACATCCAAGAAATAGCATCTGCAGATTTTTGTATAAAAATCGACAAAATATCTGAATTATCATAACATTTTTTACCTTAAAATTTCCATAATTTTCGAACAAACTAGGTATTTATTACCTTAATCGATAAGCTCGGTAAAAATTTACCAGTTCTCTATGTTAGAATAAACTCATCAAAAGTGGGTAGGTGTCAAAATTGAGTAATCGTGAACGATTAATGGTACTAAGAGACTTGTTTTTTCAGAAGACTGACGAGAATCATTATAAATCTGTAGAAGAGATTTTAATGTTATTAGAAGAAGAAACCGGTGAATCAACGAACTACAAGACGCTTAAAGCTGATATTTCAGCTTTAAATGCATTAGGATTTGAAGTACTTGAAGACACTCAAATAAAGGGGAAAGTGAAGAAATATGCCCATGTGGAACGAGAGTTTGAACCATATGAAGTTCAAATGTTGGTTGACGCTGTGGCATCTAGCCGCTTTATTGGGAAGTCTGAATCCAAGTACCTAACCTCAAAATTAAAGAAACTACTTAGTAATGAGCAAGCAAAAAAGATAAAAACTGAACTTATCATAAATCCACTTGCGAAAAGTAATGTAAAAAACTTTCATCTTTATGTTAGTCGTCTACATGAAGCGATAGCTGGGCAGCATTTCGTTCAGTTTCAGTATGGGGATTTTGATTGGAATAAACATTTTAATTTGAAAAGACAGGGCGAATTTTATACAGTTGAGCCTATAGGTGTTGTGTGGCAAGAATCATACTATTATTTGATCGCGTTTATTGGTGAAGAAGCGTATCCACGTAACTTTAGGATAGACAGAATGAGAAACGTTGAGATCCTTAATCGAACCTTCGAAGACCGGCGTTTTGATTTAAATCGTTATATCTCAGGATCATTAAATATGTTTGGGGCAGGTGAGTACATACCCCTTACATTAAAATGCAAGCACTCTGTTATGAAAAATATGGTCGACGAGTTTGGATCTGAGTTTCTGTCTCGAAAGTTTGATGAAGAGTATTGTACAATTAAGATAACAGCGAAAGATAATCCAGGACTTGTGTATTGGTTAATGAAGTGGGGTACATCGGTTGAGGTAATAAAACCAGAACATATTCGGGAGGCAGTAAGGCAAGAGTTAAATAGTGCCTTAAAAATGTACGAAATGGAGCATGAAGTATAATTAGCAAGGTATACAATTGAGACCGCATAAAAATGTGGTCTTTTTTCATAACATTTTGAAATAAAGTGAACAAAAAAACAAATTGATAATCTATTATCAACTTGTTTCTTTTAAAAAGATTTATTAGTATATTATGTTTTTTACTGCAATTTGAATATTTTACAATTTATACAATCTTTCTTTCTAAAATAACATCAGATCTGTTAATCATTGTTTCTACGAAAGGATCATTTCTCAACCAATCTTTGAGCTCATTTTTGAATAAAAGTACAGGCATCCTATCATGAATATCACTGATAGAAGAGTTAGCAGCTTGAGTTAAGATAACAAAATAATTTTGCAATGCATCTCCTACTTTTATAGAATTGAAAATTCCAGCCATATATACCATTTGATCGATTCCAGTTGTAAATAGAAATTTTTCTTTTTTCTTCTCATTATTATATTTATTCCATTCATAAAAACCTGTTGAGGGAACCACACATCTTCTTTGAAAAAAAGCTTGTGAAAAGAGTCTCTTTTCTGCTGCTGTTTCACTTTTTGCATTTATTACATGACCTTTTCCGTCCCATTTGGGGATACCCCATTTCATTAATTGAAGCTCTGGTTTGCCATTCGCATTTAAGAGAATAGGCACAGTATCAGTAGGGAAAATTTCACCAGATTTATATGGAGTGTTGTATTTACTTCTTATTTGTTGATCAATTTTTCTTAATTCTTCTAGATCTAATTCTAAATCGATTTCAAATCGGCCACACATATGGATTACTCCTATAAATTCTTTTGATTAGTATAACAATAATCTAATTTTTGTATAAACATCTTAAGTTTACTATTAGTTTACTTGTAGTATAAAAACATTTTTCAAAGTAACTTGTCGAAAAAAGATTATCTTTGTACTATCATATAAAGTGATGATAATTAATCTGTGTAATAATATGTTTAAAATTTCTACTTATTATAATTACTATATACAGGAGGTGATTCGTGATGTCTAAAATTATAATTATTCAAGATTCAGTTTTAATGCAAAATCGAATTGCACAGGCTTTGGAAAAAGGTGGGTATACAAATTTTGTTACTTTTAGTTCTGCAACCGCTATTGCACGAAATCCTAGAGGTTATCTTTTTGATGTCGATTTAATTATTTTGGATATCTATCTCCCTGGTATAACCGGAATCGAACTAGCAAAAATCTTAAATGAAACTGAGAAAAATTACGATATACCAATTGTTTTTATAACTTCATGTAATGATTCCAAAACAATCGCTGAAGCTATAAGAACAGGTGCAGCCGATTATATTATTAAACCATTTGACGATAAAATATTGGTAGAAAAGGTAAAAACAATTCTAAGCAAATCCAACTCCAATACTAATAGATCTTATGATGCTGAAGATTTTAAATTGGTTATACATTTGGAACATGAAAGAGCAAAACGAGGAAAGCAACATTTAAGTTTTATAAAATTGAGAGTTGATGAAAACGATATTACAAATTGCTTAAAGCAAATTAAAAACAGAACTAGAAAAATAGATTCTGTGTATGTTTACAAGGAATATGTAGTTCTAGTTTTACCAATTACAAATGTAGATGGCCAAAAGGTAGTATTAAACAAAATACTCAATCATTTGAAACATTCAAATATTGATGTTCTAGAAAATATATTAGTGACATACAGTCCTGAAAATCCGCTTAGTATCAATGATTTATTAAGTGAGTTATTATAAAAATTAAATTTCTCAGGATTAAAATAAATTTAATTTTATAAATCAGTATTATTAAAAAACAAACCTAAAACGTATCTAATTTAGGTTTGTGAATAGATTTTTACCAAAAATAAATGCTTGTTAAAAACCAAAAAAATATTTATAATAAAAAACAGTTTCAAAAAATTGGTGAATCGCATCACTGAATTTCATCAAAAAATCATGGGAAATAATTCTTTTTGATAATAATAGAAATGATTGAAACGACTGTGTTTTCCTGGAGAGTTGTCCGAGAGGCCGAAGGAGCAAGGGGTTCGACTCCCCTACTCTCCGCCATTAACTAATACAACACGCTTTCTATTAATTAGTAGGCGTGTTTTTTTGTGATAACACGCAAGACTTTGTAATGAAAAATCATGTGTGCAAAATCATGTATGCCTATCTCATGTTTCCCAAGACACAGGAGGAATAAAAATGAGAAGAAGTGATAGTTTATCATTCGAAGAACTGCAAATAGTTAATGAGAAAAGAAGGGACATTAGTTTCAATACGGCAGTATCGTTATTTATTAGTGATTGTGAAATAAGGAATCTTCGTCATTATACGATTGTGTATTACAAAACTGAATTACGTCAATTTGAGCGATTATTGACAGAACAGGGAATAAACACAATGCCTAAATTAATTACTAAAGCGAACATTAGGGATAATATAATATTATATCTGAAAAGTAAAGGCACTAAAGTTGTGACTATAAATACAAAATTGAGAGCAATTAAGGCGTTTTTCTATTTTTTAAGAAGAGAAAAGATAGTTAGAAAAAATATTTTTGAAGATATAAAGATGTTAAATGATAGGAAAAAAATTGGTGATACATTTTCTAACGAAGAATTAGAAAAGTTATTTAGACAACCTGATTTAAAAACTTTTACAGGTTGGAGAGATTTGACATTTATGATGTTATTATTAGAGACATGTGTGAGATTAAGTGAAATAGCGGGGATTTGTATTTCAGATATACATTGGAGTGATTCAAAGATTAGAATAAGAAACACAAAGAACCATTTTGAAAGATATGTCCCGATTCAAAAGAAAATGGGTGATATGATTCAAAAATATCTAAAGATTCGTGGGGAAGTGGACTCTGATTTTCTATTTATTTCAATTGATGGTAACCCTCTATCAAGAGTCCAATATCAAAAAAGAATAGCAAAATACACTGAAATGATTGGTATAAAGGGAAGTCCACATAAATTTAGAAGAACAGGTGCAAAATTAAGTGTGAAAAATGGTGCTAACATTTTTGAATTGCAACAGATATTAGGACATCAATCACTTGATATGGTTCGTGTATATGTGAACCTATATTCGAATGAGGTAATTGAAAAACACAAAAAATTCTCACCTATTAACTGTTTGAATATCACAGTGTAATAAAAAAGGGCAAAACATCAATTTAATGTTTTGTCCTTTTTCATGTCTTTATTCAAGTTAACAAATGAAATTTTCAAATCTAACATTTTTTCAAAAAATTTACAAATATCTATATGGCTATTTTTGTTCTGAAAATGTAAATTGATTGGAGAGTCCAACTTTCTTATATTGTTCTGGTTGAAAAATGAACTTCTATTTTTTCCGTTTGCATATTTTTCAAATATAAAATTTTTAAAGTTTTTATTAAAATCAGATTTATTATTTTCATGAATTTTGAACATAAAGTGATATTTAAAAAACCAATACTCATCATCCCATGATTTTGAATTTGAGAGTTTTGTTTCAATAATCTCATAATAATCAGAACTTAAACTTCCACTGTTCGATAGTTTCATTTCCATGGCTAAAATTGAACTTATATCATCCATTTTTAAAATTATTTTTTTTAATAAATCATCATCAAAAATATCAGTTAGTCTAATTTTATGGAAAATACTTAAAATTGAGTAAACCTCCTGTGAAAAATTTAAATCAATGTAGCGTTCAATATTTTTTATTATCTGATTCTTATGATTATTAATGCCTTTTCTAAGCAATTCTAGAGTCGTTTCACAATCAAAGGTATCCAACATTTCTAAAAAATAGATTGTATACTGTGGGGACATCAAGACGAAATTAAATAACCTTAATAAAATAGGTGATGTAAAAGAGTCCTTTTCTAATATGTTTTTGTTTACTCCTTTTTCAAGTGTTTTAAACATAAGTTTTATTGAACCCTTAAACCCTTCTCGTTCCTTTTCTACAGAGAAATCAATGAATCTATGAATATATTTCGACGAATTTTTGGTTTTTGAAAAGTATTCAAAGAAAACATCACTATCGTTATCTGGTTTGAATGGGAATGAATCAATGTTATTCTTTTCTTTTTTAATTTTTAGATTAAGATTACTTAATTCTTTATATAAGTCCGTATAAAACCTACTTTTTTCTACCTCTTCATTAAATGGAAATTCGAAATCATCAACATATCTAGAATAGTTGTATTTTTCCATAGTTTTATCAAATACACACATATATACTTCAGCAATTAATCGAATTGCAAAACTACCAGTTGGGATTCCATAAGTTTCACCACATTGACATTTTTGGACAAGGGAATCGAGTTCGTTATGAAAACCTGATTGACGTTCCTTTTTTGCTTCTTGTTTTCCGACAAGTACCCATGGAATTGAGTGCGTGTAAATACTATGATAAAAATTTTGAATATCTGTTTTGAAAATAAATTTATTTCCAAGTCTTTTTTTCTCTTTTTTGATTTTATTTGTTAAAAATGTTGTTTCATAAAAACCATTAGATAGTGATTTTTGACTTGAACTAAGTATCTCAATATAAGTAGATTTGTTTTCACAAAGATGCATACATAATTTTAGATAAGAATACATATTAGGAAGTTTTAAAATCCTACGTTCATCTTCGTTCTTGAAAGTTGACAACTCCATTGGGCTTGTATCTCTATTTTGCTTATCAATTAAGTAAGGTTTTAACTCTTCAAAATTATTCATAATCCCTTCAGTATTAAAAATACCTCTATAAACCAAGTTTGAAACAACATAATCGTATTCGTAATTCCCTTTTGGTTTAAAATCAAAATAACCATATTTTGTATGGTATGCCATTGAAAAGTATTCACTATAAAAAAGTTCATCAAATGTGATTCTTCTAAACATTTATTTGCACCTAACCAAATCGAAAAGTTTGAATTAATATTTTAAAATGTTACAAAGTCTTGCGTGTTATCACAAAAAAACACGCCTACTAATTAATAGAAAGCGTGTTGTATTAGTTAATGGCGGAGAGTAGGGGAGTCGAACCCCT